>CAWHZO010000014.1:0-212137 GCA_963833915.1 uncultured Actinomycetota bacterium
GATTCGATTGTTCAACCTGGTGGCTGGCAGACGCGCAAGCGCAACGACGGTCGCACAGAATGGATTCCCCCTCCGCATCTCGAGCGGGGGCAGCCCCGTGTCAACCTTTTTCACGATCCCGAGAAGCTACTGGGCAACGGCGACGACGACGCGTCCTAGCGGGCCGTCGCGTGTGATGTAACACCGCGGGCCGCTGCGACGAAATAGATCCAAATATCGCCCCGCCGGAAAAACACACCACCGCTGCCAGGCAGCGAAGGACCTGGAGGAATATTGGACATCGTCCTCGGGGTATCGATGGCCCCCGCGACGATCCGCATGGTGCTCGTCGAAGGGGAGAACGCCGACGGCGTCACCGTCGAGGAGGACCACTTTGCCGTCGACGTCGGTAGGCACCCGGCAACGCTCAGCGGCCCCGACCAGTTGATCGCCGCCGTCCTGGGTACTCGCGAAAGCGCCACGGCAGCCGGTTACCAGCTGACGTCGATCGGAGTGACATGGACCGATCCCGGCGACGCCGTCGCGCTCGCGGCCGCGTTGGCCGCCCGCAAGGTCGAGAACGTGATGCTGGTCTCGGCGTTTCTGGCTGCTGCCGCGTTGACCCAAACCGTAGGCAACGCAATCGGTTACGAGTACACCGCGATGCTATTCATCGAACCGAATACCGCAACACTGGCCGTCGTCGACTCCGCCGACGGTTCGATCAACGATGTGTACCGCCGTTCGCTGCACAGCGCTGATCCGGTTTCGGAGCTGACAGCGATGATCGCCGGACTGAACGAGCCGGAGGCCTACCCGGAGGGTTTGTTCATCGTCGGCTGCAACGTGGACATCGCGCCAATCAAACCGGCGCTGGAGGCGGCGTCATTCATTCCGGTCAGCGCCCCCGAGGAACCGGACATGGCGCTGGCCCGTGGAGCCGCGTTGGCATCGGCCAACGCGCCGCTGTTCGCCTCCTCCACCGCGGCCCTGGCTTACGCGCAAGATCCCGGCACCGGCGCAGTCGACCCGTATGCGGTCGCACCCGGTCACCTCGCATCGCCCATTGGTCGGGTGGGGGTCGCATTCAGCCCGCCGGATCTCGCCTACAGCGCTGCACCCGATGAGGAGGCCGAGGCCCATACCGGTGTCGCCGATATCGCCGACATCACCGCCGGGCATCAGGTTGACGCGAGTCCGCGGCGCAGGTCGCTGCTGCTGGTGGGTAGCGCATTGGCGGTCATCTTTGTCAGCGCGGCATTGGCGCTGGAGGTTGCGCTGGCGCTCGGTATCCGACCAGCAGTCGCGTTGCGGCCTGTCCCTGGCGAAGCTCTGATCGCGCCCGTCGCGCAGGCCCCCGCACCACTGCTCCCTGCACTGCAGCCGCCGGCCATCCACCTGCCCGCGCGGGTAGCGGCTCCCCCGGCACTGCACCTGCCGGCTGCCGCACCGGTCGCACCTCGTGTGCCCGTGCCCGTGCCGGTTGCCGCTGCACCCGTGCCGGTTCCGGTTCCGGTTCCGGTACACGCGGGCATTCGCGCGCCGTCCCTTCACATGCCGTTTGGCGCGTTGGGGACAGCTGCCCAACCTAGGCATTCTGCGGCCGCCGTCGCAGGGGTCGCCGTGGCAGGCGCCGTCGCAGGGGTCGCCGTGGCAGGGGCCGATGCGCGAGCAGGGGCCGATGCGCGAGCAGGGGCCGATGCGCCAGCCGTTCGCTCCGCAACGCGGATTCGCGTCCCATCCGCGGATGAACTTCCCGGCGCCTGAGGGTCCCCGGTTTTCGGGAATACCGGCTCCAGAAGGTCCCCGATTCCCGAGCATGCCTGCTCCGATGTTCCCGCGGATGCCCGGCCCCATGACGCCGCCGGCTATGCCTGGACTCCCGCATTTCAACTTTCCGTTTCCGCGATTCCGGTTCTGAGAGAGTCGAATTCGACGCGTCAACGCGGAAGGTCGAAGAGCTGAACCACCCCGTGGTCGCGGCCGGCGGTGTAGCCACCGTCGACGGCAACGGCTTGGCCGCTGACGAAGGAGGCGTCGGGCGACACCAGGAAAGCCGCCATAGCCGCGATCTCTTCTGACCGGCCCATCCGTTTTAGCGCATGCGCCTCGGTGATCGAGGCCCTCGGACCCTCCATCCCTGGCAAGCCGAAAACGCTTTCGAGCATTGGCGTTTCGATGAAGCCGGGGCAAATGGCGTTGGCCCGAATACCGCTCGGCCCGTAGTCGAGCGCGATGTTCTTGGTGAGCAACACAACACCGCCCTTGGCAGCGTTGTAGGCGCTGCCGCCCGCCGTGCCCTCCAGCCCCTCAATGCTTGCCAACGTCACGATCGAGCCCCGTTCGCCGTCGACCCGAGGCTGGTCGATCATTCTGGTCAGAGCCGCTTTGGCGACGAGGAAGGTGCCGGTGAGGTTGATTGCGATCACCCGCTCCCATTCGGCGCGATCCAGCAAGTGGACCGGGCCGCCGCCGGCGACCCCTGCGGCGTGAACGACACCGTCGAGGCGGTCCGGCACGGCGGCCAGCACAGCAGCGATCGCGGATTCGTCGGTCACGTCGGCTGTCACGAACCGGAAATCGGGGCCAAGGTCAGGAGGGGCAGCCAGGTCGGCGCCGATGACGCTACCGCCTTCGGCCAGCAGACGTTCAGCCGTGGCCAGACCAATGCCCGACGCGGCACCTGTTACGACGAACGTGCGTGACCGGGCGCGATCAGCGCTCACCATCGACCGGTCCTCTCACGAGTTCGGTTGCAGCACAGTCAGAGTCCGAACTGGTCGTCGATGATACCGAGCCAGATCTGTGCTACGTCCATTGCTACCTTCTCACTGATGAACGCGTGCTGGGTGCCGGTATAGATGTCGCGGAACGCGCGCTCGAGTCGACTGCCCTCGCGGATCGCGGTGGTGCCGGCCGCCAAGTGGGCCCACTCGGCGGCCGCCCGTGCCGTGTCGGTGGCATACACCGCCGCCAACCTCATGTCGGCGCGCAATCGCGGCGTCAAGTCGTCACCCGACTCGACGGCGACCTCGGCTGCCGCGAACGCGTCGAGCACCAGCAGGCGAGCGGCCCGCCAAGCCGCGACGTGGTGGGCTAGCCCTTTTTGAAAGGTTTGACGGCTGGCCAGTGTCGCCATGTCACTCATCCGCACCTTGGTGGCTGCGAGTTCCTCGACGTCGTCGAGCATGCTTTTGGCCACGCCGAGCGCAAACGACGCGTGACCGGCTGCGGTGACGGGCATCAGGCCCATCCGACTGGCCGCCGAGCTCCCGCGGACAGGCTCACGAGTGAACAGCGGAATGGTTCGGTAATCCGGCACGAAGACGTCTGCGACGTTGTAGTCGTAGGAGCCGGTTCCCTTGAGCCCCTGAACGTGCCATCCGTCGGTGAAGGTGACCTCCTCGCGAGGCAGGAATGCCACCCGCATATCCGGAATACCCTCGCTGACCCAGCGCATCTCGCCGTTGTCCATCGGGAAAAAGCCGGCCCCGATGTACGCCGAGTGTCCGGTGCCGGAGCCGAAATTCCACGCGCCGCTCAATCGGTAGCCACCGTTGACCGCTGTCCCTTGGCCGTTGGGAAAATACTGGCCCCCGATGGTGATGTGGTTGTCGTTCCGGGTGAACATCTCGGCGAAACCCTCGTCGGGAAGATATGTCGCGGCGGCGAACGTCGACGGCAGGTTGGCAATCCCGATCCAGCCAAAAGAACCGTCCTGCCAAGCCATTTCGATCCAGGTGTCGATCATTTCCTGGAAGGACGGTTCGACGCCGCCGGCCGCCACCGGATTGAACGCCGACATCAGGCCACTGGCCCACATCGCGTCGACGATTCGCGGCGAGAGTGTCCGCAACCGCTCGGATTCTGCGGCCTCAGCGCGGACCAGGTCGCGCATCCCGCGAGCTCGATCCACCACCCGGTCACGAACTCCGGTCATGACGTCATCCTTTAGGTCTGCTGCCCTGCATCATCGGGGATAACGAACGGCCGACTTGGCGGCGGCCATGTCTTCACCTGTGCCTTGGCCTCCGCCTTGGCCTTCGCCTTTGCCTTTGCCTTGGCCTTTTGCTGCGCCTTGTAGTCGTCCTCGTCGATGTCTTCGTCCTCATCGACTGCGTCTTCGGTCTCGAAGATGACCTCGTACCAACGCTTATGGGGCTGTACTCGGGATTCGATGTCACCAGTTGGAGTTGCGCGCCTGAGCAGGACATTCTCCAGGCTCGGATCACGTCGGCAGATGAAAGCTTCGAGCGCTTCCGCCAACGCAATACCAGTGAGATTGATGTCTGCGAGCGCCCTGCCCTGGTACATAGCCACGGGCACATCTTGCCCGGGAATCGCGCCTCATGCATTCTTTTCCGGGCTCTGCCGCGTCGCGGGCGACTTGCGGCCATCGACTGATGCATTGGCCTTGCAGCTGCCCGCATCGAAACAACGCTGCCCCCGGACATGCGCGGGCACGGTCCGGGGGCAGCGAGTGTTGAAGTTGCGTCAGTACAGCGGAATCCATGTTCCGAAGAACCAGAAGCCCCATCCACCGAATACCGGGTTGAATACCGGAATCGCGTTGAAGCCGCCGTAATTGAACGGCCCGAAATCGGCCTGCGCCAAACCTATGTCGCGCGGCGGCCCGTTCCATCGAGGGTTCCAACCACCCGGAGGCGGCGGACCGTTCCAGCCACCCGGAGGCGGCGGCCCGGACCAGTTGGGCGGAGGCCCTCCGGGAGGAGGCCCGTCATTCCAGCCGAAGCCGCGCTGCCGAGGCGGAGGCGGCGCGCCATGGTCGGGTGCGCTGAAGCCGTGCGGAGCGTCAGTGGGGCCACCAAATTGGGGGCCACCGCGATCGTAGGAACCCCTGGGCGTGTATGGCGGCGGCGGTGGTCCACCGGGCCCGCCAGGTCCACCCGGCCCGTGAGGTCCGGGACCACCAGGTCCGCCCGGTCCACCAGGGCCGCCGGGCCCGCCAGGTCCACCCGGCCCGTGAGGTCCGGGGCCGCCGGGTCCACCCGGCTCGTGAGCTCCGGGACCACCAGGTCCACCACCAGGTCCAGGTCCGCCAGGTCCAGGCCCACCGGGACCACCGGGCCCACCGGGCCCAGCCGGTCCCCCAGGCCCACCAGGGCCATGGGGTCCAGGTCCACCAGGCGCAGGTCCACCAGGCGCAGGTCCACCCGGCGCAGGACCACCAGGCGCAGGTCCACCCGGCGCAGGCCCACCAGGCGCAGGCCCACTAGGTCCGTGAGATCCGCCAGGACCGCCAGGAGCGGGACCACCCGGCGCAGGACCGCCGGGCGCAGGACCGCCAGGCGCAGGTCCGCCCGGCCCACCAGACCCATGAGATCCGCCAGCCCCACCAGGTCCTCCAGGGCCGCCAGGTCCGGGTCCGGGTCCAGGCCCAGGTCCGGGCGGATCGTCAGCGATCGGCCCATGACCGGGTCCCGCAAGACTTGGTCCGCAGTTGGTGCAGGTCGGAGCGGGCTTCAATGGCGCAGCATTGGCAAGCCCGGCGCCGACTGTCAGTCCTGACATGCCGAGGGCTGCCGCAAATGCCGCGCCCGCGACGCGCTTCACATACATACCTGTCCGTTCCTTCCGAGCTTGAACTTCAACGAAATCTGGCCGCTCTGCCGATGGGCGGCACCGCGCCGAGGGAGCAGCTACCGTGATCTGCTCCGCAAGGACCTGCGCCTAGGGGCAAGTCACATCTATCTCAAATGACTTGGTGAGCGTCTGCTGTGGGTTGGCCGTGTTTACACCCGCCGCGGTGCCCTTGATCGTGTAGGAGTTGCCGCTTTTGGTTGCCTGGGCATTGCCCTGATTCGGTGCACCGGCCGAGTAGCCCAGCGTGACGCCGGTGAGATTACCCAGCCCGACCGCTTGAACGACTGGTGGATCAGCAGTCGTCACCGCCGCGCCGATCCCGGTTGTCGGATCACCGATCCCGATGTTGACGTTGCCGCCCGCCTGGGTGCAGCTGACCTGACCGCTGATGCTCTGATTCTGACCGTCTATGACGACCTTGTTGCCGCCAGCCGCATTACTGCCAGCCGCCGGTGAGCTCGTACTGGACTTGTTGCTCGAACAGCCGGCCAGACCCGCTACCACAGTGGTCGCGGCCACGATGCCAACCAATATCCCGTGCTTTGCCACTGGTCTCCTCTGCCTTATCGGCGCCTATTGTTGCGCGCGCACTCAAGAAAAATTTCGTGTCATCCCCGATGCGCGCGCAAGCCCTCCACTCCGACCGCGACCTTACGCTCCCCACGGCTGCTGATGCAGTAATTCGTGGTTGGTCGGTTGACGCACAGCGCAATTCAGCTGCGGACACTAAGATTTTTACGGCCCCTCACAAGTGTTAGGGGCTGTTGTTCGGTGCCGCTTGTACTAAAGACAGTCGGCTGTGCGCTGCTGGTGCGCAGCCCGCAGGATCGAACCCGCGGTTAGGAAAGCGTTCTTGTCACGGTCGGCAGCATCGATGGGTAGGTCGGCGGCGCACCGCATCACCATCAGGGCCAGCGCGCTGTGGGTCGTGTAACCGATGATCAGCAGGTTAGCCGAACAAAGCGTGCCGCTGAGCGTCATGACGTGCTGGCGCTTGTGTTCCCATCCCGGCCAGTTGAAATCGGGTGGCCGTTGAAGCGGTTGCCAGTTGACGTTGATGGCCTCGATGTCTCCGAGCAAGGGAGTCAGGACAGCGACCAGATCCGGTAATTCATTGGTGATGCGGTCTGCGCGTGGCCACCACGCGCCGTCGATGTCGCGGCCGAGTTCATGGGCTACCGATAGCCGGATGGGGTTGGCATGGCGTCGGCTCCCAATCGGATAAATCATCAGAGGTGTCGCAATCGGCACTGCGAATGCGCCGCGGTCACAATGGCACGCATGCTGCGACGAAAGCCGGTATCAGGGTGTCTGGTTTCCGTGTCATAGCCAACGCTGCATGGTCCACAGGCGGTTCCTTAACGTTCGGCGTCGTCTGCCGCGCAGTGCGCGCGGTACACGGAGGATTCACATTGCGCGTGGTCACCGACGCTAATCGCGGTAGACCGTTGCTGACAACGAAACAGCTCGCACCTGACGCTACGCTACCGGCGTCGTTTCAGCGACAACGCCGTGGCGGCCTGTCAGGTGACCAATGCCGGCGCGTAAGCCCGGCGCGGCTTTCCAGACAGCGTCCTGAGAGGTGACGAAGTCACGCTGCCGCACCGCCCCGCAGAGTGTTTCCGGCGGCTGCAGACGCAGATCACGGTAGGATGGCGAAAACAAAGTGAGGACGGGACGTGGCCGTACAGAACTGGTGCGACGCACCCCAGATTCACGCATCGCAGGTCAAGGTCGGTGACGTCATCGGCACGCCCAAGCAGACCGATCTGCGCTATACGGTCAAGCTGATCAGCGGCCCGCAGAGAACTCCGCGGCGGTGGACATTTTTCTGCCGCGACAACAGGGGCCTGGACCACACCAGCACGTTCGGCGAGGACGACTTCGTCCGCAGGTACGTCAAAGCACCCTGACGGAAGCGTTGCCAATCTGCAGGCATTCGAATCTCCCTGCGCGAGTTGAGCTTTGCCCAGCGCCGCGGCCGCCACTGAATTGCAGGGCCGCGGACGACGCTGACGAACTCTCCTAATTACCAAGAGCCGCAATAAATTCACTTACCGATTGTTCGGGCGTATTCGCCGAACACCTACACTTTATCCGGGGTAGCCGGAAACAATCATCAGGTTCGACGTCGCGGAGCCGTGGCGTAACCCAACCACTGCCTGATATTCGTCGGACTCATACCAGGCCCGCGCAAGCTCCTTGCTCGGAAACTCGATCAGGATTGTCCGTGTGAAGGGCCAGCTACCCTCGATGATTTCGACATTTTCGTCGATGCCGATCACCTTTCCGCTGAATCGGTCGAAGATCTCTTGGTGGCCGGCGCTTCCGTACTGACGGTAGCCATCCCAATCGTTGACCACGATTTGCACGATGACGAACGCCTTCAGTTCGGGCATGAGCGGTCCCCTCGGTTGGGTGTCGATGCAACCAACGTAAGCATCGGTTGAGTATATGTCAATGAGTTTTACTCAACGAGTTTCCTTCGTTGAGTTGCACTCGACGGTTGTCCGAGCGCACGATCTATCGGTGACTGCCGGCAACGCCAAACTGGCTCAACAGACGCCACGACCCGCAACACAACGCCAGGCGCAGGCCGAATCGACTCGGCGCAAGCTCCTCGAAGCCGCCGTCGAGCACTTCTCCGCCCGTCACTTCGACGACGTCGCAGCCAGCGATATCACCGAAACCGCGGGCGTCGCCCAGGGTCTGCTATTCCACTATTTCGGGAACAAGCGCGGGATCTACCTCGAGGCGCTGCGCGACGCAGCGACCAGACTGGCCGCCGCCACACCGCCGGTCGCAGCTGGCTCTCCCGGTACGCAGTTGCGGCGAATGTTGCACGCCCATCTGGCATACCTGAGTGACCACGACGACCTTGCCCTGCGATTGGTGCTCGGCGGCAGCGGCGGCGACCCCGAAGCGTGGGAGATCTTCGATCAGTCACGTTGGCACACCATCGAATGGACGTGTCAGTTGCTCAAACTCGACCTCACCCGGCCGGCGCTGCGATTGATGTTGCGCTCTTGCGCGGGTGGCCTCGACGAGGCCACCACTTACTGGCTGAAGAATGGCCGCCCTTTTGATTCTGACGCGATGGTAGAAGTGGTCGTCGAACTCCTCGTCACGTCGTTACGGTGCGCAGCCCAACTCGACCCGGAGATAGACGTCAGCGACGCTGTCGCGAAGTTGGCCGTTCCGAAAGCATGAGGATCGTGTCGGAAGCCCTTCTAGTCAGACGTCGGCGAGATTATGCGGATGGCCGCCTTGATGGCAGATGCGCGGCGCGGCGCGGCGACCGCGGGGTCGTCGGCCTCGCGTTGAGGATCAGGGAATTGGGCCCACGCCAGGCCGATCCCGAACAGCAACACCAATAGGTCCACCGGCACCCAGGACTTGTCGACATAGCCCGCTGCCTGGGCGGCTTCGATGGTCGCGAGGGCTTGGGCCGGCAGCGCATGGTCGTCGAAATCCGGCGGTTCGATCGTCAGCCCCTCCAGCCGAGCCCAAGTGAGCATCCGGAGGTGTTCAGGGTGGCTGCGGGCCAAGTCGTAGACATCGCCGACAAACTCCGCAACAGCGTCGGGGCGCATACGGAACGCGGCGAAGTATTGCCGACCGTCCGAGGCGACGACGTCGCGAAACAGTGCCTCTTTGTCGCCGAAATGCGCATACAGCCGCTCCTTGCTGGCCCGCGCCGCCGCGGCGATCCGGTCAATGCGAGATCCGGCTAGCCCGTATTGCGCAAACTCGGCGCGGGCGGCAGCGAGAATTTCGTCGCGCAATTCAGTCTTCGATCTCACAGAAGCAGCATAGCCAAACGAACTAGTTCGTCTGCTACCGTGGTAGGCGTGTCATCACCGAACGTGAGAGGAGACGGCTGTTGAGGTTGGGGCCGCCGGAAGGCAAGAAAACCGTCACCACCGATGAGCTGGCAGCGATCACGAATCAGCCCCGCCGAGTGCGGGCATTGCGCCAGCTGTTCGGCAATATCGGCGACGGCCTGGATCCCCTGATCGACCTGTATCGGCCCTATGTCGACGGATTGGCGAAATTACCGCGCGACGGCCGGTTCCTCCTCGTGGGCAACCACACTCAGTCCGGCGCGGAAGTATTTCTTACCTCTTATTACCTTCGCCGCGAATTGGGGGTTCGGGTGAGGCCGTTGGCCGAGCGGGGCATGGGCGAGGCGCGCGGTCTCGCCAAGGACTTGATCGCGGCCTACGGCGGGGTGGTCGGTCACCCCGACACCGCGCGAGAGCTGATGCGCCACAACGAAACCGTGCTGGTATTTCCGGGCGGGGGTCGAGAGATCGCCAAGTTCAAGGGCGAGGAATACCAACTGCGATGGGAGGGTCGCAGCGGCTTCGCTCGGGTGGCCATCGAGAGCAGCTATCCGATTGTTCCCGTCGCGCTGGTCGGCGGCGACGATGTGTACCAGAGCCTTTTCGCCCGAGACAGCACCTGGGGTCGATTGAGCCAATCGGTGGGCGAGAGACTTTCCGGTCGCGGTGATATGGCCATGCCACTCATGCGGGGCGTTGGTCCAACCTTGATTCCTCGTCCGCAGCGGATGTACATGGCATTCGGGGAACCGATCAGCACCGTGCAGCCCGCTGGCAAGAACGCCGCAACCTGGCTGGCGACAGTCCGCGACAGCACCAAACAGTCGCTTGAAAACATCCTCGCCCACCTGCAGGTGGTGCGGGCTGAGGATCCGTTTCGCAGACTCAACCCACTGGGTTGGCCGAACGCGGTCGAGCCGGCGACGCTTAAAGCTGCTGAGCCGGAACAACATCAATACGGGAACTGACCGTGGCGCCCACCGCCAGCACCGCCGAATCGGACGTTCGGCAAGCATTTGAGCGAACGCGGACCGCACGAAACAGGATGAGCTAGGCCAAAAATAGCGCCTGTGCTGAGAAAACGTGAGTGGTCCCGGCTGGGATCGAACCAGCGACCTTCCGCGTGTGAAGCGGACGCTCTCCCACTGAGCCACGGGACCGCGCCGAGAGGCGAACGACGTCGAAGGTTAGCACGCGTAGCCGTCTCGGCAGAACGTGCTCCCCGGAGCCATATAGCGGCGCGCCAGTTGCCACCAAGAAATTTGTGCGGTCCCGCTCAGTTGGACTATCGTCGTGCTTCGCACCGGGCGACGATCTCGTCCGTTGCGCGCGGATGTAGCGCAGTTGGTAGCGCATCACCTTGCCAAGGTGAGGGTCGCGGGTTCGAATCCCGTCATCCGCTCGAGGGTGCAAGTGACATTAAACCCCGCGGTGGAGTGGCCGAGTGGTGAGGCAACGGCCTGCAAAGCCGTGCACACGGGTTCGATTCCCGTCTCCACCTCTGTTTATTTGACCGGGCGCGGTTAGCTCAGCGGGAGAGCGCTTCCCTGACACGGAAGAGGTCGCTGGTTCAATCCCAGTACCGCGCACCACAGTTTGACTAAAGCAGCACCAGCGCCGCCCCCGGTGGCGATGCCGGCCGCCGCGGTGGTCCTTCCACCCGTGCAAGCGCGCGTAGTCCCTTCGCCCGTAGCGCCGCCCCGCAACGCGAATCAGCGACTCAGCGCGTCACTAGCGCAGGGCCGCATGTGGCAGAACGAAGCCGACGATGACCAGCAGGCGCGCTCGCTCTGTCGGGATCTCGCTAACGGGGGCAGTATGGATGGCTACCTCGCGGGCACGCTGCGGAAAAGCCCACAGTTGACGCTGGCCGAGGCGACGCAGGTTGTTCACGATGCGATAGAAAGCTACTGCCCGCTGTACGACCGATAGCAAGGACCTGAAACGTGGGTGACGATTCAGCGGCAGGGAAGTGGCCGGGAGTCTCGCGCGTTGGAGAGCCCGAGTTGAAGCGCGGCCCGCTTGAGGGTTCGTTGCAGCGGCCGAATGAATACTGGATCCGCACCACTCGGCTACCCGGGGGCGCGCACGGTGCTAATTGGCTCGGCTACTTCAACTCCCAGGTGAGCCGTCCGCCATTCTGTGGGCATCACGACGGAAACAAAATCATCATTGAGTGCTGGCCCGACGACGAGCCGCAGTTGACCGAAAAGATCGACTCGGCGATTGAGTACGCCAACGAACGACTGAGAGAACTACGCCAGTAAAGCCCGGAGGGCGAGCGACACGCCGGATCCACGAAAGTGGAATGACCGCCGACAGTATTCTGCGGCAATGCGGCGCACACCTGAGACGCCGACCAGATCAGCCGAGGACAGTTAGCGCGGTGAGTTGGACACGGCACGAGGGAACGGCACTCGCGGACATCACTCTCACCGGCGACGCACTGCATGCCGCGCTTGAAGACGACATCCGAGTGCACAATCCGCACCTGACGGACGTCCGGATGGAGCAAGCAACTGCGACCGACCGGTATGACGCGCGAATACAGCCGCCTGCGCGGTGGTACGAGGTCATCTACTTGGCTGACGATGGCCAGGGCAGTCGGTAGCACCATTAGCCACCACCGCTTGCCGGAGTTCAGCCGCCTTTTTCCAAACGACGTAGGCCGCCGCGTGTCGGGGGCATAAGCTGATTCAACCCAAAGTGGGCACGGGCGCCACCGAGAGGCCTGCAATGACGAGGTTTGTCCGCCACCTGGCCGCCGCCATCGCGGTGGCGTCAATTCCGCTGACGGCTGTAGCGGTCGCAACGCCGGCAGTCAGCTCGCCGCAGTGCGACCCGGCCGTGTACACACATTGCGTGACCAGTTCGCCGCAGTGTGACCTCAACTGGTCGCGCAACGTCTGGACCAACGAGTGCAAACCGCCCCCGGCACCGCCGGCGTGGTGGACGCCCAGGCCGGCTTACGCGCCGCCGTACGCACCCGTGGACGTTCCGCCGCCTCCTCCCCCACCGCCGTGGGCGCAACAACTCCACCCGGTGTGGGACGAAGGCGGCCAGCATTGGGTCTGGGTCAGGATCTGACAGCGGCGCAGGCTATTTCATTCAACGCGAAGGTCTTCATCCCGGTCGATTCCAGCGCTTCGTCGATCCCTTGGCGGTTGCGGCAAACTGACCTCCCGGAAGCCGTCTGCGTATTCGCGTCTACTGCCCGCTGTTCGCACCCGGTGTCGACGGGGGCTGGGACTGGGTGCCCCCGTTGTCGCCGGCGCGCTGCAAGTACTGCGGGCAGTAGGCGCTGGCCGCAATCGCGGTGAACTGTGCCGCTCTGGTCGTGTCCAGGCCCGGGTTCTGCTTCGTCACGAGCTGGATGACGTCAAGTTCGGGCCGCCCCTGCGCCATCAACCCGCATGCCGTTTTACCGGCCTTGACGGCGCCTGGCCCGCTGTTGACGGTGATGCCCGCCTTGGTCAGCGCGTCGAGAAAGCTCGCATCGAGGTTCGGACTAGGACTGCCCGGGTCGGCATGCACAAGCGGGGCCACGCCCAGTGCGACGGCCACGCCCAGCACCGCCAGCGGACGTCTCATCGCTCCATCATCGCGCAACGTCGCCGCCTTTGTCGTACCGGCCGAAGTGGCTTCGAATTGCGACATTGCCACAATCGTCCTGACAGGATCAGACCATGGCCGAGAAAATCGAAGTCCAGCGCACGATCCCCGCTCCAGCAGCCGATATCTTCGCCGTCCTCTGCGATCCGCAGGGTCACGTCGCCATCGACTCGTCCGGAATGTTGCAGGACGCCGACGGGTCGTCCGTTGGCGCCGTCGGTGACAGCTTCGTCGTGCACATGGACCGTGACGCTCTCAACGACTTTCCGGACCTTGGCAAGTACGACGTCACCGTCACCATCCGCGAATTCGAGCCGGACCGGCTGATCGCGTGGACGGTTCTGGGTCAGATCCGGCCTCAGATCGGCCACGTCTACGGCTACCGCCTCGAGCCCGACGAGCAGGGCGACGGCACGGTCGTCACGTCGTTCTACGACTGGTCGCAGATCGACGAGAAGTGGCGTGAGGCCGGAATTTTCCCGGTCATCTCCGAGCTTGCATTGCGGGCATCGCTGGGCATCTTGGATCGCACGGTGCGGCGCGGCTACCCGAAGGGCTAGCAGCCGGCAAAAAAGCTGAGGGTCGGACAACCCAACGACGTGAGCCTCGCAGTGTGCCATCATGCGATGATCGCCGAGGAGGAAAGATGCGCCGCTGCCTGGTTGTCGTGATTGCTGTGTTCGCAGCCACGCTGATCGCGGTTCCCCGTGCGTCGGCCGTCGATGCACCGATCGGCCACCTCGGCGACACATTGCGGGTCGACACCGGAAAGATCATCGCGGACGTCACCGTCAGCAGCGTCCAACCCGTCGACCCGCCACCTGGGTTCGGCTACAACCGCGTGGGCGTCCCGGTCAAGAGCTTCCCGAACAGCGCCGTGGTGCGCGCGGACGTCGCGATCCACGCGGTCCGGGTGCCGAACCCCTACCAGATGCTCACCGACTTCACCTTCGACGGGGTCACCCCGTTCGCCGACGCCTATAAGTCCCGCCCATCGGATGCACCCGACGCGCTGGACGCCGCGCTGGCGAACGCGCCGGCAGGCTCGATAGTTCGCGGCGGCGTGTACTGGGAGGCCTACCGCGATCCGGTTTCCACTGTTGTTCTGCTGGACAAGAAGACGGGCTATCACCTGGCGCAGTGGAACCTCTAGCCGGGCAGTTGACCGTAGCCCGCATCGCGACAGCGGATTCCGTCGACACTGTCGAATTGGCTGCGGTCGCTGCACGGACTTTTCCGCTGGCCTGTCCCCCATCGGTCACACCCGAGAACATTGCATCGTTCATCGATGCCAACCTGTCCGACGTGCGCTTCGCCGAGTATCTGGCCGACCCGCAACGGCTGATCCTCACCGTCGGCCACGAAGGTCGGATTATCGGTTACGCCATGCTGATCAGCGGCGTCAACGACGATCCCGACGTACGGCGAGCCGTGAACATTCGACCCGCCGCAGAGCTCTCGAAGATGTATGTGCTGCCGGAGCATCACGGCTCGGGCGTGTCGACGGCTTTGATGGATGCCGCCCTCGCGGCCGCCACCGAATGGGGCGCCGAGTGTATATGGCTCGGCGTCAATCAGAAAAACCAACGCGCTCAACACTTTTACCGAAAGTGCGGCTTTACCGTCAACGGCACCAGGACATTCCAGTTGGGCGCCCATCTCGAAAGCGACTACGTCATGGTTCGACAGTTGGCGCGGCCCAATCCAACGATGCTTGGGTGCATCTAGCCAAAATTGAGCTGGCCATCGTTCTGGGCGAATGGTTGCGCCGGATCTAACGCGCAGCTGCGCAGGCTATTTCGCGGTCCGGCCCGGGCGTTGTGCTGCCGCATGACCTCAGAGCACAGCTTTTTCGCAGCGTTTCCGCCGTCTATATACAGTTACCCTAAGTAATAAGAAAGTATGAAAGATTTTGCGTGTTCTGCCGCAGCGACAATCGTGATGGTCGCTGGCTTGGGATGGGTCGGCTTGGTGGCCGCCGGCGAGGCTCAGGCTCAGGCTGGGCCGCTACCCCAGTGGTGCCCGGGCGATTCCTGGGATCCGGCATGGGGTACGAATTCGGACTTGAACCGCTGCCACGATAACCCGCCAGTGCCACTGCCTGGGCCTGACGTACCAAGACATCAGCCTGGTGGCCATGGTGGGCAGGGCAGGCCTGGTGACCCCGTCGGACCTGGTCACCCTGACGGACCGGGTGGCGGCGCACCCGGCGCACCCGGCGAACCCGGCGGCGGCGCACCCGGCGCACCCGGCGGGGGTGCACCCGGCGGCGCACCCGGCGGCGGCGCACCCGGCGCACCCGGCGGCGGCGCACCCGGCGGCGGTGCACCCGGCGGCGGCGCACCCGGCGCACCCGGCGGAGGTGGACCCGGCGCACCCGGCGGCGGTGCACCCGGCGGACCCGGCGGCGGCGCACCCGGCGCACCCGGCGGAGGTGGACCCGGCGCACCCGGCGGCGGTGCACCCGGCGGACCCGGCGGCGGCGCACCCGGCGGACCCGGCGGCGGCGGATTTGGCGGCGGCGGACCCGGTGGCGGTGGCATCGGCGGAGGCGGATTCGGCGGCGGCGGAGGCGGATTCGGCGGAGGCGGAGGAGGATTCGGCGGAGGCGGCATCGGCGGCGGCGGAGGCGGCGCGGGCGGCGGAGGCGGCGCGGGCGGCGGAGGCGGCGGCCGCTGATGCGACCATCAGCGTC
This sequence comes from uncultured Actinomycetota bacterium, assembly GCA_963833915.1. Taxonomy (GTDB): domain Bacteria; phylum Actinomycetota; class Actinomycetes; order Mycobacteriales; family Mycobacteriaceae; genus Mycobacterium. The sequence goes on from CAWHZO010000014.1 coordinate 15,736, forward strand.
ACCTCACCTCAGTCTCAATGTAATTGGTCGTCTGGCGCGGCCTGGGCAGTGACGGCCGCGCTCAGCGCAAGCAGCCGCGACGTGGCGCGCAGGTATTTCTTGCGGAAGCCGCCCGCCAGCATCTCCTCGCTGAAGACGGCGTCGAGCTTGCTCCCGGACGCCAGAACCGGGACGCCGGCGTCGTAAAGCCGGTCGGTGAAAGCCACCAGTCGCAGCGCCACGTTCTGATCGTCGATGGCGTGCACGCCGGTCAGACAGACCGCCGTCACGCCGTCGATCAGCGCCAGATAACGCGACGGATGCATGGTGGCCAGATGGGCGCAGAGCGCATCGAAGTCGTCGATAGTCGCGCCCGCCACGGTGGCGGCACGAGCGGCGACCTCCTCGTCAGACGGCGGTTGTGGCGCGGGCGGCAAATCACGGTGCCGGTAGTCGGGTCCCTCGATTCGAACAACATCGAAAATCGCTGCCAGCGTATTGATTTCACGCAAGAAGTCGTGCGCCGCGAAACGCCCCTCGCCGAGCTGCTCGGGCAAGGTGTTGGAGGTGGCAGCCACCGAAACACCGCGCTCGACGAGTTGCGAGAGCAGCCGTGAGATCAGCGTGGTGTTACCCGGATCGTCCAGCTCGAACTCGTCGATGCACAGCAGCGTGTAATCGGCCAGCAGGTCGATGCATTCGACGAAGCCGAACACCCCGGCGAGCTGGGTCAGCTCCATGAACGTCGCGAACGCTTTGGGGTGGACTGCGTCATCGGGCAGCTGACGGTAGGCGGCGGCCAACAGATGCGTCTTGCCGACACCGAAACCACCGTCCAGGTATAGCCCGATACCCGGCAACGCTTCTCGTCTGCCGACAAGCTTCTTACGGCCGCCGCGGCACTCGGCCGCCCGCTTGCAGAACCGTTGGCAGGCCGCGACGGCCGCCGATTGGGTCGGCTCGCTCGGGTCGGGGTGATAGCTCGCGAAGCTTGCATTGACGAACGTCGGTGGCGGCGTCAGCTGGGCGATCAGTCGCTCGGGTGACACGGTCGGCTGCCGATCAGCCAGGTGAGCAACCCCGTGCATGCAGGCACCCTACCGACGTGTTGCAATCATGCGCATGGCTGACGTTTCGGGTGACCACGCCGGCGGGGTGCAGTTGCGACTGCTCGGCTGCGTCCGCGACCTCGACGGCGACGAAATGCTCGACATCTACGGCTACCCCGCAGAGCCCAAAGGCGTTTGGCTGCGCGCGAACTTCATCGCCAGTCTCGACGGCGGCGCGACCTTCGCCGGGAAGTCGGGCCAGCTGGGCGGGCCCGGTGATCGGGCGGTTTTCAGCCTGCTGCGAGAACTCGCCGATGTGATCCTTATCGGCGCGGGCACGGTGCGAGCCGAGGGCTACGCCGGCGCACGTCCATCCGTCGCCCAGCGGCAACGCCGGCAGGCCTGCGGGCAAAGCGAAGTTCCGCAGTTGGCGATCGTCACCAGGTCCGGTCGCCTGGAGCGGGATATGCCGGTGTTCACCCGCACCGAGGTGCCACCGCTGGTGTTCACCTGCGCGGCGGCGGCGGACCACACCCGGGGCGGACTGGCCGGCCTGGCCGACGTGATCGACTGCTCGGTCGACGACCCGGCCGAAGTCGACCCAGCCGCGATGCTGGCCGTGCTGGCCGATCGCGGAATGCACCGAGCATTGACCGAGGGCGGCCCGACGCTGTTCAGCACATTCGTCGAGCGCGAACTGCTCGACGACCTGTGCCTGACCATTGCGCCGACCCTCGTCGGCGGCCAGGCCGGCCGCATTGCCGTCGGCCCGGGGCAGGTGCTGACTGAGATGCGCTGCGCGCACATCCTCACCGACGAGGACGGCTACCTGTACACGCACTACGTGCGGACGCCTGACGACGATGCCGGCCGGGAACCGGCCTGAGGTGGGGGCACCTCCCAGCCGCAGCGCGGCGAGGGGCGAGTCAGGCAATCGATCTGATCGGTCAACCAATGGCTACTGTGGTCGGCATGAGCCGGCATGCCGCAATCACCACGTCGCTGATCGTGGTGACCACGTTGCTGGCCGGCTGCGCACCCGGATTGGCCGCCAACCCACGTTTCGCCACCAACGCCGGCGCCCGGCCGCAGGGAAAGGCAACGACGACAAAGACGCCCAACGGTCCGCCGCCGATTGCCAAGCCGAAGAACGAGTTGTCGTGGCATGACTGCACATCTCGGGAATTCGGTGACGCCGCCGTTCCGGCACCGGTGGGCGTCAAGCTGGATTGCGCAAGCTACGACGCCGACCTCGACCCGGTCAACGGTGCTGCCGGGACGCTGAGCATCGGTGTGGTGCGCGCTCATTCGGCGCAAACGCCGTCTGACGCCGGCCCGTTGGTCTTCACCACCGGATCGGACCTGCCGTCGTCGCTGCAACTGCCGGTATGGCTGGCGCGCGCGGGCGCCGACGTGCTGCGCAGCCACCCGATCGTCGCCGTTGACCGCCGCGGCATGGGCGCATCGAGCCCGGTCGACTGCCTTGACCAGTTCGACCGCCAGGAGATCCACGACCAGGCGCAGTTCGAGGCCGGCAATGACCCGGTCGCCAATCTCGCCGACATCGTGCAGAACGCCACCACCAGCTGCACCGACACCATCGCGCCTGGTGACTCCGCCTACGACGACACCCATGCCGCCACCGACATCGAGCGTCTGCGTAGCACCTGGGATGTGCCGGCGCTGGCGCTGATCGGCATCGGCAACGGCGCCCAGGTGGCGCTGTCCTACGCCGGCTCCCATCCGGACCGGGTCGCCAGGCTGGTCCTCGACTCCCCGGTCGCGTTGGGGGTGGGCGCCGAAGCCGCCGCCGAACAAAAGGTCAAAGGCCAGCAGGCGGCGCTGGACGCATTCGCCGCGCAATGCGCCGCGGTGAACTGCCCATTGGGCCCGGATCCCAAAGACGCCGTGAACTCACTGCTGGCGGACGCCCGTGCCGGCCACGGCCCGGCGGGTGCCTCGGTAGCCTCCGTCGCCAGGGCCATCAACACCGCACTGGGCTTCCCCACCGGCGACCGCATCAGCACCACCAACGACTTGGCCACCGCACTGGCCAACGCTCGTTCCGGTGATACCAACTTGCTGACCAGCCTGATCAACCGCGCGGAGGCCACCACCGGCACCGACGGACAGTTCGTCAATTCCTGCAGTGACGCGCTCAACCGGCCCACGCCCGACCGGATACGGGAATTGGTCGTCGCCTGGGCAAAGCTCTACCCGCAGTTCGGCGCCGTCGGTGCGCTCAACCTGGTCAAGTGCGTCTCCTGGCCGAGCACGTCGCCGCCACAGTCACCGAAGGTCCTCAAGGTCAACGTGCTTCTCATGGGCGTGCAGAACGATCCGATCGTCGGGTCGGAGGGCGTCTCGGCCACCGCCGCGACCATCATCAACGCGACCGCGGCCAGCAAGCGAGTGATGTGGCAGGGCATTGGCCACGGCGCCAGCATCTACTCGTCATGCGCGGTCCCCCCGCTGATCGGCTACCTCGACAGCGGCACGTTGCCATCCACCGACACCTACTGTCCCGCCTGACCCTTCGGGCAACCTCCCGTGTACGGTGCGCTCGTGACGGCAGTTGACTCCCCTCGAGGCGGTCTGCGCGACTGGGCGCACGCCACATTTGCTCCCCGTACCGCGGCGCCGAGCACCGCGACCGTACTGCGCTCGGTGCTGTGGCCCGTGGCCATCCTGGCGGTGATTCACCGCACCATCGTGGTGACCACCAACGGCAACATCACCGACGATTTCAAACCGGTCTACCGCGCAGCGCTGAACTTCCGGCACGGCTGGGATATCTATAACGAGCATTTCGACTACGTCGATCCGCATTACCTCTATCCGCCCGGCGGCACGCTGATCATGGCGCCGTTCGGCTACTTGCCCTTCGCGGAGTCGCGTTACCTGTTCATCGCGTTGAACAGCGCCGCGATCATCATCGCGGCGTACGTACTGCTACGGATGTTCAACTTCCGCTTGACCTCGGTGGCGGCTCCAGCACTTCTGCTGGCGATGTTCTGCACCGAATCCGTCACTAACACACTGGTTTTCACCAATATCAACGGCTGCATCCTGCTGCTGGAGGTGTTGTTCTTGTGGTGGCTGCTGGACGGCCGCATAAGCCGTCAGTGGTGGGCCGGCATCTCGATCGGGCTGGCGCTGGTGGTCAAGCCGGTGTTGCTACCGCTGCTGCTGCTGCCGCTGCTGAACCGGCAGTGGCGCGCGGTGCTGGCTGCCATCGTGGTGCCGGTCGCGTTCAACCTGGCCGCGTTGCCCCTGGTCGTCCACCCACTGGACTTCGTCACCCGCACCCTGCCCTACACGTTGGGCGTTCGCGACTACTTCAACAGCTCGATTGAAGGCAACGGGGTGTACTTCGGGCTGCCGACCTGGCTGATTCTGTCGCTGCGAATCTTGTTCACATTGCTGGCCATTGGCAGCTTGTGGCTGCTGTACCGCTACTACCGCACCCGCGACCCGCGGTTCTGGTTCACCACCTCGTCGGGCGTGCTGCTGCTGTGGTCCTGGCTGGTGCTGTCGCTGTCTCAGGGCTACTACTCGATGATGCTGTTCCCGTTCCTGATGACGGTGGTGCTGCCCAATTCAGTGATCCGCAACTGGCCGGCGTGGCTGGGCATCTACGGATTCCTGACCATGGACCGCTGGCTGCTGTTCAACTGGATGTACATCGGCCGGCCGCTGGAGTACCTGAAGATCACCTACGGCTGGTCGCTACTGCTGATCGTGGTGTTCACCGTGCTCTACTTCCGCTACCTGGATGCCAAGGCCGAAAATCGGTTGGACGACGGGATCGACCCAGCGTGGCTGACGGCCGCGCCGCAGCGCGCTAGCGTGGAGGCATGACTCCGCTAACGACGATGCAGAGCGCAGCGATGAGGAGGAGTGGCGCATGACTCCGCCAACGACGATGCAGAGCGAAGCGATGAGGAGTGCCGCATGAACTCCGCGCAACCGAGGGTGCAACTGAGCGATGACGAGTGGCGTCAGCAACTCAACCCCCAGGAGTTCGACGTGCTGCGCCGCGCCGGCACCGAGCGCCCATTCACTGGTGAGTACACCGACACCAAGACCGAGGGCGTCTATTACTGTCGGGCCTGCGGCGCCGAATTATTCCGTAGCACAGAGAAATTCGACTCGCATTGCGGCTGGCCGTCATTCTTCGACCCGGCGAACTCCGACGCGGTCATCCTGCGCGCCGATCACTCGATGGGCAGCACCCGCACCGAGGTACTTTGCGCCAACTGCCACAGCCACCTGGGCCACGTGTTCGCCGGAGAGGGCTATCCCACCCCGACGGATCAGCGCTACTGCATCAACTCGATCTCGCTGCGCTTGCAGCCGGCGGATTCCTGAGGCCGGCGGCGGTCGGCAGTCCGTATTCCAGTAGGTCGAAGACGGCGTTCAACGCGTCGAGCGGATCGGCTTCGTCGCCGACGAACTGAGGTATCTCGAGGACGTAGCGGGCAGCAGCGCGTGCAGTGAGGTCGTCGGGCGGCCTGCCGATTTCGGCGGCGATGGCCGCGGCGAGTGGCTCCTCACAGCGGATCCAGAGCTTGCGAGAGTAATTGCCCAGCGCCGGGGTGTTCATGATCAGTTCGGTGCGCCGGCGAAACTCCGGCGTCGGATCGGCGACCATCGGGCCGCGGCCAGACATGAATTCCCGCAGTGCGGACATCACCGACTGCCCAACAGCGCGATCGCGCACGGCGGCCAGCAGGCTCACCCGGCGTTCGACACCGTCGTCAAAGATCAACGCTTCCTTGCCGTCCGGAACGTGGTTGAAAACAGTGGGGACCGAGATGTCGACGGCGTCGGCGATTTCTTTGACGCTGACCGCGTCGTAACCCCTCTCGAGGAACAGCCGCCAGGCCGCATCGGCCAGTGCTGCGCGTGTCTGCGCGTTTTTCCGTTCGCGACGCCCGCCGGCTTCGGAGACCATGCGCTTACAATAGCAACTCACGCATATTTTTAATTCGCTTGTACTTTTTAGTCACTTGTGGTTCTGTCATGACATGCCCATTCAAGACGTCGAGTCGACCCAGGTACTCGTTGTCGGAGGCAGTCTGGTGGGTTTATCGGCGGCGGTGTTCCTGGCCGGCCGAGGAGTACCCGTCACCCTGGTGGAAAGGCATGCGACGAGCTCGGCCCACCCCCGCGCGATCGGCTACACCACGCGGACGTTGGAATTGTTTCGCGCCGCGGGTGTCGAGCTTCCCGCCACCACGCAGGGCCATCGCCCGCCGCGCCGGGCCCGGGTGGAAAGCCTTGCGGGCAGCTGGTTGTCGGAACAGCCGTGGACGGCCAACTTCGAGGAGCCTCGCTACGAGTACTCACCGGCGCGCGCGACGGCCATCGCCCAGGACCGGCTGGAACCCATCCTGCGCAGCCGGGCCGTCTCACTAGGCGCCGACCTACGGCTCAGCACTGAGATGACGGACTTCACCCAGGACGACGACGGTGTCACCGTCACGCTGCGACCGCAACGGGGTGGCGCCTATCGGATGCGGACCCCGTACGTCGTTGCGGCCGATGGCGCAGCCAGCCCGATCCGCGAAGCGCTGGGAATCGCCCGCAGCGGTCAAGGACTGCTCTCGGTGCAGCGCAGCATCCTGTTCCGGGCGCCCATCGATCACTACCTGCAACGCGGCGTCGTGCAATTCGAGATCGAACAGCCTGATCTTGCAGCGTTTCTCGCCACCTACTCAGACGGACGGTGGGTGCTCATGCTCAGCGGCGATGTCGATCGCGACCCGGATCAGCAGCGCGCGGTGGTGCGCCAAGCGATCGGAATACCCGACCTGCCGGTCCAGCTCCTCACCACCGGCCGTTGGGAGCTCGCCGCGCTCATCGCTGATCACTTCCACGCCGGTCGGGTGTTCCTCGTCGGAGACGCAGCCCACCAATTGCCGCCGAATCGGGGCGGTTACGGCGCGAACACCGGCATCGAGGACGCGCATAACCTGTCCTGGAAACTCGCAGCGGTGCTCGGCGGCACCTCCACACCGGCGTTGCTGGACACCTATGACGCCGAACGGCGCCCCATCGCCTGGCTGCGCTATCACCAGATCTTCGCCCGCCCCGATTACAAAGCGCGCCTTGACGGTCCGGCCAGTGATGTTGACATCATTGACGACATCGCGATGGAACTCGGCCAGCTCTACCGCTCCTCGTCGGTCTTGGGCGTGTCAGACCAGTTGCCCGCTGCCCTGCGCCCCGACCAATGGGCGGGCCAACCGGGCACCCGGGCCCCGCATCTGGCGCTTCGACACACCGACGGGCAAACCACCTCGACGCTCGATCTCTTTGGGCGCAACTGGGTGCTGCTGTCGCAGCACGCCGACTGGCGCATCGCTGCCAGCGCCGCTGAGCACCACCTCGGCATCGAGGTGGCCTTCGTTCACGTCGACGCCGCACAAGTGCTGGGACAGCTGACGTTTCAGAGCGCCTTCGGCATCACACCCGACGGCGCGAGCCTGGTGCGGCCCGACGGCTACATCGCCGCGCGCTGGACGACCATGCCCGCTGACCCGGCACCTGAGCTGACCGCCGCGCTGCGCCGTGTCGCGGGACCAACCCGGGCGGTCCAAACCTCCGGGTGCGCACGGTGACCGCCCGCTACGCCTGCGCACCGCAGCGGGCTGGAGGATCGATTCGGTGCACGTCTACGACGGCCTCCGGATTCCGGGGTCGCGCGCCTAGTCGACGCGGGTAGCGTGCATCTCCCAGAACGGGGCGTGTGCCCGCCCATTGGTGAGCCACGGTTCGATGATCCGCAATCGCTCGACGAGCGGCTTAACCTGATCGGCCATGTCGGGGTTGCGCGCGAGCATCAGCTCAAGGGTTTCGACGCTCATGTTGATCAGATACGTCGTCGGACCCAAATACGTTATCTCCCAACCAGCGTCGGGGAATACCTGCCGAAAGTCGTCCTCGGACAACGATCGTGGCATCTGAAAGCCGTTGATATCGCCGGCGCCGAATTCGAACATGTAGAGTCGCGCTCCGGGCTTGGTCGCCCGATGGAGCGCCCGCGCATATGACCGTTGCAGCTCCGGTTCGGTCGAAAACGTGTGGTAGAAGGCGCTGTCGACGACCGTGTCAAAGCGGTTCTCCAGACCTTCCAGCTTTGTCGCGTCGGCCAGCTGGAAGTTCACCGAGACGCCGGCTCTCTGCGCGTTCTCCTTCGCCCGCTCGATTGCGGTCGGCGACCCGTCGATGCCGGTGGTCGAGTAGCCGTTTGACGCGTAGTAAATGGCGTGGTGGCCCGGGCCGGTACCGGGGTCAAGGACCTCGCCCTTGATGGCCCCCAACGCCACAAGTTGCCGTACGACGGGCTGCGGGCCGCCGATGTCCCACGGAGTGGCTGCCGGCAAGCCGTGCGCGACTCGCTCATCGCGGTACATCTCTTCGAAGCGGGCGGCATCGTTGGGATCGAACTGGGTTGTCATGTCTCCCTCTCGTTTACGGTTTGTCGGCCGTCAAGGCAGCGAGGCAACCAGCTGCTCGACCGGCACGCGTGGGCCGGTGAAAAACGGCGTCTCCTCGCGGGTGTGTCGGCGCGCGTCGGTGGCCCGCAACTCGCGCATCAAATCGACGATGCGGTGCAGTTCGGGAGCCTCGAACGCCAGGATCCACTCATAGTCGCCAAGCGCGAACGCCGGCACAGTGTTCGCCCGTACGTCCTTGTACTCGCGGGCCGCCATGCCGTGTTCGGCGAGCATGCGCCGACGCTCCTCGTCGGGCAGCAGATACCACTCATAGGACCGCACGAACGGGTAGACGCAGATGTATGCGCCCGGTTCCTCGCCGGCCAGGAACGCCGGGACGTGGCTTTTGTTGAATTCCGCCGGCCGGTGCAACGCGACGCTGCTCCACACCGGCGTCGAGGCGCGGCCCAGCGCGGTGGTCCGGCGGAAGTCCTCGTAGGTGGCTTGCAGCGCTTCGACGCGTTCGGCGTGCGTCCAGATCATGAAATCGGCATCTGCCCGCAAGCCGGCGACGTCGTAGAGACCGCGCACCACAACCCCGTGCTCTTCTCGCTGCTTGAGGAAGGTCGCCGTTTCGTCGATCACGGCGTGCCGATCGTCGCCGAGTGCCCCAGGGCGGACCGAGAACACCGAGAACATCAGGAAGCGAACGGTGGCGTTGAGGGCGTCGTAGTCGAGGCGGGCCATGAGAACTATCGTGCCACGGAGGTTTCGACCGACCGGATCACGCCGTTGACCGCTCGCCCGGCCGCCCCGATGCAGGCCGGCACCCCGATCCCGTCGAGATAACTGCCCGCCACCGCAAGGGTCGGCGGCAGACCGGCGCGCAGCTCGGTGATCAGGTCACCGTGGCCGGGCCCGTACTGTGGCATCGCATCCGGCCAGCGCCGAATGCAGACGTCCACCGGGTCGACCGCGAGCCCGAAAACGGTAGCCAGGTCGCCTAGCGCCCACGCCAGCAACTCGTCGTCGGACGCGCGGGTTGCCAGGTCGTCGCCGAAGCGCCCGAAAGACAGTCGCAACAGCTCCACATCGGTACGCCGTCCCCACTTTCGCGACGACAGGGTAATCGCCTTGGCGTGCAACCGTTCTCCGCTGGCTGCCAGCACGCCGGAATTCTGCGGGAAGCTGATACCGCGGGGCACGGCCATCGCCAGCACCGCCGAGGAGGCGCTGGCGATGCGGCTCGCCGCCGCCGCCGTGCGCGGGGCGATGCGGTCAACCAGCCCGACCAGTCGCGGAGCCGGGACGGCCAGGATCACGGCATCGCCGTGCCACTCGACACCGGTGTCGTCGCGCAGCGTCCAGCCCCGCGCAGGAGCTTCCGCGGCTTCGATACCGTCCACCGCCGCTTGTACCCAATTGAGCCGGCTGCGAAGGACCAGTTCCTCGATCAGCACCGTGTACCCTCCGCCCACCGCCCCGAACACCGGGCCTGCGGTGACGCTCATCAGCGCCTGGCGGACCGCATCGGTGAGGTGGGCCGCGCCGGCGTCCAGAGCAGCGGCCATGCTCGGCGCGGCCGAGCGAACGCCGATGGTCGCCGCCGATCCCGCATAGACGCCGCCGAGCATCGGATCCACTGACCGGGCCACCACCTGCTCGCCGAACCGGTCGGCCACCAGGTCGGCCACCGCCGGATCGCCGCCGCGCCGCCAACTCAACGGTTGATTCGGTTCGGCGGCGATACGCGCCAGGGTGGCGTCATTGACCAGACCGGTCATCGACTCCGCCGAGCACGGGATGCCGTTCAGCGTTCCCGCCGGCAGGGGATGCAACCGGTCCTGGCTGTAGATCAGCGGACGCGCCCCGGTGGTGCCGAGTTGGCGATTCGTCAGGCCCAGTTCGGCCAGCAGCGCCGGCATTTCGGGTCGGCGTACCACGAACGCCTCGGCGCCGACGTCGATGGAAACTCCGCCGACCTGCTCGGTGCGCAGCACGCCGCCGAGCCGGTCTGCAGGGTCGAACAGCGTGATGTTCGCCTCGTCACCGGCGACCCGCCGTAACCGATAGGCCGCGGTCAGGCCCGAAATCCCACCGCCGACAACACAATACGAGCGCACAGTGGACGTCATAACGAGTGAACCAGTGACACCAGATCGGTGAGGATCCCGGGATCGGTTTCCGGCAGCACCCCGTGGCCGAGGTTGAAGATGTGCCCGGCCGCGCCGGCGTCCACGGCACGCCGTCCATCGTCGATCACCGCGCGCGCCGCCCGCTCGACCGTCGGCCATCCCGCCAGCAGCACCGCCGGATCGAGGTTGCCCTGCAATGACTTACCGGCCTCGATCCGGGCAGCGGCGTCGACAAGTGAGGTACGCCAATCGACCCCGACAACCGTCGCACCAGCCGTCGACATGGCACCGAGCAGTTCGGCGGTGCCGACGCCGAAGTGCGTCATCGCGACCCCACGATCGACCAGCGTCGCGAATACCCGCGCACTGTGCGGCAGCACGTATTGGCGGTAATCGGCCAGCGACAATATGCCGGCCCACGAATCGAACAGTTGAATCGCGTCCACCCCGGCGTCAAGCTGAACCCGCAGGAACTGGATGGTCAGATCGGTCAACTTCTCCATCAGCGCATGCCAGCACGCCGGTTCGGCCAGCATCATCGCCTTGGTCCGGGCGTGGTGGCGGCTCGGGCCACCCTCGACCAGGTAGGACGCCAGCGTGAACGGCGCGCCGGCAAAACCGATCAGCGGAATATCACCCAGCGCACGCACGAGCAGCGAGACCGCGTCCGATACCGGCTGGACACCTTGGGGTTCGAGCGGTTTCAACGCGTCGACGTCGGCGGCGGTGCGTATCGGCGCCGCGATGACCGGGCCGACGTCGGCGACGATGTCCAAGTCGACGCCGGCGCCGCGCAGCGGGACAACGATGTCGGAGAACAGAATTGCGGCGTCGACGTCATGTCGGCGTATCGGTTGCAGCGTGATCTCAGCGATCAGTTCGGCGTCGAAACAGGCCGACATCATGCTGTGTTGCGTCCGTAGCGCGCGGTATTCGGGCAGGGAACGGCCGGCTTGCCGCATGAACCACACCGGCACCCGGTGCGGTTTGCGACCAGCGGCCGCGGCCAGATACGGCGATTCGGGAAGCGTGCGACGGTCACTCATTAGGTTCAATGCTGCCACGCCGCGCTGAACCCGAGCCTGATGGCATGACCGCCGACGGGTCCGACGGCAGGATTACTAGCGCACCGACGGATCCCGGGAATAGTAGTGGTGAGGACGATGATGGCTCGTCGGCGGCATCGCCGGTCCGTCATTCGCAGGTCCGTCGATCGCCGGTGCAGGCATAGGAGGGTCTGGTGGCGGTGGCGGCTCGAGAGACGCCGCGACATCGAATTGCACCGAGGCCGGTGCTGGGACAGCGGCCTGTGCCAGCGGGGCGGGACCGACGAGGATTGCGCCGGCAAGCAAACCTGCGCCAACTATCACGCCGTGCAGGGATCGGATCGATTGCACCATCGCAACCTCCTCAGGCTAAGTGAACCCGTGAGAATCGAAGCTCGCAAGCAAACACGCACAGCTGCCCGTTAACGTGACCTTAACGTTGTCAATCGCCTTCGACCGGCGCTTCGACACGTGCGTACCCTCGTCGTGGGTAAAGTCCGTGAGCCCATCCGTCGTCAGGAGCCGGGATGCCAGTTCGTCACCCAAAAGTCAGCTACGACGAGTTTCCGAGCCTTCGGGTTGAACGCGCCGATCACGGCGTGCTGCACCTGATTCTCGACGCGCCCGGGCTCAATTCCGTGGGACCGCAAATGCACCGCGACCTCGCCGACATCTGGCCGGCCATCGGTCGCGACGCCGACGTGCGTGCGGTGCTGGTCCGTGGCGAAGGCAAGGCCTTCTCCTCAGGGGGCAGCTTCGACCTGATCGACGAGACCATCGGCGAGTTCGACGACCGGATGCGGATCATGCGTGAGGCCCGCGACCTCGTGCTCAACATGGTCAACTTCGACAAACCGGTGATCTCGGCGATTCATGGCGCAGCGGTCGGCGCGGGGCTGGTCGTGGCGCTTCTCGCCGACGTTTCGGTGGCGGGGCGCACCGCGAAGATCATCGACGGCCACACCAAGCTGGGCGTCGCCGCCGGCGATCACGCCGCCATCTGCTGGCCGCTGCTGGTCGGGATGGCCAAGGCCAAGTACTACCTGCTCACCTGCGAGCCGCTGTCCGGCGCCGAAGCAGAACGGATCGGCCTGGTCTCCATCTGCGTGGATGACGACGACGTGCTCGGCACCGCAACGCGCATCGCGGCGGACCTGGCCCAAGGCGCACAGTCGGCGATCCGCTTCACCAAACACAGCCTCAACCACTGGTACCGGATGTTCGCGCCGGCCTTCGAAACATCCCTTGGCCTGGAGTTTTTGGGGTTTGGCGGCCCTGACGTGCGGGAGGGCCTGGCCGCCCACCGCGAGAAGCGGCCGGCGCGTTTCTCCGCCGACTAATACCCCGTGGGCACACTGCAGCAACCTGGTGCCGCCGGACCCCGGCGACGGAAACGGCGCGCCTGTGACCGCGTCTCGTCGGATAGGTCTAGCGTCAGACGCTGTGAACCGCCAGCGACGACGCGAAGCGGGGCAAGGAGCAGGAGGAGCGGCGCTTATGACGCGCGCTGGCGACGACGCGAAGCGGGGCGAGGAGCAGGAGCGGCGCTTATGACGTCACCCGAACCAGTCCCGTTTCGCGAGGCGGTGGCGGCCATGAGCGGAGCCAGCGTGCGATCGGAAATCGAGCTGGGCCCCATCCGTCCCCCGCAACGCCTCGCGCCGTACAGCTACGCGCTTGGCGCCGAGGTCAAACGCCCCGAGCTCGACATCGTCCCGGAGCGGTCCGACGGTGACGCGTTCGGCCGGTTGATTCTGCTCTACGACCCCGACGGGGCCGACGCGTGGGACGGCACCATGCGCCTGGTCGCCTACATCCAGGCCGATCTGGACTCCACCGAAGCGATCGACCCGCTGCTGCCGGAGGTCGCGTGGAGTTGGCTGGTCGAAGCGCTGGATGCGCGCGCCGACCACGTCACCGCGCTCGGCGGCACCGTCACCGCCACCAGCTCGGTGCGCTACGGAGACATCTCCGGACCGCCGCGCGCCCACCAGCTGGAGCTGCGCGCGTCCTGGACGGCGATCACCCCGGACATCGGTACCCACGTCGAAGCGTTTTGCGAGGTGCTCGAGCACGCCGCGGGGCTGCCACCGGTCGGGGTCACCGATTTAGGCACCCGGTCGCGCGTTTGACATGGCCGCCGAGCTCCCTGAAGCGGCGGACGATCAGCCCGACAGCACCGAACCAGACGTCACGCCGCTGCTCCATCCCCATGATGGGGTGCCCGACCTCTCGACGACTGCGGGCGAGATCAAGGCCGCCGCGGAGCTGCTGGCCGGCGGCCATGGTCCGTTCGCGATGGACGCCGAACGGGCCTCGGGGTTCCGCTACTCCAACCGCGCCTATCTGATTCAGATCCGGCGGGCCGGTGCCGGCACCGTGCTCATCGATCCGGTCAGCCACGGCGGCGACTCTTTGTCGGTGCTCCGGCCCGTCGCGGAGGTGCTCGCGAAGGATGAGTGGATTCTGCACGCAGCCGATCAGGACCTGCCGTGCCTGGCCGAGGTCGGCCTGCGGCCGCCGGCGCTGTATGACACCGAGCTGGCCGGGCGGCTGGCCGGCTTCGACCGAGTCAACTTGGCGGCCATGGCGCAGCGGTTGCTCGGTCTGGGGTTGGCCAAAGGCCACGGCGCGGCCGACTGGTCCAAACGTCCACTGCCGGCAGCATGGCTCAATTACGCGGCACTTGACGTTGAAGTGCTCATCGCCCTGCGCGAGGCAATCGCTGCCGTGCTGGCTGAACAAGGCAAAACCGCTTGGGCCGCAGAAGAATTCGACTACCTTCGGACAGCGGCGGATCTGGTCCCGGCAACGACCCGCCGAGAGCGCTGGCGACGCACGTCCGGCATCCACCGGGTGCGCAACCAGCGCGCTCTGGCTGCCGTTCGTGAATTGTGGACGGTACGAGACGAAATCGCCCAGCGTCGTGACATCGCACCGGGGCGCATCTTGCCCGACTCGGCGATCATCGATGCCGCGACCGCGGACCCGAAGACCCTCGACGATCTGGTCGCTCTGCCGATATTCGGCGGCCGCAGGCAGCGCCGCAGCGCCGGCACATGGTTGGCCGCGCTGAAAGCGGCGCGGGAAAACCCCGGCTCTGCAGAGGAGGCCGAACCGCCCAACGGCCCGCCGGCGCCGGCGCGCTGGGCCCGACGGAAGCCGGAGGCCGCAGTGCGCCTGGATGCTGCCCGCTCCGCGCTGCGGGAGTTATCGGCGCGGGTCTCGGTGCCCGCAGAGAACCTGGTCACGCCCGAGCTGGTACGACGGCTGTGCTGGGATTGGGACCGCGCCGACGACGATGCAGAGCGCAGCGATGAGGAGGAGCGGCGCATCGACCCCGCCGACGACGATGCAGAGCGCAGCGATGAGGAGGAGCGGCGCATCGACCCCGCCGACGACACGGCAACGGCGATTGACGAGTTCTTGGCGGCCGGGCATGCCCGCCGCTGGCAGCGCGAGTTAGCGGTCCCCGTGCTGGCCGCCGCGTTGCAACCGACGCCCGAGGGCAACGACGACGTCAGTCCAGCTGCTCGGTGATCTCAGCCCCGGATTCAATACCGCCGCCGGGGCCGTCCCGGCCCGCATCGTCACCGCCCGCGTCGTCACGGGACAGCGCGGCTATCCATCCGGTAATCCGGCGGGCCACGTCCTGGTCGGTCAGGCCGGCAGCGGTGAGCACCTCGCCGCGCGACGCGTGATCGAAAAACCGTTGCGGCACACCGACATCGCGGCATGGCACATCGATCTCGGCAGCCCGCAACGCGGCTGAGACGGCCGAACCGACGCCGCCGGCCACACCGTTGTCTTCCAGCGTGACGACCACCTCGTGCGCCAGCGCCAATTCAGCCACCGCACCCGGGACCGGCAGCACCCAACGCGGGTCGATCACCGTCACGCCGATGCCCTGGTCGCGCAGCCGCTCGGCCACCGCCAGGGCCATCGACGCGAACGCCCCGACCGCCACCAGCAGCACATCGGCGCTCAGCCCTTCGGCCGGCACCGCGAGCACGTCCACTCCGGAGTGTCGCTGTATCGCCGAAATATCCTCGCCGACATCGCCTTTCGGGAATCTGATCGCGGTGGGGCCGTCGTCGATGTCGAGGGCTTCGCCAAGTTCTTCGCGCAATCGGGTGCCGTCTCTGGGCGCGGCCACCCGCATGCCGGGAACGATGCCCAGTATTGACAGGTCCCACATGCCGTTGTGGCTGGCACCGTCCGGGCCGGTGATCCCCGCCCGGTCAAGCACCATCGTGACGGGCAGCTTGTGCATTGCCACGTCCATCATGATCTGGTCGAACGCGCGGTTGAGGAACGTCGAATAGATAGCCACCACCGGATGCAGTCCGCCCATGGCCAATCCGGCGGCCGAGGTCATCGCGTGCTGTTCGGCGATACCGACGTCGAACAACCGATCCGGGAACCGCTCCCCGAATGCGGTCAACCCGGTTGGTCCGGGCATGGCAGCGGTAATCGCGACAATGTCGCGGCGTTTGGTCGCACATTCGATCAGCGACTCGGAGAACGTCGCCGTCCAACTCGGCCCCGGGATCGCGGTGGCCAGCCCGGTCGCCGGATCGATCACGCCGCAGGAATGCATCTGCTCGGCCTCGTCGGCCTCGGCCGGGCCGTAGCCCCTGCCTTTGAGGGTGACGACGTGCACCAGCACCGGGCCGCCGAATCCGCGGGCACGGCGCAATGCGGCCTCGACGGCGTGTTCGTCGTGGCCGTCGACCGGCCCCACGTACTTCACCCCGAGGTCGGTGAACAACAGCTGTGGCGAAAGTGCATCCTTCACACCGGCTTTGACGCTGTGCATGAATTGGTAAGCCACTTCTCCGAACATCGGCATCCCGCGTACCGCGCTGCGGCCCCGCTCCAGCAGATGCTCATAGCCAGGCTGCAGCCGCAGCGTGGCCAGGTGGTTGGCCAACCCGCCGAACGTCGGCGCGTAACTGCGGCCGTTGTCGTTGACGACGATCACCACGGGCCGGCGGGCCGCCGCGATGTTGTTCAGTGCCTCCCAGCACATGCCGCCGGTGAGCGCGCCGTCGCCGACCACCGCCACGACATGCCGGTTGCGGTGCCCGGTCAGCTCGAACGCCTTGGCCAGCCCGTCGGCATACGACAACGCGGCGCTCGCGTGGCTCGACTCAACCCAGTCGTGTTCGCTCTCGGCCCGCGACGGATAACCCGACAACCCACCCTTTTTGCGCAAAGTTTCGAAGTCCGCGGCACGACCCGTCAGCATCTTGTGCACGTAAGCCTGGTGGCCGGTGTCGAAGATGATCGGGTCATGCGGCGAATCGAATACTCGGTGCAACGCCAGCGTCAGCTCGACGACGCCGAGGTTGGGGCCAAGGTGGCCGCCGGTCGCGGCGACTTTATGGATCAGGAACTCGCGGATCTCGTCGGCCAGATCCAGCATTTCCGCATGCGAGAGGTGCTGCAGATCGGCGGGCCCACGGATCCGTTCGAGCATCCCGCTAGTGTACGCACGACCACCACCAACGCGCGGACCTGCGGAGATGCTTTGGTGGCAACCGATTCTGACCGTTGACCCACAGGCGCCCGCCAGCGAAGCCTGCTAACGTCCCCGGTGAGCCTGGAAGCCTGGTCGGCGAGTTTCTCGTGCCACTCGGGTCTTCCTGACATTCGGGGCTAATTCAGGAGTACACGATGATTTGCACGGTCGACGCGACCGCGCCGAGCGGGCGGACATCAGGTGGGGCGGCGTGATCACGGCGTCACGCCCGTTGGCCGCGGCGCTCAAATCTTCAGCGTCATTTCCGAGGCCATGCTGAGCCAGGCGGCGGGTGTCCGACGGCAGGACGGCCGATGAGCCTTTTCCATGCCATTTACGCGTCGACGGTATTCCTGGTCGCCTACGTATTGATCACCACCGACCGATTCAACAAGACCATGGTGGCGCTGGCCGGTGCGACGGCCATGTTTTTCTTGCCGGTCATCAATTCCGACGAGGTCTTCTACGCACGCGACACCGGGGTCAACTGGGACGTCCTCTTCTTGCTCCTGGGGATGATGATCATCGTCAGCGTCGTGCGCCAGACCGGGGCGTTCGAATACGTCGCGATCTGGTCGGCCAAACGCGCCAAGGGCTCCCCGCTGCGGATCATGATCCTGCTGATGATCGTCACTGCGCTCGGGACGGCCGTTCTGGACAACGTGACCACAGTCCTGCTGATCGCACCGGTCACCCTGCTGGTGTGCGAGCGGCTTGCGGTCAATCCGGCGCCGTTTCTCATCGTCGAGGCCCTGACTGCCAACATCGCGGGCGCGGCGACCCTGGTCGGCGACCCGACCAGCATCATCATCGGCACCGGGGCCCACCTGAGCTTCATTACGTTCACGGCCAACATGGGCCCGGCGGTGCTCATCGTCTTCGCCGCGCTGGTGGCGCTGCTACCCCGCCTGTTTCCCGGCTTCTTCATCGTTGATCCCGACCGGGTCGCCGATGTCATGGCACTCGACGAGAGGGAAGCGATCCGTGATCGCCGGCTGCTGATCCAGTGCGGGATCGTCTTGGCCGCGGTGTTCGCCGGATTCGTCATGCATCAAGCGATCCACATGGAGCCGTCGCTGGTGGCGATGGCCGGCGCCGGGATCCTGGTCCTGATCTCCGGCCTGGACCGTGAGTTCTACCTGTCCAGCGTCGAATGGGAAACACTGCTGTTCTTCGCGGGCCTGTTCATCATGGTCGGTGCCCTCGTGCGGACCGGCGTCATCAATCACTTGGCCGACCTGGCCAGCCATCTAGCCCGCGGCGATGCCTGGACGGCGACGATGCTGATCCTTAGCGTGTCATTCACGTTAGGGAGCTTCATCAACAACGTTCCGTATGCCGCCGCAATGACACCGATCGTCGCACAGTTCGCCACGTCCATCCCCGGGCACGACGGCAACGGTGTGCTGTGGTGGGCCCTGCTGCTGGGCACCGTCCTCGGCGGCAACCTCACCCCCATCGGAGCCAGCGCCAATGTCGTCGCGGTCGGGATCGCCCAACGCGCAGGCCATCCCATATCCTTCTGGGATTTCACCAAACGAGGGGCGGCCGTGACGGCGGTGTCGTTCGTGCTTTCCGTCGGTTATCTGTGGCTGCGCTACTTCGCCTGGAGTTAGCCTATTGTGGCCCTGTGCGAGCAGAGGATCTCGACGAGCAGTTCCCCATCGTGACCGTGGATTCTGACGCCCTCGAAGCGGCGCGCATGGTCGCTGAGCACAATCTGCCGGGGCTCGGTTGTTGCCGATACGTCCGGAAAGCCCTACGCGGTGCTCCTGGCTTCCGAGATGCTGCGTTTCGTCCTGCCGCGCTATGTGCAGGACGACCTGGCGCTGGCGGGCGTCCTGGGCGACGCGATCGCTGACCACGCCACGCAGAACTTGGCGGGCAAGACGGTGGGCGACCTGCTGCCCAACCACCCGCGCGCCGTCACCTCAGTCGATGCGCGCGCCAGCGTCTTCAAGCTGGCCGCGGAGATGGTGCAGCTGCGAACTCCGCTGATCGCAGTGACCAAGAACGGAAAGTTGCACGGCGTGATCACCGCATCACGCCTGCTGGCCGCGGCGCTCAAATCTTGAGCACCGCCTCAGCGCGCGCGGCGCAAAGCCGCGGGCACACCCGACCGCAGGACGGCCGATGAACCTCTTTCATGCCATTTACGCGGCGACGGTATTCGTGGTCGCCTACGCGTTGATCACCACCGAGCGTTTCAACAAGACCATGGTGGCGCTGGCCGGCGCGACGGCCATGTTCTTCTTGCCCGTCGTCAACTCTCACGAAGTCTTCTACTCAGAGGACACCGGGATCGACTGGGACGTCATCTTTCTGCTCCTCGGGATGATGATCATCGTCAGCGTGGTGCGCCAGACCGGCGTGTTCGAATACATCGCGATCTGGTCGGCCAAACGCGCCAAGGGCTCGCCGCTGCGGATCATGATCCTGCTGGTGCTGGTCACCGCGGTCGGATCGGCCTTCCTGGACAACGTCACCACGGTCTTGTTGATCGCACCGGTCACCCTGCTGGTAGCCGAGCGGCTGGCGGTCAGCCCAGCGCCATTTCTCATCGCCGAAGTCCTTCGCCGCCAATATCGGTGGCGCGGCAACCCTGGTCGGTGATCCGACCAGCATCATCATCGGCACCGGAGCCCACCTGAGCTTCATTTCGTTCCTGGCCAACATGGGCCCGGCGGTGACTCATCGTGCTCGCCGTCCTGTTGCTGCTGTTGCCCCGCCTGTTCCCCGGCGCCTTCACCGTCGATCCCGAGCGGGTCGCCGATGTCATGTCGCTGGACGAGAGCGAAGCGATCAGTGACCGCAAGCTGCTGATCCAGTGCGGGATCGTCCTGCTCGCGGTGTTCGCCGGATTCGTCGCGCACAAAGAAATTCACATGGAGCCGTCGCTGGTGGCGATGGCCGGCGCTGGCATCCTGGTCCTGATCTCCGGCCTGGACTCGTGAGTTCTACTTGTCCAGCGTCGAGTGGGAGACCCTGCTGTTCTTCGCGGGACTGTTCATCATGGTCGGCGCCCTGGTGCGGACCGGCGTCATCAGTAACTTGGCCCATGCGGCCAGCCACGCGACCGGCGGCAACCTATGGCTGACGACAATGCTGATCCTCGGGCGTGTCGTTCTTGTTCAGCGGGTTTGTCAATAACGTTCCCTATGCCGCCACGATGACGCCCATCGTCGCCGAGTTCGTCCCGTCCATGCACGGCCGCCGGTAATCACGACGTGCTGTGGTGGGCCCTGATACTGGGCACCATCCTCGGCGGCAACCTCACCGCCGTCGGGTCCAGCGCGAATATCGTCATCGTCGGGACTCGCGCAACGCGCCGGCGCCCCGTGTCCTTCTGGGACTTCACCCGAAGGGGGGCGGTGGTGACCGCGGTCTCGTTTGTCATTTCCGTCGGATATCTGTGGGTGCGCTACTTCGTTCTGACTTAGCGCTCGGCCGACTCGAACGCAGCCTGACGAATCACTAACAGCGATCCCGAGTCACCGAAAGCTCTCGGCAGACGTATTGTGTCGTTGTGCGGGCAGAGGATCTCGACGAGAAGTTCCCGGTAGTAAAAATCGACTCAGATGCGCTTGATGCGGTCCGTCTGCTCGCCGAGCACCGGCTGAACGGGCTGGTGGTGGTCACCGATACGTCCGAAACGCCGTTTGCCGTGCTGCCGGCCTCTCAAGTCGTCCGATTCATCGTGCCCGGCTATGTGCAGGATGATCCCGGGCTGGCCAGCGTCATGACCGAATCGATGGCCGACCACGCCGCAGAGAAGCTGAGCGGCAAGACGATCCGCGATGTGCTGCCCAAGCAACGTCAGCACATACCGGTGGCCGAGGCCGACGACACCATCATCGAGGTGGCCGAGGTCATGGCGCGCCTGAGAAGTCCGCTGGTCGCCGTGGTCAAAGACGGCAAGTTGCACGGGGTCATCACCGCATCACGGTTGTTGGCCGCAGCGCTGAAAGAAGAGTGACCGGGCAGCCGCCGCGACCTCGCTGCGCTACCGTCAGCGCGTCAAGAGTGCGACGCACTCGACGTGATGGGTCAGCGGGAACGAGTCGAACACCCGAATCTTGTTGACCGCGTAGCCGTGACGCTGGTACAGACCGATGTCGCGGGCGAACGAGGCGGCTTCGCAACCGATGTGCACCACCCGCGGAACCTCGGCCGCGGCCAGTAGCTCGATCACCTCGCGGCCGGCACCGGCGCGCGGCGGGTCCAGCACGGCCACGTCGGCGCCCCCACGTTGTGCGGTCAGCGCCCGCCGCACCGAATCAGTGATCACACTCAGCTGCGGGAGATCGGCCAACGTAGCGCGTGCCGCTCGCGACGCCGCCCGTGAGCTGTCGACGCTGACCACTTGTCCGGAATCCCCGACCGCGTCGCCGAGCGCCGCGGCGAATACCCCCACACCACCGTAGAGATCCCAGGCGGTCATGCCAGGACTCGGCTGAGCCCAGTCGCTGACCAGTTCGCTGTAGGTCCGCGCCGCATCGCGGTGGGCCTGCCAGAACGTCGTCAAGGGAACCTGCCAGCTGTGCCTGCCGGCGCGGTGCACGCCTTGAGAGCCGCCCTCGACCACGTCAGTCGAGCTGCGTCGGCCGTGGCGCACCGTGCGTGCCACGTGCCGCTGACCGTCGTCGTCGACGACGACATGCACGTGCGCACCTGGCGGCCACTCGGTGTGAGCCAGGCCGTCGATCATCCCGGCCGGCAGCTGACCACAGTTGAGATCGGCGACCAGCTCATCGCTGCGATAACGATGAAAACCGGCGTGGCCGTCAGCTCCGACGTCGAGCCTGATCCGCGTTCGCCAGCCGGTCGGGCCGGTGGCCGACAGCGGTCGGACGGCTTCACGCCACTCGTAACTACCAAGGCGGGCAAGCTGATTGGACACCACTTCGGCTTTCAGCGCACGCGCCGCCGCCGGGTCGACAAAGGCCAGATCGCAGCATCCGGAACCGTCCACGCCGGCGATCGGGCATAGCGACTCGGTGCGGTCGTCCGAGGGTTCGATCACTTCGATCGCCTCGGCGTGCCAGTACGAACCCCGGTCCGCGGTCACCCGCACCCGCACCCGCTCGCCGGGCAGCGCGTAGCGGACGAACACCACCCGGCCGTCGTGACGCGCCACGCAGCTGCCCCCGTTCGCCGGCGCACCGACGGTCAACGTCAGATCTCCCAGATCCGGTGGTAGCCCCGGGGCCGATTCCGACGTCAATCGAAGATCCCTCGACGGGCATCGCCAGGAGCCGCATGCGGCTGCATGGTCTTGAGCCGCTCCGACGAATTGAGTTGCCAGGGAACCGATGTCACCATTACTCCCGGCATGAACAGCAACCTGCCCTTCAGCCGCAGTGCGCTCTGGTTGTGCAGCAGGTGCTCCCACCAACGGCCCACAACATACTCCGGAAGGAAGACCGTCACCACGCTACGCGGCGATTCCCTGTTCAGTCGCTTGACGTAATCCAGGATTGGGCGGGTGATTTCGCGGTACGGCGAAGCGATGACCTTCAGCGGCACACTGATGTCGCTGGCTTCCCAACTACGAACCAGCTCACGGGTTTCCGCGTCGTCGACGCTCACCGTCACCGCCTCCAGCACATCGGGCCGCGTCGCGCGCGCATAAGCCAGCGCGCGCAGCGTCGGTAGGTGCAACTTCGACACCAACACGACGGCGTGGTTGCGGCTGGGCAAGACGACGTCATGGTCGTCGACGCTCTGCTGCTCCAACTCTTGGCTGACAGCGTCGTAATGCTTGCGGATCAGCTTCATCATGCCGAAGAGCAATGTCATGGCGACGACAGCGATCCAGGCTCCGGCGAGGAACTTGGTGACCATGACGACGAGCAGCACCGCCCCGGTGGCCACGAACCCGACCGTGTTGACCACCCGGGAACGGATCATCGTTCGCCGCACGGCCTGATCGGTCTCGTTGCGCAGCAACCGAGTCCAATGCCGGACCATGCCGATTTGGCTCAACGTGAACGAAATGAACACCCCGACGATGTAAAGCTGAATCAGCGCGGTGACTTGCGCCCGGAACGCGATGATCGCCGCGAGGGCCGCCACCGCCAGGAACACGATTCCGTTGGAGAAGGCCAACCGGTCTCCGCGAGTGTGCAGTTGGCGCGGAAGGTAACTGTGCTGCGCCAGCACCGAGCCCAGGACCGGAAACCCGTTGAACGCCGTGTTGGCCGCCAGCACCAGGATGAGCGCGGTGACGACGGCGATCAGCAGGAAGCCGATGTGGAAGCTGCCGAAGACTGCCTGCGCGATCTGAGCGACGAGAGTCTTCTGCTGGTAGCCGTGCGGAATACCGGCGAGCTGCGTGGCGGGGTTGTCGACGATCTGGACCCGGGTCTCCTTGGCCAGCAGGATGATGCCCATAAACAGGCTGACCGCGATCGTGCCCAGCAGCAGCAGCGTCGTTGCGGCGTTGCGCGACTTGGGCTTTTGAAAGGCCGGCACCCCGTTGCTGATGGCCTCGACACCGGTCAGCGCCGCGCAGCCAGAGGAGAAGGACCGCGCTACCAGGAACACCAGCGCGAAGCCTGTGATCGAACTGCGTTCGGCGTGCATCACAAAGCCGGCGGATTCGGCCCGCAGCGGTTCGCCCAACACGTAAATCCGGAACAGACCCCAGCCGAGCATGATGGTGACGCCGACGATGAACGCGTAGGTCGGGATGGCGAAGGCCACCCCGGATTCGCGGATACCACGCAGGTTCAACGCCATCACCAGCACGATCGCGCTGACGCAGAACAGCACCTTGTGGTCTTCCACGAACGGGATGGCGGATCCAATGTTCGACATGGCCGATGCCGTCGAAACAGCCACCGTGAGAACGTAATCCACCATCAGCGCGCTTGCCACGGTGAGGCCGGCGTTGGGACCCAGGTTGGTGGTGACCACCTCGAAATCGCCGCCGCCGGACGGGTAGGCATGCACGTTCTGCCGGTAGCTTGCCACCACAACCAGCATCACCGCCGCGACTGCGACGCCGATCCACGGCGTCAACGAATACGCCGCGAGGCCGGCCACCGAGAGCATCAGGAAGACCTCCTCGGGGGCGTAGGCAACCGACGACAGCGCATCAGAGGCAAACACCGGCAAGGCGATCCGTTTGGGCAGCAGGGTGTGGCTCAGCCGGTCGCTGCGAAACGGCCGACCCAAAACCAATCGACGGGCGGCAGTCGAAAGTTTGGACACGAGAGCCAAGAGTAAGCCCACCCGAGCTTGCCGGTACGGTTCCCTGGACGAGAATGTCTCGCCCAAACCGGCTGGCCGGCGAGGCTGACCGAGCAGACGACCGGGATGCAGGCCGAGAGGACCTCAAGTGCGAGTGGTTGTGATGGGGTGCGGCCGGGTGGGCTCGTCGGTGGCCGACGGGCTGTCTCGGATCGGCCACGACGTCGCGGTAATCGACAGTGACAGCACCGCGTTCAGCCGGCTCAGTCCCGAGTTCGCCGGTGACCGGGTGCTGGGTATGGGATTCGACCGAGATGTGCTGCTGAAGGCCGGTATCGAGGAGGCCGACGCTTTCGCCGCGGTGTCATCCGGCGACAACTCCAACATCATTTCGGCGCGGCTGGCTCGGGAAACCTTCGGTGTGCGCCGGGTCGTCGCACGGATCTACGACGCCAAACGCGCGGAAGTCTATGAACGCCTCGGAATCCCCACGATTGCCACCGTGCCGTGGACGACCGACCGGCTGCTCAACGCGCTCACCCGGGAGGGCGAGACCGCCAAGTGGCGGGACCCGACCGGGACCGTTGCCATCGCCGAGGTCGTCTTGCACGAGGACTGGGTAGGCCGCCGGGCAAGCGATCTGGAGACGGCCACCGGCGCTCGGGTGGCGTTTTTGATCCGATTCGGTACCGGCGTGCTGCCGGAACCCAAAACGGTTATCCAGGCCGGCGATCAGGTCTACATCGCCGCCATATCGGGGCGGGCAGCCGAGGCAGTCGCGATCGCGGCGTTGCCGCCCAGCGAGGACCTTTAACGGTGAGGGCCGGGATCGAGGAGCGGCGCAGATGAAACGCGCCGGCGACGATGCAGAGCGCAGCGATGAGGAGGAGCGGCGCCCATGAAGCGCGCCGGCGACGATGCAGAGCGCAGCGATGAGGAGGAGCGGCGCCCATGAAGCGCGCCGGCGACGATGCAGAGCGCAGCGATGAGGAGGAGCGGCGCCCATGAAAGTAGCTGTCGCCGGAGCCGGCGCGGTCGGTCGCTCGGTTACCCGCGAACTTGTGGAAAACGGGCACGACGTGTCGCTGATCGACCGAAACCCCGAGCACATCGAGGTCGACGCCATCCCGGCCGCGCACTGGCGCGTCGGCGACGCCTGTGAGATGAGCGTGCTGCAGGCGGTACACCTGGAGGAATTCGACGTCGTGGTGGCTGCTACCGGCGACGACAAGGCGAACGTGGTGCTCAGCCTGCTGGCCAAGACGGAATTCGCGGTGCCTCGGGTGGTGGCCCGGGTCAACGATCCCCGCAACGAATGGCTGTTCACCGAAGCCTGGGGCGTCGACGTGGCGGTGTCCACCCCGCGGATGCTGGCGGCGTTGATCGAGGAGGCCGTCGGCGTCGGCGACCTGGTCCGGTTGATGGAGTTCCGGAAGGGTCGGGCCAACCTGGTCGAGATCACGCTGCCCGACGACACGCCGTGGGGCGGCAAGCCGGTGCGGAAGCTGCAGCTGCCACGAGACGCCGCTCTGGTGACGATTCTGCGTGGGCCAAGGGTCATCGTGCCGCAGGACGACGAGCCGCTCGAAGGCGGCGACGAGCTACTGTTCGTCGCCGTCAGCGAGGTGGAGGAGGAGCTGCGCCGGCTTCTACTGCCAGCGCAGTGACGGAGGCGGCCTCCAGGGCGCGCTGTGCCGCCTTGATCGCCAGAAAGGTCACCAGCGCCGCCCCCGCGGCCAGTGGCCAGCCCATCGCGATCCTCGCCACCACGAGCCAGCCCGTGTGGTTGGACTCATAGAGCACCCGCTGCACCACGAAACGGGCAGCGAAGACCAGCACCCAGGTGAGCGTGGCGATGTCGAAGGCGTAGACAGCACGGCGCACGTCGCGCCAGCCTCGATCGTGCCCGTGCAGCCAGCTCCAGATGTAGCCGACAACCGGCCTGCGGATCAGGATGGAGATCGCGAATATCGCCGCATACAGCAGCGAAGTCCAGATGCCCAGCAGGAAATACCCCTTGGACTCCCCCAGCAGGTAGGCGATCACGACACAGACCGCGACGCCGATGAGGCCGGACACTGCGGGCTGCACCGACTCGCGCCGGACGAGCCGCCACAGCAGGATCAGCGTGGCAGAGCCGAGGGCGGCACCGGCCGCCGCGGCCAGGCCCAGCAGCCTCGAGGTACCCACGAAGACCAGCACCGGCAGCGACGAATAGATCAGCCCGGGAACGCCACCTAGCTGTTGCATCACCCGGTCGGCGGGGGTGCGGTCGGCGCTAACTTGCTCGGTGGGCCCTGCTTCGCCCGCGGCGGTGTCAGCCGTGTCGCCGGCGTCTGTCGCTCGGTTCACGTAGCGCGCCTCACCGCTGAATTTCGTAGTGCGGGTTGTAGATCGCCTTGGTGCCGTTGTCCAGCTTGCCGAGCCGGCCCTGCACCCGCAGCGTGCGGCCCGACTCGATCCCGGGAATTCTGCGCTGCCCCAACCAGACCAGCGCAATGGTGTCGGTGCCGTCGAACAGTTCGGCGCGAACCCCGTCGGCACAACCTTTGCCGTTGCATTCCACGCTGCGCAGCGTTCCGACGACGGTGACCTCCTGGCCGCGCTGACAGTCGATCGCCCGCTGCGCGCCGGTATTGACCGCCTCGTCGGACAGCTCCTTGGCGTCGCGCTGCTCGGGGTCCTCCGTCAACCGACGAGTCAGCCGGCGCAGATAACTTTCCGCCGCCATGGCCTCTCCTGAGCGTCCTGTTGATTCACATCGGCCGGGTGAAGCCGATCCTCTTACGCCAACGGACACCGTAGACCCGATGGTTCCCCAACGCCACGTCGCGCACGGGCAGTATCGCAGTATCTAGGGGTGTCAATCGACCTGCGCGGGGTGACAACCGTGATGCTGCCCGGGACGGGGTCCGACGACGACTACGTCACCCGGGCATTCGCCGGACCGCTGCGTGAGGCCGGCGCCCAGCTCGTGGCCCCGCGACCGCAGCCGAATCGCTTGATCGACGGCTACCTGGCCAGCTTGGACGACGCCGCGCGTGGCGGCCCGATCGCGGTCGGCGGTGTTTCGATCGGCGCCGCGGTGGCCGTCGCCTGGGCGCTGGAGCATCCCGAACGCACGGTCGCGGTGCTGGCCGCGCTGCCCGCGTGGACCGGTGCACCCGACAGCGCTCCGGCCGCGATCGCGGCACGGCACTCCGCGCGACAGCTGCGCGACGACGGTCTGGCCGCGACGACGAGGCAGATGCGAGCGTCCAGCCCGCCGTGGTTGGCCGAGGAGCTGACCCGGTCATGGCGGGGCCAGTGGCCGGATCTACCCGACGCCATGGACGAAGCGGCCGGTTACGTCGCCCCGACTCACCCGCAACTACAGGGGCTGAGGGCGCCATTGGGCGTCGCCGCGGCCAGCGACGACCCGATTCACCCGCTCGAAGTCGGACGCCAATGGGCGGCCGCCGCACCGCACGCAGCGGTGCGCACGGTCACCCTTGACCAGATCGGAGCGGACCCGGCCGCGCTCGGTGCCGCCTGCCTGGCAGCACTGGACGCTGTCTGAGCACGCGTGCCCGTTAGCTTGATTGCCCGCGAGCTTGATTGCCGCGAGCTAGCCGCCGGTACTGCGCAACTGCTGCATCGCCGAACCGGAGGCACTGCGACGCGCGGTCGGTGTGGGCGACTCCTCTTCGCCGGCGACGTCAGGGGCCGGCGGCGCGGCCGACTCTCCGCCCGCCGCACCCTGCGAAGCCGCGGCCTCGCGCAGCTGCGACGCCATCGGCTCGGGCAGCTGCACCGGCAATGGCGTCCGAACCGGCAGAGGAGTGTCATCGCGACGAACCACGGTGTCCACCAATGCTTCCCGTGCTTCTTCAGTCAGCGCGTCCACGCTCTCAGGCGAGCCGTTCACCACACAGCGGATCATCCAGCGGTAGCCGTCGACCCCGATGAACCGCACCACGCCGGAAGCGATGCCGACCACCTCACGACCCCAGCGACCATCTTGGATGCTCACCTCGGCCCCGTCCTTGCGCAGCGACTCGGCCAGCTCACCGGCCACCTCACGCCACAGACCGCCGGTCTTGGGCGCCGCGTACGCGGCAATGGTGAAACGACCGTTGGCCGTCACCACCCACACCGCGCTCGGGATGCCGGCGTCGGTCAGCTCAACCTGTAGCTGGGCCGACGCGGGAATCGGCAGCAGCACCGAGCCAAGGTCAAGGCGGCCCTGGGTGGCGGTCGCGGAATCGTCGAAATCCTCGAGGTCGAACGGGCCGTCGGCATCATCGGCGACCGGGTTCTCGACGGGGGCTTCCCGTTTTCGATGTGCGCCCACGAAGTCCGGTTCATCGATCGGCTGCTGTTTGGATTTACGTCTACCTAATGCCATTTCACAAGCTCGCATGTCCACCGGAGGAGCCGTGGCCGCCGTCGCCACGGGAAGTATCGGCCAGCCCGGCCTCGTCGAACGAGGACACCTCGACCAGGTCGAGCAACTCGACTCGCTGCACCAGCAATTGGGCAATGCGGTCACCGCGGCTGACGACGATCGGCACCGCGGGGTCGAGATTTATCAACGCGACCTTGATCTCACCACGGTAACCCGCGTCGATAGTGCCGGGGCTGTTGACGATCGAAAGCCCCACCCGCGCAGCTAATCCGGACCGCGGGTGCACCAACCCCACCATCCCCAACGGGATGGCGACCGCGATCCCGGTCCCCACCAGCGCACGGTGTCCGGGCGCCAGCTCGACGTCTTCGGCGCTGTAGAGATCCACGCCGGCGTCACCGAGGTGCGCCCGGGCGGGCAGCGGAAGCCCGGGGTCGAGACGAACAACCGCCAGACTGGTCGACACGGGGGCACAGATTACCCTTGACCGCGTGCCAGGGACGCCAGTCACGCCGCAAAGCATGCGGTATCGCGAGCGTTTGTGGGTGCCGTGGTGGTGGTGGCCACTGGGTTTCGCGCTGGCGACGATCATTGGTTTGGAAATCAACCAGGGCGTGCCGAGCCTGCCCCGCTGGCTCCCGTTCGCGGTGTTGTTCGTGGTGGCCGCCGGCGCGCTGCTATGGCTGGGCCGCATCGAGATCCGCGTCACTGCCGATGACGATGAAGTCGAATTGTGGGCCGGCGAGGCCCATCTGCCCACCACAGTGATCGCCCGGTCCGCTGACATTCCCCGCTCCGCTAAATCCGCGGCGCTGGGACGGCAACTCGACCCGGCGGCCTACGTGGTGCACCGAGGCTGGGTCGGCCCGATGGTGCTGGTCGTTCTCGACGACCTCGACGACCCGACGCCGTATTGGCTGGTGAGCTCGCGGCACCCCGAACGGGTGTTGTCAGCGCTGCGCAGTTAGTCGGCGACGTCCTGACCATCCGGTCAGGCCGCGCAGTCCGTGCAGATCATCACGCCGTTCTTCTCGCTGGCCAGCCGACTGCGGTGTTGCACCAGAAAGCAGCTCGAACAGGTGAACTCGTCGGCCTGCTTGGGCACCACACGGACTGACAGCTCTTCGCCGGACAAGTCGGCACCGGGCAGTTCGAAAGACTCGGCGGATTCTGTTTCGTCGACGTCGACTACCGCCGACGCCGCTTCGTTTCGCCGTGCCTTGAGTTCCTCCAGGGAATCCTCGGAAACGTCGTCGGTTTCGGTACGCCGTGGGGCGTCATAATCGGTAGCCATCGTCTTGTCCCCTCATAACCTTGCAAGCAAAGGTTTGTACCAGCGTCGAACGCATCCACCAAACGATTCGTGCCCATATAGCAGGTTGTTAATATGTGATTTACGTCACATCGGATTTCTAGCCGCGCTACCTCGCTATAAACATCGCGCTTTAGAGTGCGTACGTGGTCGCGCAAATCACTGAAGGTACCGCTTTCGACAAGCACGGTCGGCCGTTCCGCCGTCGGAACGCCCGGCCCGCGATAGCCCTGCTGATCGTGCTACTGGTGGGCAGCGCGGTGGTGTGGACGATAGCCCTCACCCGTCCGCCCGAAGTCCACGAGGCCACGGTGTGCAACCCACCGCCGGAGCAACCGGATCCAGCACAGCCACGCCTGGGTACCGCGGTGTCGCGCAGCACGATGGTCAACGTCGCGCCGGCCAAGCTCGCCGACGCCAAGGTCCGCGTCCTCAACGCCAGCGGGCGGGGCGGTCAGGCCGCCGACGTCGCGGGCACGTTGAAAGACCTGGGATTCGCACAACCGGTCGCAGCCAACGACCCGATCTATGGCAATACCCGACTGAACTGCCAAGGGCAGATCCGCTTCGGCGAGGCCGGTCAGGCCGGTGCGGCGGCGGTGTGGCTGGTGGCGCCGTGCGCCGAGTTGTACCGCGACGACCGCTCCGACGATTCCGTCGACATGGTTCTCGGCACCGAGTTCGGCGCGCTCGCGCACAGCGATGACATCGCCTCGGTGCTCGCCGGACTGCGCCCGGGTGATACCGAGCCGGCCGATCCCGCGCTGTTGACGAAAATCCACGCGGGCAAGTGCTGATCAGCCCGGAATCGGGGCCAGGCCATCGAATTGTTCGAGTGCGGCGAGCAACGCGTCGGCGATCCCGGGCGCCGCAGCGACCACCAGGCCCGCGGTGCGCTCCGGGTCCCCCGGCTCCGGCAACAGCACCCGGGCGCCGGCCTCGGCGGCGATCAGCGCGCCGGCTGCGCTGTCCCACACCTGAAGACCGTGCTCGTAGTAAGCGTCAAGCCGGCCCGCCGCGACCATGCACAAATCCAGTGCCGCAGAGCCGATCCGGCGCACATCCCGGACCACCGGCAACATCTTCGACACCAGCGCCGCCTGGGCCGTGCGACGTCGGGTGGAGTAGGCAAATCCTGTGCCCACCAACGCCAGCGACAACTCGTCGACGGCGCTGCATCGCAGCCCGTGGGTGCCCTCGGCGTCGACGACATGCGCCCCCAGCCCGGCCGCGGCCGAATACAGCCGTCCGCCGACCACATCGGCGACCGCGCCGGCCACCGACACACCGTTGACCTGCGCTGCCACCGACACCGCATACGACGGGATCCCGTAAACGAAGTTCACCGTGCCATCGATCGGGTCAAGCACCCAGGTCACGGTGCCGGCAGCAGCGGTCGCCGGATCGCTGGGTCCGCCGATTTCCTCGCCGAGAACGGCGTCATCGGATCGCAGTTGCGCCAACCGATCACGCAGCAACCGTTCGGTCTCGGTGTCCACCACGGTTACCGGGTCGGTCGGGGTCGACTTGGTTCGCACCGCGGCATCGCCCCCGGCGCCCGCTTCGGTGCCGAATACCTCCCGGCGGCGGCGCCGCACGAATGCGGCTGCTTCCCCGGCTAACGTTTCGGCCACCGAACGCAGATGTGCCGGTTCGTTCTCAGGTGTGCTCACCGATCCATCGCATCACAGGTGTGCTTGAACACCCCGCCGACGGGTTGGCAAACGACGCGAAACAGCGCAGCCAACTGCCCACCCACTATGGTGTGGGCGATACCCACGCTTCGCCCAGGAGATTCAATGACCAGTGCCGACCCGACCACCGCCACACCCGGCAGCGAGGGGTCCTACACACCGCCGCGGCGGGGTTTCGGCATCGACGTCGGTGGCAGTGGGATCAAGGGCGGCATCGTCGACCTCGACACCGGCCAACTGATCGGCGATCGGGTCAAGCTGCCGACACCCCGGCCCGCCACTCCGTCGGCAGTCGCCAAGACGATCGCCGCCGTCGTCAACGAATTCGGGTGGTCCGGCCCGCTCGGGGTCACCTATCCGGGTGTCGTCACGCACGGCATCGTCCGGACCGCGGCCAACGTCGACAAATCGTGGATCGGGACCAATGCGAGCGACATCATCAGCGCGGAATTGAACGGCCAGGAGGTCGTGGTTCTCAACGACGCCGACGCGGCAGGACTGGCAGAAGAGCACTATGGGGCGGGTAAAGACACCACCGGAGTGGTAGTGCTGCTCACATTCGGAACCGGGATCGGGTCGGCGGTCATTCACAACGGGGTACTGCTGCCCAACACCGAGTTCGGGCACCTCGAGGTCGGCGGCAAAGAAGCCGAACACCGTGCCGCGTCGTCGGTCCGGGACAGGCGCGGCTGGAGCTTCAAAAAATGGGCCAAACAGGTGACGAAGGTATTGGTCGCCATCGAGAACGCGATGTGCCCGGAACTGTTCATCGCCGGCGGCGGGATCAGCCGCAAAGCCGACAAATGGGTGCCGCTGCTGAAAAACCGCACTCCGGTGGTTCCCGCCGCCTTGCAGAACACCGCCGGAATCGTCGGCGCGGCGATGGCGGCGACGCGCGACGTGACGCACTGATTTGGGCGCTCCGGCCAGGGTATTGCCGTGCGGTCGTTACAATGGTGTCCGGCAGCCGCCTAACCGATAGCGGCGAATATCCACCCTGATACTCGACGCCGACATCTGACATAGCCGACAACTTCCGGTTGAGCATGCCTAGGGCACCGGAAGTGAGTCCTACCGAAGGGGTTTACGTGGCAGCGACCAAAGCACGACCGGCAACCGATGAGCCGGTGAAGCGCACCGCCGCCAAGTCCCCCGCCGGGGTCAAGCGTCCGGCGGCCAAGTCCGCCAATGGCTCCACCAGCAAGACACCGGCGCGGGCCGCCAAAGCGCCGGCGAAGTCCGCCAAGACCGACACCGCAACCACAGCTCACCCCCCGACCAAGAGCGCCGCGGCCAAGTCGGCACCCGCCCGCGGTCGCTCGAAGAAAGCAACGTCATCGAAGGGTGCCGCCAACGACGTCGAGGTCACGACGGCCGACCCGGAGACCGAAACCGAAGTAGAGGACCTCGACCCGGACCTCGAAAGCGAGCCCGTCGAAGAAATCGACCTCGATGCTGAAGACCTGGTCATCGAAGACCTCGGGGACGAGTCGTCCGACGACACCGAGGCCGGCGCGGCCGATACCGTAGCAGGGGCCGTAGCAGGCCCGGCCAAAGCCGCCGGCGCGGAAGCCCCAGAAGACGAGGAGATCATCGAGCCGAGCGAAAAAGACAAAGCCTCAGGCGATTTCGTCTGGGACGAGGACGAGTCGGAGGCCCTGCGGCAGGCCCGCAAGGACGCCGAGCTGACCGCGTCCGCCGACTCGGTTCGCGCGTACCTCAAGCAGATCGGCAAGGTGGCACTGCTCAACGCCGAAGAGGAAGTCGAGCTGGCCAAGCGGATCGAGGCCGGGCTTTACGCCACGCAGAAGATGACCGAGTTCGCCGAGGCGGGCGAGAAACTGCCTGCCGCGCAGCGTCGCGACATGGTGTGGATCTGCCGGGACGGCGACCGCGCGAAAAACCATCTGCTGGAAGCCAACCTGCGACTGGTCGTTTCGCTGGCCAAGCGCTACACCGGCCGCGGCATGGCGTTCCTCGACCTGATCCAGGAGGGCAACCTGGGTCTGATCCGCGCGGTCGAAAAGTTCGACTACACAAAGGGTTACAAGTTCTCCACCTATGCGACCTGGTGGATCCGCCAGGCGATCACCCGCGCGATGGCCGACCAGGCCCGCACCATCCGCATCCCGGTGCACATGGTCGAGGTGATCAACAAGCTGGGCCGCATCCAGCGCGAGCTGCTACAGGATCTGGGCCGCGAGCCCACACCCGAAGAGCTGGCCAAGGAGATGGATATCACCCCGGAGAAGGTGCTGGAGATCCAGCAGTACGCCCGGGAACCAATCTCGCTGGACCAGACCATCGGCGATGAGGGCGACAGCCAGCTCGGCGACTTCATCGAGGACAGCGAAGCGGTGGTGGCTGTCGATGCCGTGTCGTTCACTCTGCTGCAAGATCAGCTGCAGTCGGTGCTGGAGACACTGTCCGAGCGCGAAGCCGGCGTCGTACGGCTGCGCTTCGGCCTCACCGACGGCCAGCCCCGCACCCTCGACGAGATCGGCCAGGTTTACGGCGTGACCCGTGAACGCATCCGCCAGATCGAGTCGAAGACGATGTCGAAGTTGCGCCACCCGAGCCGCTCGCAGGTGCTGCGCGACTACCTGGACTGAGCGACACTGCCGACTAACGGGCTGACCAAGCGCCAGGAGCCCTTGTCATTCCGCCCCAGGGTTGCACTCCGGCTCAGCCGCCGGGGAACCGCCCGAAGAGGGCAGGGAATCCACATAGGCTTGCAGATCCGCGGACGTTAACTTCACCCTTCCACCGTCTTGTACCGCCGTGATCTTCTTGGCGCGTATTAGATCGTTGAGACGGCCCGTCGACATGGCTAGCGCTGTTGCTGCCTGCTGCTTGCTGTAGAGGAACTGCTTCGGCACCTTGTCGTAGAACTGAGCGGCCGCATCGTCGTAGAACTGAGCGGGAGCATCATCGTCTGCGTCAATCGTCTCAACGGGGGACATGCTCGCAGGGTTCTCATGTGCTTCGTCTCGTGCGGCTGCATTGTCAGCCCATGCGGTTTGGTCCCTCGCCGCCGCGGCCCTCGCATCGGCGGCCCTCGCCGCGGCCCTCGCATCGGCGGCCCTCGCCGCAAACACGATCCCCCCGATAACGAGAAAGAAAACGAGAAATGAAACGAGAAGGATTGTCGCATCCATAACGCCAGAAACAATACGCGTGGGAGGTTACTTCAACCGGGGGCTGAAACTGCCCGCGCAGTAGCGCATCGCACAGCCACCGCACCAAGCAGGAATCTTCCGCACGGCACGGTGCCTGTAAGGTCCGCCTGGCGCGTTCTTGCGCCGATGCAAAACCGTCTCGAAAGCCGCGCGGCGGGTCAATGGGTAGCGCGGCGATCCACATGGCTGATCGGGGCTCGTCCATATCTGCGATCTTGTGGTGCTTGTGTTCGCCTGGGTGAACGTCGAAACAAGACGGGTAGTGGACTACTCGCGTCAGTTGCTCTGCTTCGCGGCACCATCGAACGGTAGCCATATGAGCGAGGAGGACACCATGGCCACTGACGCAGTCGCAGGGCCGGACGTCACTGCCTTCGAGCGGATCGGGGCCCCCAACGTGCCGTCTCCGCCGTACAACCAACTCGATTTGCAGATCGCGGGCCTGCGTGCCGAGCTCATGGTCGCCGAGGAGCAATTGCGGCGGACCGAGGACATGCTCAAGTGGCTCCGCCCCCGGCCCCACGAGGTCGAGCCGAAGCACCGGCGGTCGCACCGGAGCGGCGGACCCAAGGGACGCTGACCCGCCGGCACGGCCCCCGTGCAGTGGGCCATCGACTGCCTGCGCCAACAGCGGTAATGCACAGCGCATCTCGAGCCCTAGTGCGCGACTACCTGGGCTGAGCTCCGTCGCTCACGTTGGGCGACAGGTAATTCGGGTGCGCCGGCGATGCGACTGGCCTAAGTTGACCGAATGTCAACCAGCCGCATCCGTGTCTCGTCCGGATCCGAGTTCGAGTCGACCGTTGGCTATTCCCGTGCGGTGCGCGTCGGCCCGCACGTCGTCGTATCCGGGACAACCGGCCCGGCGCCGGCTGATGACATCGGCGCCCAGACGCGAGAAGCGTTGCGCCGCGTCGAGATCGCGCTAACGGAGGTCGGTGCGACGCTCAGCGACGTGGTCCGCACCCGCAT
The DNA here is from genome assembly GCA_963833915.1 of uncultured Actinomycetota bacterium. Classification (GTDB taxonomy): domain Bacteria; phylum Actinomycetota; class Actinomycetes; order Mycobacteriales; family Mycobacteriaceae; genus Mycobacterium. Next base: position 51,652 of record CAWHZO010000014.1, read on the forward strand.
CTATGTGACCGATATTTCACGCTGGCGTGAGGTCGGCGCGGTCCATTCCGAGGTTTTCGGTGAGATCCGCCCGGCGGCCACCATGGTCGAGGTGTCGGCGCTCATCGCGCCCGAGCTGTTGGTGGAAATCGAAGCCGACGCCTACTCATCGGGCACTCCCCCGACCGGCGGGAAGGTTCCGTCAGCAGATGGCCGGTAGCTGGTGACATTGATCACAGCGCCAACTGGCAAGGCGCCGTACAAATGCGGGAACAGCATGGACTCCGGATCCGTTGCTACTCCTAGTTCCCAACGAATGGGTGAGTCCAAACGGGTCGGATCTATGTGCAGCAGTAACAGGTCATCGCGACCGCGGTAAAGGCGGTTGGCCGGTAGGTGCACTTGGTCGGGCGTCGACAAATGGACGAACCCCGCGCTGGTAAGAGACTCAGGTCGAAGCTCGCCACGGATCCTGGCGGCCGCCCAGTCATCGGTGGGACACAGGTGTACCAGCACCGGCGGCGGCTGATCCATACCGCCATCCTGCACCGAGCGCCCAGCACACAGGCGTGAGAAACGACACAGCGGGTAAACCCGCGGTGAAGACGGCCAAACGCTCAGACATCTGAGACAGTGGAGAAGGCAGAACGGAGAAGCGATGACCGCAACTTTGACCAGTCCAGAGTTAACCCGGGCTGATCGGTGCGATCGATGCAGCGCTGCTGCACGCGTGCGCGCCACGCTGCCCTCCGGCGCGGAACTTTTGTTCTGCCGGCATCACGCCAACGAGCACGAGGCGAAACTGATCGAGTTGTCCGCGGTGCTGGAAGTCAGCGCGGACCCGGTGGAGTCCTAAGACACGACTCGCCACCTGCGATCCTGGCGGCAAGGCAATTCGTCAGGAATCCTGAACAGGTCATGAGCGACCCAGTAGTGAAGCCCTCGCGCCATCACATCTGGCGTATCACCAAGCGGGCGTTCTCGAAAAGCTGGGACGACTCGATCTTCTCCGAATCCGCGCAAGCGGCCTTCTGGTCGGCGTTGTCGCTCCCGCCACTGTTGTTGGGGCTGCTGGGGAGCCTCGCCTATGTCGCGCCGCTGTTCGGGCCGGACACCATGTCCGCGATCGAACAACGCCTGGTGTCGATGTCGAACAAGATTTTCTCTCCGAGCGTGGTGCACGAGATCATCGAGCCGACCATCGCCGACATCGATCGGGGCGCCCGCGGTGAAGTGGTGTCCTTGGGCTTTGTGATTTCGCTGTGGGCCGGATCGTCGGCAATCTCTGCGTTCGTCGATTCGGTGGTCGAGGCCCACGATCAGACCCCGCTGCGGCATCCGGTGCGCCAGCGCCTTTTCGCGTTGCTGCTGTATGTGGTGATGCTGCTCTTCGTCATCGTCACTGCCCCGCTGATGGTGCGCGGGCCGCGCAAGCTCGCCGAATTCATTCCCGACGGCTTGCAGGATGTGTTGGCCTACGGCTACTACCCGGCGTTGCTCACCGGCCTCATCGTCACCGTGGTCGTCCTGTATCGGGTGGCCTTGCCGGAACCGTTGCCATCGCACCGGTTGATCTTCGGTGCGGCACTGGCCAGCGTGGCATTCGTGATCGCGACGCTGGGGCTGCGCATCTACCTGAGGTACATCACCGGCACCGGTTACACCTACGGCGCGCTGGCCACACCGATCGCCTTTCTGCTGTTCGCCTTCTTCGCCGGCTTTTCCATCATGCTGGGCGCGGAGTTCAACGCCGCCATCCAGGAGGAGTGGCCGGCGCCGCGAACCCATGCCCACAGAATCCGCAGGTGGCTGATATCACGCACCAAGGCTGACGACCACGATGACGGGGATGACGGGCCGGACGAACCGGCCCACGTCAGCGTCGATCAGATCAGCTCTTCTTGAGCGACTCGTAGATCCGCTTGCAATCCGGGCATACCGGCGAGCCCGGCTTGGCCGCCTTCGTTACGGGGAAGACCTCGCCGCACAGCGCCACGACATGCGAGCCCATCACGGCGCTCTCGGCGATCTTGTCCTTCTTGACGTAGTGGAAGTATTTGGGAGTGTCGCTGTCGGTCCCGTCGTCGACGCGTTCGTCGGCGTCGGTGCGCTCGATCGTCTGGGTCTGCATGGCTCATATTGTGCCGCAACCGGGTGCGTCACCGTAAGCGAAGTTGTGCAACAGTGGAGAGATGAGGCGCAGCCATGAGCTGGGTTTCGACGACGATGGTCGACCGATCCTCATCACCGCCGCCGCACCCGCATACGAAGTACAGCACCGTCAACGGGTCCGCAAATACCTGACACTGATGTCGTTCCGGATTCCGGCCCTCATTTTGGCCGCCGTCGCGTATGGCTTGTGGCACAACGGTCTCGTCTCGCTGCTGATCGTCGCCGCGTCGATCCCGCTGCCGTGGATGGCGGTGCTGATCGCCAACGACCGACCGCCGCGGCGCGCCGACGAACCGCGTCGATTCGACGGACCCACACGGCGAACTCCGCTCTTCCCCACCGCCGAACGCCCATCGCTCGAGCGCTACGTTCGGCCACCGCCGCAACCGGAATCGCCGTGGACGAAAGCTGACGGTTCCGAATAACCCGACGCCGCACCGGGTTCTCAGCACATTCTCAGGGCAAGCCGACATTCGCGCACGTCAACGGGTGTGGGATGGCCACCCGGCGGGAACTACTAGCCCGGGTGGGTCGTTGTACCCCATGACACTTCATGCCGATCAGGAGGCCGCCATGGCAAATGCCACCACACGCCGGGTTGATAGCGATCTGGATGCTCAAAGCCCCGCCGCGGACCTGGTGCGCGTCTATCTGAACGGGATCGGCAAGACGGCGCTGCTCAACGCCGCCGACGAGGTCGAGCTCGCCAAACGCATCGAGGCCGGCCTCTACGCTCGGCATTTGCTGGAGACCCGCAAGCGCCTCGGCGAGAACCGGAAACGCGACCTGGCTGCCATTGTGCGCGACGGCGAGGCAGCGCGCGGCCACCTGTTGGAAGCCAACCTGCGGTTGGTCGTGTCGCTGGCGAAGCGCTACACGGGCCGCGGGATGCCGCTGCTGGACCTCATCCAAGAAGGCAACCTGGGTCTGATCCGCGCTATGGAAAAGTTCGACTACACAAAGGGATTCAAGTTCTCCACCTACGCGACCTGGTGGATCCGACAGGCGATCACCAGGGGTATGGCCGACCAGAGCCGCACCATCCGGCTGCCGGTTCACTTGGTCGAGCAGGTGAACAAGCTGGCGCGCATCAAACGCGAGCTACACCAGAGGCTCGGGCGCGAAGCCAGCGACGAGGAGCTCGCCTCCGAATCCGGCATCCCAGTCGAGAAGATCAACGACCTGCTCGAGCACAGCCGCGATCCGGTCAGCCTTGACATGCCGGTGGGGTCCGAAGAGGAAGCGCCGCTGGGCGATTTCATCGAGGACGCCGAAGCGATGTCTGCGGAGAACGCAGTGATCGCCGAACTTCTGCACACCGACATTCGCAGTGTGCTCGCCACACTCGACGAGCGTGAGCATCAGGTGATCCGGTTGCGCTTCGGGCTTGACGACGGGCAACCCCGCACGCTCGACCAGATCGGCAAGCTGTTCGGTCTGTCCCGCGAACGGGTTCGCCAGATCGAGCGCGAGGTGATGGTCAAGCTTCGCAACGGTGATCGAGCCGACCGGCTGCGGTCTTACGCGAGCTGACGACCCGCATCAGCACGAGCTCGATGCCCGCCGCACCCGCGGCGGGCATCGAGCTGCGCTGGAGTGTTAGCGAACCATTCGCGCAGCTGGGCAAGTAGACTCAGCGGCAATGGAGGGTGCGGAATGAACGATCTGGTTGATACGACCGAGATGTACCTGCGGACCATTTACGACCTTGAAGAAGAGGGCGTGACTCCGCTGCGTGCCCGGATCGCCGAACGGCTCGACCAGAGCGGGCCCACGGTCAGCCAGACCGTCTCGCGGATGGAACGCGACGGGCTGTTGCACGTGGCCGGCGACCGCCACCTCCAGCTGACCGACAAGGGCCGGGCGTTGGCCGTTTCGGTGATGCGCAAGCACCGGCTGGCCGAACGGCTGCTGGTCGACGTCATTGGGTTGCCGTGGGAAGAAGTGCATGCCGAGGCTTGCCGCTGGGAGCACGTGATGAGCGAAGACGTCGAGCGTCGGCTCGTGCAAGTGCTCGACAACCCGACCACCTCGCCGTTCGGCAACCCCATTCCCGGGCTGCTGGATTTGGGCGTCGGGGACGGGTTCGGCGCCGAAGACGCCAACCTGGTGCGGTTGACCGAGTTGCCCGCCGGATCACCCGTCGCAGTTGTGGTGCGTCAGCTGACCGAACACGTTCAGGGTGACATCGACCTGATCACCCGCCTCAAGGACGCCGGTGTCGTCCCTAACGCCAGGGTGACCGTGGAAGCCAACCCCGCGGGTGGGGTGACGATCGTGATTCCGGGCCACGAGAACGTCAGCCTGCCGCATGAGATGGCCCACGCCGTCAAGGTCGAAAAGGTCTAGCTGCGCCGCACACCTCAGACCGCGCGGCGACCGAACGCGCGTCGCGGAGGCAGGCGCACGCCGAGTCGCTTGGCCAACCGGTATCCGGTGGCCGCCAGTTCTCGAATGTGCTCGGGCCGTAGGCCCGATTGCAAAGCGGTGTCGAGCATGCCGGCCATCCGGTGACCCGGTTCGCAGCGCAGCGCGGCCTCCAGCGATACCCCGGCCAGTGGTCCGTCGCCGCGGGCGTAGGCACTGAACGCGAGCAACACCAGGGCCTCCGCCCGCCACGGCGTGGGCAGGCTGCGCGACAGCAGCGCCCACAACGACTCGGCTTCCCCGGCGCTGTGGCCAACCGCCAGGGCATACAGCGTGTCTCGCACCTGCACGTCGGCCAGCGCGCATGCCAGGCCGGCCAGCTCGGCGTCGGCGAGCTGTTGTCCGTCGCCCACCCGGGCGGCGGCAGCCATCGCGTCCTCGACGTCGCGACGGACGCAGGTCATTGGGGCAGCACGGTGTGCCTCATCCCGCGCTGCGGCGCGTTCGGCGATCAGGGCGGTCAGCGACGTACTCCGGGCCCGGTCGTCGACCGCGATGACCGCCTGCAGGTCGGCACGGCGCGCGTAGAGCCGACGACCGTCGAGCACCGCCGCCACGGCCAGCGGTGACGCGCAGGGGTCCTCGACGACGCCACCCGCACCGCAGCCGTCCACGCAGTGCCACCGGCCGCCGGCGGCCACCCGGTCCACCACGTGCACCGCCCACAGCACGATGTCGTGCCGTGACAGTTCGCCGGTGAGCGTCGAGCACAGGTCGCGGTATTCCTCGTTGCACATCGGGCAGCCCGCGCCGTCGGCATCGACGATCACCGCGATGGCCGCCTCTGGGCCGGCGGCCGCGGCGACCTCCGCGAGATGCCCGATCTGGTCAGCGAATGCGTCGGAGAGGTCGACCCGCATCACCGACCCCAGTTCGCCGCCGTCGATGGATAACAACACCAACGATTTCTCCGGCACGAAACCCAATACGGCCGGGAGCGCGGCGATTACCGCGCCGGGGCGATTCAGTTCAAAGTCACGTCGCTGCTTGGTCATGGCGACGACGCTGGCAACTGGCACCGTCAGGCCGCCGACGCCAACCACGGTGTGACCCATGGGCTGTGGAGCAACCCGCGGCTGGGGACAAAGCCTGCGGCGATGCATTGTTCACGTGCACGTAGCCGTTTTCGACGCACGCCCGCAACGCAACGGGCGTAAGTGTCTAGTCATGGGTTCGATACTCGAATACGACATGGTCGTCATCGGCTCTGGCCCAGGCGGCCAGAAGGCCGCGATCGCGGCGGCCAAGCTGGGCAAAAAAGTCGCGGTCGTCGAGCAGCGGCCGATGCTCGGCGGCGTCTGCGTCAATACCGGCACCATCCCGTCGAAGACGTTGCGCGAGGCGGTTCTGTACCTGACCGGGATGAACCAGCGCGAGCTCTACGGCGCGAGCTATCGGGTCAAGGACAAGATCACACCGGCCGACCTGCTGTCGCGAACCAGCCACGTCATCGGCAAACAAGCCGAAACGGTGCGCAACCAGTTAATGCGCAACCGGGTGGATCTGATCCCCGGCGAGGGCCGGTTTCGCGACGAACGCACCCTTCTCGTCGAAGACCGTTCCCGTGGCGAGCGCACCACGGTCAGCGGCGAATACATCGTCATCGCGACCGGCACCAAACCCGCGCGTCCCGAAGGGGTGGAGTTCGACGAGCAGCGGGTGCTGGACTCCGACGGCATCCTTGATCTCCAGTCCATCCCGGCGTCGATGGTGGTGGTCGGTGCGGGCGTGATCGGCGTCGAGTACGCGTCGATGTTCGCCGCACTGGGCACCAAGGTGACCATCGTCGAGAAGCGACAAGACATGCTGGACTTCTGCGACCCCGAGATCATCGAGGCGCTGCGCTTCCACCTGCGCGACCTGGCGGTTACGTTCCGTTTCGGCGAGGAGGTGACCGGCGTTCAGGTCGGCTCGATGGGCACCGTCACCAGCCTGGCCAGCGGCAAGAAGATCCCCGCCGAAACGGTGATGTACTCGGCCGGCCGGCAAGGCCAGACCGAGAACCTCGAACTTGCCAACGCCGGGCTGGAGGCCGATGCCCGCGGCCGGATCTTCGTCGACGAGTTGTTCCAGACCAAGGTCGACCACATCTACGCCGTCGGCGACGTCATCGGTTTTCCCGCGCTGGCGTCGACCTCGATGGACCAGGGCCGGGTGGCGGCCTGCCACGCGTTCGGCGAGCCGGTGCACGGCCTGACCGCGCTGCAGCCGATCGGCATCTACTCGATCCCGGAGATCTCCTACGTCGGCGCCACCGAAGTGGAGCTGACCAAGAACGCGGTGCCCTACGAGGTCGGTGTGGCGCGGTATCGCGAGCTGGCTCGCGGCCAGATCGCCGGCGACTCTTACGGCATGCTCAAGCTGCTGGTCTCCACCGAGGACCTCAAGCTGCTCGGCGTGCACATCTTCGGCAGCAACGCCACCGAGATGGTGCACATCGGACAGGCGGTGATGGGCTGCGACGGCACGGTGGCGTACCTGGTCGACGCGGTGTTCAACTACCCGACGTTCTCCGAGGCCTACAAGGTCGCCGCACTGGACGTGATGAACAAAGTGCGCGCACTAAGCCAGTTCGGCAGCTAGCACTCGTCGTCGTAGGCGTTCGGTGGCACGTCACCCGGGCCGCTTGCCTCGGCACGCGCGAAAAGCTGGGCGATGCGCTGGTCGAACGGCGACGAGTAGGACAGATTCTCCGCGCAGCCCCCGCCGTGCAGACCACCGATCACCCCGGTGACGGTCGTGCCGCTGATCCAGGGCGCGCCGCTGGTGCCGTCGACCAGGCCCGCGCACGGCAGCTCAGGGTAGCCGCCCGCGCTGATTCCGATGCTGGCCTGACAGCCGATGGGCAGGCCACCGACGCCCGCGGGGTAGGCGACCACATTGACCCGGCTACCTCGCGCCGGCGCACTACCCAGAGACAACGCCGAACCGACCAGACCCTCGACCGATCCCCCGCCGGGGCGGCTGACCCGCGCGATCGCGTAGTCGGCCAGCGGATCCTTGTCGGCCAGCCATCGCGGATCCAGGTACAGCGCATCCACAGTCCACAGATCATCGGCTGTGGCTTTACGGGCGAAGCCGGGAACAAACCGTGCCGGAGCACCGGGGCTCAAGCAATGCGCGGCGGTCAACACCAGATTGCCTGCCGCCGAATGCAGCACTGAGCCAGTACAGGCGTGCAGGTCGCTGCTGCCGGACAGGAACACCGCACCCACCCGCGGATCGGGATCCACCGGCGCAGCGACAACCCGGTTCGCGCTATCAGCGACGGTATGTTCGGGTTGGCTGGTGACGGGTGCAGATTGCGCTTGATGTCCGCAGCCGACCAGGATCATGGCCGAGCCCACTACTGCTGCCAGAATGCGCATCGCCGTCGATCATGCCCGATCGGGTGGGCGCAGGCGACGATGGGCGACGACGTCCCGGCAAATTCAGCGCCGCGCGAAACGGGTACCTCACTGGAATGCGGCCAGTCCCGACCGCGTTTTCCAAAACATCGGCGGGGGTCCGGAGCCGGTCCGGTATCCGCGGCTCCCCGATCTGAGGGACACTATCTGAGACGGTGCGCATACCGCGCCGTGGCGAGGAGGCAACACCGATGGGCCATAACGAGCCCCCCGACAACAAGCCGCGTCACCAGCTCGAGCACAACGGCATGTACGAGCTCGAGTTCCCGGCGCCCCAGCTGTCGTCGTCCGATGGGCGCGGGCCGGTGTTGGTGCACGCCCTGGAAGGCTTTTCCGACGCCGGTCACGCGATCCGGCTGGCCGCCCACCACCTCAAGGACACCTTGGACACCGAGCTGGTGGCCTCTTTTGCGATCGACGAGTTGCTCGACTACCGGTCGCGGCGGCCCCTGATGACGTTCAAAACCGATCACTTCACCCATTACGACGATCCCGACCTCAGCCTCTACGCCCTGCACGACAGTGTCGGAACGCCCTTTCTGTTACTGGCCGGCATGGAGCCGGACTTGAAGTGGGAGCGCTTCATCGCCGCTGTGCGGTTGTTGGCTGAGCGTCTCGGCGTTCGGCAGACCATCGGCCTGGGCACCATCCCGATGGCGGTTCCACACACCCGACCGGTCACGATGACTGCCCACTCCAACAATCGCGACCTGATCGCCGACTTCACGCCGTGGATCTCCGAAGTGCAGGTTCCCGCCAGCGCGTCGAACCTCTTGGAGTACCGGCTGGCGCAGCACGGGCAGGAGGTCGTGGGTTTCACCGTTCATGTCCCCCATTACCTGGCTCAGACGGACTATCCGGCGGCCGCGCAGGCGTTGCTGGAGCAGCTGGCCAAGACCGGTTCTCTGCAGCTGCCGATGAACGGGCTCGCCGAGGCGGCGGCCGAGATCAAGACCAAGGTCGACGAGCAGGTCGAGGCCAGCTCGGAAGTCGCTCAAGTGGTGGCGGCGCTGGAGCGACAGTACGATGCCTTCATTGCCGCGCAGGAGAATCGGTCGCTGCTGACGCGGGATGAGGATCTGCCTAGCGGCGACGAACTCGGCGCGGAGTTCGAGCGTTTCCTGGCGCAGCAGGCGGAGAAGAAGTTCGACGACGACGGTTCGACCTAAGCGTCCTGACCCGGCGCCCGACAATGAAGTTGGCGAATATGACCGAGCGGAAGCCCAATCTTCGCCCGGTGCGGGAAGTCACACCCTCACTGCAATTCCGCACCATCCATGGTTATCGGCGCGCATTCCGCATCGCCGGCTCCGGCCCGGTGATCCTGCTGATCCACGGGATTGGCGACAATTCGACGACCTGGGCAACCGTGCAATCCAAACTCGCGCAACGGTTCACGGTTATCGCCGTCGACCTCCTGGGCCACGGACAGTCGGATAAGCCGCGCGCCGACTACTCGGTAGCGGCGTACGCCAACGGGATGCGGGACCTGCTTTCCGTCCTCGACATCGAGCGAGCCACGGTGGTCGGCCATTCGCTCGGCGGCGGTGTGGCAATGCAGTTCGCCTACCAATTCCCGCAACTGGTCGAGCGTTTGGTCTTGGTCGGCGCCGGAGGTGTCACCAAGGACGTCAACATCGCGCTGCGACTGGCGTCATTACCGATGGGCAGCGAGGCGCTGGCGCTGTTGCGGCTGCCCCTGGTACTGCCGGCTTTGCAGATCTTCGGGCGCGCGGCCGGCTTGGTGTTGGGTTCCACGGCACTGGGCCACGACCTGCCCGACGTGCTACGCGTGCTGGCCGACTTACCCGAGCCGATGGCCTCCGCGGCGTTCACCCGCACGTTGCGGGCGGTGGTGGACTGGCGTGGCCAGAGTGTCACCATGCTGGATCGATGTTATTTGACGGAATCTGTTCCAGTGCAAATCATCTGGGGCTCGCAGGACGTGGTGGTACCTGTCAGCCATGCCCGGATGGCCCACGCGGCCATGCCAGGCTCCCAGTTGGAGATTTTTGAGCGCTCCGGCCACTTCCCGTTCCACGACGACCCCGATCGCTTCATCGAGGTCGTCGAGCGGTTCATCGATTCCACCAAGCCTTCCGAATACGACCAGATCGCGCTGCGCGAGCTGCTGCGCAACGGCGGCGGCGCGCAGACCGTCTCCGGACCGGTGGACACCCGTGTCGCGGTGTTGAGTGCCATGGGCTCCGACGAGCGCAGCGCCACCTGATCAGCGCGTCGACATGACGTCGTACAGTCGATTTCATGAGCATCGACGTCACGGTGTTGCGCGTTTTCACCGACTCCGCGGGCAATTTCGGTAATCCACTCGGCGTGGTCGACGCCGCCACGGTTGAGCCGGATCAGCGTCAACATCTGGCAGCTCAATTAGGCTACAGCGAAACGGTTTTCGTCGATTTGCCCGCTGCCGGCTCTGCTACTGCGCACGCCCGTATCTACACCCCGCTCACCGAGCTGCCGTTCGCCGGGCACCCGACGGTCGGAGCGTCATGGTGGTTGCGAGCCGCAGGTACACCGATTCGCACGCTGCAGGTGCCGGCCGGAGTTGTGCAGGTGAGCTACGACGACGACGTCACGGCCATCAGCGCCCGCTCGGAATGGGCTCCGGGGTTCGCCGTTCATGATCTCGAAAGTCTTGACGACCTCGCCGCGGCCGACTCGGCCGACTTCCCCGACGATGTGGCCCACTACCTATGGGCATGGATCGACGAGTCCGCCGGATCATTGCGCTCTCGGTTGTTCGCCGCCAATCTGGGTGTGGCAGAAGACGAAGCGACGGGATCGGCCGCTGTGCGGATCACCGACTACCTCAGCCGCGACTTGAGCATCACCCAAGGCAAGGGATCGAAGATCGAAACCACTTGGAGCCCACAGGGTTGGGTTCGGGTTGCCGGTCGCGTCGTCAACGACGGTGTGCGACGCATCGATTAGCCGCGATCCCGCCCTGCGCGACATTCAGCCTTTGCGGTGCAACACCGCGGCGAGGTGATGTTGCAGCGGTTGTCCGACCGCGCCCAGCTGCAGGGAATAGGACAGCTCATCGCCGTCGACGCGGAAGCGGCGACCAAGGGCGGTCACCTCTTTGGCGGTCGGCGTGAGACCGATCTGCGCCGCGGTCATCTCGAGCTCGATCGTGGCGCCGTCGGCCGTGAAGGTGCCCACCTCGATTTCGGTGATGCCGCTTGGGTGCGCCAGCACGAACTCGACCCGGCCGGGTCGCGGTACGCGAAGATAACCGGTCTCGGCATGCAGCGGGGCCCCGTCGGCTGCGGCCTTGGTTTTCTGCCCGTAAATCAAAAACGGTCTTCCCACATGGGAAAACGTGACTTGTTCGAGGTAGTCAAACGGCTCGATCGTGGGGTACTCGCCGGACCCGCGGCCCTGCCATGCGCCGAGCAACGGCGCCAGCGCCCGCAGGTAGGGGTGCAGGTCCGGCAACATTCCGTCAGCGTAGTCCGGCGACGATGCGGGCCAGAATGGCCCGAGGAGGAGCCGGACAATCCAGACCTAGTCCGGCGACGATGCGGGCCAGAATGGCCCGAGGGGGACGCCGGATGCCGAAGCGCACTATGCGGTGTGCACGTCCGGGGTGCGCACGTGTTCAGGACGGAAGCCGCGACCGACAACGATCGGCGGGAGGAACTGAAACGGACCCAGGCCGACGATCTTCGGCAGATGGATCGGCGACAGATCACCGGTCAAATTGGGTTCAATCGCCCTGTTCTGGATGAACACTTGACCGGCCTGGATGATGCGGGCGGGAAGCTCACGCCGGCGCTGCACCTTAGCGAGATCGGTTTCGGTCAACCGACCTTCGCGCAACGGGTCGCAGACGATGTTGGCTGCGGCCACCGCATCGGCCACAGCCAGGTTTATGCCGACCCCGCCGGCTGGTGACATGGCATGCGCGGCATCGCCAATGCAGAGCAGGCCGGTACGCCACCAGGTCTTGAGCCGATCCACCCGCACATCGAGCTGGCTGGTGTCGTCCCAGCAGCGTAGATCGTTGACGTGTTCGCGGAACTTGGGCTCTACGGACGCCAGCCGCTCTTTGAACGCCTCCAGTGAGCCGTCTCGCGGATTCTCCCCCTTCGGTATGAGATAGGCGACCTGCCAATAGTCGCCCCGATAGATCATGGCGATCATCAGGCCCTTACGGATTATTCCGAAGAGCTCTTGAGGATCGCCCGGGCGCCACTTCAGCCGGAACCACAAGACGTCCATTGGGGCATGCGTGCTGGCGATCTCCAACCCCGCCGCGGCCCGCACCGCCGATCCACGCCCGTCGGCGCCGACCACCAAGTCGGCATGCACCTCCAGTTCCGGCGTGCGCACCCCGACGACTCGATCGCCCTCGAAGATCAAATCCTTGACCTCGGCGTTGCGGATCAACGTGAATTCCGGGTAGGCACTTGCCTTTTCGGCGAGAAAGTCCAGGAAGTCCCATTGCGGCATCAATGCGATGTAGGGCTGTTTGAAACCGAGCCATTTGAGCGCGCTGAAGTTACCGAAAGTGCGAAGTGAGCCGTCTGTGTCGAAGGCAAGTCGCGTGATCTTGGTGTGGGGTAGACGCAGGAACTCGTCGATGAACCCCAGCTCGTCGATGATCCGCAATGTGCTCGGATGCACGGTGTCGCCGCGGAAGTCACGCAAAAAGTCGTTGTGTTTTTCCAACACAGCAACCTGGATGCCGGCCCGGGCCAGTAGCAGAGCGTGAACCATGCCCGCGGGACCACCGCCTGCAACACAGACCTGGGCTCGCACAACTCGCGTCATGACCCGACACTACTTGCGGGCAGCCGAGGCGCCGATCAACCGGAAGCGGGAACCGTGCGGTGAGCACGCAGCGCTTTGATCTCGCGCTCGAAATCATCTGCAGACGAAAAAGATCGGTACACCGAAGCAAATCGCAGATAGGCGACTTCATCGAGTTCTCGCAGCGGCCCGAGTATCGCAAGCCCGACTTCGTGACTGGGAATCTCCGGCGACCCACCAGCTCTCACGGTGTCTTCGACCTGCTGGGCAAGCAAGTTCAGCGCGTCGTCGTCGACTTGACGGCCCTGACACGCCCGCCGAACACCGCTGATCACCTTCTCGCGGCTGAAAGGTTCGGTCACGCCGCTGCGCTTGACCACAGCCAGCACCGCGGTTTCCACGGTGCTGAATCGTCGTCCACACTCCGGGCACGACCTGCGGCGTCGGATGGCCTGTCCCTCGTCGGTCTCGCGGGAGTCAACGACTCGAGAATCGGGATGCCGGCAGAACGGACAGTGCATGGCCGCTCCTTCGCCGCGCTGACGTGGGGGTGTCCCAGACCACCACGAGCCTACCTGCGGGATCGGCTGCGAGCCTAGCGCTGCCGGATGTCGCGCCTGGTAAATGGCACACGGGTCATGCCAGTGCACGCGAGGCCGTCAGCCCACCGGTGCGATCAGCGTCTGGCCCGCCGTCACCGCTGCGGAGTCGAGTTCGTTGAGCTCGCGGATGCGGGCAGCGACCTGGCCGGTCGGGGCGTCCGGTGCCACCCGGGCGGCAAGGCGCTGCAACGTCTCCCCCGGCTCGACCCGCACTACGGCGAGCCGGTCGGGCACCTGACCGGCCGCTTGGTCGGAGCCGCCATGCAGCATGCCGCCGAAGTGCGCGACCAACCCGAGCCACACCGTGATCACTCCCGCCAGCAAGGCCAGCGCCACCGTGGTCCCCGGCGTAATCGGACGGGGCCGATGCGGCGCCGTCGACAACAACACGCCGGTGCCCCGATAACGCGGGGGCGCGGCGACGGGCCTGGACGGCTGAGGACCCCGGGGACCGGGCCGACCACGGCGGCTGGCCGGTCGCACTTGGACCGGCCGAATGCGGATCGGCGCGCTTGGCGAGATCGTCTCGATGGGCATCATGTGCGTTCCTCCAGTCGGCTCGTGCTCGATCACTTGTTCGAACTATAATCGATAGTACGTTCGAAAACCGAACATGTGATCGAACTGTTGCACACGCTGGAGACGATATGACGCGGCACCGACAAGTTCCGGCCGCCGCATTAAGGACGACGCTGCGACACACGTCGAACAAACGTTTGATTTCGAGTTAAAATGAGCTACATTCGACCGTATGAGCGATAGCGATAAAACGGAGGGTGACCGCCCCCTGCGATCTACGGAGTCAGGGCTGACGCCGCGGCAGCGCACAATCCTGGACGTCATTCGCGCGTCGGTGAGCAGTCGCGGATACCCCCCGAGCATTCGAGAAATCGGCGACGCCGTCGGTCTGACGTCGACGTCCTCGGTGGCCCACCAATTGCGCACCCTGGAGCGTAAGGGCTACCTGCGCCGCGACCCGAACCGCCCACGCGCGGTCGACGTCCGTTCGGCTGACGACCCCTCGAGGCCACCGGTTCTCACCGACGTCGCCGGCTCAGACGCTCTGCCGGAACCCACTTACGTCCCCGTGCTCGGACGCATCGCAGCCGGTGGGCCGATCCTGGCCGAGGAAGCCGTCGAAGACGTCTTCCCGTTGCCACGCGAACTCGTCGGAGAAGGCGCGCTGTTCCTGCTCAAGGTGGTCGGTGAATCCATGGTCGACGCCGCGATTTGCGACGGCGACTGGGTGGTCGTCCGTCAGCAGAACGTGGCCGACAACGGCGACATCGTTGCGGCGATGATCGACGGAGAGGCCACCGTCAAGACGTTCAAGCGCACCGGCGGCCAGGTCTGGCTGATGCCGCACAATCCGGCCTTCGACCCCATCCCGGGCAACGACGCTGCCGTGCTCGGCAAGGTCGTCACGGTGATCCGCAAGATCTGAAGCCGCTGCGGCCCAGTCGGCTACCCGGCCTTGTGGAACCCATTGGCTTGCGCGATTTCCTCGCTGGTAAACCAGATTTCGGCCAGCGTGTCTTCGTATAGTGCGCTGTCGGGCATGTAGTAGAGACCGAAGCTCGCGTTGGCCTTGACGGGATATCCGTCCGGCACCTGATACGGGTCCTCGAGCGGAAGATGAATTGCTAACTGCCCGAGTGCGATTCGCGCTGTCGGCAGGGCCGCAGTGACTTGAGCATCATCGCCGTCGGCGTCGGCGGCCGCGTGCCGTCCGCTTGGCGCTTCGCCCGCCGATGGAATCCCGGTCGGAGCCGTGTCCACGTTATCGGGATCATCGCCAAATTCCTCGTCAAAGTCGTCGTCGACGTCCTCAACCACGTCTTCGTCGACGTCCTGGTCAAAGTTGGCGAAGCCGGGAAACTCATCGGGACTTTCGATTTCGTCATCAAGCAGCTGGTCAACCGATTCCGCACGGTGCGGTGGCCTCCATTCGCTGGCCGGCTGAGTTGGCAGGCGCACGGTGCGCCGTAGCGGCCGGAAGTCGTCGGGCAAGCTCGACGACGCCAGGTCGTTGTCGCCTTCCGGCGACCATTGGGGGACAGATTCGGTGACGGCCTCGTAACCGGACTGCTCCAAATCGCCGGGTTCGACGGCCTTGTCACGTTTCGCGGCACGGCGTCGACGGCGCCACCGCCGGGTCACCAGCACCGCCAGCCAGATCAGCAACAGGACCGGGATACCGACCAGCAACCACCACCAGTGCCAGGCCAGCCCACCAATCCCGCCACCAGAAGCCCCCGAGCCGGCCGGCGTCTTCTGCCCCGGCACCTGCAGACCGGACAACGCCGATGCCAACTTCGCCGGTTGGGTGGTGAAGCTGTTCTTCGTCTGATTCCAGGCGATCTGGCCGCCGGTGAACTTTTGCGTGACGACGTCCTTGTTGACCGTCTGATCGCCCAGCGGCGCGCCCAGTTTGCCGGTCGCTTCGCCGAGTTTGTCCCACGCGGCCTTGATGGCTCCACGCACCACGAATGCGCCGTGGTCGGCGGTCCAGAAGATCACCGGCTTGTCGTTGGCCGAGAACGTGCTGACCCGGCTGGTCGCTTTGAAACCGCCATCGGCCTCGTTGGCGGTGGGGAAACCGAGGTCGCTGCCGCCCGGGCCGCCCAGCGACTCGTACTTGGTCAGAATGTCGGTCTCGACGGCGTTGGCGCCGGTGACGGTGCTGAAGAAGATCTTGCCGCCGGCGAAGTTCTGGGCCAGCCCGTTGCCGCCGACCGGATACTGGTCGCCCTGTTTGGCGCCCAGCGGGCCGGAGGCCCCGCCGGCTGCCCGCCAGGCCATGTTGATGTCCGCCGTCGGATCGATAGGTACCTGCAGGCCGGTGAGCTGATTCGCCAGGTCTGGTGGGACGGTTGTGAAGGCCTTGGTCAGCCTGTTCCAGGAGACCTTGCCGCCGCTGAACGCCTGGGTCGCGAGTTCGCCGTCGTAGGTTTCGTCGCCAATCGGCACGCCCAGGGCGCCGCCGGAGCTGCCCAGTTTGTCCCACGCAGCGTTGATCGCCCCGCGCACGACGAACGCGCCGTGCGCGGCGGTCCAGTAGATCAGCGGCTTGTCGCTTGCCGAGAAGATGCTGACCCGGCTGTCGGGGCCGGCCAACCCGTGTGCTTCGTTGATCGTCGGGAAACCCAGATCGGAGGCCGCCGGGCCGCCAAGGGCTTCGTATTTGTCCAGGATGGCGCCCGTCATCGACCTGGGGCCGGTAGCCGGCGTGAAGAACATCTTGCCGCGCACGAAGTCTTGGGCAAATCCCTGTCCGTCGACATAGCACTCACCCTGCTTGGCGCCGAGATCCGAATTTTCTGCGCCGGCGTCCTTCCAGGCCGCGGTGATCGCGTCGTCGGCCTCGCCCAGCGGCGATGCCGTCGCGACGGGCGCCAGCAGCGCCATGCAGGTCAAGCCTGCCGCCAGTGCCCCCAGACCACGCGCAGCACGCGCGACTGTCCCCGATCGACCTTGCTGCCCTGTCATCCACCCTCCCCGGCGGCCGCCCAGTCCGAAGCCTGGGGCCAGTTTCAACCGCCTGGCGGGCCGCCACAACTCTGCTGCGGCCGACGAGGCGCGAAAACTCATACGAAGACCCTACGGAATGGATGTCCCGCGGATTGGAATTACTGTCCACAAGGCTGGTTGATGCCGCACTCTGCTACCGCGGTTTTGCGTTACCGTGGCTCCGATATCGGGGTAGCGCCCCGCGGCAATGTTGCCCAGCGAATCGGAGCGGACATGGGTGCTTCCGGACCGATCTGGTTGGTGGTTATCGCCGTGATCGTCGGGCTCGTGACGTTGGACTACCTCGTCAATGTCCGCCGCCCGCACACTCCGACGTTGCGCGAAGCAGCGGTGTGGTCGGCGGTTTACGTCGCAATTGCGATTGCGTTCGGAATCGGTGTGTGGGGCTTCGGCGGGATGTCCATGAGCGTCGAATATTTCGCCTGCTACGTCAGCAATGAGGCCCTTTCGATCGACAATCTCTTGGTCTTTCTCTACCTCGTGGGCAGTTTCGCCGTCCCGAGGATCGCCCAGCAGAAAGTCCTGTTGTTCGGCATCGTGTTCGCGCTGGTCGCACGCACCGGATTCATTTTCATCGGGGCTGCGTTCATTAGGATCTTTGACTGGGCGTTTTATCTGTTCGGCATCGTGCTGCTCATCATGGCTGCCAACCTTGCCAAACACTCGAAATCCGAACGCCCCAGGGCGGATACGACGATTGCCCGCATCGCCAGGCGGTTGTTGCGCACCTCGGAAAACTACGACGGCGACCGGTTGTTCGCCGTCGAGAATGGCCGCCGGGTGATGACGCCGATGCTGCTGGTGATGATCGCCGTCGGCGGGGCGGACGTGTTGTTCGCATTCGACTCGATCCCAGCGCTGTTCGGTCTTTCTCAGAACGTCTGCCTGGTGTTCTCGGCCACCGCATTGTCGCTCTTGGGCTTGCGGCAGTTGTACTTTCTGATCGAAGGTCTGCTCGACCGGTTGGTCTACCTGTCCTACGGCCTGGCGGCGATCTTGGCGTTCATCGGCGCGAACCTGTTGCTGCAGGCCTTGCACGACAACAGCATTCCGTTCATCAACGGCGGCAACCCGGCCCCGGTCGCCGAAGTGAGCACGATGATGTCGTTGACGGTGATCGTCGTCATCCTGGTCGTCACCACGGTGGCGTCGTTGTTGTCGGCGCGCCATCGGGCGCAGAACGTTGCCGAACGCGAAGCCGTTTCTCCGTCGTCGCCGGGCTAAACGCCGAGGCTGCGACCGATGATTTCCTTCATGATCTCGGTGGTGCCGCCGTAGATCGTCTGCACCCGCGCGTCGAGGTAGGCCCGTGCGACCGGGTATTCGCGCATGTAGCCGTAGCCACCGTGGAGTTGCAGGCAACGATCGATCAGATACACCTGCTTCTCGGTGGTGTACCACTTAGCCATCGCGGCCTGCTCGGCGGACAGCTTTTCGTCGAGATGCAGCCGGATGAACTCGTCGACGAGGATGCGCACTGCGGTGGCCTCGGTGGCCAACTCGGCGAGTATAAATCTGCTGTTCTGGAAACTCCCGATCTGCTTGCCAAAGGCCTTGCGCTCCTTGGTGTATTGCAAGGTTTGCTCCAGCACGGTCTCCATGGCCGTGGCCGCCATGATGGCGATGGAGATCCGCTCCTGCGGCAGGTTCTGCATCAGGTAGATGAAGCCCAGCCCTTCTTCACCGAGCAAATTCTCCGCGGGGACTTTGACGTCGGCGAAAGACAGCTCAGCGGTGTCCTGAGCATCCAGGCCGATCTTGTCCAGGTGCCGGCCGCGCTCGAACCCTTCCATGCCACGTTCGACAGCCAGCAGCGAAAAGCCTTGCGCGCCTTTTTCTGGATCGGTCTGGGCCACTACGATCACCAAATCGGAGTTGATCCCGTTGGTGATGAATGTCTTTGACCCGTTGAGCACGTAGTGGTCGCCTTGCTTGACCGCACGGGTCTTGATGCCCTGCAAGTCGCTGCCGGTACCCGGCTCGGTCATGGCGATCGCGGTGATCAGCTCGCCGGTGCAGAACTTAGGCAGCCAACGCTGCTTCTGCTCCTCGTTGGTCAACCGCAGCAGATACGGGGCGACGACGTCGTTGTGCAGCCCGAACCCGATGCCGCTGAAGCGGCCCGCGGTGGTCTCCTCGGTGATGATCGTGTTGTAGCGGAAGTCGGAATCGCCGCCGCCGCCGAACTCCTCGGGCACCGCCATGCCCAGAAAGCCCTGCTTGCCGGCCTCCAACCACACCCCGCGGTCGACGATCTTCGCCTTCTCCCATTCATCGTGGTACGGCGCGACGTGACGCTCCAGGAACGTCCGGTAGGACTCGCGGAACAAGTCGTGCTCGGGTTCGAACAGCGTGCGCTGGTATTTGACGGCGCGACCCATGGATGACCTCCGGCGGGTTGGGGACTCTGCCGCTCAAGATATACCAACCAAATGGTTGGGCGGCCCGGGTGCCGGGTCCCGGGCGCATACAGTCAGCGACGTGGACGAGACGATCCTGGTGGAGGAACGCGGGCAGCTGCTCGAGTTCTCCTACACGGACATGCTGTGCTACGCCGGACCGTACTCGCCGGCGGGTGTGGCCACTGCCTTCAAAGTGATGCAGCGGGCGTTCGCGGCGCTATCGGGGAACCAACCGCCGCAACGGCGCTCGATCGTCATCCGGACCGCCTTCGCGGGGCCCGGGGCCCGTGACGGCTTTGAAGCCGTCACCCGAGCGTTCACCGACGGCCGCTACACGGTCGATCCCGCCCTGGCGCGACCCGACCGCGGCCGGCTGCTGCAAAGCTTCGTCTTCCAGGTCATCATCGCCGGCCGAGCGGCGACGCTGCTGCTGCGGAAGGGCTTCGTCACCGCCGAATTCATTGATCTGGCCGGCAAACCCGAGCGCGATCAGGCCGAAGAGGCCCACCTCGACCAGCTCAAGGCCCAGCTGGCGCAGCGGGTGCTGGCGACGCCCGCCGAAGACGTCTACGAATTGGCCGAATAGTCCCGTGGGCCGGAATTTTCGGCTGACTAAGTGGATGCTGAGTATTTTCATTGGCTATTAGGTGAATTGCTGGGGTAAGACGGCGGCTCCGCCGCTGGTGAGGGGCTCGCCGATCCGCGGGCTTCAGAAGTAGGCGCGCGACTTGAGATTTCCTGTTGGGAAAAGACTTATCGCAAACATTGTTTTTTGTTAGGCTCCGCTCAGGTTTTTTTCGGCAGCGATGCTGGGGGACCTCTGGTGGTACGTAACCGGCCGCCGGCGGAAATCGTAAAAGGGGCATATCTATGAACATTCGCAAGATCGCCGTGGTCGGCAGCTTCGCGGCCGGGGCGGCGCTGGCGCTGGCGCCGATTGCGTCCGCGGACGACCTGACCGCCGTTCTCGACGGTGCGAGATTCGTTGTTGAACTCCATCTTCACGGTCGAAACCGCCCTCGCGGGTGACTCCGGCGACGTCGCCCGCACCCACCGCCGCCAACCCGTTCGACACCATCACCGCTGGCGGAATCGCACCGACAGGGTACCCACCACTCCCTCGACTTCGACTGTACGGGCTCAACCCGATCGCCAATGCTCGCCTCTGACCCGGGTTCCTACAACGTGTTCAACGGCGCCCTGGTCGAGTTCGACGACGCCTTCAATGTCGAGCTGTACTGGCTGGAGAACAACGGTGCCTTGATCTCCCAGGCTGACCTGTTCGGAACGTCGACCGAAATCGAGCACGCGTTGGCCTCGGCGCCAACCCTGCCGCCACCACCTTCTTCGATCCGGCCTGGCCGACCTGCAGGGGTACTTCGACCCGTCCTCGGGCGCGAGCCCTCTGGCCGACCTGGGCGGCCTCGCCGACCTGGGCAGTCTTGGCGACGGCCTGACGGGCAGTCTCGGCGACGGCCTGACCGGTCTGTTCGGCGACCTGGGCAGCCTGGGGGGCAGTCTGTTCTAAACGCCAAAGCAGAAGCGCCGGAACCTGGAGGTTCCGGCGCTTCTGCTATCTGGGGCAGTTTCAGGTCGCCGAGAACTCGCGCAAGCTGGCGGCCAGCGCCACCGGTACCCGCGCCTTGATCCGGGTGCCGTCGCTGTTGTGCTCGGTTTCCTGAACCCGACCGTCGGCATGCACCCGGGCGACGAGATCGCCACGGTCGTAAGGGATCACGACGTCGACGGCGGTGTCGGTGGGGGCGGCCAACTCGGCCATCCGTCGGCGTAGCGCGTCGATGCCGTCCCCGGTGCGGGCCGAGACGAACAACGCCCCCGGCAGCGCGCGACGCAGCTTGGCCAGCCCCAAACCGCTTGCGGCATCGACCTTGTTGACCACGATCAGCTCGGGCGCCGGATCGCCGTGATGGTCGGCCATCACTTCGGAGATCACCTGGCGCACCGCGCTGATCTGAGCCAGCGGGTTGACGTCGGAGCCGTCCACGACGTGCACCAGCAGATCGGCGTCGACCACTTCTTCCAGCGTCGAGCGGAACGCCTCGATCAGCTGGGTCGGCAGGTGCCGCACGAAACCGACGGTGTCGCTGACCACGAAGGCCCGCCCGTCGTCGAATTGTCCACGGCGAGTAGTGGGTTCCAAGGTCGCGAACAACGCGTCCTGGACCAGCACCCCGGCGCCGGTCAACGCGTTGAGCAGGCTGGACTTGCCCGCGTTGGTGTAGCCGACGATCGCGATCGACGGCACGTTGCTGGCCAGCCGGCGGCTGCGCTGGGTGTCACGAACCTGCTTCATCGCTTTGATGTCGCGGCGCAGCTTGGACATTCGCTCGCGGATGCGCCGCCGGTCGGTCTCGATCTTGGTCTCACCGGGTCCACGCAGACCCACCCCGCCGCCGCTGCCACCGGCACCGCCACCCTGCCGCGACATCGACTCACCCCAGCCACGCAGCCGCGGCAGCATGTACTCCATCTGGGCCAGCGACACCTGCGCCTTGCCTTCCCGGCTGGTGGCGTGCTGGGCGAAGATGTCCAGGATCAGCGCCGTGCGGTCGATGACTTTGACCTTGACGGCTTTCTCCAGTGCGTTCAGCTGTGCCGGCGACAGTTCGCCGTCGCAGATCACGGTGTCGGCACCGGTGGCCAGCACCACCTCACGCAACTCCTGCGCCTTGCCCGAACCGATGTAGGTCGAGGCGTCCGGCGTGCTGCGGCGCTGGACCATGCCTTCGAGCACCTCAGAACCGGCGGTCTCGGCGAGCGCGGCCAATTCGGCGAGGCTGGCATCGGCATCGGCGGCGCTGCCGTCGGTCCACACCCCGACCAGCACCACCCGCTCGAGGCGCAGTTGCCGGTACTCGACCTCGGAGACGTCGGCGAGTTCGGTGGACAGCCCGGCGACGCGCCGCAGCGCTGCGCGGTCGTCGAGGGCAAGCTCACCCGTGCTGGGGGTGTCGTGGTCGGGCCAGGCCGAATGAGGAGAGTCGGGATATGTCATAGGCAATTACTCATGGTGCACACCGAAGCGACGACATGCATCCGAATTACCGCAGAGCGTTCTGCCACCATTCCTCACTCAGTTCTCCTCGGGCCACCAACACCGACGGCCCACGCAGGTAACTGGTGGCCTCGGTGATGGTGACGACGACATCGCCGCCGGGCACCCGCACGGTCAGTGTGCCGCTGCTCGCGCCGGCATGCGACAGCGCGGCGACGGCCGCGGCGACGGTTCCGGTTCCGCAGGAACGGGTTTCGCCCACTCCCCGCTCGTGCACCCGCATGCTCACCGCGCCATCGGCGGGGGCGGTGAGAACTTCGACGTTGACCCCGTCCGGGAACTGCTTGTGGTCGAAGCTCACCGGCGCCGCGACGTCCAGCGCCGCCAGCGCCTCGACCGTCAGCGCAGGGTCGACGCAGGCCAGGTGCGGGTTGCCGACGTCGACCGCCAACCCGTTGAACGCGCGGCCACCGATGACGGCCTGCCCGGGCCCCAGCCGGTTGGCCTTGCCCATGTCGACGCGTGACGTCGGCAGTGGTCGCATCGACGCGGTGCAAGACGACGGGCCGCGGGCCGGCCAGCGACCCGACGACGAATTCGTCCCGGGTTTCCAGGCCGCTGGCCCGCAGGTAATGCGCGAATACCCGCACGCCGTTGCCGCACATCTGCGCGATCGACCCGTCGGCGTTGCGGTAGTCCATGTACCAGTCGTCGGCGCTCACGCCGTCGGGCACCCGATCGAGCACCCCGGCGGCCAGCGCCGCCCCCGCCGTCGTGACCCGCAGCACCCCGTCGGCGCCAAGCCCGCGGCGCCGATCGCACAACGCGGCCACCACCGCCGGCGTCAACGTCAGCGCGGCGTCCAGGTCAGCCAGCACGACGAAGTCGTTCTGGGTGCCATGGCCTTTCGCGAACATCACCTGCGCCACTCCTCGATCCCGGCTGCGCCGGCATCATCGTCGTCAGCGCGCATCACTCGCTCAGGATACGTGCCGCCAAGCCCGCAACGCGGCGTCGGCGTTACCGGCGGCGGTCGCGTCGAGCCAGTGGATCCGGTGGTCGCGGCGAAACCAGGACCGCTGCCGTCGCACATAGCGACGCGTGCCGATGAACGTCGGCTCCCGGGCGGCGTCGCCGTCACCTCCCGCGTCGAGGTCGGCGAGAACCTGGGCGTAGCCCAGCGCCCGTGCCGCGGTGACGCCGTCGCGCAGGCCGCGGTCGAGCAGCGTGATCACCTCGTCGACCAATCCTTGAGCGAACATCGTCTCGGTCCGCCCGCCCAATCGCTGGTCGAGAAGCTCTGTGTCGCAATCTAATCCGATGATCACCGCATCCCAGCGCGGTGTGCCGATGACGGGTGCCGACGCGGCGAAGGGCTGACCGGTTATCTCCACCACCTCCAGCGCGCGCACGATGCGCCGCCCGTCGGTCGGCAGGATCGATGCCGCGGCGGCCGGATCGCGATCGGCCAACTCGGCGTGCAGGCGGTCGGTGCCGACCTCGGCAAGCCGCCGCTCCCACGTCGCCCGTACCGCCGGGTCAGTCGCCGGGAACGACCAGTCGTCGAGCAGTGACTGGATGTACAGCATCGAGCCGCCCACCAGCACCGGAACCTTGCCCCGCGCGGCGATCGCCTCGATGTCGGCGGCGGCCTCCTGCTGGAAGCGCGCGACGGTCGCGGTCTCGGTGACGTCGAGGACGTCGAGCTGGTGATGCGGGATGCCGCGGCGTTGCGCGACGGGCAGTTTCGCGGTGCCGATGTCCATTCCGCGGTAGAACTGCATCGCGTCGGCGTTGATGATTTCCGCACCGATTGCACCGCCGAGGCGCTCTGCAATGTCAAGGGCCAGTTGCGACTTGCCGGTCCCGGTCGGCCCGACGATCGCCAGCGGCCTCACGGCTGCCAGACGCCGGCGAAGTACCCGACACCGTAGGGCGCCGCACGGTAGAGCTCCTTGGCCGACCGCGGCGCCGGCTCGGTCAGGCCCGCCAGCACGCCGAAGGCCACCCGTCCCCCGACCTGCTCGGGCAGCCGGGTCAGCGCGGTGACGTCGCCGCAGGCCAGCGCGTCATCGAGGGCGAGCTGCACATCGGCGTCGTCGGGGTGATAGCCGCCCGGGGCGGCCGGGCTCAACGTGTTGGCACCGTCGGCGACGATCAGCACGCCGGTAGGCTCGGCCGCCTCGTCGATCTCGATGCGCAGCCGCCGGCCCAGGGCAACGGCGGTCTGGGCGTCGTGGTGCTCGGCGTAGACCCGGACCTGCGCCCGAGCGTCTGGCTGGGCCTGCGCCCGGATCCAGCCGGCGATCAGCGCGCAGAGCGGCAACTCCACGGGTTGGTCGTTTGCATCCGCCTGCGGCGAAAGCCGCACCAGCAGGTCGGTGCCGAAGCCCGCGAAGGTGCCGACGCTGTCCGGGCCGACAACTGCGTCCCCGGCGCCCACCCCGACGGCAACCCAGCGAGGCGGCAGCGCGGCGGCGGCGGCAACCATGGCCGCCCGCAGGTCAGCCAGCTCGTCGGCTGCGGCTCCGGCAAGCTCGGGGACCAGCACCGGCGCTGACGGGATGATCGCGATGGCGCTCAGCACGCCATAAAACTAACGTTCCAACGACGCCAAGGATTGCGCGGTGGCCTTCGACCGCCCCCTGCCGAACGCCTCCATCCCGGCGGCCTCGCCCCTGGCCAGCGCCACGGTGGACACGATCATCACGATCACCCCCACCACCAGGACAGCGATCTCCACACCATCGACGCGCAGTGTCTCGGAGAGCACGGTGATTCCCAAGATCCAGCCCACCACCGGTTTGGCCAACGTCATCGTCGGCAACGAAGCCGTGAGGTCGCCGGCGCGAAAAGACGCCTGTTGGAACACCATGCCGGCCAGCGCAACGGCGAGCCAGGCATACAGTTCGGGCGCGCCTAGCAGCGCCAAGAAGCCGCCGTGGACCGCCCCGACGACACCTTTGGTCAGCACCGCGAACAGCGCCAGCGACGAACCCGCCACCAGCGCCAGCAGCACCGCGGCGACGGCGCCCGACCAGATTCGGGCGCCCAGCACGCACAGCACCAAAGCCGGGCCCATCACCAGGATCACCACCACCCAGGTGGACAGCGGGGCGCGCTGCTGGTCCGCCGTCGGATTGCCGACCGCGACGACGATCGCGACCGCGCCGGCCAGCAACGCTGCCCAGAACCATTCCCACGCAGGTACTCGGGTTCGGGTGATCCAGGCGTTGATCGGCAACGCGAACAGCAACACCGTCACCTGCAGCGCGGTCACCAACATCACCGACCCCAGGCTCAACGCCGCGGCCTGCAGAGCGTAGTTGCCTACTGCGGCCGCACCGCCCAGCCACCATCGGGTGTCGCGCAATGACAGCATGAACAACTTCCATGCACCGACCGGTTTGTCGACGATCTCGTGCGCAGAGCGCTGTCGGATGACCGAGCCGAGCGCCGATACCAGCGCGGCAGCCAGCGCCAGCAGTATGGCGATATCTGCCTTCGGCACGGGCTACCTCCCCCTCAACAGTCGATTCGGCACCGACTCTTCCATGACACGGTACCGAGGCACGTGATGAAGGCCCCGGCGCCGCGCGTCGCAGCTAACGATTCGACGGCGCTGGATCGGCGACGATCACGTCGCGCCCGGCGCCCGCCGCTATGGTGGCCGCCTCACCGCGAGCCAGGGCAATTGTCGAGATGATCACCAGCACCGCCGCGGCGATCAGCGCCAACACCCTCGGACCGCTGGTGTTCAGCGTCTCGCCGAGCACAACGACGCCAAGCAGCGAGGCCACCACCGGCTTGGCGACGGTCACCGTCGGCAGCGAAGCGGTCAGCGCACCGGCGCGAAATGCCGACTGCTGAAAGATCATCCCCGCCAGCGCCGCCGGTATCAGACAGTAGGACTCTGGCGCGCGCAGGAATGCCTCGAAGCCGCCGGACACCGCCCCAACGGCGCCCTTGGTCAGCACCGCGAACAACGCCAGCGACGAGCCGGCCACCAGCGCCAGCAGCACCGGCGCGGCCTGGCCAGGCCAGATCCGCGCGCCCAGCACGCACAGCACCAGCACCGGACCCATCACGGCGGCCACCGCCAACCAGGTCCCCAGCGAACCGCGCGAGTGACCGGCATCCGGGTCGCCGACGGTGACCAGCACCGCCAGCGCGGCAACCAGCGTCGCGGCCCACATCCACTCCCCGCGCGTCACCCGGTGTCCAGCCAGCCGAGCATAAATCGGCAGTGCGAACAGCAGCGAGGTCACCTGCAGCGCCGTCACCAGCATCACCGAGCCCAAGGCGAGCGCGGCGGCCTGCAGGCTGTAGTTGGCCACCGCACCCATGCCGCCCAACCACCAGCGGGTGTCTCGCACCGACAACCAGAACAGTTCCAGGTGGCCGACCTGCTTATCGGTGACCTCCTGGGCCGACCGCTGACGGATCACGTCGCCGATCGCGGACGCCAGTGCGGCGCACAGCGCGATCAACACCGCGAAGTCCGTTTTCGACACCGTTCACCACCCGTTCACGACCAGTTCCACCGTCAGCCTAGGGCGACCGGCGACCGGCCGTCGGTTACACCTCGGCGACCGTTGCCGCCGAGGGCGCCACCGCATGGGCTGGTAAGGCCGCTACGTCCGGGTCGGGGAATGCCGGCCGGCCGTCGCCGTCAGCAACCATGGTGGCCGCTTCGCCGCGGGCCAGGGCAGTCGTCGCGATCACCACCGCGACCACCGCCGCGACCAGGATGAACATCTGCGGACCAGGGGTGTCCAACGTCTCGCCGAGCACCGTGACACCCAGCACCGAGGCCACCACCGGCTCGGCGACGGTCATCGCGGGCAGCGACGCTGTCAGCGTGCTGGCACGGAATGCCGATTGCTGAAACACCGTCCCGACCAGCGCCGCGAATATCCACGCATACAGTTCGGGCGCGCGCATCACCGCGCCCGGGCCGTCCCGGAACACCTCCACGACACCTTTGGTCAGCACCGCGAACAACGCCCACGACGACGCCGACACGACCGCCAGCAGCACCGCCGCGACCGGTCCCGAACAGACCCGCGCGCCAAGCACACACAGCGCCAAGGCCGGTCCCAACACGACGGCCACAATGAGCCAGGCCGCCAGCGAGCCGCGCTGATAGCCGGCCGCCGGGTCGCCGACGATGACGAACACCGCCACCGCGCCGGCCAGCAACAGCGCCCACAACCATTCCCGACGTCTCACCGGGTGACCGGTGAGACGGGCGTTGGTCGGCAACGCGAAAAGTAGCGCCGTCACCTGCAACGCCTGAACCAGCACCACCGAGCCCAGGACCAGCGCGACGGCTTGCAGAGCGAAGCTGGCGGCCGCGGCCAACCCGCCCCACCACCAGCGGATGTCACGCAACGACAAGCGGAACAGCTCGAAGTGGCCGACCTGTTCGTTGGTGATCTCCTGCGCGGACCGCTGACGGATCACGTCCCCGACCCCGGATATCAATGCCGCGACCACCGCGAGTAACGCCGCGATATCGACCTTCGTGATGGGTGACCCCCCTCGTCCACGCCGCCATTGCCGCTATTTGCGCATGCAAGTGCCAAATTGTTTCACGAATAAGGGGTAATTCCGGCTAACGCCACGGCGGAAATTGACGCAGCAGAACCCGTGCTCGGACGGGCTGCGCCACCAACTCAAAACGCTGTGCGCAACAAGCTGCTTCAATGTTGGTGAAGTCCTCCACGGGAGTACCTCGTAGCGACGGCGCCGCGATGCGCGGCAGGTGTGCGGCCAACAACCGCGCGAAGGGTAGGTGACGGCAGTTCATGACGCCTGACGAGCCACATAACGAACCCCGGCCAATCCCGCGGCCCGGACCGCGGCCCGGGCCCAGACCGACGCCCCGCCCCCACCCTCACCCGGTCGCTTCGCTGCCGGTCAGCGATCCACACAAGTTCGGCCGCGTCGACGACGACGGAACGGTTTGGCTGCTCAGCGCGGCCGGCGAGCGGATCATCGGATCCTGGCAAGCCGGCGACACCGAAGCTGCGTTCACCCATTTCGGTCGGCGGTTCGACGACTTGAGCACCGAAATCGCGCTATTGGAAGAGCGGCTGGCCGCGGGTACCGGCGATGCGCGCAAGATCAAAGCCAGCGCCGCAGGGCTGGCCGAGACGTTGCCGACCGCAAGCGTGCTCGGGGATCTCGATGCGCTGGCCGCACGGCTTGCCAGAATCACCGAGCAGGCCGACGCCAGCGCCGCCGCCGAACGCGCTCGTCGCGACGAGCATCGCGCGGCCCAAACTGCCCGCAAAGAGGCCCTGGCCGCCGAAGCCGAAGAGCTGGCCAACACCTCGACGCAATGGAAAGTTGCCGGCGACAGGCTGCACGCGATCCTCGACGAATGGAAGACGATCAACGGGTTGGACCGCAAAACCGACGATGCGCTCTGGAAGCGCTATTCGGCGGCGCGGGAGACATTCAACCGACGCCGCGGATCGCATTTCGCGGAACTGGACCGCGAGCGGGCGGGTGCCCGCGAGGCCAAGGAGCAGCTCTGCGTTAAAGCCGAAGAGCTCGTCAATTCCACGGACTGGGGCGCAACCGGCGCCGAGTTCCGCAGGCTGCTCGTCGAATGGAAAGCCGCCGGACGCACGGCCCGCGATGTCGATGACGCGCTGTGGCACCGCTTCAAAGCCGCCCAGGACACCTTCTTCAAAGCGCGCAATGCGGCGACCGCCGGCCGAGACGCCGAATTTCAGGCGAACGCCACCGCCAAAGAGGCGCTGCTGGCCGAGGCGGAAAAACTCGACACCAGCAATCACGAGGCGGCCAGGGCGGGCATTGCGGTCTATCGGCGAGAAGTGGGACGCGATCGGCAAAGTCCCGCGGGAACGGTCGGCCGAGCTTGAGCGGCGACTGCGCGCGGTCGAGAAGAAGGTGCGCGACGCCGGCGAATCGGACTGGTCCGATCCGCAGGCTCAGGCCCGCGCCGAGCAGTTCCGGCAACGTGCCGAGCAATTCGAACGCCAGGCCCAGAAGGCAGAGGCGGCGGGGCGCAGTAAGGAAGCCGCAGAGGCCAAGGCCAACGCCGAGCAATGGCGGCAGTGGGCGGACGCTGCCGCCGATGCGCTGACCCGCAAGCGCTAGACCTAGATCCGGATCTAGCCCTGGGCCTTGCCGTCGGGCTTGGGCGGCTGGGTGCGGTCGGGGTCGTCGAGGGTTTCCAGCAGCGTTCGGGCCTGCTGGGGCGCGGCGAGTCGACGGCGTTGCTCTTCGGCGGCGAGTTGCACGATCGTGCGCGACCAGACCACCCGAGCCCAGTGAAACGTCAACAGGATGATGGCGATCCAGGCCACGACCAGCCCGACGCCGGGACCCGGATGCCCCGCGGCCACCGTCTGCCGCGACCAGACGGCCAGCAGCCCGGCAGCGCTGGCAACCGCCGAACCCGCCAAGGCCACCCAGGCCAACGCCCAGCGGCGGGTCAGCAGCGCCAGCATCGAGAAACCGACGCCGAAAACCAAAGCCAGCCAACCGAACACGCGCGACGGCAGCGCGATCGCTGCCGCGTGGGAACCCCGCGTCGCGAACAGCACATCCCACCCGCGAACATCACCGGTGTGCGGCATAATGAATGACGCGATCAGCACGAAAACTAAAATAGCAACAACCAAAGCCCTTGCGCCCGGATCGATTTCGCGGGCGATACGCCGCTCCGCCGCCTCGATGTCGTCTCGGAAAGCGTCGAACTCGCCCCGATTCGGCTCGTTCTGGCTCATTGCGTGCACCCGAGAGGCTGAACCGCCGCGGCCGTTTGCCCGACGCCCGGCATGCCGAGGCCGACACCGCGTGGACCCTTCCCAGCGGCGTACGCGTCCCCGGCGCGGGTCCGCCGGTGGCTGATGACATCGCTGTCGGCGATGAGGTGATGCGGCGCGGCGGCGGTGATCGTCGTCGTGACGACGTCGCCCGGGCGCACCTGCTGTCCGTCGGGCGCGAAATGCACCAGGCGGCCGTCTCGCGCGCGCCCGCTCATCCGCGCGGTGCGGCTGTCCTTGCGGCCTTCCCCGGTGGCCACCAGCAGCTCAACGGTCCGCCCGATCTGGTCGCGGTTCTCCTCCAGCGCGATCTGGTCCTGCAGTGCCACCAGTCGCTCATAGCGCTCCTGCACAACGGCTTTCGGCAACTGACCGTCCAGTTCGGCGGCAGGGGTGCCGGGGCGCTTGGAGTACTGGAAGGTGAACGCCCCTGAGAACCGGGCCTGCCGAACGACATCGAGTGTGGCGGTGAAGTCCTCTTCGGTTTCACCGGGGAAGCCGACGATCAGGTCGGTGGTGATCGCGGCGTGCGGCATCACCGACCGCACCCGGTCGATGATGCCGAGATAACGCTCGGCGCGGTAGGACCGCCGCATGGCGCGCAACAACCGGTCCGACCCGGACTGCAGCGGCATGTGCAAGGCCGGGCAGACGTTGGGCGTCTGGGCCATCGCGTCGATGACATCGTCGGTGAACTCGGCCGGATGCGGCGAGGTGAACCGCACTCGCTCCAGCCCGTCGATGCGTCCACATTCGGTCAGCAACTCGGCGAAGGCCCCTCGATTGCGCGGTAGCCGCGGGTCGGCGAACGACACCCCGTATGCGTTGACGTTCTGGCCCAGCAGCGTGACTTCCAGGACGCCGTCGTCCACCAGCGACCCCACCTCGGCCAGGATGTCATTGGGGCTGCGGTCCACCTCTCTGCCCCGCAACGACGGCACGATGCAGAACGTGCAGCTGTTATTACATCCCACTGAGATGGAAACCCAAGCAGCATAAGCAGATTCACGGGCAGCGGGCAACGCCGACGGGAACTCCTGCAATGCCTCAGCGATTTCTACCTGAGCAACCCTGTTGTGCCGGGCCCGCTCGAGCAGTGCAGGCAACGATCCGATGTTGTGGGTGCCGAAGACGACGTCGACCCACGGCGCCTTGGCCAGCACCGAGTCTTTGTCCTTCTGGGCCAGGCAGCCGCCCACCGCGATCTGCATGTCCGGGTTGCTGCGCTTGCGCGGGGCCAGATGGCTGATATTGCCGTACAGCTTGTTGTCGGCGTTCTCCCTGACCGCGCAGGTGTTGAAGACCACCACGTCGGCGTCGGCACCGTCGGGCGCCCGCCGGTAGCCCGCCGCTTCCAGCAGGCCCGCTAACCGCTCCGAATCGTGGACATTCATCTGACATCCGTAGGTGCGGACCTCATAGGTCCGCACCTGATCCGACGGCGGCGTGATGCCCGCGGGCCGCCCGTCGCCCGCGGTAGCGGCGTCCGGCGCTGCCATTGAAGTCACGGGGCCATGGTACGGCGACGGCCCCGCGTGACCTGCGCCACCCGTCTCGGCTAGACGCGCCTGCGCTCCCGCTCGCCGGCCAGCTCAGCGCAGACCACGTCGTAGGCCATCGTCTGGTCGAAACCGCGGCGCGCCAGCATCGCCACCAGCCGGCGGCTCACCCGGACTTCGTCGTCGCTGAGATTTTCCCGCCGAAGCTTCTTACGAATTAGTTGTTCGGCGCGAACGCGCTCGGCAGCGGGGTCGATACCGCCGAGCACCGAAGTGATCACGTCGTTCTCGATGCCCTTGGTGTGTAGCTCAGCGGCCAACGCGCGCTTGCCTTTTCCCGTGTTCGCCCGCCGCGAGTGGACCCATTGTTCGGCGAAGTCGGCGTCGTCCACCAGCCCGACATCGGCCAGCCGGTTCAGCACCCGGGTGCTGACGTCGTCGGGGTATCCGCGCTTGGCCAGCTGTCCGGCCAGCTCGGCGCGGGTACGCGCCCTCGCGGTGAGCAGGCGCAGGCACAACGTCCGCGCCTGCTCTTCGCGAGATGGCTCAGAAATCGACGGGGGCGGGCAAGACGCTGTCATCGGTCAAGTCATCAGTCACTACCGCGCCAATGCCGAGCTTTTCCTTGATCTTCTTCTCGATCTCGTTGGCCACGTCGAGTGTTCTCCATCAGGAAGGTGCGGGCGTTCTCCTTGCCCTGACCCAGCTGCTCACCCTCGTAGGTGAACCAGGACCCGGACTTGCGGATGAAGCCCTGGTCCACGCCCATGTCGATCAGCGAGCCTTCCCGGCTGATGCCCTTGCCGTAGAGGATGTCGAACTCGGCCTGCTTGAACGGCGGCGACACCTTGTTCTTGACGACCTTGACCCGGGTGCGGTTGCCGACTGCATCGGTACCGTCCTTGAGCGTCTCGATCCGCCGAACATCCAAACGCACCGACGAGTAGAACTTCAAAGCCTTTCCGCCCGTCGTCGTTTCGGGCGAGCCGAACATCACTCCGATCTTCTCGCGAAGCTGGTTGATGAAGATCGCCGTGGTGCCCGAATTGCTCAGCGCACCGGTTATTTTCCGCAGCGCCTGACTCATCAGCCGGGCCTGTAGCCCGACATGGCTGTCGCCCATCTCGCCTTCGATCTCTGCGCGCGGCACCAGTGCGGCCACCGAGTCGATGACCAGAATGTCCAGCGCGCCCGAGCGGATCAGCATGTCGGCGATCTCCAGCGCCTGCTCGCC
This sequence comes from uncultured Actinomycetota bacterium, assembly GCA_963833915.1. Lineage (GTDB taxonomy): Bacteria > Actinomycetota > Actinomycetes > Mycobacteriales > Mycobacteriaceae > Mycobacterium. Next base: position 84,502 of record CAWHZO010000014.1, read on the forward strand.
GGTATCCGGTTGGCTGACGAGCAGCGAATCGGTGTCCACGCCCAGCTTGCTGGCATAGTCGGGATCCAGCGCGTGCTCGGCATCGATGAACGCCGCGATGCCGCCCGCGGCCTGGGCGTTGGCCACCGCGTGCAGCGCGACGGTGGTCTTACCGGAGGACTCCGGGCCGTAGATCTCCACGATGCGGCCGCGCGGCAGGCCGCCGATGCCCAGGGCGACGTCCAGTGCTATCGACCCGGTCGGGATGACCGAGATCGGTTGGCGCACCTCGTCACCGAGGCGCATCACCGAACCTTTGCCGTGACTCTTCTCGATCTGGGCCAACGCCAGTTCGAGGGCCTTCTCGCGGTCGGGGGCTTGTGCCATGGTGCTACCTCTCGGTGTAGTCGGTGTTCGGTTGACCGGTATCGGTCAGTTGACCGTGACGCTAGAGGCAGGGTCTGACAAGGGCCTGACCAGCATCTGACCGTCGAACACCGACCACAATAGCGAACATGTGTTCGATGGCAAGTAGGCGCGCCGCACTGCCGTCGAGAAGCAAAATCGTCTAACTCTGCCCCCCACGGACGGGCTGACTGCAGCAGATTCCTAACGGGCCAGCCCGTCGCTGGGGCCGCACTCCACCCAGCTTGCTCACAAGTCATCAATATGACCCCCGAGTCGGCGGGCGTGAGACACTTCGCCCGCGCCACCGACAAATGGAGACGCGTTTTCAGGACAGGGAAACCCGCAGTTCCGCGGCCGCAGGCGCTCGCGTCCGGAAAGCGTTGGGTGTGAAGCTCTGCAGGTCGACCGCCTGCGGGCCGGGCTGCGTTCGGGTCATTCGGCAAGCCCGAGGAATACGAGAAGTGCGCGATCGAGCCGGATGAGATCGCCATCGGCGAGACGGCCGAGATGATCGCATACATTTGCCCGCGGCATCGTGGTGATCTTGTCGACCATGATGTGGCTTGGCTGCTCAATTCCGGTCACCCCCGTCGGCTTCACAGCGATTCGGGTAAGTGGCGCCTCGACGAGGTCGGTTGTCAGTGGACAGACTGTGACTGAGGCCGTCGCATCGAACCGATCGTCCTGAACGATGACAACAGGTCTTGGCTTACCGGAGTAGGCATCTCGTGTGGCAGCGATGTGAATATCGCCTCGCCTCACTCGGCGGACTCCCCCTCAGCGGTGGCCCAGTCGACGGAGATCGCATCGACGAACGCTTGGTCGTCGGCCTCATGCTCGCTGGCGGCGATGGCAGCCGACTGGCGGTGAGCTTCCGCGACAAATTCCGGCGCCCGTACGTCGGGCGCCCAAATCTGGATAGGTCGAAGCCCCTGCGCGCGTAACCGCTCGCGGTGTTCGCGTACCCGCTGTCGTATGCTAGCCATGCGCCCATGTTACATGTAACAAGGGCGTTGGCCGGGAATCTTCTTGCGACGCCGACGAAACTCGGGTGCAGACGCCGCTCCGATTCGTTGTCGGCGGAGGCGATGCCGGCCACGCGGGCACGCAGATGCGGCCAGCCGCCGCCGGCTCGCGCGCACCACCGACGCTCGACACGCCGTAATGCGGACGAGGGCTCACTTCATCGGTGGACCGGGTGCGCAGCGCGGTCGAACGTCGCGGCAAGCTGATCGACGACGACCAGCTCGACGTCGAGATTGCGTTGCTCATCTGTCACTGGTACGACACGGCTGACGCCGGTGAACGGTAGTGCGGTCGCAGTCGTACCCGCCGCCAGCTTCAAGACCCGGCTGTTGCCCGAGTCGGCGACGTAGACAGCACCGGCGGAATCTACAGCGAGACCGTTGGGGTAACTAAGGTCGGTGAACGGCGGCGTGGTAGCGCTCAGCTTGCCAGTACTTGCAAAGGCAAACCAACCGGACCTCGAGCACGTTCTGCGTAGGCAGAACCGGTAGCCCCGCTAAGAGGGCGGTCGCCGCGGCTATCGAGGCGGGCCCTTCGGCTAATAGTTCCACCTATTGATGGGTGCCTGGGCAGTCACTAAAGGGGAGCACCGTTGGCTCCACATAGAGCGGATTAGACGGTAGCTGGAAATCGAGTACCGAACTACTCGTGTGCCAGCCAGCAAATCCGCATAGGGAATGAGGAGAGAGGAAGTCGATGTAATGAAATACGTGTTGGAGTGACGCAGCTTACCCGTATTATCCGTGCAGCTTACCCGTGTTATCCGTGCAGCTTACCCGTGTTATCCGTGCAGCTTACCCGTGTTATCCGTGCAGCTCACCCGTGTTAACCGTAAGGATCCACACGGCCGGACGGTACCCCATACCGTCTACAACTTAACCCCATCGGCTCCTACCGAGGACGGACTACGAGAGACAAGACGAGAGAGTTACTGTGACGAAAAAAGCACTCGCTGCACTCGGCATCGGGATGATTGCGACAGGGGCAGCCCTGATGATCGCCTTCGGCGTCGCCCGCTCGGCTACGTCGTCGTCCGGAGGCCCCCGATGACAGTTACCACTTCTCCGGCCACTACTCGCGAGCAAGTCGGGCGCCTCGGTGGGGCCGCTTGTGACGTGCTGGCGATTCCGAGACCGTTCGAGGCACCGCCCGCCGGAAGCGGGTTACGTCACGTCCATGGTGGTCGGGGCCTGCCCGTCGTCGGACACATACCCGCGATATTCGGCGACCCGACGGGACTGCTCTGGCCCGCACTCTGGCCATCGATCCGATGGGCGCGGCGTCGCTTCAATCGTTATGGCGCGGTGTCACCACTGCATATTGCGATCAAACGTGGCATCGTCGCGTTGGGTCCCGACGCCACTGCCGAGATATTGGTCAACAAGGACAAGGCATTCGCCAGCGGGTGGAGTCCGTTCTTCGAGCCGCTCATACAGCGGGGGCTCCTGGTGCTCGACTTCGAGGAGCACCTGCATCATCGCCGGAACGTGAACCTGGCCTTCACCCGGACTCGGCTCGACGCGTACCTGCAAGCGATGACGCCCACGATCGACGGCGGGCTCAGCCGCTGGGATACCGGTGCTGGCTTTCATCTGTTCTCCGCGATCACGAAACTGACGCTCGATCTCGCCACGGAGTTCTTCGTCGGAACCAGCTTGGACCCCGAAGCGGACCGTGTTGGCGACGCATTCGCCAGGATGCTGAATGGGGCCAGCAGGACCCTGCTGCGTGTCCATCGCCCGGGTGGGCCGTGGGCGCGCGGCCTGAAGGCACGCCACTTTCTGGAGGATTTCATACGAACGCGGTTGGCCGACAAACGAACAGGCGCCGGTGATGACCTGTTCAGCGCACTACGCGATGCGCAAACCGAGGACGGTGAACAGTTCAGCGACCAGGACGTGGTCAACCACATGATCTTCACACTGGCCGCCGCCCACGACACTTTGAGGGTCACGATGAGCACGATGTGCTACTACCTGGCTAAACACCCGGAGTGGCAGGGGCGTGTCCGAGCCGAATCGGTTGCTTTAGGCAAACGCACGCTCGACTACGGCGAAATGGACAGCCTTGTCTCGCTGGATCTGGTCATGAAAGAAGCGACACGGCTGGTGGCGCCGGTTCCGATGTTGATGCGCGAAACGGTCGTGGACACCGAGCTCGCCGGATTCTTCGTTCCGAAGAACACCTTCACGGTGCTGATGCCGCACTTCAACCATCACATGGGCGAATACTGGCCCGATCCCGAGCGCTTCGATCCGGAACGCTTCGCCCCCGATCGCCGCGAAGACAAAATTCACAAGTGCGCGTGGGCTCCGTTCGGTGGAGGAGCGCACAAATGCATCGGCATGTACTTCGCGGGGACGGAGATCAAGGCGAACCTGCACCAGATGCTGTTGAACTTCGAATGGAGCGTCGACCCCGGCTACCAGACGAAGTTCAACATGCGCCGGCTACTCGTTCCGAAGATTTGCCTGCCGGTGCTTCTACGCCGACGCTGATCCCTATCCCGTGCAGAGGGAGCCGTCTGGTGACGACAACGCAGCCAGCCGACATTCATGTACGCGATCCCGCCGATGGACGGATCGTCGAGAGCGTGCCCGACCTGAGTCCCCGATCAGGTTGGATGTGCTCGAGTCCGCCGAGATGCCTAGCACCGCGAGCCCGCGGGCGGCCTACTGGTCGGGGCGGGCTAGCACCCCTAGCAGGATGTGCTCGGTGCCGATGTAGTCGTGCTGCAGTTCGCGAGCCGCTTCCTGGGAGAACACGACCGCGAAGCGCGCTGCGTCGGTGAATCGCTCGAACATGCGACCATCATGCGCGTGTCATCCAAGCGGGGCGTGGCCGATCGGGATGTCGCGAGCCGCGCTGCGCAACCGGTATCGCCCCGAGGCTTATAGGAAAGCCAGACGCCAGCACGCCCGATCAACGCAAGCATTCACCACTGCTCGCGGGGGACGTCGAAGTCGGCGCACAGTGCCCGCCACACATCGCGCGGGTCTGTGCCGTCTTCGATCGCCTGCGCGGCGGTGCGCCCATTGAACACGGTCAACACGTGGTCAGCCAGCACCGAGGCGCCGTACGTCGCGCCGAACCGCAAGGTGACCCGTTCGTGGAATTCCGTCAGCCGCACCAGCCAAGACCCAAGCTACCCAGCGTGGGTCAGCGCCTCGTGGCACACCTGTACCGGGTCGGTGACCTCGCCAGCCCCGGCCGCGGCGCGCTGGGCGGCGTCGCGGTAGCCCGGCGTCGCCAGCACCTCACCGGCGGCGCTGACCAACGCCTCGCCGGTCAACGGCCGCACCAGGCGCCCACTGCCCTGCCGTGCCACCCGGTTGGCGATCTCCCATTGATCGCCTCCGCCCGGAACCACCACCAGCGGCACGCCGGCCAGCAGCGTCTTGGCCACCATGCCGTGTCCGCCACCGCAGATCACCAGGTCGGCGTGCGCGAGAAGTTCGTCCTGGCGGCCCAACCCGACCACCGCCCACGGCGGCACCGTCAGATCCGGACCGTTCAGTCGCGACACCACCACTCGTGCGCCCGCGGGCAAACCAGCTCCGGGTACCAGGTAGTCCAGAGCGGTCTGGGCCATCCCCTGCGTCCCGGTCAGCGCCGTCGACGGCGCCACCACCACCACCGGCCCGGAGCCCGGCGGGATCGACAACACCTCATCGGTCGGCTCGAAGTGCAGCGGACCGACCAGCACGGCTTCGGCCGGCCAGTCCGGACGCGGAACCTCCAGCGCGGGCAGCGTCGCGATCAGCCGGCGCTGCGGCCCGGGATCGGTAGCGGGCAAACCGATCTCGATGCGGACCTGCGCACGCTGGCGGAGGCCGGCCCGCAAGGATCGCGCGGTCAGCGCGCGCATCGTGGTGTCCCGCAGCCGGCCCCGGATGCCGGTCCCGGGCGCCAGTCCGCTACCCAGCGGCGGCAGCCCCTTCGACGGCAGGTACAGCGGATGCGGATTGAGTTCGATCCACGGGATTCCCAGCAACTCGGCCGACAGCCCGCCGCAGGCGGTGATGACGTCGGACACCACCAGATCCAGGGCCATCGCCTGCAGCTGTGCACGATTCAGCAGGGCCATCCGGGCGGCGCGCTGGTGGATCTTGGCGCCGGCATCGAGGTCGTCGTCGTCCGCGGTGGGATCCAGCCCGATCAGTTCGACCGCGTCGACGCCGGCGGCACGAGCGGTTTCGAGCCACTCAGTGCCGGTCAGCAAGGTCGGTGTGTCGCCGGCCGCCAGGAACTGTTGACACAACGCAATGGCGGGAAACGAGTGCCCGGGGTCTGGCCCGGCCACCACCGCGACGCGCATCGCCCTACCCTGCCATAGCGGTTCGCCGCTCAATCCTCGTTAGGCTGGTGGTCATGACCGAGCACACTCTCGAGAACACCCGCACTGTCGAGGTCTTCCTGCATGCGCTGCAGGATGCCGACCTCGAAACCGCAGGCGCCGCGCTGGCCGAAGATCTGGTGTACCAGAACGTCGGTTTGCCGACGATCCATGGCCGTGCCAGGGCGATAAAGCTCTTCAGCTCGTTGGGCGGTGCCAGTGCATTCGAGGTGAAAATCCACCGCATCGCCGCCGACGGCGCCGCGGTGCTCACCGAACGCACCGACGCGCTGATCTTCGGCCCGCTGCGGCTGCAGTTCTGGGTCTGCGGCGTATTCGAGGTCCACGACGGCGAGATCACGCTGTGGCGGGACTACTTCGACTTCTTCGACATGTTCAAGGCGACCCTGCGCGGCCTCGCGGGTTTAGTGGTGCCGTCGCTGCGGGCGTCGTTCTGATCGGCAGGAAACTGCGATGAGCGACAGCGACGTGCGCCGGCGGCCCAGCGCGCTGCAGTACATCCGGTACTGCTGCGGGGGGCGGCTACCCGACTCGATGCGAGATTGGGTCCGCAACGATTTGGCGGGTAAGGGCGCGACCGCACGGATGATGATCCGCGTCGCCGTTCCGGCGGTTCTGGTGCTAGCCCCGTTCTGGCTGTTCCCGGCGACGCTGGACGTCCACCTGAGCATGACGCTGCCCATTCTCATTCCGTTCGTGTATTTCTCGCACGCGCTCAACAAGGTGTGGCGCCGCCACATGCTGCAGGTGCACAACCTCGACCCGGATCTGGTCGACGAGCGCCGTCGCCAGCGCGACGCCCACATCCACCAGGCCTACATCGAACGCTACGGCCCCCGGCCGGAGTCGAAGCCGCACAGCACCGACGTCTAGCGGCCGGGCAATCGAGCTACGTCCGCGGCAGCCCGCCGAGTTCGTCGAAAGCCTGCGACCAGCCGGCCAGACGATCGGTCGCGCCGGCCAGTTCGTCGCGATAGCGCTGGCGTGACGCCGCCAGCGGGGCGCTGCGATCTCCGTTCGCCGACGAGACCAATTGTGCTGCGGCGGTCACCATTTCGTTGTACTGACGTACGCCGGCACTCAACTGCGCAGTAAACGCGTTGATGGTGGGCGCCAGGTACGACCGTGACTGCGGAGTGCCATGGGCCGCCCGCTCCATCGACACCACCTCGGCTGCGGTGGCGGCCATGGCGGCCGAGCTCCGGTTGGCCGCCGCGGTCAGGTCACGAATTTCGGTGGTGGGCAACATGTTGCCCCGCTGCATAACCCCGAGCAACGAGAAGAATCCCCGTTCGGAGGCTCCCAGCGCCGACATCGCCGACCGCGCAGCCGAACTCGGCGGTGGCAGGCGTCGGCTGCTGGTGGGCCGCTGCGCGGGCAGTGGATCTGATCGCAGCCAGCGGTAGCGAATCAGCAGCACCGTGGCGATCATCGACTGCACCACCGCGACCCCGCCGGTGATCTCCAGCAGCAACGCGAACCAGCCCCACGCCGCCAGGACCGCCGTCACCACACCCCAGAACAAGCACCCGGCGGCAAATATCAAGCCCCACCGCAGCGCACGGCGGCGGCGGCGCAGCAGCCGTTCCCGCGGATCGGTGGCGGCGCTGATCTTCTGCGCCACCACGTCGGCAAGCTGGCTGGCCGTGTCGAGACCACGCAGCAGCAATGTCCGCCACAAGGCGCTGCGACCGGACTCCACCGTCATTCGCTTGCTCGTTTTGCTACTGACCGAGGGGCTTCTCGGCGGGTGTGGCTTTCGGGGCTACTGCCGGCGTGCCGGGGGCAGCCGCTTGATCGCCCGTCGACCCACCAGTCGGCAAAGCCGAGCCTCTCATCGATGCGCGGATCTGCTCCAACCGTGAGTGGCCGGCCATCTGCACACCGGCCTGCTCGACCTCGATCATGCGGCCCTGCACCGAATTCTGAGCCAGCTCGGCTTGGCCGAGCGCGTTGGCGTAACGGCGCTCGATCTTGTCGCGCACCTCGTCGAGGCTCGGGGTGGTGCCCGGCGCAGCGATCTCGCTCATCGACCGCAGCGACGCGCTGACCTGCTCTTGCATCTTGGCCTGCTCGAGCTGGCTGAGCAGCTTGGTCCGCTCGGCGATCTTCTGCTGAAGCACCATCGCGTTCTGCTCGACGGCCTTCTTGGCCTGCCCGGCGGCGGTAAGTGCCTGGTCGTGCAATGCCTTCAGGTCTTCCACGCTCTGCTCGGAAGTCACCAACTGGGCCGCGAACGCCTCTGCGGCGTTGTTGTATTCGGTGGCCTTGGCGGTGTCTCCCGCGGCGGTGGCCTGGTCAGCGAGTGTCACCGCCTGGCGGACGTTGACCTGAAGTTTTTCGATGTCGGCGAGTTGGCGGTTGAGCCGCATCTCGAGTTGGCGCTGGTTGCCGATCACCTGTGCGGCTTGCTGGGTCAGCGCCTGGTGCTGACGCTGCGCGTCCTCGATGGCCTGCTGGATCTGAACTTTAGGGTCGGCGTGTTCGTCGATTTTCGCGTTGAACAGCGCCATGACGTATTTCCACGCTTTGACGAACGGATTGGCCATGGATTAGCTCCGCCTTTGTGTGTCGATGTCTGCCGGATCGCCTAGTGCGCTCACCCTGAAGCTCAACTTATCGGTTCCACGCCTTTTGCCACACCCTTGCCTGCCGCTAGGCGACGGCCATGGACACGACCGGCGGGATGACGACCTTGGTGCTGGCATCGATATTGGCCGCCGTGGACGCAGTGACCATCCTGGGATCCTGAGTCGACTCTTGAGCGTGCTCCCTGCGTGCCAGTTGCTCCCCGGCGTCGACGAGCAGCTGTGACAGCGACACATCCAGCGCGTCACAGATCGCGGTGAGCAGCTCGCTGGAAGCTTCCTTGCGACCGCGCTCGACCTCGGACAGATATCCCAGGCTGACCCGCGCGGCGTCGGACACCTGGCGCAGAGTCCGGCCTTGGTTGGTTCGGGCCCGGCGCAGCACGTCGCCGAGAACCTCGCGCAGTAATGACGGCATCGCGCTCTCCTTACGTCCGGTCAGCTTGATTCTTCATCAGGTCAACGCCCGCCGCGCGGTCATTGGTTCCCGGGCGGGATCTGATTGCCTGGCTCACGGGGCCGCAACAAGCGCGCGCAGCCTGCTGATCGACGCGCGCACCGCCGAGATGCGAATATCCCAGCGCGTGCCGGTGAACTGCAGCTCGACCACCTCGATGGCACCGCTTTCACCGGGCCCGGCCAGGCCCATGAACACCGTGCCCACCGCGTGCCCGCCATGCGGCTCGGGTCCGGCGACGCCGGTCAACCCGACACCCCAGGTGGTGTCGCAGCGTTGGCGTGCGCCGACGGCCAGCGCCCGGGCAGTCGGGCCTGCGACCGGGCCGACCTCGTCGAGAATCTGCGGCGCGACGCCGGCCAACGCGACCTTGGTGTGCTCGGTGTAGGTGATCAGGCCGCCGCGCAATACCTCACTGGCGCCGGGCACCCCGGCAATGGTGGCGGCGAGCAACCCGGCGGTCAGCGACTCGGCGGTGGCGACCGTCTGCTTGCGGACCGTCAGATCGGCGACCAGTCCGCGCGCATCGTCAGTCAGCAGTGGGTCGTCCACGGACATCCCTTGCGGCGGAGGCGACATAGTCCACGCCGGTGACCACCGTCAACACGATCGCGGCCGCCATCACCACCGATGCGGCCACCAGCCACGGTCCCGATACCGGCAGCACGAACAATCCGATCGCGACGGCCTGCACGAGGGTTTTGAGTTTGCCGCCGCGACTGGCCGGGATGACGCCGTGGCGCAGCATCACAAACCGCAGCACCGTGATCCCGACCTCGCGGGCCAGGATGAGCAACGTCACCCACCACGGTAGGTCGCCGAGCATGGACAGCCCGATCAACGCCGCGCCGATCAAGGTCTTGTCCGCGATCGGGTCGGCCATGGTGCCGAACTCGGTCACCATGCCGTAGTTGCGCGCCAGCGCGCCGTCAAAGCGATCGGTGATGACGGCGACGGCGAAAACGACGAAAGCGACGATGCGGCTGGCGGTTTCGTGGCCGTTCCCGGCGAACAACGCCAGCAGGAAGACAGGGACGAGTACCAACCGCAACAGCGTGAGCATGTTGGCGAGGTTGGTGACCCGGACGCGCGGGACTACCGGACCTGTCTGACGCTGTCCCGACACGGCAACAGAATATCCGTTGCCAGCCTGCTGAGCGCGATTGTCCGCTCCTCCTCATCGCGCCACGCGCTCTGCATCGTCGCGGGTGGGCCCGAAACCGATACTCTGCACCCGTGAACGCAGCGAGCGGTCCGCCGGCAAACCAGCCGGTGATCCGGCGCGCGCGAACGTCTGACGTCGCGGCGATCAAGCGGCTCGTTGACACCTATTCGGGCAGGATTTTGCTGGAGAAGAACCTCGTCACGCTGTACGAGGCCGTCCAGGAGTTCTGGGTGGCCGAGCATGAGGACGAGGTGGTCGGCTGCGGGGCGTTGCATGTGCTGTGGGCCGACCTGGGCGAGGTGCGCACGGTGGCCGTCGCGCCCTCGATGACCGGACAGGGCATCGGTCACGCCATCGTCGACCGGCTGCTGCAGGTGGCCCGCGATCTGGAACTGCAGCGGCTGTTCGTGTTGACGTTCGAGACCGACTTCTTCGGCAGGCACGGCTTCACCGAGATCGAGGGCACCCCGGTCACCGCCGAGGTGTTCGACGAGATGTGCCGCTCCTACGACATCGGTGTCGCCGAATTCCTGGACCTCAGCTATGTCAAACCGAACACTCTGGGCAACTCGCGGATGCTCGTGGTGCTTTAGCGACCGAGTGTGCGGCCAGCCGCACCGTCGACCTTGAGTGTGCGGCTGGCCGCACATTCGACGAGCAGCTAGTCCTCGTCGACCTCGTCGTCATCGTCTGCGCTGCCACCCACGCCGCGGATGGACGCCAGGGTGGCGGCCAGCTCCTCGGGCTTGACCAACACGTCACGCGCTTTGGAACCTTCGCTGGGGCCGACGATCCCGCGGGTTTCCATCAGGTCCATCAGCCGCCCGGCTTTGGCGAACCCGACCCGAAGCTTGCGCTGCAGCATCGAGGTGGAGCCGAACTGGCTGGACACCACCAGCTCGACGGCTTGCAGCAATACGTCCATGTCGTCACCGATGTCGGGATCAACATCCGTGCGTTCCCCGGTGGGCTTGGCCGCGGTGACGCCCTCGGTGTATTCGGGTTCGGCCTGCTCTTTGCAGGCGGCGACAACGGCCTGGATCTCCTCGTCGGAAATGTATGCGCCCTGTAGCCGTACGGGCTTGCCGGCGCCCATCGGCAGGAAGAGACCGTCACCCATGCCGATCAGCTTCTCCGCGCCGGCCTGGTCCAAGATCACCCGGCTGTCGATCAGCGACGACGTCGCGAACGCCAGCCTCGATGGCACGTTGGTCTTGATCAGCCCGGTCACCACGTCGACCGACGGCCGCTGGGTGGCCAGCACCAGGTGAATCCCCGCGGCGCGGGCCTTCTGGGTGATCCGCACGATGGCGTCCTCGACGTCGCGCGGGGCGGTCATCATCAGGTCGGCCAACTCGTCGACGATGGCCACGACATACGGGTAGGGCCGGTATACGCGCTCGCTGCCCAGCGGCGCCGTGATCTCACCGGACCGCACCTTGGAGTTGAAGTCGTCGATGTGGCGCACCCGCGACGCCTGCATGTCCTGGTAACGCTGCTCCATCTCCTCGACCAGCCAGGCCAGCGCGGCCGCCGCCTTCTTCGGCTGGGTGATGATCGGCGTGATCAGGTGCGGAATGCCTTCGTAGGGCGTCAGTTCCACCATCTTCGGGTCGATCAGGATCATCCTGACCTCTTCCGGGGTGGAGCGGGTGAGCAGCGACACCAGCATCGAGTTGACGAAGCTTGACTTACCGGACCCGGTGGAGCCTGCGACCAGCAGATGCGGCATCTTGGCCAGGTTCGCCGAGATGAAGTCGCCTTCGATGTCCTTGCCCAGCCCGATCACCAGCGGATGGTGGTCGCGACGGGTCGACGGTGCGGTGAGCACATCGGCCAGTCGCACCATTTCGCGGTCGGTGTTGGGCACTTCGATGCCGACGGCGGACTTGCCCGGGATCGGCGCGAGCATCCGGACGCTCTCGGTGGCCACCGCGTAGGCGATGTTGCGCTGCAGCGCCGTGATCTTCTCGACCTTGACGCCAGGTCCCAGCTCGACCTCGTAGCGGGTGACCGTCGGTCCGCGGGTGCAGCCGGTGACCGCCGCGTCGACTTTGAACTGTTGCAGCACCGAGCTGATCGAATCGGCCATCTGATCGTTGGCGGCGCTGCGTTTCTTGGGCGGATCGCCGGCCAGGAGCAAACTCAGCGACGGCAGCGTGTACGGGCCATCGACGACGCGGTCAACCACCAGAGTGTCTTGCTTGGCAGCGGATTTGGCGCCACGCTTGCGGCTGCGCGACACCGTCGGTTCGGGCACCGTCGGGTTGTCGTCCGCGCCGACCGGCGAGGTGCCCGACGGCCAGGCTTGGGCTTCGTCGTCGCCATATGCCGGGGAATCATCGTAGTAGCCGTCGGAAAAGTCTTCGGCGACAACGTTTTCGATGTCTGGCTCGTCGTCGTAATACTCACCCTCGGAGTCGCCGTAGCCGAACATCCGGGTGCCGAACATGGACCGCAGCGTGTCGGGCACTTCGCGAATCGTGGTGCCGGTCAACAACAGCAGGCCGAACAGTGCGCCGATGAACAGCAGCGGCGCGCAGATCCACGCGGTCAACCCCTCCGAGAGCGGTCCCCCGATGGCGAAGCCGAGGAATCCCGCGGCGTGCTCGCGGGCAACCGGAGTGTCCGGCGAGCCGGCCCACAAATGCCACAGGCCCAGCACCGGTAGCGCGACCATCGTCGCGCCGAGAACCAGCCGCGGCCTGGCGTCCGGATTCGGCTCGGTGCGCATCAACAGCACCGCAACCACGGCGGTGACCACCGGCAGCACCACGACGGCAGAGCCGATGAAGATCCGTAACACCGAGTCGACCCATGCGCCGACCGGGCGGGCCGCGTCGAACCAGGAGCTGGCGGCGACGACGACGGCAAGCCCCAGTAGGGCCAGGGCAATCCCGTCGCGGCGGTGGCCCGGGTCGATATCGCGGGCACGGCCCACCGACCGTGCCGTGCTACCGGTCCCCTTGGCCAGCATCAGCCACGTCGCGCGCACGGCCCGCCCGCAGGTCAGCCCGGCGTTGGTCACCAACGAGTGATTGCGACGCCTGGCGGGCCTCCGGGGCGCCTTGACGGGCCTGCGGCGGGGCTGGGCCGACCGGGAACCACCCCGCGAGGCGGCCTTTGACCTGCTCGTTCGGCCCCCGGACCGGGCGACAGTCTTGCTAGCCATAGGGCAAGCCTAATCGCAAATGCACCATCTGCACCGTCCGCCACACTGGTTACCAAGGTGTGACCGTCGAACCGGCGGTTCATCGGCGGAAATGGCGCAGTAGGGTGACAGCCGTCACGTCGCCACCGAACGAAAAGCTGCCAGGAGGACCGCAATGCCCGTCGTCGTCGTCGCCACCTTGACCGTCAAACCGGAATCGGTCGACACCGTCCGCGACATCCTCACGACCGCGGCCGAGGAGGTGCACGAGGAGCCCGGCTGCCAGGTGTATTCGGTGCACCAATCGGGCGAGACCTTCGTCTTCGTCGAGCAATGGGCTGACGAAGAAGCGCTGAAGGCGCACAGCACAGCTCCTGCGGTGGCCAAGATGTTCACCGCGGCCGGCGAGCACCTTGCCGGGGCCCCGGACATCAAAATGCTGCAACCGGTTCCCGCCGGCGACCCGGACAAAGGGCAAATTCGCCGGTGACCGATCGGTCGCTCGAAGACAAAGTCGCGCTGATCACCGGCGCCGCCCGCGGGCAGGGCCGCGCCCATGCGGTGCGGCTGGCCGCCGAGGGCGCTGACATCATCGCCGTCGATCTGTGCGATCAGATCGCCAGCGTGCCGTATCCGCTGGCCAGTGCCGACGATCTGGCCGCCACCGTCAAGCTCGTCGAGGACACCGGGGCGCGCATCGTGGCCAAAGAGGCCGACGTCCGCGACCGGGCGTTGCTGTCGGCCGCCGTGCAGGCGGGTGTTGACGAACTCGGCCGACTCGACATCGTGGTCGCCAATGCCGGTATCGCCCCCATGCAATCGGGTGACGATGGCTGGCGCGACGTCATCGACGTCAACCTGACCGGGGTCTACAACACCATCAAGGCCGCGATACCGACGATGGTCAAGCAAGGCACGGGCGGATCGATCGTGCTGATCAGTTCCGCCGCGGGACTGGCCGGGGTGGGCAGCCCCGACGCGGGTTCGGTGGGCTACGCGGCCGCCAAGCACGGCGTGGTCGGGCTGATGCGCGTGTACGCAAATCTGCTCGCGAAGCAAAACATCCGGGTCAACTCGATCCACCCGACAGGCGTCGAAACCCCCATGATCGACAACGACTTCACCCGGGGATGGCTGGCCAAGATGGCAGCTGACTCCGATTCGCCGGGGACCTTGGGCAATGCCTTGCCGGTAGAGGTGCTGCAGCCCGAGGACATCGCCAACGCGGTGGCGTGGCTGGTGTCCGACCAGGCCCGCTACATCACCGGCGTCACGCTGCCGGTCGACGCGGGCTTCCTCAACAAGTAACCCGTGGCGTGAAATCCCGCGGACACGCCGCGGCGTCGGCATTCCCGCGGTAAGGGCGATTTCCGCGTCATACTCGACACATGGCCAGCGACGAGGCTGCGCTGCTTGCAGGCGTACTGCCGGGCGAATTTGCCGAACCGGCATACCGATTCATGTCGCCGCATCAGGCGGCGGTTGTCGGCGCTGTAGCTCGCTATTTAGTTCCCGAGACGGGCGACGATCCGCACGACGATCACGTGATCATCTACTTGGATCGCCTGCTCTCGGTATTCCACGTCGCGCCTGGCCACCTCCACGTCGGCGGATCGCTGCGACAGCGGGTCGCCGACCTTCGTGACCAGTACACCAAAGGCATCGCTTTACTCGACCAGCAAGCAGGCGGCGATTTCACCGCGGTGCCACGGCTGCGGCAGCATCTCATCCTGTCTGAGAGTCAGCTGGCGCCCTTCACCGGTTTGCTGTTCGGCCACGTGCTCGAAGCCATGAGCCTCCATGACGCCGAAGACGCGGATTTCAGACTTCGATGACGGTTGGCACAATCATCGGCTGGCGGCGGTAGGCCTCCCCCACCCACTTGCCGACGGTTCGGCGCACTGCCTGCGCGATCCGGGCCGGGTCGCGGACCTTCTGCGCCGCAAGCGATTCCAGCTCTGCTTCGACCTTGCGGACGGCCGGCTCCAATGCCTTGGGGTCTTCGGAGAAGCCGCGCGCATACAGATGCGGCACGGCCGCCGGCTTCCCGGTTTCGCGCCGCAGCACCACCGTCACCGCGATGAAACCCGATGACAGAATGAGCCGTTCGCCCAACGTGGTGTCGCCGACGTCACCCGTGATCAACCCGTCGACGAACATCTTGCCGACGGGCACCGCACCGGCGATACTCACTTTCCCGCCCACCAGGTCGACGCTGACCCCGTTCTCGGCCAGCACAATTGACTCCTCGGGCACCCCTGTGCTGGCGGCGAGCTTGGCGTTCGCCCGCAGCATCCGCCAGGTGCCGTGCACCGGCATGACGTTGCGCGGGCGGACACCGTTGTAGAGGAACAGCAACTCACCGGAATAGGCGTGACCCGAAACATGCACGCGGTGTTGCTGATTGGTGACAACACGAGCCCCGATCTTGGACAGCTCGTCGATGACTCCGTAGACGGCCTCCTCGTTGCCGGGTATCAACGAGGAGGAGAGGATGATGAGGTCCTCGGCGGTCAGCGTGATGCTGCGGTGTTCCCCGCGTGACATCCGCGACAGCGCCGACATCGGCTCACCCTGAGTTCCGGTGGTGATCAGCACAACCTGTTCGGGCGCCATCATTTCCGCGGAGCCGATGTCGACCAGATCGGAATCGGCCACCCGCAAGAATCCCAGGTCGCGCGCGATTCCCATGTTGCGCACCATCGACCGCCCGACGAACGACACCCGTCGGCCCAGCGCGGTTGCGGCGTCGATGATTTGTTGCACGCGATCCACATTGGAGGCAAAGCACGCGACGAGGACGCGCCCGTGAGCACCCCTGATCAGCCGGTGCAGCGTCGGCCCGACCTCGCTCTCCGACGGCCCGACACCGGGAATCTCGGAGTTGGTCGAGTCGCACAACAACAGATCGACCCCGGCGTCGCCGAGTCGTGACATGCCCGGCAGGTCGGTGGGTCGGCCGTCGAGCGGAAGTTGGTCGAGCTTGATGTCGCCGGTGTGCAGAACGGTTCCGGCGCCGGAGCGCAACGCGATGGCCAGCGCGTCGGGAATGGAGTGGTTGACCGCGAAGTATTCACACTCGAACACCCCGTGCGTGGTGCGTAGCCCCTCGGAAACCTCAACGAAGACCGGCTTAATCCGATGCTCACGGCATTTCGCAGCCACCAGGGCCAAGGTGAACTTTGAGCCGACGAGCGGAATGTCGGGACGCAGCTTGAGCAGGAACGGGATCGCCCCGATGTGGTCTTCGTGCGCGTGCGTCAGCACCAGCGCCTCAACGTCGTCGAGTCGGTGTTCGATGTGACGCAGGTCCGGCAGGATCAGGTCGACGCCCGGCTCGTCGTGGGTGGGAAACATCACCCCGCAGTCGATGATCAACAACCGGCCCAGATGCTCGAAAACCGTCATGTTGCGGCCGATTTCGCTGATTCCGCCCAGCGCGGTGACCCGCAGACCACCAGTGGTCAACGGCCTTGGCGGCCGAAGGTCGACATTCACTTGCGAGCCACCCTCTGGCTCACCTGAGCACCGAGGCCGCACGCATGTCGGCAGCCAGTGCATCGATCTGCTGGGCCGTCGCGGCCACCTGCGGCAACCGCGGGTCGCCCACCTCGATACCCTGCAGGCGTAATCCCGCCTTGGACAACGTCACACCGCCCAGGTGGCTCATCGCATTGCACAGCGGGCTGATCCCGACGTTGATCTTGCGCGCGGTGGTGAGATCTCCAGAAGCGAAGGCGGACAACAAGTCTCGAAGCTGACCTGCCGCCAGGTGGGAGATCACGCTGATGAATCCGGTGGCGCCCATCGCGAGCCATGGCAGATTCAGTGCGTCGTCGCCGGAGTAGTAGACCAGCCCGGTCTCCGCCATCAGCTGCGTACCGGCGTGCAGATCACCCTTGGCGTCTTTGACCCCGACAATGTTCGGGTGCGCCGCCAATACGCGCAGCGTCTCGAACTCGATCGGTATCACCGAGCGCGGAGGGATGTCGTAGAGCAGCACCGGCAGCGGCGTTGCATCGGCGACCGCGGTGAAGTGTGCGATCAGCCCGGCTTGCGGCGGCCGTGAGTAGTAGGGCGTGACCACGAGTAGTCCGTGCGCCCCCTCGGCGGCGCTTGCCTTCGCCAACTGGATGCTGTGCGCCGTGTCATAGCTGCCCGCGCCGGCGATGACTCGGGCGCGGTCGCCGACGGCTTCGAGTACGGCCCGCAGCAGGGTGAGCTTCTCGGCGTCGGTCGTGGTCGGCGATTCGCCGGTGGTGCCGGACAACACCAGGCCATCGCAGCCGGCGTCGACGAGGTGATTCGCCAGTCGTACCGCAGCCGGGATATCCAGTGATCCGTCCGGGGCGAACGGCGTCACCATGGCGGTCAGCAGCGTGCCCAAGCGCGTGTAAACGTCGAATCCGCCCGTGCTCACGGACCCAAGGTTACCTGGCGGCGCCAAACAATAATTGGCAGCGCGGCACGCTTTGTTCAGGCCTCGGTGGCCAGCGGACTGGTCGCCACCTCGGTGCCGTCGGCCAGCGTGGCGATCTGGAAGTCGCTGAACACTGCGGGCGCGACGTCGACGAGCTGTCGCAGACACGCGATGGCCAGCCGGCGGATTTCCACATCGGCGTGCTCGCTGGCGCGCACGGCGATGAAATGGCGCCAGGCTCGGTAGTTGCCGGTGACGACGATGCGGGTCTCGGTGGCGTTGGGCAATACGGCGCGGGCGGCTTGACGCGCCTGTTTGCGACGCAATACCGCGTTGGGCTGATCGGCGAACTTGGCTTCCAGCTTGCTCAGCAACTCGGTGTACGTCGCGCGGGTGGCGTCGGCCGCCTCGCTCAGGATCTGCCGCAGTTCGGGGTCGTCTTCCATGCCGGGCGGGACGACGACCTGGGACTCCTTTTCCGGCACGTAGCGCTGGGACAGCTGCGAGTACGAGAAGTGCCGGTGCCGGATCAGCTCGTGGGTACACGATCGCGAGATGCCGGTGATGTAGAACGAGACACTCGCATGCTCGAGCACCGAGAAATGCCCGACGTCGATGATGTGCCGCAGATAGCCGGCGTTGGTCGCGGTCTTGGGGTTGGGTTTGGACCAGCTCTGATAACACGCCCGGCCGGCGAACTCGACCAGAGCCTGGCCGCCGTCGGCGTCGGTGCTCCACGGCACGTCGGGCGGCGCGACGAACTCGGTCCTGGCGATCAGTTGCACGTGCAACGGCGCGGTCTCAGCCACGGCGAACACCCTAGCCGTCATCGCCACCGCGCCCAGACGTACGGCACCAGCGCCCGGAGGAAATCAAGATCTGGGCCCGGTTCGGCACCGACGAAGGCGTGCTCGAAATACTCCTCGGCGACCAAAAGAATGCCCTCAGCGAGTGAAGACCGGACCACACCTCTTGTCGGCACCGGAATTGGTGTCGGCCATCCGTAAGAACCGATTGACGATCTCGGTGACGGCCCGAAACCCCCGAGCCTGATCTCACCGGTCGAACACCCAGACCCACGGAACCTCCCTTGGGCTCCCGCGGGGAAAGTCGTACATTTGGCCTGCTCATCGGTACGCTAATGGCACATATCGCGGGAGGGCGCTCCTTGCTGAATCTGTTGGAAGGCCAATTATCGTTTTACGGTGCAATTGATGAGGCGGTCCTCTACGCACAGCAAAGCGACGCGGACAACGCGGATGGGGTGCTGCGCATCGTGGAAGCGATGCTGCCGCACACTACCGGTTTCGGGCAGGCTGGCTGGTACCGCGAACTACAACAATTTGGCAGCCGCCCCGGGGTGCGAGTGGGCGATTCGCCAATCAACGGCGTTAATTTCGCAGACGAGCTCGTGCTCAAGATGGGCAAGCTGGAGGACGTAGCCCGCCTTGTCCGTTTCGAACCTGACGGAGGCGTGTTGAAGGCGGGTCGCAACAATGAATTCAAGTTGACGATCAGCTGCGCGGGAATTCCCAGCGGGATCTTCCTCGGCAAGGCGGAGGTTTTCAAAACCGAGGATACTCAGTCGATCCGAACTGAAAAGGTCACTCTCAACCTGTGAGCCGACCCGACCAACCGCCCGGCGTTGACGAACTGCTCGATCGTGCGCTGCGCGCGCTCGCCGCGGGGCATCGGGCGACCGCCAATCGTCTCGCCGAGCAGGTCCTGGCCGTCGACCGTCACAACCCCGATGCCGAGGATCTACTCGCCGCCCCGGCTGATCCGGGCGAGATCCGCAGGATAACAATTCTTTTCGCCGACCTCGTTGATTCGACAGCGCTGTCGGCCCGGATCGAACCGGAAACATATCGCACTGTGGTTGGACGCTACCGCGAAGAGGTGCTGCGCATCGTCAAGCGGTATGGGGGCCACATCGGTACCACCAAGGGCGACGGACTGCTGGCATTCTTTGGCCACCCGGAAGCACATGAGGACGACGTCCGTCGTGCCGTGCAGGCCGGACTGGACATCACCCGCGAGGTGGCCCTACTCAGCGCACGGGTGCGGCGCCGCTTCGGTTTCGACATAGACGTGCGGGTAGGCATCCACCGCGGAATCGCCTACTTGGATACCACACAAGATGACATTTACGGCTTCGCCGCCAACCTCGCCGCGCGGATGTGCAGCCTGGCCGAACCCGGCACCGTGGCAGTTTCTGAGGCCGTCGAACAGCTCACCCGTACGCGATTCGAACTAAATGCGCAGCTTCCCAAGGCGGTCAAGGGAGTCGATCAACCGGTTGGCTATTTCCTCGTTGTGGCCGAGCGAGATCTGACTCGGACTCCGGCGGGACCGCTGGTCGGTCGGGAACGCGAAATCGCCTGCCTGCAGCAAGCGTGGGCGCAGGCGAGCGTCGGGGAGTTGCACACCACCGGGGTGGTATTCGTCGGCGAGGCCGGGATCGGCAAGAGCCGGCTGGCGTGGTCGGCCGTCGAAATGGCGGAGCGGTCACACGGCGTCGTTCTTCAGCTGATCGGGTCGCCGTTTTACAGCGACGTCGGCTTGCGCCCGGTCCGTCGGCTGTTGGAACGCAGGTGCGGCATCGGCCGCACATCCCAACCGGAAGAACGACTTCGGCATCTGCGCCGCGAGGTTGAGGAACGTTCACTCGATCTGGCTGCCACGGTCCCGCTTTTGGCTCCGGTGCTGGGCATCGGTCCGGAATCCGGTTATGAACCTGTACCCGCCGAGGGCCGCAAGCTCTATGAGCAGATCACCGGAGCGGTGCACGACTACCTCATGGCATGCAGCCGAGAGGCACCTTCGCTCGTTCTTGTTGAGGACCTGCACTGGTTCGATGAAGACACGTTCGACGTGGTCTGCTCATTGCTTAACGCCGACCTCGGCGGACACGTCCTTGTCGTGATGACCAATCGCGTCCCGATGTCATTGCCCGAAACCGCGCGAGCGCAGGTGTTCGAACTCAAGCCGCTCAGCGAGGACGAAGCCGACCAACTGATCACCGCCTTGCACCCGGAAGTGCGCGCCGACGAGCAGCGTGCAATACGTCAGCGCTGCGTCGGGATTCCGCTCTACATCGAAGAAGTGGTCGCCAAGCTGAAGGAGCTACCGTCTGACGAGTCCAGCTCGCGCGTCGTGCCAGACACCCTCTACGAGGCGTTGTTCGCACGGCTTCGTTCCAGTCAGAACGCGGTGCGGGTGGTCGAGGCGGCCGCCATCATCGGCAGCCGTATCGAACGTGGGTTACTGCTATCGGTCGTCGACTTGGCCGAGGACGAAGTCGACGCGGTGATTGCCGAACTCGTGAGCGGTCGTGTGCTTGATTCGCTTGGCCAAGACAGCTTCCGCTTCCACCACGAGCTGCTGCGCGAAGTGGCTGAGGAGCTGTCGCCCCCCACGCTTCGCCGCCATTTACACAGCCGCATCGCGGACGCCCTGGTGTCCGCGCAGGGCACTCCCGACTGGCCGTTGGTCGCGCGCCACCTCGAGCGCGCCGAGCGCTACTCCGAGGCGGCATCGGCCTACGGGGCGGCGTCGGCCAAAGCCCGGCAGCGCGGCGCCCTCCGCGAGGCGCTGACCTACCTGACGCATGCCGTGTCGCAAGCCGAGCGCTGCCCGCCCGGAGGAGAACGCGACCGCCTTGAAGTCGCGCTTCGGCTCGGATGCGCGTTTCTGGCCCAGGCGGCCGAAGGCGTGGCAAGCCAGAAGGCCGCCGCCGACTTCGAACGCTGTCTGGCCCTGTGCGGCGGCGACTTAGCCGATGACGACCTGTTTTCGACCGTGATGTCGCTCTACCCGTATTACGCGATGCGGGCCGACCTCGACCGCGCCGAACGGCTGGTCAAGTCGGTGCGCGCGCAGCTCACCGGTCCGCGGGCGTGCTTCCTGCCCATCAACGAATTCGGGCTGGGCATGTTGGCGTGGTACCGCGGCGAATTCGGGTACGCCCGCGAGAAGCTTGAGGTGGCAGCGGACACGCTGACCGAGGCATGCACCCGCGACCTCGAAGCGATGCTGTTCATGCCCAACGACGCCACCGCCGGGCTGTACACGCATCTGGCGCTGGCCCGCTACATCGACGGCGACCTCGCCGGCGTGGCCGCCGAGTTGGACCGAGCCGAACGGCGGTGTGCGGAAACACCGTTTCCGAAGGGTGCTTTCAGTCTGGCCTATGTGCAACAGATGGAAGTGTTGATCCGGATGGAAGCCGGGCAGCTGCAGCGCGCCGCGGAGGCCGCCGTAGAGCTGACCACCCTGGGCGAGCAGCACGGCTTCGATTCATGGGCGCTGGTCGGGACCGCGCAACACGCTACGTTGGGCGCCCTATCAGCGTTGGCGGACAACGCCAATCCGGCGGTGTTGGAGCCGCACATTGCAACGCTGACCGCATTCGTCGAGGCGTGGCGGTCCTTGAACGCGATCTCCCTCATCACCTTCTACGACGCCATCCTGGCTCGCCTGCTCATCGCTAACGGCGAATTACCGAAGGCCCGTGAGCGGCTGCAAATAGGGCTGGAATTGGCCGAACGGACGAGGATGCACTTCTACGACGCGGAGTTGTTGAGGCTGCGGGCCCACACTACAGACGACATCGGGGCGCATCGCGAGGATCTTGAGGCGGCCTGGGGGCTGGCCCGGCGTCAGGACGCGCCGATCTTCCAGCTACGTGCCGCGACAGATCTTTTCCGGCTCGACGGTGCACAGGCTCGGCACGCGCTCTTGGGCGCACTGAGCCGGTTTCCCGACGGGAGCAGTTGGCCAGAAGTCGCGCCCGCGCGGACAATGCTCGACTGAGACGGCCCGGGGGTAAGGTCGCGATCATGGGTGGCGGCGTGGCCGCGTTGAGGAACACGGGCTACACATCTGGCTGGGATCGTATGAGAACGCGTTCACCCTGCTGCGGGAGTGCTATGCCGAATTAAACAGGCCTTCAACAGATCCCACGGCGCCGATACGAACCTGGGAATTGACGATCGCGCCAGCCGCTAACCCCGGGCTGGCAGACAGATGGAACGGCAACTGGGCGAAGCCCCGGCTTCCGACGCCCGCGGCTTCGGGGCCATCAGACCTAGCGGGGCGGTTGCGATGCGGCGAATATGGTCGACAAGTAGGTGCGTCGGCGCGGCAGCTCAGCCCGCTCCGATCGAACCCTTGGCCGGTGAGATCCATTGAGTGCGACGTCAGTTCGGGTTGCGAATCATCTCGACAAGTCGTCAGGTCACGTCTTACGGCTACCGGCTCGGTTGGCCATCGCGGCCTGCCGAGGTCGCCGATCGGCTCGCCGGCGGCGCAAGTTGACGGCCGCCACCCGGCAAACGAACGCGGGATGGAGCAGGCGAAACGGCGGATCGATCAGGCTGTTGACCCTGAAGAAGCGCACGGCGACAACGAGATCCGACTCGCACGCGGTCAGCGCCCAGTCCAGAAACCGCGTGGCGATGCGCATCGACTTCGGCCGTCGCCCCACCACACCCGGCAACGCGAGGTCGGAACTCGCCACCATCTGCCAGGTCACGCCAATCGGATTCGCAGAGGCGCGGAAGTACCGCCGGGGCAGATCAACGCCGCCACCGCGAAGACACGCTCGCAGCGCGACGGCCTCCATCGCGGCCACAGTCATCCCTTGCCCGTAAACGGGATTGAAGCTGCAGATCGCGTCGCCGCAGACCAGCAGACCCTCGGGCAGTCGCGGCATCTTGTCGTAGCGCCGCCACTGGCTGGACGGCAGGTGGTGATGCGCCACCTCGCCGATCGGCTCAGCGGCCTGGATCGCCGCGATGATGTGGGCCGGGCAGTACCCCTGGGCGAATGACAGCATGCCGGCCAGGTCGCGAGGCGGCTCATGCCCCACCATCCCGAATACCGTGAACATCCACGTGTCGTTCTCATAGCCGGTCAGAAACATTCCGGTAGGCCTGTCTGGCGCGGGACCGATGTCGACCAGCATCTCGCTCAGCGTGTTCGGGGGGATTCGCAGCTGTTGGCTTACGTAGTTCGTGTGCATGACGATGTGATCCTCGACCGGTCGGCCGTAGCCGAGGCGCGCCAGGGATGCCGGCGTGTGCGCACCGCGGCCCATCGCGTCCATGACGACGTCGGCCGTCAATTCCCGTTCGGCACCGTCCTCGCGGTTGACCACCCGCACTCCGGTGACGCGATCGCGATCGGGTGTCGACGTCAACTCGGTCACGTCGTGGCCGCCGAGAATCGTCACGTTGCTAAGCGCCTGAAGGCGCCGCCGTACATGCCATTCGAGAAACGGTCTGCTCGGCATGTGTATAGCCAGTGACTTGGGCTCCTTGGTGACCCTGCCCGACCGGAGTACTTCGTGGCCGCCGAAAGACAAGCGCAGCTTGGACAGCTCTCCGTCATCCCAAACGGGAGCACCGTCGGCTACGAGTTCATTGAGAAACCCGGGGAAGAGCTCATCCAAGATCTGCGCGCCGCGAGCCAGCAGGACATGAAGATGCCGACCCTGTGGTACCCCTCGTCGGACAACGGGGTCATCGCGTAACACATCCCGCTCGACAACGGTGACGGTGTCGAAGAAATCGGCCAGGACCCTTGCGGCAAGCAGTCCGCCCATGCTCGCCCCGAGAACGACCGCGCGCTCACCCAGTCCTGCCATGGCGGAACTCCTGCGTGGAAGCCGAACGTTCGTCATCGTCGGCCGAACCACTCCCCAGAAGGTGCCAACCCACCTGCAGCAGTTTCACAACATTGGCTGATCAATTCTGGTTCACCGAGTCTTGTTGGGACGCAATCACAGTCGCGCTTGCAGTGACTGCGAGGGCGTCGAAGCCAGCAGCCGTTGCCTTGGCGCGGTGTTGTTCCAAGAAGTTCCGATGGCTGTTTTCGTCGCCACGTTCCAGCGCGAGCAGCGCACGCGAACGCAACAGTGGGAGTTCGTGGAGCACGAAGCCGGGATCTGTGGGCACGGCGGCCAGTCGGTCGATCGCCGCCTGCGCTTCGTCCTGGTCGCCAACTGATCCGCGTCGGATGAGCAGTTGCACCAGGACTTCGGTGGCCCTTCCGCGCCAGATCATGTCACCGCTTTCGTACGCGCCGTCCACGATCGCCTGCACCGTGTCGATGGCACCATCGAGATCACCGGTACGGGCCTTCTCCAAAGCAAATTCGGGGTCGACGATCGTCAGCGCGCTAAGGGAAAAATGTGCCGTCACGGCGGCATCGCGGGCTTGGGTGAACAGGTCGAGGCCCGCCTCACGTTCCGGCCCGTCGCCACAAACCAGGACGAGGCCCCGGCTGAGCCGGCCCATGTACAGCACGAAGTCGTCGCTGGAACTTTCGGCGATGCGCAGCGCCTCGGCAGTCTCGCGCATGGCGGTCGCATCCGGCGGCAGCGCCCCGAAAGGAATGGAGGCAACGTACTTCCATAGCAGGGCGAACACGTAACTCGTCGGGTCGAGAGGAGCGGCCATCGCGATCGAAGTGGCGGCGTCGTCTAGCCATCCCCGGATTCCCAGGCACATCTTGACGTGGCCCCGCATCGCGATCGCTGTACTCAGCGGTGAGCCGAAGATCAAGTTGCCCTTGACGGGGTCGCCGTCGGCCAAGTCGATGAGTCGATCCGACAATCGCAGCGCCTCGATCATTTCGCCCGCTTGGCATTTGGCGTATATCGCCGCGAACAGCAGAGCCACGGTCAGAGTCGGATCTCCGATCGATTCGAGCAGTTCGCTCTGCTCCGAAGCCACTTGGGCCGCCTCGCGGAAGCGGTTATGAAAAGTCAGCACCATGATGAACCCGGTCATGCCGATCGCCAGCGATATTTTGTCGTCAGCAGCGGTGCACAGATCCCGCAATTCGTCGAAACCCGTGTCGGCGATGCTGCCACCGGCCCGCCAGAGCGTGCCGCACAGCAGGTTGCGGGCCGAGATCCGCAGGGACGCCCGATATGGGGTGTCAGCCGGTAGCCGGTCGGCGACCTGGCGGGCCCGCTGCCAGTTGGTGCGCGCCGCGCGAATGTCGCGGAAGGAGGACCAGGCGCCCGCACGCATATGCCACTCGAACGCTTCACGCAAATCCCCTGCGGCTTCAAGGTTTTCAGCGATTAGGGCGGCGTTTTCGTCGGCTGCCCCGGGGTCCTGCTGTTCGATCGCGAGGGCCAAGCGCCGATGTAGCTCGGTTCGCCCAGACTTCAACTGTGCCTCGTAGGCCACCGCCCGGATCAACGGGTGCCGAAACGCATACTCGGCGCCGGGGGTGAACATCACCTGATCGATCAATTCCACCTGCAGCAACTCGGCGATTTCGTCCGCTGCCTCAATGTCATCCAACAACGCGGCCACCAGCTCAGCCCTGAACCGCTCACCGATGACCGCGGCCGCATACAGGAACTGTTTGGCCGGCCTACCGAGGCGGTCGACGCGAGCGGCGATGGTGGCCTGCAGAGTATCCGGCACGCTGATATGGGCGGCATTATCACGGCAGAGGTGAGCGCCGCGATCCCCGTCGAGCACACCACGTTGAGCCAGATCACGCACCATCTCTTCGGCGAAGAACGGGTTCCCGGCGGCCCGCTCGACGATCCGCGCGGCCAGAACACGCACCGAAGGGTCATCACCCAGCAATTCGGTGGTCAACGTCGCGGTCTGCGCCGAGTTCAGCGGCGCCAGCGAGATCGTCTGTGCGCCTGGGGTTCGCGACAACGCGCCGCGGTATTCTGGGCGGTGGGTGATCAGCACCACTGAATGGTTTTGCCGCACGATGGTGACGAGCTCAGCGATCATGGCCTCGCTGACCTCGTCGATCCAGTGCACGTCCTCGATGACGTATAGCGCCGGTGTGGTTCGGGTCAGCGCAATGGCCTTCAACAATGCTGCCAACCGGCGTCGCCGGGCATCGGCGGTGATGGCGGGGGGCGCGGCGTCGGGATCGCCGATTCCGAGCAGGTCGTCCAGCAGCAGCAGGTCCTCGGGGTTGGCGTTGGGAATGCGGGCCCGCACCTGCGCCCGGCCCGCGGTCTCGTCCAGGTCGCTGACCCCGAAGACCGTGCGCAGCAGTCGCGCCACCAGATGGAATGGCACCTCGTGGGCATGGGATTCGCAGGAGACGGTAAACACCTCGACATCGCGGCCGGTGGTCAGCGTCACGGCCTCGCGCATGATGCGGCTCTTGCCGATACCGGGTGGCCCGACCACCCCCACCACACACCCGGCACCACTGATCGCCTGATCGAGGATGCCTGCGACGGTGCTCATCTCCCAGGTGCGATTGACCAGGGTTGGCTCGCGTCGGCCGCTCCTCACGCGCTCAGCAACGGCCCCCAGCAGCCGACGCGCGGGTAACGGCTGTGCGGCGCCTTTGATTTTCACCCACTCGGGCGCCCCGAGCACGGTGGAGTGTTCGACCAGCCGCGCGGTGGACTCACTCAGCATCACCCCGCCGGGCGGGGCGACCGATTCCATCCGTTGCGCTAACCCGACCTGCTCCCCGACCGCGGTGTACGCCCTTGCGTCAGAACTGATTTCCCCGGCGATCACCCGGCCCGAGTTCAGCCCGACCCGCAGTCGCAGCACGACGCCGTCGCGGCGCTGCACTTCGTCGGCCAGCTGCTCGATCTGCTCTTGGATATCTAAGGCCGCCAAACATGCCCGAAAAGCGTGATCCTCCAACGCGACTGGCGCCCCGAATAGCGCCATGATGCCATCGCCGGTGAACTTGTCGACCGTGCCGCCGTAACGCCGAGTGATCGTCGCCGCGCAGCCGAAAACGTCAGCCATTATCTCGCGCAACCGCTCTGCCCCCAGCGTCGAGGCGATCGCCAGTGAATTGACCACATCGGCGAACAGCACAGTCACCTGCTTGAACTCCGGCCGCTCTCCCGCTTCTAGCGCGGGCGTCCCGCATGCGTCGCAGAACCGGGCGCCGTGACGCAGTTCGGTGCGGCAAGCTCGGCACACCGCGCCTGCTGGCTCCATCTGTCCCTCCCGCCGCTAGTCAGCGGTACAAACCGCCCGACGCACCAATGCTAAAGCTCTCAGCAGCGACAGGGTGGTTATCGACCTTCGGCACTGCCAAGGAAGCCATTCAGAACACGCGACACGCGTGGGCAACGCTTTTGGCCGGCGACGTCGGGTGCCTGCCTTATGCTTTCCACCTGAATGATTAACTAATTGACTATAACCAGCCTTCCCGCTGGTGAATTGCGGATTTCATTCCCTGGTTTTCACCACGCGAGTAGTTTTTAGCTTCGAGTATTTGCCCATGCAAGGAGCTTCGTATGTCTTACGAGGAGGCGTTGGAAGCCATGGAAAAGGGCGAATACGAGGACGTCCTTAAGTGGTTTGAAGGCCTTCCCCCCGCGCTGCGCGATGGCAAGGCGTACGCGCTAGCAGCCCTGGCCCGCTTCAAGCGCGGAGAATATCAGGTCGCCGCAAAGCTCTACGCCGAGGCGGTGACGGCCGGCGGCACGGACGCCGCCGACTGGGGCAACATGCAAGCGCTCGCAAAGGCCAACGCCACCGCCGAAATCTATGTCGAAGTGCCCAAACCGGAGTACTTCGACCGCGACACGCTGCTGGCGCCTCCTTCGGTACGCGACGGCGACCTGCCCAGGCCGCCGCGTCGCCGCCCGGGCTACTGCTGCTTCAAGCGATTGCGTCTCTTCCTGGGCGACCGACTCGGCGCAGTAGCGACGGCGGTCATGGATTGGCTTATCGAATGGGTGGGCCAGAAATTCGGCTACCGCGCGAGGGTATGGACCGACTGGTACCGCCACCCCTGGGCGGTGGGAGTCCTGATATTGGCCTACATCAGGGAACAGTTGAACGCGCACAACTTGATCAGCACCTACCCGCGCGGGAAGCTGGTCGGCTTCCAACCGACGGGCCAGAGACCGCCGCTGGGCGTCACCCATTTCCGCACCGCCGACGGAAGCTGGAATAACCTTACGGATCCGAAGGAGGGCGCTGCAGGCACGCGCTTCTTGCGCAACGTTGATCTGTCGGTCACCTGCCCCGAGACGGACGAGACGGACCCGCAATTGTCCAGGCCGAACCCGCGCGAGATCAGCCGCAAGCTGCTCGCGCGCCCGATCCGCGATGGCCGACCACACATGGAGCCCGTTAAATTCCTTAACCTGTTGGCCGCGTCGTGGATCCAGTTCATGATCCATGACTGGTTCAGCCACGGCGATGTCGCAGCTGACGACTTCATCACCGTGCCGCTCGACGACGACGACCCGGCGCGCGCTCGTTACCTGCAGAAGGAATTAAAGATCAGCAAGACCCAGATCGACCCGACGCGCAAACCTCAGGGAGAGCCGGCCTGCACGAGTTCGATCAACGAGGTCACCCATTGGTGGGACGGCTCGCAGATTTACGGCAGCGACCAGGCCACCCAAAATCGCCTGCGCAGCGGCGACATGGGCAAGATGAAGTTAGGCGACGACGGCTTGCTGCCGGCTGAGCCCGATCCCAGACCCCGCACCGAAGTGGAGGACGCCGGCTTCAGACGCAACTGGTGGGTGGGCCTGACGATGTTGCACACCCTCTTCGTGCGCGAACACAACGCCATCTGCGACATGTTGTACGACGCCTACCCCACCTGGGACGACAACCGCCTGTTTAATGTCGCGCGCCTGATCAACGCCGGCGTGATGGCCAAGATCCATTCCGTCGAATGGACCCCGGCCATCCTGCCCAACGAAACACTCGAAATAGGGCTGAACTCGAACTGGTACGGCTTGCTGACCTACAAGATGCGTAAGGATAAGGCGCGCAAGACATTGTCGGACGTGAATATACGCAACCCCGAGCTCGGCGGTATCGTCGGCAACCCAATCAACCGGCACCACTGCGCGTTTGGGCTGACGGAGGAATTTGTCGAGGTCTACCGTCTGCATTCGCTGCTGCCCGAGACGCTGCAGCTTCGGCTCCGCGGCCAGAAGGACATCATCGCGGAGGAGGTGTCCTTACCCGCCACCCGTCAGCATGGCTCGGTCGAGCTAACGACGAAGTACGCGATGTCCGACCTGTTCTACTCGTTCGGTAACCAGCACCCGGGCGCGTTGGTGCTCAACAACTTTCCGCGCTTCATGCAGGAGCTCAGCGTCCCGGGCAATGCGTTCTTGGACATGGGCACTGTAGACATCGTGCGTGCGCGGGAACGCGGTGTGCCCCGTTATAACGAGTTCCGCCGTCAGCTGGGTCTGACTGAGATTCAGAGCTTTGACGACCTTACCGACGATGCCGATGTTCAGGCGGAGCTGAGGTCCGTTTACGGCAGCAACCCGGACAAGGTCGAAGACCTGGACCTGTTGATCGGCACGCTGGCCGAAGCCAAAGACCGCCGGCCCACCGGCTTCGGTTTCGGCGAGACGGTGTTTCAGATCTTCATCGTGGGCGCGAGCCGCCGCCTGCAAGCCGACCGCTTCTACACCGATGACTACAACGCGGACGTCTACACCCCGGAAGGCCTGCGCTGGATCGACCAGACCGACCTGAAGACCGTGATCCTGCGTCACTACCCTGAGCTCGCCGACACCGGGTTGGCCAACATCAAGAACGCTTTCGAGCCCTGGGACGAAGGGCCGAAGCTGGATCCCGAGTGCCATCCACTGCGGGCCTGGGATGCCGAATTGAAGCACGACCCCTGGCGCGGTGACGCGTACCCCCTGCCTGAGCATCTTCGGGAGCGCAAATGCTGAGTTGGTTTCTGCGGCGGGGGTTTTGGGACTTCATAACCTGGGTCAAATTTCGCTTTGCTAAGCCGGTCGACATCAGGCTGCCAACGGCTAAGTGGGCCCGCATCAACCCGAAGCCGATGGGCGAGGCGATTCCCGACGTGCCGCTAGACAAGGTGATGGTTTGTCCGCCCGCCGAAATACCCAAGGATGAACGCTCTTGGCACGGGATTGTCTATAAGGCTCAGGTATGGGTGTACAAAATCTATTCACCGATGCAGCCGGGCCTGCCGCGAATCGACCCTGACCCGCAGGTGGCGTTGAAGCGGGCTTTCAACGGATTGCGTCGCAGCCTTTTCCACGACCCTGAACTACCGGCCGAGTATCTGGGCAGTCCGGACCTCGGCTCGCTGGCAGTTCGCGGTCCCTACGCCTGCTACACAAAGCG
Source organism: uncultured Actinomycetota bacterium (assembly GCA_963833915.1). Lineage (GTDB taxonomy): Bacteria > Actinomycetota > Actinomycetes > Mycobacteriales > Mycobacteriaceae > Mycobacterium. The sequence goes on from CAWHZO010000014.1 coordinate 115,171, forward strand.
CTCCGATGATGACGGCGTCTGGGAGTGGGACCTGACCATGCTGGACAAGTACGAGCACCACCCCGGACTAGTGCAGATCGGCTCGCGCGTGCTGTTCCGTGAGGATACGCAAAGACGTTTGCTCCGCGCCGACCGCATCGAATGCGCGCTGGGCAAAGGCAAGGACGCGATCAAGCCAACGGATCCAGAGTGGGAGCAGGCCTGCAAGATCGCGTTGTGTGCCGCATCGACTCACCTGTCGCTCGTGCGCCACTTCAACTGGGTGCACTTGGCAGGCGGCGCGCAGTTGGCCATCGCGACGCGCAACAGCCTCCCGAAGGACCATGCGCTGTTCAGGCTGCTGTGGCCATACATTTTCGGCACCCTGCAGAGCAATGACATGGTCACCCGCGGGCAGATGGCACGTGGCGGCGACTTCGAGACCACCTTCAGCTTCACCTTCAGGGGCATGTGCGACTTATTCGACGACACTTACGAGCAATATGAGCACAGCGTCAACGACCCTAAGAAAGACGGTGATTCACGAAGAATTCGCGGCGCGAAATTCGCTACACCGACGCAGCAGAACCTGGAGGAGCTGTTCGACGTCATGCACGACTTTGTGTGCGACTATCTGGAGATCTTCTTCCCGCAGAAGGCCACCGGCGCCCAAGACGTACGCAACGACCCAGACACGCTGGCGTGGCTCAGAGAACTTGACGCGTGCCTTCCCAAGGGAGTTGGCTTCGACCCCGCCAAGTTCACCTGGGAAGAGTTGGCGCGGATGCTGGCGGGTCAGCTGTACTTGGTGACCGCGCAGCACGAGATCCTGGGCAGTTCTATGTGGAACTACCAGCTGTGGACACACCGCCAACCCGCACGGATTTATGAGGATTTCCGGCCCGAGCCACTGGACGTTTACCAGCGCCTGGTCAACGCAAACTACATCCTGAACGTGCACCGGCGCGCACTGATACACAACTTCGATGACCTCGTGCCACACGACGCCTGGCCGGCTCTGTCGCGATTCCAGAGCGCGCTCCTCGAACTGCAGGCAACGATGGATAGCCACCCCCACGCGGTATGGCGAATCCGCCCCCGCGACCTGAAGGTCAACATCAACGCTTGAGTGCCGTGAGGTGGCGGATCCGGGGGCGGTGGCGGAGGGGTCACGGCCGGCGGCGTTGTGGCCGGGAAGGACTATCCCCATACGCGGCGAGAAATCTGCGCCGGGCCGTTATTTCTGGGAAAGCGCAACCTCATGACCAGGGGATATCTCACCTCTATCCATAGCGTCGCAGTGGGTCAGGTGCAGGGCTGCGATCGGATCGTCGGGCAGTAACCGACGGCATCGTTCGAAGGCGGCACGCGCCAGTTTGGCGTCGCCCGCGTCGAAAAACCGGAAGGCCTCGTCAAACGCCGGCTGCGCCGATCGCTTCGCGGCCCGCAGCGGCGCCGGATCGTCGCCATAAACCTCATACATCGTCACCGCTCGGCGTCGGTTGACCACCATGACTCGCTCCATCCGGCGGACGTCGAACTGGTCCGGCTTCGAGATACGACTAAGCGTGGCGTCGGAGATGAGAAGTGCCGAGCCGTAGCGTTTGTTGGCGCTCTCGATGCGCGCAGCCAGGTTCACGGCATCACCGATGATCGTGAGGACCATGCGGTTCACCCCACCGACCAACCCAACCCCGACGGCGCCGGTGTTGATACCGATTCCGACTCGTAGTTCCTCGGAGCCAAGCGCAAGCCGCTCCTGGTTGTGCTCGCGAAGGGACCGCAGCATGGCGAGCCCGGCCCGAACGGCGTTGTCGGGCTCCGACTCGAAGACGGCGACGATTTCGTCCCCGCGCACGTCTTGGATCATGCCATTGCAGCTGATGATCGGCAGCTCTACAGCTCGCAGGAACCCCATTGCCAGATTGCTCGCCTCGAGCACGTCCATGTCCTCGATCAGGGTGGTGAACCCCCGGATATCGGAGATGAGCACCGTCATCTCACGCTCGACCCGATAGCCGCTGCGGACACGACGCAGATCGTCGATATCGAGGATCCGCAGCAGTTCGTTGGGCACGAATCTCGACTGCACGTCCATCAGAGACTGCCGATGCTCATCGGCGTTGCGCAACCGAGCCTCGAGCTCGAAGTTCCACAACGGCGCGGCCGCTTGGGCGCACAGGAAGGCGACCGCCTCCTCATCTCCGGAAGCGAAGCTTCTGCCCGGCTCTTGATGCTCGGCGTAGATCACGCCAATCGTCTTGTCCTGCACGACGACCGGGACGGCGAGGGCAGCCGGGACCACCGCGTGGCGCTTGTCCCGTCCAGGTGGACGATGACCCGAGTAGGCCGGATCGGCCGCGACGATGTGCGGACGGCCGCTGTCCACCACCCGCCCGACGATGGAGCAGTCATGGCTCACCTCGGTCCACGGGCCTTCGACGGTCGTGGTGGCACCGTGCTCCCAAACGGCCCGGACGGTCAGCTGTTCGCCTTCGCCGGTGAGGAGCAGAACGCGGGCCGCGCCAGTCGTGTCCGCAACCGTGCCGAGCAGGATCTCGGCCAGGCCTCCCAGGGTCCGCGCGGTCGGCAGCGCGTGCACGACCTGATGCGCGCTGACGGGGTCGATTCCTGCCGAGCCCGCCGACATAAGGTCGCGGCTGAGCAGCCATGGATGAGCCTCCGCGAGCCGCTCCGCGCGCACCGCGATGCCCAGACTCAGGTAGCCCTGGTATGCCGACCGCAACATCTGCGCAGAAACCCTCGGACGACCGGTCTGCGCGTTGAGCAGGGCGGCCTCTTCGTGGGCAAGCGCGTGAATCAGCGGGAGCTGGTACTCCGCTGCGAGCTCAATCGCCCGGGCGAGGAAGCGCTCCGCCTTGCTGTGCTGCCCGCGGGCCCGCGCCCACGCACCCTCGATCAGCGCACAAGGTGCCGCGTAATTGGCCGGTGAGCTCGCTGCCCAATTACGGTGCAGCGCGAGCACCTGCCGCACCGATCGCCGGGTGGAGCGGTCATTCGGCGCGGCCCGAATCCTGCTCAGGGCGCTGGCCAGGTAAAAGAGTTGCAGGCCGGCCATGCCGGCCATACCGCCGAGGTGCTCGACGGCCTCGTCCGAGACGCGGACCGCACCGGCGTAGTCGCCGGCCCAGAAGTGCAGGCCCTCTTTGACGTTCATGGCGACGCTCAGGGCCACGCCGTCGCCCTCGCGGCGGGCCGCCGGCAACACCTGGCGCTCGTCGTAGCCGCTCTCTCCGGCGAGCAGGAAGGGATTCTCGCCGCGGCCCATCAAATTGAGGCAAAGCTGCTGCACGGCCTGGCAAAGCGCGCGGGGCACCGGCTGGGAACGGATCCCAGGGATGAGGGACTGGGCTAGGGCGTCGATCTCGGCCATCGGTCGGCCGACCCAGAACGACTGCTGGAGCAAAACCGCGGCGAGGAAGCCGGCATATTCCTGGTCACCCCGGTCGAGCGCCTCATCGACGGCTTCGCGGAGCTGGCCCAGGCCGTCGTGGACTGGGTGTCGCCAGTGGCGGATGAAAGTCAGGTAATAGAACAGCGTCTCCGGGCGGGCGTCCCGGAACTCCTTCTGCTCGGTGAGCAGCAGGCCAACCTCGCCGAAGCGCTGGCTGCCGGCGTGGTCACCAGTTAGGACCAGCAGCAGGCCGCAACTGGCGAGCACCGTAGGTGAGGTGGGGGTATGGCCGTGCGCCAACAGAAGCTCGAGCTGCTTACGCACGATCAAAGGGAAGAGATTCGGCTGGAGGATGAAGGATAGGCTGCGCAGCTCAGAGAGGATCCGCTGGATCTCGATGACACGCCGGTCCTGGCAATGCGGCAGCTCCAGCAGCCGTTCGGTAGTCCAGCGGCGCGTAGCGAACTTAATCCGCATCAGCGCGTTGGCCATCCGAGGTTTGCCCGGATTGCGTGGCAGCGGCTCGCCGAGTTCATCGAGCGCCCGCAGCCCGGTTTCCAGCGCCTCTTTGAGGCGATTCTGCGCTACCCGTCCCTTAAGCCTCAGGAAGGCGAGTCGGGCGCGGTCTGCCGGCTCGTGCAGGCCCCCTTCGGCCTCGTCGAGCAGTTCATGCAGGGCCTCCGCGTCGCCCACCAGCAGGGCCGCCTCCGCGGCGTCAAGTTGCAGCTCTCTGGTCAACAAGAAGTGAGCAGCCCAACGCGATTCACCGAGCAGACCCAGACCGTTTCGGCAGTGCTCAAGGGCGAGTGGGAACGATGCCTGCGCACGGGCCTTGCGTGATGCACGGCGCAGCACGTCGACGAATTGGATGCGCTCGTCCTCGGCAAGTTGGTAACCACCTATGCCGACATGGCGGGCGGCCTCGAACAGCCGCTCGTCGCCTTCCGCGGCCAGCCGACGAGCGATCCGGAGGTGCGTCTCGCGCAGGGCGTCATCGGAGATGCCTTCCCGCGCCGCCTCTGCCACCCGGTCGTGGCTGAAGCGGTACCGGGCCTCGCGGCTGATCGCGTTGGCGATCCGCTGGCCACGGCTGTCGACGGCCTCGAGCAGGCGAAGCTCCAGACCCGACCAGAGTGCGTGGGCCACAACGTCGGCCGGCTGCGCGGCTGCTGCCGTTGCGTCGGCGAGGTCGAACTCGCCGCCGATGCACGCCAGCGAACTCAACACCACCCGGTCAATGGTGCGCAGCTGGTCGAGGTACTGGCCGAGGAACTCGGCGGCCGTGGCAGTGATCTTGATCGACGTGAGGACGCGCAGGTCCCAGGTCGGGCGCCCCCCGGCGCCGACGGGTGTGAGCGCGCCTTCCCGTTGCGCGCGATGCAGCAGCTGACGGACCTGCAACGGATTGCCCCGGGTTCGGTGATGAAACTCGGCGGCGACGTCGCCCAGCTCGACCCCGCGGCCGCACACGGCCTCGAGCAACTCTTCGAGATCCTCGCGGGACAGCGGGGCGAGGTCGATGCGCCGGAGGCTGATTGAGGTCAGGCCGGCTGAGGTCGGATCGAACTCGCCCGCGCGATGCGCTCCGAGGACGAACACGTTGCGGACCGACACCGTCAACAGTTCGGACAGCAGCAGTAATGAGTCCCGGTCAGCCCACTGCAAGTCATCGATTGCCAGGACCACCGTTCGGTAGGAGGCGGTGGTGGACAACAGGCGGATGGCGGCGCGCTGCAGCCGGCGGCGAGCATCCGCCGCATCGAGGTCAGGAACCTGCGGTGCCCCGCCCAGCACTTGCGCCAACTCGGGCACCAGCGCCTCGAGGATGCCGGTGAGCGCCGACATCTCGCTCACGAGGTCGGCGCGCCAACGGTCACGTTCAGCGGTGCCGGTGGCCTCCATGCTGCGGACAATCGAGCCGAGCGCCGCTCCCAGCGCCGAGTACGGTGCCGGCGCGCCGTCCTGGTATCTCCCGTAGGCAAACACGCAGTTGCGCCCGGAGACCTCGACTCCGAAGGCCTGCATGAGCGTCGACTTGCCCACCCCTGGGGTCCCGCTGAGCAGAGTGCATCCGCCGCCGGCGCGTTCGGCCGTTTCGACCGCGGCTCGAAGTTCGACGAACTCCTGCCGGCGGTCGATCACACGGCCTTCGAGGTCAAGTAACGGGGGGGTCACGGCTTGGGGCCCGCCGTGGCGGGCGCCGTCCGACGGACGAGCGTGGTAAGGAAACCGCGAGATGAGGCGCAAGCCAGATCCCCCTCCAACCGGACGAACTGTCCGATTTAGCGTAATATCCGGTCGGCCCGCCCGCACACCATGAGACAAATTTGTCGAAGGCAATAGCGGCAAACAGCAAAGGCCCTAACTTCTTAATTACCATCGCCGAGAGCGGTTTCGCACCGCTTCTGCTCAGCACAGCGAAACAGCGCCGGTGCCATGGGCCGGACCGCGCGCCGCAAACTGGCCTCGTCTACCCGCCGTTGCCCGGTTCGTCCGGTGCACCAATCAGCGGCTCGCCACGGCGCAGCGAGCCGATCCAGCCGTCGCGCCGTTCACCACGCTGTTCGAGCAGGTCGGGCACGGTCCCTTCCATTCGGAACCCGCACCGTATCGCGACCCGGCGCGACGCCCAGTTGCCAACTTGCGCACGCCAATACACCACCGCAATCTCTGGAAGTTCGAACCCCCAAGCCAGCGCCAGCCGCAGCGCGCGGGTCATCACGCCCTTGCCCCGCGCCCACGGCGCCAGCCCAAAGCCCACCTCGGCGCCGCCGACACCGTCGAACCGTAAGTCCACGCCTCCCCCATAGCGGCCGTCGCATGCGATGGCGAACGCTGCGACATTGGCCTGCCAGCCCCTTTTAACCTGCCTGAGGAATTCCTCTGCGTCAGCCTCGCCGTACGGCACGGGGACGGTCGTCCAGCGTTTAAATTCCGGGTCGCGGCATTTGGCGACGATGTCGTCGACGTCCGCGACAACCGGAAGCCGCAGCACCAAGTCCGCTCCGTCGGTCAGCTCAGGAGCCGCCGGCAACTGCACAGACTTCCCGATCGTCATGCAGATATTCTCGTCAATCGGGTATCCGAGCCGAAACGGTTTGTTCACCGTCCCGCGACGGCCTTACGCAACGCGCCGGCCAAGTCACCGCGTTCACCGACCGTCACGCCGGCCAGTCCCAGCCAGCCGGCCATCGTCTCCAACTCACCGGCCAGCGCTTCGGCAACCCGCGACGGCGATCGCTCGGGCTCAATGAATGCACCCACGACGTGCAGTGCGTCTGCGGACCGATCGACTTTGAGGTCAACCCGCCCCACCAACTCACCGTCCAGCAGAAACGGCCATACGTAGTAGCCGTACCGGCGCCGCGCCGCAGGGGTGTAGATCTCGATCCGGTAGTGAAATCCGAACAGCCGCTCTACCCGCGGACGGAAAAAGATCAGCGGATCGAACGGACACAGCAGCGCCGTGCCGCGCTCACGTCGCGGAATCGTCTGTGCCACAGGCAGATACGCCGGGGCCGACCAGCCCTCGACATCCACCCGTTCCAGCTCGCCATCGGCTACCAGCTTGGCGATCGCCGGCTTGGCCTGCCCGGCGGCCAGCCGGAAGTAGTCGCGGATGTCGGCCTCGGTGGCCACCCCCAGCGCGCTGGCGGCCCGCCGGGTGAGCTCCCGGAGGGCGTCGTCTTCGGCTACCTCGCGCGCCAGCACGTCGGCCGGTAGCACTCTTTCCGTCAGGTCGTAGTGCCGGGCGAAACCTACCCGCGTCGCCGTCGTCAGCCTGCCGGACGCGAACAACGCCTCGGCGACCCACTTGGTGTCGCTGCGATTCCACCACGCACCCTTGCCACGCCGAGGCGTCGTGGCCAGATGGTTCTCGATCTGCCCGGCGGTCGACGGCCCCAATTCCGCTAAGGCTGCGACGATGTCGTCGGCCAACCGTGGGTTGGCCTTGACGATGTGGCTGCCCCACCGACCGTGCCGATATTGGCGCATCCGCCAGCGCAGCAGCGGCCAGTCGTCGACAGCCATCAGCGCGGCCTCATGCGCCCAGTACTCCACCAGCAGCCGAGGCGACCGCGCCGCGTGCCCCCACGCCGCACGGTCCAACACGTCACGGTCGTAAGGCCCAAACCGGCTGAAAACCGGTGCGTAGTGGGCCCGCACCGCGACCGAGACCGAATCGAGCTGAAGCACCTGGATGCGCGATATCAGCCGACGCAGATGCGCGCGGGTGATCGGTCCGGCCGGGCGAGGTTCGCTAAAACCTTGGGCCGCAACGGCTGTCCGCCGGGCCTGCGCGGCGGTCAGGCTAGCGGGCCGGATCGACACGGCGCTGAGAATACCGGTCCTGGTGTGACAGCCGCGGGCCTATCGGCTGCCTACCCCGCCCTGACTTCTTGCCTCAACGCAACCAAGGGGCTCCCCTCGGGCGGATTTTTGAGCTCCTGGTATGCCCGCTCAAGGGCGGCCGGTACCGCATCAAGGTCGCGGTATACCCCCATCAGCTGTTCGAGAATCGTGATCCGCTGCTGAATCGCCTCGTCCACCGCTCGCCGAGCCTGCGCACAATAGTGATCGGCCTCCTGCTTTGCGTCGGCGAGGAGTTGCTCACGCTCCTCCTGGGCGTCGGCGCGCATCCCCGCCAGTTCGGCGTCGAGCCGCTCCTTTGTTTCTCGGTGCTCGGCTTCGAGGTTGTTGAGCTGGGCGGTCATGTCCCCCAACCGCTCCTTGTGCCCAAGCTGGGCGGCCTCGATCTCGGCCTCCGCCGCCGCGATCAGCGCCTCGGCCTCGCCGCGTGCCTCGGCTTGCATCTCGGACACCTCGTCGACTGCCCGCCGCAGCATCTTCGCCATCCTTTGTTGCATTGCGTGCGGCGAGGGCGACGTATCGGTTAGGACGGCCACCTCCTGGCGCAGCGCGGCCGCTTCACTGCCGCGTTCGTGCAGCTTGGCCCTCAGGCTGTCGACGTCGTCGAGCAATAACTTCTGCTTGGTGGCCAACATCTCGATGTGGGCATCGACCGCCGCGGGATCGTAGCCCCTGAACAGTCGAGAGAACCTTCTTGTGGGTTCGGTCATCAATGCCACTTCCCCCTCTGTGAACGCTTGTTCGAAACCCTTGTTCCGACCCGTCAATCGAGGGTATGTCAGGTCATGCCGTCGGCGCAGACCCGAGGGATCACGCGCGGTGGTAGCTGTGGCACCGGTAGCGCACGCCCGCACGGCTGACCTGCCACTCTCCGGGCGTACCGACCCACGTCTCGTCCAGCACCGGGGCGACAGCATCCCCGTCGTCGCGAGGCAGGTCGATGTCGATCTCGGTGACCTCGCACCGGTTGGCCCGTGGCATGGCCAGGGTGTAGATCTGTTCGCCGCCGATCACCCAGGTGTCCGGATCGGTCAACGCGTCATCAAGGCTATGCACCACCGATGCGCCGTGCGCCACGAAGTCAGCGTCGTGGGTCAGCACGACGTTCTTGCGACCCGGCAGCGGCCGGAACCTCGCCGGCAGAGATTCCCAGGTGCGCCGGCCCATCACGACGGGGTGACCCAGGGTGACCTCTTTGAAGCGGACCAAATCCTCGGGCACGTCCCAGGGAATGGTGCCGCCGCGACCGATGATCCCCGATGTCGACTGAGCCCAGATCAGCCCCAAATCGCCGCCGGCATGCGTCATACGGCGACGGGGGCCTTGATCCCGGGGTGCGGGTGATAGTCCTCGACGAGGATATCGTCGTAGGTGTATTCGAAGATCGAACCACGCTGCGCCAGAACAAGTTTTGGATAAGGCCGCGGGTCGCGGCTCAGCTGCTGGGTGACCTGCTCGACGTGATTGTCGTAGATATGACAGTCACCGCCCGTCCAGACGAATTCGCCGACGCCCAGGCCGGACTGCGCGGCCATCATGTGGGTCAGCAGCGCATAGCTGGCGATATTGAACGGCACGCCCAGGAACAGATCGGCGCTGCGCTGGTAGAGCTGGCAGCTGAGCCGGCCGTCGGCCACGTAGAACTGGAACAGCGCATGGCACGGCGCCAGCGCCATCTGCGGGATCTCGCCGACATTCCAGGCCGACACGATGATGCGTCGCGAATCCGGATCGGTCCGCAGCAGGTTCAGCGCCGAGGTGATCTGGTCGACGTGATCGCCGGACGGGGTGGGCCACGATCGCCACTGCACCCCGTACACCGGACCGAGATCGCCTGTATCGCTTGCCCATTCGTCCCAGATTGTGACCCCGTGCTCCCGCAGCCATCCGACGTTGGAGTCACCGCGCAAGAACCACAGCAGCTCGTACACCACCGACTTCAGATGCACCTTTTTGGTGGTGATCAATGGGAAACCCGCCGACAGGTCGAACCGCATCTGGTGGCCGAACAAACTGCGGGTACCGGTGCCAGTGCGGTCGGATTTGGCTGTGCCCTGTTCGAGCACCAGACGAAGGAGATCCTCGTAGGGCGTCACAATCGGCACGCGTTTACTTTAGCGGCGATCGCAAGCGCGGCGAAGCCGGGCGCGGCGGGTCGACGCCAATGAATTACGTCCAGACCCGGGGAGTAGAACGGATGGCATGCCGAACATCACTGACACCGTCACCACGCCCGATGGCTCCGCCCCGGTCCGCCTGTTCACCCCCGACGGCGACGGGCCCTGGCCAGGTGTGGTCATGATTCCCGACGCCGGCGGGACCCGACAGACCTTCTTCGATATGGCCGGCAAGCTGGCCGATTCCGGGTACGCGGTGCTGCTGCCCGACGTCTACTACCGCCAGGGCGACTGGGCACCGTTCGACATGCAGACCGCGTTCACCGACGACAACGAGCGCAAGCGCCTGATGTCATACATCGGCAGCATCAGCCCCGACGACTGGGCATCGGATGCGAACGCGTACTTCGACTACCTGAGTGCTCGGCCCGAGGTCAGCGGCACCACGTTCGGTATCACCGGTTACTGCATGGGCGGCCGCGCGGCGTTGACCGTTGCCGGGCTCGTTCCGGACCGGGTGGCGGCCGCGGCATCGTTCCACGGCGGTGGGTTGGTCACCGACGGCCGCGACAGCCCGCATCTGCGGGCCGACCAGATTCAGGCCGTCGTCTATGTGGGCGGGGCGGAGAACGACGGGTCGTTCACGGCCGATCACGCCGAGCAGCTCGAGAAGGCCCTGACGGCGGCCGGCGTCGAGCACAAGATCGAGACCTATGCCGCCGCGCACGGGTACGCCGTGCCGGACAACCGGTCCTATGACGCCGACGCCGCTGAGCGACACTGGACCGCCACTCGGGAGTTCTTCGGGGCGAACCTGGGCTAGCCACCGGCGACGATGCAGAGCGCTACAGCGCGATGAGGAGAAGCCGGACCAACGGGAGGCAGCCGCAGGCCATGCACGTCGACGCGATGACGGTTGCGCAGCCGCTCGGCCAGATCGGTGACCTGGCCCGACGAGCACAGTCCGTCGGGTTCTCCGGACTGCTCTTCACCGAGACGGGCCGCACGGCTTACCTCAACGCCGCGGTGGCCTCGCAGGCCGCGCCGGGCCTCGAGCTGTCCACCGGTGTCGCGGTGGCATTTCCGCGCAGTCCTTTCGTCACCGCGGCCGCAGCATGGGAACTTCAGGAAGCAACCGGCGGGAACTTCCGGCTGGGCCTGGGCACGCAGGTGCGCACGCACGTCGTGCGGCGTTACGGCGCGGCTTTCGAGCGGCCCGGTCCACGCCTGCGCGACTACCTACTCGCGGTGAAGGCGTGCTTCTGCGCGTTCCGCTCCGGGACGCTGGATCACCACGGCGAGTTCTACGACCTCGATTTCATTACCCCGCAGTGGAGTCCGGGGCCGATCGACGCTCCCGATCCCAAAGTCGATATCGCCGCGGTGAATCCGTGGATGCTGCGGATGGCCGGCGAAGTGGCCGACGGGGTGCACGTCCATCCGATCGGCGAGCCTGGCTACCTGTCCCGTCACGTCCTGCCGAAAGTCGCTGTAGGAGCTCGGAAAGCGGGGCGTTCGCCGTCGGACGTCGCGATCATCGTGCCGGTGATGACGATCGTCGGCGACACCGACGAAGAGCGCGACCAGCAGCGCGAAATTGTGCGCGCCAGCATGGCCTTCTACGGCAGCACGCCCAACTACGCGTTCATCTGGGACGAGGCCGGCTTCGAGGGCACCACCGCCCGGATACGTGAGAAACAGAAGGCCGGTGACGTCGCCGGTATGGCGGCCCAGGTCAGCGACGACCACATCGCCGCCTTCGCCACCGAGTCGAGTTGGGACACGTTGGCCGACGCGTTGACAGCTAAATACGCCGAAACGGCAACGCGCCTCGTGCTGTACAACGCGGTAGGCGATCGGGAGCGTTTCGAGCGATACGGCGAAGTCGCCCGCCAGGTCAGCGTCCGATCAACCGCTGCATGAAGTCGGGATAGCGCGCGCCCTGCACCTCGATACCCGCCGCGGCGTCATCGATCTCGCGGAGATCGTCTGCGGTCAGCTCGACGTCGGCTGCCCCGAGGTTTTCCTGCAGCCGGTCCAGGCGCCGGGTGCCGGGGATCGGCACGATCCAGGGCCGCTGGGCGAGCAGCCAGGCCAACGCGATCTGGCCGGGTGTCGCACCCTTGCGGGCGGCGATCGTCTGGAGTAGGTCGACCACGGCGCGGTTGGCCTCCCGGACGTCGGCGGCAAAGCGCGGAATGCTGCTGCGGATATCGGATTTGTCGAATTGTGTGCTCTCGCCGATGCTTCCGGTCAGAAATCCCTTGCCCAGCGGGCTGTACGGCACAAAGCCGATGCCGAGTTCGGACAGTGTGGGCAGCACCCCAGTCGTTGGGCTCTCCGGTTCGCGCCACCACAGCGAGTACTCGCTCTGCAGGGCCGTTACCGGTTGCACGGCGTGAGCACGCCGGATGTTCTCCGCCGACGCCTCCGACATCCCGAAATGTTTCACCTTGCCGCTGTCGATCAATTCCTTGACCGTTCCGGCCACATCCTCGATGGGGACCTCGGGATCGACGCGGTGTTGGTAGAGCAGATCGATGGTCTCCACGCCCAGTCGGCGCAGCGAATTGTCGGCAACCTCTTTGATGTGTTCGGGCCGACTGTCCAGTCCCGCGACGTTGCCGTCGGCGCCGAAGGCGAAACCGAATTTGGTCGCGATCACCACCTGCCCCGCGAAAGGCGCTAACGCCTCGCCGACGAGTTCTTCATTGTTTCCATAGGCTTCGGCGGTGTCGAAGAACGTGACACCGCGCTCGACTGCGGCGCGGATCACCGCGATCATCTCGGCGGTGGACCCGGACGGACCGAAGCCGCGGCTCATGCCCATGCAGCCCAAGCCGATTGCCGAGACCTCGAGGCTGTCACCAAGGATGCGCTTGTCCATGTGTCACTCCCCTCGAGACGGTGGCAGGTCGACCAGTTCGGCCAACCGGGCGCGGTGGCGGTAGGCGGTGCCGAACGCCAACTGGTCGCTCTTAGCCCGCTTCAGGTAGAGATGCGCCGGGTACTCCCACGTCATCCCGATGCCACCGTGCAACTGAACGCATTCCTCCGCGGCGTGCACCGCGGCGCCGCTGCAGTAGGCCTGCGCGACGACCGCCGCGATCGACGCGTCCTTGTCTTGTCGGGCGCAGGTGTCGGCCGCGTACCGGGCCGCCGCCGCAACGGAACTGAGCTCGACCCACAGATCCGCGAGCCGATGCTTGATGGCCTGGTAGGAACCGATGGCTCGGCCGAATTGCTTGCGCTGCTTGGCATAAGCAAGCGTCGCCTCGAAACACCACTGCGCGACGCCTAATTGTTCGGACGCGAGTAGTGCGGCACTAGTCTCTAGGGCCGTCGCGATTGCGGTATCGGCGACAGCGGTACCGACACGTGATGACGGGGCACCGGAAAAGTCGACATTTGCCAGGGGTCTCGTCATATCCAGAGCGAGTATCGGCGTCACGGTGACGCCTGCGGCGTCGCGTGCGACGGTGTGCAACTCCAGCCCATCCGCACCGGCCACCGGCACCACCAACACGTCGGCCTCACCTGCGCCGGCGACGCTGGTGATCCGTCCGGTCAAGCCGTTTCCGGCGGCGCTGACGCCGGCAATCGCGTCACTGGGTGCGGTCGAAAGCGGCACCGCCAGCGCAGCGGTCGCCGACCCCGTCGCCAACCCCTTGACCGTATCGGTGTCCCCGGCGTGCAACAGTGCGAGGGTAGCCAGTACGGCGCTGGACAGAAACGGCACCGGCGCGACGGCTCGGCCGATCTCCTCCATCACGACGGCCGCCTCACGAGCGCTTGCACCCGCACCGCCGAGTTGCTCGGGCACCAGTAGGCCGGCCATACCCAGCTCAGCCGCCAGCGTATGCCAGACTCCGGAAAAGTCTTGCGACGCAGCATCGTAGATGCCTGCCACCGCTTCCGGTGGGCACCGGTCGGCGAACAGGCGGCGCACGCTGTCCCGCAATGCTTCTTCGGTGTCGGAGTACAGCAGATCGCTCATTTGTCCAGATCCTTAAATGCGATGTCCTTGTCTACCCGGTGTTCGGGCGGCAGGCCGAGGATGCGTTCGGCGATAGTGTTGCGCAGAATCTCCGAGGTGCCGCCCTCGATCGAGTTGCCTTTTGCTCGCAGGTAGCGGTACCCGGGCTCACGTCCGATAAAGTCAACCCCCTCGGGTTGACGCATCGTCCAGTCGTCGTATTGCAATCCCTCTTCCGGATGCAACTCGATCTCAAACCCCGAAACCGCTTGCGCCAGACGGGCAAACGCCACCTTCATCCCGGCGCCCTCGGGCCCGGGCTGACCGACGGCCATACGCTGGCGCAGCCGCAGGGCGGTCAACCGAATAACTTCGGCGTCCACCCACAGCCGCATCAGCTCGTCGTGCATCGCCGGGTTGCGCAGCTGCGGTTGCGCCCGCCAGGCGTCGGCAACCTTGCCGATGATCCCGCTTTCACGTGTGCCACCGGCCATTGAGCCGATGGCAACGCGTTCGTTGTTCAGCGTGGTGGTCGCGACCTTCCAGCCGCCGCCCTCCGGGCCGAGCCGGTTGGCGTCGGGCACCCGGACATCGGTGAGAAAGACTTCGTTGAACTCGGCCTCGCCGGTGATCTGCCGTAGCGGCCGGACGTCGACCCCGGGATCGGTCATGTCGCAGACAAAGTAGGTCAGGCCTTGGTGTTTGGGAACCGTCGGGTCGGTCCGTGCGACCAGGATCGCCCGCTGGGCTTTCTGCGCGCTCGACGTCCAGACCTTCTGCCCATTGACGATCCAGTCGTCACCGTCACGCACCGCGCGGGTGGAAACCCCGGCCAGGTCAGATCCAGCGCCCGGCTCGCTGAACAACTGGCAGTAGAAGTGCTCTCCGGTGAATAACGGCCGCAGGAACTTTCGCTGCTGCTCTGCGGTGCCGAAAGCGGCAATGGTCGGCGCCGCCATGCCCATCCCGATGCCGTTGTGTGGTCCGCCTCCCGGCGGCGCGCCCGCCGCGGCCAGGTCGGCTTCGACCTGCGCCTGGAAGCCGCGTGGCAGGTCGAGCCCACCGGAGCCTCGTGGAAAGTACACCCACGCCAGGCCGGCGTCGAACCGGGCACCCAGGAAGTCGCGCGGATCGCTGCCCACCGGATCGTGCTCGTCGAGCAGCGCCCGCACCCTTGCATGCAGATCCTCGGCGACGGTCATCGGAATCCCGCCGCGTTGCCGAGTACTTGACCACCGTCGATCACCATGGTCTCGCCGGTGATCCAGCTCGCCTCGTCGGACACCAGGAAGGCGACCGCGGCCGCCACGTCGGCCGGCTCGCCGATGCGTCCCAACGCCGTCGAGCCTGACACCGCCTCTTCGTGGTCCTTCCACAGCGCCTCGGCCAGCCTGGTCCGAACCACCCCCGGGCAGATCGCATTGACCCGGACCCGGGGCGAAAGTTCCAGCGCCAGTTGCTTGGTGACGTGGATTAGCGCTGCCTTCGTGGCGTTGTACAAACCCATCGCCGGAGATTGGTGCATGCCGCCGATGGATGAGGTGTTGACCACGGCGCCGCCGTGGTCAGCCATCCACGCTTTGACCGCGAGCGAGGTCCACAGCAGCGGCGCCCACAGATTGACGTCGAAGATCTTGGTAAAGCGGGCGTGATCCTGTTCGATCAACGGGCCGAAAGCCGGGTTGGTGCCCGCGTTGTTGACCAGGATGTCGATGCTGCCGAAGCGTTCAAGGGCCAGATCGACGCAGTGTCTCGCGGCGTCCTCGTCGACTGCGTGCGCGGCCACTCCGATGGCGCCACCGCCGACCTGCTCGGCCGCTGCGTCCGCGCTCTCCTGCTTGCGGGCGGTGAGCACCACGTTGGCGCCGGCGGCGGCCAGTCGCTCTGCGATGGCGAGCCCGATGCCCCGCGAGGCCCCGGTGATGATCGCGGTGCGGCCGCTCAGGTCCGGTGAAGTCATGATACGTCTCCCATCAGGCCGCGTTGGTAGCGGCGCATCCCACCCAGCCAACGGTCATAGTCGGCGGCTTTTTGTCGGTACATCTCCAGAACCGCCGGATGCGGAAGAATCAGGAACCGCTCTTCGTCGATGGCCGCCAGCACACTGTCAGCGACGTCGGCCGGCTCCAGCACGTCACCCGCGGTAGTGACCGCGCGGGTCGCGAGGCGGGCCAGCGGGTCGTCGGATTCCCCAGGGGAATAAAGCAATTTGGTGTTGACTCCCATTGGACACAGACAACTCACCCGCACCCCTTGGTCGCCGTAGGTGATGTTCAGCCACTCGGCGAAGCCGACGGCGGCGTGCTTGGTGACCGAGTAGGTCGCCGATCCGAGTTGGGTAAGCAGTCCGGCCGCCGATGCGGTGCTGACGAAGTAGCCCTCTCCGCGCTCGACCCAGCCGGGCACCAGCAGTTGTGCGGCTCGGATGTGTGCCCGCAGGTTGACGTCGATGGAGCGATCCCACTCGTCCTCGGTGACGTCCAAGCCTGAGACACCGGTGATGCCCGCATTGGCGAAATACAGGTCAACGGGGCCGAATTCGCTCTCCGCACGCTGGATCAACTGCTGAATCTGCGCGGTGTCGGAGACATCGGCAGCTACGCCGACGGCCGCGCCGGGCCGGTCGGCATTGATCCCGTCTGCCGCCGCTAGCGCGGCGTCGGCGTTTATGTCGGCGACAACGACTCGCGCATCCTGTTGCGCCAGCTTGGCAGCTACCGCACCGCCGATGCCGTTGCCACCGCCGGTGACGATAGCGACCTTTTCGGCAACCTTCACAACCGATTCCCTTCATTTTGAACTGCAGCATCTTTGAACAGCAGCCGGATGATCCACGCGCGGGTTTCCGCCGGGTCGATTACGTCGTCGAGCTCGAAGGTAGTGGCCGAGGTGAGCGCCTTGCCGTGTTGGTAGGCCGCCTCGACCAGCTTGTCGAACAGGTTCTGGCGTTCGATCGGGTCAGCGACAGCGGCCAACTCCTTGCTGAACCCCAGCCGCACGGCACCCTCGAGACCCATCCCGCCGATCTCCCCGGTGGGCCAGGCAACCGTGAACTCCGGAGCACGGAAGGAGCCCCCGGCCATCGCCATCGCGCCCAGGCCGTAGCCCTTGCGCAGGATGATCATCCCGAACGGCACGGTCAACCGCGCGCCGATGATGAACAGCCGGCTCATCCGCCTTACCGCGGCGTCGATTTCGGCATCTGGCCCGACCATGAAGCCGGGCGTGTCGCACAGCGAAATGACCGGCAGCCCAGCCGATTCGCACAGCGTAAGGAAGTCGGCGATCTTATCCGCGGCCTCGGCGTCGATGGCCCCACCGAGATGATGACTGCTGTTGGCCAGCAATCCGAACGGCACGCCTTCGACGCGGACGAGCGCGGTGACCACTCCGACCCCGTAGTCGGCCCGCAGCTCCAGGACCGATCCGACGTCGGCGACCGAGGCAATCGCGTGGTGCACGTCGTAGGCCCGTAACCGGTTCTCCGGCACCACATGTCGCGCCCGCCGCGGATCCGGAGCCTCCCAGTCGTCAAGTCTGCCGTGGAAATAAGCCAGGTACTGCTTGGCCAGCGACACCGCGTGCACCTCATCGCGGGCGACCAGCCCGACGACCCCGTTGCGCCGCTGCACGTCGATGGGCCCGATGTCCTCCGGCCGGTACTCACCGAGTCCGCCACCTTCGATCATGGCCGGACCGCCCATCCCGATGTTGGCGTCGGGAGTCGCGATGATCACGTCGCACACACCGGCCAGCGCGGCGTTACCGGCAAAGCAACGCCCGGACACGATGGACACCAGCGGCACTTGGCCACTCAGTGCGCCCAGCGCGCGGAAAGTCGGCACGTCGAGACCGGCGACGTTGCCCCAGTCGGTGTCGCCCGGCCGGCCGCCGCCACCCTCGGCGAACAGCACCACCGGCAGCTTTCTGCGGGCGGTCAGGTCGAAGAGGCGATCGGTTTTGGCATGGTTGCGCATGCCCTGCGTGCCGGCGAGCACGGTGTAGTCATAGGACAGCACCACCGCCTCGGCTCCGCTGATCTTCGCCACCCCGGCGACCAGCCCATCGGCTGGAGTGTTGGCGATCAGGTCGTCCTCGGTGCGTCGGCTGCGCTGCGCGGCCACCGTCAGCGCACCGTACTCGACGAAGCTTCCCGGGTCGACGAGATCGGCGATGTTCTCTCTGGCGGTGCGCCGATTCTGTTTGTGCCGCTTGGCAATCGCTGCCGGCCTAGCGTCATCGAGGGTGAGGAGGTGCCGGCGACGGACCTCGTCGAGGTCGGCACGAGTCCGGTCCAGGTCGAGATTGGCCATATCGCCCGCGGCCCCGGCCGCCACACCTTCGCCGGTACGGGTGAACACCACCAACGGATCTCCGGTTCCGATGACCTGCCCGCGTGTTACCAGCGTCCGCACCGTGCGCACCGCGTCCGGCGCGGTCAGCACATGCTGCATTTTCATTGCTTCGAGAACGACCAACTGCGCGCCCGCAGGCAACTCGGCCCCTTCCGGCGCAACCTCGATTACGGTACCGGCCATCTGCGCGCGCAGCACTTCCTCACCCGGATGTAGCTCGACCGAGGCGGCCCGGGTCTCCGGTCGCCGAGACTGCACAGCGCCGACGAGCACGGCAACGTTTTCGTCGACGAAATTCGTTGTCACTGAACCTGATTGCACCTGATTGCTGGACAGCACTTCGCGCAGCAGCCCGATGTTGGTGCGGATGCCCTCGATGTGGAATTCCGCCAGCGCGGTCTGCGCTTTTCGCAAGGCCGCAGGAAACGACGCGCTGCGAACGTGAGTGATCACTTTGGCCAGCAACGAGTCGTACCGCGGGCTCGACGTAAGTCCGGGGCAGCCGTGGGTGTCGACGCGCACGCCCGGCCCGGCCGGTGGTGAGAACACGGCCAGAGTTCCCGCCGTCGGCGACACGGATCCATCGGCGGCAAGCGTCTCCATGTTGACCCGGGCCTGGATCGCGATACCGTATGCCGCCGCGGGCTCGCCGACGACGTCAGTACCTTCGGCGATCATTCCGGCAGGCAGCCCGAGCTCGTCGAAAGTGGCGCCGCGGGCGATCGCCAACTGCACCGAAACCAGGTCGAGCCCGGTGGTTTCCTCGGTGACGGTGTGTTCCACCTGGATTCGCGGGTTGACTTCGAGAAACACGAATTGACCGTCAGCAACCAGGAATTCGACGGTTGCCAGCCCGCGGTAGTCAGCCCGTGCGCACAGCCTCACCGCGGCCTCATGCAGCTCACGACGGAGTTTCTCGGAAAGGCCTTGAGCGGGTGCGACTTCGATGAGCTTCTGGTGGCGCCGCTGGATGCTGCAGTCACGGTCGCCCAGCGCCAGCGCACGTGTCGCTGGGCCCGACGGTGCAGCGACGATCTGCACCTCGATATGCCGCGCGTCGGCCAGGTGCGCCTCGGCAAAGACTGCCCGATCGCCGAATCCCAGCTCGGCCTCAGCGGCGGACTGCCGGTAGGCATCGTCAATCTGGTCGACGCTGTGGACGATTCGCATACCGCGGCCGCCGCCACCGGCCAGCGCCTTGATCACGATGCCGCCCTCGTGCGCGGCGGCGAACAACCGGATGTCCTCGACGCTGCTGGGTCCGTCGGTGGCCGACAGCACCGGCACGTCGGCTGCGGCTGCCGCACGACGGGCCGATGACTTGTTGCCGAACAACTCCAGCGCGGCGGCGTCCGGCCCGACGAACGTATACCCCGCCGCTGCACAAGCACGTGCAAATTCGGGTTGCTCGCTGACAAACCCGTAGCCAGGATGGATCAGCTCGGCACCGGACTCCTTGGCCGCCGCCAGGATCGCCGCGTGATCGAGGTAAGCGGCCGGCCCGGAGCCGGGCAGACCGATCGCTTCGTCAGCGGCGTGCACATGTGGGCTGTCGGCGTCGTCCTCGGCGTAGACGGCGACCGTGCCGAGCCCCAACTCGGTAGCGGTGCGGATGATCCGTAGTGCGATCTCGCCGCGGTTCGCGATCAGCAGGCGCGTCACGTCCCGTCCTTCATACGATCGAGCATTCCCATCCGGATCACATCATCCGCCACCGCGGTTTTGCGACTACGGCAGGGCGGCTCAGCACACTTCCGTCAAACGCAGCAAACGCGGCCCACCTAACCAGTAGCGTCCATGCCTGCAGCGATGTAAAGGAGCCAGCCATGAAGCAATCCATCTTCGCAGGATTGGCCGCCGCGCTGATCACCGGTGGTTTAGTAGCGACCATTACTCCCCCGGCGGCCATCGCTGCGATTTGATGGGCCCTGACCAGCATCCTTGGGGTCTCGCCTTCAATGACCCACCGACGCACATCGATGACGCACCAGCTTAAAGGCGCTGCCGCGAGCGCCGCGATGTACGTCAGCCGTGTCGGGCGAATGTCCTGTGCCCGAACAATTCTGGCGGCGCCAGTTCAGAGTTGCCCGGGCACGGGGTGCGTAGCGGCCAGGCAAGCTGACGCAGATAGCCCGCGGGTTCGGTGTCGTCGATACCGTATTGCGCCGGCCATCGGTCGGCAGGCAGATACAGGGTGCCGAACAAAGCATCCAAGACCGGGAACTCGCCGGCGAAGTTGGTGTTGTAAGCCTGCGGTTCCCGAGCGTGATGCCAATGGTGGAACTGCGGGGTGGCGATCACCCAGCGCAGCGGGCCCAAGCTCACCCGCACGTTGGCGTGGATGAAGATGGCCTGCAGGGTAATCAGGACGATGAACGCACCGAGGCTGGCCCGGCCGAAGCCCAGCGCATATAACGGCAAGACCGCAGTGGACCGAACGAAGGTCTCATCGAGGGGATGCAGATGATTGGCGGCAAGCCAGTCCATCTCGCGCACGCTGTGATGCACCCGGTGGAAACGCCAGAGCATCGGCACCTCGTGAGCGGCGCGGTGTCCGGCGTAGCCGCCGATCATGGCGATCGCCAATCCCGCCGCAACCTGTGCCCACCCTGGAGTCGCCCCGACGGCGGTGCGTAGCGGTGCAGGCACGAACGCCCGTAGCACACCGCCGACCACCACCACCGCGACGACCAAGCCCATCTTCAGCGCCGCGCCGTTGACCAGATAGTGCACCAAATCGGTGCGCCACCCGTGGCGCAGGACTCGGTGCGGATGCAGTGCGCACAACCGCTCGAGCGGGATGAAGATCGCCGCCAAGATTGCCAGCCCGAATACGATGCCGCCGCGCATGCTCAGCGCGGCCAGCACCACCAACGCCGTCAGCACCGCGAGCAGCGCCCCGCTGATCCCGATCTGTGTGGCTGGCCGCGGCGCGACGACTTCGACGGACCGCGGGAACGGCGAAACATTCGAGGCATCGGGCCGAGGTTGCGTCGGCGCGCAATTGAGTGGATCGGCCTTGGCCACTCGACCCCACCCCACAAGCACCGAGCACGCCAAAACCATGCCGGTCGCGCCGGCGGCGAGATCCAGGACGGCCACCGCGATGGACACCATCAAGATCCCAGACTGGACCGCCAGCCCGGCCACGTTCAGTGATCTGCGGCCGGCGATAAGCCGCCAACCCTGCCAACCCACCAGCGACGTGGTCACAAGCAGGAACAGCGTTGCTGCCCCCGCCCCATGGCCCGAATGTGACCGAACCAGAACCGCAGTCATGACCGTGGCGCTGCAAAGGGCGATGATCTCGCCGGCGTGCAGCACCACCAGCGCCGCCACGATGCGCCGACCGGATCGACCTGCCCCACTAGATGGGTGCATGCCGTTCAGCATCTCTCCCGCGGCTTAGAACCAGCTGAGGGCTGCGTCACTTCATCAGCTGGGCCGCGACCGTCGCGCCGAGTTCCCAGCACGACTCCAAGTCGGCCTTGCCCGGCTTGCCCGACACCACCACGTGCTCAGCGGCTTTGACCCATCCCAGGCCGGTGGTGATGGAGTCGACGCCGTGCTCGGCCCCCTCGGTTCCCTCGTTGCCGTGCAGGTAGAGGCCGAACGGTCGCCCACGCGTGGCGTCCAGGCACGGGTAGTAGATGACATCGAAGGCGTGCTTGAGGGCGCCGCTCATGTAAAGGCCCTCGACGGGCAAGCAACTAGCGACCGGTGAACCGCCATGGGATCAGCCCGAGCTGGAGGCTTTCGCGGCTGCCAGGGTGAGCCGCGCGATGCGTTTGGCGGTCATTGCCGCGGTGCGCGAGGGCCCGGCGGTGGTTGCGGTGGCCAGCGCTCCGTTGTACAGGACGATGAGCGCCTCGGCCAGCGCCTCGGAGTCGGCCACCCCGGTGTCTGCGGCGAGGTGCCGCAAGGACCGCTGCAACCAGTCGCGGTACTCCTTGATGGCAAGCACCTGGCACTGCCCTGCCGGCGCTTCGGCGGCGGCGCTGTCGAAGGGGCAGCCCCGGAATTCCGGCAGCGACACATAGTCACCGAGCGCGTCGAAGATCGCCAGGATCTTCTCTCCCGGATCGTCAACGCTGGCCTGTGCCGCCTCCACACGCTGCCGCCATGCTTCGTGGCGCCCACGCAGGTAGGCGGCGACCAGTTCGTCCTTACCGCCGAAAATGTAGTACAACGAGCCTTTCGCCACGCCGGCCTTCTCGATGACGGCGTCGATTCCGGTGGAATGGATACCGTCGCGGTAGAACAGCTCATCAGCCGCGGCCATCAGTCGCTCCCGCGCTGACGGGCGCTTCGCTGTCTTGGTCGCCATCACACCAATATATCAGACAGGATTGTCTAAAGAGCGTCGACCAAAACACCTCGCACACCCGCTCATCCTGGGAGTTCTGCCCATGCACCGACTGCCATCGCGCCTTGACCCACCCAGCCGTCGGAATTATTGTTTGAACTAGTCTGTTTAAACTCGAATGAGCGAATCGAGGAGGCCGGTCAATGACCACAGCAAGAGCCGAGTGCAATAAGGCGTTCGTCCTGGAGGCGTTCGACACATTGTTCAATCGGCGAGACTACGCAGCAGCGCACGAATTCTGGTCGCCGAACTACATCCAGCACAGCGCGCACATCGCGCCCGGACGAGATGGCCTGTTCGAGCTTGTCAAGGCATCACCGCCAGGCATGCGCTATGAGAACGGGCTGATCGTCGCCAACGGCGACTACGTGATGCTGCACGGCCGATTCAGCAATGTCGGACAATCCGCCGACTGGATAGTGGCCGACATCGTGCGCCTGGAAGACGGCCTGCTCGCCGAACACTGGGATGTCATCCAGGACGAGGTCACCGCCGGGGACTCCACGAGCGGGCTGCCCATGTTCGGCGACACCTTCCCGAGCCGGACCTGACACGGTGCCCGCCACAACACCTCCCGCGCAACGACAGCGCTGTCGGACAACCGGATGTTGCACCAGCACGTCCATCACGCAACACCAAGATTGGAAGGCCAACTGATGTCAAGACTGGAAGGCAAGGTCGCCGTGATCACCGGCGGCAGCAGCGGTATCGGACTGGCGACCGCCCAGAGGTTCGTTCAAGAAAGCGCCTACGTCTTCATCACGGGCCGTCGCCAGGCCGAGTTGGACAAGGCCAAAGCATTGATCGGCCACGGGGTCACCACGGTCGCGGTAGACAGCACGATCAGCGCGGACCTGGACAGACTGGTCGCGACGGTTCTCTTGGAAAAAGGCGCGCTGGACATCCTGGTGGTGAATTCGGGGCGGGTGGAGCCCGAAGAGCTGGGCAAGATCACCGAGGAGAACTTCGACCTCACCTTCGACCTGAACGCCAAGGCGGCGCTCTTCACCGTGCAGAAGGCCCTGCCGTTGATGCGCGACGGCGGCTCGGTCATTCTGGTCGGGTCGGTCGCGGGCTACGTGGGTATCAACGGCTACAGCACCTACAGCGCCACCAAGGCCGCACTGCGTTCCTATGCGCGCACCTGGACCCGGGAGTTAAACGACCGCAACATCCGGTTCAACACATTGAGCCCCGGCCCGATCGACACCCCCATCATGGACGGTCAAGCCGACTCGCCAGAGGCCGCCGCCGAGATCAGGGCGACGTTCGCCGCTGCGATACCACTCAATCGGATGGGCCGCCCGGAGGAGATCGCGGCCGCCGCTCTGTTCTTGGCCTCCGATGACAGCAGCTTCGTGGCCGGCGCCGAACTCAGCGTCGACGGCGGCTTCGCCCAGGTCTAACAACCACTGACGACCCTGTGTTAGGAGATGAGTATGAACGCTGACAGCGACGCCGACAGAGGTCTGGACGGCGAATATGTGCCCAAGCCGGCCGAACGCGTTCGCAAGCAGGTGGCCGACTATGAGGCCAGCGGCGGGCTGGAGGGCGCAACGTTGGAGGGCCGGCCGGTGGTGATCCTGACGTCGGTCGGTGCGAAATCGGGCAAGGTCCGCAAGAACCCGGTGATGCGGATCGTCGACGGCGAACGGTACGTGGCGGTGGCATCAGCGGGCGGGTCACTCACTAACCCGTCCTGGTACGCCAATCTGGTTGCCCACCCGCGGGTCCGGCTTCAGGACGGCGCCAGTGTCAGGGAGTTTGTGGCCCGCGAGGTCACCGGCGACGAGTCCAAGAGCGGGCTAGCCACATTCGGCGGCACCGTTCCAAACACCGGCCTGACTCGATGAAGATCTCCGCCCAGTTCGCCACCTCACTGCACTCCCCCGAGCACATCGCGGCCGCCGAACAACTCGGCTACCACCGGGCGTGGCTGTTCGACACGCCGCACGAAAGCCCCGACGTGTGGATGATGCTCGCCTTGGCCGCCGAACGCACCACCACGATCGGCTTGGGTCCAGGCGTGCTGGTACCCACGCTGCGCCACCCCATGGTCAACGCCTCAGCCACCGCGGCGCTGGTGGCGCTGGCACCCGGGCGGGTCGCGGTCGCGTTCGGCACCGGGTTCGCCGGCGCCCGCGCGCTGGGCGCCGCCCCGACCAGCTGGTCGGATCTGGCCGACTACGTCCGCGCGTTCCGCGGGCTACTCAGGGGGGCGACCGTGGTCTGGCAGGACTCGCGGATGCGCATGATGCACCCCGGCGGGCACGCACCCCAACGCCCGATCGAGGTACCCATCCTCATCTCGGCGCTGGGCCCCAAAGGCCTTCAGGTTGCCACCGAGTTGGCCGACGGGCTGTTCACCGTCAACGGCCAGACCCGCTACGCCCCGCAGTTCGACTGGGCGGCGCTCGGCGTGCACGGCACCGTTCTGGCCGACGGTCAGCCCTTTGATTCTGCGCGGGTACAGGCGGCCGCGGGGCCGGGAAACGCACTGGCCTACCACGCCGCCTACGAATTCGGCGGCGACGTCGCCGCACTGCCCGCCGGCGACGTGTGGCTCGACTCCATCTACCAGACCCCACCGCAGGAGCGCCACCTCGCAGTGCACGACCAGCACCTCATCGCACTCAACCACGCCGACACCGCCGCGTGGGCGGCGGGCAGCTGGAAAGCCATCGCGCAAACCACCTTGACCGGCACCGCCGACGACGTCGGCCGCCGAGTCAGCGAAATCGCCGCCCAAGGCATCACCGAGATCATCTACCAACCCACCGGCCCCGACATCACCGGCGAACTAGAGGCCTTTCATGCTGCCGCGCGCACGCCGTAAAGCCTGCGGAGGAAGACAGTTCGACATGCTGGACCGAACTGTTGGCGGGCGGCCGAGCATGCGGAACGACGTTGCGGTGGTCGGAATACTCGGCGACGGGGTTGCGTTGGCGGTAATCAATCAGACAGACCGGTATAAACCCTTGAGGAGTGGTCATGGCTAGCCCCACCGTGGTTCGGGATCTGGAAGGCAAGGTCGCGCTGGTGACCGGCGCGACGTCGGGGATCGGTAAGGCCGCCGCTGTGCAGCTGGCCGCGCAGGGGTCCACGGTGATCGTGCACGGCCGCGACGGCCCCCGAGGCGCTGCGGTGGTCGCCGAGATCGAAAACGGCGGGGGCTCCGCCCGATTCGTGGGCGCCGAGCTGGGCGAACCCACAGAGGCGCTGCGACTCGCCGAGGAGGCCGGCGACGTCGACATCTTGGTCAACAACGCCGGGTTTGCCTGGTTCGGCCCGACGGCAAAGCTGCCCCTCAATACACTGGACCGGCTGTTCGCGGCCAACGTGCATGCCCCCTACCTGCTGGTGTCGGTATTGGCCCCGAAAATGGTGGCCCGCGGCGACGGCGTGATCATCAACCTGGCCAGCAGGGCGGGCACGGTCGGCAAGCCCGACAGCGCCGCCTATGGTGCCACCAAGGCCGCGCTGGCGTCCTTGGCCCGCTCCTGGGCCGCCGAATACGGACCCGCCGGCGTCCGCGTCAACGCCATCGCACCGGGACCCGTCTACACCAACGCAGCTGGACGGGAACTGTTCGATTCGATGGCCGCGACCACACTGCTCGGCCGGGTCGCCGAACCCCAGGAGGTCGCCGAGGTCATCGGGTTCCTGGCATCGCCGCGGGCGTCCTACATCACCGGCACCACCATCGCCGTCGACGCCGGCCGCCCCGCCGCCCCAAACACCCACCGAACGGACATCGCATCATGAGCATCTCGGTATTGGCGATCAACTGCGACGCCCACAGCGCGGCCCAGCCCGCGGAGTTCTGGGCAGGCCCTGCACCGCGCCGTCAATGCCGGCGCCACCGAGGACTTCGCGTCGATCGCCGCCGACACCGCCACGATCGACATCACCCACGGACGCGGCGACCACTGGTTCGAGGAAGCTCCCCTACATCGTCGTTACTGCGATTCACCCATCAACGTCCCGGCGACCGTCGCGCCGAGGTTCCAGCACGCCTCCAGGTCTTCCTTGGTCGGTTTGCCCGAAACCAACACGGTCTCTGCGACTTTGACCCAGCCCAGGCCAGTCGTGATCGCTGCGAGACCCCGCTCGGCTCCCTCGGTGCCCTCGTTGCCGTGCAGATATGCCCCGAATGGTCGCCCACGGGTGGTGTCCAGCAGTTGGTAGTAGGCGCAGTCGAATGCGTGCTTAAGAGCACCGGAAATGTAGCCGAGGTTGGCCGGGGTGCCCAGCAGATAGCCGTCGGCCTCTAACATCTCGACCGGCGACACGGTGAGCGCCGGTCTCCGCACGACCTCCACGCCCTCGATCTCGGGGTCGCTCGCGCCGGCCACCACCGCCTCGAACATCTCCTGCGTATGCGGGGAAGGGGTGTGATGAATCACCAGCAGCCTCTTGCTCATTGACGGCCCTGCAGTGCTCGATGCAATTCCGAGGCCTGCTTCATGGCTTCTCGGGCGCGGCCCCGATCCCCGGCGTAGTCGTAGGCGCGGGCCAGTCGATACCAGCGCCGCCAGTCATCGGGGTCGCTATGCAATTCAGCACGGACCGTGTCGAACAGGGTGTCGGCCGCGTCGCGTTCGATGCGCCCAGAAGGCCGTCGCGGCAGGGCGCTCACGTCGAGTTCCATCCCGTCTTCGGCGGCGAGCCGAGCCAGCCTCTGATGGACGAAGCCGGCCCGCAGAGTGGCGATCATCGCCCACAGCCCGATCGCCGGCAGGATCAACAGCGCGCCACCCAGCGCGACGGCAACTGCACGGCCGGAGCCGATCATCACAATGGCGGCACGGCCCAGCAGCACCAGATAGACCAGCATCGCCAGGCACATGAACGCGATCGTCAGCTGGATGCGCAGACTGCGCCCCGGTGTGCCGGCCCCCGTCATGTCGGTCATTGCAAGTTGAGCAGGGATTCGATTCCTATTGTCAGGCCAGGGCGTTCGGCGACGCGGCGGACCGCCAACAGCACGCCGGGCACAAATGACGTGCGGTCGATGCTGTCGTGTCGGATGGTCAGGGTCTCCCCCGTGGTGCCGAACAACACTTCCTGATGCGCCACCAGCCCGGCCAACCGCACCGAGTGCACCGGAACCCCCTCGACGTTGGCGCCGCGTGCACCCGGCAGGCTCGAAGTAGTGGCATCTGGGTTGGGCGGCAAGTGTTTTCGTGATTCGGCGATCAACGCGGCGGTCCGGGCGGACGTTCCCGACGGGGCATCGGCCTTGTGAGGATGATGCAGTTCAATGACTTCGACCGACTCGAAGAACGGCGCCGCCTGGCTGGCGAAGTGCATGGACAACACCGCCCCGATGGCGAAGTTGGGCGCGATGAGCACCGAGACGCCCGGCTTGGCGGCCAGCCACGACCGCACCTGTTGCAGCCGTTCGTCGGTGAATCCGGTGGTTCCCACGACGGCGTGGATCCCGTTGTCGATCAGAAACTCTAGGTTCTCCATCACGACGTCGGGGTGGGTGAAGTCGATGACAACCTCGGTGTTGTTGTCGGTCAACAGGCTCAGCGGATCACCGGCATCGACTTCCGCGGACAGGCTCAAATCGTCGGCAGCCGCTACGGCCTGCACCATCGTTGCGCCTACTTTGCCTTTCGATCCCAGCACCGCTACCCGCATGGTCTCACCCTAGACGGGACCGTCGAGCCGGAAGTTATCCACAGTTCGAGGTTTATCCACAGTTGCGGAATTGGTGGCGATCACCGGCGGACGGCCCGGGTAATGTTTCGAACATGAGTTCGATTTTGGTCGCGGCCGCACCCGAGATACCGGCGGCTTTTGACGCACTCGATGCGGCCCTGGCGACGATCGGTCAGCTGGATCTCGACCGTTACGACCCCACGACTCGACTCGGCGCTCTCGAACGGCTGGAGACCGCCCGCCGCCGGCAGGGGGTGACCAGTCATGATCTCATCGCGGGCCTCGTCAAGGAGGATCCCGCCGATGTCGGCGGCCCGGTCCACAAGGTCATCGCCGACTGGCTACGGATCAGCTGCGCCGAGGTACGCCGCCGGATACGCGACGCAGAACAGCTCACCCCGCGGGTCACGATCACCGGTGACACGTTGCCCCCGGAATTGCCCGCGACTGCCCAGGCATGGCGGGCCGGCGTCCTCGACCAGCAGCACCTGAGGGTGATCCAGACGTTTGTGCGTGACCTGCCGGTCGATACGCCGCCCGACACCGTGGAGCGCGCGGAGTGTTTCCTGGCCGAGCAGGCGTCCAAGCTGCGGCCCGAGCAGTTGGAGAAGGTGGCGAACCGGTGTGCGGTGCTGATCAATCCCGATGGAAAGTTCTCCGACGCCGACCGTGCCCGCCGTCGCGGCTTCACCTGGTCTGCACAGCAGCCCGACGGGATGAGCGTCGGCAAACTGGTCGCCTCGCCGGAACTGCGCGCGAATCTCGATGCCTGGCTGGCCCGGTTCGCGGCGCCGGGCATGTGCAACCCTGATGATGAAAGCCTTTGCATCACAGGCCAACCCGATCACGACGCGTCGAGCAAAGATTTGCGCAGCCATGCCCAGCGACAACACGACGCGCTCAATGCGCTGGTTCGCCGCCAATTGGGCGACCCGAAACTCGGCGTGCACAACGGACTACCGGTAACGATGATCGTCTCGACCACGCTGCAGGAGCTCAGCGCAGCCGCCGGGCAGGCTGTGACCGGCGGCGGGACGGTGCTGCCCATGCGTGACCTCATCCGGATGGCCGGCCACGCCTACCACTACCTGGCAGTGTTCGACGAGCACCAAAGCCGTCCATTGTATTTGGGTCGTTCCCGTCGAATAGCCTCAGCAGACCAGCGCTTGGTGCTCTATGCGAAGGATCGTGGCTGCACTGCACCGGGCTGCGACGTCCCAGGCTACTGGACTGAAGTCCATCACGTCGACGACTGGGCCCGCGGCGGGCTGACCAACATCGACAGGCTCACACTAGCCTGCAAAACCGACCATAAGATGGCCGATAAGGGCTGGCGCACAACCAAACTCGGCAACGGCAAAACTCAGTGGATCCCGCCGCCACATCGTGACCACGGCCAGGCGAGGACCAACGACTTTCACCATCCAGAAAGGTTTTTCGACGACGGGCCCTCACGCGGCTAAGGTCATTCTGGCCCACTCGTCATCGTGCGTGCACCCAGCGAAGTTGCCAAACGCCCGCGAATTGAGAGCGTTCTGTGATACCCACCAACAGTGTCTGATGCACTGATCAGCTTCACGAAAGGAACTGAATCATGACTTTCACACGGGGCTTAGCCGCCGGCGCGATGTTCGCCTGTCTCGCCCTCGGACTAGCGGCTCCCGCATCCGCCGCGGATCCGTTGAACGGCCACTACACCGAGACCGAGACCTACCCAGACGGTCATCAGGTGCACAGCGATTGGTACATCACTCCCTGCGGTGACGGGTGCTCTTCGATAGCCGATTTGGGCCAGGCGAATCTGGTTAACGGACAATGGACGCTGGACGGCAGCGGCGGTGTGAGCTGTGAAGAAGGCGGCGACGTTCCCAACGCCATCGCTTTCCACTATTCGTGGGATCCGGCCACCTTGGCCGGCACGGTCCTGATCACCAACAATGTGCAAGCCTGCGGCAACCCGGCGGGCTACCAAGAGACCAACCAGCTGCAGCTGGCGCCAGCACCCTAAGCCGGGAGGCGAAGCGGCGTTACGCGTCGATCACCACCCGGCCGCCGTTGGCGCGCGAGACACACACCAGCATCTCGCCGTCGGTTTCTGCGGTGCGACCACGGCGGTCGATCTGCCCGTTGAGCACCTTGACCTTGCAGGTCCCGCAGAAACCTTGCCTACAGGAATGGGCGGTTGTCGGGTCATCGTCGAGCATGACGTCGAGCGCCGAGCGGTTGGCGGGGACGTCGAGAACCCGCTGGGAGCGACCGAGTTCCAACTCGAACGCGACGCCGTCGACGACTGGCGGCGGGCTGAATCGCTCATAGTGCAGCGGCGCGTTCGCGTGCTCGTCGCGGGCGGTACGCACCGATTCCAGCATCGCCGTCGGCCCGCACACGTACACCGCCGTTGCGGGTCCGGCGCCGACGAGCAAATCGTCAGCCGTGGCGAGTCGACCACGCTCGTCGTCGGCCCACACAATGATCCGGTCAGGAGCCAGCGAGACCACCTCGTCCAACAGCGGCATGTATTCCCGGCTTCGGCCGGCATAGATTGCGCGCCAATTCATTCCGCGCTGCTGCGCTGCCCGCATCATCGACAGGATGGGCGTCACTCCGATTCCGCCGATCACAAACAGCACGTCGCGCTCGTTGCTGCCGAGATAGAACGCGTTGCGCGGACCTTCGAACACTAGCGAGTCGCCGACATCGAACGCATCGTGCATCTCGATCGAACCGCCGCCGCCGTCGGCGATCCGGCGCACTGCGATGCGGTAGTCGGTTCGCCGACCGGGCGGCCCGCACAGCGAGTACTGGCGGCGACGGCCGGAGGGCAGTTGAACGTCGATGTGGCTTCCGGGTGTCCACGACGGAAGCAAGCCACCATCGGCGTCGGCGAAGGTCAGCGCGACTACGTCCGGGGTTAACAACTCACGTTTCGTGACTATCGCGGTGTGTGTCCGCCCCACGGGCACAACCCGGGACGGCGTCCATCGTGTCGCCGAGGCGAAGCCGCCGAGGAGCACGCCCAGGCCCCACAACGCCATGTAGAGCCGGTCGCGCTTGCGGCGGCCGTAGATGTCGGCGGGCCTGCTGGCCCAAATGCTCTGCGACACAGGGACCCTAGGACGGGCGGATGTCGTAGCGCGCCAACCGCCGGATCAGCGAGGGACTGATGCGGCGCATCGCGTAGCCGAACTTTGATTCGGCCGAGATCGGTACTACCGGCGGACCACTCTTGACGGCCTTGACGATCGCCTTGGCGGTGGCCTCCGGCGTGTAGTTGCGACGCCGGTAGGCGGCGTCGGCCCGGTGCCGGGCGCGTTCCTGCTCGTCGGCCTTCATTCCCGCGTAGACAGTGCTTTTGGCGATGTTCGTGTTGACGAATCCGGGGCAGACCGCGGTGACGGTGATGCCGTCGTCAGCCAGGTCGGCGCGCAGCGATTCGCTGAACGCCAGCACGGCGGCCTTCGTTGTGCCGTACGCGATCATCGACTTCGACGGGAGGAACGCCGCGGCCGACGACACGTTGATGATGGTGCCTCCCTCGCCGCGGTCGACCATCTGCGTTGCGAAGGAACGGCTTCCGTTGAGCACGCCACGCAGATTGACCGCCAAAATGCTGTCCCAATGTGCCGGCGTTGTCTCCAAGAACCGGCCTGCCATCCCGATGCCGGCGTTGTTCACCAGGATGTCGACCACACCATGCTTGTCGTTGACTTGTGCGGCAAGCGCATTGATCGCGGCATCGTCGCTGACATCGGCCTGATACACCGCTGCCCCGGCACCGGCATCCCGCACGGCCACGGCCGTTTCCTCTGCCGCTGCAAGGTCAAGGTCGACGATCACGACAGTGTCGGCACCCTGGCGGGCAAGCTCGACGGCGGTGGCCCGGCCGATCCCGGCCCCCGCCCCGGTGACCAGAGCGAGTTTGCCGCGAACCTCACGCCGCCCGCTTCGCACAGCGCTTGCGGTTACCGAAGCAGCACCGGCGACATTGCGGTCGATCCATTCACTGGTCAGCCGTGCGATCACGTCGGGACGAGAGGTCACCACCCAGTGCCCGCCCTCGATCGGAACGACCCTGCTGCCCAACGGGATTGAACCGGTGTACCGCTGCAGCGCGGGCGTGACGAAGATGTCCTTACGTGGCACCAACACTTGGACCGGGACGGTAGTCTCGGTCAGCGCCGCGCCGGCCGCCAGAAACGGTGCAGGCATGTTGGCCCGGTACAGGTTGAGCCCGTTGACGTAGTCGCCGGTAGCTCGTACTGCCTCGCCAGATCGGGCCCGGATGCTGGAGTTGCCGATACGCCCAAACGCTCCAATGACTTTCACGCCCAACCCGGACCGAATCATCAACTCCGCCAGGCCAGGGGTCAAGAAGAACCAGATGTATCCCGACGCTAGGAACTGCCTGATCACGTCGAAGAGGGCGCGCGGAGTGCGCGGTGACCGCAAGAACTTGCCCGCGTAATTGAGGTGCGGCCCGGATATCGAGGTGAACGAGGCCACTTTGCTCATCACCGTCTCGTCGGTGACCGCGGCCCAAGCCTGAATCGAGCCCCAGTCGTGGGCCAGCAGATGCACCCGGCCGACACCCAGGCTGTCGATGACCGCGCCGATATCGGAGATCAACTGGGGGAAGCGATAATTGGCCCGGCCGGCCGGGCGCGTCGACTCGCCGGACCCGCGCACGTCGTAGGCCACAAAGTTGTATGGGCCGTTGCGGTGCTCAGTTAGATGCTCAGCCACCCCGTCCCACAGGTGGTGGTTGTCCGGGTAGCCGTGAATGGCCAAGACGGTCGGCCGCTGCGGGTCGATCTCGGTGTAGGCGTGTACGACCAGAGTGACGCCGTCCGAGGCGGTCACGCGTACGCGGGTCGGCACGTCAGAACTGCCCGAAACGGTGGTCATCGGATCCTCTCGGCTCAGTGTGAGGCGCGCGCCGCGGGCGACACGGCCAGGTAGTCGACCGCCCGCTCAACCCCGCCCAGCTGCGACGGATGGAACCGCGGGAGGTAGTACGCGCCGATGACCCGCACGAACCGCACTGGCCCTGGCACCAGGCCCCGCCGCGCCGCCTGGAAGTAGTACCGCCAGCGTGGTTTGGCACCCGCCGGCACGTGCGGATCAACCGAGTACATGAACCGGACCCCGCGCGCCCACATCAGCAGCATCATCGGTGATACCACCAGCTGGGTGCGCACCTGCCGCCAGTAGCCGGCCCGCAGATGCTTCATCACGTCGAAGGCGACGGCTTTGTGCTCGACCTCTTCGGCACCGTGCCAGCGGAGCATGTCCAGCATCACCGGGTCGGTGCCGATCACGTCGTGCTGCGGACTGTCGAGAATCCACTCGCCCAGGATCGCGGTGTAATGCTCGATTGCCGCGACGATCGACACCTGCTCGAGCAGCCAGCTGCGCCGTCGTCGCAGACTCCACCGCGGCCGGTCGCCGATCAGCTTGCCGAACAGCCAACTGATCTGGTCGGTGAACGGTGTCAGGTCGATGCCGTTGGCGGCGAAGTAATCCAGCACGCCGGAGTGCGCCTGGGAATGCATCGCCTCCTGGCCGATGAATCCCTGCACATCGAGCCGCAGTTGGTCGTCCTTGATCAGCGGCAGGGTCTGCTTGAACACCTCGACGAAGAACTCTTCGCCGGCCGGCAACAGCAAATGCAGCACATTGAGGACATGGGTGACGAACGGCTCGCCGGGCACGTAGTGAAACGGCAGCTTCGCCCAGTCGAAGTCGACGTCGCGTGCCTCGAGGACCAGTCGTTCGTGATCGTGCCGCTGGTGGGGCCCAGCCCCGCGACCTGGCAGGTGCGAACCGACAGCCTCGTCGTTGACCGTGAACATTGCCCAGCAGCATACCCGGTACCCCCGGTATCGGGAATCCCCGGCGGTCAGACGGGCGCGGCTCCCCGCAGATGCTCGAAGATCAGCGACGTTTGGGTGCCCGCGACGTCGGCGTCGGCGTTGAGGTTTTCAACCACGAATGAGCGCAGGTCCTCGGTATCGCGCGCGGCGACGTGCAGGATGAAATCGTCGGCACCGGCCAGGAAGTAGACGTCCATCACCTGGGGTCTGCGGCGAATCTGGGCGATGAAGTCGCGGATCTTGCCGCGGGCGTTGGACTGCAGGCTGACCGAGATCATTGCCTGCAGCGGCAATCCCACCGCGACCGGGTCGATATCGGTATAGAAGCCGCGGATCACACCCGAGTCCAGCAGTCGCCGGACCCGGCCGTGACAGGTCGATGCGGCGATGTCGAGTTCCTCGGCCAGTGCACTGTTGGTGATTCGGGCATCGGCATGCAGCAGGCTCAGGATGCGGCGGTCCACGTCGTCCAGATCGGCGGGCCGAAGATCCTTCGGCGGCAGCCCGGCATTGACCGGGTAATCCGTCTTTTCTTCGGGCATATCTGGATTATACAGGCGTGTCTTCGGAGTCTTTGCTTCGTGTCTGAAGTTTCTTCACACTTGACGGCATGCGTGTGGGGATTCCGACCGAAACCAAAAACAACGAGTTCCGAGTGGCGATCACCCCGTCGGGTGTCGCCGAACTGACCCGCCGTGGCCACGAGGTCCTGATCCAGGCAGGCGCGGGCGAGGGCTCGGCCATCGCCGACAGCGATTTCAAGGCCGCCGGCGCGCAGTTGATCGTCTCCGCGGAGGGCGTGTGGGCCGTCGCCGATCTGGTGCTCAAGGTCAAGGAGCCCACGCCGATCGAGTACTTGCGCATGCGGCGCAACCAGACGCTGTTCACCTACCTGCACCTGGCCGCCTCGCAAGGATGCACCGAGGCGCTGCTGGCTTCGGGCACCACGTCGATCGCCTACGAGACCGTGCAGACCGCCGACGGCGCTTTGCCCCTGCTGGCCCCGATGAGTGAAGTCGCCGGACGGCTGTCGGCGCAGGTCGGGGCCTATCACCTGATGCGCACTCATGGCGGTCGCGGCGTGCTGATGGGCGGCGTGCCGGGTGTCGAGCCGGCCAGGGTCGTCGTCATCGGCGGCGGGACCGCCGGCTACAACGCCGCCCGGGTCGCCGACGGAATGGGCGCGACGGTCACAGTCTTCGACGTCAACATCAACAAGCTGCGCGAGCTCGACAGCATGTTCGGCGGCCGTGTGCAGACCCGTTACTCGACAGCCTTGGAACTCGAGGAAGCTGTAAAACACGCCGACCTGGTCATCGGCGCGGTGCTATTGCCGGGCGCCAAAGCTCCGACGTTAGTGTCCAATTCCCTTGTCGCGCATATGAAGCCGGGCGCGGTGCTGGTGGACATCGCCATCGACCAAGGCGGCTGCTTCGAAGATTCACACCCCACCACCCACGACGATCCGACGTTCGCCGTGGGCGACACCCTCTTTTACTGCGTGGCGAACATGCCCGCTTCAGTGCCCAAGACGTCGACGTCAGCGCTGACCAACGCCACCATGCCGTATGTGATCGAACTCGCCGACAACGGCTGGCAAGCCGCTTGTCGGTCGAATGCCACGCTCGCCAAGGGACTTTCGACTCACGACGGTGCGTTGCTCTCGCAGCGGGTGGCCGCCGACCTGGCGCTTCCGTTCACCGACCCGGCCGCCCTGCTGGCCTGACGTACGCGGTTTCGTGCTACACAAGCCGCGTGAGTTCACTTGCCGATGACACCCGCTGGATGGATGCGGTCGACCAGGCCGCCTTGGTGGACAACGATGAGGTGACGCCGCTGGAGCTGCTCGAAGCGGCCATCGAGCGGATTGAGCGCATCGATCCCGTGCTCAACGCGGTAGTCATCCGCTGGTTCGACCATGCCCGCGACACCGCCCGAGCCGATCTGCCCGGCGGACCCTTTCGCGGCGTGCCGTTTCTCATCAAGGACCTGTTCGCCGGCTATGCCGGTCAGCGCATCAGCAACGGCAACCGCGCGCTCAAGAACGAGGCGGCGATCTCCCAGGCCGACACCACGTTGGTGAGCCGCTTCCGCAGCGCCGGCTTGGTGATTGCCGGCCGGACCAACAGTCCCGAACTGGGAAGCGTGCCGACCACCGAACCGCTCGCCTGGGGTGCGACCCACAACCCGTGGGACACCAGTCGTTCGCCCGGCGGATCCAGCGGCGGTGCCGCGGCCGCGGTGGCCAGCGGCATGGTCCCGTTCGCACACGCCAGCGACGGCGGCGGATCTATTCGCATTCCCGCTTCCTGCTGTGGGCTGGTCGGTCTCAAGCCCACTCAGGGTCGGATCTCGCTCGGTCCGATCCGCGACGAAACCGCGCTGTCGGTTGAGCTTTGCCTGAGCCGTACGGTGCGTGACACTGCGACACTTCTCGACGCGGTTCGAGGGCCGGCAATCGGCGACACAGTCATCGCGCCCGCTCCTGCGCGTCGCTATGTCGACGAGCTCGGTGCCGAGCCCGGCCGATTACGCATCGGCCTGCTCGACCACCGTCCGCAAGGCGGAGCAGTCGCCCCGGAGTGCGCAGCCGCCACCCGCTCAGTCGCGTTGTTGCTCGAATCGCTCGGTCACACCGTCGAACAGGCGTGGCCCGCAGCGCTGGAGGACACGGCGTTGCGGTTGCACTTCGCCACACTGTGGAGCACCAACATGGGCGTCGGGCTTCGACGGTTCGAAGAACAGCTCGGGCGACCGCTCGCCGACGACGAATTCGAGCCGATGAACCGCGCATTGGCCGACGTCGCCGCACATTTCACCGCAGTCGACTATGCGGTTGCGTTCTCGGCCGCCACCCACTTCCGCCGCTCACTACAGGCCTGGTGGGCCGATGGCTGGGATCTGTTGCTCACGCCGACGGTGGCCGAACTTCCGCTGCCGCTTGGCAGCATCGCCAACAACCCTGACAATCCGATGGATGCCGTCGAGCGCGCGTTCCAGTTCATTCCATTCACCCCGCCGTTCAACGTGAGCGGTCAGCCCGCGATCAACGTGCCGGTCGAGTGGACCGACGATGGCCTACCGGTCGGCGTTCAGTTAGTGGCGGCCTACGGGCGCGAAGACGTTCTGCTCCGAGTGGCCAGCCAGCTGGAAGTCGCAAAACCGTGGGCGCACCGCAGACCTGAGGT
This sequence comes from uncultured Actinomycetota bacterium, assembly GCA_963833915.1. Classification (GTDB taxonomy): domain Bacteria; phylum Actinomycetota; class Actinomycetes; order Mycobacteriales; family Mycobacteriaceae; genus Mycobacterium. The sequence continues at coordinate 152,481 of CAWHZO010000014.1, forward strand.
ATGAGCCGACGACGATGCAGAGCCGACGCCTAGCTGACCCGACGCCTCAGACCGCGCCGAGCGTCTTGACGATGTTGGCCGCGGGCCCGGACCGGGCCGCCCGGTATGCCGTTCCCGCCCACAGGTTGGTGCCGTGCGGGTCGTCCAGCGCGGCCGAGGCCTTCCGGATCGGCGAGGTCATCTGGTTGATCTCGGGATAGCCCAGCGGCGCTATCGCGTCGAAATGCCGAGTGAAGTCGTTCTCCAGACCACGGGCATAGCGGCCCGAGAACGCCCGAGTGACAACGGTGCTGACGAACTCGGGATGCTGCAGGGCGGCGCGGTGTGCCTCGTTGGTGCCGGCTTCGTCGCTGAGCAACAGCGCGGTTCCGAGCTGGGCGGCGACCGCTCCCCTGTTCAGCACGGCCGCCACGTCCTCGGGGGTACCGATCCCGCCGGCCGCGATCAGTGGAACATCGTGCGCGCCGCGGATCCGGGCGAGCAACGTGTACAAGGACTCTTTCCCGGGTTCCATGTCCGGTGCGAACGTGCCGCGGTGCCCACCGGCATCCGGGCCCTGGACGATCAGTCCGTCCGCGCCGGCGCCGAGCGCCACGCCGGCCTCGTAGGCCGATGTCACCGTGATGAAAAGCAGCATTCCCAGGGCGCCGAACCAGCGCAACACATCCGGTGGCGGAGCACCGAAGGTGAACGACACCATCTCGGGCCGTAGATCGGCAACCACCTCGAGCTTCTGCCGCCAACCGTCGTCGTCGCCGAACTGGGGGTAGCCCACCTCGACCCCGTAGTGCTCGGCCAGCTCATCGAGCGCCTCCGCGTAGTGGTCCAGCGCATAGACATCAGCGACGCTGGGTTGCGGCACAAACAAGTTGACCCCGATCGGGCCGGTGGTCGCGGCGCGGGCAGCTGCGATTTCGTCGGCGAGGCGTTCTGCGCTCACATAGCCACCAGCCACAAAGCCGAACCCGCCGGCATTGGACACCGCCGCCGCCAGCGCCGCTGTCCCGGGACCGCCGGCCATCGGCGCACCCACGATAGGCACATCGAGATCCCAGAAGCCCAGCACCATCGCGCTAACCTGCTATCGCCCGAAGCTGTTGCGGCAAAGACTTTTTCGACCGATGCGGGCCGAGCACGGCCACGCCGTACGGTCTGCCCAGCAGTCGATGCGCCGCAGCATTAACCTCGTCCACGGTCACCTCATCGAGCTCCTGCAGCGTCCGGTCAATACTTCGATGTTCAGCGTAGTTCAGTTCGCTGCGGCCGATGCGGTTCATCCGCGAACTGGAGTCCTCCAGGCCCAGTACCAGGCCGCCGCGCAACGAACCCTTGGCGATCCGGCACTCCGACTCGGTGATACCGTCGCGCGCCACCGTCTCGAGCACCTCGGTGGCCACCCGCGACACCTCGGCGAAACGCTCAGGCAGACACGCCGCATACACCGACAGCGCACCGCTGTCGGCGAACATGTCCACCGACGAGTAGACCGAGTACGCCAGCCCGCGTGATTCGCGAATCTGTTGGAATAGACGCGAACTCAAGCCGCCGCCGAGCGCGGTGTTGAGCACCGAGAGCGCCCATCGATGCTTCCAATGCCGACCCGGCGTGCGCACACCCAGGCAGACGTGGGTCTGCTCGGCATCCCGATAGGTCAACGTCAACCGCGGGTCACCGGTGACCCGGCCGGTACCCTTGCGCGGCGCAACCGGCCGCCGACCACGGATCAAGTGCCGTCCGAAATGCTGGCGTACCAATGCCAGTACGGCATCGTGGTCGACGTTGCCGGCCACCGCCACGACCATCCGCTCGGGTGTGTAGCGCCGCTGGTGAAATGAATGCAGCTGAGCGCGCGTCATTGCCGACACCGATCGCACGCTGCCGATAACCGGACGGCCCACCGGGTGATCACCGAACAGCGCCGCCAGGAACGTGTCGGCCAGCGCATCCTCGGGGTCGTCGTCGCGCATCGCGATCTCCTCGAGGACGACGTCGCGTTCCAGCTCGACATCGCCGCCGGCGCAGCGTCCATTCAGCACCACGTCACTGACCAGGTCGACGGCCAAATCGAGGTCGGTGTCGAGCACATGCGCGTAATAGCAGGTGTGTTCCTTGGCGGTGAACGCGTTCAGCTCACCGCCAACCGCATCGACTGCCTGCGCGATGTCGACGGCTGTGCGCGTCGGCGTGGACTTGAACAGCAGATGCTCCAAGAAGTGCGCGGCGCCGGCTACCGTCGCACCCTCGTCGCGCGATCCGACGCCCACCCAAACCCCGACCGAAGCAGAGCGCACCCCGGGAAGGTATTCGGTGACCACCCGCAACCCGCCGGGCAAGGTAGTGCGCCGCAACGCAGCAGCCGGCTCAGCGGTGTGTCGGCCGCGTCGCAGTGGCTGCGTCCCCGAGCTAGCTACTGGCCGTTGCGGCATCGGCAGGCGCGGTCTCGGCCGGCGCGGTTTCGGCGGGCGCGGTTGGTGCGGCCACGTCGCCGGATGCTCCGGCTTCTTCGGCCACGAGCACCAAAGAGATCTTGCCGCGCTTGTCGATATCCGCGATCTCTACCCGCAGCTTGTCGCCGACGCTGACGACGTCCTCCACCCTGGCGATGCGCTTGCCCCTGCCGAGTTTCGAGATGTGCACAAGGCCGTCACGCCCAGGCAGCAGTGACACGAACGCACCGAAATCGGTTGTCTTGACCACGGTTCCGAGGAATCGCTCCCCGGTCTTGGGCAGCTGCGGGTTGGCGATGGCGTTGATCTTGTCGATCGCGGCCTGCGCCGACGGGCCGTTGGTGGCGCCGACGAACACGGTGCCGTCGTCCTCGATGGAGATCTGTGCGCCGGTCTCCTCGGTGATGGAATTGATCATCTTGCCCTTGGGGCCGATGACCTCACCGATCTTGTCGATCGGCACCTTGATGGTGGTCACCACCGGCGCGTATGGGCTCATCTGGTCGGGCTCGTCGATCGCCTCGGCCATCACCTCGAGAATCGTCAGACGCGCATCCTTAGCCTGCGCGAGCGCACCCGCGAGCACCTGCGACGGGATGCCGTCGAGCTTGGTGTCCAGCTGCAGCGCCGTCACGAAGTCCTTGGTTCCCGCGCACTTGAAGTCCATGTCGCCGAAAGCGTCCTCGGCGCCAAGGATGTCGGTCAAGGTCACGAAGCGACGCTCGGTCGTGCCGTCAACTTCGACGTCGTCGGAGACCAGGCCCATCGCGATGCCGGCCACCGGCGCCTTCAGCGGCACGCCGGCGTTGAGCAGCGACAGCGTGGACGCACAGACCGAGCCCATTGACGTGGAGCCGTTGGAACTCAACGCTTCTGAGACCTGACGGATGGCGTACGGGAACTCCTCGACGCTCGGCAGCACCGGCATCAGGGCCCGCTCGGCCAGCGCGCCGTGCCCGATCTCGCGTCGCTTGGGCGAGCCCACGCGGCCGGTCTCGCCGGTGGAGAACGGCGGGAAGTTGTAGTGATGCATGTAGCGCTTGCTGGTTTCCGGCCCCAGCGAGTCGATCTGCTGGGCCATCTTGACCATGTCGAGCGTGGTCACACCCAGGATCTGGGTTTCGCCGCGCTCGAACAGTGCGCTGCCGTGTGCCCGCGGCACGACGGCGACCTCGGCCGACAACGCGCGGATGTCGGTGATGCCGCGGCCGTCGATGCGGAAGTGGTCGGTCAGGATGCGCTGGCGCACAAGCTTTTTGGTCAGCGATCGGAACGCGGCGCTGACCTCTTTCTCACGGCCCTCGTAGGTGTCGGCAAGCCGCGCGAGTACCTCGGCCTTGAGCTCGTCGGTGCGCTGGTCGCGTTCGGCCTTGCCGCCGATGGTCAGCGCTTTCGCCAGCTCGTCAGTGGCCACCGAGGAGACCGAGTAGTAGACGTCGTCCTGGTAATCGGGGAACACCGGGTACTCGGCGGTTTCCTTGCCAGCAGCGTCAGCCAGCTCCTGCTGCGCGGTACACAACGCGGCGATGAACGGCTTGGCGGCCTCAAGGCCCTCCGCCACAACGCTTTCGGTCGGCGCACCCGCGCCACCGGCGATCAGATCGATGACATTGTCGGTGGCTTCGGCCTCGACCATCATGATCGCGACGTCATCCCCAGCCTTGCGGCCGGCCACGACCATGTCGAACACCGCGCCTTCGAGCTGCTCAACGGTGGGGAACGCAACCCACTGGCCGTTGATCAGCGCGACGCGCACGCCGCCGACGGGACCGGAGAACGGCAGCCCGGAGATCTGGGTCGACGCCGATGCGGCGTTGATCGCCAGCACGTCGTACAGGTCCTTGGGATCCAGGCTCAGGATCGTGACCACGACCTGGATCTCGTTACGCAGACCCGAGACGAACGTCGGGCGCAGCGGCCGGTCGATGAGCCGGCAGGTCAGGATCGCGTCGGTGGACGGCCTGCCCTCGCGCCGGAAGAACGATCCGGGGATACGACCGGCGGCATACATCCGCTCCTCGACGTCGATCGTCAAGGGGAAGAAGTCGAAATGGTCTTTCGGGGTCTTGCTGGCGGTGGTCGCGCTCAGCAGCATGGTCTCGTCGTCGAGGTAGGCGACGACGGCACCGGCGGCCTGCTGGGCCAACCGGCCGGTCTCGAAACGAATGGTGCGGGTGCCGAAGCTCCCGTTGTCGATGACGGCGGTCGATTCGAACACGCCCTCGTCAATTTCTGCTACAGACATATGCGTCCGTGCGGCCTCTCTGGAATTTATTCAGCTATTTCGCGTGGGCACGCAAAACCCGGATGGTTCCAGGACAAGCCGGAGGTTCGCCAGATGTCTGAATGCGGCGACGGCCGTCGATCGAAGCGGCCGAGCTGCCCCGATTCGGGGAGCACGGCAGCCACTACCGAAGACCGCGCGATACAGACTGGTCTTCCTTCGAAGTCCTGTTGTGCCTCGCTGGAACGGCGCACGCGGATCGCGCGCCCCGCACCGTGCTCGGGCCGATGAGGCCCAAAACATTGTTGACTCTACACGCCGACCTGGCAGTTCTTTAGCCCGACGACGATGCGGGCCGCGCGCGGCCCGATGAGGAGTCGGGCAATCCAGCACAGCCCGACGACGATGCGGGCCGTGCGAGGCCCGATGAGGGGTCAGCGGCGCAGACCCAGCCGCTCGATCAGCGAGCGGTAGCGCTCCACATCGATCTGCGCGACATACTTGAGCAGGCGGCGCCGCCGTCCGACCAACAGCAGCAGCCCGCGCCGCGAGTGGTGGTCGTGCTTGTGCACCTTGAGGTGTTCGGTCAAGTCGGCGATCCGCCGGGTCAGCATGGCGACCTGCGCCTCCGGGGATCCGGTGTCCGTCTCGTGCAGGCCGTAAGAGCCCAGGATTTCTTTTTTCTGCTCGGCGGTCAGCGCCACGAAATATCTCCATCAATCGGTCCGCGATCATCAATTTAGGGTGCGGCCGCCGCGAACTGCAGCACGCGCCGTGTCGCGGGAAGTCTAACAGCGCGAATCGCTGGGACCTGAATCCGCAGGTCAGACCGCTCGGGGCGTCAGCCGGCGGCCAGCAGAGCGCGTGCCCGCTCGGTGTCAGTGCCCATCGCGTCGACGAGATCGCCCACCGATCCGAACTTCTCCTGCCCTCGGATACGCGCGACGAAGTCCAGCGCCACATGCTGGCCGTACAAGTCGGCGGCGGTATCGAGCACGAACGCCTCGACCGTTCGCGTGCGTCCAGAGAAGGTCGGGTTGGTGCCCACCGAAACCGCGGCCTGGTAACGCTCGCCCGGCACCACCGTCCCGGTCACCGGTCCGTGGCCCAGGACGGTGAACCAGGCGGCATAGACGCCGTCGGCCGGGATGGCCGAGTACATGGGCGGGGCCACGTTGGCGGTGGGGAAACCCATCTCGGAACCCCGTCCGTCGCCGCGCACCACCACGCCTTCCACCCGGTGTGGACGGCCCAACGCCTCGGCGGCCGCGACCACGTCTCCGGCGTCGACACAGGACCGGATGTAGGTCGACGAGAAGGTCACGGTCTCGGTGTCGTGGTGCTCGGACACCAGCGACATCGATTCCACAGCGAACCCGAACCGGGCGCCGGCGCGGCGCAGCGTGTCGACGGAGCCTGCGGCCTTTTTGCCGAAGGTGAAGTTCTCACCCACCACCACTTCCACCACGTGCAGGTTCTCGACAAGCAGCTCGTGGACGTAGCGCTCGGGCGTGAGCTTCATGAAATCGGTGGTGAACGGCATCACGAGAAATACGTCGATGCCGAACTCCTCGGCCAGCTCGGCACGTCGGGTCAGGGTCGTCAGCTGAGCGGGATGGCTGCCGGGGTGAACCACTTCCATCGGGTGCGGGTCGAAGGTCATCAGGACGGCCGGCACTCCCCGCGCACGCCCCGACTTCACCGCGTAGGCGATCAGCTCGGCGTGTCCGCGGTGCAGGCCGTCGAACACCCCAATGGTGAGCACGCACCTGCCCCAGTCCGTGGGTATCTCGTCCTGCCCGCGCCACCGCTGCACAGCTGCAAGCCTACGGCGCAAGGTAGCGCGTGGTCGTGCCACAGCCGCAGATCAGGTGAGGATTGCTTAAACTTCCGTTGTGCGCCCTGACCTACCTGCCGAGGAGCCCGCCGGGCTCAGTGCGGTTGCCCAGGACTACTTGAAGGTCATCTGGAATGCCCAGGAGTGGTCGCTGGAGAAAGTCAGCACCAAGATGTTGGCCGAAAAGATCGGGGTGTCAGCCAGCACCGCCTCGGAATCCATCCGCAAACTCGCTGAGCAGGGCCTGGTCGACCACGAGAAGTATGGCGCGGTCACGCTGACCGAATCGGGGCGACGGGCGGCGCTGGCGATGGTCCGGCGCCATCGGCTGCTGGAGGCCTTCCTGGTCAAGGAGCTCGGCTACAGCTGGGACGAGGTGCACGACGAGGCCGAGGTGCTCGAGCACGCGGTATCCGATCGGCTGGTGGCGCGCATCGACGCCAAGCTGGGCTTCCCCCAGCGCGATCCGCACGGTGACCCGATCCCGGGTTCGGACGGGCGCGTGCCGACCCCGCCTGCTCGCCAGCTGTGGGCGTGCGACGACGGCGACGCCGGCACGGTGGCGCGGATATCTGACGCCGACCCCGAGATGCTGCGCTACTTCGACAGCATCGGTATCAGCCTCGACTCGCGGTTGCGGGTGCTGACCCGCCGCGAATTCGCCGGGATGATTTCAGTGGCCGTCGAATCGGCAGACGGCGCACCCACCACGGTTGACCTGGGAAGCCCCGCCGCTCAAGCGATTTGGATGGTGGCAGGCTAGCAGGCGCGCCGACTCGAGCAAGGCGGACGCTCGCCTACTTTTCGGCCAGCTGCTTTCGCAGCACCTTGCCGGTTTCGTTGCGCGGCAACTGCTTTACGAACACGACGTCGCGCGGAATCTTGTGCCGGGCCAGGTGCGCGCGCACGTAGGACTTGACGTCGTCGCCGTCCAGCTGCGAATCAAGGCGGCTGACGACGAAAGCGGCGAGCCTCTTGCCGAATTCAGCGTCGTCGACACCCACCACCGCGGCCTCGACGATGCCGGGATGGTCGGCCAGCAGGTTCTCGACTTCCAGCGGAAAGACGTTCTCGCCGCCGGAAACGATCATGTCGTCGTCGCGGCCATCGACGAACCATAAGCCGGTCTCGTCGAAATGCCCGGTGTCCCCGGTAGATAGCAGGCCATCGACTATCTCCTTGTGTCCGCCGTCGGTGTAGCCGGAAAAGCTCAGGCCATTGGACACGAACAGAGTGCCGGTCCGGCTGGGCTCGGTGATTCTGCGACGCTGTTCGTCGTAGGCAACCAACGTGCAGCCGACCGGCGGGCGCCCGACGGTGCCCGGCGCCTCTCGCAGTTCGTGCGGCGTGGCGACGGCGGCCGCCGCTACTTCGGTGGATCCGTACAGGTTGTACAGCACGGCGCCGAACGCATCGTCGGTGCGGCGACAAAGGTCAGGAGACAGCGAAGATCCGGCGGCGAAAACCACCCTCAGCGAGGAGGTGTCGTATTTCGCAAGTACGTCGGGCCCCAGGTCGAGGATGCGCTGCAGCATCGTCGGAACCAGAATCAGGACTTTCGCCCGATGCTCGGCGATCGACTTCAACGCCGACTCCGGGTCGAAACGGCGCGCCAGCACGAGGCGGTTACCCAGCGCCAGGCCGAGTGCGCACGTCGCCAAACCTGTTGCGTGGAACAGCGGTGCCGCGACGCAGTAGGCGCCATCGCGCGGCCACGGAATCCGGTCGAGCAATTGGGCCGACTGCAGCGGATCAATCTTGTTACGAGGGGCACCCTTTGGTGTCCCGGTGGTGCCGCTTGTGAGCAACACCAACCCGCCCGGGCGCGACGGGGCAGGCAGCGGCCAGGTGGGCCGGCCCGCGATTAACTCGTCGTGCTGGTCTCCGACGATCCGCAGCGTGTCGGACGGCAGCACGGTGAGCAGGTCGCGAAATTCCTCGTCGGCGAGAATGCAGCTGACCTGTTCTCGCGCAGCGACGTCCGCGAGTTGCGGGCCGGCGAAGCCACTGTTCATCAGGACCAGCCGAACGCCGAGTTTGCTCGCCGCCCCTGCCGTCGTCATGAGGTACCGGCTGTTGCGGTGCAGTGCTGCGACCACCGCGCCGGCCCGAATTCCCTGGGCCGCCAGCGCACGGGCCATCGCGTTGGAATTCTGGTCGAATTCGCGGAAACTGAGCGTGCCGAGTTCGTCGGTGATCGCCGGCGCGTCACCGTAACGGCTGGCCGTGTAGCCGGCCAGTCCGCCGAACGCACCGTAGCGCCGCAGGGACAGGAAGGCTCGCACCGCCTCGTCGGGTCGACGCACGTCGACCATCCCGCGGTGCTGCAGCACCCGTGCCGCGGCGAGTCGGTCGCGAACGTGGGCGAAGCCGGACAGCTTCACGACGCGTTGCTGGCTTCGGCGATCGCGGTGCGGAGGAAGTGCCCGGCCACCTGCAAGCTGGTGAGCCCTCCGTCGCGCGGCCACAGCCAATAGCCGTGCATCAGACCCGGCCACAACTGCTCGTCGCAGCGACCGCCCAATTCCACCACCTGCTTGGCGAAAGCCTCCGCATCGGCCCGCATGACTTCCCTTGACCCGAAGTGTATTTGGATCGGCGGCAAATTGGACAGGTCGGCATTCAACAGACACAGCCGGGGATCTTGATCATTATGGTTCCCGACATACAGCGCGACGGCACGTTTGGCCGTGCGCGGATCCAGCGGCTGGCTGCGGACCCGCGGGTCGGCGATACAGGCCCGGTATGACGGATCGATCAGCGGGCCGAATAGCGCGAGCGCCGCCGGTAAAGGCAGCCCTTCGCTGCGCAGTCGCACGGCAAGTGCGACCGCGAGATGCCCACCGGCCGAGTCCCCGGCGACGACGATCTTCGCCGGATCGTGCCCCTGCGCCAGCAACCAACGGTAGGCGGCGAATGCATCGTCTTCGGCTGCGGGAAAAGGATGTTCCGGCGCGAGCCGGTAGTCGACGGTGAACGTTGGCATGCCGGAGTATTCGGACAGATGCGAGGCGAAGCCGCGGTGGGTACGAGACGAGCAGATCAGGTAACCACTGCCGTGCAGGACCAAGACCACCCCCGCTGCGTCATCAGCTTGCGGTGCCCACACCCACTCCCCCCGAACCTGCGTGGAAACGCGCTTGACCCGGACGCCGGGCACCACCGGGGCGGTGCGGGCGATCAGATAGTCGGCCGCCGGGCGCAGCCCGGTGAACAACCATTGTTGCGACACCAGCACATTGAGCATGATGTTGAGGGTCAGCCGCGAAACCGGGACGTAGGTCAGTCGGTCGACCAAGGTAATCGTTCTGCGCCGTATCACCTTTGCCGTCGTCCGGGCGTTCATCCTGCGAGCAGCCCCTTGGCGATGTGGGTTACCTGGACTTCATTGCTGCCGGCGTAGATCATCAACGACTTCGCGTCACGCGCCAACTGTTCGACCCGGTATTCGGCCATGTAGCCGTTACCCCCGAACAGTTGCACGGCCTCCATCGCGACGTCAGTGGCGGCCTCCGATGAGTACAGCTTGATCGCCGATGCCTCGGCCAGCGACGGCACCCGGCCGGCCTGAATCTTCTCCAGCGTTTGGAATACCATGTTCTGCACGTTGATCCGGGCGACTTCCATCTTGGCCAGCTTGAGTTGAATGAGCTGGAGCTGGCCGATGTTCTGGCCCCACAAGGTACGGGTTTTGGCGTAGTCGACGCAACGCCGATGACATTCGTTGATGATTCCCAACGCCATCAGCGCGACACCAAGCCGTTCTGCGGCGAAGTTCGCCCGTGCGCTCTCCCGCCCGTCTCCGCCGCCGTGCTGCTCGGTCTCGCCGAGCAGCCGATCAGGTGTCAGCCGGACATTGTCGAAGAACAACTCGCCGGTGGGCGACGACATCATGCCCATCTTCTTGAACGGCTTGCCCTGGGTCAGCCCCGGCATGCCGGCATCGAGCACGAACGGCAGCACCGGTCGGCGGCGCCGGTCGACCGAGCCGTCGTCGAGCTTGGCGTAGACGATCAGCACATCGGCGTAGGGGCCGTTGGTGATGAACGTCTTCTGGCCGTTGAGCAGGTAGGCCCATCTTCGCCGCCGGAGCGCTGGACGGTGGTCTTCATGCCGCCGAAGGCATCCGAGCCGGAGTCGGGCTCGGTGATCGCCCACGCCGCAATTTTTTCGAGTGTCATCAATTCCGGTAGCCAGCGCTCCTTCTGGGCCAGGGTGCCACGGCTCATGATCGTCGCCGCACCAAGGCCAAGGCTGACGCCGACGGTGCTGAGCAGTCCGATGCTGACCCCGGCGAGTTCGGACACCAGCACCGCGGCCATCGACGCCTGCGCGCCCAGACCACCCAACCCCGCGGATGACCGCTCCTCGGAGTCGGTTTGGCGGGCTCGCTCTTTGTCCAGCATCGTCTTGACCGCGTCGGCCGCCAGCACATCCAAACCGAACTCGCTGAACAGCTTGCGGGCAACCGGGTACGGCGAAAGGTCGCCGGTTTCCAGCGTGTCGAGATTCGGCCGAATCTCTTTGTCGATGAACCCTCGCACCGTATCCCGCACGAGCAGGTCTGTTTCAGACCATTCGAACATCATCGGCTCCTGTTCAGTGCGGCAGTCGAGCGGCGATATCGTCGATCAGCCACTGACCGTCGGTCTCGATGGTATCGGCATCGTGCCAACCGGATAGCGCCGAAATCGCCCCGCCCTGAACGGCATACACCTTGCCGGTGGTCGGGCACTTCTCAGTCGCCAGGTAGGCCACCAGCGGCGAGATGTTGGCCGGACTGAACAGGTCGACCTCGCCTTCTTCGGGTTCGGCCATCAGCGAACCCATGCCGGGCGTGGCCAGCGTGAGCCGGGTACGGGCGATCGGCGCGATCGCGTTCACCCGCACCCCGTAGCGCTCCAATTCCTGAGCGGCGATAAGGGTCAAGGCCGCGATCGCTGCTTTGGCCGAGCCGTAGTTGGCTTGGCCGGCATTGGGCAGCGTCACCCCTGAGCCGGACGCGGTGTTGATCACCGCGGCGTTGGGTTGGTCCCCGGCCTTTGACTGCGCTTTCCAGTAAGCGGCGGCGTGTCGCAGCATCGCGAAGTGGCCCTTCAGGTGCACGGCGATCACCGCGTCCCATTGCGATTCCTCCATGCTGGCGATGAACGAGTCTCGCAGGATTCCCGCATTGTTGACCAACACGTCGAGCCGGCCGAACTCGTCGATCGACTGTTGCACAACACTTTCCGCGCCATCCCAGGTAGCGATGTTCTCGGTGTTGGCGACGGCGGTGCCACCGGCGCCGACGATCTCGTCGGCCACCTCGTGCGCCGGGCCGCTGTCGGCTCCCTCGCCGGTGTTGTCGCCGCCGAGATCGTTGACGACGACCTTGGCCCCTTCCTTGGCGAACAGCAGTGCGTGTTCGCGCCCGATGCCGCGGCCTGCGCCGGTGATCACCGCGACCCGGCCCTCCAATGCACCCACCCAAATCTCCTATCTGTCGCTGATCTCGGCCAAACCGTCGGTGATGACGAAATCTTCACCGCGCGCTGTCTCGAACGCGTAGGTTGTGCTGCCGTTGCCTTGAGCTTTCGTCCAGATCCGAGTCTCGAGGTCGTCGCCGGGCAGCACCGTCTTCGAGAAGCGAACCGCGAACCGTTTGAGCCGGCTGACATCCGAGTCGGCGAGCTCGGTGAGCACCGCCCACGAGGTGAACGCCATGGTGCACAAGCCGTGCGCGATGATGCCTGGCAGTCCGGCGCCTTTGGCGATCTCTTCATCCAGGTGGATCGGCATCGGATCGCCTGCCGCCGGGGCGTAACGGAACGTTTGGTCATTGTCGATGTGCTGCACGACCTTCGCCGTTGGCGCCTTCTCGCGCAACTTGTCGTCGAACTTGTGGTCGGGGCTGAGTTCGCCGACCGCCTTGCCGACGGACAATCCCCGCACGAACGTCGTGACGTACTGCTCGTTGACCAGCTCGCCGTCCTCGGTGCGGCACTCCAGCACGATCGCGGCCCGAGTGCCCTTCTCCAACCCCTGGTAGCCGATCATCTTGCCGCGCGAGACCAGTTTGTCTCCGGGGCGAATCGGACGGTGGAAGTGGAAATCCTGTTCGCCGTGCACGATTCGCGGGATCGCCTCGACGGGCATCACCTCGACGGCCGGCGTGAGCAGGGCCTCGAAAACAGGGACGATCGCGAACACCGGTGGCGCAACGTCCCCTCTGAGGTGTGCCTGGATCGGGTCGTTGGTGGCCGCAGCGTATTCCGCGAGCCGCTCCCGGGTTACGCCGAACCGCTCGTCGTCGGTCCAGCGGTCCAAGCCGCTGTCGTCGAACTCGAATTCCTCGGTCATCAGACGGCCTTTAGGTCTCGGAAATCGCTGCCGACGCCAGCGCGTCGAGCTGGTCGAGCGTCTTGTTGAGCTGCTTGACGCCGTCCTTCTCTACCGCCTTGGCCATCGCACCCTTGATGAGTGCGCCTTCGAAATCGCCGAACACGGTGAAGCGAGAACCGATTTCGGCCGGCTCGATGGTGAAGGTGAACTGCGCCTTGACACCGGCCATCCCAGCGCCCGACAGCACCAGCTTGCGCGGCGCATCCACCGAATCGATCGTCCACTCGATTTTGTTGGCCATACCCAGCATGACGATCTTGGCGGTCAGCTTGGCACCCTCGGTGAGCGTGGCGGGCGGCTCCTCCAGCCACTTCTCGTGGACCGTGAACCATTTGTCCCAGTTGGCAAGGTCGCTGACGGTGGCCCACAGCGCCTCCGGGTCGGCGGACAGTTCCCGGGTTGCTTCGATGTGTCCCACGGATGAGCCTCTTTCCTGAGTTGTTTCGTTCGGTTTAGCGTTCGGCCCGCTGATAAGCGGTGACGACGGCTGCGCCGCCGAGTCCGATGTTGTGTTGAAGTGCCGCGGTCACGTCGTCCACCTGCCGATTGTCGGCTGCCCCACGCAGCTGCCAGGTCAGCTCGGCGCATTGCGCCAAACCGGTTGCGCCCAGCGGATGCCCCTTGGAGATCAGGCCGCCGGACGGGTTGACCACCCAACGTCCGCCATAGGTGGTGTCGCCGTTGTCGATCAGTTTGGGCGCCTCGCCCTCGGCGCAGAGGCCCAACGCCTCGTAGAGCAGCAATTCGTTGGCCGAGAAGCAGTCGTGTAGCTCGATCACCTGGAAGTCCGCCGGACCCAGACCGGACTGGTCGTAGACGCGTTGTGCGGCTTGAACATTCATGTGGTAGCCGATGAGCCCCTTGCAGGTGCCGTCGAAGCTGTTAGCGAAGTCGGTGGTCATGGCCTGTCCCACGATCTCCACCGCCTGACCGGCCAGGCCGTGCTTGTCGACGAAAGCCTCAGAGGCCAGGATCGCCGCGCCTGAACCGTCCGACGTCGGCGAGCACTGCAGTTTGGTCAACGGGTCGTAGATCATCCGCGACCCCATGATGTCATCGAGTGAGTAGGACTCCTGGAACTGCGCGTACGGGTTGTTGACCGAATGCTTGTGATTCTTCAGGCCGATCATGGCGAAATGCTCTGCGGTGCTGCCGTATTGCTTCATGTGCTCGCGACCGGCCGCCCCGAACATCCACGGCGCCGGCGGGAAAAGCACTTCGGAGATCTCGGCCATCGCCATGATGTGTTTGTCCATTGGCTGGGTGCGGTCGTCGTAGGTGGACGCCAGCGAGCCGGGTTTCATCTTTTCGAAACCGAGGGCGATCGTGCAGTCCACGAGGCCGCCGCGAATCGCTTGGGCGGCAAGGTACAACGCGGTCGATCCGGTCGAGCAGTTGTTGTTGACGTTGACGATCGGAATCCCGGTGATGCCCAACTCATAGAGAGCGCGCTGTCCAGACGTCGACTCGCCGTAGACGTAGCCGACATAACCTTGCTCGACCGCGGTGTAGTCGAGGCCGGCGTCCGCGAGCGCCATGGTGCCGGACTCGCGGGCCATGTCGGGGTAATCCCAGTCCGCGCGGCGGCCCGGCTTCTCGAACTTGGTCATCCCGACACCGATGACGTAGACCTTGTTTGGCATCGCACTCCCTTTGTCTGGCCGGCTCCGTCTCGCTGGTCAAAAAGATACACACCTGATTGTATCTTTGCAACGAGCGCCGCAAACCCATCAAGTTGTCGATCGATAGCGCCATGAAGCGGGCAGGCCGCCGCTCGACCTGGAGGGGTCAGTCCAACGCTTCGACCGTCAGCAGCCCGGCGGCGATGATCCGCAGGTGCTCGCAGGCCCGCTCCCACCGTCGTCGCACGCGATCGGAATCACGGTCCACAAAGCTGTTCAGCAAGATGCCTCGCAGTGCGTCCATCGCGGTGTAGACGAAGTTGCGCAGCTCTTTTTGCACGGCGTGGTCTGGCACTAACTGGGCGATCGCTGAGATCAGGGTGCTGTTGACCACCGGCTCAACCCGCTCGATGTGCGCGGCCAAGACGTCATCGGTGCGCGCTGCGACCCAAAGTTCAACGGTGGCAATGAACATCGGGCCCTGATGGGCCTCCCACAGAAACTCCAACACCGTCGAGACCGGGTCGCTACTGGCCTGGACGCGACCGAACTCGCGGATCGCGCCCTGTGCCCGTTGCTGAGCGAGATGCTCGATGGCCGCCACCACCAGATCTTCTTTGGACCGGAAGTGGTGAATCTGCGCTCCACGGGTGACGCCGGCCAACTGTGCGACGCGGGGCGTGGTGGTTCCCGCATAGCCGTAGGTCACCAGGCACTCGATGGTGGCATCGAGCAACCGCGTCCGCATGGCAGCAGTGCGCTGTGCCTGCGTGCGCCGGACACGCTGTCCGCTGACTTCCGCCGCCATTGAAGACCGCACTCACCTTTCCGGCCAAAATACGACTTGCGGAGGCAGCGTACCTTCTATCCCTCGCGAAGAGAAGTTACGTTCTATTCAGAACGCAATGTTAGCGAGGAAGTCGGTCTTCGGCGGCTAAGGCCGGTCCTCACGTGGTGCGAGCACGACCTGCATCTGTGCCAGACCGCGCAGCGAGCTGTTCGTGGTCCACTGTGGCGTGCCGATCACGTCGATGCGCTGCACCCGTTCGACAACTTCGCGCAGCACCGCCCTGCTCTCCATCCGCGCCAGACTCGCGCCGAGGCACAGATGAATACCCGAGCCGAACGCGACATGCGAGGGGTTGCGGGCGACGACGAACGCATCCGGATTGTCGAACTGCCTCGGGTCACGGTTAGCTGCGCCCCATAGGAGCGCCACCCGTGCGCCGGCCGGAATCGTAGCGTCGCCCACCCGGTAGGCGATCTTCGCTGTGCGATAGAAGCCCTGAATCGGCGACGAGAAGCGCAGCTGTTCCTCGATCGCACTGGCCACCAGCGCGTCGGGATTTTGCCGGATCTCCCTGAACTGATCGGGGTTCTCCGACAACGTCAGGAACATGGTGCCGAGCAGATTGGTGGTCGTCTCGTTGCCCGCCAGCAGTAACAGCAACGCGAAGTAGAACAGTTCGTCACGGCTGATCTCGCCGTCGCCCGCAGTCGCCACCAGACGGCCCAGCAGAGTGTCGCGGCCCAACAGCTCGCCGCTTTCTATCCGGCTGCAGATATACGAATGCAAGTGGCGCAAGCCGTTGAGGGTGGGCAGCATCTGCCACAAACCCTTGGGCGTCAGTTGAATGTTGGCCACTCGGACGGTCTCGTTGGACCAATACCGAAAAAAATCCTCGTCCTCCGGAGGAACGCCGAGGATGTGCGCGATCATCCGCATCGGCATCGGCACCGCCAGACGTTGCACGACATCCGAACCCGGGTTGGCCAGCAGCTCGGAAACCAGTTCCCGGGCTAGCCGATCCACCATTTCCTGCCATCCGCTGAGCGCTCCGCGTGAGAACGCGGGCTGCACCTTGCGCCGCAATTCGGTGTGACGCGGCGGATCGAGGTTGAGCAGTACCGGGATTTCGACACGAGACCGCGTCACGCCTTCGCTGTTGGTCAGCATCGCGTCGTTTCGGGCCGCGGCGCGCACGTCGTCAAAGCGGCTGAGAATGAAGATATTGCGTTTGCGGTTGTATCGGACCCGCGGGCCGGCCAGCAGCTCGGCGTATCCCGGGTACGGGTTGGCGGCGGTCACCGGATCGAACGGGTCGAACGATGTTTCGCGGATGCCGAGATAGTCGCGACGCTTGAGCTTGGCGCCGAGATCAATCGCGATGTTGGCGTAGAGGCTGTCCGCGACCGGCCTGGCAACCGTGCTCGCCAACCTGATGTCGTATTTGAGGGTCACGGCGCCTCCGTCCGCTGGCCGCATTCCGACCTACCGATGCAAGCGTAAACGTAACAGTTATTTCTGTAACAGACAATGGGGTTAAGATCAGCGTCATATGGAGATCACTATCGACCAGCTTGCCCAGCGCGTTTCCATGTCCTCGCGCAACATCCGGGAGTGGCAACGCCAGGGTCTGCTGCCGCCGCCCACCCGCCGCGGACGCGTCGGCATCTACTCCGACGAGCACGTCGCACGGATCAGGCGGGTGCAGCAGCTACACGCCAACGGCTTCCCGCTCGACCTGATCCGGCGAATGATCGACACTGGTACCGGTAGCGAGAGCGACATCCGGCACCTCGCCGCCGAAGTGCTCGCCCCGTTCAGCACGGCAGGCCCCACCACCGTCAGCCGAGCAGAACTCGACAACCGACTCGGCACCGGTGCCGCCGCGCACCTGGCAAAGCTCGGCATGATCGCCGACACCGACGGCGACCCGGTAACGGTGCGGGACGCGGAAGCGCTGGATCTGATCGAAGGCCTCACGGGTGTGGGTCTTTCGCTGGAGCGGCTGGTTGCCACGTTGGTCGACGTCCGCGGTCACCAACGCTCCATCGCGGACGTGATCCTGCGTTCCTATGCCGACGACGTGTGGGAGCCGTTCGTGTCGTCGCGGTTTGCCAAGCCCGACTGGGCTTCGCTTGCCGACAATGCCGGGCGAGCTCGCCAACTGGGTATCGCCCTGCTCGCCCATCTGCAACAGACCGCGCTAGACGACGCAGCGGCATCGGTGGTGTTAAGTGAGGTCGGCCAGGCCGAGCGGACACTGGACGGCATCAAGCCAACCCATGAACGGCCCTGACGCCGCGATCGGATTACAGTGTTGCCGGCCGGATGACGACCACCGACTTGGTCTTGGGACCGTCGTCGCGCAGCAATCCGAAGACGCGGCCACCGGCGTGCGCGGCGTAGACGCCGTCGATCGAAGCCGGGCTCAGCGCCCGGCCGTTGGCGACCGCGTCCGCCTCCTCGTCGGTGAGCTGCCGGTGAGGGAACAGCAGCAGGCAGGCGTCATCGAGCGTCATGCTCAGCCCGGGCCGCTCCGCCAGATCGTCGAGTGAACGTGCCTGGTCCAACCCGAATCGGCCGACCCGGGTGCGCCGCAGCGCGGTCAGGTGACCACCCACGTCCAGCGCGGCGCCGATATCGCGGGCCAGGGCGCGAATGTAGGTTCCGGACGAACAGTCCACCTCGACGTCGACGTCGACGAGTTCGCCGTGGCGACGCACCGCCACCACTTCGAACCGGTCGATGCGCACCGGCCGTGCGGCCAGTTCGACAGTGCGGCCCTCACGGGCAAGTCGGTAGGCCCGCTGGCCGTCGACCTTGATCGCGCTGACCGCCGACGGGACCTGCGCGATATCGCCACGCAACGCCGCGATCGCCGCCTCGATCGCCTCATCGGTCACGTTCTGCGCCGAAACCTGCTGCAGCAACTCCCCTTCCGCGTCCTCGGTGGAGGTGGACTGGCCCAGTCGGACGGTCGCCGCGTAGGACTTCGACGTCTCGGTCACCAGCCCCAAGATCTTGGTGGCGCGGTCAATCCCGATCACCAAGACACCGGTGGCCATCGGATCCAGCGTCCCGGCATGACCCACCCGCCGAGTGCCGAAGATGCGCCGGCAACGCCCCACCACGTCGTGGCTCGTCAACCCGGCCGGCTTGTCGACGATGACGAGGCCCGCGTTCATAACGTGATCGCCGTCAGCACCAACTCCCGTTGCACCGACCACCGTCCGGCGAGTGAGGTCAACGGCGGGCCGGATAGCGTGGCCCCATCGATCAGAATGGTCGATTCGAAAGACCCGGCCAAGCCGGAGTCGTCGACACCGAAAATGATGTGCGCGTCTTCGAAGCCCAGCCAGCGCTTGGTCAGCGGAAACCATGCTTTGTACGTTGCTTCTTTGGCGCAGAACAGGATTCGATCCCAATGCAGACCGGAAGGTAAGGCCGCCAGCTCGGCGCGTTCGGCCGGCAGGCTGATCGCGTCGAGCACACCGTCCGGCAAGACGTCGTGCGGTTCGGCGTCCACACCCACCGAACGCACCGCGCCGTCGCGACCGACCACCGCGCCGCGGTAACCCGCACAGTGCGTCAGGCTGCCCACCACGCCGTCAGGCCAGCATGGTTCGCCCTTGTCCCCCTTGAGAATCGGCACTGGCGGAAAGCCCAGCTCGCCCAACGCGATACGAGCGCAGTAACGGACGGTGATGAACTCGTTGCGCCGCTTGGCCACCGACCGTGCAATCAACGGCTCCTCTTCGGCCATCGGCGTCAACCCGGGCGGGTCGGAATACAGCTCGGCGCACGCCAGATTTCCACCGGCCGGCCCGCCGTCGGGCAGCACGGCCGACATCAGTGTGGTCAGCGTCATCGCGACTACCGCTGACGCAGGCGCTCGCGGAACTGCTGCGCCTGCGCCCGCATCTCCGGGGTGACGACGAAGTGACCGCCGAAGTCGTTGAGATAGCCGGGCGCGTACTGCGGATCGGGCAGTACCTGGCGCAGCCAGCTGTACGGTTTGCGCCGCCGCCATTCCCGCGGGTAACCCACCGACACCTCTTCGAAGCGGACGTCGTCGTACCAGGTGGTGCGGGGAATGTGGAGATGACCGTAAACAGAACAGATCGCGTTGAAGCGGGTGTGCCAGTCGGCCGTCTCCGTGGTGCCGCACCACAACGAGAACTCCGGGAGAAACAGCGCATCGCAGGGTTCGCGCACCATCGGGAAGTGGTTGACCAGCACCGTGGGCGTCATCCAGTCCAGCTCGTCGAGCCGCTTGCGGGTGGCGGCGACGCGATCATGACACCACGCTTCGCGGGTGGGGTACGGCTCCGGTGAGAGCAGGAACTCGTCGGTGCAAATGACGTTGCGTTCCCGCGCAATCGCCATCCCCTCGGCTTTGCTGGTCGCGCCCTGCGGCAGGAACGAGTAGTCGTAGAGCAGGAACAAAGGCACAATCGTTGCCGGGCCGCCCCGTTCGGTCCACACCGGAAACGGGTGCTCCGGGGTCACGACGCCCAATTCGTCGCACATGTTGACCAGGTAGTCGTAGCGGGCCCGCCCGAAGATCTGCATCGGGTCCTTGTTGGTGGTCCACAGCTCGTGGTTGCCGGGCACCCAGATCACCTTGGCGAACCGTCGTCGCAGCAGATCCAGCGCCCACCGGATCTCGTCGGTGCGCTCGGCGACGTCGCCGGCGACGATCAGCCAGTCGTCCGGCGACGATGGGTACAGCGATTCGGTGACGGGCTTATTACCAACGTGGCCGGTGTGCAAGTCCGAAACCGCCCACAGTGTCGGCTGCCGCGCGCTCGTGGGCGCCTGCCCGTGTTCCTGCCCAGCCACGACTACTCAGCCTAACGAGTCTGTCGGTAGACGACTCACCGCGGGACTAGAACAGGTTCTCGTTTCCGCTGTGGCGGCGGACTCGCGACTTGTAAACTCCCGGCAGTAGTCGAGAGCCAGTGGAAGGGGTGTGATGGTCGCCAAGCTGCGTCTATTTGCAGCGCTCGGCGCCCTGTTCACGGCTGTGGTGGTGGTGTGGCAGAGCGCGCCCCCCGTCAACGTCGGCATCCCGGCGGTACAACTGCGGTCCACCGCCGCGCCGATGGACCCACCCACGACGATGAAAAGCCCGATCGTGGCGACCACCGACCCCAGCCCGTTCGACCCATGTCAGGACATACCGTTCGATGTCGTCCAGCGGCTGGGACTGTCCTTCACTCCGCCGGCGCACGAAGAGGGGCTGCGCTGTCACTACGACGCGGGCAACTACCAGCTGGCCGTCGAGCCGATCATCTGGCGAAACTACGAGCAATCGCTGCCGGCCGATGCCGTCGAGACCACCGTCAACGGCCACCGCGTGGCACAGTGGTGGAACCTCAAGCCCACCTACCACAACAGCTACTGGTACTTCTCCTGCATGGTTGCCTTCAAAACCAGCTACGGGGTCATCCAGCAGTCGCTGTTCTACTCGACGGTCTACTCCAGCCCGGAGGTCGACTGCCCGTCCACCAACCTGCAGCGGGCCAACGACCTTTCGCCTTACTACAAGTTCTGAGTCTGTGTCGTCTGGTCTCGACATAACCTGATGCCGTGACGACCACATCCGCCCGGCCCGCCGGGTCGACGCTGCGTGCACTTCTCCGCCGATTCGCCGGCCGCGCCCTTGGTCGGATGCTGGGGCTGCCCGCGCCGACCTCCGGGTACACGATCAGCAGCGTCAAAATCCCCATGCGCGATGGCGTCGAGCTGGCGGCCGATCACTACGAGCCCACCGGAGACACCGAACCCGTCGGTACCCTGCTGGTCCGCGGACCCTACGGTCGCGGCTTCCCGTTCTCATTGGTGTTCGCCGACCTGCACGCCGCCCGCGGCTACCGCGTGATTCTGCAGAGTGTGCGAGGCACATTCGGGTCGGGCGGCGTCTTCGAGCCCATGTCCAACGAAGCTGCCGACGGTGCCGACACGGTCGCGTGGATGCGGCGGCAGCCGTGGTTCACCGGTCGCTTCGCCACCATCGGGATCTCCTACTTGGGGTTCACCCAGTGGGCGCTGCTGCAGGACCCGCCGCCGGAACTGGCCGCGGCCGTCATCACGGCCGGTCCGCACGATTTTAGCGCGTCGGCTTGGGGCACCGGCTCGTTCACGGTCAACGACTTCCTTGGCTGGTGCCATCTGGTTGCGCACCAGGAAGATCCGGGCCGAATCCGCGCCGGCATCCGCCAACTGCGGGCTCAGAAGAGCGTGGTCCGTGCGGCCGCTGAGGCGCCGTTGGGTGCGTCCGGCCGGGCGCTGCTCGGCGACGGGGCTCCGTGGTGGGAGTCCTGGCTGACACCGCCGGCGGATGACAACCCGTTCTGGGGGCCGCTGAACGTCGACTCCGCCCTTGACCAGGTCCAGGTGCCGGTGCTGCTGCTCAGCGGCTGGCAAGACCTGTTCCTGGGTCAGACGCTCCAGCAGTATCGGCATCTTCGTGACCGCGGCGTCGATGTCGCGCTGACCATGGGGCCGTGGACCCACACCCAGCTGCTCCTCGGAGGCCTGGCCACCTTCGCCAGGGAAACCCACGACTGGCTCGACACCCACATCGGCGGTCGCAACGCGAATCCGCGCTCAGGCAGAGTCCGGTTGTTCGTCAACGGCGAGGGCTGGCGCGAGCTACCCGATTGGCCGCCCGCAACCACCGAGCGTGTGCTCTACCTGCAGCCCGGCGGCGGCCTGGCCGAGACGGCGCCGACGGCGGGGTCCTCGGCGAGCTTTCGCTACGACCCGGCCGAACCAACACCCACCATCGGGGGCCGACTGCTGTCCCCCGACGGTGGCTACCGTGACGACACCGCGCTGGCGGCCCGGCGTGACGTGCTCAGCTTCAACAGCGACGTGCTCACCGCCGATCTGCCTGTGCATGGCAACCCGGTCGCCGAGTTGGCCCACAGCTCGGACAACCCGTACGTCGATGTGTTCGTCCGGATCAGCGAGGTCGACTCCAAGGGCCGCTCGCGAAACGTCAGCGACGCCTACCGGCGGCTGAACGGAGCGTCTCTCGGTAGCTCACCTACTGGGGACACCGTGCGACTTGAGCTCGACGCGATCGCTCACCGGTTCCGCGCCGGATCACGGATCCGCGTGTTGGTCGCCGGCGGGAGCCATCCCCGCTTTGCCCGTAACCTGGGGACCAGCGAGGCGACATCGACAGGCAGCCAATTCAAACCGTCCACCCACGAGGTGCACTTCGGCGCGTCCCGGATCGTGCTTCCGGTGGGTTCCTGATGAACGTCTTCGATGAATGGCGAAGCGGCGGAACAGAAATCCACTGGCAGTCGACAACCGCCGCCAACAACGGAACCGAAGTCGCGGTCTTCACCCGCCGGTGCGGCACACCGGGGGCACCGGCATTGGTCTGCGTGCACGGCTTCCCCACTGCAAGCATTGACTACAGCGCGCTGACCCGCGAGCTCGGCGCCGATTTCGATATCTTCCTCCTCGACTTCCCCGGCTACGGACTCTCCGACAAGCCGGCCGCGCCTTATGTCTATTCGCTCTACGACGATGCACGCCTGCTGATTTACGCGATCGCGAAGGTGTGGCAGCTCGAGGAATACACGATGCTGACCCACGACCGCGGCACCAGCGTCGGCATGATCGCGCTGTCCATGTTCGCCGCCGAAGATGATGCGACTCCGCCGGCCGAAGTCATCTTGACCAACGCCAATATCTACCTCCCGCTGGCCAATCTGACCGGATTCCAGAAAGCGCTCCTCGACCCCACCGTGGCCCGAAGCACCGCGCGCGCGACCACCCCGGAGATGCTGGCCGCGGGCATGGGCGCGACGACTTTTATGCCGCGCCGAGACGTGGGCGATCCTGAGATCGCCGCCTTAGCACAATGCTTCGCGCACAACAATGGGATCGCGGTGCTGCCGGACACGATTCAGTATCTCAACGAGCGCGCCGCTGACGAAACCAATTGGCTGCAAGCGCTTTCCACCAGCGAAGTCAACACCAGCCTGGTTTGGGGCCTGCACGACGATGTCTCCCCCGTCCGGGTCGCCAACTATGTGTGGCAGGAATTCCTCAGGAACAAGCCCGGACAAAACCGCTATTGGATACTGCCGACCGCCGATCACTATCTGCAATGCGATGCCCCGGCGCAGCTGGCACACGTTGTGCGACTCACCGCGGCCGCAGAGCCGACGTCGCTGCGCACTCTCGACGACCGGCCCGACGGCGCGGTGCTAGTCGACCAGACCCCGTGAAAAGCGTTGCGGCTGAATGTCATTCAACTGCGTTACGAACGCGTGCGGCGACCTCGCGCAGTGACGCCTCATCATGCACCGGTAGACCCAGCGACGGTGTCACCGGCAGCTGCACCCAGCTCGTGCAGCCGGCGTAGTCCGGATTGCGGGGTAGTTCCACCGGCGCGACCAAAGGTATGGCCTGCACGACCAACACCGCCAACCGATGCTTCGGGCGAAAGTCCAGCCGGTCCCGGCGCACCGAGTCGGCCGTCCAGATATGCAAATCCTCAATCGCGGCGATGTGGTCTGGCCGGTTGACCGGCAGCACCGCAACGACTTTCGCTGCCGCCCGTACCACGAGGCGATCATCGGTGCTGTCGGAAGCCGCGGCGGTGAGCAGGTCTTGAAACTCTGGCCGCACCCGCTCGGCGTGGCTGTGCGCCACCGTCGGAAACAGCATGAACTCGCGGGCCGCAACCTCGAAACGCTTCTCGCCAATTCCGCCTTTACGCAACAGCACCCGCTGCCGGCCGTCCAGCAGCGCGTGCACCACCGCGCTCCACTCCTTGAGCGCGGGCATCGTGGCGGCTTGCGTCGACGGGCGCTGTGTCATCGGGCCGGCGTCAGCCGACGCAACGGCGGCGAGGTCTTCGGAGGCTGGCGGCGCGTCGGCAACGCACCCAGCAGCCGTGTCGTGGTTGCCGCGACTTCGGCCACCGCCGCCTCGAAGGCCTCGGCATTGGCCGACGAGGGATGGGTGATACCGCTGACCTTGCGCACATATTGTCGCGCCGCGGCGACGATCTCCTCGTTGGTGGCTGGAGGCTCGAGCCCGCGAAGTTCGGTGATATTCCGGCACATCCCTCAACGATAAGCCGGTCGAGCCGCGGCGAACCGGGCTGGCTACGGTGATGCAATGACCCGCGCCAGCGACGATGCAGAGCGAAGCGATGAAGAGGAGTGGCGCCAATGACCAGCGCCAGCGACGATGCAGAGCGAAGCGATGAAGAGGAGTGGCGCCAATGACCAGCGACGACATCCTGCTGAACCACACCGAAGACCGGGTGCTGACCCTGACCCTGAACCGACCGAAATCCCGCAATGCGCTGTCCGCCGCGCTGCGGGATCAATTTTTCGCCGCCCTGGCCGAGGCCGAGGCCGATGAGGGCGTCGACGTCGTCATCCTCACCGGCAGCGATCCGGTGTTCTGCGCCGGGCTCGATCTCAAAGAGTTGGGCGACCAGACCGCATTGCCCGACATCTCGCCGCGCTGGCCATCGATGAGCAAACCGGTGATCGGCGCAATCAACGGAGCCGCCGTCACCGGTGGCCTCGAGCTCGCGCTGTACTGCGACATCCTGATCGCCTCGGAGCACGCGCGATTCGCCGACACCCATGCGCGGGTGGGTCTGCTGCCGACCTGGGGGCTCAGCGTGCGGCTACCACAGAAGGTGGGCGTGGGCGTGGCCCGCCGCATGAGCTTGACCGGCGACTACCTGTCCGCCGAGGATGCGCTGCGGGCCGGCCTGGTCACCGAAGTGGTGCCGCACGACCAGTTGCTGCCCGCTGCCCGCGGCGTCGCGTCGGCCATCGTCGGCAATAACCAGGACGCGGTGCGAGCGCTGCTGACTTCTTACCACCGCATCGACGCGTCGCAGACCGACTCAGGGCTGTGGCTAGAAGCGATGGCGGCCAGGCAATTCCGCACCTCCGGCGACGACATCGCCGCCAACCGCGAGGCCGTCCTGCAGCGGGGCCGGGCCCAGGTCCGGTAGCAGCATTGTGCCCCGTTTCTGCAGCGAGAAACGGGGCACAATGGCGGCTTAGCCGCTAGATCACGGGATGATGGAGCGGATTGGGTGCGTGACGGAATAAATGGGGTGGATCACGTCCGCCGCGTAATGGCGGATCGGGTGCAGGGGTCCGCTGAACGGCACATACGGGTTGGCCGACGCGACAGCCGGCGCGAGTGACCCGAGGAGGGACAGACCTACGCCGGCCAGGAGGCCAGCTGCTGCGACGCGCAGCTTGGGAGCTTTGGCATTCATGGTGGTTTCCTTACCTGGCAGTTGTCCCAGGTCCGAATCTGGATCCTTTGCTGGGGCCGGTTGCTATTTCCCGACATCACGAGCATGCACCCGCTGCCTTGATGGATCCTGGCGAGATTCCTGCGGAATTCTTGCGTTCGCGGTGCGCCGCGTCTGCGCAGGTCAGCACGGTCTAATGTCGAAAGTGAACTCGTGGCCGCCGATGCGAATGTGGTCACCATCAGCCAGGGCGGCGCTGCTTCGGATGCGCCGGCCCTGCACCTGGACACCGTTGGTCGACCGCAGATCGCTGATGACGAAACTTCCCCCGGTGTCGATAACGACGGCATGGTAGCGACTCACGGCGTCGTCGTCGAGAACGATGTCGTTGTCCGGCCGGCGCCCGATCCGGGTCGAACCCTCCAACCGGTAGCGCTGCCCGTCGGTTGCCCGCAGCTCGGCGACGGCTGCCGGGCCGGCCAGCGTGCCGGTGTGCGCGCTGAGATCGACGACGCTGCGCGTCGCGATTGTCTGCGCCGCCTGTTTGGTCTCCAGGGGCTCTTGGCGCAGGATCCGCTCGTGCAGGCTCCGCAATGTAGGACCGGGGTCGATGCCGAGATTCTCGGCCAGGTTCGCTTTCAGTCGCCGATAGGCGTTGAGGGCATCGGACTGACGCTCGGTGACGTAGTAGGCGGTGATCAGCTGAACCCACAGCCGCTCGCGGAAGGGATGTTCGGCGCTGAGCACCTCCAGGCGAGGGATCACGGCGTCGGCGCGTCCGCACGCGATCTCGGCCTCGGCGAGGGCGGTTTGGACCGCCACTCTGACCTCGGACAGCGCGGTGGCAAACGTATCGACGAAGGCGAACTCGCGTAGGTCATCGAGGAACGGCCCGCGCCATTGCGCCAGCGCGGCCGAAAGGTAACCGCTGGCATCTTCGAACCGTCCTGCGGCGGCGGCGTGCACGCCCGCATTCTTTTCGGTGACGAAGCGCCCAAGATCGCAGTCGGCGTCCGCGACGTTGAGTTGGTAACCCGGCGGCGCGCTGGCCAGCACCTGGTTGGCGTCAACGCCGGCCGCGCCAATCAGTCCGCGCAGACGGGACACGTAGGAATGGATGCTCGTCCGGGCCGCCGGCACCGGCAACTGGTCCCATACCGCATCGATCAAGGCATCCACCGACACCGGCCGGTTTCGATTAAGAACCAGCATGGCCAACACCGCCCGCTGCTTCGGGGCGCCCAACGGCACCAGGGTGCCGCCCGCAGTCAGCTGCAATGGCCCCAGAACACCGAACTCGAGGCCTGCGTTTCCCATTCGCGCTGTCACCTTTCGATGTAGGTGGGCGTTAGCCCACCATTGTGACCGCAATCGGCTGACGCGCCATACGCCGCTGGCAAAGATCGTTCGTGTCACGGCCGGGTGCGACGGCCTGTGCCTAGGTAAGTCCTCTGATGATTCTGCAAGGGTTACCGGCCGCCAAGACGTGTGCTGGTATGTCACTGATTACGACGCTGCCCGCGCCGACAACCGAGTTGGCGCCAATAGTTACTCCCGGACCTACGATGACTCCGGCCGCCAGCCAGACGTTGTCGCCGATCACAATCGGAGACGCCGACTCCCAGCCCGCCCGGCGGGCATCGTGGTCGTCGACCGGATGAAGTGCCGTAACAAGCTGTGCGCGTGGACCGATCGATACGTTGTCGCCGATCGCGATCGATGCACAGTCCAGCAAGATCGCGTCATAGTTGACAAAGCAGTTCGCGCCGATGGTTATCTGCGTGCCGTAGTCACACTGAAATCGAGGAAGTATTACGGAGCCTTCGCCCAGCGATCCGATCACTTGGTGCAGCACATGCCTGCTTCGCTCGTCGTCTGCCCGCGTCGCATTGAACACCTCGAGTAGGCGCTGACACGCCCAGCGGCTCGCCACCAATTCCGGATCGTTGGCGTTGTATCGTTCGCCGCTGAGCATCCGCTCACGCTGACTTCGCATGCGTCGTCCTCACTTTCCGGTCACTGCCCAGCGACCCGACACAGCCCGCCAACCGACGAAGATCAGGCGCAGCACAATGAACATGCTCAGGCCCGACCAGATGCCGGTCAGCCCCCAGCCGAACACCAACGACAGCCAGATCGACGGTAGAAAGCCAACCAGTGCGCTGACCACGGTGGCGGTGCGCATGAACGCGGCGTCCCCGGCGCCGAGCAGTACGCCGTCGAGAGCGAAAACCACTCCCGCAAAAGGTAATTCGGCTACCAGAAACCACCATGGAACTGCGATCTGGGCCAGCACCGAACGGTCGTCGGTGAACAGTTCGGGCAACACGGAGGATCCAGCGGCGAACACGGCAGCCAGGCCGGTGGCTGCCATCGCCGATGACACCGTCACTCGCCGGGCCGTCGCTGTCGCGAGCGCAACATCGCCGGCGCCAAGTGCCGCACCGACCAGCGCCTGCGCTGCGATGGCCAACGAATCAAGAACCAGCGCAAGGAAACTCCACAACTGCAATACCACCTGGTGGGCGGCCACCGCCGCGGCACCGAAACGGGCCGCCACCGCGGCGGCCGAGACGAAGCAAGCCTGAAAAGCCACGGTTCGCACCAACAGGTCGCGCCCGAGCACGATTTGGGCTCGCAACACGCTGCGGTCGAGGCGCAGCGGAACCCGTTCAGCCAGCAGTGCGCGGCCGAAGAGAACGGCAGCCAGCCATTGACCCGCCAGGTTGGCCACGGCTGACCCGGCCAATCCCAAGCGAGGTAATCCCAGCCAGCCGTACACCAGCAACGGGCACAGCAGCGCCGACAGGCCAAAGCCGGCGACCACATAGCGCAGCGGGCGAACGGTGTCCTGCACGCCGCGCAACCACCCATTGCCGGCCAGCGACAACAGAATTGCGGGCGCGCCCATGACCGCGATGCGCAGCCAGGGCAGCGCCGCGTTTGCGATGACGTCCGAACCCGCGATGACGAACACCAACGGCACCGCCGCGGCCTGCACCACGACGACGATCAACGCACCCAAACCCAGCGCCAGCCAGGTCGCCTGCACACCTTCCTCGACCGCCGCCACCCGGTCCCGCCCACCGAAGTAGCGAGCCGAGCGCGCTGTGGTGCCGTACGACAAGAAGGTCAACTGGGAACCGACCATGCCGAGGATCAATCCCCCGATGGCCAGGCCGGCCAGGTTCAGCGCACCCAGCCTGCCCACGACCGCGGTGTCGAACAGCAAGTAGAGTGGCTCGGCCGCCAGCACAACCAGCGCCGGCAGAGCCAGTTGCGCGATCTGCGGGTACCTCCCGCTTGCGGGAAAGCAGCCATCCGGCTGCGACTGGCCCGACTCGCTCACTCCAGAGCGGCGCGCAGCGTCGCTACGACCTCGTCGACCGAACCGGTGGTCGAGTAGCCCGCGGCCAGCTTGTGACCGCCGCCGCCGAACGTCGAGGCGACCGCAGCGAGATCGACTGCGGCCTTTGCCCGCATCGACACCGACCACTGCTGCGGCTCGATCTCTTTGAACACCGCGGCCACCTCGGCCTGCTGCGTTGTGCGGACGATGTCGACGATGCTCTCGACCTCTTCCGGGCGCGCGCTGATCCACTCCTGGTTTCCGACAACGGCATACACCAGACCACGACCGCCGGCAGCGTCGGGCAACAACTGCGCCGACCCCAACACCCGGGACAGCATCGCCAGCCAGGCGAAGGGATGGGTGTCCATCAGCGATCGGGTGATCGCCGCGTTGTCGATACCTGATTCGACCAGCCGCGCCGCCAATCGGTATGCCGGTGGGCTGGCCCACCGGAACGAGCCGGTATCGGTTGTCAGCCCCGCGTACAGGCAGTACGCCACGTCGGTGTCGATCGGCTTGTCCCAAGCGTCGAGCAGCTCGGCGACCATCATTGTGGTGGAGTCCGCCGACGGTTCCACGAAATTCGCTGTGCCGAAAAGCTGGTTCGACGCGTGATGGTCGATCACCAGCACTTCCTGCCCGGCACCGGCCATATCGCGCAGGCCCCCGAGCCGGTTGATGCTCGGAATATCAACGGTCACAACCAGATCAACATCACGACGCATGACATCGGGGTCGACCAGAAGCCGACCGCCGGGCAACGACTGTAACGACTCCGGAAGCGCTGCCGGCGCTGCGAAGCTGACTTGGACGGTCTTGCCGCACTGATCGAGCACCAAGGCCAGCGCCAAACCGGCGCCGATCGTGTCGGCATCGGGATGGACATGGCAGACCACCCCGACCGTGGCGGCGCGGTCCAGCGCCTTGGCGGCGCCGACAGCGTCGACGCGTGTAGCTGTTGTGGTTGGTTCAGTCTTCGAGTTGATCGTCGTCACCGGCGCCTTCCCCGTTAACGGTTGGTGCCCCCAGGTCCGATTGCCCAGCTCCTCCCCGGGCCACAACACGGCCCGCATCGTCGCCGGGCGGGTCCGATTGCCCAGCTCCTCCCCGGGCCACAACACGGCCCGCATCGTCGCCGCGCGGGTCCGATTGCCCAGCGTCCTCGTCGTCCAGCTCCGCACCGCTCACGCGGTACGGATCGGGGTCGCCGGCCGGTTTGGCTCCCTCGCGAACTCGAGCCACATCGGCGTCGGCAGCCCGCGCGAGTGCCAGTAGTTCCTCCATCCGCTGCACCGAGTCGGCCACCGTGTCGCGGGTGAACGTCAGTGTGGGAGTGAAGCGCACACCGGTACCGGCTCCGACTTTGCTGCGCAGTACGCCCTTTGCGCGTTCCAACGCCGCGGCGGCCCCGACGTAATCGGGCTCGTCGTCCAAGGTGGAGCCGATCACCGTGTAGTACAGCGTCGCGTCATGCAGGTCACCGGACACCTTGGCGTCCACAATGGTGACCCCGGCCAGTCCCGGGTCCTTGATCTCGTACTCGATCGCCGATGCGACGATCTCGGAGATCCGCTTGGCCAGTCGGCGCGCCCGGGGCGGGTCAGCCATGCCGCGGGTTCGGCTTGTCGGAGCTCATGTTCAGACGCGTTCCTTCTCGACCAGCTCGTAGGTCTCGATGACGTCGCCCTCTTTGAGGTCCGAGTAGGTCAGCGTCAGACCACATTCGTACCCGTCGCGGACCTCGGTGACGTCGTCCTTCTCGCGTCTCAGCGAAGCCACCGTGAGGTTCTCGGCCACCACGATGTTGTCCCGCAGCAGCCGGGCCTTCGCGTTGCGGCGTACCACACCGGAGGTGACCAGGCAGCCGGCGATGACACCGATCTTCGACGACCGGAACAGCGCGCGGATCTCCGCACGCCCCAGCTGCTTCTCCTCGAAGATCGGCTTGAGCATGCCGCGCAATGCTTTTTCGATCTCGTCGATCGCCTGGTAGATCACCGAGTAGTAGCGGATCTCCAC
This sequence comes from uncultured Actinomycetota bacterium, assembly GCA_963833915.1. Classification (GTDB taxonomy): domain Bacteria; phylum Actinomycetota; class Actinomycetes; order Mycobacteriales; family Mycobacteriaceae; genus Mycobacterium. The sequence goes on from CAWHZO010000014.1 coordinate 183,417, forward strand.
ACCTTCGCGGTTGGCCAACTCGGTGGCTTTGCCCTCGGCACGCACGTTGAAGCCGATGATCACCGCGTCCGATGCCGACGCGAGGTTGACGTTGGTCTCGGTGATGCCACCGACACCGCGGTCGATGACACGCAACTCCACTTCATCGTCGACCTGGATACCCATCAACGCCTCTTCCAGCGCCTCGACGGTACCGGCGTTGTCGCCCTTGAGGATGAGGTTCAGCTGGCTGGTTTCCTTCAGCGCTGAGTCCAGGTCCTCCAGGCTGATCCGCTTGCGGGAGCGCGCCGCCAGCGCGTTGCGCTTACGCGCGCTGCGCCGGTCGGCGATCTGGCGGGCGATCCGGTCCTCGTCGACCACCAGGAGGTTGTCGCCGGCACCGGGCACCGACGTGAACCCGATGACCTGCACCGGCCGTGATGGCAGCGCCTCGTGGATGTCCTCGCCGTGCTCGTCGACCATCCGACGGACACGCCCGTAGGCATCCCCCGCGACGATCGAGTCGCCGACCCGCAGCGTGCCGCGCTGGATCAGCACGGTCGCCACCGGGCCGCGACCGCGGTCCAGGTGCGCCTCAATCGCCACACCTTGAGCTTCCATGTCGGGGTTGGCCCGCAGATCCAGCGCTGCGTCGGCGGTCAACAGCACCGCCTCCTCGAGCGCCTCGATGTTGGTGCCCTGCTTGGCCGAGATGTCCACGAACATCGTCTCGCCACCGAAATCCTCGGCGACAAGGCCATATTCGGTGAGCTGAGAGCGGATCCTCTGCGGGTCGGCACCTTCCTTGTCGATCTTGTTCACCGCCACCACGATCGGCACGTCGGCGGCCTGCGCGTGATTGATCGCCTCCACCGTCTGCGGCATGACGCCGTCGTCGGCGGCCACCACCAGGATCGCGATGTCGGTGGCCTTGGCGCCGCGGGCACGCATGGCGGTGAACGCCTCGTGACCCGGGGTGTCGATGAAGGTGATCGGCCGTTCGGTGCCGTCGAGATCGACGGTCACCTGGTAGGCGCCGATGTGCTGGGTGATGCCACCGGCCTCGGCCTCGCGGACGCTGGCATTCCGGATGGTGTCCAGCAGTCGGGTCTTACCGTGGTCGACGTGACCCATCACGGTCACCACCGGCGGACGGAGCTGCAGATCGTCCTCGTCGCCCTCGTCCTCGCCGTAGGTCAGGTCGAAGGACTCCAGCAGCTCACGGTCTTCATCCTCGGGGCTGACGACCTGGACGACGTAGTTCATCTCGCCGCCCAGCAGCTCGAGCGTCTCGTCGCCGACCGACTGGGTGGCCGTCACCATCTCACCCAGGTTGAACAGCGCCTGGACCAGCGAGGCCGGGTTGGCGTCGATCTTCTCGGCGAAGTCCGACAGCGATGCACCGCGTGCCAGGCGGATCGTCTCGCCGTTGCCGTGCGGCAGCCGCACGCCGCCGACGACCGGCGCCTGCATGTTCTCGTACTCAGCGCGTTTCGCCCGCTTCGACTTGCGGCCACGCCGCGGCGCACCGCCGGGACGTCCGAATGCACCGGCAGCGCCACCGCGCTGGCCGGGCCGTCCGCCGCCACCGCCAGGTCGGCCACGGAAGCCGCCGCCGGGTGGGGCGCCGACTCCGCCACCGCCAGCGCCGCCGCCGGCGCCACCTCGGTAGTTACCGCCGCCGCCACCGCCGGGGCGGCCACCTCCTGCCGGGGCACCTGGCCGGCCGCCGGGACCGCCGGGTCGGGGACCACCGGGACGTGCCGGGCGACCTGGCCCAGCAGCCCCGGCGGGACGCGGCGGCATGCTGCCGGGCGAGGCACCACCGGGGCGGGGGGCACCAGGGCGGGGCGCACCGGGACGTGGCGCAAGCGGACGCGGAATGGGCCGGTCCACCGGCTGCGCTGAGGAGAACGGGTTGTTACCCACCCGCGGTGTGCGTCCCGCCGGCTTCGGGGCCGGGCGCGGACCGGGAGTTGGCCCGGGGCGAGCCGGGGCGGGTGTCGGACCGGCCTGCGGCTGTTCGGGAGCCGGTGCCGGCGGCGCGACCGGCTCAGGTGCCGGCGGCGCGGCCGGTTTGGGGGCGGCGGCTTTCTGCGCTGCCGGGGTCGCGTCTATGACTGCGGGTTTGGCAGCCGCCGCGCCGTTGCCGGCGGTCTTGGCCGGTGCGGGCTTGCCGCCGCCGAACGACTCACGCAACCGACGCGCCACCGGCGCTTCCACCGTCGACGATGCGGATTTGACGAATTCGCCCTGATCGCTCAGTCGGGCGAGAACTTCCTTGCTGGTAACACCGAGTTCCTTAGCCAACTCGTGTACGCGGGCCTTGCCTGCCACTACATCTCCTGTCTATGAGGCGACAGCGGTAGTGGGCCGCGCCTCGGGTTTAGCTATGACGCATGGTCATCGGGACTTCACGGTGTGCTCATGTTCTTTGCTGCCTGTTCTGTTGGCGGTGTGCCGAGCCCGTTGATGTGCTCGAACAACGCTGACGTATCCGGTGCGCCCACGATGCGCAGCGCTCGAGCAAATGCTCGCCGCCGGATCGCATCGTTGGCGCACTGTGGAACGGGATGCAGCCATGCACCCCGCCCCGGCAGAGTACCCGCTGGGTCAACGGTCACGGCGTATTTCCCGTTCCCGATCGACTCAGCCACCACTCGGAGCAGTCCGACGGCCAACTCTCGCTTTCGGCAACCGACACATGTCCGCACCGGTCCATCGATGCGTCGATGCGCCGAGGCCGAAGTCTCGCGCTGGATCACGGCTTAGTTTACCTGCACCCAACAGGTGGTCAGAACCACCCGCAGTGTCGGGCGACCCCAGGCCACGTGGGCGGCTCCGTCGGGTCGCCACCCCGTCCGAGTTCGTCGGGACTAACGGTCGTGCGCCAGCGGGTGCGTGGCGTCATGCTCGGGGTGGTCCGTGTGCTGATCGGGCGAATCCCCGCGGATGTCGATCCGCCATCCGGTGAGCCGGGCGGCCAGCCGCGCATTCTGGCCCTCCTTGCCGATGGCCAGCGACAGTTGGAAGTCGGGCACCACCACCCGAGCGGCCCGGGCGTTCTGGTCGATCACGGTCACCGAAACCACCTTGGCCGGCGATAACGCGTTGGCGACGAAGCGGGAGGGGTCGTCATCGAAGTCGATGATGTCGATCTTCTCCCCAGACAACTCGCTCATGACATTGCGCACGCGCTGACCCATCGGACCGATGCAGGCGCCCTTGGCATTCAGGCCCGGAACCCGTGATGCCACCGCGATCTTCGAACGGTGACCGGCTTCGCGTGCCACCGCAATAATCTCGACCGACCCGTCGGCGATCTCGGGGACTTCCAAGGAGAAGAGCTTGCGTACCAGATTGGGATGGGTGCGGGATAACGTGATGACCGGCTCGCGGGCACCGCGGCTCACGCCCACCACATAGCAACGCAGCCGGTCACCGTGCTCGTAAGCCTCACCCGGAACCTGCTCCGCCGCCGGGATCACACCCTCAGACCCTTTGGTCTCGCTGCCCATCCGTACGACGATCAGGCCACGCGAATTGGCCCGGCTATCGCGTTGGATCACACCGGCGACGATCTCGCCCTCATGGGTGGAGAACTCGCCAAAGGTTCGCTCGTTCTCGGCGTCCCGGAGGCGCTGCAGCATCACCTGCCGTGCGGTCGTGGCGGCGATCCGGCCGAATCCCTCCGGAGTGTCCTCCCATTCGCTGAGCGGGTTGCCGTCCTCGTCCAACTCGCGGGCCATGACCCGGACCGAACCCGATTTGCGGTCGATGTCGATGTGCGCATCCGGCTGATGGCCCTCGGTGTGCCGGTATGCGCTCAGCACCGCGGCCTTGACGTCCTCGAGCAAGTCGTCGAATGAGATACCGCGTTCCACGACTATCGCGTTCAGGGCGGCCATGTCGATGTTCATACGCCGCTCCTCCTGCCAGTTCCGGATCGCACTGCCCTGTCTATCGTCGCCGGCGGGTTCATGTTCTGCCCTCCGTCTGCGCGCTTCGATCGACAGTCGCCAGCTCCAGCTCTTCTTTAGATGGAGTCGAAAACTCAACCTGGACAACAGCTTTCAGAATCTCACCCAGCGATATCGGGAGCACCGTGCAATCGCGGGTCCGGGCGTCGCGAACCACCAAACTCAGCATGCCGTCGTGCAACTCACCGACCCGTCCGGTGAGAAGTTTCCCGTCGGTCAATACCAGCTCGACCTTGCGGCCCCGCGCGCGGCGGAAGTGCTTGTCGCTGGTCAGCGGTCGGTCTACGCCGGGTGAGCTGACTTCCAGGACGTAGCTACCCTCAACACTTTTCACCGCATCCAGCAGGCTCGACGCCGAACGGGATAGGGCGGCGATGGTCTCCAAGTCGAGTACGGTGTCGCCATCGGCGATCACCGTTATCCGCGGCGGCTGGGCCCGCGCATCGATGACGACGTCCTCGATTTCGTAACCTACGCGTGCGAACTCACCATCGAGCAGCTCGATCACCTGTGTCTGTGACGGTAGCCCGGTGGCCACGGCGAGCTCCTCATCTTGAGTTGTCCGGTCAGGCAGCCCTGCGGCGCGGAAAAATCAGCGCGTCCGAGGAACCAGCACTCAACGATACGCCAGGAATCCGCTGTAAGACGTGATCGCGACGAGGTCACCTGGCGTTACAGCCGGCGCTCCAACGCGCTGCGGCGGTAATGGCAGGATGTTGCTGTGCTACGCACAGAGCCTGGTTTCGAGCCGGTCGTCAGCAGGCGACGTGTGTTAACGGGTGGCGTCGCACTCGCTGTGCTCGGAATGGCGGTGCCAGCGTGCAGTTCGCCGCCGCCCGCGCCGCCGGCCGTCGACGAGCTCGTATCGCAGTTGACACTGGCCCGGCGAGACAGCGAGCTGGCCGCGGCGGGCGCCGCGGTCGCACCGCAGCCGGTCAGCGCGGCGTTGACCGAGGTCGCCGCCGAACGCACCCGACATGCGCAGGCCCTGACGACCGAGATCGCGCGCTTGGCCGTCAACCCGACATCAACCTCTCGCGAGACCACGAGTCCGACCACCACCACTTCGGCCGCCGCGGCGCCCCCACCGCCGCTGGCCGACGTGGTCAGGTCTTTGCGGGCGTCCGCGGCCAGCGCCGCTCAGCTGGTGAGCACATCTTCGGGTTATCGAGCCGGGTTGCTCGGCTCCATCGCTGCGGCGTGCACGGCGTCCTACACCGTTGCGCTGGCGTTCGGAGCACCCGCGTCGTGACCTCCGCCGAGCCGTCACCGGCCGCATCGCCTTCAGGGCCCGCCGACACCGCGCTGTGTGCTGCGCTGAGCAACGAGCACGCCGTCATCTACGGCTACGGCATCGTGTCCGCGCACTGCCAGCCAGAGCTGAACAACCTCGTGTCATCCGCGCTGAATCAACACCGCCAGCGTCGCGACCAGGTCATCGGGATGCTGGTCGGCCGCTCGGTCGCAGCTCCGGTAGCCGCCGCGGGTTACCAAATGCCGATCCCGGTCAACAACGCCACTGATGCGGTGCGGCTGGCGGCGCGAATGGAGAACGACGCCGAAGTGGCCTGGCGCGCGGTCATCGAGCAGGCTCAGAGTCCCCAAGACCGCAAATTCGGCGTGACAGCGCTGACCCAAAGCGCAGTACTGGCCGCCCGTTGGAAGCAGGTACTGGGCGACTGGCCGATCACCACGGCCTTCCCCGGCGCCGACTAGCGGTCAACCTAGCCGGAAATGGCAGCCGTGATGTCGGTGGCCAGCGCAGCACCGACTGCAAGCTCACGCGTCTGGCCACTGAACCGATCGCGCAGCTCGACGGTTCCGTTCGCCCAACCGCGGCCCACCACGACGATCCACGGCACACCGAGCAGCTCGGCATCCTTGAACTTCACCCCGGGCGACGCCTGCCGGTCGTCGAGCAGCACCTCGATACCCAGCCGATCCAGATCGGCGGCCAGCGCCGTGGCCCCGGTGCGCGCTTCGGCATCCTTATTGGCGATCACCAGGTGCACGTCGAACGGCGCAACCTGCGACGGCCAACGCAGCCCCAGCTCGTCGTGGTGCTGTTCGGCGATGACCGCCACCAGTCGCGACACCCCCAAACCGTAGGAGCCCATGGTCAGCCGCACCGGTTTGCCGTCCTCGCCGAGCACGTCGACGGTGAAGGCGTCGGTGTATTTGCGGCCGAGCTGGAAGATGTGGCCGATCTCGATCCCACGGGCTGAGACCAGTGGACCGGCGCCGTCGGGGGACGGATCGCCGTCGCGCACCTCGGCGGCCTCAATCGTGCCGTCGGCGGCGAAATCGCGGCCGGCGACCAAGCCGACGACATGCTTGCCGGGCTGGTCGGCGCCGGTGATCCAGCTGGTGCCGTCTACCACCCGCGGGTCGACGAGGTAGCGAACACCGTTATCGCGCAAAGATTTCGGGCCGATATAACCCTTCACCAGGAACGGATGCCTGGCGAAATCGGCGTCGTCGAGCAGCGCGTGCTCGGCCGGCTCGAGCGCAGCGCCCAGCCGCTTGCCGTCGACCTCCCGGTCGCCGGGCACTCCGATTCCCAGTAGCTCCCAGTCGCCACCCGGTTGACGCACCTTGAGCAGGACATTCTTCAGAGTGTCGGCAGCGGTGACGCTGCGGCCCAGGTCGGCGCCGTTGGCCCACTCGACCAGCGTCGCGATGGTCGGGGTGTCGCCGGTGTCGTAGATCACCGCCTCGGGCAGTCCGTCGACGGGCAGGGCGTCCGGGCGCGCGGTCACCACGGCCTCGACGTTGGCCGCGTAACCCGACTGCAGGCACCTGACAAAGGTGTCCTCGCCGACCGGGCTCTCGGCCAAGAACTCCTCGGAGGCTGAGCCGCCCATAGCGCCGGATACGGCGGACACGATGACGTAGCGGACCTCGAGCCGGCCGAAAATACGTTGGTAGGCCTCGCGGTGTGCGTGGTAGGCGCTCTTGAGCCCGGCGTCGTCGATGTCGAAGGAGTAGGAGTCCTTCATCACGAACTCGCGTACCCGCAGGATGCCGGCGCGGGGCCGCGCCTCGTCGCGGTATTTGTTCTGGATCTGGAAGAGCACCAGCGGAAAGTCTTTGTAGGAGCTGTACTCCCCCTTGACCGTCAAGGTGAAGAGCTCTTCGTGGGTGGGGCCGAGTATGTAGTCGTTGCCGCGGCGATCCTGGAGCCGAAACACGCTGTCGCCGTATTCGGTCCATCGGTTCGTGGTCTCGTAGGGCGCGCGTGGCAGAAGAGCCGGGAACAAGATCTCCTGCCCGCCGATGGCGTTCATCTCTTCCCGCACGACTCGCTCGATCTTGCGCAGCACACGTAGCCCGAGCGGCAGCCAGCTGTAGAGGCCCGGCGCGATCGGTCGGATGTAGCCGGCGCGTATCAGCAGCTTGTGGCTGGCGATTTCGGCATCGGCGGGGTCGTCGCGGAGCGTGCGCAAGAACAGCTCGGACATCCGGGTGATCACAGCGGGCTAGCCTAGCGGCGATCGCGAGCGCGGCTGGAAGCCGGGCGACGCGGGTCGCTGCCATCGGTCCTAGCGGCGATCGCGAGCGCGGCTGGAAGCCGGGCGACGCGGGTCGGGCGTTAGGGGCTAGCGGCGATCGCGAGCGCGGCTGGAAGCCGGGCGACGCGGGTCGCTGCCATCGGTCCTAGCGGCGATCGCGAGCGCGGCTGGAAGCCGGGCGACGCGGGTCGGGCGTTAGGGGCTAGAGGTCGCCGGCGTCGATGGCGTCCTTGACTTCTTGCGCGTGGGCCACCTGCTCGGCGCTGTAGCCGATCAGCAGCGACACCCCACCGACGATGACGGCCACGCCGGCCACCCATAACAAGCCGTAGGTGTAGCCCTGGTCGAGCGCATGCAACTGGGCCTTGTTCATGAACTTCACCGGGCCGTTGGTGCCGCCCAGGTACAGCGTGCGCGACGTGATGACGGCCTGGATGACGGCGAGTACCACCGGGCCGCCAAGGTTCTGCAGCATCAACGCGATCGCCGAGGTCGGTCCGATCCGGTCGAAGCCGACGCCCGCGATCGCCGACAGCGCCACCGGGACGACGATCATGCCGATACCGATACCGGCGATCACGACGGGCACGATCAGGTTCGGGAAGTAGGGCATGGCCCCGTTGAACGTCGATCCGTAAATCATTGCGCCGACCACCAGCGCACCGCCGGCGATGACGACGACCCTCGGTGGGAAGCGCGATACCAGCTGCGACGAGCCGCCCAGCCCGATGCCCATCGCGATCGCGAACGGGATGAAGCCGACGCCTGCGCGCAGGGCGCTGTAGCCCATGATGTCCTGCACATATATGGCGACCAGCACCGTGACGGTGAACAAAACCCCACCGGCCATGAAGATCGCGGCGAACGTAGCCAGCCGATTGCGGTCGAAGAACAGGTCAAACGGCACGACGGGGTTCTCGGCCGCCCGCTCCACCACGATGAACGCGACGAACGCGACGAGCCCTACCACCGCCGAACCGATCGTGGTGACCGATATCCAGCCTCTTTCCGGTCCCATCGAGAAGGCGAACACCGCGGCGGTGCAGATCATGGTGGCCAGCACAGCGCCGGCCGCGTCCAGTTTCATCCGCTCGCGGTGAGTTTCCCGCAGCGTCGTGCGGGCCAGGTAGATCATCACCAGCCCGATCGGCACGTTCACCAAAAACGCCAGCCGCCAGGACACCTCCGTCAGCGCTCCACCGACCACCAGGCCCATCACCGAGCCGACGCCGGTCATCGCTCCGAACACCGCAGTCGCGGCGTTGCGCGCCGGCCCCTTGGCGAACGTCGTGGCGACCAGCGCAAAGCCGGTCGGCGAGGCGATCGCGGCGCCCACGCCCTGCAGCAGCCGGGCGATCACCAGGGTGACGTCGTCCCAGGCGATACCGCAGAGCGCAGAAGCGATGGTGAACAGCGTCACGCCGACGATGAAGGTCCGCTTGCGGCCGATGGTGTCGCCCAGACGGCCACCCAGCAACATCAGGCCGCCGAAGGTCAGTACGTAGGCGGTGATCACCCAGCTACGGCCGGCATCAGACAGGCTCAGCTCGTTCTGGATCTTAGGAAGCGCGACAATTGCGATGGTGCCGTCCATGGTCGCCATCATCTGCATGCCGGCGATGGCGATGACCGCGGCGAAGAACCGCCGCGATGGGACCCAGGTCGTGGAGCTCTTGGAAGCCGAGGTCACGGCGGTCTTTTGTGGTTGCACTGGGGGCATGTGAACTGCTCGCTTCGAGGGTTCAGTCGTCCGTCGGTGGACAGCCCGCTCTGCATCGTTGAGAGCCGTCATAAGAACTTACCCTACAGTAATCTTAGGGATCTTTTAAATCCCGAAAGCCGCTACAGAGCCGATCACGATGATCGCGGGAGGTCGGATACCCTCCGAGCGGATCTTTTCCGGCGCGTCGGTCAGGGTGGCCCGCAAAGTGTGCTCGGCCGCCGTCGTACCTTGCTGGACGACCAAAACCGGCGTATCCGCAGGTCGGCCGCCCTTTAACAATGCCTCGGCGAAAAGTTCGATGCGTTCCACCGCCATCAGCAAAACGATGGTCCCCGACATCGCAGCGAGTGCATCCCAATTCACTAACGATTCGGGGTGCCCCGGCGCAACGTGTCCGCTGACCACCACAAACTCGTGATTGATCGAGCGGTGGGTGACCGGGACACCTGCGGAAGCGGGCACCGCTATGGCACTCGTCACACCAGGCACGACGGTCACCGGGACACCGGCGTCGGCACAGGCCATCAGCTCCTCGTAACCGCGGGCGAACACGAAGGGGTCGCCTCCTTTGAGCCGCACCACGAATTGCCCGGCCTGGGCCCGCTCGATCATCACCGCGTTGATGGCGTCTTGGGCCATTGACCGGCCGTACGGGATCTTGGCGGCGTCGATCACCTCGACGTTCGGGGGCAACTCGGCGAGCAGTTCCGGTGGCGCCAGCCGGTCGGCGACGACGACGTCGGCCTGCGCGAGTAGACGCCGGCCCCGCACGGTGATCAGTTCCGGATCGCCGGGCCCGCCGCCGACCAGCGCCACTCCACCGCGCACCACGTCGGTACCCGCGAAGTTGTCTGAGGAGATCAGCCCCTGCTGCAATGCCTCGCGGATCGCCGAGCGGATGGCCGCCGAGCGACGGTGCTCGCCACCCGCCAGAACTCCCACCGACAGCCCGGCATAGTCGAACGACGCGGGGGTCACCGCGCTGCCCTCGGCGGCGATGTCTGCGCGGACGCAGAAGATTCGGTGCCGGTCGGCCTCGGCCACCACTGCGGAGTTCACTTGCGCGTCGTCGGTGGCCGCGATCGCATACCATGCGCCCGCCAGGTCACCATCGCGATAGTCGCGCAGCGACAAAGTAATTCCGCTCATCGCCTCGACCGAGCGGGTTGCCGCGCGAGTGATCACGTGGACGTCTGCCCCGCTGGCCACAACTAGCGGAAGTCGTCGTTGCGCAACGTTGCCGCCGCCGACCACAACGACTTTCTTCCCGGTCAGCCGCAGGCCGACCAGGTAAGGGTTCTCCGCCGTGGTCACCATCTATCTGCTGGAATCACGTCTGCGCGAATCCCGGTCGCAGCATCGGCACGTGCGGGACACCGTCGTCGAGGAAGTCGTCGCCGTCCCGAACGAATCCGTGTTGGGCGTACATGTCCGCCAGATATACCTGAGCGTTGATCCGGCACGGGTAGTCGCCCACCTCGGCCAACGCCGCACGTAACAGACGGGTGGTGTGGCCCTCACCGCGCGCGCTGCGTTTGGTGCACAGCCGCCCGAGCCGGAATGCCTTGTGCCCGCCCGCGTGCTCCTCCATCAGCCGCAGCGTGCAGATCACCTCGCCGTCAGGGGCTTCCAGCCAGAAGTGGCGTGTTTCGGCGAACAGGTCGCGCCCGTCGAGCTCGGGATAGGGGCAGGCCTGTTCGACCACGAAGACCTCCACCCGCAGCTGGAGTAGCGCGTAAAGAGTAGGAACGTCAAGGTCTTTGGCCCACGCGCGGCGCAATGCGACGCTCATGAGTCCTCGCCCGACGACGATGCAGAGCGCGGAGCGCGATGAGGAGGAGACGGGCAATCGGGCCCGCCCGACGACGATGCAGAGCGCGGAGCGCGATGAGGAGGAGACGGGCAATCGGCGTTCAGCCCCAGCGCCTTGGTGCTCCAAGACCACAACTCCTCGAACAGCACCGGCTCACCGGACAAGGTGGCCCCCAACGACGGCACCATGTCTTTGAGCGTAGGCAGCCAAGCCTGATACCGGTCGGGAAAGCAGCGCTGCAGCACGTCGAGCATCGCCGACACCGCGGTCGAGGCACCCGGCGACGCGCCGAGCAGGCCGGCGATGCTGCCGTCGGCAGCGGCGAGCACGGTGGTGTCGAACTCGAGCGCTCCGCCTCGGCGCCTGTCTCGCCGGATCACTTGCACCCGTTGACCGGCCGTCGTCAGCTTCCAGTCGGAATCCACTGCGCTGGGGGCGAATTCGCGCAGTATGTCGACCCGGGCGCGCTCCGACAGCTGCAACTGGCGGATCAAATAAGCGAGCAGCTTCAGCTGGCTGACGCCCGCCCCGGTCACGGTCGCCAGATTGCCCGGCGTGACAGATCGCGGCAGATCGCTGAAATGGCCGTGTTTGAGGAACTTCGGGGACCACCCGGCGAACGGCCCGAACAGCAGCCATGGCTTGCCGTTGACGATTCGCGCGTCCAGGTGCGCCGCCGTCGTCGCCGGCGCGCCCGGCGCCGGTAGGCCGTAGACCTTGGCCCGGTGCGCAGCGGTGATCGCGGGATTGCCGCTGCGCAGGAATCTGCCGCCGATCGGGAAGCCGCCAAAGCCCTTGGATTCCTTGATACCGGACTTCTGCAGCAACGGCAGTGCCTGCCCACCGGCGCCGACAAAGACGAATTTGGCGTCCAGCTTGCGGGTTTCACCGGTGCGGCGGTTGAGGACTGTCAACGCCCAACCGCCGTCGCGTCGACGGGACAGGTTGCGGACCTCGTGACCGAACAACGCGGTTGTGCCGTTGCGTACGCCGTAGCCGATCAGCTGCCTGGACAGCGCGCCGAAGTCGACGTCGGTGCCGTCGGCGGCCCAGGTGAGTGCGACAGGCTCGGAGAAGACGCGTTTGGCGGCCATGTAGGGCAGACGCCGGGCGAATTCGTCGGCGTCGTCGATCCACTCGGTGCGGGCAAAAAGCGGATTACCCGCCAGCGCCTGGCGGCGGCGCCGCAGATAGTCGACTCGATCGGCGCCCTGCACAAAGCTGACATGCGGAACCGGGTTCACAAAGCCGCGCACGTCGGACAACATGCCGTTCTCGGCCGCGTAGGCCCAGAACTGTCGGGTCACCTGGAAGTGCTCGTTGACGCGCACCGCCTTGGTGATGTCGATCGACCCATCCGGCAGCTGCGGCGTGTAGAACAGCTCGCACAGCCCGGCATGCCCGGTACCGGCGTTGTTCCACGGGTCGCTGCTTTCAGCTGCGGCGCCGTCGAGCCGCTCGACCACGGTGATCGACCAGTCCGGCTCCAACCGACGCAACAGCGCACCCAGCGTTGCGCTCATGATCCCGGTCCCGACCAGCACGGCGTCGACCTTCGGGGTTGTCCTTGCCTGCGGCTCTGACACCGAGCTGTTCGTCCTTTAGTTGAGCGGGCTATACCGATCGCCAGGTTATCCCGGCCAGGCCGGAACGGCTGAGGACAAGCCGGGCAGTCGACCCGGGACCGGCGACGACACGCTTTAAGCTGGCGAGCGTGACTGGCTGGCAGCCCGACGTCCTGGCCGGCTATTGGCAGCTCACCATCCCGCTGGGTGATGATCCCGACGGCGAGGGCACCATCGACGCAACGCTGCTACGTCGTGGCGACGCGGCGCCGGCCACCAACGCCGTGCTGGCGGTACACGGATATACCGACTACTTCTTCCACACCGCGCTGGCCGATCACTTCGCCGGCCGCGGGCTCGCTTTCTACGCGTTGGATCTGCGCAAATGTGGACGTTCGTGGCGCAGTGGCCAAACTCCGCACTTCACCCGCGACTTGGCCTGCTACGACAGCGAGCTTGATCGTGCGCTGGCGCTGATCGTCAAGGAAACAGGTTCGGCGCGGGTGCTGGCGTACGGCCATTCCGCCGGCGGGCTGATCGTCTCGCTGTGGCTGGACCGGATGCGACGGCGCGGTTCGACCACCCGGACGGGCGTGGCCGGACTGGTACTCAACAGTCCCTTTCTGGACCTGCCCGGTCCCATGGCGCTTCGCTGGCCGACGACGACGGCGCTGATCGCCGCGGTCGCACGAGTCGGCGACAAACGGGTAGCCCGCGCCCCGACTGGAGATGGTGGTGGTTATGGCGCCAGCCTGCACCGCGATTACCACGGGGAGTTCGACTACAACCTGCAGTGGAAACCGCTGGGCGGCTTCCCCATTACCTTCGGCTGGCTGTCTGCGGTGCGACGTGGCCAGGCACAGCTGCATCGCGGCCTCGACGTCGGCGTGCCCAACCTGATCCTGCGCTCAGATCACAGCGTGACCGAAAGCGCGGACGCCACCGCGATGCAATGCGGCGATGCGGTTCTCAACGTAAACCACATCGCGCGCTGGGCAGGTTGCATCGGCAACCGCAGCACCATCGTTCCGGTCACTGATGCCAAACACGATGTGTTCTTGTCGATGCCGCAGCCGCGGCAAGTGGCTTACCAAGAGCTGGACACTTGGCTGAATGACTACCTGGGTGCAGCCACCAATGCCGCATCCCGGAACGGCTGAAGGGCTCACTGATGGAAAGCTACGACCTGGCGATCATCGGAACCGGTTCCGGCAACAACATTCTCGACGAACGCTACGCAAACAAACGAGTCGCGATCTGCGAGCAGTCAACGTTCGGCGGAACCTGCCTCAACGTGGGTTGCATCCCGACCAAGATGTTCGTCTATGTCGCCGAGGTCGCCGAAACGATCCGCGCAGCAGCACGTTACGGCATCGACGCACACATCGACCAGGTGCGCTGGGACGACATCGTCTCGCGCATCTTCGGGCGAATCGACCCCATCGCGATCAGCGGTGAAGACTACCGGCGCGCGGAGCCCAATGTTGACGTCTACAACCGGCACACCCGTTTCGGGGCGGTCCAGGCCGATGGTCACTATCTGCTGCGCACCGACGACGGCGAGGAGTTCACCGCCGAGCAGGTGGTGATCGCCGCGGGATCGCGACCGGTTATTCCGCCCGCCATCCTCGACTGCGGGGTCCGCTATTACACCAGCGACGACATCATGCGGATACCGGAGTTGCCCCGACACCTGGTCATCGTCGGAGGCGGCTTCGTGGCAGCCGAATTCGCGCATATCTTCTCCGCGCTCGGTGTGCGGATCACCCTGGTGATCCGCGGTGGCGCGCTGCTTCGGCACCTGGATGACACGCTGTGCGGACGGTTCACCCGTATCGCGTCGTCCAAGTGGGAGTTGCGCAGCCACCGCAATATTCTCGGCTCACACCAGGACTCCTCGGGCATCGTGCTGGAGCTTGACGACGGTTCGGAACTACGAGCCGATGCCGTACTGGTAGCTACCGGCCGGCGCCCCAACGCCGATCTGCTGGACGCCGAAAAGGCCGGCGTCGACGTCGACGATCGCCGAGTTGTCGTCGATGAATACCAACGGACCTCCGCGCGCAACATTTTCGCGCTTGGCGACGTTTCGTCACCTTATGAGCTCAAGCACGTGGCCAATCACGAAGCGCGCGTGGTGAAGCACAACCTGCTCCGCGACTGGGACGACACCCAAGCGATGGTCGCCACCGATCACCGTTACGTCCCCGCTGCCGTGTTCACCGATCCGCAGGTCGCCAGCGTTGGGCTGACCGAGAACGAGGCCGTCGCAAAGGGTTTCGACGTGTCATGCAAGATCCAAGACTACGCCGACGTCGCCTACGGCTGGGCGACCGAGGACACCACCGGCATCGTCAAACTAGTTACGGACTCCACCACCGGGCGACTGCTCGGCGCGCACATCATGGGTCCCCAGGCCTCGTCGATCATTCAGCCGTTGATTCAGGCGATGACCTTCGGCCTGACCGCGCAGCAGATGGCGCGCGGCCAATACTGGATTCACCCGGCGCTTCCGGAGGTCGTTGAAAACGCGCTGCTGGGACTGTTCTGAGCCCATCGTTGAGGCTGAGGTCAGGCGGCGCTGCTTGACGACCGACGGCGCGGGCTGCTGTCGACCGACCACAGATGACCACATTCGGGGCATTGCAGGTGCAGTAGCCATGCCTGGTTGCTCAGCAGGAACTGCCAATGGACACCGCAATTGCGGCTGCTCTGGCAATCCGCGCAGCCGACGCCCTGATTGCACCGGAGGCAGCCGAACCAGGCGCGGCGACCCCGATCGGCGGTGGGATCAATCGGAAACACGGCCGGCTACCCGATCCGGAAGCACTCCAGCGGCCACCAGATCGTCGTGGATTTGCTGCTGTTGGTCATCCAGGCCCGAGTACAGCATCGCGTAGGCGCGATCCTCCTCGGCCATTACTTTCAGCGGGTCCCAGTCCTCCCCGATCGCCTCGACGACGGCGGCCCGGCGGCGTGCCTCATCGAGGGTCAGGTCGTATGCGAACGCCACGTGACCAGGCTCAATACTCATTCCGGGTCTCCCTGTACCAAAATGTCAACTTGGTCTAACAGGGTCGGTGGTTCCGGCTGGGGCCGGCAATGGCGTCCGTCACACTCGGCAGTTGAGATTGGTCACAGTCTTCGCCGGCCGAACCGTCGGTCCATCAGTCCTGTCCACTTCGCTCCCTCGGCGGCCCGCGCGGAGTAGAACGGTGCTCATGGCCTGTCAGGTGCCAGAGCTCGAAGGACTGGCGGCGATTAGCCGTGCATGAGCTGTCGCTGTGCGAGGCGATCGCCGGCGTGGTCAAACCGTACGTCGACGGTCGGCATGTCGACGTCGTGCGCGTCCGGATCGGCGCGCTTCGTCAGGTGGTCCCCGAGTCGCTGTCGTTTTGCTGGACGCTGCTCCGAGACTACGAGGACATGCCCGACGCCCAATTGGAACTCGAGGTTGTCAACGCGGAGGTGAGCTGCCGCTCCTGCGGCCACCAGTCGATGATCACCTCGCAGTGGTCACTGCTGTGCCCGCGTTGCGAGAGTGCGGACGTCGAGGTGCTGCGCGGCAACGAGTTCTTGGTGACGTCTTTGGATGTCTCGTGAAAGGTTGGCTCGTGAAAGGTACTGGCGATGGGTAGATTTCATCGGCACGACGACGGAACCGTGCATACCCACGAGCACGACGATCACCCGCACACCCACGACCACGGCGACCACGGCGACCACGGCGACCACAGTGGCTATCACACCGGCTCCCAGCGGATCGATGTGTTGGAGGCGATCTTCGCCGAGAACGACGTCCGAGCCGACTCTAATCGACACGCGTTTGAGCACAACGGAGTTCGCGCCATCAACCTGATGAGCTCCCCCGGTTCCGGGAAGACGACCGTGCTACAAGCCACCCTCGACGAACTCGCCGGCGACATCGCCGTCGGGGTAATCGAGGGTGACATCGCCACCGACCTGGACGCCGCCAAGCTCGGCGGCCGCGGCGCCCAGATATCCCTACTGAACACCGGCAACGGGTTCGGCGGCGAATGCCACCTCGACGCACCCATGGTCAACCGCGCGCTGCAGGGCCTGGATCTGGCCCTCCTGGACCTGGTGATCATCGAAAACGTCGGGAATCTGGTGTGCCCGGCCGAATTTGACGTCGGCGAACACGCCAAGGCGATGGTTTATTCGGTCACCGAAGGTGACGATAAGCCATTGAAGTACCCGGTGATGTTCCGCGCCGTCGACGTGGTGCTTCTCAACAAGATTGATCTGGTGCCTTATCTGGAGGTCGACGTCGACTCGTATATCGCCCGTGTCCGCGAGGTCAATGCGACGGCGGCGATTTTGCCGATCAGTGCCCGCACCGGCGCCGGCATGGCCGATTGGTTCGGTTGGCTGCGACGGTTCATGACGGGCTCAGCGACCTGAGTGCACCGTGGTGGCATGCCGGGAGCGCGACTAGCCGTCGGGCGGTAATCGCCTGAATACCAACAAGTGCAACTGATTCGCAAGAGGGTCACCGTGTTGCTGAGCGACACACACCAACGATGGCCCCGACGGCGATCGAGGCCAAAGAATACGCCGCCGCTGACGAAATCATGGCGAAAATCCGGAAACCCGTACTTGGCCTCCGAATTTGCTAGCACATCGTTGACAAGGTAGTTCGGCGAGAGTAGACCCAAGAAATAGCGCCGCGTAAGCGGGCCGACAGTCGACTCCCGCGGTGTCAGGGGCCTTAGCCCGGGCCCCGGAAAGCTGCGGTATGCCAACGGAAGCAGCAGTCAAAGCGGAAGAAACATTGATTCACGTTCTATGGATCAATGCAGGTCTGAGTTGTGACGGCGATTCGGTGGCGCTGACTGCCGCCACCCAACCCAGTATCGAGGAGATCGCGCTGGGCGCGCTCCCCGGACTACCCAAGATCGCCGTGCACTGGCCACTGATCGATTTCGAGTGCGGTCCCACCGGCGGCGCGGATGATTTCCTTGAGTGGTTCTTCAAGGCCGACCGCGGTGAGCTCGAACCGTTCGTGCTCGTTGTGGAGGGTTCGATTCCCAACGAGGCGATCAAGGAGGAGGGGTACTGGTGTGGGTTCGGCAACAACCCGGCCACCGGCCAGCCCATGACCACCAGTGAGTGGCTCGACCGACTCACTCCCAAGGCGACAGCTGTGGTCGCAGTTGGAACCTGCGCCACCTACGGCGGCATCCACGCGATGGCCGGCAACCCGACCGGGGCGATGGGTGTACCCGACTACCTGGGCTGGGATTGGAAGAGCAAGGCCGGAATCCCGATCGTCTGCGTCCCGGGCTGCCCGATCCATCCGGACAACCTGTCGGAAACGCTGACCTATCTGCTCTACATGGCCACCGGGCAGGCACCGATGATCCCGCTTGATGACGCGCTGCGGCCCCAGTGGCTGTTCGGTAACACCGTGCACGAGGGCTGCGACCGGGCCGGCTACTACGAGCAGGGTGACTTCGCCACCGAGTATGGATCCCCGAAATGCATTGTGAAGCTTGGCTGCTGGGGCCCGGTGGTCAAGTGCAACGTGCCCAAGCGAGGTTGGATCAACGGCATCGGCGGCTGCCCGAATGTCGGCGGAATCTGCATCGGATGCACCATGCCGGGGTTCCCGGACAAGTTCATGCCGTTCATGGACGAGCCGCCGGGCGGCAAGGTATCCACCACCGCATCGGGCCTTTACGGCTCGGTGATCCGCAACCTGCGCGGTATCACCAAACACACTCTCGACAAGGAACCGCGCTGGCGACACAAGGGCGACAAACTCACGACCGGCGCACGCCGCACCTGGTAGTGCGCACGACCTCAGCCTGATAGTTAGGGAGCAAACTTCGATGACAACGATCATCCCCGAGCCGTCCCACGCGAAGCGCGAGCCCGGCCAACTCGTCGAGATGGCGTGGGATCCGATCACTCGGATCGTCGGCAGCCTCGGTATTTACACCAAGATCGACTTCGAGAACCGCGAAGTGGTCGAGTGTCACAGCACCTCATCCATTTTCCGCGGTTACTCGATTTTCATGAAAGGCAAGGACCCTCGCGACGCCCACTTCATCACCAGCCGCATCTGCGGCATCTGCGGTGACAACCACGCCACCTGTTCCTGCTACTGCCAGAACATGGCCTACGGGGTCAAGCCGCCGCCGCTGGGCGAGTGGATCGTCAATCTGGGCGAGGCCGCGGAATACATGTTCGACCACAACATCTTCCAGGAAAACCTGGTTGGCGTGGACTTCTGCGAAAAGATGGTCTCCGAGACCAATCCGGGTGTGCTGGCCAAGGCCGAGAACACCCCGGCGCCGCAAGCCGGCGCACATGGGTACAAGACGATCGCTGACATCATGCGCTCGCTCAACCCGTTCAGCGGCGAGTTCTACCGCGAGGCACTGCAAGTCAGCCGGTATACGCGGGAGATGTTCTGCCTCATGGAGGGCAGGCATGTACACCCGTCCACGCTGTACCCCGGTGGCGTCGGCACGGTGGCAACCATTCAATTGATGACCGACTACATGAGCCGGCTGATGCGCTACGTCGAGTTCATGAAGAAGGTCGTGCCGATGCACGACGACCTGTTCGACTTCTTCTACGAGGCGCTCCCCGGTTACGAGAAAGTCGGTCTGCGCCGCACGTTGCTGGGGTGCTGGGGTTCGTTCCAGGACCCCGACGTGTGCAACTTCGAATACAAGGACATGGAGCGGTGGGGTAACGCCATGTTCGTCACACCCGGTATCGTCGTGGACGGCAAGCTGGTGACGCACTCATTGGTCGATATCAACCTCGGCATCCGGATCCTTTTGGGCAGTTCGTATTACGATGACTGGACCGAGCAGGAGATGTTCGTCAAGACCGACCCGTTGGGTAATCCGGTCGACCGGCGTCACCCGTGGAACCAGCACACCAACCCGCATCCGCAGAAGCGGGACATGGACGGCGGCAACTACAGCTGGGTGATGTCGCCCCGCTGGTTTGACGGCAAGGATCACCTGGCTCTGGACACCGGCGGCGGTCCGCTGGCCCGGCTGTGGGCGACCGCGCTGGCCGGTTTGGTCGACATCGGCTACGTCAAATCCACTGGTCGTTCGGTCCAGATCAACCTGCCCAAGACTGCGCTCAAGGGGCCGGTCGAGTTGGAGTGGAAGATCCCCCAGCACGGGTCCAACACTATCGAGCGTGACCGGGCACGGACCTACTTCCAGGCCTATGCGGCGGCGTCCGCGTTGCACTTCGCCGAAAAGGCGCTCGCCGAAATCCGGGCCGGCCGGACCAAGACATGGGAGAAGTTCGACGTGCCCAAGGAAGGCATCGGCTGCGGCTTCACCGAGGCGGTGCGCGGAGTTTTGAGCCACCACATGGTGATCCGGGACGGCAAGATCGCCAACTATCACCCGTACCCACCCACCCCGTGGAATGCCAACCCGCGCGACAGCTTTGGCACACCGGGTCCGTACGAGGACGCGGTGCAGGGACAGCCGATCTTCGAGGAGAACGACCGGGAGCACTTCAAGGGCATCGACATCATGCGCACGGTGCGCAGCTTCGACCCCTGTCTGCCCTGTGGAGTGCACATGTATCTGGGCAAGGGCAAGACGCTGGAGCGGCTGCACTCACCGACGCAAGCAGCGACCGGGGAGTGATGTATGGCTGATCGCCCCGAGGAGTTGGAGGGGGACGCGCAGTGGCGCTCGGCGGGCGATCGGATCCAGACACTGTTGGATGCGACGTCGGCCGGCGGGACGGTCGCGCGTGAGCGCGCCGAGCAGTTGGTTCGCGAGGTAGTCGAGCTCTACGGCGCGGGCTTGTCGCGGGTCATCGCGGCAGTCGGCGATCAGGCCCCTGGCATGCTGAACCGGTTGGTCAGCGACGACCTGGTGGCTAGCCTGCTGCTCGTGCACGGCCTGCACCCGCACGACGTGCGACGCCGGGTTTCCGACGCGCTCGACCGGGTCCGGCCGTACCTGGGATCGCACGGCGGCGACGTGCATCTGCTCGACATCGCCGGCGACACCGTGCAGCTTCAGTTCGCCGGTAGCTGTAAGAGTTGTCCGTCGTCGGCAGTGACGCTGGAGCTGGCGGTCGAGGATGCGATTCGCGCCGCCGCACCGGAGGTTTCGTCGATTGAGGTGGTGCCTCCCGAGCCGGCGGCAGCCGAGTCGATGACGGTGATCCCGGCGGAATCGCTGCTGGCTCAGGTCCATTCCAGAGTTCACGCTAACGGCGGCAGCTCGGCGGCCTGGCATCCGGTGCCCGACCTGGCCGACCTGGCTCCCGGCGAAGTCGGCGGCTTCTCGGTTGCCGGCGTCGTGGTGCTGGCCTGCCGGGTTGGCGACCAGTTATACGCCTATCGTGACCACTGCCCGGCCTGCGATGGATCCTTGGCCGGCGCGGCGCTGCACCGACGGGCCACGACCGCCGAGCCAGTGTTGCGATGTCCCCGCTGTCACGCGCATTTCGACGTGGTGCACGCCGGGGCGGGGCTAGATCACCTAGAAGACGGGGCCGCGCAACACCTCGATCCCATCCCGCTGCTGCTGCGCGACGGTGTGCTGTCCATCGCGGTGCCAGCCGAGCCAATGGGCGCGCCGGTATGAGCACTCCGTACGACGTCCTAACCCGAATCACCAGCAACCGGCGGGCACCGCAGTCGGCCGGGGAGCGGTGCGAAATGTGCTCGGAGGCCATTTCCGACGAGCATCAGCATGTGGTGAATGTGCCTGGGCGGCAACTGATGTGCGTATGTCGTGGGTGCTATTTGCTGTTCACCGACAGCCACGCGCAGCTGCGCTACCGCGCGGTTCCCGACCGGTACCTGTCCTTTCCCGACTTCGCGCTTGATCGTCGCACCTGGGAAGCGTTGCAGATCCCGGTTGGCTTGGCGTTCTTCTTCCGCAACTCCGCGCTGGATCGCACCGTCGCGTTCTACCCGGGACCGGCGGGGGCCACCGAATCCGACCTGGACCTCGAGGCCTGGACCGCGATCAACTCGGCCGACCCCCGGGTCGGCCTGCTCGCCGACGACGTCGAGGCGCTGCTGGTGCGAGTGCGCGATGATCCCGAAGCCGAACAACCCGATTGCTATCTGGTCCCCATCGACGCCTGCTACGAGTTCATCGGCGGGCTGCGGATGTTGTGGCGCGGCTTCGACGGTGGGCAGCAGGCCCGCGAGTTCATCGACGCGTTCTTCGACCAGCTGGCCACCCGCAGTACGGAGCAACGCCCGTGATCGGCCCCACCGGCCAGGCGACCGGATTGGCATTCACCGTCCTCGACGTGGTCCCCGAGCCCTACGCGGCGGTGCCGGTACTGACCGCACGCATCAGTGTTTCGGCGCCCGACAACGAACCGGTGCACGCGATCGCGCTGCGCTGCCAGGTCCGGATCGAACCATTGCGACGCGGCTACTCCGATGAGGAAGCGATGGGGCTGGCTGATTTGTTCGGACCGCGGGAACGCTGGGCGACCACTCAGCGCACATTTCTGTGGCAGCACTCCACGGCGATGGTGCAGGCGTTCGTCGACACCACCGAGATGACGCTGCCCCTGGAGTGCACCTACGATTTCGAGGTCGCCGCCGCCAAGTACCTGCACGCGTTGCGCGACGGTGCCGTACCGCTGCAATTCCTATTCAGCGGAACAGTATTCACGGCGGGTCAGCGGGGCTTTTCCGTTCAGCAGGTGTCGTGGGAGTGCGAGGACCGCTACGACATGCCGGTGGCGGTGTGGCGGGAGCTGATCCGGCAGCACTACCCGAACACCGGGTGGGTGCGCCTGACCCACGACACGGTCGCCGCGTTGGCCGCCTACAAGTCGGCACGCGGCCTGTTGAGCACCGAGGACGCGGTCACCGCGCTGCTGGGTGCGGCGCGCCAGGAGGCGCGATGACCGCGGACTGGGACCGGGCCCGCACCGTCGCCGACGCCGTCCTGTACGAGGGCTACCTGCTCTACCCGTACCGCGCGACGTCGAGCAGGAACCAATCACGTTGGCAGTGGGGCGTTTTAGGCCCTGCCGGCGCGGCCGACGCCGGCATCGGCGAGGACGACACGATCGCGGCGCAATTTCTCGTCGACGGCGCGCAGGCAATCACCTTGGTGGTGCGCTTCCTGCACCTGCAGCACCGCCGCACCGAGCGCGACGCCGGTGGCGGGCGCTTCGAACCCGTCGACGAACTGATCACATCAACCGGTTCCTGGCTGACATGGGACGAAGCGGTCGAGTGTGAGACATCTTTCGGCCCGCTTGCCTTCGACGATCCGGCCCAGCCATGGACGCTGTCGCTGACCGCTCCGGCGACAACCGACATCGAACCGGTCGAGGGCGGTCGGCTGGTCCGGAACCAGCGGGAGGTCAGCGCCGCGTTGACCGTGAGCGTCGAGCCGGACGGCGCGCTGCATCGGGTCTCGGTACGCGTCGCAAACACCGGTGCCCCTGCCGCCGACAAGGACGACGCGATCGCGCGATCCCTGATCGGCACCCATGTCATCGCAGAAGCCATCGGCGGCGAGTTCGTCTCGCTCCTCGAGCCGCCGCAATCCGCCGCCGACGCGGTGTCCCGATGCAGCCGGCACCGCTGTTTCCCGGTGCTGGCCGGTGCGCCCGGCTCCGGGGATCTGCTGCTGATCTCCCCGATCATCCTCTACGACCACCCCGAGGTCGCCGAACAGAGCGAAACCGCGCTCTATGACTGCACCGAGATCGACGAGATCCTGACCCTGCGAGTGATGACGATGACCGACCAGGAGAAGGCACAGGCCCGGGCCACCGACCCACTGGCCGCGCAGATCATCGACCGCTGCGACGCCATGTCGCCCGAAGCCATGGCGCGCCTGCATGGAGCCCTGCGGGATCCACGGGAGGCCGTGGGTCTGATTCCGGAGATTCCCGACGGCGTCGATTGGTGGGATCCGCTGGCCGACAACGCAGTACAACCCGACCTCGACGCGGTTTTGGTGAACGGTGTCCGAGTAGCGCGGGGCAGTCGAGTGCTTTTACATCCGGCGCGCCGAGCCGACGCGCAAGACCTGTTCTTCGCAGAGAAGACGGCTCGCGTCACCTCGGTCCACGAGGACGTCGACGGCAACCAGCACGTCGGTGTCGTCGTCGAGGACGATCCGGCGGCCGACCTGCACGAGTGGTACGGCCGGTACCTGTACTTCTCCCCCGACGAAGTAGAACCACTCGAAACCATTACTACAGAAGGGAATTCGATATGGCAATCGTAGGATGGGTGTTTATCGGCGTGTTGGCGTTAATCGCGCTGGCGGGAGTACGCTGTAGGGCTGGTATCCATTCCAGACGCCCGGCGGTACCTCAAGATCCGGCACATGTAGGGTCGCCGGACGTCCGATTCCAGTGCGCATACTGGTGGCCGGCATCGGCAACATCTTCCTCGGCGACGACGGGTTCGGCTCCGAGGTAGTCCGGCACGTCCCGGTCCAGCAGGACAATTCGGGCGTGCGGGTCGTCGACTACGGCATCGGGGGCATGCACTTGGCCTACGACTTGCTTGAGGACTGGGATGCGCTGGTCATCGTCGACGCGATACCGAGCCGCGGCAGCCCGGGCGCCCTGCACGTCTTCGAGGCCGACCATGAATCACCCTCGGCCACAGCCGCTCTGGATGCCCACAGCATGGATCCCGCTGCTGTGTTCGCCAGCCTGAAGGCACTGGGCGGCAGGCCGCCCTACACGGTCGTCATCGGCTGCGAGGCCGGGAGCGTCGACGAAGGCATCGGCCTCACCGAGGCCGTCGCAGGCGCGGTGCCACGGGCCATCGACGCCGTTGCGGAGGTCGTCGCGGGTCTGCGGACTCGATCGCCGGCGGCATCGGTAGAAGGGCAGGGCTGAGCGATGTGTCTGGGCATACCGGGCCAAGTCGTCAGGATGCTGGACGGTTACGACGGGCAACTCGCATTGGTCGACGTCGCCGGAAAGCAACGCAAGGTCAATGTCGGCATGTTGCCGGAGGAAACGTTTGCACCCGGTGACTGGGTGATCATTCACATGGGGTTCGTCGTCGAGAAGACCGACCGGGCCGGCGCCGAGCAGGCGATGGCCGGTCTGGAGCTGATGGGCCGGGGCCGCGACGATGACTGACACGCTGGTGCACATCGATAGCGTCCGGCAACGGTTCACCGTGACCGGTGTCGTTCAGGGGGTGGGGTTTCGTCCGTTCGTCCACCGGATCGCCACCGAGCTTGGGCTGACCGGATTCGTCGGCAACGATTCGGGCGCGGTCTTCCTCGAAGTGCAGGGACCTGGCGCACGCATTGACGAATTCCGTCGCCGGCTGCGCGCGGATGCGCCGCCATTGGCGGCGATCAGTGCTGTCCACGTCGTCGATGTCGACGCTGACACCCTGTGCGACAGCGGGTTTCGCATCGTGGAAAGCCAACCGGTCGCCGGTGCCACTACCCCGATTCCGCCCGATATCGCCGTCTGCGACGACTGCATCGCCGAGTTGTTCGACCCGAACGACCGCCGTTACCGGCACCCCTTCGTGACGTGCACCAACTGCGGTCCCCGGTTCACCATCATCCGCGCCCTGCCCTACGACCGACCGGCCACCACCATGTCGGCGTTCACGATGTGCGAGCGCTGCGCCGCCGAATACCACGACCCGGCCGACCGCCGCTTCCACGCGCAGCCGATCGCCTGCCCGGACTGCGGGCCGACGCTGTGGTTCGCCGCGCACACCGAGCGGGTCGACGGATCCGATGCCGCGCTGCGGGCCACCCAGCAGGCACTGGCCGCGGGCGCCGTGGTCGCGATCAAGGGCGTCGGCGGCTATCACCTGGCTTGCCGGGTCGACGACGAGGCGGCGGTCGTTGCGCTGCGGGCCCGTAAAGCGCGGGGCGCCAAGCCGTTCGCCATGCTGGTGCGGGATCTCGACGTCGCACGCCGCTACGCACACATCGACGACACCGAAGCCGCGGTGCTCTCGAGTCCCGCGCGGCCGATCGTGCTGTTGCGGCGTCGCCGCGACTGCGCCGCTCGCCGAGGCGGTCGCGCCCGGCAGCCCACTGGTCGGGCTGATGCTGCCGTACTCGCCGATCCATCACCTGCTGCTCGCGCCGGTCCCGGGTGTCGAAGCGCCGGTACCCGATGCCCTGGTTCTGACCAGCGCCAACCGCTCCGATGAGCCCATCTGCTTCACCGAAGACGATGCCGCGCAACGCCTCCCACCACTATGCGACGCGGTGCTCGACCACGACCGGCCGATCCACGTGCCCTGCGACGATTCAGTGGTGCGGGTGGTCGACGGTCGCGAACTGCCGATCCGGCGGTCCCGCGGCTACGCGCCGCTGCCCATCGACCTCGGCCTCGATGGCCCGCCGGTGCTGGCGGTCGGCGGCGAACTGAAGAACACCTTCTGCCTCACCGACGGTGCACGCGCATACCTGTCCGGGCACATCGGTGACATGGAGACATTGGAAACCCTGCGGGCGTTCGAACGCGCGGTGGGCCAACTCAGTGAAATCCGGCACGAGCCGGTGCGATTGGCCGCCGACCTGCACCCGGGGTATCACACCCGCAGTTGGGCGGAGCGCCGTGCCGGCGTTCGACCACTGGATCTGATTCAGCACCACCACGCGCACGTGGTGTCGCTGCTGGCCGAGCACGGACGTCTCGGTGAACCCGTGATCGGTGTTTCGTTTGACGGCACCGGCTACGGCTGCGACCAAACGATCTGGGGCGGCGAGATTCTCAAACTCGGGCCGGACAGTCACCGGTTCGTCCGGGTCGGCCACCTGTTGCCGGTGCCACTGCCGGGCGGTGATGCGGCCGTGCGCAATCCGTGGCGGATGGCGCTGTCTCAGTTGTGGATGGCCGGCATCGACTGGACATCGGATTTGCACCCGGTGACCGCCGCGACGCCGGCCGAACTACGGCTCACCCGTTCACAATTGGAATCCGGCACCGGGTGTGTGCCGTGCTCGAGCATGGGGCGGCTGTTCGACGCGGTCGCATCGCTGCTGGGAGTGCGGCAGCGGATCGATTACGAAGGCCAGGCCGCCATCGAGCTCGAGGCGCTCGCCGATTCGATGGGCGACACGGCGGGACCGAAGCTGAGACTGGCGGTACGCCTCGACGGGGTGATCGACCCCGCCGGCATGTTGCGGGCGATGGTGTCGGCGCTGCGCGCAGGTGTGCTGCCGGCGGTGCTGGCTGCCGAGTTCCACCGGGCGGTCGCGGTCGCCGTCAGCGAGGCGGTGCGAAAGGTCGCCGGGCCGGTGCGGTTGGTGGGCCTTACCGGCGGAGTGTTCCAGAATGTGTTGCTGCTGCGCGGGTGCCGACAACGATCTGCAGCAGGCGGGATTCGAAGTGCTGACCCATCACACGGTGCCGCCCAACGACGGCGGGCTGGCACTGGGTCAGGCCGCGATCTCCGTGCTGACCGCGCTGGCAGAGGCTGAGTTGCGATGACCACCACTGCGATCGATCGCGGGCTTGGCGCCGAGCTGGCCGCCGATCTGGCCGCGGCCGCCTTCACACTGGCCAAGCGGTTCGCGGCGGGTGCGACCATGTGGTCCATCGCACCGTCGTGGGAGCCGCATGCGCTGCACATCGCGGTCGAGTTCGTGCATCCGGTGATCATGGGAAAGCGGGCACTCCCGGCCGTTGCGCTGACCGGACCGAACCTGATCGATCTGGTGCGGGTGTCGGTTCAGCCCGGCGACATCGTGATCGGGGTTGGTGGCGCCGATGACGCGCAGGTGTTTTCGGTGATGCGCCGCAGCCCGGCCTGGGGCGCCACCACCATCTGGATCGGCAGCGGTGAACGGCCCGCGGCGGGTGTGGCCGATCACGTGCTGTGGCTCGACGACCCCGACCCGCGCGTCCCCGCGACGGGCGGCTTCGTGCTGTTCTATCACCTGTTGTGGGAACTCACCCACGTATGTTTCGAGCACTCGGGACTGCTCAAACCCGAATGTGCCGAACTGGGGGCATTCGTTTGCGTCACGTGCAGTGACGAGGGACGCCTGGGCGAGGTGGTGTCGCCGTCGGCCGAGGGGATGGCCGCAGTGCGCACCGCGCGCGGCGTCGAGAGCGTGGTGACGGCGCTGATCGACCCCGTCGACGCGGGTGAGCTGGTGCTGGTGCACGCGGGAAC
The DNA here is from genome assembly GCA_963833915.1 of uncultured Actinomycetota bacterium. GTDB lineage: Bacteria > Actinomycetota > Actinomycetes > Mycobacteriales > Mycobacteriaceae > Mycobacterium. The sequence goes on from CAWHZO010000014.1 coordinate 211,122, forward strand.
CGCGATCAGCCGCATCGAGGAGGTGCGGCGCTGATGGAAGAAGAACCCACCAACTTCCTGTACCCGTTCATCGATGCACAGGAGGACGACCCGCAATCGCTGCTTGCCGATCTCGCCGCGTCAGCGCAGGCAAAGGCCGCCGAGAGTTTGGCGCTGCGGCGCACCACACTGGAATCCAACGCCGACCTGCTGGACCAGGCTGCTACCGAGATGGCACGCCGCTTCGCGTCCGGCGGACGGATGTTCACCTTCGGAAACGGCGGCAGCTGCACCGATTCCACCACTTTGGCCGCGTTGTTCTCCCGCCCGCCGGCCGGAAAGCCGCTACCCGCTTGGTCGTTGACCGCCGATCAGGCGATTGTGACCGCGCTGGGCAACGACGTCGGGTTCGAGCTGGTGTTCGCCCGCCAGTTGATCGCCCGCGCCAAGGCCGGTGACATCGCGATCGCGATGTCGACCAGTGGCAATTCGCCCAACCTGCTGGCCGCGCTGGCCGAGGCGCGACAACGTGGTTTGTACACCGTCGGTTTCGCCGGCTATGACGGCGGCGCCTTCACGAACAATCCAAATGTGGACGCCTGCTTCATCGTTCGCTCGCAAAGCGTGCACCGAATTCAGGAATCGCAAGCGCTGCTGGGCTATCAGTTGTGGTCGGCCACCCAGCAACGGTCCGACGATCAAGGTTTGGGGGCCGCATGAGCAAGTCAGCCGGCGAATACCTGTCGTCGGGGCCGCAGTTCGCCGAAGGCGAGGTGATCGAGCGGATCGAAGTGTTCCGCAGGCGCCGGCCCCGGTTGCTCGACGACCACGTGAACTTGGCGCACGGAGCGGGCGGAAAGGCTCGGCCGCGCTGATCGACGCGGTGTTCATGGAGGCGTTCCGCAATCCACTGCTGGAGTCGCTCGGCGACGGCGCGGTTATCACGCTGCCCGGCGGTGAGCGGCTGGCGATGTCCACCGATTCATTCGTGGTGCAGCCCAGGCGTTTTCCCGGCGGCTCCATCGGCGAGCTCGCTG
>CAWHZO010000015.1:0-235005 GCA_963833915.1 uncultured Actinomycetota bacterium
ACCAATCGCCGCCGAGAATCTCAAATGGGCGGAGTTCGAGCCGGCACCCGATTTCACACCTGGATCTCGATTACACACGCTGCCGCTGCGCAGGCGGGTCGCCGACCTTGAGCGGCATCGGCCGGTAATCGTTGCCGTCGGTGGTGGCCGGTGGCCGGCCACTAGCGGCCTGCCCAAGCACCGCGTTGGCTAGCGCAAGTTGAGAGGTCCCAGCGTTGTCACAATGAGGCTGTAGCCTGGGGTTATCGTGCGGGGACGCCGAAGACACGTCATACTCGCAACATAAGCGACACACCGTTGCGGAGAGGAGGATCTGATGGCCACGTCACTTGACGTCGCTGCGTACATCCTGCGCGCCAATGGCGGCCCTGATGAATGCCAGATGAGAGCGAAATCTCTGCAGAAACTGGTCTACTACGCACAGGTCTGGAGCATGGTGTGGGATGGTCGGCCGCTGTTCACAGAGCCGGTCGAGGCCTGGCGTGATGGCCCGGTTGTTGGAGGCTCTACTCTGCCCATTGGCGCCAGTACGCGGTCGCCGCGATACCGGGCGGCAATGCTGCGGCGCTTACGGATGACGAGAAGGCGATACTCGATAGCGTGCTCTCATTCTACGGGCACCTGAGCTGCGAAGATCTCGTCCAACGTACACACAGTGAGATGCCCTGGCAGCAGGCCAGAGACGGCCTACCGTATGGCTCTCATAGTTCCGCAGAGATCAGTCCTACGTCGATGCGCTCCTATTACACGCGTCGCAGCGTGCTTGGCGAGCCGTCACCGAAGCGCCCATCTGCGCGAGTCGCAGACGCGGATTCATACGAGGTCCATCAAGAGGTGGAGACGCAGGTCAAGGTGTGGCACGAGACGCTGGACTGGCTGGCGACTAGGTGATCCAACGCCTCAGCGTGGAGGCAATTGTCCACATCAATGAAAACCTGATGGGGTGGAATCATGCGTTGACCGACCGGTCGGCGCTTGAGTCAGCCGCAGGCCAGCCATTCGTCACTTGGGATGGTGAAGATCTTCATCAGACGCTGGTTGAGAAGGCCGCGATTCTGCTGCGTGGAATCGCGGCCAATCACCCATTTCACGAGGGCAACAAGCGGACGGCCTGGATAGCCTGCACCACGTTTCTAAGCGTGAACGGGTCCCCGCTTGACTCGGCGCGAACTGATCCAATCGAGGCCAGACAACTGGTTGAAAGTCTCGTGAAGCATGAAATCACCGTGGAGCACGTAATTCTTTGGTTGGCAGATCATCTCGCTTGACCCTGCCGGCCAGCAACCGATCCACATGGGGTAAGGCCGGCCCGTGTGTTGACCGCGCGCCTTCAGGCTTTGTCCGACTTGTACCAACGCCCGATCGTCGGCGGCTGCTCGGCGACCAGAGAGATGTGCGTAGCACCGTCGTAGGCGCCTGCGTGTCCACCTACGGGTGCACTGCCGGTGAATCCGAGTGACCTCCACCCTTTGAGGCAGAAGCTGTCTCCTGTTCGCGTGTCGGTGATCGTCAATTCTTTGTTGTCGAACTCGATCGAGTCGTCGTCGAGGTCCAACCGCCACCCGGGTAGCTTCTCAAGCTCATCGAGGTATGCATGCACGTCGGCGGCCGTGGGGAAGCTTGGGCCGTTCGCTACGGGCTTGTCGACGCGGTGGACAGTGAACCGCTGATACGAATGCGGTTCGGGGTGCCTAGCTCGGCGCCGGCGGCCATGGTGACCGCGTAGCCCAAGGGCTGCGATCGCTGATTTAGCGCGTGCGCGGCCTGGGCCAGGCCGTGGAGGGTCCCGTCGTCGCTCATCGGGCGAGCGTAGCCCTCGGCACCGACACGTACCTGGACCTCAAGAACAGCGCGCCGCGCGCCATACGGGGCGTTACAGCTCGTCCGCAATGTCACTAGCGGTGGCTATCGTCTCGCCCATGATCGAAAAAGAGGATGCGTTGTCATGGCTCGCAGGGTTGCCCCGTGAGGTCCAGATTGCGTTGCTCGCCAGCCCCACCGGCGATCTGCCGCCAGCCGTGATGGCTCGCATGCCGAGCCTCGTCGCCAAGACGTACTGGGCCGGCAACCATGATGCGGCCCAATGGGAGCTGCACCCGCGATATGCCGCGGATGTAAGGGAGGGCCGACGACGGCTGGACAGCTGGTGGAATGACCTGCCACAGGACACCCGTGCCGCGTTGGTGCAGCACCGTGATGACCTGGTGCCGAACGAATACCGCTCGGCTGTCGGACAACTCGGCCCACTCGGCGTCGCGGTCTACGCCGACGCCACGTCGACCGCACCGTTCCGGTTGCATCCGTTGGTCAGCGCGTACCTCGAACTGCACGCCAACACGGCGTAGCCGCACACAATGAGCAGCCCCGGCGTTGAACCCGGGGCTGCTGTGTCGTTGGTGCTGGCTGCCACGCCTGGTCCGCATCACGTACGGGGCTGACGACCCAGTCACCGACTGTTGGACGCTGCGCCCGCGCTACGCGCAGGCGTTGCGGGGCGGAACGGCTGCGGTCGACGACTAAGCCGTACTAGCGTCGCGTAAGGCAAGCAACACCCCGAGCCCGAGGGAGAACACGATGGCGGCCAAGTTCGAGATCAGCAAAGACCACGCCGGTAAGTTCCGATTCCACCTCAAGGCCCCGAACGGCGAGATCATCGCCGCCAGCCAAGGTTACGAGACGAAGGCTAACGCCGAGAAGGGCATTGAGGCGATCAAGACGCACGCACCCGGCGCCAAGGTCGAAGACCACAGCGAGCACTAGAGCTATGACAGCAGCACCTAAGCTCAAAAGGGGCGAGGCTGCTCCTCCACGACAGGCGGATAGGCCGGATCCAACGGCGGAAGCTCAGAAGTGGGCTGTCGGGTGAACTCAGCCGTCAGGTCTTCGATTCGGGCCTTGGTGGCGTTCAGTCCGACGTACAGCTCCGAAACCGTTTCCGTCCAACCGCCTTGCGGCATTTCCTTCTGGCTGACGGCGATTGGCGCGCGAATATCCTCACGCCACCAGCGCAGCACTTCTTGTTCTACTGCCGCGGCGTGGGCACCCGTGGGGGTCACCCAGCTGCCCTCTAATTTCCATCCGTGACGCCCATGATGGGCGATACGGTCGTACTTCGACGTATCAGATGCAACACCGACCTTGAGGGCCTGGCAGCCCCCGTGCCTTAGCAAGTAAACCGCGGCCGGATCTTGGTACCCGAATCCGAACGGAGCGCAGTAGCGGCATGGTGTGAACTTGCGAGCGTTCGAGTAGGTGGGCTTGATCTCGTTGCCGCACTTGATGCACCGGCATCTCCACGGCGTGTGTGCGCCCGGATAGGGTTCGAGCGGTTCGGCCCCGAGACTGGACATGACCGCGACAGCTTCGTCGGGGCTTACGCGGATGCCGGCGCACCAGGCGCACCGCTTGCCTAGCCGGGCGCTCCCAAGAGACGGCGTGACTTTTCGTCCGCAAGTCATGCACTGGCACCGCCATGGCTTATCTTTCATGCCAGGGTAAGGCTCAAGTGGCTCGTAGCCGGCCGAAACCATTGAGGCAATCGCCTTATCCGCCGGGGTGCGTAACTTCTCAGCCGTCGACGCTCGGGCGCATACGGCGCATCCACGGCCGCGACGGACCGAGTCGATTGTCGGAGTGACCTCGGATGCGCACGTGCGACAACGGCACCGCCATGCAGTGCCTGAGTTTGTATACGGCTCAAGCGGTTCGAGGCCAGCGGCTATCATCACCCGACGCGCTGCGCCTTCGTCAAGTCGCTGCGCAGCCTTAATCTTTTCGACACGGCAGAGTCCTGGGCACACGCCGTTGCCCGCACGCACGCTTGTGAGAGACGGACTCGTCTCGGCACCGCACATGAGGCAGCGGCATTTCCATGGAGAGTTGGCACCCGGGTATGGCTCTAAAGGTTCGGCGCCGGCTGCTCGCATCTCGGCTGCGGCCTGCTCGGGATCGATGCGGAGTTTTTCGGCCATGCGCTTGTGGCCGCATCGACGGCAGCCACTGCCGCGCACGCGCACTTTGGAGAAACGCGGAGCGCATTCGTCACCACACGTTAGGCAAACGCACTTCCACGGAACACTCGAACCCGGGTAAGGCTCTTGAGGTTCAAGGGCCGCCGCACGCATGATGGCGACCACTCCCACCGGGTCGAGCCGACTGCCCATCGGCGCATCCTATTCCGCAGATCACCGTGCTTCTGCCTTAATCGAGCCTCAACACCGGTCGTCCCTTGCCGTCTGGAAGCCGTTGCTCGGCGTTCGCCCGACCGCGGCGAACACCGCCGGCAACACCACGGAACCGAGCTCTTCGAGCGACAACAGCAGCGGCAACACGAATATCGGCTTCCAACTCAAGGGCGATCAGCATGTTCACTCGAACGACTCGAACGACTTCGCCGACCAGATGCAGCAGGCATCTCAGGCCGCTAACGGCGCCGACCCGCAGTTGACGGCCGGGCGATGACCGAGCCAAAAAAATGAGATGCGAAGCCGCGGTCCTCGGCCAGAGCATTACGCCCCGTGTTACCCCCCGATGCTGAGGATTACGAGAAGCGCGTCGCTGGCGCGACCGACGCGCTGGAAGTGTTCTGGGCCCGCTTAATTGGCGAACTCGATGAGCAGAACGGTGCGTTCAGTTGGTGGGCTGGCCCCGGCGAGCCGAAGTCGCTGACGCTGCTGGCCGACTATCTCGTCCAGTCGGTGCGCGGGGTATCTGATGCGCTACTCGAGGCGTGATTCGCCGCTCTCACCCACCGCAACGCAACATATGCCGACGTCGAAGATTTCAAGCGGGCGCAGCGCGCAGGCAGAAGCCCGTTTCCCCTTAGCGCCCAGAGCCGGCGCCGGCACCACACGATCACGCAGTCTCAGGAATCGTGTTTCTATCACCTGGGACAGGCGCTCGACCGGCTGGCGGCAGCGGTGATCATCATCGGCGGATTCGGGGACAAAAAATGTCGTGAAGGCCGACTGGAAAGAGCTTGAAGACATCGCAGATGAGCTCGCCAAGGGTTCGACGAAGCAGCGACTGCAGCCGGCAGGTAGTAAGGGCCGAGTTGCGCAGACCGCCCTGGTTAAGCCGGTGACTGATTGGCAGTCCGCAGGCCCCGATGACTGGCTACCGTGGCTGCGCAGCACCCGAAACGGCATGACTCACCGCGCGCCGGGGCAGAAGCTGGTGGCAATGACCACGAGCGATCGCCTTGCCCGGCTGTTCTACCGGCAGCCGCTATGGAGCGAGCTGCAGTCGCTTGTCTTCGGAGCACGTCCGCCGAAAAAGGTGTTCTTCGAGGCGTTCATCATGTCGGCCAGCGAGGACATCCTCGATGGATTGTGCGAGTCGATGAGCAAGTTCATCGAAGCTATGACCAGCGCGATGGTCGCGTGTTGGAACGACCGGAAAGCTGACCCGCAGATGATCATCCAAGACGGTAAGCAGTGGCTCGTCGTGGAGCCGACCGAGCCGATGTCGACTTTTGCCGGCTACGGAACGCCCGTCACCTTTGTGCAGGACAGTGTGATGAAGCTCCACCCGTTGGACGCTCGTCGATGGGAGGCTGCCCGCGCTATGGATAACCGCCGCCAAGATTGGTACTGAGCCGGTCAATCAAGCGGTCACGCAACGGGATTCATTCCGAGATACCAAGTTCGGCCCATAGCTGCTCGGCCATCGACCCGGACACTCGAGCTTAGAAGCTACGCCGCAGGTCGTGTGCGATGGCGGGCGCCGCTAATCCGGTGCGCCATCGAGATCCAGTCCCATCCGCGCCCGCAACTCGGGATGAGCCTGCTCGGTGTTGCAGGGCACTCCCGGCTTGAAGTCGGCGGGGACGAGGCGGCGGCCGATGGCCTTCTCCAAGCAGTGGAAGCAGGGCCACCCCTCGAGACCTGAATTCGCCCAGAGCTCGTCGGTCACCATGTACACGACTGCGATCTCGGGACGCTTGCAGCGATCACACCGCATATCGATCAGCACGTGCTCCCACTCGTAGCGATGCACCGCGCCGTTGTCCCACTCAAACTCGCGCCAGCCATATCCTCCGCGAATCCGAGCGGGGTTCGCGCCGGTCTCCTCGGCGTATTCGTGCTCCCACTCACGGATCTCGCACTCCAATTCGACGAGCCCGCGCGGCGGCAGGAGGTCTAGCTGACCATTCAGCACGTCGTCGTCATATCCCGACACGCGCAATAGCCACTCGCTGAGGACCCCCGGCTCGGGCTGGTAGTTGAATCCGGTCGCCGGCCCGAGACTAGCGACGTCGCCCATGGTCAGCCGCCGTCCCGCGGGCAGTAGGCGTGGACCGCCGCGATGACATAGGCGCGGGCGTTCACCGGCGTCAATGACGAGTTGGTGCGCATCGAGACCTCGACGGCCTGCTCTGGCGTATGCCCCTGGTCGATGTACAGGCACACATCGTGACCGCCAGCGATCGCGGCGGGGGTTGAGAAGATCTCAATCCCGTCATTGGTGAGCTCGGTCAGGAATGCCGTGTCGTGATCGATCGGCGGCGCGACCGTCACGGGCGGCGGCGCTTCCGTCGTCACCGGTGGCGGCGCGGCAATGATGAGCGGCGGCGTCGGCGCGGGTTCCGGAGTCGGACTCGGCTCGGGCGCCGGCGTGGATGGCGCCACGACGTCAGGCGCGCTGGAAGTCGGGACAGCGACAGCCGCGGCGGGCTCTTGCCGATCGCTCAGCACCGACCACAGTGTCACGGCCAAGATGGCAACGATCGCAGCCGCTACTACCCCGACGAAGAACCGCAGCCACAACGTCGTGCGGTCGCGCTCGGCGCCGTATAGATCGTCGTCGTCGGAGTAGTCCCTGGCGGTCGACCACGCCAGCCGGGCGAGCTCGGTGGCGTTGCGGTCAGCGACGACGGCCGTTGGCTCGCCGGTGTCGGACGCGGCGGGCTGTGTTTGCGTGGACATCATTTCGCCTCCTGGTGGGGAGAGTGTCCCGAACAGGTGTGACACGGCGGCGAACACCTGTCCGGGACAGTTGGGGGGTGGGTGGGTTTACCGTCGATCCGCGAGCCACGCGACGTTGCCGACTACATCGATACGCCGGCGATCGGCGATGATCGAATCCAGAAGGTCAGCAAGCGGCCGTAACTCGTCCACCGTCCAGGTCTCTCGAAGGGCTTCGGCTGCGCAGTGGATCCGCTCGCGCAGCTCGGTCTCCTCAACCGCGACCGCGGCGCTCATCGCTGCGCTCCCAGCCGCTCCATCTCATCAGCCGCGGCGATCAGGGCACGAGCGATCTCGCGGGCTAGGCCGCTCGTCAGGTCCTCCGCGTCGGAAATCCGGATGGCCCGCTCCACGCGACCGTCGGCGTATTGAAGGCCGTCAATCGCAACCCGGGCGTCGTCGCTGCTATTGCACTCAACGACACGGCGCGTGCCGCTGAAGCACCGAACTGGGCCCTCTCCGTCCTCGGGGTCGTCCCAATTCGTGGCGTCCCAATCATCGACGTCGACAGCGTCCGCCGGGCGAGGCACGTCCGAGTATCGGGCCGCGAGGTCGTCGCGCCAGATGAAGTTCTCGGCGAAGATCTTCAGGACTCGGGGCTCCGCGGGCTCGTCGGATCGCTCGTAATATTCAAGCCGCGCGATCTGCTCGGGTGTGAGCTGGTCCGCGAGGTCCCGCCAGGCCTGAGGGGTTGTGACTGTAGTTGTAATGGTGGTATCCCTTCGGGGTTTTTCTTTTGTCCGTGGGCCGCTCCTGGCCCACTTCGTCGCCGGGGTCCCGGAGACGAGTCCTGAACGTACTGCCGCGAACTGATCGCGGGGTACGAATGGTGCGAATCTTCCTGGTAGACAAGCGAACACAAGATTTTTGAGAGCTGGACCCGCTGGTACACACCATTAGAAGTCGGCGACTGCACCCTAAGATTCGTCGGCGTGTCGTGTTGCCGTGTCGCCGGGGCGTGCGGCTGGGTCGGTGTCACGAGAGTGTCACAACTCATCCGCAACTCACCGGCCCGACGCCTATGGACGGGTACGGACTGCGGTGGGCCTCTGTGGCCGCATTCCCGCAGTTCAGAGGCTAAATTCCCAGCCTTGGTACCAGAGCTGGACGGACGCCGGTAAACGGCGGTAGACGTGTCGAATCGTCTTCCCAAGCTGAATACGCGGGTTCGATTCCCGTCATCGGCTCCAAGACGAGCAGGTCAGCGGCATATGCAGCCAACCCAATAAAGCGGCGAGGCCGATCTTGACCGTCGTTTGACCGTGGCTCGGCGAGGCGCCTGCCCGAAAACCGTTGCTGGTCGAGGTGACCTCAGCTGCTCGGTGCAGCAGCGACAATGCCGCGATATTGCGTTCCCACTGGTCAGATATTTGTCCAACGATGCTCCGAAGGGCTCGCATTATTCACACATCTGCGTCGACTACGTTCCGCGAAATTGGCGCGCGCAGTGCAATTCACCCGCGATAGCTCGTCGCAGCGGCGCTCGCGCGGCGCGCTCGATTCGCCGGGGCGTAGGTCGCCGTCACGATCGAACAGGACCATTCGGTAAACCTCGCCTCCGGGCCTCAAAGTTTCTGCGCCGCGACCGGTTTCGGCGACGACACCGGGCCCATCGATACGGGCCAGCATCATGACCAGGTCACTGACCTAGTCGGACCTGGAAAACCGGCCCGTCAGCGTGTTTGATGCGAACTCTTCGCTGACCGGTTCCGGTGACTTCCTGCTGGCGCCGCCCAGCGCGCTCGCCACCTCGTCGCGACCGACCCAGAAGTCCGTGGCCCCGGGGCCGAGATCGGCCAGTTGGCGTATCCCATTTTGGGAGAAGAACAAAACATCCTGCCAAGCCGTTGACCAGCCAGTTTGACAGGTATAGCGTTGAGCGACAAAGGATTGGGGGCCACGACTATGCAGGAAAGTTTCAAGGCCGCACTCGCGCGGGTGCAAAGCGACTATGACTTCTACGTGGGCTGCCAGATTGATCCTGACAAAACGCTCGCAGACTACGACCTCAGTCCTGATGAGCGGTCCGCGCTGAGCGACCCCGAAAAACTCGCGGACGTCCTAAAACCACGAGGGTGGGGAATCACGATCAAGATCTCCGGAAGCCACGACTGGGTGAATCGCACCGGGCCCAAAAAGCCGAACCCGAAACAGGAGCACATCCGTCGCGAAGTCGAGGCAATCGAACTGGCGGGCACGGAGAAGGAGCGCACCGAGGCGGCCGTCAGATTGATGGAACTGATCGGATGAACGAACCAGACTCGGCCGTGAAGCCAGTCTGGCCATTCGACGTCGGGATCGTCGGCACCGGAATCGTCGGCACCCACCAGCTGACCCGGGAAGCCGAGGCCGTTATCCGACGCTGCAACAAGACTTTCGTTATCGCCTCGGGTTACGGAATCGCGGACTATCTGGCCACCCTGTGCCCGCAAGTGACCGAACTCGGATTCCTGTACGAGCCCGGAAGGAACCGGCTGCCGACATATCACAAGATGGCCGCCGAAGTCGTGTCGGCCGCAGTCAGCAACCCGCCCGTATGCCTGGCGACGTATGGTCATCCATGGGTGTACTGCTATCCGACAACGCTGATCACCCAAGCGGCACCACTTCTGGGTCTACGTGTCGAAATCTTTCCCGGCATCTCGGCGTTCGACACTCTGCTGGTGGATCTGGGTATGGACATCGCCTTCAACGGCATCCAGATGTATGAAGCCACGGACGTTTTGATACGCCGACGCCCGATTCAAAACGATGTGGCATGTGTGATCTGGCAGCCCACCGTCGCGGGTGATCCGACGTGCCCGTCAGCGCCGTATCCCGCCGAGCAATTCATGCCGCTGCAGCAATATCTGTTGGGCTTCTACCCCGCGGATCATGAGGCCGCACTCGTTACTACCAAGACCTACCCGTTGATGCGCTCGGTCGTGAAACACCTGCCCTTGGGAGAGTTGGCGACGGAACTAGCGGGTGTGCCAGGCGTCGGCACGCTCTACATCCCGGCGCTCACGCAGCGTGGGATCGCGGACAGCGACTTGATGGAAGTCATGACAACTGTCGGAATGGACGTAGCGGCGGAGTCATGATGCCCCTTCGGGCGGCAGCGCGGCGTACTGCTGGACGAAGTAGACAAACGCGTTCCGGCCGGCGCTCGTAAGTTGCAGCCCGGCATCCAGGTTCTCGGCCGCCCGGTCGGCAGCCGACGCGATGACCGGAGATGCAAGCAGCCGCTCCACATCAGAGAGCCGATAGTGTTCCGCACGGTCGGTCGCCGCGGGCTCTTCGTCGCGCACGGCGAGCAAAACACCGTTGAGTGCGCCACGCCGCGCGTCGTCGCATAGGTCAACGAGGTCATCGATTTGCCACATCGCCTCGCCCAGTAGCGTTCCCGGTGACGGCGTGGCCGACGCCGGACCGCCGGTGGCGAGCGTTTCGATGATCTCAAACGGCAACACGGATGTTGCCCGGGAGCATTCGATCAGCCGCACACGCGACGCAGGCACCCGCGGCCAACCGACCGACTGAGACTCCGATTCGAGCGCGAGGTGCAACTGGCGCCCCGCGACCCGACGCACATGCGCGCCGTGCCCATCCGGATACACATCGTGAAGTGTATGGAAAAACGCCTCGATGACATTGACCGTGAACGCCACGGTTGGATTGGTCATCATGGGATGCGGCAGTCCAGCGCTCAGCCAGCCGGTTGCACGCCTGCCGTGGGCAGCACCGTCCAGATCAGCGGCCCGGATGTGGTGGAGCAATCGCTCGCCGGTCTGCGCGTCCCCGTCGCACAACCCGTCAATGAGGCCGATGCCCAGATTGAAGGTGCCGCAGAGTAACTCGCGCGAGCCTGCCAGTCGCTCCGAACCGCGTGGGCGTGACGCCAGCACAGTTGACGTCACGGCGCCGAACGCGAGCGCGGCGCCGATTCGGGCCACGTCGCTTTCGCGGTCGAATTCAATCGCTGCGGCCTCGCCGGACCGCAGCATCGGATAGCACTGCTGAAGGACGCAGGTCAGCAGCCGTTGGCCCAGCCTGGCCGTTTCCGCCTCCGCAACCGCCAGATCCCCGTGGGTCAGGAGCAGGCCGCGATCGCCGAGGTGGGTCGCCAGATGATGTGCTACGACGTTGTCGATCGCGTCTTCGAGAGGCTCCGGGATCTCCAAAGCGACACCCCTCGTCGACGGTGGTCGGGTCAATGCCAGTCGATCTTGTCATGGCCGACGTCATCGCCCGACACTTCACCCGAACCACCCCTCGGTTCTCGCCCGCGCGAGCGCGGTTACGCACGCCGCGGAGGTGAAGGTGCGGTGCTGATCTGCCACGAGGACGCCGCCGGAGAATCGGACAAGTCGCCAGCGGCGCTCCCCGTCGGGATCGCGATCGCCGGGCAGTGGAATCCGCATGATCGGATGACTGGGCCAACCACCATCCGACTCTTGCATCGCGGCAAGTCGGACCACTGCCTGTTCGACGTGTGCGCCGGACGCTTTGGCACTCAACAGGATTGACAAGGACATCGCGGTGGCAAACGGCGAGCCCGCGCAGCCAGGTGCATTCCAACCGCCATCGTCATCTTGAGTCCGGCTCGCCCACAACGCCGCCCGGGTGACGGCGTCATGATCACCAACCAGCAGCGCGAGTTCCACCGCTTGCAGGGTCGTGTAGTGCGGTGACATCCACCAGTAGGAACTCCAGCTGCCGTCGACGCGTTGACGCGATCGAACGAACCTCCACGCAGCCGCGGTTTCCACTGGGCAGCGATCAGGCGAAAGGGCAGCGTGTGCGCGACCTGCTACCGCGGTTACCTCCGTGTGCGGCATGCACCATCCCGTGCAAGGCACCCACCGACCTAGGCCCATAAATCGCCGGATCGGACCCGGCTCAGAATAGGTTGCGACGCCCCCGTTCGCGCCCCGCTGGTGCCTGACAAGACAGGAAGCCGCGCGATCAGCCGCGGCACCACTGCAACCCAAGTGCCTAAGAAACAGCAGTATCCATGCCGTTGAGTCCGCATCACTGGGAACGTCCTCGTTGTAGCCCCAACCCCCGCTGGCCTTCTGGCGAGCCAGCAAGGCGTGCCCGGCTCGCTCCAGCGCCTCAGTGGGGGCGCAGGCCACCTGTAAGGCAGTCCCGATGAAACCGGTTGGCCATTCCGATGCCTGTCCAGCCGGGGTGAGGAAGTCTCGCCACAGCCCATCGCCGTCCTGGTGCGCAAGGAGGAATCGCGTCCCGCGCTCCAGTGCGCGCGCAACGGACACGTTGGGACTCCGTCGGCCCTGTCGATATTTCGGTGGCGCCGTACCACCCTGCGGACCGTCCATTTGCGTGGCCACCCCAACTTTTATCCACACCGTACTCTGGTAGCCCGGCCGACAAGCGAGAATGGCGTATCGACGGGTTGAAGCCGTGATACGCCATTTGACGATGTAACTTCAACGATCTAGGTATTTCGCAGGCCACTTCGGCCGCGCAGCCAACATGCAAAAAGGTCTTGTGATAGCGAGAAGCATCGCATTTCTTTTTAATCAAGTTGCGACGTGGATGTCGGTTATTTTGGCTGACGTAAGCCGGCTCGGGGTCTAAAATTCGCGGATGACTGCTATGGCAGATGGCGCCTTTGCGGTGGGATACCCGAGGGCTATCAATGCCGAGCCGAGCCAGGTGCGCCATCGAGGCCGGTTTGGAGTCGGTCACACCGTCCTGCCAATTCGTCGCAGACAACGAAACAACTTCGTTGACGATTGTTGGCTTGTGACAACCAAACGTCACGCGTTCGAAACACTCTGTGGCCGTTGTCATCTCATCAGCCCTCAGGTGGACCCCGACATGGTTGGCATTGCGTCGCAGCCTTTCCGGGTCAGTCCACCCTAGCCAAGAGGAGTGTTCCATGGCTGCCAAATCCAAAGGCCCGGCGATTCCCGAGGGTTACAAGCGGTTAAGTGGCAGCGAGCGGCCTCGTCCGTCCGCTTCACGCTATCTCGGTCCCGTGGACGCCAGTGAGCAAATCTCGGCTACGCTCATCCTCCGTCAAAAGCCTGGCAGCCCAGCACTTCCCGGTCATGAGCACTGGGACAACACGCCGCCGGGTCAGCGTCAATTTCTTTCCCCGCAGCAGTACGCCGAAACCTATGGCGCGTCTCCAGCGGACATCGACGCCGTAACAGCCTTCGTCTCATCCCACGGATTGAGGATCCTCGAGGCTCATCCTGGTCGGCGCACAATCAGTATCAGCGGCAGTGCGTCGCAAGTGAACGGCGCGTTCGGTATCCAGCTCAATCGCTACGAGACCCCCCGGCTGGAATACCGCTCACGGGCCGCAAAAGAAGCATCGGAGGAACAACCTACACAGACCCATGTGCACCACGGATATGACGGGTCGGTCCACATTCCCGATGCTTTGGCTGAAATCGTCACTGCGGTAATCGGTCTGGACAATCGCGCCGTCGGCGGTCCGGGCGGAAGCTCGGGCGACCCCGCAGGCGCCAAGTCGCTCGCCGTCGCCACCGTCGCAGGTCTATACAACTTCCCCAATTCCGGCGCCGCCGATCAGGTTATCGGTGTCATTGCACCGTCCGATCCCGTCGGTACGACCAACCAGCGCTTATCTGGCTACCTCGCCAACGACATCAACAGCAATTACTTCCCCAACCTCTCGAACAGCGCCTACCGCACCGCGCCGGCATCGCTCAACGACATCAATCTGACGGTGGGCGTCAACACGTATTCCAACAGCACCGCTACTGTTCAGGCCGTCACCTCAACCAACCTCGGCACGAGGTCGACCGGCTTCGCCATGGAGGTGACACAGGACATTTCCACCGCGGCCACCATCGCCCAGGGCGCCGCCGTCAACGTCTACTTCACGGAGATCACCGAGCAGGGTCTTCTGGTCTGCTTGAATCGCATCCTCCTACCCGAAGGGGAAAGCCAGCCTACCGTCGTGACTTGCAGTTTCAACTTCTGGGGCAGCGACGATAGTGGCCAGATCGGCGACGCCACCAATTCTGGATCGGCGGCCCATCAAATGTCGACGCTGTTCCAGGCGCTGGCTGCGGTTGGTGTCGGTGTGTTCATCATTTCGCAGGACCGCGGCAGCGACGACGGCGTCAACGACGGAAGCGCCCACGTGTGCTATCCGGGCAGCAACCCTTGGGTGACATCCGTCGGCGGCACCGTCATCGGCTCCGTCAACACCGGACCCCCGGTGACATTCACCGAAGTGGTCTGGAGCAACGCCGATTCATCGACCCCCGTGGGCGGCTTCGCGGGCGCGAGCGGCGGCGGCCCCAGCCAGAACTTCCCGGTCCCCTCCTACCAGTCCGAAGCAGGAATCACCAGTGTCACGGACTCCAACGGAAACACAACGAAGAACAAGCGCTGCATTCCCGATGTTGCTGCCATGGTGTCCTACAGCGGCTCTGGTGCCAACGATTGGTTCTTCATCAATGGCCTCAAGTACAACTTCACTGGGACGAGCTGCGCGTGCCCGCTACTGGCGGGACTGTATGCGGTGTTGCGCAGTGCATTCGGCGTCCCCTTGGGCTTCCTCAATCCCACGCTGTACCAGATCGGCAGCAGCGTCTGCAACGACATCACTTCGGGAAACAACGATCCCGCCGACTCGTCCAACCCTCCGTTCTACAACGCTGGGCCTGGCTGGGATCCGTGTACGGGCTGGGGAAGCATCGACGGCACAAAGCTGCTCAACGGCATCGCGGCTCTGATGTACACCCAGACCTTCTACTTCCAAGTCGAGAAGAATACATACGGCCTCGATGAGGTTAGCGCCGCTCGGTTGCCGACCAACACTCCCGCCAATTCGGCCAGCTATTCGCCGGCCTTCTGGCTGGTGCTCGAAGGATTCACGCCCGCCACCGCGCAAGGTATCACCCCACCGAAGGTCTCCGGCTCATTCGCTTCGCTGAGCGGCGTCACGGTCACGGTCGGCCCACAACAACCGGAAATCGCGTCTCAAACCAACACGCCGCAGCGCATTCTTTTTCCCTGCACCATCGATTTCGCCTCGTCCACAATGCAAAGCATCAGCGCGGGCGGCATCTTCCCGACGCCCGGCGCCGCGGCGTCTTCCCTTCCGCTCACCGCCCTGATCACTATCGCCGGTCAGAATTTCGGCGCGGCAGCAGTTTTCGAGCTCGTCGCTGGAGCCGATCCGTACTTCTCGAACTTCAACCCCGCCGGTTCGAATGCTTTTTATCTGAGCGAGGACCTGCGCGTGTTTACCGTCACTCCTGGGATCAACAACGCGCCCATCCTCGGCGTCCCGCTGCTCCCAGCGGATAACAGCAAGTACGATTCTGGTGCGGCCTACAACTATATTCAGGTACTGCTAGCGGCCCTCACAGCCAACAACTCCGACGCCACGGGCGCCGATGTTTTCACTTCCTTCCCCGACCAGACCAGCGCGCTGATCGGCGATTCGTCCGTCTCTCCGAATTCTGTCGATCCCGCGCACCCGACGGGAACGCGGTTTTCCAATTACAATTTCGCGGTCGCCCGCGTGCGCCTCAACGGCCCGGCCAATACGTCGTCGGTCAAGAACGTGCGCGTGTTCTTCCGCATGTTCGCAACAGAGACAAGCGACACAGACTACATCACGGACTACACGTACCGCTCCCAGCTGGTCGGCGGTCTGCCGGCATCGCCGCTGATCGGTACCGGCAATCCGCCGGTCACAATTCCCTTCTTCGCCACCGGCAACTACGACGGAAACGCGGATCATCCGATCAACGTCGACTACTCCGCCACCTCGGCCAACAATAAGCCGATCAGCATTGGGTCGAGCGGCAAAGCGTGGGCATACTTTGGTTGCTATCTAAATGTCTATCACACCACCAATACCATCAGCGGCGACTCTATTCAGTCGATGTTGCCGGGTTCCCATCACTGTCTCGTCTCGGAGATCGCGTTCGACGACGCTCCAATTACCAATTCCAACGGAACTACTGAAAACCCGTCGAATTCCGACAAGCTTGCGCAACGCAACCTCGACATCACGTTCTCGGACAATCCAGGGCCGCCTTCGACTCACCGCATTCCGCAAACGTTCGACACCCGCCGCAGCGCTGCGCTCAGCTCAGCGAGCGGGAACCTGACCGACTATCCTGACGAGCTGATGATCGACTGGGGCAATACGCCCGTCGGGTCCGTCGCACATATCTACTGGCCACAGGCCGACGCGTCAAGTGTGCTCGCGCTTGCCAGGAAGCTCTATTCGACACATCAGCTCTCCGCCGCAGATCCCAACACCATTGATTGCAAGGTCCCGTACGGCTACACATATGTTCCCGTTCCTCCGGGAGTGGGCGACAACTACGCGGGGCTCTTCACCGTCGACCTTCCGCCGGGTCTTGTCGTCGGGCAGGTGTTTACGATCACCGTGCGCCGCATCGCAACTCGCCGTGCGGCGGTGATCAAAGTGTCATCACCGCGTGCCATCGATGGTGACGCGATCGCAGCCACGGCATCTGCGCCGGCGGAAGCAGCATTGGAATCGGCGGTTGGTGTCGGCCGAAAGATGGGCAATTGGCGCTACGTCACGGGCAGCTTCGCCGTACGCATTCCGGTCACCACCGCTAAAGAGATGCTGCCTCTCGAGGAGAACACCCTCGCCATCATGAAGTGGCGCCTCACACAGATGACGCCGACCAACCGTTGGTACCCAGTCCTCGTCCGGTACATCACCTATCTCGCCGGCCGCGTGGACGGGCTTGGCGGCAATTCCGTCGGGATCCTGCCGGAGCCTTACGGCGTTTCTCCGCCGCGCCCGGTGCACCCGCACGAGCATCATCGCGAATTCACCGGCAAGGTCATGTCGGTCTTCTACGATCGATTCGGCGATTTCTCGGGGTTCAGCCTGCTGACCGAAGACGGCCACACGCATTCTTTTCAAGCGCGCGAACGCGAAATTGAGGCTCTCATACGCACCGCGTGGGCTCAGCGCATGGTCATCAGCGTGTTTGTTGAGCATCATGACTCGAGCTGGCCGGCGTCCATCGCTCTGCGCCGCGCGCCTCGTGCTCTGCTGGAACCCTAACCGCGACTCTCTCAAGATCGCGGTGAGCTGCCAAGTGCGTGACCATGTGGGTATAGAACACCGTTCGCGGCCAGAAAATGGTTCCCAAGCTGAATACGCGGGTTCGATTCCCGTCATCGGCTCCACGTTTCAGCGGAAACACTGTTCGACAGCGTTCGGCTACACCACGTCGATGTCACAACTCGGTCCAAAGTCGCTCCGGCGGCCTTCAGCACATCATCTTGGCTATGCGCGTACAGGCGCATCGTCAGACCGGCGTCTTTGTGTGCTATCCATGCGGCGATCACGACGGCGGCGCCCTGCAGGTGCATCGCGGTGGCGCAGGTACGCCGGGCGGCGTGAAGCTTGATATGCCGGATGCCCGCCGCCTTCAGCGCGTCTCGCCAATATCGGGACAGCGCGGCTGGCGAGTACGGGTCGCCGAACTCATTGCTGACGAGGTAGGCCCGGGAGCGGTATGCAGCGCCGAGCGCCATCGACGGCATTGAACGCCGTCGACGCCATCTCGCAGTTCTTCACTTAGAACCCGGTTAGCACAGCGATAGATCTCTAAAAATTTAGAGATTTCCCTTCGCTGAGGGGTCTCCGTTGTTACCGTTCCGTAATGCGCCGGGTTGGGGGAGTTTTTGCAGTCCTGCTGGTAATTGCTTTACCGCAGCTGTGCGTGGAAACTGGACATGCGGATGGCGGTGACGAGCCGCAATACGCGGCGTTCTACACCCCACCGGATCCGCTGCCACCGGGTCAGCCCGGTGACCTGATCCGTACCGAGCCATCGCGGCTTGTGCTTGAGCCGTCCGGCCAACTGGGTGCGATCGTGGCGAGCGGCACCCGAATCATGTACCGCAGCACCGATACCCGCGGCAATCCGGTCGCGGTGACCGGCACCTACTTCGAACCCGACAACCCGTGGCCGGGTAACGGGCCGCGGCCATTGATCAGTTACGCACCGGGCACGCAAGGGCAGGGCAATCAGTGCGCCCCGTCGCGAATGTTCAACCAGGGCATCCATTATTCGGGCGGCTGGGACATCATGTTCAACTACGAGGAGCTGTTCGTTGCCACGATGGTCGCCCGTGGTTTCGCCATCGTGATGACCGACTACGAAGGCCTGGGCACCCCTTCGATGCACACGTATGTGGGACGGGTGGCCGAGGGGCAGGCTGTGCTCGACGCCGCCCGCGCGGCGATGCGCCTGCCGGGAACATCGTTGAATCCGCATGGGCCCGTGGCGTTCTGGGGATACTCCCAAGGCGGCGGCGCCTCGGCCTCGGCGGCCGAATTGGCCTCGGCCTATGCCCCAGACCTGCATATCGTGGGCACCTACGCCGGGGCGCCGCCGGCCAACCTCAAGGAACTGTTCCCTTACGCTGACGGCAGCGTGCTGGTCGGCGTCGTCGGATACGCGCTCAACAGCGTCATGGCCGCCTATCCGGAAGCCGCCGACGCCATCCGCTCCAAAATGACGCCCCGCGGGCTGGCGATGCTCGAATCGGTATCGCGCCAGTGCGTCGGCCAGACCCTCATCGATTTCATGTTCCGCCACCTGCAGCCCTATTTCACAGAAGACATCAACCAATTGGTCAACGAGGAACCGTTCAGCAGCCTGCTCGACGCGCAGCGGATCGGACGCTACAAACCCAACGCCCCGGTGCTGATCAACAGCAACCGCTACGACCCGCTCGTCCCCCACGGGCCCGTCGTGCGACTCGGCCATGATTGGTGCGCTCAGGGGGCCGACATCGATTTCCGCACCAACGAGGAACCACCATTCCTCAACAAGCTGATCATCAACCACGGGCTGCCGATGCTCGTCGACGGTGAACCGGCCATGCAATGGATCGCCGCCCGCTTCAACGGCGAACCCACCGCACCCAACTGCGGCCAGTTCTAACGACACGAGCGGCACCCCGACCCTATCGGCCGAACGGATAGAATGGGTGCATCGCTGCACGTAGAAAGCACAACGCGCCCGAGCGGCGTCGCCAGCTTGCCGACACCGCGATCCAGCTGCTCGGCGGCAACGGGGTACACGGCGTCAGTCACCCAAAAGTTGACGAACACGCCGGCTTTCCGGCCGGCACCGCTTCGTTCTACTTCAGGACCCGCAAAGCGCTGCTGCAGGCCGCGGCCACTCGGCTGATTGAACTCGACGCGGCCGACTTTTCGCGGATGACCGAACTCGCCGACGATCAGTCAACGCAATTCACCGGCACCGCCGGCCTAGCCCGCATCGTCATGTACGTGAACACCGAGCCATGGCTCACCCGCGCCAAGGCGCGCTACGAGCTCGTGCTGCTCGCCGGCCGCGACCCGGAACTAGCAGCAACTCTCGACGGGTCCGCGGAAAGGCTCTACACGCTCGCCCGCGAAGTCGTCACCCAATGGCATCCCGCCGAGAGCACGCCGGATCCGGCATTGGTCGAAGATCAGGCCGTCGCCATCCTGGCGTTGATAAACGGAGTCATGATGACGTTCGTTGCAGGTCGGCCGACCGTCGACAGCTCCGAGCACCTTGACCGACTGATTCAGGGCGTCATCGCCGGAGTCGCTGGAGTCCGCCCAGAATCAGAAGAACCAACTGAAAGCCAGAGTGGACGGTCAAAGAGTCGACGAATCGAATTCCCAAGCTGAATACGCGGGTTCGATTCCCGTCATCGGCTCCACGAGACCAGGGCGAATGCTGTTCGAACGCGGTTCGGCTCCTAGCCCGGTACCCCTCGCTTTGCGAATGTGCTTATGCACCGCGATCGGGTGCGCTCATGTCACCCGTCCCGGGGGTGCCATCGGCGAGCCCGTAGCGCAGATACACGGTGCCCTTCGGCCCGGCTACCGGCGGTTCGAGGAGTGTGACGTTCGTGGGCACCGCGCCACTGCCGAACACCTTCTTCCCAACGCCGAGCAAGATCGGGTGCATCCAGAGGTCGAGACGGTCGAAGAGCTTCTCGCGCAGAAGGGTCTGCACCAGGTTCAGGCTCCCGACGACCTTCACGTGGTCGTGCCGGTCGCGGATCTCGCGCACCGCGCCTGCCAGGTCCGGGCCGATCTGCGTGGAGCCGGCCCACGAGAGGTCGGGCCTGCCGCGGGAGGCCACGTACTTCGGGACGCTGTTAAAGAGCGTGGCGATCTTGTTGTCATCGCCGCCCTCCTGGTATGGCCAGTAGGCGGCGAAGATGTCGTAGGTCCGCCTGCCGAGCAGGAGGGCGTCCGTGCCCTCGTATGCGGCGCCGACCTGCGCCCCGGCGACCTCGTCCACCAGGGGCGCCTGCCAGCCCCCGAACGGGAACCCCACCGGGTCCTCGTCGGGGCCGCCGGGCGCCTGTCCGACGAGGTCCAAGGTTGCGAACAGCGCGATGTGAATCAGGCCCATGCCTCACTCCGATGAGTTGGTTGTCTCTGTCGAGAGGTAGACCTAGCGGCGCCGGTAAACTCATCGCTGCGATGGCAACCAGCTTCGCAGTCGTCGACCGCCTCGCCAGGTGCATCGGCCATTGATTACGCGACCAAGGCCCGATCATCAGAGGCAGCTTTCCAAACTGGATGCACGAGTTCGATTCCCGTCATCGGCTCCACGAAACTGCAAATCAAGGCGGTCGGCGAGCGGTGGACAATCTCGCCACCGCAGGCCCGCGTGCTCAGCTCAGATCGATGAGCCAGTCAGCGATCGCATGGCCGATATCGTCGGAAGCGTCCTCTTGCAGGAAGTGTCGGCCGGCGACTGCAACCTCTCGTTGGTTTGGCCAGGTTCGGCATTGCTCAAGTGCGTCCCCGGTGAGAAACTGCCCCGGTTTGGCGCTGATCAGCAACTTGGGCACTGGACTGCGGGCCAGCCATTCGCGGTTCGCTTCGACGATCTCGACCATGTCCGCCGGCTCGCCGTCGAGCGGAACATGGCGGGCCCAGCTCAGCATCGGCCGACGGCTCTCCCCGGGCTCCCGCCAAGGGCGCCGGTATGCCTCCATCTCCTCGGGTTCGAGGTGGCGCAGCACACCGCCCGGAAGGAACCCTTCGATGAAGACGTTGTCCTGCAGTACCAAACGCTCGCCTTCTGGTCCGCGAACGCGGTCAAGGAATTCGCCGCCGTCGGCAAAATCGATGCGCCGCAGCGGGGCAACGATCGCCTCCATATAGGCGATCCCCTTGAGCCGCTCGGGGTTGCGTCGAGCCCAATCGAAGCCCAACACCGATCCCCAGTCGTGCAGGACCAGGGTGACTCGCTTATCGACGCCGAGAACACGAAGGATGTTCGCAAGCGTCGCTGCATGCTCGGCGAATGCGTACTCGCTGCCGGACGCCAACGCATCGGAGCTGCCCATACCGACGAGGTCTGGCGCCACACACCGCCCCAGCCCATCGATCCACGGCAGGACGTTGCGCCACAAGTATGACGACGTCGGGTTTCCATGCAGGAAGACGATCGGGTCCCCGGCGCCCGCCTCGACATAGGCGATGCCGACCCCATCGACGTCGGCGCGGCGTGTCCCCCATGGTGCGCTGCGCGGTCGCCGCGTTGCCTGGATCGTCGGTTCAGTGGGCATGCTCAGCCACCCAATCTGTCAGCAGTAAAAGGTCTTTGCCGATGATCGAAGCACATCACCCCGGTCCGATGACCTTGGTGTCGACCCGGCCCTCGACATTAGGAGGTCGATCCCGTCACCGTCGCCCTCTAATAGGCGCCAACCACATTGTCGGTCTGTGCGACTACGCGCGCCGACTGTGCGCGGTCGACCGGGACTGCGAGGTCACTCACCGGCTGAAGATCAGCGTGCCTGTGCGCTCCTTACCGCCTCGAACCCGGGGACCTCAGCGGCGATGTGCACAGCGGCAGAACGAAACAATTCTCTGAGCCATTGATGCGCCCGGTCTTCGGCGTTGAAAGGGTGCCACCAAAACGCCTGAACGACGGTGCGCGACGGGAACGGAGGAGAGAAGACGCGCATGCCCAATGTTTCCTGAGCGCGGAGCGCCACCGTGTGATGAACCACCGCGACCCGGTCAGTTCCTCGTAGAAAAGCCGGCACCGCAGCAAAGGTCCCGACGGTCGCCTCCACCCGCGGATTGATTCCCGAGAGCCGTAATTGGCGCATGATGATCGACGTCATCAATTCCCCCGACGGCCAAACCCGGCTCCCGAAGATGACCCACGGCAGGGCCGCCAGCGTCTCGAGATCGAGCACTTCGCCCACCCGAGTGTTGTCGCGACTCGTGATGCATCGCCACTCGGTTGTCAGCAGATCCAGATGCGGTGGTCCCTCCATGGCACCGTGCGGTGCCAGTAAGCCGTCGACGCTCCTCAAGCCATACATCGGGTCGTCGATGTCGGAGGTTCGGGGCAGATCGAAGCGTATCGAAGCAAAGGGCGCCGCCTTGCTGAGTAGTCGACTGATCGTCGGACACATTGCCTCGAGCCAAAAGTCAGTCGTCGTCACAACGAACTCCCGTCGCGACGTCTTTGGATTGAATTCCGAACGGTTCATAAATGCGCGTTCGACCCCCGCGATCGCATCCGATACCAGCGGCTGCAGAACTACCGCAAGCGGCGTCAACTCGTACCGATTGCCGCGGCGGCGCAGCAGATCGTCGCCGAAATGCCGACGAAGCCGCGCCAACGCCGAGGACACCGTCGGCTGACTCCGGTTCAGTTGCTCGGCAGCCCCTGACACACCCCGCTGTGCGAGCAGCGCATCAAGGTGGACGAGCAGGTTGAGATTGAGATTGTTAAGTTCCATTCGCGCCACCCTCCACCGTTGCGGAGCGTTCGCGCTGTTGACCGGATACGACCATGTCGCCAAAGCCTATTCGGCCCTCGGTCTTGCGTATCGCCGATGGAGCAAAATGGTTGCGCTGCAACGCTTTCGCGGTTTACCGCACCGCTCCAGCGATCTGGTTTAGCCGCGTCTGGCTAGCCACTCGGCTGCATCATCAGCAGGCCAGGTTAAGTCGCTGGGCATTTCGTCCGGCTACCGATGCGCGATCGTGCGGTGTGAGTCCGCCGGCATCCAGCCGATCCAGTGGATCTGCGACGCCCATGTCGAACGGGAAGTCCGTACCCAGCAGGACTCGATCCGGCCCGACGACGGCCACTAAGGCCCGCAAGGCCTCGGGTGAGTAGACCAGCGAGTCCACGAAGATGCTCGACATGTATGCGCTGGGCGGTCGTTGGCACGTCCGTGCCTCTGGGCGCTCGCGCCAGGCATGGTCGGATCGCCCGAGATAGGTGGGGAGATAGCCGGCCCCATGCGCTGCGAGCAGCTTGAGGGTGGGGTGGCGATCCAAAACTCCGGAGAAGATCAGGTGGCTCAGGGCGATCGTGTGCTCGAGCGGTTGGCCGATGACGTTGGACAGATACCACCGATCGAGCCGGCCATCCACTGTGCAGCCGAGGGGGTGCAGGAACACCAGAGCGTCCAATTCGGCCGCGCGGGTCCACAAGTCGTCGAGCGCGGGGTGGGACAGGTCGATCACCCCGTCCGCGGAGCGCGCGAACGATGAGATCTCGATGCCCTTGAGCCCGCAGGTGAGTACGGCGTGATCCAGCGCAGCCACCGCGAGGTCGGGATGCTGCAGGGGCACAAGCCCTACACCGGTCAGCCGGCCTGCGGCAGCGGTGCAAAGTTCGGCGACGCCCTCGTTGGCGGCGGTGTAGATCTCCTTGGCAAGAACCGTATCCGCCCAGTAGTTGTATTGAGTTGGGCTGGGCGAAACCATCTGGACGTCGACAGACGCGGCGTCCATGGCAGTGATTCGCGCATCGAGGTCGGTCAGATGGCGCCGGGCCGCTTCTGCGACCTGCAGTGTGACGCGTACTGATTCGGCGCCCATCTGCGCGGCGAAGTCGAATAGCTCCTTGCCCTTGCCGGGGCACTCCGCCACCAAGTCTTCGATCCCGGCAATTTGTGCGTGGGCGTGAACGTCAGTCACCACAAGATCTTTGGGCATCAGCTCCCTGCTTGCCCGGCAGCGAAGACGTCAGACAATGCATCCCATTCAGGAACGGAGCCTTCGCCGTAGGGCAGCCGAAGCGTCTTGGTGTATGTCCATTCACGCAAGGTCTCGAGCGTGTGTTCCCGACCGTAACCGGAGTGTTTGATCCCGCCGAAGGGGACTCCGATACCCGCGCGGTGATAGTGGTTGACCATCACGACTCCGGCGTCGAGTTGACGTCCGACCCGGACGCCCCGCTCGTGGTCGCGGGTGTACACGCTGGCTACCAGGCCAAATGGCGTGCCGTTGGCGATCTGGATTGCCTCGGACTCATCATCGAACGGGATCACCGACACCACGGGACCGAAGATCTCCTCCTGCGCCACCCGCATGTGCGGTTCCACGTCGACGAATAGCGTCGGCGGTACGAAGAAGCCGTTCGCCAACTCAGGATCGGTCGGGAGGTCGGCTTGGGCGGCGATCCGGGCGCCCTCCTCCTGACCAATGCGGAGGTAGTCGAGAGCCCGCTTCTGCTGTGCCTGACTAACGAGCGGACCCACGTGCGTTCGCGCATCGGCACCGTTGCCGACGACGAGTCTGGCCACGGCCGCCCCGACCCGTTTCACCACCTCGCCATAGACGTCGCGATGGATCAGTGCGCGCGACGCCGCGGTGCACGCCTCACCCTGATTGAAGAAGCCCCCTTCGACGATTCCCCGGGCCGCAGCGTCCACGTCGGCGTCTGCGAACACGATCAGCGGGTTCTTCCCACCAAGTTCGAGCACCGTCGGCACCAGGTTGTCCGCGGCGGACTTCGCGACCACAGCGCCCGTGCCCGGCGCCCCGGTGAAAGAGATCTTCCGAACACGGGGGTGTGATGCTAGCGCCGCGCCGGTCGCGCCATCGCCGGGCACGACGTGCAGCACGTCGTCGGGCAACATGTCCGAAACTATTTCGACGATACGCATCACCGTGAGCGGAGCCTGCTCACCTGGCTTGATCACCATGGCGTTCCCCATAGCCAACGCGGGAGCTGCCTTACCCGCCGTATGGATGGGCGGCCAATTGAAAGGGATCACGCTCGCCACCACTCCAAACGGATGGTGCTCGGTGACATCCAAGATCGGCCCTTGATTACGGGCATCGCCGGTGACCGCATGAACGATTCCGCCGAAGAAGTCGAACAGGCCAACCGCCGCGAGCAGGTCGAAATTGAGGGCCTGCGACACCGGCTTGCCCATCTCGGCTGATTCGAGCTCGGCGAGTTCCTGCATGTGATCTGCGATCGCCAGGGACGCTCGGCGAAGTATCGCGCCCCGCTCGGCGGGGGCGCGGCGGGCCCACGATCGTTGGCCTTCCGCAGCAGCTTTCACGGCCTGGTCCACCTCGGCGGTTCCGGCGCCGTATACCTGAGCGAGCACAGCACCGGTTGCCGGATTGATGACGTCAAACCGACGCGCCTCATCCGTTGACGACCACCGTGACCGGACGGGCCCGACGAATGCTGACATTTCTCTCCCATGGATTGACCGCTACATCCCCCCTATGGTCGGACGCGTCGCGCCGGATGCGGAAGACGAATTCACCGATAGCGGCAATAGAGCCGATCTATACCGCTTCGGCTGCCGATCCGGGCGAGCGCTTAGGCGCCCCGCCGGTGCTGACCGAGCCCGGATCGCTTCCGTCAAGCTCGCTGTCTAGCAGGCGTGGTCGTGTGTCGAGGTGACCGTAATTCGGGTCGCGGGTGCGTGACCGGGTCAGAACAGGGTAGGCAGGATTTCGACCAACCAATTCGCGCCGGTGGCTCCCGCCGAGTTGATGCTGTCACCGAAGACGGCAGCGAGGTCGAAACTGCCGGTCCCGTCGAGTATGCCGGCGCCGGAATACAAATGGTCTAAGTTTCCGAAGACCGTCGCAATGTCGTTGTTTCCTAAAGCATCAAGTCCGGAGCCACCGGCCTGGGCTTGGCTGTCGCCGAAAACCAAGGTGTCGTTGCCGTTGCCGTTGCCGTATTGCGCAAGGGCGCTGCCGCCGGAGTTACCGGTGAGATTGAAGATCGTGGCCGAGTCGAAGTTCGCGATCGCGATGTCCCCGCTGCCTGAGTTGGCGGCCGCGCTGCCTTCGTGCAGCAACGTCACGCCGTCGACGGAAATGGCAATGTTCAGGTCGGGCGAAGTCAGGTCATTCGGGACGATGCCGAACAGCGCGGCCAGGTCGTTGGCCAAGTCCTCGTCGTTCGCGGTGAGCAGCACATCGGCAACCTTGACGTTCGGTTCCGCGAGCAGTTGACCGTGCACCAGCTTCGGCGCTACGACAGGAGTCAGCGCAATCAGACCGGCACCCATCAAGGCGATGCCAGCGGCGACGTGCGGACGTTGTGCTGCTCGGTGCATGGACCGGATCTCCCTCGGGTGGGGCGGCTGACCGTAAAAGTCACCTATGAAGAGGCTTAAGAAAACCTGAGTGAGGTAAGGCTCAGTGAGATAAGGAGCGCCGGTCAATAAGGGATTTCCCTACACTTTGGCGACCCCGTTGCTGCACCAGCCATCGGCTGCTGCCCGGCATTGCGGGAGGACTCGCTCAGGCCGCGGCGGCGCACAGTGGCAGCGGTAAGTGTCAGCAGCCCGAGAACGACCAGCAACGACGGGGCAAGGCGAGTCGCACTCGACGAGCAATGCGGTATCGAAATGAACCCCGCCGCAATTGATTTCGTGGTACGCGCAGCGGATGAGAAAACATCCAAGCCATCAACCGGCTGGTAGCTTAACCAACTATGGGTGCTTTGGATGGACGCGTGGCCTTGATCACCGGCGGAGCTCGAGGGCAAGGGCGCGCACATGCGTTGGCGTTGGCGGCCGAAGGAGCCGACATCGTGGTCGCCGATGTTCCCGCTGAGATGACCGATCTGACCTACCCGCTCGGCACCGAGGACGACTTACGAGAGACGGCGAAGCTGGTCGAAGAGCTGGGTCGGCGCTGCCTGCCGATAGCCCTGGACGTACGCATTTCGGCGGCGGTCGGCGCTGCGATCACCCAGACCGTCGCCGACCTGGGCAGCCTCGACATCGTGGTGGCCAACGCCGGAATCGTCAGCACCGGTCCACTGGATGAGGTCAGCGACACGGTTTGGCGGCAGCTGGTCGGCACCAATCTGACCGGCGCATTTCACACTCTGCGGGCCGCCATACCGGTGATGCGACAGCAGCAGTTCGGCCGGATCGTGGTGACCTCGTCGATGGGAGGCCGGATGGGCATTCCCGAGTTGGCCGCGTACAACGCCACGAAGTGGGGTGTCATCGGACTCGCAAAATCCGTCGCCTTGGAAGTCGCCAAAGATGGCGTCACGGTCAACGTCATCTGCCCGACCACAGTGCAGACACCGATGGTGCAACCCGCTGGCGATGACGACATCCCGGACGATCTGGTTCGCCGAATGATGAAAGGCAATCCGATACCTCAACCATGGCTGCAACCCGAGGACGTCAGCCGCGGAGTGCTGTACCTGGTCACCGACCCCGGAGTCATCACCGGCAGCGTCCTGGAGATCGGCCTCGGCGGTAGCGCCCGCATGCATTGACCCAGGTCGACGCACCCTCCGCTCCTGTACTCCCGTCCACGTCCAGTTAAACTGTGCGCTCACAAAGGAGTTGCCTCGTGTGTGATCATGGCGGTCGCTTCATCGTTCCAACCGGTGTTCTACGGCGGCTTGGCGAGGACAAATCAATTCCGGCGCAGTCGCGACAGGCGATCCGCGACAGTGTCGCGGTCGAGGGAGCGTGGCGAGGACTACGGAGCGCTCACACCGAGGCGACACAGTCCGGTCTCCTCGCCAAGGGCATCACCAGCCTGCAACTTGCCGGTGTGCTCGCATCCGTCCCGGCGGTGACGGTCTATGACTGTAAAAACACTCAATCACTGCCCGGCTCGCCGGTCTCGAATCCCGGTAAAAGCTCGGACGCCACGGCGAAGCGCGCCTTCGATACCACCCGTGCCGTCGTCGATTTCTACCGACAATGCTTCGGGCGGAACTCGGTTGACGATGCCGGCATGACGCTGATGTCCTCGATCCACTACGGCGTGCGCTACGACAACGCCTTCTGGGACGGCTCTCAGATGACCTACGGGGACGGCGACGGCCAGGTATTCACCGACTTCACGAAATCGGATGACGTGATCGGCCACGAGTTAACGCACGGCGTCACGCAATTCACCGCAGGCCTCGACTATTCCGACGAATCAGGTGCTCTCAACGAGAGCATCTCCGATGCATTCGGTGCGATGTTTCACCAATGGCGGAGGAAGCAGACCGTCGTTCAAGCGGACTGGCTCATCGGCCCCGGCGTCCTCGGGCCCGCGGCAATTGCGAAGGGGTACACATGTCTTCGCAACCTGGCTGAACCCGGCTCCCGACAATGTCTGTCACCGCAACCGTCGCAGTACAGCGACTACATTTCCGGCGGCGATCCGCACGAAAACAGCGGCATCCCGAATCATGCCTTCTACCTTGCGGCGACGACTATCGGTGGACCATCGTGGGAAAAGGCCGGGAAAGTCTGGTATGCGGCGCTGACCAGTACTGATGCCTACTCGTCCATGGGCATGAAGGAGTTCGCCACGCTCACGCGCGCCGCCGCCAAATCGTTATTTCCCCGCGACAGCGACGTATATCGTGGGGTGGATGGCGCATGGACGCGGGTCGGCATTCCAGCCGGCGACATCTCCGTCTGAGCCGTCGTCGAATCAGTCAACGATCGAGGCACAGCGATGCAATACATCATCGAGCGACGTGGCGGCTTCGCCGGCCTGAAGGCCAGTTGCACCGTCGATGGTGACGCGCTGGATCCTGACGATCGCGAAACGTTGGAAGCGCTGCTCGACAGCGAAGAACCCCTCGCCGCAGATCCCGGCGCAGACCGCTACACCTACGTCGTTACGCGCGAAAGCCCTACGGGGACAACAACGCGCGAGATTCCTGAAAGCGTGATGCCCCGCACGGTGGCAAGCGTTGTCACCGCCGAGATCTGACCGGGCCACCACAAGCTGCCGGGCGTCAAGCGTTGACCAATGATTCGGCCTTCTTGCCTGGCGCAGGCCATGGTGAAGGTACCGGCCGTTGCCGGACGACCTGCGGCCACCAGAACCACTTGCCCAAAAGTGCGGCAATGGAAGGCGTCATCAACGACCGGACGACGAGTGTGTCGAAGAGCAGTCCGAGCCCAATGGTGGTGCCGACCTGGCCGATGACCGTCAGCTGACTGACCGCCATCGTCATCATCGTGAAGGCGAACACCAGCCCGGCCGAGGTGACGACCGATCCGGTGCCGCCCATCGACCGGATGATCCCGGTATTGAGGCCGGCGTGGATCTCCTCCTTGAATCGGGACACCAGCAGCAAGTTGTAGTCGGCGCCAACCGCAAGCAGGATGATGACCGACATCGCGAGCACCATCCAATGCAGCTCGATGCCGATGAGGTGCTGCCAGATCAGCACCGAAAGCCCGAACGACGCGCCCAGTGAGACCAGGACGGTTCCCACGATCACCGCCGACGCCACGACGCTTCGGGTGATGATCAACATGATGATGAAAATCAGGCACAGCGACGCGATTCCGGCGATCAGCAGGTCGTAGTTGCTACCGTCCTGCATATCCTTGAAGGTGGCGGCCGTGCCTCCGAGGTAGATCGTCGAGCCCTCCAGCGGGGTGCCTTTGAGTGCTTCCTTCGTCGCCTTCTTGATGGCATCGATGTGCGAAATGCCTTCTTCCGTCATCGGATCACCGTCGTGGCTGATGATGAACCGCACCGCGTGGCCGTCCGGCGAGAGGAAATTCTTCATGCCGCGCTTGAATTCGGCGTTCTTGAAGGTTTCCGGAGGGAGGTAGAACGAGTCGTCGTTCTTGGACGCGTCGAATGCCTTACCCATCGCGGTTGAGCCCTTCTGGGCCGCTATCTGCTGATCCAGCAGGCCTTTCTGGCTCTGATACATCGTCAGCATCGTCGTCTTCATGTCCTTCATGTTCGCGATCATCTCGGGCATCAATGCCGTCAACTGCGGCATGACTGAGTCGAGATGATCCATGATGGGCAGCAGGCTCTGGATGTCGTCGGTCATCGTGTCGATGCCGTCGAGGCCGTCGAAGACCGACCGCAGTGACCAGCACACCGGGATGTCGAAGCAGTGCTTCTCCCAGTAGAAGTAGCTGCGGATGGGCCGGAAGAAGTCCTCGAAATCGGCCATGTGATCGCGCAATTCGGCAACATCGATGGTCATCGAATGCATCTTTTGGACCATCGCGTGCATGTCGTCGGACATCTGCTGGGTCAGTCCCTGCATCTTCACCATGCTGTCGATCGTGGTCTGCATCTCGTTGGACTGCTTGAGCATGTCGCCCATCTGGTCTTGCTGATATTTCTGGTTCAGCTGCTGGGTGACGCCCTGCATGCTGATCTGAAACGGAATCGAGGTGTGCTCGATCGGCGTGCCCTGCGGCCGCGTGATGGCTTGCACGCGACCAATACCGGACACCCGGAAGATCGCTTTGGCGATTTTGTCGATGACCAGGAAGTCCGCGGAATTGCGCAGATCGTGGTCACTTTCGATCAACAGCAGCTCGGGATTCATCCGCGCCTGGGAGAAGTGTCGATCGGCGGCGGCATAACCGGCGTTTGCCGGCAGATCGGCGGGCAGGTAGTTGCGGTCGTTGTAGTTGGTCCGATAGCCGGGCAGGGTGAGCAGGCCGATGAGTGCCAGCGCGATCGTCATGATCAGGATCGGCCCGGGCCACCGGACCACGATGGCGCCGATCTTGCGCCATCCGCGAATGCGCTGCGTGCGCTTGGGCTCCAGAGTTTCGCGAAAGCGTGATGCCACCGAGATCACGGCGGGCCCAAGCGTTAACGCCGCCGCCACCACGACCACCATGCCGATCGCCAATGGAATACCCAGCGTCTGAAAGTAAGGCAGGTTGGTGAAGTGCAGGCAGAAGGTCGCGCCGGCGATGGTCAGGCCCGATCCGAGCACGACGTGCGCGGTACCGCCAAACATCGTGTAGTAGGCGTCTTCCCGAGACTCGCCGTTGCCTCGCGCTTCCTGATATCGGCCTATCAAAAAGATCGCGTAGTCGGTGGCGGCCGCGATCGCCAGCGTAACCAACAAATTGGTGGCGAACGTGGAGAGCAGGATGATCTTGTGATAGCCGAGGAATGCCACCATCCCGCGGGCGGCGCCGAGTTCGAACACGACCATCGCCAACGTGAGCAGCACGGTGATGACCGACCGGTAGACCAGCAGCAGCATCGTGATAATCACCAGGAACGTGACGGTTTCGATCACTTGCAAACTGCGGTCGCCCGCGATGTTCTGGTCGGCTGACAACGCTGCAGGCCCGGTGACATAGGCCTTGACTCCGTTGGGCGCAGGCCAGTTTGCAACGATCTGTTGAACGGCCTCGACTGATTCATTGGCCAACGCTTCGCCCTGATTGCCGGCGAGGTAAACCTGAACGTAGGCTGCCTTGCCGTCGTTGCTTTGCGCACCCGCCCCGGTCAGGGGATCACTCCACAGATCCTGAACGTGCTCAACGTGTTTGCGGTCGGCATCGAGCTTCTTGACGATCTGGTCGTAGTAGGCGTGAGTCTCGGTGCCGAGAGGTTTCCGGCCCTCCAGAACGATCATGACCGAGCTGTTGGATTTGAACTCGCCGAACACCTCACCCACGCGCTTCGTCGCGATCACCGATTGCGCGTCGTCGGGGCTCATCGACACCGAGCGCATCTTCCCGACAACCTCCAGCTGTGGGACGACGACATTGAGCAATGCGATCAGAGCGATCCAGCCGAGGATGACGGGTACGGCAAACGTGCGAAGAAGTCGTGGGATCCGGGACCGCGCTGCATGCCTGGCGATCGGGATCTCGTCAGTGTGGGCGTCGGGAAATGTTGTGCTCATACCGATTTCACCAGACAAAAGGTCAGGGCGTGCACGCCGTTGGAGACTTTCTCGTCCTTGACTTCGTTGTCGACGGTGATCCGGCAGCCGATGGAGTCACCGTCGCTTTGCGCCACGATGTTCGGGAACACCGAGGGGGCAGTCGTACTGAGGACGACCGTCCAGGGCAGCGGCGCCCCGTCCACCCGCTGTGGCTCCGCGCTGAGATCCAAGTAGTTCACGTTGGCCCGGCTTGCTGAGCCGAAGATCTCGTATTTGACGACCTTGGGCTTGAACGGCTTGGAATCGTCCAGCCGTGGGGTTGTCATGACGCCGGTGTCGTGGGCACCGAAGAACGACTTGACCCGCGTCACGGCGAAGCCCCCTACCACCACGACCGCCACGATCAACAGTGGCAACCACGCGTTGCGGACTATCTTCGATATCTGCACCTAGTACATAATGTGCAAATTTTGCAGATTCTGCAACCTTTGCACGAAGTGTCTCAGATCAGCTCGTGAAGATGCTGTTGACCAGGGCAGCAGCCCGCTCGACGTAGGGCATCGGCGTGTCGTCGGCATCCTCCGGCTTGCCGTCCGTCCAGCGCTCGATGCCCGAACGGATGGCCGTCAAGGCCAACGCGGAGATCACCGCCGGAATTTCCTCGTCAGGCTGCATCCCTTGGCGGCGGGCAACGATGTCTATCAGGTGATTCTGGAACCGCTCCAGATCGGCGAGAAACGCCGCCAACACCGCGGGTGTCGTCTTAGCGAGTTCCAGCATGGTTTCTGCTTGTTCGCGTGCCGGCGGCACATCGCGGAGATGGTGGGCAGCCAACGTGATCAGCTCGGCCAGCACCACCGAATAAGAGGCGGGCCCAGCCGCAACGAACTCCTCGACCAGCTCCGGCGGTATGTCAGAGGGGCCGTAGGCGATTGCGGACTCTTTGTTCGGGAAGTAGTTGAAGAACGTGCGTGCCGAGATTCCGGCTTCAGTGCAGATGTCCTCGATGGTCACCCTGTCCCAGCCGCGTTCACGGGCCAGTCGCACCGCGGCACCGCGGATGTCGGCGCTGGTCTGGCGGCGACGTCGCTCGCGCAGGCCCATCTGACCGTCCATACGCCCATAGTTGCACGTGATGCAAACATTGCAGTCGTGTGGCAATCAAGTCGACCCAGGCTGGGCCGGATGGTGGCGACCCGCTTCGCCCGGCTCCGCCGTCCTCGCGATCGCCACTAGCCCGATGGTGGCGACCCGCTTCGCCCGGCTCCGCCGTCCTCGCGATCGCCACTAGCCCGATGGTGGCGACCCGCTT
This sequence comes from uncultured Actinomycetota bacterium, assembly GCA_963833915.1. GTDB lineage: Bacteria > Actinomycetota > Actinomycetes > Mycobacteriales > Mycobacteriaceae > Mycobacterium. Next base: position 33,186 of record CAWHZO010000015.1, read on the forward strand.
CGCCCGGCTCCGCCGTCCTCGCGATCGCCACTAGGCGGCTGACTTTTCGAGAATGTGGACGCCGCACGCAGAGCCCAGACCGATCACGTGGGCCAGCCCGACTTTGGCGTTTTCGATCTGGCGATCGCCGGCTTCGCCGCGAAGGTGGTGGCAGATCTCCCAGATGTTGGCGATACCGGTGGCCGCGATGGGGTGGCCTTTGGATTGCAGCCCACCCGAGACGTTCACCGGGATCGAGCCGTCGCGCCACGTCGCACCCGTGTTGAAAAAGTCGGCCGCTCCGCCTTGTTCGCACAGCATCAGGTTGTCGTAATGCACCAGCTCGGCGGTGGCGAAGCAGTCGTGCAGTTCGACCAGATTCAAGTCGCTGGGGCCGATACCGGCCTGCTCGTAGGCGGTCTTGGCAGCGTTGCGGGTCAGCGTGTTGACGTTCGGCAAGACCTGACAGCCATCCTCGTAGGGATCGGAAGTCAGTATCGACGCCGAGACTTTCACCGCGCGCCGTTGCTGTTGCAGCGAAAGCGATTTCAACGTCTCGCCGTTGCACACGACGGCGGCCGCGGCCCCGTCACAGTTGGCCGAGCACATCGGCCGGGTGTTCGGGTAGGCGATCATCACGTCGTTCATGATCTGCTCGAGGGTGAACTTCTTCTGGTAGGCGGCCAGCGGATTCAACGTCGAGTGGGCGTGGTTTTTCTCGCTGATCCGGGCGAATAGCTCAAAGCTCGTGCCGCCGTATTTGTGGCCGTACTCGGTGCCGATCTGGGCGAACACACCGGGCATGGCCTCCGTGCCGATCCGCCCGTCGACGGGTGCGACCGCGCCGTAGCGGCCGTTGGGTTCCCAGACGTCGGCGCTGTCCTTCTTTGTGCCGCCCACGCCGAGCAGCCCGGCACCGGACAGCTTCTCCACGCCGACCGCCATCCCGTACTTGGCTTCGCCCGCCTTCACGGCCATGATGGCGGTCCGCAACGCGGTGGCACCGGTGGCGCAGGCATTGGCGACGTTGTACACCGGTATGCCGGTCTGGCCGATCTGCTTTTGCAGCTGCTGACCAATCCCGGCGTTCGCGGCCATCAAGTTCCCGGCCGCCAGCACACCGATGTCGGCCATGCTCACGCCGGCATCGCCGAGCGCGCCGGTGGCGGCCTCGGCGGCCAGGTCAACGGTGTCTCGGTCGGCGTGCTTGCCGAATTTGGTCATCCGGATCCCGAGGATCCAGACCTCGTCGCTGGCACTCATCGTGGCCGCTCCTTCGTGAAGTGATTGCGGTGCTGGTAAGTCATTCCGCGGGCTCGAAGCCGAAGCCGATCGCCTCGGTGCCCGCCGAGTCGGTCCCGATCGACTGGGTGGCCAGTCGCACCTTCATCCCGTCGCGGACGTGCGCGGGATCGGGCTCGACGTTGATCAGGTTGGCCCGCACCTGCGTGCCGTCGCAGTCGATCACGGACGCGACGAACGGGGTGGGGATGCCGGGTGCGGCGAAGGTGACGATCGTGAAGGCCCGCACCGTGCCCTCGGTCGCGACCGGAACGGTCGTGAATTCGGACGCGAAGCAGCCGGCGCAAGCATTACGCCGATCGAAGAATCGGGCGCCGCAGTTCGCGCATTGCTGCGCGACCAGATGCGGATCGCCGTCGTCGAGCACCAGATACTCGACCAATGGAATTTGCCCGGCCATGAGTCCTCCGTCGTAGGTACTACTGACCGTAGCGAGTGCGGCCCGGCTACAACAGGCGATCTGGTAGCGCCTCCGCTATTCCTTCACAACCACCGGGTCGCCAACGTTGACCGTGTTGAAGTACCACTCTGCGTCGGCGGGGCTCAGGCTGATGCACCCATGACTGACATTTTCACGTCCTAGTGATTGGACAGCCCACGGAGCTGAATGCACGAACAGGCCGCGGCTGCTGATGCGGCTGGCGTAATCCACCGGGACTCGGTAACCCGCGGGATCGGTGAGCGGAACGCCGACGCTGCTCGAATCCATAATCACCGAGCGCTCTTTGGACATGACCGTGTAGACGCCGACAGGTGTCGGGAATTCCGGCCGACCCATCGAGGCCAGCATCACCCCTTCTTCGCCCCAGTGGGGTTGGTGGTGGGGGGCGGGTAGTCGAGGCGGCGGTCCCGTCCGGACTCCGTCGACGCTCACGGTGAAAGTGTGGTCCGAGATATCGGCAACGCCGAGGACAGCAGGACCCGTTTTGAAGTCCGTCGACAGGCCGCCCACGGACAGCGCTACCGTGCTGTGCGCCGGCCAGTATCGGTCGGGAACCCATTGCACAACGTCGTTGTCGATCCATTCGAACTTGCCGGTCATCGAGGGCGCGGATTTGACTTCAACGGCCCGCTCGGCCGCACGCCGGTTGACGACGGGCGCGCGGAACGTCACCACCACGGGGTACGCCACACCCACTATCTGACCAGCCGCCGGTCGAACCGAAGCGATAGCGAACCTGTACGACTGGTTCGCCGCGGCCAGGCTAACGCCGGATGGCCCGGTGACCACGAGCGCGGCGATGCCAAGCAGCACAACAGCACAACGAAGAACCGCCCGCATGCTTCAGTTCCTTCTAGTAGAGGAAGTTGTTCTTGTGATGGTAGGCGTGTCCGAAATGTTGGACGCTCAAGGGCGCGTCGGCAATTCGATTAAGCATCTGTCACGTTTCGGCTACGCGAGCAGGGAGTCAAACCCGCTCGACGGGCAGCGCGAGGCTACCCGAACGAACTGAAATTTCTAGCTGCGCAGGTGACTACAGTGCACCAGAATGCTGTTGGCGTGCACTCCAGCAAATGGCCCCGGGCTTGGCTTGACTCGGGGGCGCGACATCACTCCGGAGGACCGGGCAGCAGCGGCTGACCGGGCACAGGGCCGCCCGCCGGCGCCGGACCAGTCGGCGCACCCTTACCCCCGAGGCCGCCGGTGAGTACAGCACCCCCGTCCCCGCCAACCGGCCCAAGCGCGATCAGCGGGGCGCCGGCCGGAACAACCGGAACCGGAGCACCCGCGGGGACCGGAGCACCCGCCGGAACCGGAGCGCCGGCAACCGGTGCAGCCGCTGGCGCACCGCCCATTTCGGCGATTGGAGCGCCCGCTGGCGCGGGCGGAACACACACCGCCGCGACCACTGGACCGCCGACAACCGCCGGCGCACCAACTTCGCCCGCCGCTCCCTGGACGCATGCATAGCCGCCCGTTTTTAGCGGGGCGGCTGCTGCGCCCGTGCTGAAGGCTACTGCGGTTCCGCACAACCCAACGCCGATAACGACTTTGATGTTGTATCGATCGAAAGTTGTCACCGACGTCAACTCCCTCATCCACATTCGAGTACTTCCCATAAATCAACCGGTGCGGCCCAAAGCGCGCAGCCGTACCGAACAGTCGCGTTCCAACGAACAAGATCGTTTTTAGTGGACCCATGTTCAACGTGCGCTAGGCCACACCGCACTGTGTCCAAATAGTGATGTTCGGCCGGCGACAGCCGCGGGAAGCGGCCCTGTCGGCTAACCACTGACGTCAGGCCTTCAAACGATGGATTCGGCACGATCGTAACCGTTGCCGAAAACATTTACCGCTCATAGCGTTTGACACAGTAGATCAAGCGAACCGCTGCGGGGCGCAACCACGCCGCAGCTACACAGAAACGAGAATCATCATGTCTTCAACACTGAAGGAGTTGCTCGACCTCAAGGGCGTCGTTGCAGCAGGCGAGTTTTCGCGTGACGGCTCGCTGGTGGACTTCGAAGCCAGCGTCGACTTCCCCAAGGATCTGGCCGAGCAGACAGCGCAGTTCACGGCAGCAGTGACCCAGTTGTTCGATGTGCTGGCCGGCTCATTCACCAAGCTCAACCCGCAGTTCGCCTTCGCCCCGCAGCAGGGTTGGGCTTACTCGGGCGGCGAGTATTCGGTCGCGGTCGGCGGCACCCGCGGAGTGTTCGTCAAGACGGCCGACGCCGACTACAACGAATTGTTCGCGTCGCTCGTGGGTCCGCGCTGACGCGCTCAGCGAATGTAGACTTCCGCGCCGGTGGGATATCCGCCGCCGTGGGTGGTGATGTGGACGTGGTCGTAGTGGCCGTAGCCGGATCCTGATGGCCCGCTGGGCGTGTAATAGGTGCCGCGCCAGATAACGTCCTGCAACGCGAAGCGGTCTGCGTTCTTGAACGCGAACCGGACGATCTCGTTGCCGAGCGCTATGCCCGCCGCGCTGGACGGGTTGGGAACCATGATGTCGATCGCCAAACCGCGCGGATGCCATGGGAGGCTGTCCGGTCGGACACCGCCGATGCTCTTGATCTCCGGGAATGCCGCGGTGATGCTGCGAGCGGCCAGGATCGTCTTGACCTGTAGGCCACGTTCCGGAGCGACGTCCGCCACGAGACGCCGCGGGGCGTCTTTAGTGGCGACTCGCCATCTCGCCGCTCGTGATGCCGGCGCCGTCTCCGCTGGGCCAGAATTCACGTTGGACGGGTTCCACGACACTGTGCCCGGCCCCCCTGTTGTGACCTGAAACGAGCACGGTCCGAGGCCATCAGCAACCGACGCGGCGTTGCTGACGGGGCTGAGCTGATGGGCACTTCCGCCAAGGGCAAAGAGGGCAGCGACCGGCGCGGCCACTATAGCCACTGCGACCGGCGATTTTCGCCGGTCCCTGGCTAATTCATGTCGTCCCACGGCAGGGAGCTTACGGACAAATCAGAGAATAGTCACGATCGGATAACGAGCGGCCGTTGAACCGGCTGTCTACATCGGCCACCTGCTCGACTCGGTCGCGAAACGAAGTCTGGCTGCCGGCGGCAATGGTCGTCGATCGCGGGCTGATATCGCGTCCATCACGAGTGCGACGTAGCGACGCCAGCCGTCACTGTTGGCCTCCATCGTCCACAGCACGCTATGGAGCATCGCTATCAGCCGCGGCAGGTCGTCAGCCACCAGGTCAGCCCGGACGACACCGGCGTGCTGGCCGCGCTGGGCGAGTTCCGTGAGCGCCTCGTTCAACGAGGTCGAGATGTCGGGAGTCAACGAACCGGCCCTGCGCGCCGCGGTTAACAGGTTGTGTTCGCGTGCGCCCAGCGAAATCGCCGCATCGATCAGCTGGGCGAGGCCGTGCAGCGGGTCAGCGGCGCCGCGGACGGCCTCGATCGTCGGCGTAAGGTCTTCGGCGATGCATTGATCCAGCGCAGCCCGGATCAGCTCGGCCTTGGTCGGAAACCGCCGGTAGAGCGTTCGTTCACCGACGCCGGCTCGACGGGCGATCGCCTCGATGGGTGCCTCCGGCCCGAACTCGCCGTAGATCTCCCGAGCGGCCCGCACGATGCGCTCGGCGTTGCGCGCAGCGTCTGCTCGTAACGGCCGTTCGGTCACCGCAGTCATGACGCCAGCGTAACTGGCGGTTGACTGCCAGTCAGCTACGTTTTACGCTCGTCCAATTGGCAGTTAACTGACAGTTAATGGGAATCGCCGGTGACCTCAACAACTTCCGATCTACCCGTAATTCCGCTGCAGCGCGCCGCGCGGTGCCCGCTCGCGCCTCCGACCGAATTCACGAACTGGAGGCAAGATCCTGGCCTTCGGCAGGCGATGTGGAACGGCCAACCGACCTGGATAGTGAGCCGCTACCCGGACATCCGAGCCGCGTTGGTCGATCCGCGGTTGTCTGCCGACACCCTCTCGGACCTCATCAGGCCGTCCAGCGATGAGAGCACGCCAGTCATCTTCGCGCGCATCGACGATCCCGAGCATCACCGCCTGCGACGCATGATGACCAGCCAGTTCACTTTCAGGCGTACCGAAGCAATGCGGCCACAGATCCAAGAACTGGTTGACCAATACCTGGACAAGATGATCGACAACGGCCCACCGGCCGACATCGTGCGCGACTTCGCCCTACCGGTGCCGTCGCTGGTAATCGCGCTGCTCCTTGGCGTCCCTCCCGAGGACCTCGAGCTCTTCCAGCACAACAGCTCCGCCGGATTGGACACGAGCTCCACCGACGAGCAAAGGGCGCAGGGCTTCGCCGAGATGTATGTCTACATCCAGGAGTTGGTGGCACGTAAAGAGCGCGAGTCCGGCGACGACCTGATCAGCCGCCTCGTCACCGACTACGTAGCGACCGGCCAACTTGACCACGACACCGTCGCCGTCAACGGTGTGATCATGATGCTGGCCGGCCACGAAACCACTGCCAACATGATTTCGTTGGGAACAGTTGCGCTGCTGGACAATCCCGACGCCTTCGAACGGCTTGGCCGTACTGACGATCCAGCTGTGATCGCCAATGCCATCGAAGAACTCATGCGCTATCTCAGCATCGTGCACGCTCAAGTGGATCGGCTGGCGACCGAAGACCTTACCCTCGGCGGTCAGTTGATCCGCGCCGGGGACAGGGTCTTGATGAACCTGCCCGCCGGAAACTGGGACCCCGAATTCGTCGACAGCCCAGAGGTGTTCGATGTCGATCGAAACACTCGTGGGCACGTGGGGTTTGGTTACGGCACCCACCAATGCATCGGAGCCAATCTGGCCCGAGTCGAAATGCAGGTTGCGTTCGCCACATTGGCCCGCCGGCTACCAGGACTGCAACTGGCGGTGCCGCCAGACGAGCTGAAGTTCAAAAGCGCCGACATCTACGGCATGAAAGAGCTACCGGTTACCTGGTGACAACCGACATGCGTTTCGACGATCAGGTTGCGGTGATCAGCGGCGCCGGCGGTGGCTTGGGTAAGCAGTACGCGCTGCTGCTGGCGTCGCGCGGCGCGTGCGTCCTGGTCAACGACCTCGGAGGCTCGGTGACCGGAGCGGGTTCCAGCACCGACGCCGCAGCCGCTGTCGCCGAGGAGATACGCGAGCACGGCGGTACGGCGATCGCCGATACCCGTAGCGTGGCCAGCCCTGAAGGCGGCCAGGCGATCATCGATGCCGCCCTGCGCACCTGGGGACGCATCGACATCGTGATCAACAATGCGGGCATCGTCCGAGACGCGCCGTTTGAGGACGTCACCGCCGATCGGCTGGAGCCGTTGCTGGATGTGCACTTGAAGGGCGCGTTCCACGTGACGAGACCAGCCTGGAAAGTGATGCGCGAGCGGCGCTACGGACGAATCCTGAACACCTGCTCGGCCGCCGGACTCCTCGGCGCCGAGCGGATGAGCAATTACGGCGCGGCCAAGACCGGGTTGATCGGCTTAACCCGGGTACTCGCCGCCGAGGGAGCCGACCACGGCATCAAGGTCAACGCCATCGCACCGATCGCCTACACCCGGATGCTGGCGCATTCCGTCGACGGAGCAACCGGCCAGGAGGCCGTTGAAAATCACGCGACGGCCCGGGCCGTTTTGGATGACCTTGTCGCCCAATACCTTCAGAAGCTCGATCCGGCGCTGGTGGCCCCGGTAGCGGCGTTCCTGACGCACCGGGATTGTCCGGTTTCCGGTGAGATCTACACGGTCGGCGCCGGACACGTCGCCCGCTTCTTCATCGGCAGGACGAAGGGCTTCTACAGTCCCGCGCTATCGATTGAGCAGGTGCGTGATCATCTCGAGGAGATCCGCGACGAGGCCGGCTACACCGTGCCGGGCGGTCCCGCCGACGAGATGGCCGAATTGTTCGCGACGATCATGGCGAACCACCCCGACTGACGGCTACAGATGGCTCGCGGCGAAACCCGCGGCCTGGCCGACCATGCCGTTCACCGGGTACGTGGTGTGTGCGAAGCTGGGCGCCCCGCCGGGATCACCGTTGCAGATCGTGTCGCCATCGGCGCACAAGTCGATGGTCTTGTGCACATACAGCGGGCCGATGACGATCGCCGGCGCGCCGTAATTCTGCAGCCACTGAGCCGACGGTTTTCCGAAGAGCGTGACCGCAGCCACGTGGTTGGCAATCTCCGGCGGCATCGGCTTAGGCAGGAAGGGCACGTACTCCTCGGGCACTCCCGCAGGTACGGACGCCGAGGTGACGAAGCCGGCCACCGCCGCACCCTGGGAATAGCCGCCGAGCACGATCCTGGTCTTGGGGCAGTTCGCCGCGGTGGCCTCGATATGACTGCTGGCGTCTTTGATCCCGGCGACGACGCTCTGGGCGAACTCGATACGGTCGGAGAAATTGCTGCTGGCGTCGTAGTTGACCGGGTACACGTCGAGCGACCGGGGACCCACGGCCGAGCGCAACGCGTCGATGAACGGCTCCCCGATCCCGCCAACACCAGGTGGCTCGCCGGTGCCCCGGGCGAACACCGCCTCGACGTCCGGGCATGGCTGCGCAGACGTGACTGGCATAGGGGCGCTCAGCAGTGCGCCAACAGTTACCAGCGCTGCGATGAGAAAACGGCCGACAGGGCGGAGGTAAATGGACACCATTCTGGCGTTGTACCCGCGAAAGTGGGTCACTACTCCAGCGGGACCTACGTCGCGGCTCGCCGGCCGCACCAGGTTACGGTGACTCTTCCGGATCGTCCAGGACGCTGACGGCAATGCCGTACGGCAGGAATCGGACCTTGCGGCTCGCGTCGGTGTTGTTCTTGTTCGCCCGCAGCGCATCGAGTTCGGTGGCGTAGACCTCCTCGACGCGGGCGTCGCCGTCGGCGCTTACGCTGTAAATCGCCCAAACCCCGTCACCGGTCTCGCCGGTGGTTTCCGGCCTGGTTGGTGCACGCCGCGACAGATCCGCGAAAAGCGTGGACCATCCGGACCGGTCGCCGGGCACGGTGAAAAACCGGCTGACTCCTTCCAACGCGTCGCGTAGTCCCTCGCCCGCGTCGCGGATCACTCGCTCCACGTCTTCTGGATCGAATCCGAACCGATCGTTGTCGTCCATTGCGGCCTCCTGGCAGCTCACCCCGATACACCCAGTGTGCGCATATCGAGTGGTTCGCGCCACGACTAGTAGCCGTACCCCGGGTTCGGCGGCCGACTGCTACGGCGGGGGCGGCGGAGGTGGCGGCGGGTTGATCGGAATCGGAACCGTGACAAATGGCAGATGAAGGTACATCACCATCGGCGGCAACTGCGGCGGCGGAGGAGCGGGCGGGGGTGCGGCCGGTGGCGGCGGAGGCGGCGCGGCCGGCGGTGGCGGAGGCGGCGCGGCCGGCGGCGGCGGAGGCGGCACGTAGACAGGTGCTCGCCGACTCGGCGCCCGATAGACCGGGTTCGGGGTCAGAGCCCACTGCGGCGACTGGTGCACCACCGGAGTCGGCGCCGTGATCGTCTGCGCCGGCGGTGGAGGCTGTGCGGCCGATGGCGGCGGCGCTGCTGGCGGCGCGGATGACCCCGGGGCGGCCACCGCCGGTGCGTGCGCGCTCGGCGGTGCCGGCACCTGCTTGGTGGGGACGGCGTGTATGCCGGGGCTGGTTCGCTGGCCGACCGTCGGCACGACATCGGCTACCAGCGACATCGCCAGCGCCACAATGCCGATGAGGATGGCTGCCGCCCCCGCACTACTCGCCAGCAGGAACGGCCGGTGCGTGCGGAGGCCGTGGTCGACTTCGTCGTCCGCCAAGGCGCTGTAGGCGAGGGCGCTGTCACCCAACCGGGCGTTGGCGCAAACGTCGAGATACGCCGGAGCGAGCGCGTTGGGGTTCACCTCACCGGTACCCGGATCCTGCGCGTAGGCCAGCGCGGCGGTCGACGATGCGAACAACGGCGCGTTTGCCGATGCCACCGCCGCTCCACGGGCGAGCGCCATGTCCGGTTCCTCCGGTGCGCTCACCGGAATAGAGACCGTCGCGTCCAATTGCCGCTTGATGGGGACGATATCGACGCCGCAACCGACGACGAACACGCCGTCCGGCCTCGACTCCAGCCCGTCGAGGGCAGCGATCATCGCCGCCAACTCGGTGACTGCCTCGGCGCTGCGCCGAGCACAGTGCACCCGCTGTCGGTGCAGGTCGACGATCGAACCGTCGGTGGTCTCGACCACGGCCAAGGTTGCACTTTCCGGCTCGACAAACAGCAGCGCGGTGTACTCGTAATCCATCGCATCGCCGACCGTCTGGGTCAGCGCGGCCGCCGCGAGCAGCGGTGAGACCAGCATGACGCTTCGCATTTCGCCGAAGGCCAGCGCGTCGCGTAGCGCGCCGACCTCGGTCGGCTCGGTCCAGGTCACCCCAGTCGACATCAACCGATAGCCGCCTTCAGCGGCACCTTCCCGGGTACCGAGGATCGCGGCGATCACCTGCTCGGGTGCCCCCGAGGTTGCCGCGCTGTCCGCAGCGACGACCTCGAAGTTGTCTTCCTCGATGGTGACACCGTCGGCGTTTTCACCTTCGACCAGCATCATGCGGACCGTCGTTGGTGCCATCGACACACCAAGTACGATGTCCACTACTCCTCCAGAGTCCTTTGCTAGCACCGTCTAGGCTACTCCTCCAGAGTCCTTTGCTAGCACCGTCTAGGCGGAAAAGTGCACCGCGGGAGCCCTCGACAAACTTCATCGCCCGGGCAAGATGAGGCGTTACTTACCCGATTAGCTGCACGTTATGAATCGCAGGTCGTACCGAGACGGCAGCGACGCCACACAAACCCGGGCGACCCGGCACTCGCACCCTACTGGTCAGGTGTCCAAATACAGCCCGGGATCGACTGGGCGAGCTAACGATAGATAGCTGAGTCCACCCCGCAGTTCAACTCCCCAGCCGCGACCAGCGGACCGACCGCCACGACTAGTAGCCGTACCCCGGGTTCGCGTAGGGATTCTGCGGCATATACGGGCTCTGCTGCTGGTAGGGATTCTGTGGCTGGTAAGGATTCTGCGGCTGATAGGGATTCTGCGGCTGCTGGCTGGCGCCGCCCTGCCCCGCGGGCACCTGAACCGGTATCGGCACCGGCACGAAGGGCAGATTCAAATACGTCGTGGTCATCGCCGGCGACGGCGTGGTGCTCGGCGGCGGCGGCGGCGGTGGCGTCGTGCTCGGGGTGGTGCTCGCCGCCGGGGGCGTGGTGGTCGTCGGCTGCGGGGCGGTCGTCGTGGCCCGCGCCCTGGTGGTCGGTGGCGGCTCGTACGTCGTGGTCACCGGCGGGGGCGGAGGGGGCGGCGGTGCCTCACTGATGGGGGGCGGCGGCGCCTCGCTGGTGGGTGGCGGGGCGACGGTGGGCGACGGCTCCGCGCTGGGCGGAGGTGGCGGCAGCGGACTCGGCGACGGGAGCTGCGAGCTGAGTGGTGGCGGCGGTGGCACGGTTGTGGTGCTGCTGGGCAAGGTGGGGGCGCGGTTGCTGGTGCTCGTCAACGAGAATGCCACCCCACCGATAGCGACCATCGAGACCAGCGCGGCGAGTCCCAAAAACAGCTGCGGCAGACGGTTTCCGCGGTGCGACACGTCGAGTGGCTGGACCTTCGGCAGTTGCATCAGCTGCGAGGGCGTAGCGCGGTTGTCGTCGTCGTCGTAAGGCTCACCGGTGTAGACCACCGGCTCGTCGCTGGAATCGTCCGCCTGCGACCAGGCCAACTCATGCAGCGTCTCCGACGGGTCATCGTTGAAGAACGCACCGCCGGTGGGGACCGGGAACGTCCCGGTCGGAGCACCGAATGTGCCCGTGGGGGTACCGAGTGAGTCCGTGGGCGCAGCGAAGGTACTGCTCGACGTGGCGAAGCTACCGGTCGACGCGCCCACCAGCGCGGCCATCGTCGGTTCTTCGATCTCCTCGTCTTGCTGCTCGAGCGGATGCCGGGCGGAGAGCACCAGCGCCCCGACCGCCATTGCGAGTCCAGGTTGCACGGCAGTGAGCAACGAGGACTTGGCATAGGGCGAAAGACGCTGGGCGACAAGCGGAATCTTGGCACCACCACCGGCCATCGCCACCGCCGCCAGATCCCTGCGGCGAACTCTGTTGCGACGCAACATGTCGTCGAACGCGGAGAGCAAATCGTCGAGCCGTTCCTCGATCAGGCTATCCAGCTCGGCTCGGCTTACCTGGACCCGGGCGTGCTGACCGGGCAGATCGACGATCAGCTCGGTGACCGTATCGCTGGAGAGCCGTTCTTTGGCCAGACGGCACTCTTCACGCAGACTGGCGAATTGCCCGACGACGGCGGTGCTGGCGGGATCGGCGCTATCGCTGTGGCCCGCGTTGTCCAGAGCGTGAACCAGGAGTGCCTGATCAATGACGTCGCCGGAGAATTCCGGGTAGCGCAGGGTGTCGGCTATCGGGGTGAAGCCCGACGCGGCGTCGGCCAGCGTGACGCTCGTGCCGCCACCGCCGAAATCAAACAGCGCGACAATTCCGTTGTCAGGTAGGCGGGAATCGGAGTTCAACGCCGTCAGCGCGGCAACGGAATCAGAAACCAGCCGCGGGGAGATGCCGCCGCGAACGAAACCAGCATGGGTGCTCAACGCGTCTTGCAGGCCTCGCAACGCCTCCGGCCCCCAGTGTGCGGGAACGGCCATCGTGATGTTCGACGTCAATGCGGCGCCACCAGTCGCGCCGATCAACGCATCCAGAGCCTCGACCAGCAACAGTGCCGGGTCGTGGGTCGAGCCGTCAGCAGACTTCAGAGCGTTTGACCCACCGATCCGCTCTACGAAGCCGGCCATCAACGTTCCGGTGTCTGTCGCGTCCGGGTTCTCCACGGGCACACCGAGTTCCGGCGCGCGATCAGGAAAAATGGTCAATATAGCGCGACGCGAGACCGGCGGATTCCCGCTGCGGACCGCGACTAGATTGGTGGTCCCGATCGATAACCCCAACGGGTCATACATAAAGCGAATACTTTCGTCGATTGCGGTCGGTAGCCAGGGTTAACCATAACGGCGCTCACGCTACGACGATCGGGCACAACATCATCGGTACACGGTCGATGCGGTTGCGTCACCGAAGTGAGACAGGCAACGTCTTGACAGATCGAGTCGCGTCACACCACAGTCAACGGAAGCGATTGCCGCGGCTGGAACTCAAACGTAGACCCGCCGCTGACTTTGGCGATCGAAACCTCCGGCAGCTCCGTTGTGGCAGTGTCAGTCTCGGACAGCTCAGCGACCCAGTCGGTGCTGTTCCCACTGACCTGGACGTGGATGTGCGGGTCGACCGCGGTGGCGATCGCTTGTAACGGCTGGACCGATTCCGGTGAGCACAGCGAGATCCAGGCGGCGTCGTCGTGGGCCGGCGACCGGTGAACCTGCACTCGGGCTTTCGTCTCGGCGTTGACGTAGCCCAGCGGATTGAACAACGGGTGCAACTCGAAAACCCTTAGCACACCGTCGATCCCGCCGGGGAGCGACAGCGCCCGGTGGATGCGCTCAGCGCCGAGCCCGGCCAGGCCGGTCAGCTGGCGGGTACCCACCGAGTCGGCCAGCGCGGTGTCGGCCCCTGCCCGCGCTCGCACCGCGACCGCAAAGGACTGATACAGCAGATGCATCTGCAGGCATACCTCGTCGGCCATCCGAACCAACGCCGAATGCGAGTAGGCCCCGAAGTCGAAGTCGGAGACCAGCGGGCCAGAATAGTCGGCCAACCCCTCGTCAGACGGATCGATCGCGTCGAGTTCCCATGTCGCAGCGCGGGTTTCGCGCACGATATCGAGGGCCGGGATGCTTTCGGCCGGCGGATACGACTCGTCGATGACGACCGTCCAGGCACAGTGCGGATGCCGGTCGGACGGAACCCGGGGAGGGCGGTGAAGGGGGCGCATCTGCGCTCGCGGGTTGGTTGCCACCGCGGTGGCGTCGAACGTCGGATCCTCGATGGTGTGGCACATTCCGAAGACGTACTCTTCGCCCATCGGCTCCACGTCCAGCAGCGCGCCGCAATGGTCGAGCTGAAATTCGCCGTGCCAGCGGTCATGGATTGTGTAGCGGAAATCCATGAATTGCGGTGGCGCGCCGATGTCGAGCTGTAGGCCCTTGAAGATCGTGGGCACGTCGACGCCTTCGTAGTTCAGCGCCCGCTGCATGCGCTGGGTGTAGATCGGGCTGGCGCCGGCCCATTCCTCGATGGCGATCTGCACCATCTCGTCACGGCCGAACTCCTGGATGCACCAGGCCATGCCGGAGCGGTCGATCATGTGTCCGATCAGCAGAAGCTCGGGCACCAGAATCGCCAGCTCCTGGCGGGACAGCTGCGCGTAGCGGGATTGACTCACCGCCCAAAAATAGACTTGACTATGTTATAAAGTCAACAATGTCCATCGTCGCAGGCCAGAACTCCCGACCGCCCGCCAGTCCCACTCGGCGGACGAATGCGCCGCGCAAACGCGGGGATGACACTCGAGCGAAAATCATCGACGAAACAGTCCGCTGCATCGTGGAAGAAGGGTTTTCCGCCGCGACCGCAAAACACGTCGCCGAACGTGCGGGCGTCACCTGGGGGGTGATCCAGTACCACTTCGGCGACCGCAACGGTCTGCTGATGGCCGTCGTCGACGACGGGGTGGCCAAACTGCTGGAAAGCCTGTCGTCGGCCGACGTCAGCGAACTGCCGCTGCGAGAGCGCATCGAGGTCGTCGTCGACACCGCCTGGAGTTGCTACAGCAGTCCGACGTCGATGGCGGCGTTCGAGGTCCTGCGGGCCAATCGCGCCGGGGCGGGCGGTTCCTCGCGGCGTCACCTGCTGGAGATGAACTCGGCGATCGGCCAGCTTGGCAGACTGATCACCGATGAACCATCCAATGACGGTGTGGCCGAAGTAATTTGGGCGACGCTGCGTGGTGTGGTGTTGGCGCAGATGATCGTGGGGACCTCGATCGACTGGCAACGGGAGCGACGCGCGCTCATCGACATGGTCACCCACTATCTGCGCTGAGCCGGCGTGTGCTGCAATGACGTGATGAGCTCTTACGATCATGTCGCCTATCTCGCCGACGTCACTGCGATCGAATTGGTCAAGTACCGCTATTTGCGTGGCCTGGACACCAAGCATTGGGATGACTTCGCCGATACGCTCACCGAGGACGTGATCGGCGACTACGGGTCGTCGATGGGCGAAGAGCACCACTTCACCAATCGCTCAGACCTGGTCGAATACATGCGCTCGTCGTTGGGGCCGAACGTGATCACCGAGCACCGCGTCACCCATCCGGAGATCACGGTGACCGGCGACGAGGCGACGGGCATCTGGTATCTGCAAGATCGGGTGATCGTGGCGGAATTCGATTTCATGCTGATCGGTGCCGGGTTCTACCGCGACAAATACCGCCGCACCGCCGACGGATGGCAGATTAGCGCAACCGGATACGACCGGACCTACGACGCCACAATGTCGTTGAAAAATCTGGACTTCAAGGTGTCGCCGGGTAGCGCGCTCGCCTGAATCCGATTGTGCCTAATGCTTATTGGGTGATTGCCATCACGGCCCCGGGCCGCAGCCATTGGATGATCTGCACCAGCTTGGCGTCGTCGATCGCCACGCAGCCCTCGGTCGCACCACCGTCGGTGGTGTGGAAGAAAAACGCAGCCCCTTTGCCCGGCTGATGGTCGGGGTTGACACCCATCACGACCGCGTGTTTGTACTGCGGGATCTCGAGGTTCTCGCTCGCTCCGGTATCGAACCGGCACTGAGCCTTCTGGCACACCTGCATCGTGTTGAAGGTGGGGCTGTTGTCATCGCCATTCCACCAGTGATTGGGCCCGACTTGCACGTATTTCAGTCCCCCACCGGGATTCGGCGCCGTCCCGAACGCAAACGGCAATGCGAAGACACCCATCGGGGTAGCCGGATAGCCACTTTTGGCCTGCGTCGCAAGACCCGCCGATCCGACGTGCGTCGGTATGCCGGCCTCGACCGCCTGCCAGCCTGCGTTGCCACGTTGATAAACATCCATCTTCGCATTCGAACCGCCAACTCCGACAACGGAAATCACCTGAGTGGCATTGCCCACCGAAGGCGCAAACCAGGGTGCGCCGACTGCACCCCCCTCCGGAGCTGTCGCCAGGGGCACAACGGCTGCGCACACCGCAGCGCACAGTAGACCCAGCAGTCGGCGCACCGTCTCATCGTCAACGCCAGATGATCAAGAGGTCAAGTCAAGTTTTAGCTTCGATCAGGTCACCACGCGGCCGCGACCCACCGCTCGCCACCTGTCGCTGCTGGCAGCACCTATATGTTCGTATGCGTCGCACACATCATCTCGGGGTATAGAAAGCATTGAATGTCACCGACAGATCGCAGCCGCACGCCGTCTGGTGACGGCCGCACGTCAAAGCTCGCCGTGGCGAGCGGGGTCGGCGTGCCACCACTGACGGTGTGGCTGGGATCGGCGATGTACACCTTCCCGGTCGACAGGGATGTCATTGTGGGGCGCAACCGCCAATGCGACATCCGTTTCCAAGACATCAATCCTGACGACCTCACGCTGATATCGCGGGTGCATGCGATTCTGCGGTTCGACGGCGCTGGGTGGGTGGTTGTCGACAAAAGCCAAAACGGCGTCTACGTCGCCGGTGCACGCACCAACCTGGTGGCCATCAACGATGGCCTGAGCATCGCATTAGGCAGCCCGGGTGGCCCACAGTTGACATTCCGGGTCGCCAGTTCGGCGTCACCGTCGGGGCCCCGCGACGATAGCCCCCAGACGACCATGTTCCGGCCGGCGGGCCCGCCGCCGCCGCCGACGCGAGCACAATCGCGCCCGCCGGTTCGTGCAGCGGGATCGCAACCGCTGCCGAGCCGACCGGCCCCTCTCCGACCGGGCGGCGACACCAGGCGGGTGCCGACGCCGCCGGTCCCGTCGCGGACGGCGGACTCACGGGGCTCGGCGACGATCGGCCGCGCCAAGACCAACAGCGTCGTCGTGGAGGATGCGCTGGCCTCCCGCGTGCATGCGGTGCTGGTATCCAGTCCGGCCGGTCTTGAGATCCGCGACAACAACAGCAGCAACGGCACCTTCGTCAACGGCACCCTGATCACGCGCGCGATGCTGCGCGACGGCGACGTCGTCACCATCGGCAACACCGACCTGCTCGCGACCGGCAACACCCTGGTGCCCCAGCCGGCGGCAGCCCGGACCAGCGGACTCACCGCCCACGGGTTGGCCTTGACCGTTGACGGGCGCCAACTGCTGCAGGATGTGTCCTTCACCGCGAAACCGGGGACGCTGACCGCAGTGATCGGGCCATCCGGCGCCGGAAAATCCACGCTGGTCAAGCTGATCGGCGGCGCGATGGGGCGCAGCGCCGGCGTGGTTGCGTTCGACGGGCACGACGTGCACGCGGAGTACGCCTCGATGCGCTCCCGAATCGGCATGGTCCCCCAGGACGACGTCGTGCACCGCCAGCTCACCGTCGAACAGGCCCTCAATTTCGCCGCGGAACTTCGGCTGCCCCCAGACACCTCCGCCGACGATCGCCGGCAGGTGGTCGAGCGGGTCCTCAACGAGCTGGAGTTGGCTCCGCACAAGAAGACTCGCGTCGACAAGCTGTCCGGCGGGCAGCGCAAGCGCGCATCGGTGGCCATGGAACTGCTGACCGGCCCGTCGCTGCTAATCCTCGATGAACCGACGTCGGGACTCGACCCGGCTTTGGACCGCCAGGTGATGACGATGCTGCGGCGGCTCGCCGACGCCGGCCGGGTGGTCATTGTCGTCACGCATTCGCTGACCTACGTCAGCATGTGCGACCAGATCCTGCTACTGGCACCAGGGGGCAAGACCGCGTTCGCCGACCCGCCCGCGCAGATCGGGACCGTGATGGGCAGCACCGACTGGGCCGACATCTTCGCGCGAGTAAGCACCGACCCCGACGGCGTGCACCGCGCGTATCTGGCTCGGCACCCTGCTGGCCCGCGGAGGCCATCCCCGACCGCCGGCGCAGCGCCATTGGGACGGCCGCCGCAAACCAGCCAGTGGCGCCAGGTCGTGACGTTGGCGCGCCGCCAAACCCGGCTGATCACCTCCGATCGCGGCTACTTCGCGTTCCTGGCGGTGCTGCCGTTCGTGCTTGGCGTGCTGTCGTTGGCGGTGCCCGGCAACACCGGGCTCGGGGAGGCCAACCCGGCCGCGCCCGAGGAGCCCATCGACATCCTGATCCTGCTCAACATCGGCGCGGTGTTCTTGGGCACCGCACTGACCGTGCGCGACCTCGTCGGCGAGCGGATGATCTTCCAGCGCGAACGAGCCGTGGGCCTCTCGGCGTCGGCCTACCTGATGGCCAAAGTCGTCGTCTACAGCACCGCGGCGCTGATCGGCACCGCGGTCATGGTCGCCATCATGGTGATCGGCAAAGGCTCGCCCTCGCATGGCGGTGCGCTGTTGGGCCACGGCGTTTTTCACGGCGTCCTGGAGCTGTATCTAGGCCTGGCGCTGACGGCCATCACCTCGGCGATGGTGGGGCTGGCGCTGTCGTCGCTGGCCCGCTCCACGGAACAGGTATTGCCTATGCTCGTGGTGACCATCATGGTTTCGATGGTGCTGGCCGGCGGCCTGATCCCGGTGACGGGACGGCTGGTATTGGACCAGTTGTCATGGCTGGTGCCGGCCCGTTGGGGTTTCGCTGCCTCGGCATCGACCGTGGATCTGAACAGCGTCGAGGCGGCGCTGCCGGCCGACCGATTGTGGCGCCATGTGCCCAGCGCGTGGCTGCACGACACGGGCATGCTGGTGGTGCTGGCCGGCGTTTTGGCCGGCCTGGTCCGGTTCAGGCTGCGGTTGCGGGCGCGCAGATAGGTACTTGGTGCCTAAAGTTCAACTCTATTTCTGGTGTCGGGGATGAGCACGATATTCCATCGATCGTTTAAGCCGCACCGGCCAGTGCTTTGCCGCCCAGTAGGCGATCAGGTATAGCGCGGCAAACGAGCCTGCTGTGATAACAGTGATGATGCCGAATTGCACGTATTGGCCGCGGGCGATCGGATATTCCCAACTGGAGTCGCCGTAGCCTGTTCCGAGCGCAAGGATGGCGAGCAGTGCCATCGCGGATATTGAGCGCCAGTCGTGGTCGTTGGCGACAATGACGAAGTATGCGTTGACGGCACACATCGCCAGCAAGGGAACGGCTATCCACCACCACTTCTTTGCGGTGACGATTCCGCTGTAGGCGTCGGGCGCCGGATCGAAGTCTGAATCGCCTTGTGCGGGTGGGGATGCCTCGACGCCGCTGTCCTGCACGGTGAGTGCATAGACCTTGCCGTTAATCTTGATGTACGGCGAATTAAAATACGCGGTGGCCGTCACTACGCCCAGAATAAACAGAGCTACAATGATTCCCGTTTTCCAAATTGGATAAAATGAGAAGTAGGCACACACCGCTGCCGCAAGGCTGGCACTCCAATAGATTCGTCTTTGGGATTTCACAGAGATCCGTGGGTCAAGAAAAGAAGGGAGAATGACGACGATGGCACTGGCAAACCCCGCGTAAAGGAATGCCCTCTGCACCGGATGGTCCCACGGGAGGGTCGCTAACGTGATCGCCATCACCGGTTAATCCCCGAGCACTTTCAAGATCTTTTCCACACCCTTCTCGACGGCGGCTCCGCCGACAACGGCGCCCGCTATGCCCGCCGGAAGGGCGACCTCCGGCCCCAGCCAACTACCCGCAGCTGTGCCAGCAAGCCACCCGCCACCCATCGAGCCCAGGATGCTCCCCCCGGCTTTGGCGCCAGCTTCTAACGGCGGCGCCCCGTGCTCGATGTCGTACCATGCCACCACGCCTTCGAGCACGTTGCCGGCCCAGCCCAGTCTGCTCCCGAACCGTTTTAGCGCCTCGGCGTCTTCGGGGGTGAAGTTAGCCGGAGGGTTCCAGTGCTGGCCAGTAGGCGTTGCGTCGGCGAGGGCCTTGGTGCCCTCGCTCGCGGCGCCGCGTGAGGGTGGCGCCTCCTTTGAGCTGGCCCCTGAGCACGTCCTGCGGCGCCGCCCCGTTTTCGATGGCGTTGACTGCTTGCCTTGCACCTTCTGGGGACACCCCAGCCTGCACGAGTTGGGACCTGAACTTGTCAAGCACCATCGAACGACCCTGAGCTTCCCACTGGTCGATTAGCTGGGTTGCTTGGTTAGGAGTCAATTGTGGTCGGCCGGGGAAGGCGTCCGGCGACGTCAACAAATTTTGCATCTGCATTCTGCCTTGGGCTCGGGTGCGGGCATCGCCACCCATCACCGGATCGGCCGGCAGCGGTCCGGCGAAATGGGACATCGTGAAGTCGTCGAGACGTTCGCTGGCAAGCCCTCGGGCATCGGCGCCTGCAGCGGGATCCGTGGCTGTTGCGTAATCGCGCAACCGCGCCGCGGCGTCGGTTTTTTCGGCTGTGGTGGGGCCAGGACTGTTTACCAGTGCTTGGTCTTTGGCCCGTTGAGTCGCGTCATAGGTGGCAACCGCCCTCTGATCCTGCTTTTCTTGGCTAGTTTGGCCGGGGCTGTCGAGGCCCTTGATGGCGTCCGGGTCGTATCCGTCGGTGCGCAGGTGAGTCAGCGACTTTTGCAGGCTGTCCGAATAGTGGTCACGAATTTGGTCGACCTGGCCCAGAGTGACCTTGGTGTCGTCGATGGCCTGGTGCTCGAGGTCGGAGATGTGCCGATCGATTTGCTGTTTTTGTTCCGCGGTCAGATGGCCACCATTTTCGAGGTCTTCGGCTTGGCCGATGGCGTCATCGATCTGCTTGAGCTGAGTATTCAACGTCGAGATCTGCGCTGCACTGTTGCGTTGCGCTTCAGCCAAGGTGGCCGCGATGTTTTCCAAATCGACTGCTATTAAAGGTAATTGGGCGGCTTGCGGCCCAAGCGATCGGGTGACGCGCTGCACTTCGGCGGAGTCGTCGATGGGATGCTCGCCGTTTTCCCGATTCCAGGCCTGGTCAAATTGCCTGCGCGCCTGGGTAAACGCGTTACTGGCCTCGGCGGTGCATTGACCCGCGTTGTGAAATGCCTGCCCCAGGTCGGCGATGGCCGCCGGCCGACCAGCTTGCAAGCTCTTGTCGACCGCCCACGGGTCACCGCCGGCCGCGGCGATCAGCTTGCCGATATCTATGTGTCGTAGCTGCATGGCACCGCCCGCAGCAGCGCGGCATTGGACCGCTCTGTCTCGGTGAAGTCGCCGGTCTGCAGCGATTTTGTGTCGACGAACAACACAACCCCTCTCCCCAAACTGTTCGGTGAGGCTATCACCGAGTTTGGGTGCAGCCTGCGCCATTTGCATGGCTCTGGCATCAGCAGATACCGCCCGGTTTTGACGCCAGCCAGTGGCGGCGCGCCCGCGATCTGCACGATGTGGGCATGCTCGTGGCGCCCGAACCAGGCTGTGGTTCGCGCAGACCGCTCCAAAAAAGTGAATTGACGGCTCTGCCGGTCCTAGTAGCGTTACGGCCAGTTCGGGAAAGGGTCAGCGATGTTCGTCGACACCAAAGAGCTGCACTCCGGGGCGGCCGAGTCCATTCGCGCGAGCGAGCACGCGCAAGCGGGCGCGAATCACCTGTCTGGCGTGGCGCCAGTCGCCGGAATGTTCGGCGACTTTGCCGCCGCCGATGATTTCCACGACGCGGTCGGCGCAGCGCACGCTCACCACGTCAAAGCCCTGCACAACCACCGGGAGAACCTGAACGATGTCGGCGCGAAAGCGCATCGCGCAGGTTATGCGTTCTCGGCGACGGAGGACCACAACACGAAGGTGCTGCGGGACGTGTAGTGAATCTCCGCTACATGAGCCGGGGCTTGCTGGCCATGTTTGCCGGCGGCGATCCCTGGAAGGTCACGCCACGCTGCAAAGTGGCGGATCGGCTCCAAACACTGGACGACTGGATCGGCCAGGCCGACGACATGATCGAGCAGGACAAAAACCTCCTTGCCCAAACCGACGACGAAGACGACATCTGCGAACTTGAAGACGACATGACCGGCTTGAGCAATACATCAACAATTGTGAACGCGAAGCGATCGACGACACCAAAGGAACGCTGCAGTGGCTCGACCGCATCCGCGACGAATATGCGGACGGGCTCAAGAAGGCCAAGGCGAATCTGGACACCGACGGATACGACCCGAACGCGATCGAAGCGCTGGACGGCGAAGGCCACGCCGCCGGGGACATTCCACCATCAGGATTCGAAGCCTCGGAGCTGGCCGACCTTAGACATGCCACTAACCAGGCTGTGGTGGATCAGATGGCCAAGGTGCGCGCCGCGCAAAAAGCCCTCGATGACGCTATGGCCGCCGCCTATACCCACGGCCCGGGCTCCCCGGAGGGACAGGCCGCGCTGGACAGCCTGCCCCAGCTGAAGAAAAACGTCGCCGAAGCCCTCAACGACCTAGGGAAAATATCCGACTACAACAACGTCGACCCCTCGAATCTCCGCGCCAGCGCGGACGGCCACTTCCTGTTCGGCTACGCCGCCGACGGTCAGCCCGTGCAGGTCACCGGGCAACTGAAGAACGGCACCGGCGAAATCTTCGACCAAGGCACCGGGACGTACTACACCTTCAAGGACGGAAAGCTTGTCGGGTTGCGCACGCCCGATTCGGGCCGCGTCGAAGCCACCGACGAGCCGCTGTTGACTGCCGTGACGCTGGCCGTTGGGGCGCCGGAACTCAAGGCGGGTGGCGAAGCCGCCATATAAGGCTTGAAGTCGCTTGTAGAACGGCGAGCCGTCGGCCTCGGCGCGGACATCACTTCGGAGAACGTCTTGCCGCAGGCCGTAACCGAAGCCGAAAAGCGCGCCGCGAATACCACCCAGCAGCTCGCCACTGAACAAGCCGGACACGTCCCGGGATCGCTTCCCCCGGGCGCGGCTGCCGACCACCCGCCCCCGTGACCGTGACCGAGCACCCGGCACCTGCGACGACACGGATGCCTGACGAACACCCGTCCACACCTGGTTCTCTAGACGACCATCACCCATCGGCTATCGATGGCGGAACCCCGCACGTCGTTGCCGATCCTGGTCCTGAGTTCAACCTGCACAACCCACTAGACAACATGAGCCCGGAGCTCCGAGCACTGTCCGAACAACACCTAACCGGGAGTCACGAGACCGTCCTCGGCCCCTTCCGACCGCCCGACGGCGGCCCGTCGTATATCGAGGTCGCGCAGCAACATGGAGCTAGCTACTTCGATATCGGGAACGACGCATGGAACGCGGCGACGCCCACCGAACGACTGGCCGCGAATCAACATGTCCTCGACCTTGCGATTGAAAACGGCGACACTGTCACACTGTCAGTACCGGCCCGCATGATTCCCGAAGACTCATACACCGCCGCTGAAATCCGGTATCTCGAAGCTCACGGCTATCAACGTAACGGTCCTAGTACATTGGTTCCGCCAGCCCGAGGAGTACGCTAAATGACCAAATTGCTCGAGTATTTTCTCCGGTATCTTGAAGTCTTATACTTGGACCCGGGGTACCGGATCACCGATTCCAGCTCTACAGGTTCGGCCACTGAAAACGCGTCTTTACGATTGACTGGCGACATATTGAGTTGGCGACTCACTAATGATCGGGGTCAGATTCGCTTGGTTGTTGCGCCGACGAAGCTGGAGACATCCGAGAACTGGTTTCGGATAACGTCGGTCAGGCAATATCTCGACCACAAAGAAGAGCAGGGTACGATGCTGACGGACGAGTTGGCCTCATGGCTGAGTCTCAATATTAATCGCGTAGTGGAGTTATTCGCCGACGATTCAATTGCTGCAAGTTCCTGCGCGGCACTTATTGCTATAGAAGAAGCGAAGGCCAATAAACTATTCGGGCCGGAACAATAAAGCTCACAGCCGCAACACCAAGTGCCGGTCGGCGGTAGCATCCACAAACATGTCTACTGCGCCCCCTTCTGCGCCCACCGCAGGACCGCCGCCTGGCCGCAGTTAGGACCGTCGTCGCCACGGTGGCCGATGTTCGCCTCATTATTGATCGCACTGGCGGCATTTGGCCTTGCCATTGGCTGCTGGCTTCGGCCGGCGCCAAGCGTCAAAGGCTCTACGCCGGCGCCTACCTACACCGTCCAGCAGGTCGCCGAAGCGAAAGCACTGTGTGCGCCGCCGCCTCGCGAAAGTCGCCCACGCAATAGGTGTGGCCGCGGGGCGAAATGGCAGTAGCGACGCGACCGCTGCTCTCGCTGTGGCCACGGGTACGCGACAAGTTTTCGAGGTGGGCAGCCGGTATCTATTGACGAAACTCTCGGAGGAGCCGGCGACCCCATCCGATATCGCAGATGTGGCTCGGAGGCTCGCCAACGGATATCAGGAGGCGTTAGTTGGTTACCTAGCCGAGGTTAACGGTTCCGAACTAAAGCCAGCACTCAACGCTTCCGATGAAGCGACATTGTCGCTCCGGCGGTTATGCAAATGACTCTGCCCGATTACCCGTCTCGTAAATGGTCGGCGGCGCCGGTTGGCGCGCAGTGGGTGAGTATCACATCGGTGACCGCGCTTAGTTTGGGTCACGCTGAAAGGTGACTACCGGAACTCCGGGTCGGCGGTAGCATTCAACAATATGTCGACCCCGCCTCCTGCCCCGCCCGGGCCCGCTCCCTCGCCATCGCCTTGGCCGCAGGTAGCGCCCTCCCGCCCACGGCGATGGCCGATGTTCGCCTCATTAGTGATAGCACTGTTGGCGATTGGCCTCGCGATCGGGTGCTGGCTTCGACCGCTACCGGGCACCAAAGCGTCTCCTACGCCGCCCACACCTAGCTACACGTCTCAACAGACCGCCGACTCCAAAACAGCCGCCTGCGCTGCCTTCGAAAAAATTGACCATGCGGTGGATCTCTCAGACGCCGAACGTGGAAATAGTAGCGACCGAACCGCGCAACTCGCCGCCGCGGCCCTCGGACGGCAAGTACTCGATTTCGGCAGCCGGTATTTGCTAGCGAAACTCGCCGAAGAACCGGCAACCCCACCTGAACTGGCATCCGCGATTCGGCAGCAGGCAAATGCGTACCAAGATTTATTTATTGGTTATATCGACGGAGCTTCTAACACCGACCAGGCCCTGCAATCTACCATAAACGCCGCCACTGAGACGACGACAAAAATTCAGCGGTTGTGCAAATGACTGTGCCCGATTACCCACAGGGTAAATGGTCGGTGGCGCTTGTTGGCGCGCAGTGGGTGAGCATCACCTCGGTGACCGCGCTTAAGAATGCGATTGCTAATCGCGGAACGATCCAGACGAACTTCACTCAACTCCATGACACTCTGCAAAACGCCATCACGACGGCTCTTGCCGGGCAGGAGGGAGTCACTGCCGACGCAATCCGAGACGCATTTCGCGAGGGTGCCGACCAGGCCGCGAAGATCGCCGAGAAGAATGGCGCGTACAAAAAGGCCCTTCAAAAGGCACTCGACAGCGTGCAACACCTTCGCGAAAAATTGACCGCCATCGCCAAAGATGGCAATAAACAGATAGATGATGAATTACAATCGAAAGACGAATTCGAGATCAAAGTCGCTAAGATCGCCAAAATAATCGCCGACTGTCAACGCCAAGCCAACCAAGCTGCCGGACATTCCGCCTTCGAGGTCATTGCGGCGGGCCAAAAAGTCATGGATGCGCAGGGTACCGGCCAGTCGTTTTTCGGGATGGCCCAAGACGCAGGCATTGACGCCAACCAGCAGCCCAACCAAAAGGCCATCGAGGACCAGGTCCGAGGGATGCTAAACCAGCCCGCAGCGAAGCGCCTTCCGGCGCCAGCACCGGCCCCCAAATTCGGTGCCGGAGCGCCAGCACCCGCAACACCCACGGAGGCGCCGTCCGCCTCAGCACCGGCCCCCAAATCGGTGCCGGAGCGCCAGCACCCGCAGCACCCGCGGGCACGCCGTCCGGCCCAGCACCGGCCCCCAAATCGGTGCAGGAGCGCCAGCACCGACAGCACCCACCCCGCGTCGGCAGGAGCGGGGAGCGTTCCGGGTAGCCCCAGCAGGACTTTCTCCGCGCAGAGTCGGCACCACCGATGTCTGGTGCGCCGATGACAGGGGCACCGATGACAGGCATGCAGGCGGGTTTTGCGGGGGCAAACCCAGCTTCCGGTGCGCCGCCCGGTCTGAATAACGCGCTGCCGACGAGTGCCCCCATGTCACCAGGGGCTGGTGGCCTCCCCGGGGGGCCGGTGCAGCCGATGGAGCCACAGGTGGCGCCGACGGCTCCTACCGTCCCTTCAGCAGCGGCGGGAACACCGGTCCAGGTTGGCGACGCACCTGCGCCTACGCAGCAGATGCCCGCGTCGCCCTCCTCGGCGGCTTACACCTCGGAGTCGGCTTCGCCGATGGTCAGCGGGGCCGCCGCAACTCCGGTCGCAGCGTCGGTTCCACCCGCGCCGTCGGGCCCATTGCCCGCCTACGGCTCCGACCTGCGTCCCCCGATCGTGGCGTCGCCTGCTGCCCCGCCGGTTGTGCCTTCGGCCCTGTCAGCGACGATGAGCCAACCACCAGCGTCGTCGACCGTGCCGGGTTCAGCGCCGGTACATCCTTCAGCCGGAGGCGCCGGTGGCGGTCCGACCGCGGCGGTGGCCCGTCAACCCACCGCTGTGCCGACTCCCGCACAGTCGCCACCCGGTGTTGGAACCCAAGGTGTCCTGGCCACCGCCGGCGGTGCGCTGGCCGGTTCGGTTTCTGCCGATGCGACGGCGCGGACACGGTTGCAGCGCATCCTGGCGGCGGTGGTCCGCCAACAACCTCGACTGGCCTGGGCGGTTGGGGATCGCTCGGACGACACCACAGTGTTGGTGACCGATCTGGCCAGCGGCTGGATTCCACCTGGGATCGAAATCCCTTCCGCTGTAACGCTTCTCGAACCGGGGCGCCGACGAGGAGATCTTGAAACGCTGCTGGGCGAAGTCAAACTTGCTGCTGCCACCGAACCCGGGCACTACCTGCCCGATCCCGCCACCGACGAGCCGGTGCCAACGTCGCCGCGCCCACGGCGCGCACCTGAAGTGGATGAGCTTGGCTGGCAGCTGATCGAAGCCACCCACTGGCGCGACGGGCTGACGAGGCTCGCGCACACCCTGGCCAGAGCTGCCTCCAAGAACACCGGGGTGCTCGAATCCGAAGCCGCGGAACTGCACGATCAGTTGACCGACCTGGCTGACCGCGTGCTGGGCAGCTATCCCGATCATGTCGATCCGAACGAGGTCGGCAATTGGCAACTGCTGGCCGCCATCGAGGCCCTGGTAGTCGGTGACAAAGCCGCCGCCAACTATCACCTCGCCTGGTTCCTGGTTTGCAATACCGCTGCGGCGGAAAGCCTCGCACAATGACAGAACTGCGCTGATCAAGCGCCTAGACAACTGACATCACAAGGAGGGAAGAACGCCATGGATCCAAAGCTCGTAGCGATCATCGAAGACTACGCACGCGCAAACGGGTTGAATTTGCCGCCGCACCAAATTGTTTCCGACATGGTGGCCTCCGGGCCTTCGGGGGTCGAGCAGTTACTTTCCCTGCTGGGTGTGACCGTCAACGGTAACGATCCATCCGACAACCTTCAGGCGCAGCAGGGCCAGTCCCGCCGCGAAGCCGGGGTCAGCAACGCCATGACGCAATTCCCTGCTACTGAGCAGAATTCGGCCGCGCAGCTCGCCGGTGTCGGTGGCAAAGACCCGATGTCGCAGTTCAGCAGTCTTCTGCAGGCAGGAACGGGGGTCTTAACCGGCCTCACGCAACCGTTTACCCAGCTCGCACAACAGCTCCCGCAGCAAGGCATGCAGGCCATGCAGGCGGTAATGGGCGCGGCCACGAAGGGCGCAGGAAGCGGCGCCGCGGCCGCCGGGGCGGTACCCGAGGGACTTCTCGGCGCGGGCGGCGGACTCGGTGGTGCCGCCGCTGAGTTGGGCGGCGCTGCAGGGGGTGCGGGCGGCGGCTTGGCTAGCACCGTTCCGGCCTCACAGCTTGGGCCGCCGCCGACTCCCTCAGCCGGCACCGTCCCGGCATCGTCGCAAACCGGGCCACCGGTACCGGCGCCGCCCGACACAGCAGCCGGAGCCAGGGGCGGGATGGGGGGCATGCCGATGATGCCGCCGGGCGCGATGGGCGGCGCCGGCGGGGCAGGTGGCGACTCCAAGGCCGACACCAAACGCGTCGTGCCGCCGTCGGTGAAGAACGGCGCCCCGGTACAGGGGCGGATCGTTGCCCCGCCGACGGCTGCTGAGGTAGTGAAGCGCGTGCAGGGCAAGCCGGTCGCGTCCCGGCGCATCCTCGCTCCCGACCAGAAGCCCGAGGACGACGACGGCGGTGACCAAGGGCGCTGACGGGACCGGAGTCATAATGGGCTGATGCCGGTCTTTGTCCGCAGGCTCTTCGGCATCGGCAAACTGCCCGCCGACCTGCACGCCGAGGTCGAAGCCGAGGGGGTCCTCTACCTCGCCGACTACGTCCCAGTCACCCGACGATTCAGTGGCGCCATCCCCGGTCTGCGTTCAGCGCACAGCGTCGCCTCCTACGTTGGGTCGCTGGTGTTCACTTCGCAGCGAGTTCTGGCGACTCTGTCGTCGCTGCCGAAGCTGGCCGGTCCCGCCGTCGATGTACGTTGGGACGCAATCCAATCCGGTACGGCGATGGCGCAGATATCGACAACCGGTCTGCACGTCGACGTCGATGTCGACGAGGTGGACCAGTCGTTCACCGGACATCTCGCACTGCACTACAAGATCGCCGTTCCCAGCGACGTGCTCGCCGGGTTGCCGCGCCGATCGCTGAACTTCGAGATGCCGCCGGAATACGTCTTCCGCGCGGTCGGCGTCACCTACCGGCCGTAACGGGTCAGCGTCGCGGCCAGGCGGCCGACGTCGCCGACAAGTCGGGCCACGGCGGGCGCCGCAGCAGAGCCAGACTGGCGATCACCGCCGATATCAGGCCGGTGATCACGCCGATCAGCGCAATCCGATCCGTGTCGACAGCCGGCACCCAGCGAGCCGTGCCGCCATGGACGACGAACAAACCCATCGGCGTAGCAGTGCCGGCACGGACCTTGGCGACGGTGACCACGGTACCGCCGTCCGCCGTTCGGTAGGGCTCGCCGTAGACGCGTCCGCGCGTTCCATTGGTCGGCAATTGGTCCACTGATTCAGGAATTTTCATGGGACTGATCCTTTTCGCCGGTTCTCGAGCACCGAAGCGTTCGACGCCAGTCTGGCCGACTTAGCACCGCTTATCGCGAAGATCTGCGCTTTTCGATCCAGCACCCCGACACGTCGAGTTGGCATCGTTCGCCACGTGAACACGCGACGCTTTCTACGATGACTACGTGGGCGATCATGCGTTCAGTCAGCCAGAGCGGCAAGCTGTCTATCGCGTGATCTCCGAGCGTCGCGACATGCGCCGGTTCGTGCCCGGCAGCAAGGTGCCCGAACACGTTCTTGCACGCTTGCTGCAGGCCGCCCACGCCGCACCCAATGTCGGTCTGATGCAGCCTTGGCGATTCATCCGGATCACCGACGACGCGCTCCGGCGACGCATTCACGCCCTGGTCGACGAGGAGCGTCTGCTGACCGCGCACGCGCTGGGCAAACGGGAACAGGAATTTCTGGCGCTGAAGGTCGAGGGCATCCTCGATTGCGCCGAGCTGTTGGTGGTGGCGCTCTCTGATTGCCGAGACAGCTACGTGTTCGGGCGTCGCACCCTACCGCAGATGGATCTGGCATCGGTATCGTGCGCTATCCAAAACCTCTGGCTGGCAGCAAGATCCGAGGGCCTAGGGATGGGATGGGTGTCGCTGTTCGATCCGCCGAAGTTGGCGACGCTGCTGTCGATGCCTACCGATGCCGAGCCGGTGGCAATCCTGTGCCTTGGTCCGGTGCCGGACTTTCCCGACCGGCCCTCGCTGGAATTGGACGGCTGGGCGCTCGCGCGGCCGCTCGCCGAATTCGTCTCGGAGAACGGTTGGGGAAACGCGCCCCAAGCCACGACCTGAGCGTCAACTCATCGCGAGTTGTGCGATGAGTGTGTCGATTGCGGCCGCGGCGTCAGGAGGGACGGAGCGTTCGGACTCCGCGTCCAGGAGGACGTCGGTCGGAACGCCGGCGGCGTTGGCGGCCTCTTCGACGCTCAGTTCGGCCCGATGCCGCGCCCCGTAGAGTCGCTGACCCAAAGTGGCTGACGGTGACTTCGCGGCACGCAACATCAGCTCGTTGTAGCTTCGGCGCACCGCGCTCAGGGCAAGCACCACCGATGGAGTGCCCTTGGCGTTGCGCGCGGCGTTAGCAGCCACCGTCTCGAGCTTGCGCAGATCGGCGAGGATGGGGGTGGCCCGTTGGGTGAAGTCCGGTTCCGCAGGGTTGGGTAGCGCGTTGAGCGCCGTGCCGATGCTGTGCATCGCCAACTCGACGGCCTCGGCCATCAATGGCGCCTGGATCGTATCGGTGAGCACTTCGGTGACCTCATCACCTTGCGCGACCGGACCGCCGTTCCGGATACGCGTGATGGTTCCGGTAGGCCAGTTCAGCACCTCTTCCAACTTGGCCAGTGTCCCGCGACGCGGCCAGCTACGTCCTTTTTCGAACGCGATGAGGGTGCCGGCGTTGATGATTTTGTCTCTGGCCAGGCTGCGTTGGGTGATGTCGAGTTCGCGTCGACGGGCGGCAACCGCGCTCCCGGCCCGGGCCACGTCAGGATCGGTCTCGGCCAGCTCGTCCCAGTTGTCCTCGTCGTCGACCTCGGGCCCGATTGCGGTCGCCACGGGCGCGTCACGCGGATCGCCGGGCACAAGAGTCACCGGAATTCCATTCGCGTCTCCCAAGTGAATAGTCGTGGGGCTGGTGATCGGCACCGAGCTTCGACGCACTCCGTCGACGAAGATGCCGTTGGTGCTGGTATCGATGACATGCCAGCCGTCGCGGCGCGGCTCCAGCCGTACGTGCGACCGGGAGATTCGATCGTCGTTGATCCGCACGGCCGCCGACGGGTCTCTGCCGATGGCGGCGACGCCGGCAGCCGGGTCCAGGGTGTGCGACTGAGACCCGATCCGTACCGCCAGGGTGGGCCGGGGTTCCGACGCTGCCTGGCCAGTTGTCATCGCACGTTCCCTTCCGGGCCTATCTTCGGCTCGTCGCTGCCGCGCTTCCGGCGCCATCGGCCGGAAGAGATGCTACATCTTTTCTGCGTCACCTCGTGTAGTTGCCACCCCTTTCCGCTTCGGTTTCGACACCAATTCGCAGCGCCGTACGCCTTGGCTTGTCGCTTCTTCGGTGGACGAGCCCGCTAATCGTAGCACTGCACCGCCACCATCTATGCACGTCAAGGGCACAGAATCAACAAATCCCCAGGCGGTCCTCATCCATTTGTAGCACCGCTTCGATTTAACTGTTGCGAAGATGCAGCAGCATGGTTACAGTCGTAGCAACAACGGTGCGGGTGCACCGAAACTGGAGGGATAAAGCTATGACTGCCACCGTGGTATCGCTCACCGCACCGTCCGGGGAGTTCGTTCCTGTCTGCACCACCGACCCGGAGCGATGGACCACCAATCCCGACGATGAGGCAAAAGCGCTGTGCCGCGCCTGCCCGCTTCGTTGGCGATGCGCCCGCGAGGCTTGGGAGACGCCTGGCGCCGAAGGGCTGTGGGCAGGGGTGGTGATCCCGGAGTCAGGCCGCGGCCGCGACTTCGCACTTCGCCAGCTGCGCTCGTTGGCCGCGCACGGTGGCTACCCGGTTCGACCCGGATACCGCGCTCGGCGCCGAACTGTCCTGCCTGGCGCATAGCGCACAGGACACCAGGGGTCACCGGTCCAGCAACGGTTACGATGCCGGGGTGCAACCTCCTCCGCCAGGTTTCCCCCCGCAATGGGGCAGTTCGCCAAACGAGCCCGGGGAGCACGTCGAGCCTGGCTACAGCGGCCAGCCGGGCCCCGAGCGCTACGACCCACAACCACCTCATCCCGGATATGGCGCGCCGTCGCCTGGACCCGCCTATCCACCGCCCGTTTACGGCCAGCAACCCGGCTATGGTCCGCCGGCGTGGGGCGGTTACGGTGCGCCCGGTTTGGCCCCCACGTCCCAGCAGGCCATCGGCTGGATCACCTTTGCCGTCATCGGGTTGCTGGGGTTGCTCGGCGCCGTCCTCACGCTGACCCTGTGGATCAATCTGAACAGCGCTGTCAGCCGCGCTTCGGATGTGTGCAATCGGTACAGCGGTGAGTACTCCAGCATTTGCCGCCAGCACGTCAAGCAGATAGCCCCCAGTGTTCCCATGGCCCTGGTGATTTGCCTGTTCCTGATAATCGGGGCCAGCCTCGCGGCATCCGGTGGCGCGGTGATGCTTTTTCTGAAGAAACAGCTGGGGCAGTTCCTGATCCTCGGCGGCGGCATCGTGATGCTGGTGTTGGCGATCGGTTGCGAAGCCCGCTATGGCACCACCGGTCGCGTCACCTACGACCTGATTGCGGGACTCGTCGTCGCCGTCACCGCGGGCCTCATGTTCGTCCCGGCATTCCGGGTCATCCTGGGACTGCCGCGGAAATTGACCGGTGGCCCCGGGCCCGGCGGGTTCGCGGGCGGCGGGCAATGGCCGCACGGGCAACCGCAACCGCCACAATATGGCCCGCCCGGCCCGGGCTGACATCCGCCGCAACAGTGGTGAGCTGCTGACAGCTGGGCTGCCCGGACACGCCCCGCCATACCCACCTGCGCGCCGCAGCCGATAACGTCGACGGTGCCCGGCAAGCTCAGGAGGTGGCGGCGATCGGCGGCACAGACGCAAACCACGATGTGACACACCAGCGCGACAATGTGCTGCTCGTGCACTGGCACGATCTGGGTCGGTATCTCGGCGTCTACGGTCACGCCGACGTTTCGAGCCCACGACTGGACCAGCTGGCTGGCGAGGGCGTCTTATTCACCAGAGCACATGCCACGGCGCCGCTATGCTCACCGTCGCGCGGATCGCTGTTCACCGGCCGATACCCGCAGAGCAACGGATTGGTCGGGCTGGCGCATCATGGTTGGGAGTATCGACCGGGCGTTCGTACGCTTCCTCAGATTTTAGCTGAATATGGTTGGCAATCAGCTCTTTTCGGGATGCAACACGAGACATCATACCCGTCGAGGTTGGGTTTCGACGAGTTCGATGTGTCGAACTCCTACTGCGAATACGTGGTGGAACGGGCTCAGAAGTGGTTGTATGACCACGACACCAGCCGACCATTTCTGTTGACGGCCGGCTTCTTCGAAACGCACCGCCCGTATCCACGGGATCGCTACGAACCAGCCGACGCCGCCGCTGTCGATCCGCCGGACTATCTGCCCAATATCGATGAGGTGCGCCAAGATCTGGCCGATTTCTACGGATCCATCGCGACCGCTGATGCCGCGGTCGGTCGGATCTTGGACACGCTTGCCGCCGTCGGACTAGACGCCAGCACGTGGGTGGTTTTCGTCACCGACCACGGCGCAGCTTTCCCACGAGCGAAATCCACCCTGTACGAGGCTGGCACGGGAATCGCGATGATTATCCGCCCTCCCACTCGGATGGCAGTAGCGCAGAAGATTTACGACGACTTATTCAGCGGCGTGGATTTGCTCCCGACACTGCTGGAACTGCTCGGTATAGCTGAACCTGCCGACGTCGAGGGCATATCGCACGCGCGCGCCCTGCTCGGGTCGGATCGCACCGAGGCCGTGCGCGACCATGTATTCACCGGCAAGACCTTTCACGACTCGTTTGATCCGATCCGCGCGATACGAACGAAAGAATTCAGCTACATCGAGAATTACGCGCACCGGCCGCTGCTGGATCTGCCATGGGATATCGAGGAAAGCCCGTCCGGTCACGCCGTCGCGCCGCTGGTCACCGCGCCGCGCCCGGAACGTGAACTCTACGATCTGCGCGCAGATCCCACCGAGACCACCAACCTGCTGGCCGGAGACGGCACTAACGGAGCCGACTCGATCGCCGCTGATCTCGCTGTCCGCCTGCATGATTGGCGCCAGCAGACCGGCGACGTCATACCGTCCGATTTTGCCGGCAGCCGCATCGCGGCACGCTACACCGAGACGTATTTGCAGATTCGCGGAAAAGTCCCAACCAGTCGGTCGGCGATCGCCGGCGACCGCGGCATCGAGGACGAAGTCAGTCAAACGGAGCATTAGTTCTCGGCGTGAACGAAATGCCGGCTTCGGCGCTTCAGCCGCCTACCTGCGCGACGATGAACACTCGCCGGAAGGGATAGAACGTGGTCCCGTCTGGCCGGGCTGGATAGGCTCCGGCGAGCAGTGGGATGAGTTCCTGGCGGAACTGTTGGTATTCCTGCTCGTTGAGCCGTTCGCTCACCGGCAGCAGCGCGGTGCCGCTGATCCAGTCCAGCACCGGATGCTCGCCGGTGAGCTGGTGTATGTAGGTGGTCTCCCAGGCGTCGACGGTGCACCGGGCGTCGATCAGCAACTCGGCGTAGCGCGTCGGTGTGTCGACCACGGACCCCACCCGAAACGGGATGTCCCGCAGTGTTTTTGCGAATTGTTGCCGCCGGGCCACCGCGCGCACCGCAGCGTGCGACGGGGTCTCGAAGTTGCCGGGCATCTGAACCGCAATCCACGACCCGGCGGCCAGTTGAGCAGCCCATCGGGTGAACAGCTCGCCGTGTTCGGGCACCCAATGCATGGCGGCGTTGCTGAGCACTACGTCGGTATCAGGTCGCGGCGTCCAGGTTCGCACGTCTCCGACGGAGGCATGCACGCCGCGCGCGCGAGCGGCGGCAACCATCTCCGGTGAGCTGTCCAGCGCCTCGATCACCGCGTCCGGCCAGCGCCGGGCCAGTTGGCCGGTCAGGTTGCCCGCGCCGCACCCCAGGTCGACCACCCGACGAGGTTCCGTAGCTCCCACCCGGGACAGCAGATCGTAGAACGGACGGGCGCGGTGATCGGCGAAGGCGAGGTAGACATCCGGATCCCACATATTGGTCCTCCTGTTCAACGGCCCGCGCGGCGACTGATATAGACAGACGGTATTACCTGCTGCTTGCCGAACGAGTCGAGGATGGATGATGGCCGACGAAGACGAGGCTGCCGAGGTACGGCAGATCTGGTCTGCGCTGGGCTTGCCCGGTGTGTTCGACGTGCACACCCACTTCATGCCGAAGTCGGTGATGGACAAGGTGTGGGACTACTTCGATTCTGCGGGCCCGCTGGTCGGTCGTGAATGGCCCATCACCTACCGGGCCGCTGAGTCCCAACGCGTAAAGATGCTGCGGCAGTTCGGCGTTCGCGGCTTCACCGCGTTGGTCTATCCGCACAAGCCGCAGATGGCGGCGTGGCTGAACCAGTGGGCCCTCCAATTTTCCCGGTCCACGTCGGATTGCCTTGCGACCGCGACGTTTTATCCCGAACAGGACGCCGCAGACTACGTCGAGGCTGCGATCCACGACGGAACCCAGGTCTTCAAAGCACACGTCCAGGTAGGTCGCTACGAGCCCAACGACCCACTTCTGGACCGTGTCTGGGGAGCCATCGAGGATGCCCGCCTACCCGTTGTCATCCACTGCGGTTCCGGCCCGGTGCCGGGTGAGCACACCGGGCCTGAGCCGATACAGCTTCTGCTGCAACGCTATCCGCGACTACGACTGATCGTCGCGCACATGGGAATGCCGGAGTACGCGGAGTTCCTCGACATCTGCGACAGCTCGGCCGACGTACGACTCGACACCACAATGGCTTTCACCCCATTCGTCGACGAAGTCATGCCCTTCCCGCCATCGCAACTGCATCGGCTGCGGCATTTGGGCGATCGCATCCTGTTCGGCAGCGACTTCCCCAATATCCCCTACAGCTACGCCGACGCCATGCGGTCGATCACCCGGGTGCCGGGCATCGACGACGCCTGGCTGCGCGGCGTGTTCTATGAGAACGCCGCCGACCTGTTCTTTCCGACTGGCTAGTCGGCGTTACGCGCCCCGGACGAATCAAGTCACCGCGGCGTGCCTCGCGATCGGCTGCGGTTGGGTCGTACTCGCCCAGTGCAGCCGCTCCAGTAGCAGCGATTCAGGCAGTGCGACATGACCGTCGAGTCGACGTTTCGACAGCGGGTCCAAAGCCGTCAGCGCCGCGCGCTGGTTACCGGATTGCGAAATCAGCCCGGGCAGCGGCCCGGTCGCGGCGGGGCCGGCATCGGTGCGAAATGCGCACGCGACGGCCAGCGTTTGGTTGTCGCCCACACCGGCGACCTCTAACGCCGTCCAGACTTCGCGAACCGGATACGACCAGATCGCCGCGAGCGTGTTCGGCAGCGCCGCGTCGACCTTGACCCCATACGCGGCAACGTAATCCGTCCTCCCGTGACGAACCCCGGCCCAGGTCTCGCGAGCCGACCGCGGGTAGGGCGTCGCAACATCGTCGGGGGCCGCGAGGGTGGCTGACCACCCGCTCTCCCGGAGGTGGTCGGCGAGCCGACGAGCCGCGACCTCGGCGGTCTCATGCAGCGGAATCTGCGGCGAACGGGCCTGTAGCGCCGCGAGATTATCTGCGGCCGACAGCGTCAGGCCGATCCAGGTTTCCCGTTCCCGCGTGCCGGCTTCAGATGTGCTGTCGCGGCTGGTCACACGGATGGCGTCCGTGCGCAGACCGTAGCGCTCGGCGTAGCCGGCGATCAATGCCAGCGGCAGTACGTCGGAATCCGCCTGCGGCGGAGTAACGCGCAGCAGCGCGGTCGTCCGCACGTCGGTAACGGATTCGGCGGTCCGACGCCCGACCCGGTTAGGACGCAGGATCGCCAGACGACGGTGCAGGATAGTGGTGAGAGTCAGGCCCCGCCACCGTGCCAGCAGCAGGATCACCGCGAAGACGGCGACGCCGAGCACCCAACGCTCACGCGCCGAATGCCACGGGAAGGCGACGGCCGCGCCCACAACGGCGAGCAGCACCAAGGTGATCCGTCCGGTGGGCGGCGATATTGATTGGCGCGCACTCACAGCGTGGGCTCCTTTCGTCGACGTGCGGCGATCGCGGCAGCGGCCACGACGGCCAATATCAGAGCAGCCGTCCCGCTGAACGCAACTATCCGCGGCAACGGGCTCTTGGGTGCTGGTTCCGGTGGCGCCGCAACGTGTTTCACCGGCGAGCTATCGTTGTTGGTGGCGGTGGGAAGCTGCCAGGTCAGCGCCGCGACCGGGTCCACGCTGCCGGCGCCGACGATGTTGGATGGCGCGCGTGCGCCGTTGTGGGCGGTTGCGGTGATGCGTTGGATCACCTGGCCGGCGTTCAGCTCCGGGTACTTGCTGCGCACCAACGCCGCGACGCCGGCGACATATCCGGCCGCATAGCTGGTGCCGACGAGGGGCACCAACTGCTGGTGCTCGTTCGGCAGGCCGTTGGCCAGTCCACCGTCGTCACGATTGCTCACCGACACGATGTTCTCGCCCGGTGCGGCGACGCCCACCCACGGGCCGGCCATCGTGAATTTCGACGGCTGGTCGCCCGACGTGAGCGAGCCCACCGACAGCAGGTACGGCTGCCACCAGGACGGCACCGACACCGACGTGACACCTGCCCAGTTGCGGGGGTCGTCGGGATGGCTCAAGTCGGTGAGCGGGTTGGACTCACATGCTGCTCCGCTGGACGCCGAACCGGTGGAGCCGCTGTTGCCGGCGGCAGCGACGACGACCGCGTCCTTGTCGATGGCTGCGTAGCGGATCGCCGCACCGAGCGCGCCCTGGTCGACGTTGCGGTCGGCGGGAAGGCAGGTGATCCCCGAGACGACGATCACCCGGGCGCCGAGGTCGGCGGCGTGCACAATCGCCCGGCCCAACGCCGCCACGTCGAGGGACGCTCGCGCCAGTGTGGGATCGCCACCCGGAGTGCGTGGCGAGAATTTTGCGGATGTCACACGCAACGACACCAATCGGGCCGCGGGCGCGATCCCGGCGAAGCCGTCAGCGCCGGGCTGCCCGGCGATCAGTCCGGCAACCGCTGTTCCACGTCCATCACAGTCGGTGAGGCCATCGGTCGACTCGATATAGTCACCGCCGGGCTGCACACCGGGTAGCCGCGGACCCGGCCGCACCCCGGTGTCCAGAACCGCGACCAATTGCCCGTCGCCGCGGGAAAACCGCCATGCCGCAGATGGATCCAGCGTCTGCTGGTTTGGCGTCGCCACCCGGAAGTCACTACCCGAGATGACGCCGGTAACGCCGCACTCGCCGCTCTTCTCCATCGGCTGCACCGGGCCGGGCGCACCGTTGGGCGGTGCTGCGCCCGGGTCGACCTGTGGACGACTGATCGCCAGGGCAGGCGGGCAGACCCACAGCGCAGCAACCAGAACCGCTGCGAGACAACCGAATCGCCGGGCGCGAGCAACGATCATCGATTGAGCACCCAAGTGAAGAGTCCCACCAGATAAGCAATCACTGGGATCAGCGACGCGTCGATTCCCGACGCGAAGAAGCCCACCAACCGGCGCAGCGGCAGCGAGTAGCTGTCGGGAGAAGCGATTGCCGGGCTCAGAGCGACCACTGTCCATGCCGATACCAAGGCGGCAAGAACCACCACGGCCACCAGCGCAGCCAAGTAGTGCGCCGTCGCGGTGTAGAGCACCGCCAACACCGTGGCCACCAAGTAGGGCTGCGCCAGCAGCCAGGCTTTGGCTGCGGCCGAGTCCCACACCCGGGCCCGCAGCGCAGACCCGGCCGCGGCAGCGACCACCACATACCAGCCCCAGGCGGAGAGTGTTTCCGGCCGCCACGCAATCGCCAACGCCCCGATGACGCTGAGCAGGACAGCCCCCGCGATGAATCCGGTCTGGTGCGCGTCGCTGATCCGGACCCGTCGCGGCAGGTCCTCAAGCACCCGCGACGACGGCGCTGACGGGGTGGGGTCACCGGGTGCCGGAATGACCGGCAGCGGGAATCGTGCCCACAGCGCCGAGAATTGCGGGGCCTCGACGGTGACCAACAGCGCCAGGACGAGGAGACCGGCGCCGAGGCTCACCAACGGCAGCTGCCACAGCAAACTCGCACCGGCAGCCAACAGCACACCCGCGCCTAGCACCGCGGTCGCGGTGAAAAAGCCGATGGGGCCATCGCTTTCGCGGCGCGGAAGGATCAGGCTGATCAGCGACCACGCGGTCACTCCGGCTGCGGCCAGCGTCACCTGCGCCGCGCCAAAGCTACCTGGTACCGCCAAGGCCAACGCTGCGGCAATGGGCACCACCGCGGCGGCGGATAGGGCCGGGCCGGCACGATGTGATCGCGTAGCCAGACCCGCCAGCACCGTGACCAGCGCTATCGCACCGAGCGCGAACAGCCCGGCCGACGAGCCGGTGACCGCCCGGTGGGTAACGCCCAGACCGGTTGCCAACCAGATCAATCCAATGAGGCCGGCGAGCGCACCGCGCTGGATATGCGTGGTCCCCCAGGGCCTCAGGCGAGATGTCGAGAAGATCACCGCCGCGTCAGCGATGTCCTCGACGATCCCCGGCGCGGCCGGACCGACAGGGACCGGCTGCAAAGCCAACAGGTCACCATCGACGACGCCGACCGTCCCCAGACTGGCATCCAGGCTGAACGGCGCACCGCCGATCGGAGCAAGGCTGAGCCGACCGTGCGTCGTCGCAGTGCTGCCGTTAGCGGACCCATCCTCGGAGACGGCAGGAACCACCAAACGCTCTACCGCCGGCAGGATTTCGCGTAACGGCAACTCCACCGGCAGCGCTATTTCGGTCAGCCGGCTGTCCGCGAGGATGGCGACCCGCACGATGGGTATCACAGTGCTGGACATCACCGACTCCTCGTGCTTCTGCGAGACATTGCTTCTCTTTCTCTTGGTGAATAGGGGTTGTTCTGGAAAGGGTCAGACGGCTTGTGAGTTGGACTGTGTGCTGAAATCTCGGGACAGTCGATTGCCCTCGAACCAGTGGCCGTCCGGTAGCTCCCCAGTGAGCTGTTCGACGGCGACGGCGATGGCAAACGATGTTCCGGGGCTGAAGGTGGAGATCCATTGACCGTCGAAGGCGCGCGACGGGCTGACCAGCACTCTGCCCGCAGTGGTGTCGACGATGCTCACGCCTACTTCGGTGCTGGTGTGCTGTCCATCGTGGCGGCGGCCGGCGACGATCTCCACATAGTTGCGCGGCCCGGTGAACACCGACTCCACCACAGAACGCGCCGATTTCGGGATGCCCAGGTAGTCAATGACTTCGGTCAGCGAGGCACCGTTGCGCAGCCGCTCGTCGGCTCGCGCGCCGACCTGGGCGGGCAGGCTGAATTCGGAGAACCGCGCGGGCGGACGTTGCGCCAACCCGACACCGAGCACCGGCACCAGCGCCCGGGCATCGTGAATATCCATTGCCGTGAACGTCACCAGCTGCGCGTTACGCAGTGCCACAACTGTTTTGTCGCCACGCCGTGCGATGATCCCGCGCAAGAGATCGTCGGCCCCGGAGGTGGCAGCGGATCCCACATAGCGCAGATCCAGCCACCGTTCCGGGAAGCACACCACCCGGATCCAGTCGGCTACCGCCGAGTTGATGCCGCCGTCGGCGGACACCATGCCCATCCGGGTCAGGTCGGCGTTCTGCCGATCGAGGAACGCACCCCGCTCGGCGGCATCGGTGTAAGGCGTGGTGATCGCTAATACCCACGGAAACGTCCCCGCTCCAATGGTTTCAGCGATAAACCACGCCTGGTCGACGGTAAGCTCGACGGCGTTGGGCTTGGCAGTCATCTACGTTGCGGACCCGCCCGCAAGGTTGTGCGACTTGATCCGCCCCACAAACCGTGCATTGGATCGGGCTAGCCGCCCCATTTGGCGCCCTCGGCTGAGTCGCGGGCCAGCATCGAGGTGGTGTTGTTCTCGTGCGTACCGGCCATCGCGCGGTAGGCCAGCACCAGTTGCTCCATGGCCTGATTCCACTGCGCCTGCCAGGCCTGATAACTCAGCCCGGTGTCGCCCTGCCAGCCCGCCTGCAGCGCGGCCTGCTCACTGGCGATATCGGCACCCAAACTCTGCAACGTGCCCGCATAGCCGGCCATATCGGCGGCATGCGCCAGCATCGCCGGGTAGTTGTACATGATCTGCGACATCACACATCCCTTTCGCTAAACAACATCCGTGGGGGCTCAGAAGCCCGGGTAGCTACTCGCCGCAGCGCTATCAGCGGCCACATAGGTGCCCGCGGCATCCCCGAGGTTCGCCTGGGCGATATCGAGCAACGTGTTCACCTTGGCCGCGGCCGCCACGAACCGGGCATGAGCGGCCTGAAACGCCGCCGCAGAATCCCCGGCGTGAAACGCCTGCGCCGACATCGCTTCCTGCTCCGCCTGACCGATCGTCGAGCGCATCAACCCCGCCTTGGCGCCAAACGCCGACTGCGAAGCCACCAACTGCGGAATATGAGCATCCAACAAACTCATCGTCAAAGTCCTTTCGTCAATTGATTACCGTTGCCACACAAACGCACTCAGTTGCGGCCCCCCTCCCCCTGCGACGGGTCCGGACCCCATGTACCCGGCACCATCGGCATGCGCGGCCCGTCACCAAACTCATTGCCGCTCAGCGTGGCTAATCCCGCCGCCTGCTCGCTGCCTTTCGACACCGTGCCGGCGAACCCCAGCGATCCCGCACCCCGATCCGAGGCCACCGTCGATGCGACCGGTGGCTGGTCGGCCTGCGCGTCCCAGTCCGGGTCGACTTCGACATTCATGTCTGCGAACTCATCAGCATGGTCGTACATTTCGGCCCGACGCCGACGCCGCGCCTGCGCCGTGTCTCGGCCCACGGCACCCACCGCTGCCGCCGCGGGAATGTAGCTCGCCGGCGCCTTGGTCCCCTCACGATCAATCAACGTCGGCCCAGGCCCGGCGTCCGGGCCGATGCCCCCCACCATGTAGCCGAAGCCTGCGGTGGCGGCGGGCGTGGCCACCGGGGCGGCACCGGCGGTGCCTACTGTGGGCGTCGAACCAACGGTCGTGCCCGATGCGACGCCGGTCGAAATCACAGCGGTGGGCCGCCACGCCACCGGCTGTGCGGCGCCGACCGCTACTGCCGCCGGGGCTCCGACGACCGGTATGGCCGCCGGGGCAAGCTCGGTCAGCGACTGAACGTAGTTGACTACCGCGCTGATCATGAACGGCAGAAGCAACAGTATCGGGACGTAGGTGGCGATAGGCGAAACCACCTCGTAAACGGCGAAAGCGACCAGGAACGGCCCGAGGGCCAACAATGCCAGGGGATTCGACTCGAAGTACTCGAGGATCTGCTGCAGGAAGTTCGATCCTGATGACGGCGCGTCGGCGGCGGCTGCCAGAGCGTTGTTCGTCTTGAGCACCGGCGGCGCCGCGGCGGTGCGCGGAGCCGATGCCAGCGCGGTCCCAGAAACCGCCTGGTAGGCGGTCATCGTCGTGGCCGCCTGGATCCACATCCGGACATAGTCGGCTTCGTTGAGCGCGATCGGAATCGTATTGAGTCCAAAGAAGTTTGTCGCGATCAACACCCCGTGGATGGCGTGGTTGGCGGTCAATTCCGGGATCGTCGGCATCGCGGCCAACGAGGCCGTGTAAGCAGCCGCGGCGATCTCATGCTGAGCAGCCACGCCGGCGCTGTCCGCGCTGGCTTCCGTCAGCCACGCGAGATATGGCACGTGTGCGCCCACGTACTCTTCGGCGCTCGGGCCTTCCCATGCGCCGGCCTGCACCGCGCCCAGAAGTAAGGTGAGTTCGCTTGCTGCCGAGGCATATTCGTTGCTCAGCGAGGTCCACGCCCCGGCGGCCGCCAACAGCGACCCGGGTCCAGGACCGCTGCTGAGGAGCAGTGAATGCACCTCCGGCGGCGAAGCCATCCACACCGGCGCGGTCATCGTCAGTGGCCGGCCAAGTATGTCGCCGCGGCAGCCGCGTCGCCGGCTACATAACTCACTCCGGACTCGCCGACACCCACGCCGGCACGGCCCAGCTCTTCCACGCCCTCGGCCGCCACCGCGGCGTGCTCAGAGCCCTGGGCGCTGAAGCCGGCCGCGGTCTGCAGCGACACCGGATCCGCCGCCGACGGGACCACGGCCGTGATGGCCGGGGCCGCGCCCGCATGCGCGGCGGCTAACCGGGCGGTGATTGCCTCCACAGCGGCGCTGGCCGATGCCAAACCTTCCGGGACCACTTGCAGTGTCATGACACATACTCCTTTCGAGAAAGCTCAGCGACCATCAGCAGCCACACTTTGATCGACGAGCGGATTGACCAACTGCACGTACGTCGGAGTGTCGCTGTCGGTCAGCAGAATTGCCCGGCCGGCAGGGAACCGATCGAAGCGCTGACCGCGAACCTTGCCGCCTTCGGCCGGGTTGCCCGACAACATCAACGTGGTGGCTTGCAGATCGTTGAACCGGCGCAGCAACGGGCTGGTCATCAGCGCGTGCGCGGCGCCGGTTGCGCGCGCGGTGACGATGACCCGCAGTCCCAGATCGCCGGCTTGCGCGAGCAGCCCGATCAGGGGAGTCCAAGGACGCTGCCCCACATAGGGACCCGTGAGCGCCGGAGTGTCCGGAATCTGATCGACGTCGTCGATGATCAGGTAGTGGGTATGACCCTCGAGAGACCAGCCGCTCAGCTGCGCTGCCGTGTGGCCCGCCGGTGGGCGCCGCCTTTCGATGAGCGCCGACAGCCCGAGCATCGCGGGGATCACCCGGTCGATGTTGGCGGTGTATTCGTTTTCGGGGAACAGCGGCTCATCGACCAGATGCAGCCGGCGATCCAGCACGGTGAACGCGACGCGGTCCGGCGTCGAGTTGTCGCGGATGGTCCGAATGATGT
Source organism: uncultured Actinomycetota bacterium (assembly GCA_963833915.1). Classification (GTDB taxonomy): domain Bacteria; phylum Actinomycetota; class Actinomycetes; order Mycobacteriales; family Mycobacteriaceae; genus Mycobacterium. The sequence continues at coordinate 76,750 of CAWHZO010000015.1, forward strand.
GCCGCAGCAACGTCGTCTTGCCGGATTTGGTGTCGCCCAGCACCAACAGCAACGGGTTCTCGGCGAAGTCGAGTTCGACTGCGGCCAAGTCTTCTTCGCGCTGGCCGACCACGATGCGGTCGGTGCCCCCATACAGAGGGCCAAGGGCGGCGGGCTCCAGGTTGGTGGGCAACAACCGCACCGGTGGTGCTGTGATTCCGGGATGACGGGCATTGATGGTGGCAACCTGGTCCAGCTCGGGTGCCGCGAACAAGAAGTGCTCGGCGGCCATGGTCAGACCACGACCCGGTTGGTCCGCAGGCACCGCGTCGGCCGGCCGGTGCAATGCGCCGACCACCCGGACGTTGCTGTCACGAGCGTCATGCAGCTTGAGTTCCAGCCGCAGCCCGAGGCCGTCCCGCATGGCCAGCGGCACCTCCAGCCAGCTGGGCGTGGTGACGACGACGTGGATTCCGTAAGCCAATCCGACGTTGACGAGTTCGGTCACCTTGCTCAGCAACGGGTTTCGGGTGTTGTACAGGTCAGTGCTGTCCCGGCTGAAGGCATAGAGATTGTCGATGACCAGGAATACCTGACCCAATCCGTCGTCCGGTCCGTGCTTATCCCGGAACACCTCCCGCTGCTGACGTGACCGCAGCAGTTGCTCGAGCTCACCGAAGGTGCGACGGATGCGTTCGGGTTCCAGCGGCGAAGCCACGCTGCCGACATGCGCCAAGTCCTCCAGCGCCCGCAGCTGTCCACCGCCGTAGTCCAGGCAGTAGAAGCTCACCTCGCGGGGCGAGTGCAAGCTTGCCGCTGACAAGATAAACGTCTGCAGGGCAGTCGATTTCCCTGACTTCGCCCCACCGTGGATCACCAGGTTGCCGGACGACGAACGCGCGTCGAACAGCAGCGAGTCGCGGCGCATCTGGAACGGTTTGTCGATTTCGCCCAGCGGCCAACGCCACTGGCCGCGCGGCACCGCTGCGCGGGCCAGCGCTGCGCTCAGCGGAATCCGCTCGTCGAGCGGTGGCAGCCACAGCTCGGGCGCGCGGGGGCCATAGCGCGCGAGCTGGTCACCAATGGTGGCGATCAACTTTCGTGACGGAGCGATCGGCTCGTCGTGACCGTTCTTGGCGATCACGGTGGTCAGGTCGGGTTCCACCCGACCTGCGGTGAACAGCTTTGGCTCGGGAATCGAATGCACCACAAAAGTTTTCGGTGCCTGCGGTGGATCGTAAATTCCGTCGACGTAGGTGCTGCGGAATTTGATCGGAGCGGCGCCGGGAGCGGGCACCAGGAAGCCCAGGCCTTTGTGTTCCTTGCCCGATTCGATGTGGTAGGCGTCCTCCACACCGATGATCGACCTCGACACAGACGGGCTGGCCACCTTCAGACCGATCCGATAGGAGGTGTTCTTGTCGATGTCCTTGATCTTTCCCACATCCAACGTTTGGGACGCAAACAGGATATGGATCCGGAACGAACGGCCTTTGCGTGCGACGTAATCGAACAACTCCGCGTACTCGGGGTGGTCGGCCAGCATCAACGTGAATTCGTCGGCGACGACGAACAACGTCGGGATCGGCGCCAGGTCATGTCCGGCGGCGATCGCGCTCTCGTATTCGGTCACCGAGTTGAATGCGCTGCCCTGCACTTGGCGTCCGGCGTCACGCAGGATCGTTTCCCGGCGCGAGACTTCCCCACGCAGCGTGTCGGCGAACCGGTCGGCCAACGACTTCTTCTCGGCCATGTTCGAGATCACCGCGACGACCTGCGGGAAGTTGCGGAAAATGTCCGCGCCGGCCTCGCCCTTGAAGTCCGCGTAGATCACGATCAGCCGGTCGGCGGAGTGCGTCGTCAACAGCGACAAAAGAATCGACATCAAGGTTTGCGACTTGCCCGCACCGGTCATGCCGATCATCAAGCCGTGCGGGCCCATCCCGCCTTCGGCTTCGTCTTTGAGGTCGAAGATCAGCGGCTCACCGGTCGCGGTGACACCGATCGGAACCCGCAACTCGTCGTCGCGGCGTCGCGGTGCCCACAACGTCGGGACATCGAGCCGGGATGCGTCCGGGATTCCCAGCAGCGTGGTGAAGGTGGCGCCGCGGGTGGCCGTCGACTGCAGGCCGCTGTGCGTCGGGTTGGAGTCCCATCGGGACAGTCGGCGCGCGAGGTGGACGGCGTCGTCGACCCCGAAATGGTCGGCGCTGTCGATATAGCGCTGCCAACCCCCGGTCTGCCAACGGTCGATCGCACCGTCGCCGATCCGCAGGATCGGCCGTTCGGGATCGGAATATTGTTCCCGATGTGGTGCGGTGGCCGATCGGTGCACGACCGTCACCCCGGCCCGGCCAGCCGCCAGGGGCGAGGCGTTCAGGTCGAAATCCGGATCGTCGACGATGAGCAGCAAGTGCCGCAACGCATCACCGGACCCACCGGTGAATGGCGGACGGTCGCTCAGCACAGGCCCAAGCAGCGCGGCCAGCTCGTCGGGCTTGGTGGACAGGTAGCGGGCCGGGCCGACACCGTCGGCTTCGGCCGGGATGTCAACGTGCGGCAACCACTTCAGCCATGACCACTCCGGCGACTCGAGGTCCGGAGTAGCCACCGCGACGCCGAGCACCGTCGGGTCGTGCCAGGTCACCGCCTGCGCGACCCATGCACGCAGCGCCGCGCGCACCTCGTCGGCATCGCCGAGCACGGTGATCCGCGAAACTTTGGCTAGGTCGATACCGGTCGGCACATCGCGGACGGTGCGTTGGGTGTCCAACAGGCTGCGTAATGCACTGTGCGACACCGGTTCCAGGTCGATCTCGTCCGCGGTGTCGTTGACCCGCAGCGCGGTATCCAACGCTGCCGAGTGCTTGCCGGCACGCACCACCAGGAAGTCGCCGTCTTGGGGATCGCGTTCCCACTGCCGTCGCGACCCGGGTATGGCGGCCAGATCCGCCGGGTTCGGGTGCGACCATTCGGCGGCGGCGCGTTGCGCGGCGGCCTGGGCCCGGACGTTGTCTCGAACCACCGACAGGTAGCGCAGGTAATCGGCACGCTCGGCGTCGACCTCCTCGGTGCGCGACTTGTTATCGCCGCCACGGAAGAACGCCGTGGCCGCCAGCAGCAACACAAATGGGAAGAACAGCGTCTGCGGAGAGATGAGTCGCATCCCGGTGGCGACCATCGCGACGATCATCCCGACGATGAGGAGCACGATCACTACCGGCAGCGCCCGACGCAGCAACGACGGCGGAATTACCCGCGGTAGTTCCGGGGGAGCTTCGATGCTGATACTCCCCTTGCGGCTGGCCGGTGACGGCAGCCGGCGGCGGGCCTCGAAGATCAGTCGGCTCATCGGTTTTGCCCTTCGGCTGCGGTACGCCCGGGTCGGGAGTCTGGGGCCAGGCCATCGTGCGCGAGCAGCGCGTCGGCCCGTGACAGCGTCGGTCCGGGCGCATACAACGACAGGATGGACCAGGGAATCGGAGTCGGCGGCGGGCTAAGGCCAAGAGCCTCGGCGGTTTTCGCGTTTCCGGTAGCGCCGCTGGCCTCGTTGTCAATGCCGTATCGGACGCCGGTGTCAGAGATCCAGAACAGCGATCCGGCAACCGGTGACACCGCACTTTGTCCGACCCTCTGGGCGAAGTATCCGGTGCCGGGGGTAATCGCGACCCGGCTGGCGGTACCGCCGACGCCGGCGCCGACCAGATCCTCGGTATGCACCGCATCCGGAATCGGTAACGCCGAACCGGAAAGCAACGTCAGCGAATACGTGCTCGCATTAGCCAGCTTGCTCCAGTGCGCGCAGGTCACCGGATTACGGGCCGCGTCGAGCAGGCTGATTCGCTGCTCGGGGTAGCGGCTGGTATCCAGCTGCCGTGACACTGGCAGCTTGGCCACTTTGTCGGCGCCCAGTCGCGGTGGTTGATCCAGGCCGTAGGAGTTGGAGTTGCGCAGTAACGCGGCCAATACCGGCGAGACCGGCTGCAGACCGTCGGGCAGCACCGCGTAGTAGAGCGTGCCGTTGGCTGAACTGCTTTCCAGGCCATGGGCTTCGACGACCGCCCCGACCGGTGCGGGCACCGGCAGGCCGAACGGTGCCGGGCTGCCGGCGGCGGGGATGACGGGCGCAGACAGCGGCGGCGCCTCGGGGATCGCATTGAACAGGCCGGCGGCGATAGGCCGGGGCGCAGGGATATCGGTACCCAAGCCCAACGCGCTGGTCACCGCATGGTCGGCGAGGTCGATCCGGCTGCGTCTGCCGTCCCACAGCAGCCAGGTGCCGGCGGGGTTGGTGACCAGCACGGCCTTCCCGGCGTCCAGCGCCGCGGCCCGGGCACCGGTGCTCTCGGGTGCTCCGGCGATCACCGTGACTCCGGCGGCAGCACCGCTGGCGGCATCACACACCGTCCAGTCGGCGTCCTTGCGGGTGTTTTGCACCATCCGCTGCGGCGCACCCGGGATGCCGATCAGGTTGCCGAGCGGAAACTTGTCCAGCTCACTGCTTTTCACCGTGGTGGGATTGACCGGCCGACCCGCGATCAGCCGGGCCGAGGCCAGGTTCAGCACCGGATGCAGCTGATCGCCCACCCGTACATACAAAGCGGCGGTGGACCGGTCGGCCAGCACCGGGTTGTTGGCCGCCGAACCGTTCGGCCGGATCAGCGAGAACACAAAGCAGCCCACCAGTGCGGTGATCAGCACGACCACGCCCATCAGCACCGCGCGCGTCTGGGTGCGCAACGGGTCGACCAGCATCCGAGTGTCGTGCAGGGCAACGCCGGAAGCTATGCGGCGCATGACAAATCGCCAGCCGCTCACCTGATGGCGCGTGACGAAGCCACGCCGGTAGACAACCTTGTCGGGGTTGTCGTTGACCGGGGTGCGCGACGCGAACGAGCGCCGGTCGTCGGGTGACTCCGGCTCAGCCATTAGCGCTGCTCCTCCTCATCGCTTCGCTCTGCATCGTCGTCAGTCAGGTTATGAGCGCTGCTCCTCCGCATCGCTTCGCTCTGCATCGTCGTCAGCGCGGTCATGCCGGCGTCTCCAAGCGCAGGCCTTCCAGCAGCGGCGGGACGGTGTTGGCAACGTCGGCTGCCGTGATCGTGATGAGCTCCTCATCGGTGAATTCACCGCTTTGCGCATGCTCGGAGTGGTCCAACCGGAATTCCCGTTCCTCTTCTGACTTTTCGACGACGTTACGGACGAATCGACCGTTACCGGCGATATCCAGGCCGCGGCGCTCGACGCCCACCGAATCTTCCTTCGTCGTGGCGGCGAGGTGGGCGAACAGTGCTTCCAGATCATCGAGCGCCGGCTGCTCGAACGCGCTGTCGCGTCGCTTGGCCATGAAGTTGGCGATCTCGATCAATTCGGCCGGCTGGTAGGACGGGAAGTCGATGGTGCGAGTGAACCGCGATCGCAGACCCTGGTTGGTGTCCAGGAACCGATCCAGGTCGGCGCGGTAGCCGGCGATGATGACCACCAGCCGGTCCCGGTCGTTTTCCATCCGGGCCAGCAAGGTGTCGATGGCCACCAGGCCGAAGTCATTCTTGGCGCCGGTGGCAACCAGGGCGTAGGCCTCATCGAGGAACAGCACACCGTCCAGTGCGCTGTCGATGATCGCGTTGGTCTTGGCTTCGGTCTCCCCGATGTGCTGACCGATCAAATCGGCGCGGTGCACCTCTTTGATGTTTTCTTTTTTCAAAAGACCAAGGCCGCAATAGATCTTCGCGACGACACGCGCGATCGTGGTCTTGCCGGTTCCGGGCGGCCCGGTGAACACCAGGTGGTGGGTGCGCTGAGCCACTTCCAGCCCGCGCGCCTTACGCACCAGCTCCATCGCCACCGCGCTCTTGAGCCGAGCGACCTGGTCTTTGACCTTCTCGAGGCCGATGAACTCGTCGAGCTCGTGCTCAGCCTCGGCCAGCAGCACGGCCTTACGCTCCTGAGCTCCGGGGTCGACGAAATCGCCCGGCTTGGGCTCGGTCTCGCGGTCCCACGGGTCGGTGCGCGCGTCGATGCGGTCCGCGCTGGTGGGCACGATCCCGAAGCTGGTATCCGACAGCGCCTCTTCGACCTCGGCATTCTCCGGGTTGGCGGCGTACAGGTCCTGCAACACCTCACGCGCGGTGTCGTCGTCGCCGTCGGCGCGCAGCGCCAGCGCCTTGGCCAGCGCACCGTCTACCGCGGCAACGGCGACCGGGCCGTCCGGTTCCTCGAGATAAGACAACGCCGCGGCAAACAATCCCAGCCGCGCCAGGGAGATCCCCAGTGCGACCTTGACGGCGTGCGCGAGGTGCTCGTCGAGAGCAGGGTCGTTGACGATCGGCGACAGCAGCTTGACGACATCCGACCAGCGCTCGGCCCGGTAATGGATGGTCGCCGTGACCCAGCGGGCTTCCCGGGAGCTCGGTCGACGCACGCTGACGTCGCTGACCAGTTTGTACGCCTCAGCAAACCGCCCATCGCCCGCCAGCGCCGCGGCGTAGGCGAGGTGAAAATCGTCGGGTTCGGTCGCGCGGAACCGTAGATAGAGCCCGGTGTCGTAGTGAAACCCCAAGGCGCCCAACGAGAGCTCCACCTGGCGCTGCAATACTCCCGCAGTCGCGGCGTTACCCGAAATCGCTTCCAGCACAGGCGTAGACACGTCACCGGCGGCAGCCAGTCCGACCCAGGCGTCGCATTGGTCATGGGCGATTCGCACCAGGCCGGTGAACCCGGTGCGAGCAGCGGCCAGGTCTGCCGGACGCGTGCGGTCGTAGACGGTCAGCCCAAGCGCCCGGCAACAGGTTGCGAATCGGCTCGTTACGTCGTCGTCCACCCGGACCGTCGTTGGGCGGGTAGCGACGGTGCCGGTCTCAGCGGTTTCCACGCCTCAGTCTCCCCTTCGGACATAGCGTTGCCTAAGCTAACTTGGCCGAAGTTAGCACTGCATGAGCATAGGTGTCGAGACCCACGTATCGCCTGGATACGTGGACCCGGTCGTTCGGGCGCGAAAGCATAAGCGCTGCACGTCAGCCGGTATAACGCCGCTTCGCGACTCCTTCTGGGCGCGGCGAGACAAATTAGTTAACCGATGCATCGGTCCATCGCTTAATGAAAATGAGTATCATTACGGGATGACTGTACGCCATAGGCCAGTCCCTCACCTTTTGACGGCCCTGACCAAGGTGTTGCGGGCGATCATCGGTCCGGCCTCGGTATCCGGTGCGGGCACTGGACGGCCCATCTCACGTAGGTAGTCCGCCAACGGAGTCGCGACCGCGGTCCAGCCGTGCTCGCCGAACCACTGGTCGGCCGGCGCGTGCCGCTCGTTGTAGACCAGTTGGGCCCACACCCGCTGATCACCCGCACGCTCTTCCTCGACGGCGGCCTGGTATTCGTCGCGCAACATCGGCGTGCCATCTTCCACGGCGACGTGACTGGCGGAGGCGGCCAGGGCGTCGATTCCGGTGAACAGCTGCTGCTCGGCAGCGGCCGGCAGGTAGATCAGCAGACCTTCGGCAATCCAGGACGACGGCTTAGCGCCATCGAATCCACGGTCCTGCAATGCTTGCGGCCAGTCTTCACGTAGGTCGATGGCGACCTCGCGGCGCTCGGCGTTGGGCTTGGCCCCCTGTTCGGCGAGCACCTCACGCTTGAAATCGAGAACCTGTGGACGGTCCAACTCGAAGATCGTTGTCCCGTCGGGCCAGGGTAGCCGGTAGGCGCGCGAGTCCAGGCCCGCGGCCAGGATGACCACCTGCCTGACGCCCGCGTCGGCGGTCCGCCGGAAGTAGTCGTCGAAATACCTGGTGCGGGCACCTTGGAAGTTGACGAAATGCTCACCCCATCCGGGTTTTTTCAGCTCGTGTTCGGGGTTCTTACCGTGGAGCACGTCGGCCACGTCACCTCCGACCGCATGGCAGAACACCTCGGCGAATGGGTCGACAGCTAACGGGTCGGGTTTCTGCGCCTCCAATGCTCGAGCGGTTGCCACGAATAACGCGGTCGAACCGACGCTTGTGGTGATGTCCCAGTTGTCGTTGTCACTACGCACGGAAACCGACCCTTCGCTCGCCTGGCTGCGCGCTCTTTCGGTGCGACGTAACCGCAATAGCCGGCGGCGCGGCCGCTATACGCGGTCGGTGAAGCCGTAGCCGCGACACCCTGGGACGTACGCGATGGGTCACCGACGCTCCTTTGAAACACTCACCGGCTAACCGCCGATCGAGCCACGATGGATTCAATACGACGTTGTGTCGTAGAACAAGACCCCGTCCCGGTAGGGGGTATTCGGCTGCCCTGCTACACCAGTGGGCGGCCGGCTTTGATCCGTCGGTCCAGATCCCACAGCAGCACGTTGAACGGGAAGCGCCGGATGAATTCTGGCATCAGGTTGTTGACCGTCCGGAGCACGGCGATCAGCCGGTCGAAGCGCCGCTGCTTGGCGGCATCCCACGAGAATCGCATTTCGTCGCGGAAGCGTTGCGGCAGAAAGCCGGTGGTGAGCAGCAGCGCGAGGCTTTCCGGCAGCCGCCGCAGCGGCTCCGGCAGCGTGACGGCGCGCACCCGACCCACCGCGATCGGATACAAGTAGTCGCGAACGGTGTCGTCGATGTGCACCTTGTCGAGCTGCAGCTGCCAATAGCGGTCGAACGCGGCCCGGTCCGGCGGCCACATCTCCGGCGGCACCTGCAGCGTGGTGCCGAGCACCATGCCCTCGCGGTAGTGGCGGTCGGCGTCTTCGTCGTCCAGCTCGCCGACGAACATCCGATAGAAGTCGACCCCGCCCTTGTAGAGGCACGCCGCCACCCACAACTGCAGGTCCCGGTCGAACGCGTTGTATTCGACCGGACTGTCAGCCGTCGAGTAGACCTGGGCATGTGCGCCGTTGACCGCCCGCCGAAACGCGGCCTTCTGGGCCTCGCTGCCGGCCATCGCCACCGCGAGATAGGTGAATGTGGTGCGGGCGCGCTTGATTGGATGCAAATCGATCCGGCCGCTCTCAACACGGCTCTCCAGCACGCCGTAACCCACGCCTGGTCGCGCCAGCTGCATGATCACGTTGGCCGGGCCGAGCAGTAGCGCCAAGCCCATCAGCCCATCCTCGAGACGGACCACTCGCCGCCTGCGCCTGCGGGCCAACCGGGTTATCGGTGGATCGCTCACGGTGCGCTCGACATGCCTGATGGGTTCGCTGAGTGTCATCGCGCACCTGTCCGCTAATTCTGAGAACGACTGTTTCCTGATATTGCAGCCCGACGGGGACCGGTGTCAAGATGGGTCCATGGCCTTTGCCGAGACGACGAGCGCGCGGCCATACCGTGGCGTCCAGGCCGCCGACCGGCTGGCAACTCGCCGGGCCGGGCTGTTGAGGGCCGGCCTTGATCTGCTGGGGGCCGATCAGCACGATGCCACGGAGTTGACGGTGCGCGGCATCTGCCGGCGAGCCGGCGTGACCGCCCGCTACTTCTACGAGAGCTTTGCCGACAAGGACGAGTTCGTCGCAGCTGTCTTCGACTGGGTGATCGCCGAGCTGGCCACCACCACGCAGGCCGCGGTCGCGGCCGCACCGCCGGAGGAGCAGACCCGCGCCGGAATGGCCAACATCGTCCGCACGATCGGTGGGGATCCGCGCGTGGGGCGCCTGCTGTTCAGCGCCCAGTTGGCCAACGCCGTGCTGGTGCGAAAGCGGGTCGAATCCAGCGCCCTGTTCGCGATGCTTTCTGGCCGTCACGTCGAGAACGCGCTGCGAGTCCCGGAAAACGACCGGATCAAGGCCGCCGCGCATTTCGTGGTCGGCGGGGTGGCTCAAACGATCAGCGCCTGGCTCGCCGGCGAAGTGCGACTCGACCCTGACCAGTTGGTCGACCAGCTCGCGTCGCTTCTTGACGAGCTCGCCGACCCGAGCCTGTACCGCGACTAACCCCGTTGTGGCCTGGCTAGTGGGCGGCCGGAATGCGGCGATCAGCCGACGTCTTCGGCACGGCCCGTGCGTCATTGATCACGAATTCCTTAGTCCAGCAGGCGAACTCGAGTGTTATGCCGTCGGGATCCTGGAAATAGAACGACCGCACGTAGACACCGGGATGCATGGTGGCCGCGACCTGCGTCTCGCTCTCGTCATGGTTGAGCACCGGGCCGACCCGTACCCCCTTGTCCTTGAGGCGCTGACGATAGGCGTCGAACTTCTCGGCCGGCACGTGGAACGCCAGGTGGTTCATGGTGCTGATCGCGCTGGTGATTTCACCGATTCCCGGGATGGCGGCCGGCGACGAGAGGCCAGGTACCCGGTCGGGCGCGTCGGCGAACCAGAAGAACGCGACGCAGTCGCCGTTGCCGGCGTCGAAGAAGAAATGCTGTCCGGCACCACCCGGCAGATCCAGCGATTTGATCAACGGCATGCCGAGGATGTCGCTGTAGAAGTCCACGGTGCGGCCCATGTCCGAGCACACCAGCGCGACATGGTTGATCCCGCCGAGTTCGAACTCGGAGTTAAGGTTGTGCGGCTTGATCATCCCCGGACTCCCGTCCGTCGGCGTTGCGCATCGCTAATTCCGTGGCGGAGATTCGAATCTGAATCTAACATCAGATTCAGTTCTATTCCGGAGAATGCGACGTACGGATCGCGGCGATCCCACGGTCAGGACAAAAGGAGGCCCGCCGTTGTCGACCGTGTCCGATCCTCCGAGCCGCCGTGCGCCGCTACCGACGAACCGCGGCCGTCGGACCCAGGTGGCCATCGACACCGCCGCTCGGACAGTGATTGCCCGCAAAGGCATCCTGGCCACCACCATCGCCGACATCGCCACCGAGGCGGGCCGGTCGACGGCGTCGTTCTACAACTACTACGACTCCAAAGAGGCGATGGTCCGCGAGTGGGCGCTCCGGTTCCGCGACGAGGTGAACCAGCGGGCCGAGCCGGTTACCCGTCACGGCCTGTCGAATCGGGAGCGTGCACACCAGGCCGCGGCGGCACATTGGCATACCTACAGACACCGGCTGGCGGAGATGATCAGCGTGTCGCAGCTGGCGATGATCAGCGACGACTTCGCTCAGTATTGGGCCGAAATCTGCGCCATCCCAACATTATTCATCACCGAAATGGTACGACGCGCCCAATCCGACGGCTACTGCGCAGGTGACGACCCGCAGCTGATCGCGGTGGCGATCGTGGCGATGTTGAACCAGTTCTGCTACCTCCAACTGGCCGGCTCCGGGTCGCGCCCGGTTGCCGACCCCGACGACGAGGCCTGCATCACCACGTTGGCCAACATCTTCTACCGAGCCATTTATCACCGGGAGGGCCGCTGACGTGACTCGCACCGCCGGCACGCCCGGGGTCATCCGAGAATTCATCGGGCTGCCGTCGCCGACCGCCCGGCGCGCAGGCGCGGGCGGACACCCGTGTCAGGGGCTTTATCACCGCGGCGTCGGACGTAAACCGAAAGTGGCGATGATCGCGACCCACTACCAGATCGACTTCTCCGAGCACTACCTCGCCGATTACCTGGCGACCCGCGGCATCGGGTTCCTGGGTTGGAACACTCGGTTTCGCGGTTTTGAGAGCAGCTTCCTCCTCGACCACGCGCTGGTCGACATCGGCGTCGGTGTTCGCTGGCTGCGCGAGTCGGAGGCAGTCGAAACTGTTGTGCTGCTGGGTAATTCCGGTGGTGGCTCATTGATGGCGGCTTACCAGGCGCAGGCGGTCGAGCAGCACGTGGTGCCGCTGGCCGGTATGCGACCCGCAGCCGGGCTGACCGATCTGCCGCCGGCCGACGGGTACGTGGCCAGCGCGGCGCACCCGGGCCGCCCGGACGTGCTGACCGCCTGGATGGACGGCGCCGTGGTCGACGAGAACGATCCAATCGGCACCGATCCCGACCTGGATCTGTTCGACGAACGCAACGGGCCGCCGTATTCGCCTGAGTTCCTGAGCCGGTACCGGTCAGCGCAAGTGTCGCGGAATAACGCGATCACCGACTGGGTCGAAACAGAGTTGAAACGCGTTCGCGCAGCCGGGTTTTCCGATCGGCCCTTCACCGTGATGAGGACTTGGGCCGATCCGCGGATGGTCGATCCGACCATTGAGCCGACTCACCGCCAGCCGAATATGTGTTACGCCGGCATGCCGGCCAAGGCCAACCGATCCGCGCACGGCATCGCAGCGGCCTGCACATTGCGCAGCTGGCTGGCGATGTGGAGTCTGCGAACAGCCCAGACCAGGGCCGAGCCGCATCTGGCCCGGATCACCTGTCCTGCCCTGGTGATCAACGCCGAAGCCGACACCGGTGTGTTCCCGTCGGACGCCCAGCGCATCCACGACGCACTGGCCAGCACCGACAAATCGCTGTGCTCGATCAACACCGACCACTACTTCACGACGCCGGGAGCGCGCAGCGAGCAGGCTGACACCATCGCCAAATGGGTTGCCAAGCGGTGGCGCTGAGAATCCTCGCTCACTTCGTCCCCGGTCCTAGAGTGCTGGATTTCCTTGCACCGGAATCTGATTGGCTCGATATCCATTGGTGCGCCGACGATGACTCTGCCGAGTCACAAGCCACGTTCTACCGGGAATTACCCGAGGCCGACGTGATTTGGCATGTGCTCCGGCCGCTTTCCGGCGCCGACCTGTCGCGCGCGACTCGACTGCGGCTGGTCCACAAGTTCGGCGCCGGGGTCAACACCATCGACGTCGACACGGCCACGAAGCACGGCATTGCCGTTGCCAACATGCCCGGCGCCAACGCGCCGTCGGTGGCCGAGGGAACGGTGCTGCTGATGTTGGCCACCCTGCGCCGCCTGCCGGCGCTGGACCGCGTGACCCGCGAGGGCCGCGGCTGGCCGTCCGATCCGCAGTTGGGCGAGACCGTCCGCGATATCGGGGCCTGCACCGTCGGGCTGGTCGGCTACGGCAATGTCGCCAAACACGTCGCGCGCATCGTGGCCGCGATGGGCGCCACTGTGTTGCACACCAGCACCCGCGACGACGGGCTGCCCGGGTGGCGACCGCTGTCGGAGCTGCTGGCCGGCTGCGACATCGTTTCGCTCCACCTGCCGTTGACGCACTCCACCCACGGTCTGCTGGGCGAGGCCGCGCTGGCCCGCATGAAACCCGCTGCGGTACTGGTCAACACCTCACGCGGCGCGATTGTCGACGAAGACGCCCTGGTCTCCGCGCTGCGCGACGGCCGGTTGGCGGCTGCCGGCCTGGATGTCTTCGCGGCCGAGCCGGTACTGCCGGACAACCCGCTGCTCGGCCTGGACAACGTCGTGCTCACACCGCACGTCACCTGGTACACCGTCGACACCATGCGGCGTTATCTGGTCGAAGCGGTCGCCAATTGCCGCCGGCTGCGGGACGGACAGCAGCTGGCCCATGTAGTCAACCAACCCACCGGTTATTAGATTGAGGGGGTCGAGCTGTAGCAGGCCCCGGGTAAAACCAAGGAAGGCGACCAATGCCGATCGCGATAACTTCTGAGCATCAAGACCTTGCCGATTCGGTCCGGTCCCTGGTGGCGCGGGTGGCGCCATCGGAGGTGTTGCACGCCGCGCTGGAAACACCGATCGATAACCCGCCGCCGTATTGGCAGGCCGCGGCCGAACAGGGTTTGCCCGGCGTGCACTTGGCCGAATCTGTTGGCGGGCAGGGTTTCGGGGTTCTCGAGCTCGCCGTGGTGCTCGCCGAGTTCGGCTACGGCGCGGTGCCCGGCCCGTTTGTGCCGTCGGCAATCGCCAGTGCGCTGATCTCGGCGCACGATCCGGACGCCAAAGTGCTCAACGACCTGGCTTCTGGAACGGCCGTCGCCGCCTACGCGCTGGACTCCGGGCTGTCCGCGACGCGGCACGGCGCAGGAGAAGAAGCCTTGGTTATCCGCGGTGAAGTCCGCGCGGTGCCGGCAGCAGGTGAGGCGTCGCTGCTGGTGTTACCGGTGGCGATCGACGGCGGCGAAGAGTGGGTCGTGCTGCGTGCCGATCAACTCGAGATCGAACCGGTCACCAGCGTCGACCCGCTGCGGCCCGTCGCGCACGTGCGCGCCAACGCGATCGAGGTCGGCGACGATGCCGTACTGAGCAACCTCAGCGTGGTCGTCGCGCGTGCGCTGATCTCGACGCTGCTGTCGGCCGAGGCCGTCGGCGTCGCACGATGGGCCACCGACACGGCATCGGAGTACGCCAAGATCCGCGAACAGTTCGGCCGGCCGATCGGCCAGTTCCAGGCCATCAAGCACAAGTGCGCCGAAATGATCGCCGACACCGAACGGGCCACCGCGGCCGTGTGGGACGCCGCCCGCGCCATCGACGAAGCCAGCGAGCACATCGGATTCGCCGCAGCGGTGGCGGCCACGCTGGCACCTGCTGCGGCGCAGCGCTGCACGCAGGACTGCATCCAGGTGCACGGCGGCATCGGCTTCACCTGGGAACACGACGCAGGCGTGTACTACCGTCGCGCGCTGATCCTGGCCGCCAGCTTCGGCCGCGCCTCGGAATATCCACAGAAAGTGGTGGATGCCGCCACCACCACCGGCATGCGCGCCATCGACATCGACCTTGACCCCGACACCGAAAAACTCCGCGGCGAAATCCGCTCCGAGGTCGCGGCGCTCAAAGAGATGGACCGCGCCCAGCGCACGGTTGCTCTCGCCGAGGGCGGGTGGGTGTTGCCTCACCTGCCGACACCATGGGGCCGATCCTCCAACCCCGTGGAGCAGATCATCATCGCCCAGGAATTCGCCAGCGGGCGGGTCAAACGGCCGCAGGTCGGCATCGCGGCGTGGGTCATCCCGTCGATCGTCGCGTTCGGAACCGAGGAGCAAAAGCAGCGCTTCTTGCCGCCGACCTTCCGTGGCGAGATGATCTGGTGCCAGCTGTTTTCCGAGCCGGGTGCCGGTTCCGACCTCGCCGCTCTGAGCACCAAGGCCACCCGCGTCGACGGCGGCTGGCGGATCAGCGGGCAGAAGATCTGGACGACAGCGGCGCAGTTCTCACAGTGGGGCGCGCTGCTGGCGCGTACCGACCCGTCGGCGCCGAAACACAACGGCATCACCTACTTCCTGCTGGACATGAAGAGCGAAGGCGTGACGGTCAAGCCGCTACGGGAACTCACCGGCCAGGAGTTCTTCAACACCGTCTACATCGACGACGTGTTCGTGCCTGACGAGTACGTGCTCGGCGAGGTGAACAGGGGCTGGGAGGTCAGCCGTAACACCCTTACCGCGGAACGGGTTTCGATCGGTGGGAGCGACCTGAACTTCTTGGCCAGCCTGCCGCAATTCGTTGAGTTCGTGCGTGACGGCCAGTTCGATCAGGTAGCTCGGCACCGTGCCGGGCAGTTGATCGCCGAAGGGCATGCCGCCAAGCTGCTCAACCTGCGCTCGACGCTGTTGACCCTGGCCGGGGGTGACGCCATGCCGTCGGCGGCGATTTCCAAGCTGCTGTCGATGCGCACCGGGCAGGGCTACGCAGAATTCGCGGTGTCCTCGTTCGGCGCCGACGCGGCGATCGGCGACCCGGACACACCGCCCGGCAAGTGGGATGACTACCTGCTGTCCAGTCGCGCCACCACCATCTACGGCGGAACCTCCGAGGTGCAGCTCAACATCATCGCCGAGCGGCTGCTGGGGCTGCCCCGCGATCCGTAGACGACAACGGCGCTGGCCGCACGAAAAAATCCACGCCGACCTGGCAGGTGCCAGGTCGGCGTGGATTTCTTTCTCGGGGGCGGCTAGCCCCGCCATGCGTAACGGGCGGGGCTAGCCTGTCCCCCGGGGCGGATGAGGCTCACCACCAGCCGCGGTGCCCCCAGCCTCCCCGGCCCCAGCCTCCGTGACCCCCGCCCCAGCCTCCCCGGCCGAAGCCCGGGCCGCGGTGACCGAAGCCGCCGCGGTCCGGGGCCCGGTGCCAGGTCGCGGGGCGCCGACATGGGCCAAGCCGACCATGGTGGGCGGAGGTACCGCCGGGACAGCATTGGCCGCGGGGGTGGCACCGAACAGCATCGCGCCGGCCACCGCGCTTGCGCCGACTGCACCGGCTGCGAGGCGACGGGCTGAAGAGAGTGAAACGGACATTTCGGTTGCTCCTTTGTGATCTGGGGGGACAGATCCGAGATGCTGTGTCTACCGCGGCTCAGGCCTACGCGATGTGTATGCCGCCGTGACGGTGGCTGTGGTGGTGGTGGCCCCACCACACGGGGGCGACATGGGTCACGCCGACGTTTTGGGCTGCAGGCACTGAAGCAGCGTTGGCCGCGGGGAGGGCGCCGAACAGCATTGCACCGGCCACCGCGCTTGCGCCGACTGCACCGGCTGCGAGGCGACGGGCTGAAGAGATTGAAACGGACATCTTGGTTGCTCCTTTGTTATCTGTGGACCGACACCCAGAACGCTAAATCGCAATCCTTAGCAAACACTAAATTGCTCCATTAATTAACCTGAGAATATTGCTCTCATCATTTTTCAGCTATCGGGTGAGGAGATTATCCTAATACTGACTTCTGCCATTCTTCTTTTACTGTAGTCATGACCTCATGAGGTCCGTCGATACTGGTTTCAGTAGCCACTGAGTAGCCTCTATAGCCAGTTCAAGCAGACTTTTCCACTCTACTGATGTCAGTATTTCCGTGACTCATCATTTAAGCAACCGCTGTTCAGTACAATCATAATTGTGCTTTCAATATTTATACTATTGACGACGATGGCGAACTAATTACTGCCAGTACTGACCACCCGCACTACATAAGTCCATCGGTCCCATAGCAATCACGAATTGCTCTGGATTTGTAATCGGGAGCCTCTGCCTCACAGTTCAGGCCCGGTCGCCGCCGCCGACCACGGCATCTAGGCCGCGGACACGCCGTGCGCCCGGCCAGCGATGCGGGACAGCGCTTTGACGGACATACTTGTGTCCTGATCTACTGAAAACTCACGCCAACCGAAAGTCATCCATCCGCATGGAACCCAGCTCGCCATCGTTTCGAGCCAAGCCGTCCACACGTGCCGATGCCTCGGCACGCACCGAACGGATCACGAGCATCCGACGGAACTTCGACCATCAGAAACCCGAGCCGCCATCCCGCGGCCAACGCACGCGACGGACCGTCGACCTGTCCCCCGCCACCCACCGGGCCCTCGATATCTGGCAGCGAGAAGCCGCCGACCGGCTCGGATTCGCCCGCGTCACCGGGCAAGAAGTTATTTGCGCGCTCATCGAGCTGCTGTTGTCCGACCCGAAGCTGTCCGCCGAAGTGACACGTAGTATCCGGGAACGGCGCTGATCTTCCGAGCGCGTGCGGTGCTAGCTTCGCCGTCATGGCTGAAACGCAGCGTCCCGATCGTCGCGAACAACAGGTATTCGGCGAGCGCGCCACGCTGGAGGCGTTCCTCGACGACTATCGAGACATCGCGGTGCGCAAGGTTTCCGGTCTTTCCGATGCCGATGCCCGCCGCACGCTGGTCACGTCGCCGACAACGGTGGGCGGGCTGATCAAGCACCTGCGTTGGGCGGAGTACGGCTGGTTCGAACAGCTTTTGCAGGAACGAGACAACGACAACCGTCGCACGCACGAGCGCTCCTGGGAGTTCGAATTTCTTCCGCAGGAATCGCTGCCGACACTGCTGGCCGAGTACCAGAGCCAGTGCGACGAATCTCGGCGGATCGCCGCGCAGTACCCGCTCGATCACGTGGTGCCGCATCGTCGCTTCGGGACGGTCTCGCTACGCTGGATCTACGTGCACATGATCGAGGAGACTGCCCGCCACACCGGGCAACTCGACATCCTGCGCGAACAACTCGATGGCACAACCGGGTTCGACGGCTGAGTTAGTCGGCGTCGATGTCGCGCAGCTCGCGTTTGAGGATCTTGCCGGTCGGGTTGCGCGGCAACTCGTCGAGGAAAATCACCTCGCGAGGCACCTTGTACTTGGCCAGGTGGTCGCGTACGTAGTGCTTGACGGTGTCCTCGTCGAGATCCGCGTTCTGCTTTTTCACCACGAAGGCGCGCAGCCGGTGACCCCATTCTTTGTCCTCGACGCCGAGCGCGGTGGCCTCCACTACGTCGGGATGCCCACTGATCAGGTCTTCGATCTCGGCGGGGAAGACGTTCTCGCCGCCGGAGACGATCATCTCGTCGTCGCGGCCGCTGATGAAGAGCAGGCCATGCTCGTCGAAGTAGCCGACATCACCGGATGACAGCAGGCCGTCGATGATCTGCTTGCCGCCGCCGCCCGTGTAGCCCTCGAACGGGAAGGTGGTGCCGACGAAGATCCGCCCGACCTCACCTTGCGGCAGCTCCTTGCCGTTGTCGTCGTAGATCTTGACCTTCACACCCTTGACGACGGGTCCCGCGGTCGACGAGTTGTGTTTGAGATGCTTGGGCTCGGCGATGGTGGCGAAGGCAATCTCGGTGGATCCGTACATGTTGTAGATCACCGGGCCGAAGTCCTTCAGTGTCCGCTCCGCCACATCGGCGCCCAGCGCCGAACCTGATACGAAAATGATCCGCAAGCTCGACAGATCGGGTTTTCCGTCCGCCTTTTCCAGCGCATCCAGCATCCGCGACAACATCACCGGCACCACCACGACCGCTGTCACCTTGTGTTTCTCGATGTCTTCCAGCACGCCGGCCGGTTTGAACTTGTTATGCAGCACCAACGTCGAGCCCAGGAACATCCCGATGGTGGCGTGCAGGAACCCCAAGGCATGGAACATCGGCGCGGGCAGCGAGGTCACCTCGTTGGCCTTGAACGGGACGTGCGAGAGGATCCCGCCGATCGGCGCCAGCGACGGCGGAGTGCTGCGGTTTGCCCCTTTTGGGGTCCCGGTGGTGCCGCTGGTCAGGATGATGATCGACGAACGCTTGCTGGCTTTGGGGGCCGGCGATTTGCTGTTGGCGGCAACCAGGTTGGCCAATGTCTCGTCGTCACTGTCCGACGACTCGTCGCTGTCGGGGGTGAAACCCAGCGCCCGTACCTTGCCCAGCGGCGGGTCGGCTTTGCTGACGTCCTTCGCGTACTCGTCGTCGTAGATCAATAGTTTGGCGTCTTCACGCTCGGAGACTTCTTTGATCTGCGGACCGGAGAACGAGCTGTTGAGCAGGATGATGCGGGCCCCGACCCGCGCGCACCCGAATTGGGCTATGGCAAACCAGCGGTGGTTGCGGGCCAGGATCGCGACACCGTCGCCGCCGCGCACACCTTTGGCGAGCAGCCCGTGGGCCACCGCATTGGCGGCCTCGTCGAGCTCCTTGTACGTCAGCGTGCCCTCGTCATCGATGATCGCCGCACGATTTGGCGTGCGGCGGGCATTGAACGACGGCAGCATGCCGATCTCGCCCCACTTGCGGATGTCGGCGGCCATCGCGGCATAGTTCAGCGGCGGCTCCAACCGGAAGGCGCCCGACTCGATGATCTTACGGAGATAGTGCAGCTCAGCGGCCCCACGTGCCACATACCGTCCTACGGATTCCTGTAATTTGGCCACTGCCTGCCCGGGCAGATCGGTGAGATTAGGCATGTGCCCACCCTATGACTCACGTCGCACCGCGACCTGGGAATGCTCCGGAATTACCATCGATCCATGGGGTCGGTGTCGCTGGACGTGGGCGGACGCCAGATTGAGGTCACCCATCCCGACAAAGTGATCTTCCCCGGCCACGACGGGCGAGCCGAGTACAGCAAACTGGACCTGATTCGCTACTACCTGGCTGTCGCCGACGGCGCCCTGCGAGGTGTGGCCGGGCGCCCGATGATCCTGAAGCGTTTCGTCAAGGGCATCGATCAGGAGGCGATCTTTCAGAAACGAGCGCCGGCGAAACGGCCCGGCTGGGTCGACGTCGTCGAACTGCGCTATGCATCCGGCACCTCGGCCAAAGAGGCCGTCATCCATGACGTGGCCGGCCTGGCCTGGGCGATCAATCTGGGCTGCGTTGACCTCAACCCGCATCCGGTGCTCGCCGACGATCTCGACCACCCCGACGAACTGCGCGTCGATTTGGACCCGATGCCCGGCGTGGAGTGGCGACAGATCCTCGACGTCGCACAGGTGGCCCGCGAGGTGCTCGAGGACCACGGGCTGACCGCTTGGCCGAAGACGTCCGGGTCGCGCGGTTTCCACCTCTATGCGCGCATCGTGCCGTGCTGGACGTTTCGCCAGGTGCGGCTGGCCGCTCAAACGGTCGCACGGGAGGTGGAGCGACGCGCACCCGAGCTGGCAACCAGCCGATGGTGGAAGGAAGAACGCGAGGGGGTGTTCGTCGACTTCAACCAGAACGCCAAAGACCGCACCGTCGCATCGGCGTATTCGGTGCGGGCCACCCCGGACGCGAGGGTCTCCACGCCGCTGCAGTGGAACGAGGTCGCCGATTGCGACCCCGCCGCGTTCACCGTGGCGACGGTGCCGCAGCGGTTCACCGACCTCGGGGACCCGTGGGCGGGGATGAACGATTCGGCCGGCGGCCTCGACCAGTTGCTCACGCTGGCCGAGGAACTCGGCCCCGCGGAGAAGGCGCCAAAGGGCGCGCGACGCAGCGCGGGAACGGGCCGACGTCAGTCCGCGATGCCGCTCATCGAAGTTGCCCGCACCAAGACCAAGGATGAGGCGATGGCCGCCCTGGCCACCTGGCGCGACCGCTATCCCGCCGCGGCCGATCGTCTGGAGCCGGCCGACGTCCTAGTCGACGGTATGCGCGGACCGAGTTCGATCTGGTACCGGATTCGGATCAACCTGCAGCACGTGCCCGACGACCAACGGCCGCCGCAAGAGGAGCTGATTGCCGACTACAGCCCTTGGCCGACCCGGGCGTCCCCCGCGCCCTGAGCTTCGTCGACGCCGCCACGGGCGTTGACCTGAGTGAACGCTATAAACTCACGCGATGCACGACCAGTGGAATCGGCGCGGGTTCCTGCGCGCCGGCGCGGCCGCGGGACTGCTCGTGCTCGCAACCCCCGCGGCCTGCTCGTCGCAGAAACCGCCGCCGGCCACCGGCGGCGGACCGGTGACGATTACGCACGTTTTCGGTGAAACCACCATCCCCGAACCGCCTAAACGGGTGGTCAGCGCCGGTTTCACCGGGCAGGACGACCTGCTGGCGCTCGGAGTCGTGCCCGTCGCGGTGACCAACTGGTTCGGCGACCAGCCATTCGGAGTGTGGCCGTGGGCCCAACCCAAACTCGGCAACACCAAACCCGTTGTGCTGAACCTCGACAACGGAATCCAGGTGCAGCGGATCGCCGCTCTGAAACCCGATTTGATCGTCGCCACCGACGCTGGACTCGACCAGGACACCTATCAGAAGCTGACCGCGATCGCGCCAACGCTTCCGCAGTCCGACGGCAACGCGTTCTTTGAGCCGTGGAAGGACCAAGCGACCGCCATCGGCCAGGCGGTCTTCCAACTCGGCCAGATCAAATCACTGGTCAACGGTGTCGACAAAAGTTTCGCCGCGATCGCGGACAAATATCCACAGTTCAAAAACAAGCGAGCCGTGCTGATGCAAGGCAAGCTCCACCAAGACAACGTGGTGGCGACGACCGGTTGGCGAACCGAGTTTCTCACCCAGATGGGTCTGGCCATCGCCGAAAGCATCACCTCCTTGGCCGTCGATCAGCAGCGCGCGTTCATACCGCGCGACAAGATCAAGTCGGTCCTGGGTGCCGCCGACCTGCTGATCTGGACGACGGAAAGCGACCAGGATCAAGCGGAGCTGGTGGCCAATCCCGACGTGGCCGCGCTGGAGTCGCGCAGCGTGTTCACCACCAAGGATCAGGCCGGGGCAATCGCCTACGCGTCGCCGCTGAGCTACCCGCTGGTGGCTGATCAGTTGCCCGCGCTGATCGCCAATATCCTGCACTAGAGCATGCCGGCCGCAGTCCTCTGAGCATTGACTAAGGCACCTCTGGCAGTGCTCGAAGTTTCCTGGCCGCCCTCACCTCACGGAGTTACCGTCGAGTAATGAGCGTGAGGATGGAGTTGAGTGTGACCGACACCGTTCTCGACTACGGCGATCAGGCGCTGCTGCTGCAATTCGACAGCACCGCCGACGTATTGGCGTGGGCGGCTGCGCTGCGTGACGCCGCGATACCCGGTGTTCTCGACATCGTCCCGGCCGCCCGCACGGTGCTGCTCAAACTCGACGGCCCCGGCCGGCAGAGCACTGTCCGCCGTCGACTCCGCACGCTGCAGGTGACTCCCGACGCCGTGGCGTCCGCGCCGGCCGAGCCCACCGTGATCGACGTGGTCTACGACGGCGCCGATCTCAACGAGGTAGCTGAACGCACCGGGCTGACCACAGCGCAGGTCATCAAGGCCCACACCGCAAGCCCCTGGCAAGTCGGATTCTGTGGCTTCGCACCGGGTTTCGCGTACCTGGTCGGCGGCGACCCACGTCTGGTGGTGCCCCGACGATCCGAGCCGCGGTCCGCTGTGCCGGCCGGCGCAGTCGGCCTGGCCAGCGAATTCACCGGGATTTATCCGCGTCGCTCCCCCGGTGGATGGCAGCTGATCGGCCACACCGACGCGGTGCTGTGGGATATCGATCGGCCGAATCCCGCGCTGCTGACGCCGGGCACGTGGGTCCAGTTCCGAGCCGCTTAGCGGCTGGCGTGCGAAGAGCCTGAGAGGAGAGGTTCGTGACGACGTTGGAAATCTTGCACGCCGGACCGCTGGCCCTCATCCAAGATCTCGGACGGGTCGGGCTCGCCCATCTCGGTGTCACCCGGTCGGGGGCGGCCGACCGGCGGTCACACACGCTGGCCAACCGCCTGGTAGCCAACCCGGACGACCGGGCCACCATCGAGGTGACCTTGGGCGGTTTTACGGCCCGAGTCCGCGGCGGCGACGTCGACATCGCGGTGACAGGCGCCGATCCGTATCCGAATGTGGGTGAAAGTTCGTTCGGCGCCAACAGCATTCAGCATGTCCGCGACGGTGAAGTGATCTCACTGGGCGTCCCGCACTCCGGGCTGCGAAGCTATCTGGCAGTGCGTGGCGGCATCGCGGTGACGCCGGTGTTGGGCTCTCGCAGCTACGACGTGATGTCGGCGATCGGTCCGTTGCCGCTACAACCCGGTGACGTCTTGCCGGTCGGCGAACACACCGAGGAGTATCCCGAACTCGATCAGGCTCCGGTGGCGCCGATCTCCGAACATCTCGTGGAACTGCTGGTGGTGCCGGGGCCGCGTGACGACTGGCTGACCGATCCCGACGCTCTCGTGCACACCATTTGGATGGCCTCCGACCGCAGTGACCGAGTAGGCATGAGGCTGGAGGGACGCCCGCTGGTACACCGCAACCCGGGCCGTCAATTGCCGAGCGAAGGCGCTACCCGCGGTTCGATCCAGGTGCCGCCCAACGGATCACCGGTGATCCTCGGTCCCGACCACCCTGTCACGGGCGGCTATCCGGTGGTCGGCGTTATCGCCGACCAAGACATCGACAAGGTCGCCCAGGTGCGGCCTGGCCAGCACGTCCGGCTGCGCTGGTCGCGCCCCAGGACTGCGCCGGCTCCGGTAGCGGCGGAGTAGTCCACCTGGTAGACCAGCAGTGTGCATACCCAGGTACACACCGCCCGCCTGGTCCACACCGCCGACCTTAAAAGCGACGCCCGGCAACGCGCCTATGAAATGGTCAACGACGCGTTTGCCGGCGAGTTCACCGACAGCGACTGGGACCACGCGCTGGGCGGAATGCACGCCCTGATCTGGCATCACGGCGCGATCATCGCGCACGGGGCGGTCGTACAACGACGCCTGCTCTACCGCGGGATCGCGTTGCGCTGCGGCTACGTCGAAGCTGTTGCGGTGCGCGAAGATTGGCGCGGCCAGGGTCTGGCGATCGCGATACTCAACGCGTGCGAGCAAGTGATCCGCGGCGGCTATCAGCTCGGTGCGCTGAGTTCCACCGACCGGGGCAGGCGGCTCTACACGCAGCGCGGTTGGCTGCCGTGGCAGGGGCCGACCTCGGTGTTGGCGCCAACCGGGCCGACCCGCACTCCCGACGACGACGGGTCGGTGTTCGTCTTGCCGGTCGGGACCGGCCTCGACGCGACCGCAGCGTTGACCTGTGATTGGCGTCAAGGAGACGTCTGGTGACCATGCCGGCGCGCGTCCCGGGCGGCGCTTAGGCCAACCGCATCGCGGGCAACGCTTCAGCAATTGCTCGGTAACCCGGCCGAAATTTGGCAGGCATACACACTTCATATGAATCACCCTGCCGCGCAGTCGCTCGCCGGTTATCGGGTGGCAGTCACCTCGGCGCGGCGTGCCCGTGAACTGTGCGGGTTGTTGCACCGCCACGGGGCCACAGTTGTCAGTGCCGCGGCGATCACCATGGTCTCGTTGGCCGACGATGACGAATTGCGCCGCAACACAGAAGCATTGGTGGCCGGTCAGCCAGACATTGTGATCGCGACGACCGGTATCGGGTTCCGCGGCTGGCTCGCTGCCGCCAAAGGATGGGGACTGGCCGATCGACTGATCGCGACGTTGTCCGGAGCTCGAATCGTTGCCCGTGGACCCAAGGCCACCGGCGCATTACGCGCTGCGGGCCTACGAGAGGAATGGTCACCGGAATCCGAGTCCTCCCGCGACGTCTCGCAATACCTGCGGGAATCCGGCATCAGCGGCTGCCGCATCGCGGTGCAGCTACACGGCGCCAGCGATGACTGGGATCCGTTTCCGGAGTTCCTCGATGAGCTGCGCTCCGCCGGTGCCGAGATCATCCCGATCCGGGTATACCGGTGGAAGCCGGCACCCGTCGGCGGCCAGTTCGACCAGCTGATCAGACAGATCGCCCAACGAGAGTTCGACGCGGTCAGCTTCACATCGGCGCCGGCGGTAGCGGCAACCCTGATGCGGGCCGCCGACCTCCGGATCTCCGGCCAACTGCTGGACGCGCTGCGCTCGGATGTCCGGGCGATGTGCGTCGGCCCGGTCACCGCTCAGCCACTGGTACGCCTGGAGGTGCCGACGTCATGGCCGGAGCGAATGCGGCTGGGCGCGTTGGTCCGACACATCGTTGAGGAGTTGCCCGTGCTGCGGGCGCGGACGCTGCAGGCGGCCGGCCATCGGATCGAGATCCGCGGTTCCTGCGTGGTGGTCGACGACGCGGTTCAGGAGCTGTCGCCGGCCACGATGGCAATTCTGCGTGCACTGGCGCACCGTCCGGGCTTCGTCGTCGGACGCAGCGAACTGCTCCGGGCTCTGCCGGGCAGCGCCAGTGATCCGCATGCCGTGGATACCGCGGTACTGCGGCTACGAAAAGCACTGGGCGACAGGAGGATTGTCACGACAGTGGTCAAGCGCGGTTACCGGCTGGCGATCGACGAGAGCTCCGGTGTGGCATGAATTCGGAGTTCGCCCGATAGCCAGTTCGCTTACGGCGAACGCCAGGTGGAACTTAAGCGTAGTCGACTCATGTTTGTACATGCGGAGCCGGCAAAGCGTCGGCAATCACCGGGCGTGTTACGAAGCGAACGCCTGCTCGGCGTCTACCCCGATGACGCGCAGCAGGTTCACCACTTTGCGGTCAAGGCCCTCACCGACTTTCGTCACGTCGGCGATGCCGAGACTGCCGAACGCCGGGCTGGGCTGGTCCATCGTGAAGATCGCGTTGCCATCGCCATCGCTGTAAATCAGCAAGCGGAGCGGCGCGTACAACAATGCCTTCGGGTCGTGGCGGAACATGGTCTCGGCGATCACGTGGTTGCCGAGCAGGTACTCAATAGCCTGGGTGCGATGTCGGGCGACGCTGAACAGCACGGTCGCGTCGATCTTGGCGTACACCATCAACTCGTTCGGCGCATTCTTTGCGACGGCGGCACGAACGTCATCCCAGTCGCCGCCGGTTGCGGTGATCCGCTCCATCGCCGCCCGATCCACCGGCGGCGCCGCCTTCTCGAACGCATTGATGAACTGGTCAAAGGGAACGCCGGTGGCGATGTCGACACGAGTCATGCCGTGCTGTTCACGGTGAAAGCCAATCATGCTGTTTCCTCCAATTCGATCTTCGGGTCAAGGACGATCACACCCTGTACATCGCGACGCTCCAACCGCCGGTGCGCCTCGGCCGCCGCCGCCAACGGCAGCACCGCGGCTGTCTTTGCGGTGATCTGCCCGGCTTTTAACCCGGCGGCCAGGAATCGCAGCGCACTGGCTATCAGTTCAGGCCTGTCGTAGAAGACCGGTAAGTAAAAGCCCACCAGCGCTTGTGATTTCGTCATCAGCCGACGTGGGGTGAAGGGCTCGCCGGGGCCGCGCGTGGAGCCCAGCAGGAGGTAGCGCCCGAAAGTGGCGAGCGCGTCGAAGTTCTGCTCGAACACCTGCCCGCCAATCGACTCGATCAACACGTCGACTCCACGGCCGCCGGTCAGCCGTCGAACCTGCGCTGTCCAATCCGGTGCGTCGTAGGCTATCGCCGCGTCGGCGCCCAGGCCCAGAACAAAGCTACGACGCTCCTCGGTGCTGGCCGTTCCGATTACCAGGCCAGCCCCGAGCATCCTCGCGATCTGAACCGCAAGGCTGCCGACACCGCCGGCCGCTCCGTGCACCAGCAGCGATTCGCCGGCGCGCAGCCTGGTGGAGGCCTGCAGTAACAGATGGGCACAAGTGGCCTGCGCCGCGAAACCCGCCAGCACCAAGTCATCTGCGTCGTCGTCGAGAACGGCGCTCAACGCCTCCTCGACGACGGCCAGTTGAGCGTAGGCGCCTTTCTTGGTCAACGCGACCACCCGCCGGCCTACCAGCCCAGCGGTGGTCCCCGGACCGGTGGCGACCACAGTTCCGGCGAGGGCAATGCCAGTCACCTGCGGCAACTCGACGCCGCCGACTCTGGTCTCCGATTGGTTGTAGACCCCGAGACGTTCTCGGACATCGGGAAAATTCACCCCGATCGCCGTGGTTTCGACGAGTAGCTGCCCGGGACCCGGCTCGGGATCGGACACCTCGACGTATTGCAGGACTTCCGGGCCGCCGAAGCGGTCGAAACTGATGGCTTTCATCCGATCCGCCTTCACATGGTTCGTTGACCGAACCTTCCAACACTAAAGTATATGGTTCGGTGAACGAACCCGCAAGAGTACGATGCGTGGGTGGCCCTGCCCCGCGAATACGCCGCCGAGAGTTGTCCCATCGCGCGATCGCTTGAGATCGTCGGCGAGCGGTGGACGCTGCTGATCGTGCGCGACGCCTTCTACGGTGTCCGTAGGTTCAGCGACTTTCGCGCTCACCTCGGTATACCGAAAGCCGTTCTCTCAGAACGCCTTGCACTACTGGTTGGTGAGGGCGTGTTGACCAAGGCCGCGGGCGGGCGAGGCCGCGATGAGTACACCTTGACCCCAAAAGGGCTGCGGCTGTGGCCAACGATCTGGTCGTTGGTCAGCTGGGGCAACGACAACTACTTGGAACAGCCTTACCGGCGCAGCTACCGGCACGCAGACTGCGGCGGCACCATCAGACCAGACCGGGTGTGCGCGGTGTGCGGGCAACTTCCCGACGCCGCCGATCTCGTTGTGCACCCGCCACGCCGACCACGTGACCGCGGCCAGCGCGACGATCCGGTCAGCCGGGCTCTCCGTCAGCCACACCGACTGCTGGCGCCTATTCATTCGGAGTAGCCGCGGCACGCGTGATCTGTCGCACGCTGCGGCCGTGCGCTGGATAGGATCGGTGTCGTAATGTGATCCATGACACCCTCTTCCAAGGAGATCCGTTGTCCACGACCACTGAACTCGCCGAACTGCACGACCTCCTCGGCGGCCTGCGGCGGTGCGTGAGCTCACTGAAGGCGCGCTACGGCGACAGCCCGGCGATGCGTCGCATCGTGATCGACGCGGATCGGATTCTCATCGACGTCGAATTACTTGACACCGATGTTTCGGAATTAGACTTAGCCCGCGCTACCGTGCAGCAATCCGGTGAAAAGATCGCCATTCCAGACACCCAGTACGACAGCGAATTCTGGCGCGATGTCGATGACGAGGGTGTCGGGGGTCACAACAGGTCCTGACGATTTCAGCCCCCCGGGAAATGGAGGGCTGTCTCTGTGTACTCTTCGACCAACAGCCCGTTCGAAGAGGAACAATTGATGAGCGCACCCACGGCGAACCGTCCTGAGTCCGGTGTCTTTTCACCCACGCGAGCACACATCCAGCAACGGACGCTGCGCACCGACCGGTGGTGGCTGTCGCCGCTGAGGATCGACCTGGGCTTCGCCGCATTCATCATCTACGCGACGCTGCGCGCGTTCCAGCAGAACTACTTCTTCGTCCCGCAGTACCACTATCTGACGCCGTTCTACTCGCCGTGCCTCAGCAAGGGTTGCGGCGAGGCCGGCGATATCTGGCCGCAGTTCCTGCCGGACGTGTGGTGGCTGCCGTACGCGGCGCTATCGCTGCCGTTCCTGCTGCTCTTCCGGTTGACCTGTTACTACTACCGCGGCGCCTACTATCGCACGGTGTGGCAGTCGCCCACCGCCTGCGGCGTCGCCGAGCCGCGCGTCCACTACACCGGCGAAACCAAGTTCCCGCTGAATGTCCAGAACACCCACCGATACTTTTTCTACGTCGCCCTCATCATCTCGGTGATCAACAGCTACGACGCGATCGTCGCGTTCCACTCCGGCCGCGGACCGGGTGGATTCGGCTTCGGCCTGGGCAACATCATCCTGCTCGGCAACGTGATCATGCTGTGGGTCTACACACTGTCCTGCCACTCCTGCCGCCACGTCACCGGCGGACGGCTCAAGCACTTCTCCAAACACCCTGTGCGGTATTGGATCTGGACTCAGGTCAGCAAACTCAACACCCGTCACAAGCTGTACGCGTGGATCACCCTGGGCACGCTGATGTTCACCGATTTCTACGTCGCGCTGGTGTCAAGCGGCACCATTTCCGACCTGAGATTCATTGGCTGAAAAGCCATTTCAGAATTACCGAAATAGCTGAGCGAGGATTTCATGACTGAGGTCGAACGGCACTCCTACGACGTGGTCGTGATCGGTGCCGGCGGCGCAGGGTTGCGCGCGGTCATCGAGGCGCGGGAACGCGGTCTCAAGGTTGCGGTGGTGTCCAAGTCGCTGTTCGGCAAGGCCCACACGGTGATGGCCGAGGGCGGCTGCGCGGCCGCGATGGGTAACACCAACCCGAAAGACAACTGGACGACCCACTTCGGCGACACGATGCGCGGAGGGAAGTTCCTGAACAACTGGCGGATGGCCGAGCTGCACGCCAAAGAGGCACCCGACCGGGTTTGGGAGCTGGAGACCTACGGCGCGCTGTTCGACCGCCTCAAAGACGGCAAGATCAGCCAGCGCAACTTCGGTGGACACACCTACCCGCGGCTCGCGCACGTCGGTGACCGCACCGGCTTGGAGCTGATCCGCACGATGCAGCAGAAGATCGTCTCGCTACAGCAGGAAGACCACGCCGAGCTCGGTGACTACGAGGCCCGGATCAAGGTCTTCGCCGAGTGCGCGATCACCGAGCTGATCAAAGACGGCGACGCGATCTCTGGTGCGTTCGGCTATCACCGGGAAAGCGGCAACTTCGTTTTGTTCGAGGCCCCCGCGGTGGTCATGGCCACCGGCGGGATCGGCAAGTCGTTCAAGGTCACCTCGAACTCCTGGGAGTACACCGGCGACGGCCACGCATTGGCACTGCGGGCCGGCGCTTCGCTGATCAACATGGAGTTCGTCCAGTTCCACCCCACCGGCATGGTGTGGCCGCCGAGTGTGAAAGGAATCCTGGTCACCGAGGGCGTCCGTGGTGACGGCGGTGTTCTCAAGAATTCCGACAACAAGCGGTTCATGTTCGACTACATCCCGCCAGTGTTCAAAGGCCAGTACGCCGAGAGTGAGCAAGAAGCCGACCAGTGGCTCAAGGACAACGACTCGGCCCGTCGCACCCCGGACCTGCTGCCCCGTGATGAGGTCGCCCGCGCGATCAACTCCGAAGTAAAGGCCGGCCGCGGCACGCCGCACGGCGGGGTCTACCTCGACATCGCTTCTCGGTTGACCCCCGAGCAGATCAAGAAGCGACTGCCGTCGATGTACCACCAGTTCAAAGAGCTGGCTGGGGTCGACATCACCAAAGAGCCGATGGAAGTGGGGCCCACCTGCCACTACGTCATGGGCGGCATCGAGGTGGACGCCGACACCGGCGCTGCCACCGTTCCCGGGCTGTTCGCTGCCGGCGAGTGCTCCGGCGGTATGCACGGCTCCAACCGACTCGGCGGCAACTCGCTTTCTGACCTTCTGGTCTTCGGCCGGCGGGCCGGCCTCGGCGCCGCCGACTACGTGCGCGCGTTGAGCAGCCGTCCGAAGGTATCGGAGGACGCCGTCGAGACCGCCGCGAAGCGGGCGCTGGCTCCTTTCGAGACACCGACGAACGGCGCCAGCGCAGAGAACCCCTACACGTTGCAACTCGAGCTGCAGCAGTCGATGAACGACCTGGTGGGCATCATCCGCAAGGCGGAGGAGATCACCGAGGCCCTTGGCCGGATCGACCAGCTTCGCGAGCGGTTCAAGCACATCCACGTCGAAGGACCCCGGAAGTACAACCCCGGCTGGAACCTGGCCCTCGACCTGCGCAACCTGCTGCTGGTCAGCGAATGCGTCGCGAAGGCAGCACTCGAGCGCACCGAAAGCCGGGGCGGCCACACCCGCGACGACCACCCCGCGATGGACTCGTCGTGGCGCAAGGTATTGCTGGTGTGCAGCGCCGCAGGCGGCGACGAGGTGGTCCCCGACATCTCCGTCACGCACAAAGACCAGGTGCCGATGCGGCCCGATCTCCTCGAGTCTTTCGAGATCTCCGAGCTGGAGAAGTACTACACCGAAGAAGAGCTGGCCGACCACCCAGGACGGAGAGGCTGATGAGCTACAACGGAACCTTGCGGGTATGGCGTGGCGACGAGGCCGGTGGTGAGTTGCAGGACTACACCGTGGAGATCAACGAGGGCGAGGTGGTGCTCGACATCATCCACCGCCTGCAGCAGACCCAAACGCCTGACTTGGCGGTCCGGTGGAACTGCAAAGCCGGCAAGTGCGGCTCGTGCTCGGCCGAGGTCAACGGCAAGCCCCGATTGATGTGCATGACGCGGATGTCGACCTTCGCCGAAGACGAAGTGGTCACCGTGACGCCGATCCGGACGTTCCCGGTGATCCGCGATCTGGTCACCGATGTGTCGTTCAACTACGAGAAGGCCAGGGAAATCCCGTCATTCGCGCCGCCGAAGGATCTGCAGCCCGGTGAGTACCGGATGCAGCAGCAGGACGTGGAACGTTCTCAGGAGTTCCGCAAGTGCATCGAATGCTTCCTCTGCAACAACGTCTGTCACGTGATCCGTGACCACGAGGACAACAAGGAAGCGTTCGCGGGCCCGCGTTATCTGATGCGGATCGCAGAGCTGGAGATGCATCCGCTGGACACGATGGACCGGCGCGACCAAGCACAGGAGCAGCACGGCCTCGGCTACTGCAACATCACCAAGTGCTGCACCGAAGTCTGCCCCGAGGGCATCAAGATCACCGACAACGCCCTGATTCCGATGAAGGAACGAGTCGCCGACCGCAAATACGACCCGGTTGTGTGGCTGGGCAACAAGCTTTTCCGTCGCTAGCCATTGGTGTTACGGCTCCGCTGATCCGGGGTATGCGAGGTGAATGGGTAAAACAATCCATTCGTTCAACTCAACCCAGAGGCGGTGAGCATGGCCATTCAACGACCTTTGAGCATCAACAACATTCGCACGGCGATCCGCGAACTCTCGGCGCGTGCACGTCTCGCGCATCGGGACGGCCGCGAACAGGACGCAGCAGAGATCGAACAGCGAGTTCAGGGTTACCGCGACGAACTCGGCAGGCGCCCCTAGCCCGGCTCTATACCCCGAGCCGCCGGAAGACGCTGCGGTGGAACACGATCGGCGCAACCTCCGCGTCGACCTGGATGTCGCTGACCCGCAACACCACGATCGTGTGATCCCCGGCCGGGATGAGTTGCTCGATCGCGGTTTCCATCCACACGCTGGTGCCCTGAATGAAGACCGCGCCACTGGTGTTGGACACCGTTTCCAGGTCAGCGAACCGATCGCCGGTCTTTGCGGCCAATGCCCGCGCGGCGTCGTCGTGCGACTCACCCAACAGGCTGATGCCGAGCGCGTGCACGTCCTTGAGCTTCGGCCAAGTCGTGGAGGTGTTCTGCACGCAGAACGACACCAACGGCGGATCCAGCGACACCGGGACGAACGTGCTGGCTGCCAAACCCTCTCGGACACCGTCGATTTCGGCCGCAATCGCGATCACGCCAGACGGAAAGTGGCCAAAGGCCTCACGGAGGGAGGAAGGCGTCAGATTCTCGGGTGAGTTCACCGGGCTTCATTTTCGCGTCGGGGAGGATTTTCGTGGATCCAAATCCTACTCGCCCGGCGTTACATCTTGCGCAGTGCCCGTCACGTAGCCATGCGCAGCAGCGACGTCGGGATGAGCCCGCAGCCTGCTTTTCCAGGCGTTGCGGCCATAAACCGAGAAGATCGGATCGGATGGATCTGCGCGCAGGCCAGCGCGCTGTGCCAGTTCCGCAGGCAGCGCCAGCGTCGGGATCTGTGCGTCCAAGCGCGGGTTGAAGAAGTACGGCACCGAGATCCGATCAGCCGAATGACGCAGACTCACCCGGTGCTCGGTGGCCCGCAGGTAGCCATTGGTCGCCAGCTCCAGCAGCTCACCGATGTTGACGATGAACGCTCCGTCCCGTGCGGGAACATCGACCCAGCCACCGTCCCGTGCGGCCCGCACCTGCAATCCCTGACTGCCCGGCTCAGCGAGCAGCAGCGTGAGAACCCCCGAATCTCGGTGCGCGCCCACACCCTGCGAGCTGGCCGCCGTCGCCGGATAGTGCACGATCTTGATCAAGGTGGCGGGCGCTCCGGCGAACGCGGCGTCGAAAACATCGGGCGGACTGCCCAGCGCGGCCGCCCAGTGGCGCAGCAGGCTGCGGGCCACCGCGGCAAGCGCCGCATCCCACTCGGCGACTATCTCCGGCAGCTCCGGCACTCCGGACGGCCACTGGTTGGGGCCCTGTAGCCACAGGTAGTCGGGCTCGCCCGGGCCGCCGATCGGGTTGCGCTCCGGTCCGATGTCGATCTGTTCGCGCCAATCCACCTCGCCGCCGGTCAGCTCACCGCCCAGCCGGGTGTAGCCGCGGAAATGCGGACTGCGGACCATCGCGACGGCGTCCTTGTCCGCCTGCGGCAGCGCGAACAATCGCCGCGCCGCCGCCAGCACCCGGCCAGTGAGCGCCTCTGGCACGCCATGGCCGGTGAGGTAGAAGAAACCCACCTCGTGAGCCACCTCGCACAGGCGTTCCCTGAGTTGGCCAGGGCGGGCGCGCAGGTCTACTTCGGGCAGCGTCGTGACGCTCGACACAGTTGACACCTATCCATCATCGCTGCAGGTGAAGCGGTGTGCCACCGTCTTGATCAGCGCGAACCCAACTGGTTGGTTGATTAGCCAATGAAATTTAGCTCACAGTAGGTTGCAATGGGTTATTGATGGGTATAGCTTAGGCGTGTTACTGGTGGGTAACTTAGTCCTAGTACCCAACCACAAGTGGCGTTCTCATCGAGGAGGAACCAGTGGGCCACTATAAGAGCAATGTCCGCGACCAGGTATTCAACCTGTTTGAAGTCTTCGGCATTGATAAAGCATTCGGCGAAGGCGATTACACCGACCTGGACGCCGACACCGCCCGCGAGATGCTGGTGGAAATGAGCCGGCTGGCCGAAGGTCCAGTTGCCGAGTCGTTCGTCGACGCGGACCGCAACCCCCCGGTGTTCGACCCCGAGACACATTCCGTGGCACTGCCCGAGTCGTTCAAGAAGTCGGTGCGTGCGGTAATCGAGGGCGGCTGGGACAGGGTCGGCATCGACGAGGAGCTCGGCGGCATGCCGATGCCCAAAGCGATGGTCTGGTCGCTGCACGAGCACCTACTGGGCGCCAACCCCGCGGTGTGGATGTACGGCGGCGGAGCAGGTTTCGCCAGCATCTTCTACCACCTCGCCACCGAGGAGCAGAAGAAGTGGGCCGTGCTGGCCGCTGAGCGTGGCTGGAGTTCGACCATGGTGCTCACCGAGCCGGACGCCGGCTCGGACGTCGGTGCCGGCCGGACCAAAGCCGTCAAGCAAGACGACGGCTCGTGGCACATCGACGGTGTGAAGCGGTTCATCACCTCCGCCGACTCCGACGACCTGTTCGAGAACATCTTCCACTTGGTGCTGGCACGCCCCGATGGCGCCGGGCCAGGCACCAAGGGTCTGTCGCTGTTCTTCGTGCCCAAGTTCCTGTTCGACTTCGAGACCGGCGAGCCCGGCGAGCGCAACGGCGTCTTCGTCACGAACGTCGAGCACAAGATGGGCCTGAAGGCCTCCGCAACCTGTGAGCTGACGTTCGGTCAGCACGACGTTCCGGCCAAGGGTTGGCTCGTCGGCGAGGTGCATGACGGTATCGCGCAGATGTTCGAGGTCATCGAGCAGGCCCGGATGATGGTGGGCACCAAGGCCATCGCCACGCTGTCTACCGGCTACCTCAACGCCCTGGAATACGCCAAGTCCCGGATCCAGGGCGCCGACCTGACCCAGATGACGGACAAGACGGCGCCGCGGGTGACCATTACCCACCACCCGGACGTGCGGCGCAGCCTGATGACCCAGAAGGCTTACGCGGAGGGTCTGCGCGCGCTGTACGCCTACACCGCGACCTACCAGGACGCACCGGTAGCGAAGATAGTGCACGACGTGGACCCCGACCTGGCGGTCAAGGTCAACGACCTGCTGCTGCCGATAGTCAAGGGTGTCGGGTCCGAGCAGGCCTACGCCAAGCTCACCGAGAGCCTGCAGACCTTCGGGGGGTCCGGCTTCTTGCAGGACTACCCGATCGAGCAGTACATCCGCGACGCCAAGATCGACTCCCTCTACGAGGGCACCACGGCCATCCAGGCGCAGGACTTCTTCTTCCGGAAGATCGTCCGCGACAAGGGTGTGGCGCTGGCGCACGTGTCGGGACAGATCGAGGAATTCGTCGAGAACGAGTCCGGCAACGGCCGGCTGAAGGCCGAGCGTGCGCTGCTCTCCACGGCCCTGGCCGACGTCCAGGCGATGGCAGCGACGCTGACCGGATACCTGATGGCCGCGCAGGAAGACATTTCCAGCATCTACAAGGTCGGCCTGGGTTCGGTGCGCTTTTTGATGAGCGTCGGCGACCTGGTGATCGGTTGGTTGCTGCAGCGTCAGGCGGCGGTGGCCTTGGAGGCGCTCGACACCGGAGTAAGCGATGCCGACCGCGCCTTCTACGAGGGCAAGATCGCCGTGGCCTCGTTCTTCGCGAAGAACTTCCTGCCGCTGTTGACCAGCACCCGCCAGGTGTTGGACACGCTCGACAACGAGATCATGGAGCTCGACGAGGCAGCCTTCTAGGCGACGACGATGCAGCCGCGCAGCGGCTGAGGTGGGGGCACCTCCCGCTTGCGGGGGCGAGTCGGCTAATCAGCCGCTGACCCAACTACATAGCAAAATCCCCCGTCTCGTGGAGAGTAGGCGTCGCACACTCTCGATTTGAGAGGTTGCGGCGACCGTGTCGTTTCGGAGGCTGTGTTCGGTTCGGGGATCGACTAGCAAAGCTTGTTGATGCTGGTGTTCGGTAAGAGAGGCGGCTGGATCGCTAGGGATCTCGCAGGGCGCTGCTATGCATCTGGTGCGACGGGGCCGGCGCGACGCGACGGCGCGCGGCGATATCGAGCTGCCTGGTGGCGGCGGTGTATAGGGCGACGGCTCGATAATCAGGCCGCGAAGGCCTGTGGAGTTTCACACGGCTCGCGCGGCGGCTATTGGTGGCCGAAGGTCTGGTCCCATCGGTGCGGCAACGGTGGGCAAGGCCGAGGCAAACCGGTTCTTCGCACTGCTCGCCGCGGGATGGTCAGCACGCGCGCTGCGCGTGAAGTCGGCGTTCATGAACGCACCGGCCGTGATTGGCGTGATGGAATCCGCAAAGTGCGCAACACGCGAGTGCTCGCCGATGGCACGGTCATCGATTACACGACCGGCACGCGATACGCACAGCGGTGAAGACCGAGAGGTTCCGCTGTGTCCATGCTGGCGCGCCGGAGATCAGCAGCCGGTACCTGTGCTTGCGGATCGACTCGCCATTGCCGATGGGCTCAGGAGGCAGACACTGACGGTGATCGCCGCGGGATCGGCAAGCACACCTCGACGGTGTCGCGAGAAATCCGTGACCACAGTGTCGAGGGTTGTATCTGCCTATCGGGCCCACGCCGCTGCAGCGGCGGCCGCGCTCGCCGAAACAGTCCAAACTGGTCACCAACCACAATCTGCGCCAGGCGGTGCACGATGGGCTGTCGCGGCGATTGTCGCCCGAGCAGATCTCGCATCGTCTGGTCAGAGATTTCCGGACGACGAGGGCATGCGGGTGAGCACAGGACATTGCTGACACTAGCGTCGTCGGCCGGGTGGGATTCCGGTGCCTTGGTAGCGGCGGGTGGTGTCAATGGTGAGCTTGCGTAGGAGTCCTTGTTGGCCGTAGATGGCCAGGGTGAAGTCGCGGGCAATGACGAGGACACGCTGCCCGGCCAGTCGGCTGTCGATTCCGACGACATAGTCACTCCACCCGATATGGCCGGCTTTATGGACATGGTGCACGCTGGCGCGCACGGGTCCAGCGATCGCTTCTCCTGGGGTGGCTGGTGGGCTTGCCCGCCAGCGTTCGGCGGGAGTCTGGCCACCCAGGGCTTTGTGCGGTCGGGCGTAGTTGTAGTGCGCACGCCAGCAGTCGAGTTGGTCTTGCAGCTCCTCTAGTGATCGCGCCGGTGGCTGTAGGCGCAGCCATGTCTTGGTGGTCTGGTGGGAGCGTTCGAGTTTCCCGCAGGTTTGGGGATGTCGGGGGCGTGAACAGATCTGAATGATCCCGGCGGAGCGCAACATTCGTTCGAAGTCAGCGGCCCCGTTGCGGGCCAGGCGGCCGGTGAAGCAGCTGCCGTTGTCGTTCATGACGTGCGCTGGTAAGCCCCATTCCGGACCGCGGAGGTGAAGGCCTCCCAAGTGATTCTGGCTGTCGGGCCGGTATCGACGCGGGCTGCCACCAGGACACGGGAGTGATCATCGAGGATGTCCATGATCCATACCGTTTGCCCATCAGCCAGCGCCCAAGTTGTGGCATCGATCTGCCAGGCATCGTTGGGGCGGGGCCACTCGAATCGCCGCCACGCGGAGTGCGGACGCTTACGTGGCTGCGGTGTCACCATCCCGCGCCGAACAAGAACCCGGTGAATGGTCGCGACCGAGGGAACGGTCTCACCGCGGCGCGCGAGATGATAGGCGATGGCCTGAGCACCGCAGTCGACACGCAACTCCTTGCGCAGCAGTAAGATCGCGTCTTCGGTCTGCGCGGAGATCCGCTGCGGAGACGAGTGAGGGCGGCGGGATCGCTCCACCAACCCCGCTGGGCCTTCTGCTTGGAACCGTCGCCGATACTTATAGAGCGTCTGCCGGGAGATCCCCAGCTCGCGGCACAACGCCGTCACCTTCACCGGCACCCCACTGGAGAACACCGCCAGCAGCTTTGCTTCCATCGATACCACCGCCTGCGCCATGCCTCACAGCATTAAGCGCCAACTCGGTGTCAGCGATGTCTCGCGACAAAACTGTCAGCGGGGGATTTTGCTGTGCTTCCACTTGAGGGGGACTTGAGGGGAGGGGCCGCCGATGAATCCCCTCATTCCGTCGGCGGCCCCGGTATCGGTCCGGCACCTGCGAGCAGGCCGGCAGTTTCAAGGACGCCCCGCGCTGCCATCGG
Organism: uncultured Actinomycetota bacterium; assembly: GCA_963833915.1. Classification (GTDB taxonomy): domain Bacteria; phylum Actinomycetota; class Actinomycetes; order Mycobacteriales; family Mycobacteriaceae; genus Mycobacterium. The sequence continues at coordinate 114,559 of CAWHZO010000015.1, forward strand.
GTCGGGGGATCGGACGACAACACGGAGCTATCCGACGGAATGGCTACCCGGGCGTTGCTGTGACTAAACGCCGGGCAGCCCTCGTCGCGCCTGCAGGTATCAGGCCTCGAGAATGGCGGCGACGCCCTGGCCGCCCGCGGCGCAGATCGAGATCAGGCCGCGTACCGGCTTACCACCGTTCTTCGTTTTGGCTTCGTGCAGCTGCTTGGCCAGCTGGGCGAGGATGCGTCCGCCAGTTGCGGCAAACGGGTGACCGGCAGCCAGCGAAGAGCCGTTGACGTTGAGCTTGGATCGGTCGATCGACCCCAGCGCAGCGTCCAGACCCAGTCGCTCCTTGCAGTATTCCTCGGACTCCCAGGCCTGCAGGTGCGCCAGCACCACCGAGGCGAACGCCTCGTGGATCTCGTAGAAGTCGAAGTCCTGCAGCGTCAGCCCGTTGCGGGCCAGGAGCCTTGGCACCGCGTACGTCGGCGCCATCAGCAGGCCATCGGCGCCGTTGACGTAGTCGACTGCGGCCGTTTCGGCGTCGACGAAGTAAGCCAGCGGGGTCAGCGAGTGCTCGGCGGCCCATTCCTCGGTCGACAGCAACGCCACCGAGGCGCCGTCCGTCAACGGGGTCGAGTTGCCCGCGGTCATGGTGGCGTCGCCGGCCTTCACGCCGAACACCGGCTTGAGCTTCGCCAGCTTCTCCGGCGACGCGTCCGGCCGCAGGTTGTCGTCGCGGTAGAGGCCCAGGAACGGGGTTACCAGGTCGTCGAAGAAGCCGCGGTCGTAGGCCGCCGCCATGTTGCGGTGGCTGGCCGCGGCCAGCTCATCCTGGTCGACCCGCTTGATGCCCAGCTGCTTGGTGGTGATGGCCTGGTGCTCACCCATCGACAGCCCGGTGCGCGGCTCGCTGTTCACCGGGATCTCCACCCCGAGGTTGGCCGGCAGTTTGCCGACCAGCTTCAGCCGCTCGACGTTGGACTTCGCCCGGCGCAGGCCCAGCAGGGTGTGACGCAGGTTGTTGCCCAGAGCGATCGGCGCGTCGGAGGTGGTGTCCACCCCGCCGGCGGCGGCAACCTCGTAGCGACCCGAGGCGACACCGTCGGCAGCGGCTATCGCCGCCTGCAGGCCGGTCCCACAGGCTTGCTGCAGGTCGAACGCCGGCGTGTAGGACGACAGCGCGGATCCGAGCACACTTTCGCGCATCAGGTTGAAGTCGCGGCTGTGCTTGAGGACGGCGCCCCCGATCACCGCGCCCAACCGCTCGCCGGCCAGACCGAATCGATCGACGAGTCCGCCCAGCGCGGCAGTGAACATGTCCTGGTTGGACGCCTCGGCGTAGGCGCGGTCCGACCGCGCGAACGGGATGCGATTGCCCCCCAACACCGCGACACGGCGCAGGGAACGGGAAGAGGAGGTGTCGGAAGCCACGCTTATCTCCGTCAGTTGTGGGTTATCAGTGGTTGGGGGCCATACTACTCACTGTTCTTACTCTGGAGTAAGTTCGCTCTCGATACGGTAGTCGATAGATGACAACGCTCAATATGGAAGGCAGCTCAGTGGCCCCGAAGGTTTCACCCGATCTATTCTCCCAAGTCGTCAACTCCGGGCCCGGCTCGTTCCTCGCCAAGCAGCTCGGTGTCCCGCAGCCCGAGACGCTGCGGCGTTACCGGGCCGGCGACCCGCCGCTGGCCGGATCCCTGCTGATCGGCGGCGAAGGCCGAGTGGTCGAGCCGCTGCGGGCGGCTCTGGACACAGACTACGACGTGGTGGGCGCCAATCTCGGTGGTCGCTGGGCGGATTCGTTTGGCGGGCTGGTTTTCGACGCCACCGGCATCACCACACCGGCCGGTCTGACCGCTCTGCACGAGTTCTTCACGCCGCTGCTGCGCAACGTCGGCCACTCCGGTCGCGTGGTCGTCGTCGGTACCACTCCCGAGGAAGCCAAGAGCGCCGACGAGCGGATCGCACAGCGCGCGCTCGAGGGCTTCACCCGCTCGCTGGGCAAGGAGCTGCAGCGCGGCGCCACCGTTGCGCTGGTCTACCTGTCCCCCGACGCCAAACCGGCCGCCACCGGTGCAGAGTCGACCCTGCGGTTCCTGCTGTCGGCCAAATCGGCATACGTGGACGGGCAGGTGTTCCACGTCGGCGCCGCCGACTCCACTCCGCCCGCCGACTGGGACCGACCCTTGGACGGCAAGGTGGGCATCGTGACCGGTGCCGCACGAGGCATCGGCGCGACGATCGCCGAGGTGTTTGCCCGCGACGGGGCCCGCGTCATCGCGATCGACGTGGAGTCCGCCGCCGAGGCCCTGGCCGAGACCGCCACCCGCATCGGCGGCACCGCCCTGACCCTCGATGTCACCGCCGATGATGCCGTCGACCAGATCACCGAGCACCTGCGCGGCCACTACGACGGCCGGGCCGACGTTCTGGTCAACAACGCCGGGATCACCCGCGACAAGCTGCTCGCGAACATGGATGACGACCGCTGGAACTCGGTTCTTGCCGTCAACTTGCTTGCACCGCAACGCCTTACCGAGGGGCTGATCGACAACGGTAGCATCGGGGATGGTGGCCGGGTGATCGGCCTGTCGTCGATGGCCGGCATCGCGGGTAACCGCGGACAGACCAACTACGCCGCCACCAAGGCCGGCATGATCGGGCTCACCCAGGCACTGGCGCCGCTGCTCGCCGAGAAGGGCGTCACGATCAACGCCGTCGCGCCCGGCTTCATCGAAACCCAGATGACGGCGGCCATCCCGCTGGCCACCCGCGAGGTGGGCCGTCGACTCAATTCGCTGTACCAGGGCGGACAACCGGTCGACGTCGCCGAGACGATCGCCTACTTCGCCAGCCCTGCGTCAAACGCTGTGACGGGTAACGTCATCCGTGTCTGTGGTCAGGCCATGTTGGGTGCTTAGTCCGGCGACGATGATCGGGCTTCAAATCAGCTGAAGGGAAACCAGTGACGCAACCAAGCGGCCTGAAGAATCTGCTGCGCGCGGCGGCCGGGGCGTTGCCGTTCGTGCCACGCGACAACCACCTGCCCACCCGGACACTGACCGTCGACGACTTAGCCATCGACCGCGGGAACGTGGCCGACTACGCGGCGGTCACCGGACTGCGTTACGGCGACGCGGTGCCGCTGACCTATCCGTTCGCGTTGACCTTCCCGACGGTGATGTCGCTGGTGACCGGATTCGACTTTCCTTTCGCCGCAATGGGATCGGTCCATATCGAAAATCGCATCACCCGGTACCGACCGATCAAGGTGACCGATACGGTCAATATCGCGGTACACGCAGAGAACTTGCGTGAACACCGCAAGGGCCTGCTGGTTGACCTGGTGACCGATGTCAGTGTGGGCAACGAGTTGGCGTGGCACCAGGTCACCACCTTCCTGCATCAGCAACGCACCAGCTTGTCCGACGAACCCAAGCCGCCGCCGCAGAAACAGCCCAAGCTGCCTGCACCCAAGGCCATCCTGCGGATAACCCCGGGCCAGATTCGGCGCTACGCCGCCGTCGGTGGCGACCACAACCCGATCCACACCAACCCGGTCGGCGCCAAGCTATTCGGATTTCCCACGGTTATTGCGCACGGAATGTTCAGCGCAGCAGCGGTATTGGCGAACCTTGAAGCCAGCATCCCCGATGCGGTGACATATTCGGTGCGGTTCGGCAAACCCGTGCTGCTGCCCGCCAGTGCCGGACTTTACGTCGATCAGGTCCAGGACGGCTGGGATATCAGCCTGCGCAATATGGCCAAGGGGTATCCGCATCTGACTGGCACACTACGGGCGCACTAGCCTGCGGCCGCGCTCAACGAGGAGCCACAACCCGTACGCGCCCAGGGCGGCTACTAGGAAAACCAGCAGGAGCCACAGCGGCGGCCGGGCGAGTTCCCAGACGAAGATCGCGGCCCAATATGGCGCGCGTTGAGTGACAGCCAACACGCCTGCTGCGCCGGCCATGGAGACTGCCGGAACATGATAATGAGTTCCTGCCACCGCGTTGATGATCAACACCAACAGCGTCCCGGCTGCCGCACCGGTGGCCAGCGCGGGGGTGATCATCCCGCCCCTCGCGCCGGCGCGCAAAAACAGTGCCGTCAGAAGGGGTTTCAGAACCAAAACTATCGCCGCCGTTTCCAGGGGCATCCCGCCGGCGAGGGTTGCGGTCAGGATCGATTTGCCGTTGCCGGGCAGCTCGGGCCACCAGCGCGAGCAGACACCGATCAGCAACCCCGCTCCGGCGATCGCCGGGATCAGCAGCCACGATCGAGTCAGCGCGGCCTGACGTGCCGCTGCCATGAGGCGGTTGAAGGCAAGTCCCAAGACCAGGGTCAGCGGGGCCAACACCAGTGCATAACCGATCAGCCGATACGACACCTGCAGGTTGGGCCAGTTCAGGTTTGGCTGATCATGGGTGACGAACGAGGCAACCGCGACCGCCAGGCTGGAGGTAATCAACGCGGCACCCAGCGCTCGGGGATGCCAGGTTTTCAACATGATTCGCACTGTGAACAGCGCGCCACCGAGCGGCACCGCATACACCGCGCCGAGTCCGGCGCCTGCCGCACAGGCCAGCAGGATCTCGCGGTCCTGTGCCGACAGCCGTTTCAGCCACCTCATAGCGAAATCCCCGAGGGCGACGGCGAATTGGCGTGGTGCCACTTCCCGGCCCAACGACGCACCGGAGCCGACCACCAACACCTGCAGCGCCGCGTCGACACCGAAGGGCAACAGGCGAATGCGCTCGCGGTCGGCGATGGCCGCTGACAAAGGCGGAACATCGGCCCGCGACCGCAGTAGCCACCAGCCCAGCCCCGCAAGTCCTCCGCCGACCATCGGCCCCAAGGCTCGACGGATTGGGCTGCTACCGGTCACCGCCTCCAACAACGATCCGAAGGTGTAGTGATAGGTGAGATGTTGGAGGGCACGCAAAAGCAGGGTCGTCGACAGCCCGGCAAGCCCGGCGAGCAGCCCCACAATCACTAACGCGCACAGGAAGTCAGCGTTGTGGCGACGCATCGCGTGAACCGTCGAAGCCCGTGATCAGCCGGATTCGGCGGCGGGTGCCGCCACGTCTCGATCGGCGGGCGCTCCCTTGAGTCCGCGCCAGAACAGATTGATCATCAGCTCGGCCGCCTCGTCGACGTCGGTATCGCCGGTGCTGAGCCGGGTCGCGATCGCCTCGCCGGCGCCCACCAGCGCCACCGCCGTCATCTCGAAGTCGGCCTCGGGCTCGGGATTTCGGGTGCCCGTCTGCAGCAGCCGGGCGACCATGGCGATCATCTGCTCACGTCCCTCGCGCACGGTGTGGGCGAATACCTGCGAGTTGGTGGCCTGGCCATACATCACGACCCACGACGCGCGGTTGGCGTCGATGTAGCGCAGGAACGCCACGATGGCGTTGCGCAACAAGTCTTTCGGGCCCTGCTCAAGATCGATCTGTTCACGCACACCGTCGACGAATCGCGTCATCTCGCGGTCCAGGCACGCGCCGAACAGTTCCTCCTTAGAGCCGTAATACAGGTACAGCATCGGCTTGGAGATCTCCGCCTTGGCCGCGATCGCGTCCATCGACGTTTCGTGGTATCCGTTGATGGAGAACATCTGGACAGCGGCATCCAGCATCTGCTGCTCACGGACAGCACGGGGTAACCGCTTGGTACCACCTGCCATGCTGTCCCCTCCTCGCGGACGCCAGCGCTCCCGTCGGCGCGCAATCATCGCCGCAGCTTCCTACCGCCTGCTCGGTGCCACCGAGACTATGTGATTCAGAGTAAGCAATGCGTGGTCACGCCGCCGGATTACCGCCCGCAGTCTGGCTTGGAGCCTTTGAACTTCGCGATCCGTAGGACGGACGCGTCGATGCCTGCCATCGTCAACTCCCCTGCGGCCAATGCCTTCTCCAAGTTGTCCAGCACCGCGGGCACCTCGTCGGTAGTGACCCACAGCGCAACATCGGTGCCCGCCTGCAAGGTGCGCAGCACCGCGTCGGGCACGCTGTAGCGCTCGTTGATCGCAGCCATGCTGGACAGGTCGTCGCTGAACACCGGGCCGTCGAAGGCGGGGCCGTTATACCCGGTGCCGGTGCGCAACAACTGCACGGCGGCCCGGCTGAGGCTGGTCGGTTCGTTCCCGGTGAGACCGGGCACCTGCAGGTGGCCGACCATCACGCCGACCGGGGCGGCGGTCACCAGCGTTCGATACGGCACCAGATCATCGTTTTGCAACTGCGCCAGCGGCGGCGTGACGACCCCGCCGGTGTGCGAGTCGCCGGACCCGTGCCCGTGACCGGGGAAGTGCTTGAGCACCGGCAGCACCCCGGCGTCGCGCAGACCCCGGGCATATGCGCCGGCGTAGGCGGTGACCTTCTGCGGATCCGACCCGAAGGACCGGTCGCCGATCACCGTGTCGTCGGCCGCGTCGGTGACATCGACGACCGGAGCGAAATCGACGGTGATGCCTAGCCCGCGCATCCGATGGCCCCGGTCCAGCGCCATGCCGTAGACCTCGTCGGGGGTGTGAGTCTGGGCCAACACCCGCGCCGACGGCGCCGGTCCGATCAGCGAGGACAGCCGCGCCACCCGGCCGCCCTCCTCGTCGACGCTGACGGCGAGGGGCAGCGCCGTGTAGGCGGACAGGTCCATGACCAGGTTAGGTCCCAACATCGACAGCTCGGTCCAGCTGCCGATGAAGATGCCCCCGACGTGGTGCTGGTTGACCGCGGCTTTGGCGTCATCGCCGTTGCGCACTCCCACCATCAACAGCTGAGCCAGCTTGTCGCGGGTGGACATCGCCGCCAGAATCGCCGCCGGCTCCCCGCACGCCGGTCGGGCCGGCGGGATCGCCTTGGCCGCCGACGAAGTGACCGGCGCGGACTTGGGCTGCTGCGGGGTGTGGCCACACCCCGCCATCAGCGCCATAACGGCGGCAAGCACGGCCAGGACACGCGGGAAACCCATCAGGCCATGCTGTCATGGGGTCGATCGGTGACGCCGCCGGACCGGTCGCGACCTCGTCTTCTGCTAGGTTTGGCGACGACGCTTGCCGAACGATTGAGCCTGTACATCCAAGGAGCCGCCCGATGAATCGCTTTGTTGCGCCCGCCGCCGCCAGCATCGTGGTCGGTCTGTTGCTGGGTGCGGCCGCGATCTTCGGGATCACGCTGATGGTGCAGCAGGACACCAGGCCGCCGCTCCCCGGGGGCGACCCGCAGTCGTCGGTGCTCAACCGGGTCGAGTACGGCAACCGCAGCTAGCCCGCGATGCGGGCCGAGCCGGGGCCCGTTGAGGTCATGCCGCTATCTCGACGCTGGTTGTGGTTGGTCGCGGCGGTCGCACTGGCGTTGAGCTTCGCGTCGTCGCCCGGCCAGATCTCCCCCGACACCAAGCTCGACCTCACCGCCAACCCGCTGCGCTTCTTGTCCCGCGCCACCAATTTGTGGAACAGCGAACTGCCGTTCGGGCAAGCGCAGAATCAGGCCTACGGCTACCTGTTTCCGCACGGCACCTTCTTTTTGGCCGGGCACCTGCTGGGGTTGCCGGGCTGGATCACTCAACGGCTGTGGTGGGCGCTGTTGTTGGCCGTCGGCTTTTGGGGATTGCTGAGGATCGCCGAGGCGCTGGGCATCGGCAGCCCGACGTCGCGCGTAATCGCCGCTGCAGCGTTCGCGCTCTCGCCGCGGGTATTGACCACGTTGGGGTCGATCTCGTCGGAAACCCTGCCGATCATGCTGGCACCGTGGGTCTTGCTGCCCACGATTCTGGCGCTGCGCGGCGACCGGCGGTCGGTGCGCCGGCTGGCCGGTCAGGCCGGGGTGGCCGTCGCGCTGATGGGGGCGGTCAACGCGATCGCCACGCTGGCCGGGTGTCTGCCCGCGGTGATCTGGTGGGCCTGCCATCGACCCAACCGACGCTGGTGGAGCTACACGGCGTGGTGGTTGCCGGCGCTGGCGCTGGCGATGTCGTGGTGGTTGGTGGCGTTGATTTTGATGGCCCGGATCAGCCCGCCCTTTCTGGACTTCATCGAATCCTCCGGCGTGACCACGCAATGGTCGTCGCTGGTCGAAGTGCTGCGCGGTACCGACAGCTGGACGCCGTTCGTGGCGCCCGACGCGACCGCGGGTGCACCGCTGGTCACCGGGTCGGCCGCCATCCTGGCCACCAGCCTGGTGGCAGCGGCGGGGTTGGCCGGGCTTGCGTTGGGGGGCATGCCGGCGCGCGGGCGACTGGTGACGATGTTGCTGATCGGGGTGGTCCTGCTGGGCGCCGGCTACAGCGGCGGGTTGGGCTCGCCGCTGGCGCTGCACGTGCAGGCCTTCCTGGACGCCGGCGGAGCACCACTGCGCAATGTGCACAAACTGGAGTCGTTGATCCGCATCCCCGTCGTGTTGGGCCTGGCCCAGCTGCTGGGCCGGATCCCCCTTCCAGGCAGCGCGCCGAGATCCTTGTGGGTCCGCGCGTTTGCTCATCCGGAACGCGACAGGCGCGTCGCGGTCGGCATCGTGGTGCTGACCGCGCTGATGGCCGGCACGTCGCTGGTGTGGACCGGCCGCATCACCCCGCCCGGCACGTTCAGCGCGATACCGCGGTATTGGCATGACGCCGCCGACTGGCTCTCCGTGCACAACACCGGTGTGCCGACTGGAGGCCGCGTGCTTGTGGTTCCCGGCGCGCCTTTCGCCACTCAGCTGTGGGGCACCAGCCACGACGAACCGCTGCAGGTGCTCGGCGACAGCCCGTGGGGCGTACGTGACTCCATCCCGCTGACCCCGCCGCAGACCATCCGCGCGCTGGACTCGGTCCAACGCCTGTTCGCGGCCGGAAGGCCCTCCGCGGGTCTAGCCGATACGCTTGCCCGCCAAGGTATTTCTTATGTCGTCGTGCGTAACGACCTGGACCCGGACACGTCGCGATCGGCACGCCCGATCCTGGTGCACCGGGCCATCGCGGGGTCGCCGCGACTACACAAAGTCGCCCAGTTCGGCGCGCCGGTCGGGCCCGGCCCGGTATCGGGATTCGTCACCGACAGCGGATTGCGCCCCCGCTATACAGCCGTGGAGATCTACCGCGTCGCTGTCGCAGCGGGCGACCCCGCCGCCCCTTACCTGGCCGACATCGACCAGCTATCCCGCGTCGACGGCGGGCCCGAGGCGCTGTTGCGTCTCGACGAACGTCGTCGGCTGTCTGGTCAGCCGGCGCTGGGTCCGGTGCTGATGACCGCGGACGCCATGGGGTCGGGCCTGCCGATACCCCGCGGCTCCGGGGTCACGGTCACCGATACGCCGCTGGCGCGGGAGACCGACTACGGCCGGGTCGACGACCACTCGTCGGCGATCCGCGCCGCCGGTGACGCCCGGCGCACCTTCAACCGGGTGCCCGACTATCCGACCCCGGGCGCTGACACCGTCTACGGCGGGTGGATCGGCGGCCGGCTGACGGCATCCAGTTCGTCGTCGGACGCCACGGTGTTGCCCGACGTCTCCCCCGCCGCGTCGCCGGCCGCCGCGATCGACGGCGATTCGGCGACCGCCTGGGTATCCAATGGATTGCAGTCCGCCGTCGGTCAATGGCTTCAGGTGGACTTCGACCACCCGGTGGCCAACAGCGTCATCACCATCACGCCCAGCGCGACCACTGTCGGCGCCCAAGTCCGCCGCGTCGAAATCGGAACCGCTACCGGCACCACGACGGTGCGGTTCGATGAGGCCGGCAAGCCGGTCACCGCGGCACTGCCCTACGGCGAAACCCCTTGGGTGCGAATCACCGCGATCGGCACCGACGACGGGTCCCCCGGAGTGCAGTTCGCCATCACCGACTTGTCGATCACCCAGTACGACGCGCATGGCTTCGCCCATCCGGTCGACTTGCGACACACGGCGCTGGTTCCTGCTCCACCGCCGAATACTGCTGTTGCGCAATGGGATCTGGGCTCCGAGCCACTGGGCAGGCCCGGCTGCGCTGAGGGGCCAGGGGACCCGGTGACCATGCAATGCGCGCCCTCGATGGCGCTGGCGCCGGAAACGCCTGCCACCTTCAGCCGCACGCTGAGCGTGCCCCAACCGATGTCGGTGGTGCCGACGGTCTGGGTACGCGCGCGCCCGGGACCGAAACTGGCCGATCTGGTGGCCGAGCCGGACACCACCCGGGCCCACGGTGAATCCGATCTCGTCGACGTACTCGGGGCCGCCTACGCCGCCACCGACGGCGACCCTGCCACCGCGTGGACGGCACCGCAGCCGGTGGTGCAGCACAAGACGCCCCCGACGCTCACCCTCACCCTGCCCCGGCCCGCCGAGGTGACCGGGCTTCGACTCATGCCCAGCAGGTCATCGGTGCCCGCGCACCCGACCATGGTGGCCGTCGACCTCGGGGAGGGGCCGCAAGTCCGCACGCTGAACGCGGCCGGACCACAAGATCTGGCGCTGAAACCCCGCATCACCGACACCGTGACGGTCAGCCTGCTCGACTGGCAAGACATCATCGACCGCACCGCGCTGGGGTTCGACCAATTGAAACCACCGGGGCTTGCCGAGATCGCGGCGCTGGGCGCCGACGGCAGACCGATCGCCGCCGCCGATGCCGCCCGTAACAGGGCACGTGAGATCACCGTCGACTGCGCCGACGGACCGGTCATCGCGATTGCCGGCCGCTTTGTGCACACCGCGATCAAGACGACGGTGGGCGCGCTGCTGGCCGGCGTTCCGGTGGCCGCCCAAGCTTGCGACCCGCAGCCGATCATGTTGCCGACCGGTCAGCAGGAGCTGTTGGTAAGTCCCGGTTCGCAATTCGTCGTCGACGGCGCGGTATTGTCCGGGCCCCTCGCGGCCCGGAAAGCCGATGCCGCAGCGACATCGGTGACGCCGGCCGCTACCGGGGCTTGGGGTCCGGCCCGCCGCGAGGTGCGCACGCCGGCCGCGACGACATCGCGGGTATTGGTCGTGCCGGAAAGTATCAACACCGGTTGGGTGGCACGCACCAGCGCCGGGACTCGGCTGACGCCGGTGGCGGTCAACGGATGGCAGCAGGGGTGGGTGGTGCCGCCGGGAACGTCGGGCACCATCACGCTGACCTTCGCTCCCAACTCGCTGTACCGCGCCGGCCTGGCCGGCGGCCTGGCGTTGCTGCCGTTGTTGGCCCTGATCGCGTGGTGGCCGCAACGACGCCGACCCGACGATCCCGCTGCGCGCCCGTGGGCGCCCGGGCCCTGGGCTCCCGTCGCGATGCTGGCCGCCGGGGCGGTGATCGCCGGGGTGGTGGGCGTCGCAGTATTCGGTGCCGCGCTGGGACTGCGGTGGGTGTTGCGCGACCGTCCGTTGCGCCGCGACCGCGTCACCGTGGGGTTGACCGCCAGTGGGCTGATCCTGGCCGGCGCGGCGCTGTCCCGGCATCCGTGGCGGTCGGTCGACAATTACGCCGGCCATTCGGCCAGCGTGCAACTGCTTGCGCTCATTTCACTTGCGGCGCTGGCCGCGTCGACGACGATGCGGGCCGTGAACCGGCCCGAGGAGGAGCGGCGCCAAATAAGTTCCGCGACGACGATGCGGGCCGTGAACCGGCCCGAGGAGGAGCGGCGCCAATAAGTTCCGCGACGACGGTGCGGGCCGACCCGTCGATTGGTGAGCGTTAAAACGCGGCTGTGCATGTGGATCCCATTCCGCGAGCAACGTCCCGCCCGGTGACTTGCCGGGCTTCGTCGCTGCTGTTAGTCCAGGGAAATGTTTGGGGTTGACCTGGAGGCTTTGGCGGCCTCGGCGGTCACGCGCTGGGTTCGGCCTGACCCGTGGCGTTGACCGTGGCCGACATCGATCGGTGGAGCGCCGAGGCGGTGCGCGAGGTATTCCACGCGGCCGGCGCGCGTGGGCACGCGACCTTGGAGGCCGCACGTCAACTGAACTCGTTGGCGGTATTCGACACCTGGGAGGGCGCCACCGCGCAAGCCCGCCAGCACACCAATACCTCGATCCGCCAAGACCTCGATGCGCACGGCAACGAGTCGCTGGCGGTGGCGCGCGCGGCCGGCAGAGCGGCCGACGGCATCGCGCAGTTGCAGTCCAAGTTAGGCAGTTTGCGCCGTGATGCCGCCGAATTGCATATGACGATCGACTCCCTCACCAACAAGGTGGTGCCGAGTTCACGTTTCAACGGTCCGCCGATGGAGGCGCTGATCGCCGAAATGCAGCTGCAACCCCGGCTGGATGTGATTGTTGCGGAAGCCAACTCGGCCGACCAAGAACTGGCGAGCGCCATCAACATGGCGGACGGTGACCAGTCGATCCCACCGGGACCGCACGACAACCGACCCCGGATCCAGGATGCGCTGTCCACGACGTTGCCCGACGATCCGAAACAGTTCAACGAACTGTGGAATCAGCTCGACCCCGAAGAAAAGGACTGGCTTTACCGCCAAGACCACAGCATCGGCAACCACACCGGGATGCCGTGGGATCCTCCGGACCACTTAGGCAAGGACCACTACAACCGGTTGCACCTGGCCGATCTCGAGCAGCAAACGCAGTCCACCGTCGACCGGATACAGCGCAACCTCGACGAATTGGCGGCGCAACCCAACGTCGACGACGGCGCGCTCTACGCGCTGCAGTCGCAACTGGCCGCAGCCAGAAAACACCTCGAGGGCTACCAGGCTGTGGAAGCGGGCTTGAACTCCAATAACGGGCCCAAACGGTACTTGGGGCTGCTCGACGAGTTCGGCCACGGCGCGGTGGCGATCGGCAACCCGGATACCGCCGGCCGCAACGCGATCTTCGTACCCGGCACCGGCCAAGACCTGACCCGGCTGCCGTTCAGCGACGAGAGGGCGTTGGCCATGTATACCGCCGCATTGACCGCCGACCCCCGCCTGAAGCCGGAGGATGTTGCGGTGACCACGTGGATGGGTTATGACCGCCCAATGGATCTCAGCCACGCGGCCGTCCCGGAGCCCGCGTGCGGTGGCGCGGACCGTCTGGACGCGTTCGAAAACGGACTGCGGGCCTCGCACGTCGGCCCTCCGTCCATCGACACCGCGATCGGCCACAGTTATGGCTCTACCGTGGTTGGGGCGGCCGCCTCCGGCGGGCACCACCTCGACGTCGACAACGTCATCGCGGTCGGAAGCCCCGGAATGCTGGTCGACCGTGCCGGCCGGCTGAATCTGAACCCCGGCGGCAACGTCTATGCGATGCGTGCCGACAACGACATCATCGGCATGGGCGGCATCGTCACCGAGTGGACATTAGGGGCCGAACCGACCGCCCCCGGTTTCGGCGCTACGCGGTTGGCCGCCGATCCGGGACCCGCCGGTGCTCTGGGGCTGCCCAGCGTCAATGCGCACAGCAGCTATTGGTTCGGCGGCAACAAGGCGCTGCAGAATTTGGGTGCCGTCATCGCCGGCTTGTCGCCACCGTACGTGGTCGGGCAGCCTCAGCGTTGAGAGCATCGACGTCGGCGGGCTCGGCGGGTTTTCCAGTCGGCCAGACGGGTACGCGCGACAATAGGAACTCCACCGTCGCCGGGAGCTATGGACATGGGCTGGTTGAGTGCGCCGGAATATTGGTTGAGCAGACTGATACTGGAGCGTGGCATCGCAGCCGTCTACGTCCTCGCATTCGTCGTGGCCGCACGGCAATTCCGGGCGCTGATCGGGGAGCACGGGTTACTGCCGGTGCCGCACTATCTGGCGCGACAGTCCTTCAGACAAACGCCGAGCATTTTCCACATCCACTATTCCGATCGATTCTTCGCGACGGTCGCTTGGTTTGGGGCGGCGCTGTCGGCGGCGATGGCGTTGGGCTTGGCCGACGTGGTGCCGCTCGGGGTGTCGGTGTCGTTGTGGATGCTGCTGTGGGTGCTCTATCTGTCGATCGTGAACGTCGGCCAGGCGTGGTACTCGTTCGGCTGGGAGTCGCTGATGCTCGAAGTCGGTTTCCTGACAGCCTTTCTCGGCAATGACCATGTCGCACCGCCGGTGCTGGCGATGTGGCTGGCACGGTTGCTGTTGTTCCGCCTCGAGTTCGGCGCCGGGTTGATCAAGCTCCGCGGCGACTCCTGCTGGCGGGATCTGACCTGCCTGTACTACCACCACGAGACGCAGCCGATGCCGGGACCGCTGAGCTGGTTCTTCCATCACCTCCCCAAGCCGCTGCATCGAGTGGAGGCCGCGGGCAACCATGTCGCGCAGCTCATCGTCCCGTTCGGATTGTTCGCACCGCAGCCGGTGGCTGGCATCGCCGGGGCGATCATCGTCGTCACTCAGCTGTGGCTGGTACTGTCCGGTAACTTCGCCTGGCTCAACTGGTTGACGATCCTGCTGGGCTGCAGCGCGATCGACGCGCGATCGGTAGCGGCGGTGCTGCCGATCCCGCGCCGGCCGCAGCTGGTCGAAGCCCCACACTGGTTCGCCGCGATGGTGATCGTGTTCGCCGCGCTGACATTGCTGCTCAGCTACTGGCCGGTGCGCAACATGATCTCGCGGCGGCAACGAATGAACATGTCCTTCAATTCCTTTCACTTGGTCAACACCTACGGGGCGTTCGGCAGTGTCGGCCGTACCCGCCGGGAAGTGGTGATCGAGGGCACCGCCGAAGCGGACATCACCGAGCAGACGGTGTGGAAGGAATACGAATTCAAGGGCAAGCCAGGAGCGGTCCGCCGACTGCCGCGGCAATGGGCGCCGTATCACCTGCGGCTGGACTGGCTCATGTGGTTCGCCGCGATCTCCCCGCAATACGCCTACTCGTGGTTTCGTCCATTCATGTTGCGGCTCTTGCAGAATGATCGGCCGACGCTGCGTCTGCTGCGCAGCAATCCCTTTCCCGATGCCCCGCCGCATTACGTGCGGGCCCAGCTGTACCGCTACCGCTTCACCACCGCCGCTGAACTGCGACACGATCGCGCTTGGTGGCTTCGCACGCTGGAAGCGCCCTACCTACGGCCCATCGCGCTAACAGACGAAACGGCGCCACAGCACCCCGACTGAGGATGCCGTGACGCCGTCGAAACAGTCTGCGGCGCATTACTTCTGGTACGACGTAGCACCTGTTCCGGCGAGCTTGCCGCCCTCCACGATCAGGTATTCTGGCCGGATCGGCGTGCCCGCGAAGAAGGACTCCAGGATTTCCCGAGTGCCTGCGGCGTAGCGAGCCTGCGCGGAGAGCGTCGTCCCGGACACGTGTGGCGTCATCGCGTTGTTCGGCATGGTCCGCCACGGGTGGTCGGCCGGCGGCGGCTGCGGGAACCACACATCACCGGCGTAGCCCGCCAACTGACCGGTGCGCAGCGCCGCTGCGATCGCCTCCGGCACGGTCTCCTCGGCGCGCGCGGTGTTGACGATGTAGGAGCCGCGCCGCATCGAGGCGATCAGCTTCTCGTCGAACATCGCGCGGGTGTCCTTGTACAGCGGTGAATGCACCGACACCACGTCAACGGAGTGGACCAGTGACTCAACTCCCGCGTGATAGGTGACGTTCAACTGCTGCTCGACCTCGGGCGAAAGCCGGTGGGTGTCGGTGTAATGCAGGGTGACGTCGAACGGCGCCAGCCGGCGCAGCACAGCCCGACCGATCCGGCCTGCGGCGATAACACCGACGTCCATGCCCTCCAGGTCATAGGCGCGCTCGACACAGTCCGCGATGTTCCAGCCACCGTCGGTGGCCCAGCGGTGCGACGGCACGAAGTTGCGCACTAGGGTCAGGATCTGCATGACGGCGTGCTCGGCGACGCTGATGCTGTTGCTGTACGTCACCTCGGCGACGGTGATTCCACGCTCTATGGCCGCATCGAGGTCCACGTGGTCCGAACCGATGCCGGCAGTCAGCGCCAGCTTCAGGTTCGGCGCCTTTGCGATGCGTTCCTTGCTCAGGTAGGCAGGCCAAAAGGGTTGGGAGATCACGATGTCGGCATCGGGCAGTTCACGTTCGAACTCCGAATCCGGACCATCCTTGTCCGAGGTGACCACCAACTCGTGGCCGCCTTCTTCGAAGAACTTCCGCAGCCCCAGAGCACCGGAGACGCTGCCCACCAGTTCGCCGGGGGTGAAGTCGATCTTGGACGGGGTCGGCGCGGTGGCGCCGCCGGGGTAGTTGTGAATTTCCGGGATGCTGTCCCGGGCGTATTTCGGCGGATATCCGTCGACCGGGTCTGGGTACAGCACCATCACACATTTGGCCATGGTTTCCTCCTCGAGTCGTCCACCCGGACATCAGAAACGTTGCTGTTCAAGACTTCTGGGTGGTAGCTGTTGATTACCTTCTCAACTGACTCCAGTCTCGTCCTCCCAGCGCGCGGCTGTCCAAGACGCATTTCCGACCGGCTGATAGGCAGCGCCGATCAGCGGCCGATCAGCTTTGTGCGGCCCCGTCGAGCACCGCAGCGATGCCGGCCTCGCGCGCGGCCTGCACCAGCGCGCGGGTCAGCGGTGAGCCCGGCTCGGCCGCATGGGTGACGAGCGCCAGCAGGGCGGTGACCGACGGCTCGTGCAGCTGAAGCACCGAAACGCCGGGGGGCATGCCGAGGGTATGGACCCAGGTGTGCGGCACGATGCTCGCCCAGCGCCCGGTACCCACATGGGCGAGCAGCGTGCCCACCGAGTCAGCTTCGAGTTGCGGTGTCACCGCCAGACCTTGGCCGGTCAGGGCGTCGTCGATCAGTCGGCGACCCCGCATTCCGGCGGTCAGCAGACACAGCGGTAACTGCAGCGCGTCCGCCCAGCTGATCGCGCCCGCTTTCCCGGTGAGCAGTTCGCTGCCGGCGATCAGTACCTGGTGCTCTCGATACAGCGGCGTCACGGTCAGATCCGCGGTGTCCTGCCGCTCGGGATAGATGATGCCCCCGTCCAATTCGAACCGGCGGATCTGCTCGACGATCCCGGCCGATCGCAGGTTGGTGTCCAGCTGCACCCGCACCAACGGGTGTGCGGCGCAGAACGGGTCGGTCAGCAGCGCGACCGTGGTGGCCGCAGCCGGGACGACACCCAGCCGAAGCTCACCGACCAGTCCGGTTTGCAGCGCGGTGACTTCCTGTTTCAGCGCGTCGCAGTCGGCCAGCACGCGCCTGGCCCAGTGCACCAGCCGCTCGCCCTCGGGAGTGAGGCCTTCGAACTTCTGCCCGCGCCGCACCAGCGGCACCTTGAGTTCGTGCTCCAGCTTGCGGATCGCCTCCGACAGCGCCGGCTGGGATACGTGGCACGCACTGGCAGCGTGGGCGAAATGACGCTCCCTGGCCAATGCGACAAAGTATTCCAGCTGGCGGATCAGCACGGACGCTACAGCGTTTCGTCGAGCTCGCCGAGCCGGTCAGTCAGCCGCAGGTTTTCGGAGTAATCGACCGGGCAGCAGATCAGCGAAACCCCGTCATCGTCGAGAGCCGCCTGCAGCGTCGGCAGCAACTCATCGGCGCTGTTGATCCGATAACCTTTGGCGCCAAAGCTTTCCGCATACTTGATGATGTCGGGATTGCCGAACTTCACGTAGTGATGCTCACCGAGCTCGAGGTCCATCTTCCACTCGATGAGGCCGTACCCGCCGTCTTCCCAGATCAGCACGACCAACGGGATCTTCTCGCGGACAGCGGTTTCGATCTCCTGCGAGTTCATCAGGAAGGCTCCGTCACCCGCCACGGCCAACACCTTCGCCTCCGGTTTCGCCAACTTGACTCCGAGGGCACCGGGTAGCGCAAAGCTCATGGTGGACAACCCATTCGAGATCAGGCAGGTGTTGGGCTCATAGGTCGGATAGAGCCGGGCCATCCACATTTTGGTGGCGCCGGTGTCGACCAGCACGATATCGGCGCGGCCCAGCGCTGTCCTGGTGTCGGCGACGACCCGCGCCGGCGCCAGCGGGTATCGCGAATCTTGTTGTCCATGTTCGAATTCTTCCGCGAGCAGACCAGACCCGGGGATGTCCGGGTCAGCGACGAAAACGTGGTTGTCGAGCGCCTCGGCCAGCTCGTCGAGCGACTCGCTGATATCACCGATGATCCCGACGTCGACCGAGTAGTGCGCATCGACTTCGGCCGGGAACCGGTGAATATGGATGATTTTCTTGTCGGCCTTGGGATTGATCCGAACCGGGTCAAACTCCTGCAGCTCATATCCCACCGCGATGACGACGTCGGCGTTGTCGAACCCGAAGTTGACGTAGTCGTGCCGCATGAACCCCAGCGCCCCGATGCTGTTGGGGTGGTCGTCGGGCATGACGCCTTTGCCGTGGAAGGTGTTGGCCACCGGAATACCGAACTTTTCGGAAAAACGGACCAGGGCATCTGTCGCGCCGGAACGGGCAGCGCCGTGTCCGGCCAGCACCACCGGCCGCACGGCCCTGCGCAGGATGTCGACGGCGCGCGCCACCTGGCGGGCAGCCGGCGCGTCAGCGCGAACGACATTGCGCGGTAATGGGCCGAGGTCGTAGTCGGCTTCATCGGCGTCGATGTGCTCGGGCACGGCCAGGTACACCGCTGCCGGGCGTTCGGTCTCGGCGAGCTTGAACGCTTTGCGGACCATCTCCGGGATGGCCCGCGCCGTCGGGATACCCGCAGCCCACCGGGTGATCGGCGCGAACATCGACACCAGGTCGACGTACTGGTGCGACTCTTTGTATTGGCGGTCCTGACCGACCTGGGCGGAGATCGCGACCAACGGGGTGCTGTTGGTGGTGGCGTCGGCGACGCCGAGCTGCATGTTGATCGCCCCCGGGCCCAGCGTGGCCGACACCACCGCCGCCCGCCCGGTGACCCGCCCGTACATCTCGGCCATGAACGACGCCGCCTGCTCGTGCCGGGCGAGCACATACCGAATGTCGGACGAGGCAAGCGCCTGCACGAAGCGGATGTTCTCCTCGCCCGGCAGCCCGAAGACCACGGCAACGCCCTCATTTTCCAGGCACTTGACTATCAGCTCGGCCGCTTTGGCCATCCGGCACCTCCCTTCTGGCCACGATAGTGGCAGGCTGGAGATCGAACGTTTTACCAACCCACTCACTCGAAGGATGTCAGCGTGTCCATCGCCACGATCAACCCTGCCACCGGCGAAACCGTCAAGACCTTCACTGCGGCAAGCGACAGCGAAGTCGAGGCAGCAATTGCCCGCGCCCATGAGCGGTTCCTCGATTACCGCCACTCCACCACGTTCGCCCAGCGCGCCGAGTGGGCCAACGCCACCGCCGACCTCCTGGAGAAGGAAGCCGACGAGGTCGGCGCCATGATGACCCTCGAGATGGGCAAGACCCTCAAGTCGGCCAAGGCCGAAGCGCTCAAGTGCGCCACGGGTTTTCGCTACTACGCCGAGAACGCCGAGAAACTGCTGGCCGATGAGCCGGCGGAAGCGTCGAAGGTCGGCGCGAAGAGGGCCTACACCCACTACCAGCCGCTCGGGGTGGTGCTGGCCGTGATGCCGTGGAACTTCCCGCTGTGGCAGGCCGTCCGGTTCGCCGCGCCTGCGCTGATGGCCGGCAACGTGGGCCTGCTCAAGCACGCGTCCAACGTGCCGCAGTCGGCGCTGTATCTCTCCGACGTGATCACCCGCGGGGGCTTCCCCGAGGGGTGCTTCCAGACGCTGCTTGTTTCGTCCAAGGCTGTCGAGGCCATTCTGCGTGATCCGCGGGTCAAGGCGGCCACGCTGACCGGCAGCGAACCGGCCGGTCAATCGGTCGCCGCCATTTGTGGCGACGAGATCAAACCGACCGTGATGGAACTCGGTGGCAGCGACCCGTTCATCGTGATGCCGTCGGTCGACCTCGACGAGGCCGTCAAGACCGCGGTCACCGCGCGGGTGCAGAACAACGGTCAGTCCTGTATCGCCGCCAAGCGGTTCATCGTGCACACCGACATCTACGACGCGTTCGTCGACAAGTTCGTCGAGAAGATGCAATCACTCAAGGTCGGCGATCCGACCGACCCGGACACCGACGTGGGTCCGC
This sequence comes from uncultured Actinomycetota bacterium, assembly GCA_963833915.1. Lineage (GTDB taxonomy): Bacteria > Actinomycetota > Actinomycetes > Mycobacteriales > Mycobacteriaceae > Mycobacterium. The sequence continues at coordinate 134,466 of CAWHZO010000015.1, forward strand.
TGGCCACCGAGTCGGGTCGCGATGAAATCGCCAAGCAGGTCGACGACGCCGTCGCCGCGGGTGCGAAGGTCCGCCTCGGCGGCAAGACTCCCGACCAGCCGGGATGGTTCTACCCGCCGACGGTGGTCACCGAGATCACCAAGGACATGGCGCTCTACACCGAGGAGGTCTTCGGCCCGGTCGCCTCGATGTATCGCGCCTCGGGCATCGACGAAGCCATCGAGATCGCCAACGCCACCACGTTCGGGCTGGGGTCCAACGCCTGGACCAACGACGAAGCCGAGCAAGAGCGCTTCATCGACGACATCGAGGCGGGCCAGGTCTTCATCAACGGGATGACGGTGTCCTACCCCGAGCTCGGGTTCGGCGGCGTCAAGCGCTCAGGCTATGGCCGCGAACTCGCCGGCCTCGGCATCCGCGCGTTCTGCAACGCCAAGACCGTCTGGGTCGGCTAAACGCTCGCCAGAGCCTTCTCGTCCTCGTCGGCGAAGGTGTCTTCCAACTGCACCGGCGAGTAGTCGAGGTCGATCTCAGCGACCGGACGCCCCCGCGCGCTGGCGATGGTGCCGAACCGTCGCATCCCTTTATCGGCGGCATACTGCATGAACTCGTCCGTCGAGAGGCCGAAGGGCATCGGGTCGTACAGCGCGAAGCTCTCTTCGATAAGGCGCAACCCGAGCGGCATCAGCTCGTTCATGCGCGTTTCGAAGACGTCCCAGTTGCTGTCGTCGGCGGCGACGTGGCGCCGGCAGGTGAAGGTGCCCCACGCCATGTGGCGTCGCTCGTCGTCACCGATGCGCCGGATCAGCTCCTGCATGCCGGGCAGAATGCCGCGTTCGACGCAGATCTTGTGCCAACCGAAGTAGCCGGTCAGTGCCAACATGCCCTCGACCATGTGGTTGTAGGTGACCGACGCCCGGATCTGGGCAGCCGGTGACGGGTCTGCCGACAAGGCATTGAGACAGTGCGGCAACTCCTCGTAGAAAATCGTGCGGTAGGTGGGGATGTCGTCGAGATAGCCGTGCAGATCGTCCGTGATGCCGACGGCGTCGAGCCACATCCGGAAAACCTGGGTGTGTTTGGCTTCTTCGAAGGCGAACTGCGTCAAGTACATCTCGTCGCCGAGCCGTCCTTCGGCTCGCATCGCGGACATGAACGGCTGGATGTCCTCGGTGACCGCTTCCTCGCCGGCGATGAACTCGGCGCACAGCCGGGTGGCGTAATGGCGTTCGTCGTCCGACAGCCGCTCCCAGTCGGCACGGTCGCGGGAGAAGTCGATGTCGGCGGGGTTCCAGAACTTGGCGTTGCCGCCGGCGAACAGCTTCAACGGCAGGCTGTCCCAGTTGAGCCCGCCGGCAACCAGTGAAGCTGAACTTGTCCGCGTCATGTGACCTCCTCAGATCGTTTGCGGCTGAATTGTTTTGCTGTCGAGGGTGATTCAGAGAATGCCGCGGACAACACGGCGACCAGCCTGCGCACCGCCAGCGCCGGCTGCTCCGGACTGGGTTCGTCGAGCCCGAGGATCGGATCCAGTCCGCGCATGTACGGCGCCAGCGCCAGGTGCGGAAAGATCAACAGCAGCAGCGACAACAACGCATCGATGTCGGCATCCTTGCAGAAGTCGCCTCGAACCTGGGCTTCGCGCACCAAAGGCCGCAGCACTTCGAGGTAATGGCGGTGAATGACGCTCCGCACGCTGATCCGGGCATCGGTGTCGACCTCCAAGGTCGCCGCCGCATGCAGTGCACGTTCATGCGGATGATCGGCGAAATAGCCGACCCACGCGTCGAGCCAGTCGGTCAGGAAGTCGAAGAACGGCCGGCTCGGATCGAGCTCGCGGATCCGAGCCTCCATGTACGTCCGCACCCGCTGGCTGGCGACGTCGGCGATGAAGGCGTACAGGTCGCGCTTGTCGGCGAAGTATTGGAACAGGCTGCCCTTGGCCACGCCCGCGCGCCGGGCGATGACATTCAGGCTGCCGCCGGAGAAGCCGTGCGCACCGAACTCCGCCTCGGCAGCCTCCACCACCGCTGCGCGCCGTGCGGGGTCGACGCGGGCCCACGTCACCGTCGGCATCAGGCCCCTCTCCGTTGGATGACCACTGGTCACTCTAGGGTGAGCCAGGTCACTTCTCAAGGGTCTGCGAGTGCCAAATCCGGGCCGTCCCGCTTGTGCCACGTCGCCACCAGTGGCGGCCCGAGGCGCAGAAACCCCCGAAATAGCCTTGTGCGAAGGCGATTCCCGACATACTGCAACGCAAGGAGGGAGCCATGGCACGCATGCCGACGGTATTGATGGACCCCGACGACGCCGCGTTCTGACGCCGACACCTCCGATGCAGCGCACCTTCGACCAACTGGTCGCCGACGCCGATTCGGTGTCGGTGGCGGGCTGGGACTTTTCCTGGCTGGACGGCAGGGCCACTGAAGAACGACCGTCCTGGGGATACCAACGGCTGCTGCATGCTCGCCTGGCGGAGGTGGCAGCTGCGCTGGACATCTATACCGGCGGGGGCGAGGTGTTAGCGGGGGCCGGTCCCTTTCCCGCGACGATGGCGGCCACCGAGCCGTGGCCGCCGAACATCGCCCTGGCCACCCAGCTACTGCACCCGCTGGGAGTGGTCGTGATCGCCACCGGCGACGAACCGCCGCTACCGTTCGCCGATGCGGCATTCGACCTGGTGACCAGTCGGCATCCGTCGGCCGTGTGGTGGGACGAGATCGCCCGGCTGCTCAGACCGGGCGGTGCCTACTTTGCCCAGCACGTCGGCGTCATCTACCTGCGGACACTGATCGAATACTTCGTCGGGCGGCAACCGCTGCGGCAGATTCGTGGACAGCTGAACCCCGACACCGTCAGCGCCCAAGTCGCTGCGGCCGGACTCGACGTGGTCGACCTGCGGCACGAGCAGATACAACTGGAGTTCTTCGACGTCGGCGCGGTGATCTACTTCCTACGCAAATTGAGTTGGATCGTCGGCGACTTCACCGTCAGCAAATACCGCGATCAACTGCTGCGACTGCATCAGCAGATCGAAGCCGAGGGCTCTTTCGTCACCCACACTTCACGGGTACTGATCGACGTCCGCAAGCCGGGGTGAATCCTTCTCTTCGATCTCGACTGCTGAAGGCGTCGGAGCCTTAGCATCGGCTACGTGTCGTTACTGAATACCGCGCAGGGACCTATCAATACCGCTGATATCGGCGTCACGCTCATGCACGAGCACGTGTTCATCATGACCACCGAGATCGCGCTGAACTACCCGGAGGCATGGGGCGACGAAGACAAACGGGTGGCCGATGCCATCGATCGGCTCAACGAGCTGAAGTCGCGCGGCGTCGACACCATCGTCGACCTCACCGTGATCGGGCTGGGCCGCTACATCCCGCGCATCGCCCGTGTTGCCGCGGCCACCGAGCTGAACATCATCGTCGCGACGGGTCTGTACACCTACAACGACATACCCTTCCGGTTTCATTACGAGGGCCCCGGCGGCATGCTGGGCGGCCCGGAGATCATGTCCGACATGTTCGTCCGCGACATCGAGGAGGGCATCGCCGACACCGGCATCAAGGCGGGAATCCTCAAGTGCGCCACCGACGAACCCGGCGTCACACCGGGTGTCGAGCGCGTGCTGCGCGCGGTCGCCCAGGCGCACAAGCGGACCGGGGTGCCGATCTCCACGCATACCCACGCCGGGCTGCGGCGCGGGCTCGAGCAGCAGAAGATCTTCGAAGAAGAGGGCGTCGACCTGAGCCGGGTGATCATCGGGCACTCCGGCGACAGCACCGACATCGGCTACCTCGAAGAGCTGATCGCTCCCGGCTCCTATATCGGGATGGATCGTTTCGGCCTCGACGTGATCTCGCCGTTCGAGGACCGGGTCAACATCGTCGCGCAGATGTGCGAGCGCGGGCACGCCGACAAGATGGTGTTGTCCCACGATGCCAACTGCTACTTCGACGCGCTGCCCGAAGAGCTGGTGCCACAGCTAGCGCCGAACTGGCACTACCTGCATATCCACAACGACGTGATCCCCGCCCTCAAACAACGCGGTGTAACCGACGAGCAACTGCACACCATGCTCGTCGACAATCCGCGCCGCATCTTCGAGCGGCAAGGCTCTTACCAGTGACGGGAGCCGAGCTGGTCCCGCCGATTGGTGTACAGATCTCCGCGCTGGCCTCGCTCGCTCCCGACGAACCGGCCGTCACATGTGACGGGTGCACGCTGACCCGCGGGGAGCTCGACCGCTCGACGAACAGGTTGGCCCGCGCCTACGCCGCGCGGGGTGTCAGTGTCGGCGACTACGTGACGATGGTGCTGCCCAACTCGATCGAGTGGATCCAGGCCGCGGTCGCGTGCTGGAAGCTGGGCGCAGTACCCCAGCCACTGTCGGCGCGGCTGCCCGACGCCGAGCTGGCCGGCCTGCTGGAATTGCGGCCGCCGACCTTGCTGGTCGGCCGCGAGGGCGATCGCCTGCTCGGCGCAGCCGGGCGCAGCGGGTCGCCGACCGAATGGCCCCGCCACCCCGAGATAACAAGCGTTCCAGCCGGTTTCACTCCAGACCCGGAATTATCCGACGAGGCACTACCGGAGGCGGTGTCGCCGGTCTGGAAGGCGATGGGGTCAGGCGGCAGCACCGGTCGGCCCAAACTCATCGAATCCGGCGGCGACAGCCGGATTCCCGCGGCCATCGGCTATCCGCTGGGCGCGCAGGAGGGCGACACTACGTTGGTGCCGGTGCCGCTGTCGCACAACACCGGCTTCACCACCGCGACCATCGCTCTGCTGATGCGCCACCACCTCGTGCTGATGAGCCGGTTCGAGCCGGAGAAATTTCTCCGGCTGATCAGCGATCACGGCGTCACCTTCCTGACGACGGTGCCGACCATCATGCAGCGCGCGCTGCCGGTCTACCACGCCGACCCCGACGCCTACGATCTGTCGTCGCTTCGCCGGTTCTGGCACCTGGGCGCGCCGTGCCCGCCCGCCATCAAGCAGGCGTGGATCGACCTGCTCGGTCCGGAGAAAGTCTGGGAGCTCTACGGCGGCACCGAATTACAGGCGTTGACGTTCATCTCCGGTGACCAGTGGTTGGCTCACCGCGGCTCCGTCGGCATCGTGGTCGCCGGCGAGATGAAGGTTCTCGACGACGATGGCAATCGGTGTCCTCCCGGCGAGGTTGGTGAGATCTACATGCGACCCAGCCCGGGCAGCGCACCCACCTATCGCTACGTCGGGGCCAGCGCGAAATCGCGCGACGGCTGGGACTCGCTCGGCGACCTCGGGTACTTCGATGCCGACGGGTTCCTGTACATCTCGGACCGCCGGGTCGACATGTTCACTGTCGGCGGCCGCAACGTTTACCCGGCCGAGATCGAGAGCGCCCTGGCCGAACATCCGGATGTGCTGTCCTGCTTGGTTGTTGGTGTACCGCATGAGGATCTCGGGCAGGTACCGTATGCCTTGGTCCAGTCCGGCTCGGCGCTCGATGGTCAGACGGTGCAGGCGTTTTTGCGCGACCGTATCGCCGGGTACAAGGTGCCGGGGACTGTCGAGTTCGTCGACACCCCGTTGCGCGACGACGCCGGCAAAGCACGCCGCTCAGCGGTCCGTGCCGAGATCATGGCGCGACTCCTTCTCATCGCTTTGCTCTGCATCGTCGTCTGCGCGGATCATGGCGCGACTCCTTCTCATCGCTTTGCTCTGCATCGTCGTCTGCGCGGATCATGGCGCGATTGCATCTTCTTGACGCTGGCTGACCGCACCATCGCGTCCCCGAGCGGACGGTTGCTTCCTGCGAGATTCCCAGCGCTGCAACGCTTCCCGACATGGTGATTCGACGAGGGCATAACTCACTGCGGCGATGGCGATAGTGAAGATCAACGTCAGCACCAGCACCTCGGGCAGGTGGCCCCGGAACGGGAATTGACCGATCACCGGGAATACCATCGTCAGCGCGGCAAGATGCCAGATGAAGATTCCGTAGGACCAGCGTCCCAGCGTCACCATCGGTGCGCTACCCAGAAGCCGATGGCTGTCGTCGGGCCGGTCCAACACCAGCGGCGCCACCAGGCCCGCCGCCACCAACGCACCCATCGCGGTCTTCACCGTGAATTGAGCCGCGCTGCTCGGGACCAACCCGGCGGGCCCGGCCAGTGGCGAGGCAGCCACCAGATAGGCCACCACCACGACGAGGGCCATCAGCACCCGATGTCGTGCCAGCCGTTGGGGCCAACCGAACGGGCTGTACACCCACTCGGCAAGCAGCATGCCCGCAGCGAACCAGGAGAAGAACGCCGGCGGCCAGGTCAACGGATTGAGCCCGGCCGGGGCGGCGAACGGAATCCAGCCCCAAAACCAACTGGCGACAGCGGCAGCGGCGATCGCCGGCACCCGGCCGCGGACCGGAAGCCGGGCAGCCAGCACCGCAAGGATCGGCAGCGCCAGGTAGAAACTGACCTCGACCGACAGGCTCCACATCTGGGTCAGGCCGGCGGTCAACGTCAGCGGTACGTACACCTGGGTGAGCGACAGATTCGCCAGCCACACCGTCAAACTCGGGTGATTGCCGTCCGGCAGCAGGGTCAGAATCACCACAACGGCCGCCAGGTACGCCGGCATGATGCGGACCACCCGCGATCGCAGATAGCGACCGGTGGACGGGGGCGCCGCCAGTCCGCGCGCCGCCGCGGCCTGGCGGCGCCACAACAAAAACCCCGATAACGCGAAGAACACCGCCACCGCCAGATCGAAGCGGCCGAACAGCCGACCGTCGAACCCGCTGGAGTGCCCGGTCTCAAACGCGACGTGGGTGATGACGACGCCGGTAGCCGCGCAGGCCCGCATACCTTCGACGGCGGGCAGGAAGCTTCGAGTGCCGCCCACCGGCACGGCCGTCATCGGCGCCACTCCTCCTCATCGCTTCGCTCTGCATTATCGCCGGCGCGGGTCATGCCGACAGTCTGCCCGTGATGGGTTGCCCGGCAATTCCGGCACACCCGATTTGCCCACCGCAGGACATAAATCGCAACTTTAAATATTGCTGTTAGGGTCGAACGAGTTTTGCTTCTCCGCCGCGCCGGAGGCGGATAGAAACCCCAGGTCCCGGGGGTTCGGGGTGAAACGGGTTTGGTGGCCTGAACCGAACGAGACCAGAAGGAGGTCACGGCAACGTGAACCGAGCAGTCATGTTGCGGATGGCCGCATGCGGGATCATGGGACTCGGAGCCGCCTTGCTGATCGCCGCATTGCTGTTATCGACCTACACCACCAGCAGGATCACCAAGATTCCGCTTGACCTGGACGCCACCTTGATCAGTGATGGCACCGGGACGGCGGTAGACCCCGCGTCGCTGTACAGCCAGAAGCTCGTCATCAACAAAAACGTGCCGCTGGTATCCCAACAGCAGATCGACGTCGAGTCCCCCGCCAATGCCGACGTCGTCACCCTGCAAGTGGGCACGTCGATTCGACGCAGCGACAAGCAGAAGGATTCCGGGCTGCTGCTCGCACTGGTCGACACCGTCACCCTCAACCGTAAATCCGCGACAGCGGTTTCCGATGACACCCACCCCGGTGGCGCCGTGCAGAAGCCACGAGGGTTCAACGACGAAAGCCCGCCCACCAATATCGCGTTGCCGCACGACGGGCTGTCCTATCGATTCCCGTTCCACACCGAGAAGCGGACGTACCCGTACTTCGACCCGATCGCGCAGAAGGCATTTGACGCCAACTACACCGGTGCAGAAGACGTCAACGGCTTGACCGCCTACAAGTTCACCCAGGATGTCGGCTACGACGCCGACGGCAAGCTGGCCGAGCCGATCAGGTACCCGTCGCTGTATGCCGACGACGCCGACAGCAAGGTAACCGCGAGCGCATCGATGTGGGACGTGCCCGGCGATCCGGACGAAAAGATCACCATGACCCGCTACTACGCAGCGCAGCGGACCTTTTGGGTGGACCCGGAGTCGGGGACGATCGTCAAAGAAGAAGAGCGCGCCGATCACTACTACGCACGCGATGCGTTGAAGCCAGAGGTGACCCTGGTCGACTACAAGATCACCTCCAACGAAGCGACCGTCGAGTCACAGGTCAACGCCGCACGCAATGAGCGCGACCGGTTGGCGTTGTGGTCCCGGGTGCTGCCGATCACTTTCACCGCCTCGGGCGTGATCGCGCTGATCGGCGGGCTGTTGCTCGGCTCATTCAGCTTGCGGACCGAGGCCGCGTTGCTCGACCCCGGCTTGGACTCGGCCGACCATGGCTTCTTCGGTCGCGGCGAGCCGCCGGTCGAGCGAGTGCCCGGCGCGGAAGCGGTGACCGAGAAGATTCCAACGCCGCCCAACGACGTTCAACGGGAGCAAGGTCAAGACCCGCCGAGTTCGGGAGGCCCTTCGACGTCGGGTCCACCCGACCGCTCCTAGCTAGTCCGGCGCGTGCGGGCGGTACCCCACTGGACTCTGCGGTGGTCCCGTCCCGGGTACGCACTGGCGTTGGCGCTGTTGCTCGTAGCGCCGCTAATGGGCCCCGGCTATTTGCTGCTGCGCGACGCGGTGTCCACGCCGCGGTCATATCTGTCCGATAGCGCCCTCGGGCTGGTTTCGGCTCCACGTGCGACGCCGCAGGATTTCGCGATCGCGTTGGCCTCGCACTGCCTCGACGGCGGCATAGTGGTGAAAGCCCTACTCGTCGTTGGACTGTGGCTGGCGGGCTGGGGCGCGGCTCGACTGGTCGCAAGGGTGTTGCCCGAATCCGGTGCCAGTGGTCAATTCGTGGCGATCACGCTGGCGATCTGGAATCCGTACGTCGGTGAACGGGTACTGCAAGGGCACTGGAGTCTGCTACTCGGTTACGGCTGCTTGCCGTGGGTGGCGACGGCGATGCTGACGCTGCGATCGGCCGACTGCGCTGCCTCGCGGAGCCTTTTCGGTCTGGCGTTCTGGATCGCGTTGGCCGGGCTGACCCCGACCGGGCTGATGCTTGCCGCCACGGTCGGATTGGTTTGCGTGGCTGTGCCTGTTGAGGGCCCGGCTAAGCCCAGGCCGCGCTGGGTATGCGCCGCAGTCGCATTGGGCGATGCCTTGGTGGCGGCGCTGCCGTGGTTGACGGCGGCGATCCTGGGTTTGTCATCGGCGGACAACATCTGGACGCACATCCCGGATGTCGCCGAGTTCGCGGCCCGCGCCGAGCCCGGTCTGACCACGTTGGGCAGCCTGGCCAGCCTGGGTGGCATGTGGAACGGTGAAGCCGTACCAGCTTCGCGCGCAACGTTTTTCGCGGTCATCTCAGCGGTGGTGCTGCTTGCGGTGGTGGCCGCCGGCCTCGTTGCGCTGGCGCGCTACCGGGCGGGGTTGCCGTTGGTGGCGCTGGCGGGGGTGTCCGTGCTGCTACCCGCTGCCCTGGCCACCGGCCCGGGACTGGCCGTGCTGCACGCCATGGTCGACGCCGCGCCCGGCCTGGGCGTGCTGCGCGACGGGCAGAAGTGGGTCGCAGTGGCGATGCCCGGCTACGCCCTGGCCGGTGCGGGCGCGGTGCTGACGTTGCGGCGCTGGTTACGGCCCGGTGCGGCCGCGCTGGCGTGCTGCGCCGCACTGGTGCTGTCACTTCCCGACTTGGCTTGGGGCGTAGGGGGAAAGGTTGAGCCGGTGCGCTATCCGAGCGACTGGACGACCGTCGCAGCGTCGATCAACGGCGGGCCCGCGGAGGTCGCGGTGTTGCCGGCCGGCACCATGCGGCGCTTCGCCTGGTCCGGCCCGGCACCGGTATTGGATCCGCTGCCGCGCTGGTTGCGCGCTGACGTCCTGACGACCGGCGACCTGACGATTTCGGGGGCGACGGTTCTCGGTGAGGGAAGCCGGGCCCGCGATGTGCAGGCGCTGCTATTGGCGGGTGCCGATCCGCGAGCCCTTCGCCGCGCCGGCGTGGGATGGCTGGTGGTCGAATTGGGAACTCCCGGCGATATGGGCTTGGCTGCAAGGACATTCGAGTACTTGCCGATCACCTATCGCGGGCGTGACCTGATGCTCTATCACGTCGGCGGCGACACGGCCGGGGCGTCGGCAGGTCGGCGGCTAGCGGTCATCGTCGCGCACCTGGTGTGGTTGGCGATGCTGGTCGGCGCGGCCATCGGGGGAATGGCGGCCGGCTGGTCGGCGCGGAAGCGCCAGCGCCGGTCAACCGTCGCTACACCACTCCGCTGACCCGGTCACCGGCGATAACCGACTCCAGCACCGTTCGCATCGCGTCCGCGCTTTGCTGCCAAGAGAATTCGGTGCTGCGGACTTTCGCCTTGACGCCGAGTTGATCGCGCAGCACCGGGTCGGCGAGCAATTGCTGAAGCCGATTCACCAACTCAGCGCGACTGTCGACCAGCACACCGGTCACCCCGTCGATGATCGAATCGGCCAACCCGCCAGAAGACCGGTAGCCGATGGTGGGCACCGCATGCTGGGCCGCCTCGATGACCGCCAGACCCCAGCCTTCTTTGCGCGACGGCAGCACATGCACCCAAGACTGTTGCATGACGTGGTGTTTGGTGGCGTCATCGATATGGCCGTGAAACGTCACCGCGTCGCCGATGCCCAGCCGCGCGGCATGGTCGACCAAACGCCGGCACCACCAACCGCCGCCGACGATGTCGAGGTGCAGATCGGGTATCGATGGCCGCAGTTGCGCCACGGCGGTCAACGCGTCTTCGATCTGCTTGTGCGGCACCAGCCGGGACAACACCAACACACGCGGTGTGGCCGCCCGCGGGTCACCCAGCGACGGCGCTGGCGCCTCGTCGAGCCCGTTGCGCACCAAGGCAATTCGCTCGTTGTCGACACCAAGGCCGACCAGGTCACGGGCCGACGGCAGCGACACCGTCACGTATTGGTTGCGGCGGTGCAGCTTTGGCGACAACCACGATTCGACGAACCAGCCAAGTCGTCCCAACACCCGGCCGGCCACCGGCCACTGCGCACGATGGCAGTGGTGTACCAGCACCGCGACCCGCGGGCCGTAGACCAGCCGGGCCATAAAGGGCAAGCCGTTTTGGGTGTCGATCACCACGTCGGGTCGCACCGCCCGCAATGGTCCGATCCCCAGTCGAGCCGCCGCCATCGCCAAGAGCGCCCACACGTACACCGAATACCGGCCGCCCGCGCGGTTTATCCGGACACCGTCGATCACTTCTCGTCGCGCCGCACCGGGGTAGCGAGCGGTGCGCAATGTGACCGCGACGCCGGATGCGGCCAACTGCGCTCCGATGCGCTGCAGGTAGGTTTCACTGCCACCGCCCTGGGGGTGCCCGGTGTCACGCCAGCACAGCAGCAAGACAGAGCGGAGGTCAGACATGACTTGTCAGCCTAATGCACTGGGCGACGATGCGCGCCGCGGAGGCGGCGGGCTGAGGAGTCCGGCAATCGACGTAGCGGGCCGTAGGGTTGGCCGGTGGCCGTGACTGACCTGTTTGCGCAGCGGGCAAGCCTGCGCCGATCAGCGCGACTGCTGTCGGAATTCCGTTACGAACAGCGCGACCCGGCCAGGTTCTACGGCACGTTGGCGTCCGACACCGCCGAGATGGTCAGCGACCTATGGCAGGGCATCCACGGCGAACGCCCGGTCGGTCGCAGCCTGCTCGACGTCGGTGGCGGGCCTGGATACTTTGCGACGGCCTTTACCGACGCGGGGCTTCGGTACATCGGCGTGGAGCCGGACCCGAGCGAAATGCATGCCGCCGAAACGAATTTGGGGCGCGATGCGGGCACGTTCGTCCGTGCGTCGGGCATGGCGCTGCCGTTCGCCGACGACAGCGTGGACATCTGCCTGTCATCAAACGTCGCTGAGCACGTGCCACGACCCTGGCAGCTCGGCGGTGAGATGCTGCGGGTCACCAAGCCGGGCGGCCTGGTTCTGCTGTCCTACACCGTCTGGCTGGGTCCGTTCGGCGGCCACGAGATGGGCCTGACGCATTACCTGGGCGGCGCCCGGGCTGCCGCGATCTATGCCCGAAGGCATGGGCATCCCGCGAAGAATAACTACGGGTCGTCATTGTTCGCGGTCTCGGCCGCCGAAGGCCTGGGCTGGGCCACCAGCACCGGGGCCTTGGTGACCGCATTTCCCCGCTACCACCCCCGATGGGCGTGGTGGCTGACGTCGGTGCCGGTGTTGCGCGAATTCCTGGTGAGCAATCTGGTGCTGGTGCTGCAGCCGCGATAATGAAACCTGTTCTCGTTTTGGTTTGGCTTGGGTAGGGTGGCGGCCATGAGCGACGACGGCAAGACCGAATACGACAAACTTTTCATCGGCGGCAAGTGGACCGAGCCGTCGACCGACGAGGTCATCGAGGTGCACTGCCCGGCTACCGGCGAGTACGTCGGCAAGGTCCCGTTGGCGGCGGCAGCCGACGTCAACGCGGCCGTCGCCGCGGCCCGCACGGCATTCGACCACGGCCCGTGGCCCTCGACACCGCCGAAGGAGCGTGCGGCCGTCATCGCCAACGCTCTGAAGGTGTTGGAGGAGCGCAAGGACCTGTTCGTCAAGCTCCTCGGCGACGAAACCGGTCAACCGCCGCTGAGTGTCGAGACGATGCAGTGGATGAGTGGGATCGGGTGTTTGAACTTCTTCGCCGGCCCCGCGGTCGATCAGGTCAAGTGGCAGGAAATCCGCAACGGCGGCTACGGGCAGACCATCGTCCACCGTGAGCCGCTCGGCGTGGTCGGCGCGATCGTGGCGTGGAACGTGCCGCTGTTCTTGGCGATCAACAAGCTGGGTCCGGCGTTGCTGGCCGGCTGCACGGTGGTGCTCAAACCGGCCGCCGAAACACCCTTGAGCGCAAATGCTTTGGCGGAGGCGTTCGCCGAGGCGGGCCTGCCCGAAGGTGTGCTGTCGATAGTTCCCGGCGGGATCGAAACCGGACAGGCGCTGACGTCCAACGCGGGAGTCGACATCTTCTCGTTCACCGGCAGCTCGGCCGTCGGAAAGGAGATCGGCAAGCGCGCCGCGGAAATGCTCAAGCCGTGCACCCTGGAGCTCGGCGGGAAGTCGGCGGCCATCCTGCTCGACGACGTCGACCTGGCCGCCTCGGTCCCCATGTTGGTGTTCTCCGGGATCATGAACACCGGGCAGGCCTGTGTGGCCCAGACCCGAATCCTGGCGCCGCGCTCGCGGTACGACGAAATCGTGGACGCAATAGGCACTTTCGCCCAGGCGCTGCCGGTGGGGCTGCCGTCGGATCCGGCCGCTCAGATCGGGTCGCTGATCTCGGAGAAGCAGCGGGCCCGAGTCGAGGACTACATCGCCAAGGGCATCGACGAGGGTGCGCGGCTGGTGTGCGGCGGCGGACGGCCCGAGGGCCTGGACTCCGGCTTCTTCGTCCAGCCAACGGTGTTCGCCGACGTGGACAACAAGATGACGATCGCCCAAGAGGAGATCTTCGGGCCGGTGCTCAGCATCATCCCCTACGACACTGAAGAGGACGCGATCAAGATCGCCAACGATTCAGCGTACGGTCTGGCCGGCAGCGTGTGGACCACCAACGTGCCGCGTGGCATCGAGATCTCCGAGAAGATCCGCACCGGGACGTATGCGATCAACTGGTACGCCTTCGATCCGTGTTGTCCGTTCGGCGGCTACAAGAACTCCGGCATCGGCCGCGAGAACGGCCCGGAAGGCGTCGAGCACTTCACCCAGCAGAAGAGCGTGCTGATGCCGATGGGCTACACGATCGACGCTTAGGCTTCTGTCGAGTGTGCGGCCTGCCGCACACTCGACACCTTGTGTGCGGCAGGCCGCACACTCGAGCTAAAACGCCTCTTCGCTCAACTGCATGACCGCGAGATCGACGTTAGCCGCGATCTCACGCTCGGCGGTCAGCCGCGGCAGCACGTTTTTGACGAAAAACTTTGCCGTAGCGACTTTTCCGGCATAGAAAGCACCGTCGGCGGGTGCGGGGTCGCCGTCGAGCGCTGCCAGTGCGACCTCCGCCTGCCGAAGCAGCAGCCATCCGATCAGCAGATCACCGACCGCGAGCAGGAAGCGCACCGACTCCAAACCCACGCGATACAGTTCGCGAGCATTCTGCTGAGAGTCGACCAGAAAACCGGTCATGGTGTTGACCCAGGCTTGCAGGTCGCCGAGTGCGGTGGCCAGCACCGGGCGGGCGTCGGCGAGTTCGGGTCGGGCATCGTCGCTGTCGAGGAAGGTCTCGATCTGCGTGACCAGATGGTTCAGCGCCACGCCGTGGTCGCGGACGATTTTGCGGAAGAAGAAGTCCTGAGCCTGGATTGCGGTGGTGCCTTCGTAGAGGCTGTCGATCTTGGCGTCGCGAATGTACTGCTCGATCGGGTAGTCCTGCAGAAAGCCTGACCCGCCGAACGTCTGCAGTGATTCGGTCAGGGTTTGATAGGCCCGCTCGGAGCCCACTCCCTTCACGATCGGCAACAGCAGGTCGTTGATCCGATCGGCCAGTTGCGCGTCGGCGCCGGACACCACGGCGGCGACGGCCGGGTCCTGGTGGGCCGCGGTGTAGAGATACAGGGCGCGTAGTCCTTCGGAGTAAGCCTTTTGCGTCATCAACGCCCGGCGCACATCGGGATGGTGGATGATGGTGACCCGCGGTGCGGTCTTGTCGGTCATCTGGGTGAGGTCGGCTCCCTGCACCCGAGACTTGGCGTAGTCCAGCGCGTTCAGGTAGCCCGTCGACAACGTCCCAATAGCCTTGGTTCCCACCATCATTCGGGCGTATTCAATGATCCTGAACATCTGCGCGATTCCGTTGTGGCTGTCGCCGACCAACCAGCCTTTCGCCGGGACGCCGTGCCCGCCGAACGTCAATTCGCAAGTGGCCGAGACCTTCAGCCCCATCTTGTGTTCGAGCCCGGTGACGAATACGCCGTTGCGCTCCCCGGGCTCGCCGGTCCGCGGGTCGAGCAGGAACTTGGGTACCAGGAAGAGGCTCAGTCCCTTGGTTCCGGGCCCAGCGCCCTGCGGCCGGGCCAGCACCATGTGCAGAATGTTCTCGAATACGTCGTCGCTGTCGCCGCTGGTGATGAACCGCTTGACGCCGTCGATGTGCCAGGTGCCGTCGCCCTGCTCGATCGCTTTGGTCCGGCCGGCACCGACGTCGGAACCGGCGTCGGGTTCGGTGAGCACCATGGTGGCGCCCCAATTGCGCTCGATCGCCAATGATGCCCACTGCCGTTGCTGGTCATTGCCGATTCCATAGAGGATGTTGGCGAGAACGGGACCGGCCATGTACATGAACACGGCAGGGTTGGCGCCGAGGACCAACTCATTGATCGCCCATTGCACTATCGACGGCGCCGGCACACCACCGACGTTTTCGTCGAGCCCAACCCGGAACCACTCACCCTCCCGCCACGCGTGCAGTGACTTTTTGAACGGCTCGGGCAGGGTCACGACATGGGTGCCGGGGTCGAATGTCGGTGGATGGCGATCGCCGTCGACGAACGACTCGGCAACCGGCCCCTCGGCCAGCCGGGCGGCCTCGGACAGCATCTGGCGCACCGAGTCGCCGTCGAGGTCCCCGAACGCCTCGTCGGCCAGCACCTCGTCCAAAGCCAGGGATTCGAACAGGTTGAATTCCAGGTCGCGCACGTTGCTCTTGTAGTGGCCCATGGCGGATGCCTCCCGGATCGGCTGCGCCGAGCGTAACGCTGTTAGCGGCCCTGGGACCGGTTTGCAGACGCTCGATCAACGACTGCGCGCCGCCGGCGGTGGCGAACGGTGCCGGTCATCTGCCGAATTAAGCGCGCAACGAAGAAAATATGGAGTAGGCCATAATATCTGAATCAGCCGCGGTCCAAGTTCGTCTTACAAGTGCGCGATATAAGCTGTTGAGCTCGCATTTGCTCGCCGGACGACGGTGTTATATGGTCTGGAGCATAATCATGAGGCCGGCGGACCCGGCACATGAGGGCACAGGCCCAGGAGAAGATCATGCTGATCGTCGAATTCAATGTCGCCGGCTACCGCTTCAGCGCCGAGATGCCCGACCTACGCCGCAAGCCGCTGCGGTCCGCGCGGTTCAATCCACGCACCATCCAGTGGCGAATTCCGCAGCTTCGCAGCCCTAAAGCGGCCTGACGGTCGGGCGGTAAACACGACCATGTCCGTGGCGACACATGCCCGCAGGAAGCGCGGCGATACCCGAACCAAAATGCTGATCAGCGCCGCTGAGGTGATGCGGGAACGCGGCGCCGCGGGCGTGACCATCGACGAGGTGCTCACCCGCAGCGGTGCGCCCCGTGGCTCGGTCTACTACCACTTCCCCGACGGGCGCAATCAGATCCTCGCGGAGGCGCTGCAATACGCCGGGGATGCGATCACCGCCGACATCGACGACGCCGCCGGCCGCGGTGCCAAGGTGCTGTTACGGCAATTCGTTGAATTCTGGCAACGCGTGCTCGCTGAAAGCGATTTCAACGCCGGATGCCCGGTAGTAGCCGCCGCGATCGGCTCGGCCGATGACGAAGTCCTATTAGCCGCCGAGGCCGGACGGATCTTCGCGCACTGGCGCACGGCGCTGACGTGGGCGTTCGTCGCCGACGGCTTCGTCGAGTCGGAAGCCGACTCGTTAGCGGTGATGTCGATCGCGGCGCTGGAGGGTGCTGTCGTCCTCTGCCGCTCCGCACGCAGCAGCGACCCGCTGCTCAAGGTCTACGACCAGCTTGAATTCCTGGTCAAGGCAAGGGAATTCATCCGTCGCAACGGACTGCCGTCGGCAGGCTAGACCCGATCGCCCACCTTCTCCTCAGACCGCTACGCGGTCTGCATCGTCGGCGGGCTAGACCCGATCGCCCACCTTCTCCTCAGACCGCTACGCGGTCTGCATCGTCGGCGGGCTAGTCGCTGGCCGGCAGCGGCTTGGCTTCCTTGAGGGTCAGCGCGGTCTCGCCTACCGCCAACGTTCCAGCGCCGGCCTTGGTGACCAGCACCTCGGCACCGGTCTCGTCCACGTAACGCTTGCCCATCACGCTGCCGTCGGCGAACGCCGGATCCAGTTCACCCGACCGTGGCGCACCCAACTCCACCATCGGCGCGCCGCCGCAGCGCAGATCGTCGAGGCTGTCAGCGCTTCGGACGACGATGACCTGGGTGTCACACACCTGGCTGGCCAGACGGGTTCCGTTCTTGATCATGATTTCGATCCTCGGTTCGTTTACTGCTCGGCCGGAGCGGCGCGAAGGTCTTCGACGATTTCGCGGCGAAGCACCTTGCCCGTCGCGTTGGTGGGCAGCTCGTCGCGAAAGACTACCCGGTCAGGGGTGCGTGACCCCCGCAAACTCTTACGGACGTGTTCGCGCAACTCCTCGGGGTCGGGGTCGGCGCCGACGGCCGGTACCACCACCGCGACGATCGCCTGTCCCCACTGCGGATCGTCGACGCCGACCACTGCGACGTCGCGCACGTGCGGGTGCTCGACCAGCACTTCCTCCAGTTCGGCGGGCGCGATGTTCTCCCCGCCGCGAATGATCGTGTCGTCACTGCGGCCGCCGATGAACAGATAGCCGCCCTCGTCGAGGGTGGCGATGTCCCTGGTGGGAAACCACCCTTCGGCGTCGAGCACCGAGCCGATCCCGGTGTAGCGGCCGGATACCTGTTCACCGCGGACAAACAGCTCACCGGTCTGCCCCGGCGGCAGCACGGCGCCGCCCTCGTCGCGGATCTGCACCTCGACGCTGGGGACCGGCTGACCAACCGAACCCAACCGCCGGACCAGGGCCGGGTCCGCGGCGACCTGTGCCTCGCGGTGGTCGTCCGGGGTCAGCACGGCGATCGTCGAACTCGTTTCGGTCAGCCCATAAGCGTTGACAAATCCGACCTGCGGCAACAGCTCCAGCGCCGTGCGGACCAGCGGCAACGGCACCTTCGATCCGCCATAGGCGAGGTTGCGCAGGGACGCAAGCTGGTGCTGTCCGCGCTGCAACACGGTGACGATGCGGTCGAGCATGGTCGGCACCACCGTCGCGCTGGTGACGTGCTCGGCATCGATCAGACGCACCCATTCCTCAGGATCGAAGACGGGCAGGTAGACCATTTTGCGTCCGGCGTACAGGTTCGACAGGGCCGCGCTGACCCCGGCGATGTGGTACGGCGGCACGCAGATCAGGGCCGCATCGGTCGGCTCAGCGGACCCGAATTCGACAGTGCCGGTGACATAGCTGGTCAGGTTGTTGTGTGTGAGCTCTACGGCCTTGGGCTGCGATGTAGTCCCCGACGTGAACAGCACGATGCCGACCGAATCCGGGTCGGCGAATTCCGCGGCCGGTTCGGCGGCACCGGCCTGGGCCAGAAATTCGGCGGACACAATGACCTGCTTGGCGGTGCCTTCCAAACCATCCAGCCCACCCAGCTCGTCGAGATAACGGCCGTCGACGACAACCAGCGGGTCGGGCAGCCGGGCGATCAGCGTTCTGATGCCCTCGGCGGACAGCCGGTAGTTGATCGGCGTGAACGCCACCCCGGCCCGCGCAGACGCGAAGATCAGCAGGGGAAGCATCGCGCCGCCGAGACCGACATAGGCGACGTGCGATGCCTGCGAGCGCGCAACAAGACCGGCGCCGCCGTCGGCGAGATCGCTGAGCTGCTGTGTCGTCAACCGGACATCACCCGAGACGACGGCCGTCCGATCGGGATCGTTCGATGTCGCCATCTCGAGAAGTAGCGAAATACTCACGCTCGCACTTTCTGTGGTGTCAACACGTTACAAAGCTCATCAAAAGTGTCATGTCACGCCAAGGCCACAGTTTAGATGACGCAACTATCGCCCGGCTTGGGGCGCCGGCAGAGTGGCGGCACTCACACCGCGGCATTGTTTGCCCACCCGAACCGATGGGTTACCCCGAACCGAGGCCGCCAGGAGTAGTCCAAACAACGACATGTCAGTTCGGGGATAACACGTTGACGACCTTCACAACAGACACACTGCCCAAACACAGCACCTTGACCAGGCTGCGCGCTGGAATAGCGGGCGCGATGCTGGCCGAATTCTTCGGCACCTTCGTGCTGTTGCTGCTCGGCCTCGGCACTTGCGCGGTCAACGTGGTCGGCCTGCCCGGTTCCGGCAGGCAGACCGTGCCGTTCGGTCCGGACAACTGGCTGATCAACATTTTTGGCTGGGCGTTCGCCGTGATGCTGGCGGCCTACGTCTCCGGCGGTATCAGCGGTGCACATTTCAACCCGGCGGTCACGCTGGCCTTCGCGGTGGCGCGAAAGTTCGACTGGCGCAACGTGATCCCCTACTGGGTATCCCAGCTCGCCGGCGCCTTTTGCGGTGCCGCCATGGTTTACGCCGTCTACCGGCCCGCGATAGACAGCTTCAACGCCGGTAACCATGTGGCGCGGGCGGATTCGATGGACACCTACGGGATTTTTGCAACTTCCCCCGCCTCGTATTTCCACGGCGGCTACCTCGGACCGGTCGTTGACCAGCTTGTTGGTACAGCGATCCTCGTGCTGCTGATCGCGGCGTTGATCGATAACCGCAATCAGGCGCCGGCCGGCAACTTGGCTCCGTTGCTCATCGGTTTCATCATCGCGGTGATCGGGTGCTCCTACGGCACCAACGCCGGGTATGCGCTGAACCCGGCCCGCGAACTCGGTCCGCGCCTGTTCGCGTGGTTGGAGGGTTGGGGGAAGTTGGCGCTGCCCGGTGACTACGGGCAGACCACCAATTACTGGTGGATTCCGGTGTTCGTACCGCTGTTCGGCGCGGTCGCCGGCATCCTGTTGTACGACTTCTTCATCGGTAACGTGCTGGAAGCGCGAGCCACGATGCTGCGCACCCCGGAGCCGGGTCTGGCGCCAGTTCCCACCACCGACGCCGCGTCGGGGGTGGCCGGTCCGGTCACTGCCGAGGACAGCGCCGACGCCGAGGAACTCGGGGAGGATCGGGCGGCCTGAACTCAGGTGCCGGTCCAGCGCGCCGGTCGCTTTTCGGCGAACGCGATCGCGCCTTCCTTGGCGTCGTTCGACGAGAAAACCGGCATCAGGATCGTGTTCTGTTCGGCGAACCTGGTCGCGGGGCTCCAGCCGCGCGACTCGACGATGATCCGCTTGGTGGCGGCGACCGCCAGCGGACCGTTGGCGGTGATCCGCTCGGCCAACGCGATCGCCGCCTCCAGTGCGCCGCCGGGTTCGGCCAGCACGTTGACCATCCCCAGCGCGTGCGCCCGCTGGGCGGTGAAGTTCTCGCCGGTCAGCGCCAGCTCCATCGCGATGGCGGGCGGGATGCGCTCAGGGAGCCGCAGCAATCCCCCGCCGCCGGCCACCAGCCCGCGCTTGACCTCGGGAATGCCGAACGCCGCGTCGGTGGAGGCCACGATCAGGTCGGTGGCCAGCGCCAACTCGGTGCCGCCGGCCAGCGCATAGCCTTCCACCGCCGCGATCAGCGGCTTGACCGGCGGGCGCTCGGTGAAGCCCATCCCGCGGCCCTCGACGATGGGAACCTCGCCGCGGGCAAAGGCTTTGAGATCCATGCCCGCACAGAACGAGCCGCCCGCCCCGGTCAGGATGCCCACCGACAGCCCCGGGTCTTCATCGAGGCGGTCCACTGCGTCGGCCAGACCTCTGGCCACCGCGGCGTTGACCGCATTCTTGGCCTTCGGCCGGTTGATGGTGATGATCAGGATCCGGTCCCGCTGCTCGACGAGGACTTCGGGTTCGCTGGCGGCTTCTTCACTGCTCACGACGCTGTGACGCTCCTTTTTTCGAATTCGTGACGGGTAGTCGAAGAGATCGTATCCAGCCATGGTGGCTGGGCTAACATCACAGCCAAACCCACGCTGAAACTCCAGGGGAACGCGTTGAACGCAGTCGTTATCGAACCCGGCGATCCGTCGCCCAGCGAAACATCGAAGTGGGACCCCGGGCTCACTGAACGCGTGATCGGGTGGATCCGTCCACTGATCAAGGGCTACCACCGCGCGGAGGTGCGCGGTCTGGAGTCCTTCCCGCCGGGCGGCGCGCTGGTGGTGTCCAATCACTCCGGCGGACTGTTCCCGATGGACGTTCCGGTGTTCGCCACCGGGTTCTACGAGACATTTGGCTATGACCGGCCGGTCTACACCCTGAGCCACGACATGCTGTTCAACGGCCCGCAGGGTGAGTTCCTTATCCGCACCGGCTTCATCCGCGCCAACCACGAAAATGCCGACGAGGCACTGCGATCCGGCGGTGTGGTGGTGGTGTTCCCCGGCGGTGATTACGACGTTTACCGACCGACGCTGGCGGAGAACGTCGTTGATTTCGACGGGCGCACGGGATACATCCGGGCGGCGCTGAACGCCGGGGTTCCGATCGTGCCGACCGTCGCCATCGGCGGTCAGGAAAGCCAGCTCTACCTGTCCCGGGGTATGGGATTGGCCAAGGCGCTGCGGTTGGACAAGCTGATGCGGGTGAAGATCCTGCCCATCTCGGTTGGCTTCCCGTTCGGGCTTTCTGCGGTGCTGCCGGTCAACCTGCCGCTGCCCACCAAGATCGTGATGCAGCTACTCGAACCGATCGACGTGACGGCCGAGTTCGGCGAGCAGCCCGACATCGATGCGGTCGATGCTCATGTCCGTCGCGTCATGCAAAAGGCGCTCGACTCGCTGGCCAAAGAGCGTCGCCTGCCGGTAATCGGCTAGCAGAACCGATGGCACCGCTCGGCCTGCTGGGCACCATGATCCGCGCGGGAATCATCGCTCCCCTGCGACCCGACAAGTATCTGCGTATCGGCGCGGTCGTACGCCGCGAAGGCCTGTCCGTCACGATGGGATTCGCGATGTCGGCGCAACGCTGCCCGAATCGTCCCGCGCTGGTCGACGAACTCGGCGCGCTGACCTACCGTCAGCTCGACCAGCGCGCCGACGCGCTCGCCGCGGCACTGCAGGGGCTGCCCAACGGGACCCCGGACGTCGTGGCCATCATGTGCCGCAACCACCGTGGCTTCATCGAAGCGTTGATCGCAGCCAACCGGATCGGCGCCGACGTGCTGCTGCTGAACACCTCGTTCGCCGGCCCGGCGCTGGCCGAGGTGGTCAGTCACGAAGGCGCGGACGCGGTGATCTACGACGAGGAGTTCACCGATTCGGTTGACCGCGCGCTGACCGACAAAACGGACACCACCCGGATCGTCGCATGGACGGACCATCCGGAGAACCACGACACCACCGTGGAAAAGCTGATCACCAGCCACATCGGCAACCGGCCCAACAAAGCCGATCGCAAGAGCAGGCTGATCCTGCTGACCTCAGGTACCACCGGTAATCCCAAGGGCGCCAAGCATTCCGGAGGTGGCTCGACCGAGCTCAAGGCGATCCTCGACCGCGTACCGTGGCACACCGAGGAGACGACGGTGGTGGTGGCGCCGATGTTTCATGCGTGGGGCTTCTCCCAGCTGGTTTTCGCCGCGTCGCTGGGCTGCACGGTGGTGACGCGGCGCAAGTTCGACCCCGAAGCCACCCTCGACCTTGTCGACCGTTACCAGGCCACTGGCCTGTGTGTAGTGCCGGTGATGTTCGACCGCATCATGGACTTGCCCGACAAGGTGCGCCGTCGCTACAGCGGTCGCTCGCTGCGGTTCGCCACCGCGTCGGGATCCCGGATGCGTCCCGACGTCGTCACCGGGTTCATGGATGAGTTCGGCGACATCATGTACAACAACTACAACGCCACCGAGGCGGGCATGATCGCCACTGCGACGCCGGCAGATCTACGCGTCGCGCCGGACACTGCGGGAAAACCCGCCGTCGGCACCGAGATTCGGATCCTCGACGCCGATCATCGCCGGGTAGCCACCGGCGATGTCGGTCGGATCTTCGTGCGCAACTCCAACCGCTTCGACGGTTACACCTCCGGCGCGGGCAAGAACTTCCACGAAGGCTTCATGGCCTCCGGCGACGTTGGCCGGCTCGATGAAGACGGACGACTGTATGTGGTCGGCCGCGACGACGAGATGATCGTGTCCGGTGGTGAGAACGTCTACCCGATCGAGGTGGAAAAGACGCTGGCGACTCACCCGGATGTCGCCGAAGCCTCGGTGCTGGGCGTCGACGACGAACAGTACGGGCAGCGACTGGTGGCTTTCGTTGTGCTGGCGCAGCCCGGGTCGGCCAACGTGGACGTCCTCAAACAACATGTCCGGGACAACCTGGCCAACTACAAGGTGCCTCGCGAGATCGTCGTACTCGACGAGCTGCCGCGCAGCAGCACCGGCAAGATCGCCCGTCGTGACTTACTTGCCCGGTTGGGTGGTCAGGCCTGAGCCATCGCGTTTTCGATGACGGTCAGCGTCTCGGAAAGGCCTGCGGCGCGGCGAATTTCGACAAACTCGTCGATGATGGCTTCGGTTAGCTCATGCGGGTCGTCGAGAGTGGCGCCGTCGGTGAGCACCGAAACGTTGAGCTGGTCGACATAACTCCACACCGTGATGTTCAGGCCGCTGCCGGTGGTCAACGGTCCCACCGAATAGATCTCGGTGACCAATGCGCCGCCGACCCGCCCGTGTTCGCGCGGACCCGGGACGTTGGAGATCGGTAGGTTGAGCACCTTGTTCTGACCGTCGCGGCTGGCCAGCCAGCGGAACAGTGATTCCGACGGCGCCGGCGGAAAGTAGGCAGCCCACCGGCTGACCAACTCCGGTCCGAGCAAATGGTGGCTTTCCTTGGCGTCGACAGCGTTGTCGTGGGTCCGCCGTACCCGTTCCAACGGGTCATCGACGTCGGACGGTAACGCCGTCAGCATCCCGGTGAAGAAGTTTCCCGAAATCCGATCCTTCGAAAAGTCGAAGCTCACCGGCACCGACGCCAGCAGCGGGTGGTCGGCGTTGCCGTCGTAGCGCAGCAGCAGTTTGCGCAACGCCCCTGCCGACAGCGCCAGCACCATGTCGTTGAGCGTGACGCCAAGGGCCTTGCCGGTCTCCTTGATATCGCTGAGCGCCAAGGTCGCGGTCGCGAATCTGCGCTCGGGGGTGAGCATGTGATTCATGAAGGTTGGCGGCGGGGTGAACGGCCGGGTCAGTTCCGGTGAGAGCTTGCGCGTGCTGCGGCGTACCCGGTTGATACCTCGCGCGGTGTAGCCGACGGTTCGCGGGATTCGTCCGAGATGCCGCAGGTGATCAACGAACGCCGACCGGACCAGCTTGCCAGTCGAGGGGGCCGGGTCGGGCGCATACCGGGTCAGGCCGGACTGCGGCCCGGGCGCCAGATCCATGCCGCGTGCCAGCAGATTCGCCGCTGCCACTCCGTCGGCGAGCGCGTGGTGGACCTTGCCGACCACCGCGATCCGGTTGTCGGCCAGCCCCTCGACGAAATACATCTCCCACAGCGGATGGCTGCGGTCCAGCCCCGTGCTGGCGATCTCTCCGATCGCCTCGTCCAGCTCGCGACGACCACCCGGCGCGGGCAGCCGCCACGGCCGCACGTGATACGTCAGGTCGACGTCGCAATTCTCCCGCCACATCGGATGGTGCAGCTTGAGCGGAATGTCAACCAGCTGATAGCAAAACGGCTCCAGCTTGTACAGCCGGCTGTGAATCACCCGGCGAAACGCGTCGATGTCGAAGTCACGACGGTCGGAGTCCAGCTCGATCACAGCGACTTTCAGCGTGTGCATATGCACATTCGGTGTTTCGCTGTACAGCAGCACGGCGTCCCAGCCGCTCAGCCGCTTCACCTGCGTGGCTCCCTCATGGGACGGACCCTACATTCGGGCGACGGCTAAATAACCTCTTTGGCCGCGATCATTCGGTTGCGGTGAACCTGGCCCAGAAACAGCCCGATCGCGGTTGCCATCGCACCGGTACGCGCCCCATCGGTCAGATCGAAGCCGTGCCCGGCGCCGGGCAGCTCCACGTAGCTGACCACCGAGCGGGAAATCGACCGGAGCCGCTCAACGAAGCTGCGTGCCTGCGCTACCGGTATCACCGTGTCGCTGCTGCCGTGAATCACCAAGAACGGCGGGGCTTCCGGGTGTATCCGCGCGATCGGCGAGGCGTCGCGGAACACCTCGGGGTGCCGGTCGATCCTGCGCTTGACCACAACCCGCTCCAGGAAATCGACGAAACGGTCGCGCTCGACGGTGGAGCGGTCCTCCCAGTCGTAGCGGCCGTAGATTCCCACCACTGCATCCACCGAGGTGTCCGAGCCGGCCGGCAGATCGGTCTGCATGTCTGGGTCGTTGCCGGTGAGTCCGGCCAACGCGGACAAGTGCCCACCGGCCGAACAACCCGCTACGGCAATGAAATTGCGGTCACCGCCGAACTTGTCGACGTTGGCGCGCGCCCACGCCACGGCGGTTTTGACGTCGGTGATGTGGGATGGCCAGCGGTGGTGCGGTGAGACTCGGTACTGCACCGACAGGCAGACCCAACCCAGTTCGGCCAAATGCGACATCAGCGCATAACCCTGCAGGGCGCGGCCGCCGTGCACCCAGGCGCCTCCGGGCACGAAGATCAACACGGGCGCCGGCCGCACCGGCAGATCCTTTCGGCGCCATACGTCTAGGAGTTGCACCGGGTGCTTGCCGTAGCGCACCGAGGTGCGGTGCAGGTAGCGACGATGCTGTAGCGCGCGCCAAAACGGTGGGGTCCGTGTCGGCGCCGGCCACTCGATGTCGAGGTCCTTGCCCGAGACCACGCCGCGCAACGCAGCGTCCGAGACAGCCTGGGTCTGGTCACGCTCGGCCTTCCGGGTCTCTCCGATGCCCGGAGTAAACCAGGACTTGGCAGACGCGGATACGAATTCCGGCACCATCCGGTAGCCCCATACGCCCATCGCGGCCACGCCGCCCAGTGGCTCCAGATGCCTGCCGACCACGGGCAGCGAAGCCATCGCATCGCTTAATGCCAGCATGTAGTCGCCAGGTCGGGCCCGCAGCAACCACTTCGCCCGGGAGGCCATGGTCGGTCCGCGAAGGCGGGTGGCCGGTCGTTCCGTCATCCCGGGAGCGTACCCCGATGGTCCTCGGTCAACACCGCAAACGCGATCGCTTCGCCGGCGACCAGCAGCGAGCACTTGTGGTCACGACTTAAGACCGTGGCCCGACCCGAAACTGAACCGTCTGGCTTGCCGGCATCAGCGCCGGGGTGAACGCCAATCAGGGTGCGGAGTGTCGCTCATGGAATACCGCGTGTCCGTAGTCGCACCCGATAACCAGAAGCGGAGTAATGTCGTAGGTACCGGGCAGCTCGGTTTACGAGCGGACATGCTCGATTGAAAAGGAAAAGTTGATGGTTTCAACAACGACGTTCCGCTCGCCTTATGTCCTACGTCTCGAGCTGGTGAGGGACACCATCCAGGCTCATTCCAAGCTCGGAGACAAGGAAGCAAGCGTACTGGCGGAACATGTTCTGCACGCACTGAATTCGATTCCGGAAAAGATTCGCTGAGTACTACCTCGCGACGGTCCCGTATTTGGTGATCACACGGGCTTCCTGATTCGTGTGCACAACTTATTCACCGATTCGTCAGAGATGGACCCATCACTGACGAATCAATGTCGGCATTCTGCCTGCGCAACTGAAAGTTTGAACCATGACGGTTATCGTGACACTCCAAGACGGTGACACCGATCAATACATGCGGTACGGGGACACGTACATCAAGCACTACGACGGCACGCTCGACGTCGTCCGCGATGGCGCCAAAGAGCCACATAGCTACGAGCCGGGTGTATGGACCAACGTACAAGGCGACGAAAAGCGATTGAAGCGCAGCCGTTTCCAGAATTGGTTCAAACGGGAAGCCACGGATTCTGTGGCGCCGTAGAGCCGCAGCGTGGGACAACAATGTCGCATAGCCACGGAAAACCCTTGCCGCGTCGATAATCTGCGCCGAGTTTTAAAAATCCCATTATCGGGAAGACCGCCTGCAGCGACGGACTGACTAATCAAATCGAGACTCGCCGGCGAAGCAGGGGCTCACGGTTGACGTCACACCGGAGGTGCCCAGATGACTGGAGTCGACGAAGACCAGTCTTCAGCAGCACCCGATCGCGCCGCGCCAACTCATCACCCCCTGGTCGCCCAGCCGCACTCCGGCGAGGAAGGTCCGATCGCGGAAGCGGAAATACTTGCAGCGGAGATGAGTTCCGATGACCGACCGCTCGGTCCACTGGGTCAACGATTCAATCGCCGGTCGCCGTTCTACATTGGGTTGACCGCATCGGCCGGTGTCGCCGTGACATACGGGATGGTTCGGGTCCTCGGGTCATTGTCATCGGTGTTGGTGCTGATCGGTATGGCTTTCTTCCTCGCCACCGGGCTGGAACCGGCAGTCTCGTGGTTCGTCAACCGCGGTCTGCGCCGGTGGCTGGCCACGACGCTTGTGTTCGTCGTCTTTCTCGCGGCGATGGGCGGCTTCGTGGCCGCCGCGATCCCCCCGCTTGCCCAGCAAGCCGAGGACCTCATTCACCAGGTGCCGAATTACCTTCAGCAAGTCCAGGATCACTCCTCGGCCATCGGCAGGCTCAACGACCGGTTCCATCTCCAACAACGGATCACCGACGCGGTCAAAGGTTCAGGCGGATCGACCCTCAACGAGGTGGTCAGCGCGGGTACCGCGCTCTTCGGAGCGTTGGCTGACTCCTTGATCGTGATCGTGTTGACCGTGTACTTCCTTGGCGACATGCCCCGCATCCGCACTACCCTGTACCGGCTGGTGCCAAGTAGCCGTCGGCCCCGCGCCATCCTGATCGGCGATCAGGTTTTCGCCAAGGTCGGTGCCTATGTGCTGGGCAATGTGTTGATATCGGTGATCGCTGGCGTCGCGACCTTCATCTGGCTGATAGCTTTCGGCGTCCCCTACCCTCTACTGCTGGCCATCTTCGTCGCTGTTTTCGATCTGGTGCCGATCGTGGGATCGACAATCGCCGGCGTCGTCAGTGCCGCGGTTGCTCTGACCGTCTCACTTCCGGTCTGCATCGCAACGGTCGCGTTTTTCATCGTGTTTCGACTGCTCGAAGACTATCTGCTGGTGCCGCGAATCATCGGCCGAGTGGTGAAAGTACCAGGCTTGATCACAGTGGTCGCGGTCCTCATCGGAGGCGCGCTGCTCGGGATTGTTGGTGCGCTAGTTGCGATTCCGATCGCAGCCGCCATTCAGTTGCTCACCCAGGAAGTGCTCTACCCCCGACTCGACGAGGTCTGAGGGGGCAATTCGCTTCGGAGTGGACGCTATTGAAAGCTCAGCTCACGCCTGCCAGTAACTCCTGAAAGGCCTGTTCCATGCATTCGGCATACGTCGCCGGGTCCGGCAGGGCATCGCGATCCGCCGTGGCGCTGATCGACAAAGTTCCGTTGTAGCTCGCGACGACATGGATAAGATTCAAGCCGCCCACCAGCGGTCCGAGGCCGGCGGCGCGTACGAGTCGGGCACCGCTGAAGTAGATCGGTTCGGTTGGACCCGGGACATTCGTCACGGTCGTGTTGGCTACCGTCGGACCGGAGAACGGAAGCGCGCTCGCAGCCTTTGCCGTCATACCGAGCAGTGCGGTTGGCACTATTCCAACCAGATCGAGCAGCTGGGTCTCGGTCGATTGATCCGAGCCCGAACGGCTCCCCGCAGTCGACGCGGCGATTGAGGCGAGCCGTTCGAGCGGATCGGCGATATCCGTACCGAGGCTTTGCAACCGGCCGAACAACGCGTTGCCCTCACTGGTCTGATCGCCCTTCTCGCGCAGTGACATTGGGCATGCCGCGACGAGTGACTCATCGGGAAGCTCGCCGTGGCCATCCAGATATGCGCGAAGGGCGCCGCCCACGTAGGCGAGCGCTACATCGTTGACCGTCGAGCCGGGCACGCTCGCCTTGATCCGTTTGAAATCGGCGAGGTCGTGGAAACGCGCCTCGAAGACACGGTGCGGCGACACTGTCTGGTTGAAACGGGTCTTCGGTGGGAACGACGGCACACTGCCCCCGGCGAGCCCGGACACGACACCACCAACCAACTTGGCCGGCAGGCCGGCTAATCCGCGGGCTGCCTTCGGGGCACTCGACGCGAGCACCGCGCCCGCCCGCAACGGGTACATCGCCGCGTTGATCGCCGTACGCGCGAGTAATTCTGTGGTCGAGGGAAGAGGGCCGGGACGCCAGGCACTGTCGGGCGCAGCGGGGCGTGGGCTATCGGCGCCAAGATCGTGCAATGCCGCGATCATCTGAACGCTCGCCAGGCCGTCGACCACACAGTGGTGCAGTTTCAATGCCATGGCGAACGAGCCCTTCGGCACCCCCGGCACCGAGTTCAGTCCCTCGATGACAGTGATCTCCCACGGCGGACGTCGCAGGTCGATCTGCCGGGCGTGCAGCCGCGCGATCTGGATGCAAAGCTGTCGCCAGTCGCCGGGCTGGGGGAGCCCGACATGGCGGACGTGGTACTCGAGATCGAAGTTTGGGTCATCCACCCAATAGGGTCTATGCAAACCGCCAGGCAGTCCGGTCAGCCGCCGCCGAAACACATCCGCGAGATGCAGCCGCGCGGCGAACTCCTCGAGAATCCCTTTGAAGGTCACCTTGCCGTTCGGGGCGGTCGACGGGTCATAGATCAGAAGCAGCTGAATCTGTAGCGGCGTCGCCGGTCCTTCGGCGCGCAACATCATGTCATCGGTCCAACTCAACTGCTGCACAAAATGCCTCTCACGCACGCTCCGTTGGGAGCGCGATTGGCGTTGACACGCGGACAGTCGGCTCGCTTTACGGCAGACGCTGCATTCCGTCGTCCTGTGACGCGCGCTGCTGCGGTGGCGCGCGCGACTACTCTCTCACTTGACGATTGACGAGACCCGTAACGAGCCGGGAATCGATCTCTTCACCTCCGTCGCCGTAGTAGACCCGGTACTCCTCGAGTGCCGTCCTCTCCCCGTCCGAGCCTTCGTCAGTGGCGCGCGTTTTACTGTCGGCTGTTTGGGTGACTTTGATCCACTTCCCCGACCGCGGATCTTGGAGCATGTCACCCTCGCGGATCTGCGATAACGGCACTCGTTCTATTGCATGTTCCGAACTCATTGCCCTCCCGGATCGTTGTGATGGTTCGGCGACATCCTCCCTTCGAATGATCGACTCGGCGATCACCTTGAGGATTCTCTCGCCAACGCCAGAGGTCAATCACAGATTTACCGGCGTTCCCTTCATTCGCCGCATGTATCGCGGTGGAACGTCAGAACATCGCGCACTGGCCGCCGCGGTGTCACGGGAGGTACTTCGCCGCCGACATGGGCTTCGCCGACGCGGATCAGAAGTTGCGGCACCGCTGCCCGTCCGGTCAAGGTACCGATGAGATGGCGGCTGGACTGTAGCTCCGTGAGATGGCTCAGTGTGCATGTCGCCATGCCGGCCAACGTGCACTCCAACAGCACCGCCGACAGCGCTTCGCCGCACCGCACGGCGTCATCGCGGCTGTCCTCGTCGGTGGACAGAACCAGCACTGCGGACTGGTCTTGTCCGATGCCGGCGGGCCGCTCGTCGTGAGGGCTAACCGGGAAGGCACGTCCGACGTCGACCCGATCGCGTTCGGCCGCAGACACCAGCGAACTGCGCGGAATCCCGTCAGTAGTCTCGAAATGACCAGTCCACCAAGATAATTCGGTGTGATATGAAGAATCGTACTGCCGCAGCGACTCGGTGAGTCGTGACGCCCTCGCCAGCTCCGGGCGCAGCTCGGCGGCTATCACGTCGAGCTGAACCGTCCCGGCAACGACAGCGTCGCCCAGTCTAGGTTCGAAGGACTCCCAGTTCCTCGGTGCTGCGAAGGGAAGCCGGTCGGTGCGACGGTGCCGAATTGCGTTGGCTCGGTGGCGATGCTGATCGGTGACGCGGTTCATCGGGGTGAAATCGAGCGATGCAAGATGACCGGGGTTGTTCGGGTCGGGAAATCTGTCGACGTTGGCCGTCCACCCGGCTGCAGCCATCGCAACGCATAGATGGTCAAGCACTGCGCCGCAGCCGATGTGGGCTTCCCGCCCCGTCGTGTCGGTGGAGGGAAGAATTCGGCTGCGATCGATGTAGAGGTGCAGCCCCACCCCCTCGGCAACCCATTGCCAGGGCTGGCTGTTGTGCAACGACGGGGCCCGGCACGCCAACTGCACTGCGGCCGTGAGTACGTCGATATCTACCAACGTGTTCGGCATGATCAACCTCCAGTTCCTGCTCCTCGAGTGGGAGCGCTATCGAGCCCTCGCCGACCGCCAACCCCTGGTGAGTACCCCTGTGGGGCAGCGTTGTCGGGGCGATGATGGTCCCGGCGGTGACCCGATCTGCTCCAACACGCCGTCATGTTGTTCGGTCATCGTCTTGTCCATCGCCGTGCTGGCGCTGATGCGTGTCCGGGCTGGGAGCTTCGTCATCCGGAGCCCACCCGGCCTGCCTGAGCATCCGGCGCAAGTCGACGGTCACCTGCTTATCGATGTCTTTGCCCGGGGGAGCGTCGAATACTTCTGTCTCGGATCCCAGGTTCACAGTGAACTTGCCGTTGTGTTCTCGTTTTACGGACCCCAGGTCCTCGAGCAACGACAGGACCTGGCGCCACTCGATGTTCCTGCCCGCCGGGTGCCTGAAGATCTTCTCGATCGTCATCCGATGATGACCGCTCAAGTGCGAGTTCACTGTTTGGTCCTCTCCTTGTTGTCCCACTGGGTCATTCGTGTCACCCGGGCGCGGGCGCTAGGTCGCGAAGTGGTTCGAACTTTTCCTTTGCCTTTTTTGCGGGGTCGAGGATGCGGTAGGCCAGAAGTTTGATGCGGTCGCTGACGAGGAACCAGGCGAGGGCGTATACCCACACCGCCGCTGCCCACCCCCAGCCCAGCGGGGTCATGAATAGCCCATAGACGGCAATAAATGTGGCGATGGCCTGCGTGCCGAGGACAGCGATCAGCAAGATGCGGGCGGGACGGATGGACCAGAATGGTCCGCGAGTTCGGGTCAAGAAAATGGTCAGGTGACCCGCGACGGACAGCATGAGGTACATCAGGGTCTGCAGGCGCGGGTGGCCGAGGTCGAAGACACGGTCGCCGAGATAGAACAAGCCGAATGCAGCGATAGGTCCGACCACCCCCAGGACCGTCGAGATGCCAAGTACCACGCGCATATTCCACGCTTCGGGCTCGTCCTTGTAGTGGACGTTGTCGTAGGCGATGGACAGGATTGCGCCGTCGTTGAGCAGCGCGAGCATCACGATCATGATGGCGGTGAGCGGGTAGAAGTTGAAGACGAGGATCGCGACGGTCATGAATAGCAGCACCCGCAGCGTTTCGGCGATGCGGTATATCGCGTAGCTGTTCATGCGCTGAAAGATCTTGCGGCTCTGTTTGATCGCCTCGATAATCACCGAGAGACCGGGGGTCAGCAACACGATATCGGCGGCGGCGCGAGCGGCATCGGTGGCGCCCGACACGGCGATGCCGCAGTCGGCTTTTTTCAGAGCGGGGGCGTCGTTGACCCCATCACCAGTCATGCCGACGATGTGGCCGTGCTGTTGCAACACGTCGATGATGTGGTACTTGTGTTCGGGAAAGACTTGGGCGAAACCGTCTGCGGCCAAGATGGATTCGGCAACTGCCACCGATTCGTTCTCCTTCGTATCGCCCAAGGCTGCGGCGTCCAGGATCGTGGTGCCCAAGCCGACCTTGGCCGCGGTCTCCTTCGCGATGGCCAGCGCGTCGCCGGTCACCATCTTGACGTCGACGCCCATCGCTGCGGCGGTGGCGATGGTCGCTGCAGCGTCGTCGCGGGGCGGGTCGAACAGCGGCAGCACACCGACGAACTGCCAGTCACCGTCCCCGTCGACGCGGGCCACGCCTAAAGACCGAAAGCCCCGAGCAGCGAAATCGTTGACCGCGCTATCAGCGGCAGCTCTGATCTCTGCGGCGTTCGCGGCCAGCGCGAGGATGACCTGCGGGGCGCCCTTGGTGACCTGGAAGGTGATTCCGTCGGCGCCGGCGACGGTGGCCTCCGTGCGTTTGTGCACCGGGTCAAAGGGTGCGAAGTGTGTGACCGTGTATGCCTGCAGGACCTTGGCGTCCTCAAGGCCACCGAGCACCGCGCGGTCGATCGGGTCGTCGTTGTCCGCGCGGGAGGCCAAAGCGCCGTTCAGGATGACCGTCGCGGGCGTGACGCTGTCGATCGTGAACGGGGTGCCCAACGTCAGCGAGTTTTGGGTCAGGGTGCCGGTCTTGTCCGCACACAGCACGTCCACGCCGGCCAGTTCCTCGATGGCGACCAGCCGGCTCACAATGGCCTGCTTCTTGGCGAGCAGCCGCGCGCCGACAGCCATCGTCACCGACAACACGGTGGGCATCGCGACCGGGATCGCGGCGACGGTCAGGACCAGGGCGAACTGCAGTGTGGTCAGGATCGCGTCGCCGCGCAGGATCGCCGTGACAATGATAACCGTCACCAGCACGACCGCGAGGATGATCAGATAGTTGCCGATCTTGAGCACGGCGCGCTGAAAATGGCTGACGGTGTGCGCGTCGGCCACCAGCTCGGCGGTCTTGCCGAAGAAGGTGTGAGTGCCGGTGGCATAGACCAAGGCGCCGATCTCACCTTGCCTGACTATGGATCCGGAGAACACGGCGTCACCTGCTACGCGGGTGGCGGGCAGCGACTCTCCGGTGAGTGCGGATTGATCGACCTCGATCCCGTCGCCGTCCAGCAGCCGCGCGTCGGCGGGCACGATGTCGCCCAGGCGCAGTCGGATCACGTCGCCTGGCACCAACTCCCGCGCCGGTGCGGTGATCCATGCGTCGTCGCGTTTCACGCGGGCATTAATCGCCAGCTTGGCTTTGAGGGCCGCAATGGCGTTGCCCGCCTGCCGTTCCTCGGTGTAGCCGACCACACCGTTGGCCACCAGAAGCAGCAGGATGATAAAGAAGTCCGGCCAGTGCCCGACCGCACCGGACAAGATGACAGCGATCTCGATCATCCATGGGATCGGACCCCAGAAGTAACTGAGGAACTTTAACAGCGGGTTGGTCTTGTGGTCGGCGATCTCATTCGTTCCGTACTGCGCCAACCGTCGTGTTGCCTCGGCCTTGCTCAATCCGGCTGGCGAGTACCCGAGCTCCTTTTCCAGCTCGGGCATCGGCACCGATTTCAAGTCGGGGCCGGGTTCGGGTGTGACTGCAGAGCGGGGCGGCGCGTCAGCGGTCATGGTGATGATCCCTACAGCGCTGGCCGATACAGGGGCGCGCCGCTACCGGCCGACGGGGAACTCCGGAGAAAATCTCCGCACGCTCATCGGCGGTGTCGATGTTCATTGCGGAGCGTTCCAGGTCCAGTTGCGGATTTCGGGCAGGTCTTGACCGTGGGTGTTGATGTAGCGGTTGTGTTCGACCAGTTTGTCGGCCATCGTCTGCTTCAGGTAGTCGCCGGTCGCGCCGAGTTGGGGCAGCCGGTCGATGACGTCTGCGACGAGGTGGAAACGGTCCAAGCGGTTCTGCACCCGCATGTCGAAGGACGTGGTGATGGTCCCTTCTTCGTTGTAGCCGCGCACATGCAGATTGCGGTTGGTCCTGCGATAGGTGAGTCGATGGATCAGGCTCGGGTAGCCGTGGAAGGCGAAGATGATGTGTTTGTCGGTGGTGAACAGGGCGTCGTAGTCGCGGTCGCTCAGCCCATGCGGGTGCTCGGTGGCCGACTGCAACCTCATCAGGTCCACCACGTTGACCACCCGGATCTTCAACTCGGGCAAGTGTTGCCGAAGGATCGACACCGCAGCCAGCACTTCGAGGGTCGGAGTATCTCCGCAGCACGCCAGGACCACGTCCGGTTCGACGCCGCGGTCGTT
This sequence comes from uncultured Actinomycetota bacterium, assembly GCA_963833915.1. Classification (GTDB taxonomy): domain Bacteria; phylum Actinomycetota; class Actinomycetes; order Mycobacteriales; family Mycobacteriaceae; genus Mycobacterium. The sequence goes on from CAWHZO010000015.1 coordinate 169,238, forward strand.
TCCGGCCCATTCCCAGATGCCGATGCCCTCGGTGCAGTGCACCACCGCTTCATCCATGCTCAGCCATTGCGGCATCGCGCGCTTCCCGGCGACCACGACATTGACGTAGTGGCGGCTGCGCAGACAATGGTCAGCAACCGAGAGCAGGCAGTTGGCGTCCGGCGGCAGATAGATCCGCACCACGTCAGCTTTTTTGTTGACGACGTGGTCCAGGAAGCCGGGGTCTTGGTGGGTGAAGCCGTTGTGGTCTTGCTGCCAGACATGAGACGCGAGCAGGTAATTCAGCGAGGCGATATCACGGCGCCACGGCAGTTGCGCGGTGACCTTGAGCCATTTGGCGTGCTGGTTGAACATCGAGTCGACGATGTGGATGAACGCCTCGTAGCAGTTGAACAAGCCATGCCGGCCGGTGAGCAGATAACCTTCCAGCCATCCTTCGCTCTGATGCTCACTGAGCATCGAATCAAGGACCCGGCCTGCGGGAGCAAGGAACTCGTCGTTCTTGGCGGTATGGGCATCCCATTGTCGGTCGGTGACCTCGAAGACCGCGCCGAGCATGTTCGACAGGGTTTCGTCGGGGCCGAAGATCCGGAAGTTGCGCGCCTCGTCGTTAAGCGCGATGACGTCGCGCAGGAATGTGCCGAGCACGGCGGTGTCCTGGGCCTCCACCGCGCCTGGCGAGGACACCGTCACCGCGTGGTCGCGGAAGTCGGGCATCCGCAGGTCGCGCAGCAACATCCCGCCGTTGGTGTGCGGGTTGGCGCCCATCCGTCGCTGCCCTCGGGGGGCGAGCGCGGCAAGGTCGGGCAGTAGCCGCCCGCTCTGATCGAAGAGCTCGCTCGGTTTGTAGCTGCGCATCCAGGCTTGGAGTTGTTCGACGTGTCCGGGATGCGCCTCGTCGACGAGCAATGGCACCTGGTGGGCGCGGAAGGTCCCTTCGATTTGTAGGCCGTCCACGACCTTGGGTCCGGTCCAGCCTTTCGGGGAGCGCAGCACGATCATCGGCCAGCGCGGGCGGCTGGTGTCGCCGGTAGTTCGAGCGTCGCGTTGGATTCCGTGAATGGCCTCGACCGTCTCATCGAGGACAGTGGCCATCAGCTCGTGCATGTCTTCAGGGTCATCACCCTCGACGTAGCGCGGTTCCCAGCCACAGCCGCGCAGGAACTGGTCCAGTTCCTCGTGTTCTATGCGAGCCAGCACGGTCGGGTTACTGATCTTGTAGCCGTTCAGATGCAGGATCGGCAGTACCGCCCCGTCACCGATCGGGCTGAGGAACTTGGTGGAATGCCAGGCCGTAGCCAGTGGCCCAGTCTCGGCCTCACCGTCGCCGATCACGCACGCCACAATCAGGCCGGGATTATCGAACGCGGCGCCGAACGCGTGACTCAGCGAGTAACCCAGTTCCCCGCCTTCGTGGATCGATCCCGGAGTCGTCGGTGCTACATGGCTGGAAATGCCTCCGGGAAAAGAGAATTGGGTAAAGAGCTTCTTCAGCGCCGGACTCGTCCTGGCTGATGTCGGGATAGATCTCGGTATATGAGCCCTCGAGGTAGGTGTTGGCGACCAGGGCCGGGCCGCCATGACCGGGCCCGGCGACGTAGAACATGTCCAGGTCGTACTTCGTAATGACCCGGTTCAGGTGCACATAGATGAAGTTTTGACCCGGCGTCGTCCCCCAATGGCCGACTACGAGCGGTTTTACATCCGACAGCTGGAGCGGTCGTTTCAGCAACGGGTTGTCATACAGATAGATCTGACCGACTGACAGGTAATTCGCCGCCCGCCAGTAGGCGTCCATCCGATGTAGCAGTTCTGGTTCGAGGGTCCGGGTCGTCATCGTGGCGCTCCCTTGGTTGACTCGCGTCTACCCGGTTCGAGTCGACGTGCCGGCCCCATTCGCGATGGTGACCGGTTGGATCGGGGACGCGGCGGCCGCACCTTCTCTGGCGAGGAAGGCGCCCAGTTCACCGATCGCACTCATTAGCGGCGCCGGGAACACGATGGTGGTGTTCTTCTCCACCCCGAGTTCGACAAGCGTTTGCAGGTTGCGCAGCTGCAAGGCCAATGGGTGGGCCATCATCGTGTCCGACGCCTCACCCAACGCGGCCGCAGCCATTGATTCGCCTTCTGCGGCAATAATTTTGGCTCGCTTCTCGCGCTCGGCTTCAGCTTGCCGGGCCATCGCGCGTTTCATGCTGTCGGGCAACTGGATGTCTTTGAGCTCGACCAGCGTCACTTCGACACCCCATTCGAGTGTTGCGATGTCGAGGATCTTCCGGATATCGGCGTTGATGGTGTCAGTCTCTGACAACGCCTGGTCGAGGCTGTGTTGGCCGACAACCTTGCGCAGCGTGGTCTGCGCGATCTGGTTGATCGCGGCGTGCACGTTCTCGATCGCGATCACCGATTTCACCGCGTCGACAACCCGGAAGTAGGCGACCGCCGAAATGTCGACGCTGACGTTGTCGCGGGTGATGATGCCCTGCGACTGGATCGGCATCGTCACAATTCGCAGCGACACCTTCATCAGCCGATCGATGACCGGGATGATCACAGCCAGCCCGGGGTCCTTGACACCCACCACCTTGCCGAGGCGGAACAACACACCCTTCTCGTATTGAGTCACCACTCTGATCGACAGCGACAACACGATCAGGCCGACAATAACGAGCACCACAAACAGGACGATCAAAGCCTTCATGGCATGTCCTTCACCGATATCGAGGAATCAAGGGTTCGGCCCTCAGTCACGGAGGAAGCGGCTATCGGGCGTGAAGAAGACCGCGAGGCAGCCGCCGTCGAGATCTTGATGGAAAGCAAGCGAAGTGGTCATGGTGACCTGACGTGCACTTGATCGCCAGCGTGTCCGGGCTCGGAGCCGATGCTCCTTGAGTTAAGCGGCGGACGGCCGAACTCATCCCGAACCAGCTGAAATTCTCAGCACCCTTGACACTACGCCCGTTGGATTGCCGGCATCGACCAACTACCCCATCAATCCCGCGGCTCATACCACCGTGCACGGCGACTGTGGAGACGAACGGTGAGAGCAATGGAAGTGGGGATCGAGCGACTCGATGGCGTTCGCGGAACACATGACCCGGCGGATGTCAGGCGATCGGCAGCAGCACGTACTTGACTGCGTACCTGCCGTCGGTGTCGAGCTTCGACCGCGTCGAAGTCACATACTCCTCAACGGTCATCGGCTTGCTCCCGCTGATGACCTCGACGAGATTATTCATGCCGTCGCGGTAGTCCTGCGTTCGCTGCGGGCGTTCGGGTCGATACAGATTAGGCGACTCGGGGGAGACGCGAGATTCACCCAAATGGAACAAACTAAGTGCATTGGTTGAGAAAATCTTGTTGCGATCGACAGCGTCAGTGACGGTGTCGTTCACTAGATCGATGTGCACCTTGGGATTGATTGGAACCGGCCCGAAATCGGTCCCAAAAAGTACGCGGTCAACGCCGCACATTTCGATCGCAGCCTTGAGGCCGATCGCGCTCGGACCCATGGTATCCAGATAGATATTGGACCTGAAATACTCCGAAGGCTTACGACGATTTTTAGCGACCTTATGGATCGGCGGGTTCGCAATACCCTTATAGTTGAACTCCCAGTTCCAATCGAGCCTGCCAAGCACGGGGGCGAGGGCTCCGCCCATATGAACGAAAAGAACCTTCAGCTTTGGGTATTTATCGAAGACGCCGCTATAGATCATGCGGGCGGCCGTCAGCGCCGTATCGAACGGCCGGCCTACGGCTTCGATGAGCCGGTACTCCTTCATTGCAGCATCGCCGATCGATCCCAAGGGCGGATGAATATGAACGAGAACATCCTTGTCCTGTGCGTACTCCCATAGCCACTCGGCCTTCGCCGAGTCGAGAAAGACCTGATCTGGACCGGTTCCGTAGCTGGTCGAAATGCTGATCGCGCAAGCTCCTTGATGAGAAATCAATGGATCAATCAGATCACGCGTATTCTCTTCAAGAGCATGAGCGTTGGCCATGCAGGCAATATCATCGGGGAACCTGTTCCGAAGCTCTAAAGCCTCGTCGTTCAGGAACGTGAGAGTGTCGACAGTATTTGCTTTAATGATGTGCTCACCGAACCCCTCAACTTCGCGCCGTAACTGATTACCTGAGGAAACACTCTGCCGCTGAATCTCCATCGAATAATCAGCGTCAACTGACTCGCGATAGTAAAACTGCTCGGAATCATTAACCTGCGGCAGCGGCTTTGAGTCGTCAAGGCCGCCATTGTCAACTAATTTCTGACGCAGCTTCGGGCCCCAAACGTGTCGGTGAGTGTCGATGATGCTGCGTCTGGTCGCCCGGGATCGAGTCATGTGGAGCTCCTCGAAATGGTGGATGAGTGTGCGCCGGAGATAGACAGCATGAGAAGCCGTTGATCTTCAACAGCCCGGGCAGGTCACCAGTTCGAAGTTAAGCCGACGACCCAAGAGGGTCTATGGCCAACACTAGACCCCTCTCGCCCGCAGCCGTTGGGTCCACGCACGTCAGCGCCATCGGCGAACGCCGCGCCGTCGACATACTCAAGGACACGTTGGGCATCTCAGAGTGGTTGGCGTGCAAGGTACTTGGGCTGGCACGCTTTCCACCAATCGGCGTTTACCGGTCGCGCAGACTTCAGCCGCAGCAGCAGTGCTTTGGTCCCGTTGCCGGCAGGCCGACCGCAGGCGTAACAGCGTGTTTCTGCTCCGCCGCTACCGGCGTATTATCAATTCGACAACCATCTCGTGACGCTTGCGCCACGATGGCGCTGGGCTTCGGTGTTCGATTCCCAGCTCCACCAAGACAATTGAGCGCAGCTAATGACGGAGTTCACCGAGTACGACGGCTTACCGTTGGGGTCGCTCAGCGCGCAGCAAGCTAGCGCTGATGCCGCCGACTTGCGGGCCGGGATCGACGACCTGGCGGGCTTGGTGGCGGGCAGTCTGGGGTTGCCTGAGTTGCTGACTGAGGTGTCGACGTTCGCGGTGCACGCGATACCTGGCGCAGACGGTGCCGGGGTGACCTTGTTGCAGGTCGACCAGCTGGACAACATGGTGGAGGCGTTGGCCGCCAGTGCCCCGTTTGTCGCCGAGATCGACGAGATTCAGTACGTGACCCTCAAGGAGGGACCCTGCATCACCGCGGCACTGGAACGGCGCACGGTGCGGTCTGGGTCGTTAGGTGGGGAGAAGATGTGGCCGCGGTTCGGTCCCCGAGTGGGCCGATTGGGCGTGCACAGCGCGCTTTCGCTGCCGCTGTTGCTATCGGATCGGGTGATCGGCGCGATCAATGTCTACGCTCACGGCAAAGACGTCTTTGATGAGCACGCCGCCGAGCTGGGGGAACTGTTCGCCAAACCCGCGGCGGTGGCGGTGCACAACGCCCAGGTCCTCGCACACGCGACGGCACTGACCGCGCAACTGCAGAAGGCCTTATCCACACGCCCGGTGATCGACCAGGCGATTGGTCTGATCCGGGGACGCAGCGGGCGCAGCGCCGAGGAGGCGTTCACTCAGCTGCGGGCGATCAGCCAAGCCAAACACCGCAAATTGGCTGAGGTGGCACAACAGATCATCGATGAAGCCGTGCGCCGCGCCCGCGCCCGACGAAGCCCGATCTGAGCCCGAACCATCAAGTCGGCCCAACGGGTGTAGCGTTGATGTTGCTGAGTCCTTCAGCCGGTACGGAGCAGGTTTGGCTGTACGCCGCCGGACTTGATGAGCATCTGCTCGCGCCGCACACTCTGAATCAATCCTTTGCGGTCAGGAACGCATGGCGCCGGGAATACCCAGGCGCGCAACTAAAGACGCGCCGATCGGCTGAAAACACTAAATCGCTTGCGGGCCAAGCTAACTGACGCCTTCAAACACTGACTCGGCAATCCTCCTCCCACATATCCGCAGAAACTAGGTAAACGTCATGATCGGTCTCGGAGTCATCCTTATCATTCTCGGGCTCATCCTCCCCAGCCTCCTACCTACCTTCGCCTTCGCCCATCTTCTGGTGGTCTTGGGGGTCATCCTCCTCGTTGTCGGCGTGTTACTGGCGGTACTGGGACGGACGGGACACGCCATCGGCGGCCGCCGGCACTACTACTGACCGGCCCTACGTACTCCCCGGCTCGGCCAGCAATAGCGGCCGAGCCGGGTGTAGCGGGTTACGGTCTCCGGTGGTGATTAACGCCGGCAGCCCGACATCTAACCCGAAGAAAGGAGAAGAACGATCGCCATCACCGACGTTCCGGCCTTTGCTCACCTGACCGACGCCGACATCGACAACCTGGCCGTTGAGCTTGATGCGATCAGGCTGGATATCGAGGATTCCCTTGGCGAGCGCGACGCGCGCTACATTCGCCGCACGATCGCCGCGCAACGTGCTTTGGATCTCACCGGCCGGCTCATGCTGGCCGGTAGCTCGAAACGCTCGGCATGGTGGGCGGGAACGGTAACCCTCGGTCTGGCCAAGATCATCGAGAACATGGAGATCGGCCACAACGTCATGCACGGCCAGTGGGACTGGATGAACGATCCCGAAATCCACTCCTCGACATGGGAGTGGGACATGAGCGGGGCGTCCAAGCACTGGCGCTACACCCACAACTTTCAGCACCACAAGTACACCAACATCCTCGGCATGGACGACGACGTGGGCTACAGCACCCTGCGAGTCACCCGCGACCAGCCCTGGAAGCACTACACCATCGGCAACCTGCTGTTCAACACCATCCTTGCGTTCGGATTCGAGTGGGGAATTGGCCTGCAGCCCATCGAATTCGGGAACATTCTCAAGGGCGGCTCGGAGCGCGAAACCACCCTCCGGCAGATCCGCGAATTCTCAGCCAAGGCCGGAAGGCAGGTGGTCAAGGACTACGTCGCGTTCCCGGCGCTGACCTCGCTGTCGCCGGTGGCGACTTACAAATCGACGCTGGTGGCCAACGTGGTGGCCAACGTGATCCGCAACATCTGGGCCAACGCGGTGATCTTCTGTGGGCATTTCCCCGACGGGGCAGAGAAATTCACCAAGACCGACATGATCGGCGAAACCCGGGGTCAGTGGTATCTGCGCCAGATGCTGGGCAGCGCCAACTTTGAGGCCGGGCCGGCGCTGCGATTCATGAGCGGCAACCTCTGCTACCAGATCGAGCATCACCTTTACCCCGATCTGCCCAGCCGCCGGCTGCACGAGATCTCGGTGCGGGTCAGGCAGGTCTGCGACAAATACGACCTCCCGTACACCACGGGTTCGTTCCTGATGCAGTACGGCAAGACGTGGCGCACCATCGCCAAATTGTCGCTGCCGGACCGCTACCTGCGCGCCACTGTCGACGATGCACCGGAGACCCGCAGCGAGCGGATGTTCGCCGAACTGGAGCCCGGTTTCGCCGGGACAGATCTAGCCACAGGGCGCCGCCGCGGGCTCAACACAGCGATCGAGACGGTCCGCAAATGGCGCCGCGACCAGCGCAGATCGCCGTGATTTACTGGCCAGTAACCTACGGGACCGTAGGTTACGTTATAGTTGGCTAACAGAGCCGGCCAGGCACGCCAGACCAACGTTGGATGGAGACGAGTTCACGTGGCCGAGATGAAATATCTCGATCTGCACGGTGAGCGTATTGCCTACCGGGACGCAGGGGCCGGCGAGGCGCTGTTGTTGATTCATGGCATGGCGGGGAGTTCGGCGACGTGGCGGGCGGTCATCCCCGAGCTGTCGAAGAAGTATCGGGTGGTGGCACCGGACCTGTTGGGGCACGGTGAGTCCACCAAGCCGCGCGGTGACTATTCGCTGGGCGCGTTCGCGGCGTCGCTGCGTGATCTGCTCGATGAACTCGGTATCGGCCGGGCGACTGTGGTCGGTCAATCACTGGGTGGTGGTGTCGCCATGCAGTTCACCTATCAACATCGTGACTACTGTGAGCGACTGGCTCTCATCAGCAGCGGTGGCCTCGGCCCCGACCTCAGCTGGATATTGCGGATCCTCTCGGCACCCGGAACCGAGCTGGTGCTGCCGGCGGTCGCGCCACAGCCGGTTTTGAACGTCGGCAACAAGCTGGGGTCATGGCTCACGTCGGCCGGGATCCAGTCGCCGCGCGTCGGCGAGATGTGGAGCGCTTACTCCTCGTTGGCCGATCGGGAGACACGCCAGGCGTTCTTGCGCACGTTGCGCTCGGTAGTGGATTTCCGTGGCCAAGCGGTCAGTGCGCTCAGCAAGATGCATATCAGTCACGGATTACCCACCTTGTTGATTTGGGGTGATCAGGACCGGATCATTCCTGTCGCCCACGGCTATGCCGCTCACGACGCCGTGCCGGGTAGCCGACTTGAAGTGCTCGCCGGTGTCGGGCACTTCCCGCATGTCGAGTCCCCGACAACGGTGGTGGACATTCTGGACGACTTCATCGCCACCACAGGGCGGGATGTCGATCTGGCGAATCGCAATACCTGATCCCGCCTACATCGAACCGGGGCGCCGACGCCGCCGGATCCCGCACAGCCAACGAGGCCCGTTGCCCGGCATAACAATTCGCGCACGCACCAACGCTATCGTCGGCACGCTTCCGATTCGTTTTGGACTGAGTATCTACCCATCTACTCCCAAGAATGCAGATCTCCGATCGGCAGGTCTTGACAATTGTTCCCGCGGGGTGAAGCGTCAATTGGGTTGAGACTCTCAACCAGTTCGGAATGGGTTCAGCCGTCCGCTGCTGTCCTCGCAGAGCACTAGCTCGCGCCGAACAAACCGGTGACAACCGCAGGTCGGGGATCACCATGAATGCTCTTCCTAACCTCTCTATGTCGCCCGTCGGCGACTTTCTTTCCCAGCCATGGGAGAGTCACACCACACGATTAGCCCATCGTCGGATGAGGTCGTCGGTAGCCATCATCAGCGCCAGCGGCCACATCGATGCATCCAACGCTGACACTCTGACCGAGTACACCCTGGAGCATCTGACGGGTTGCCGCGGATTGATCATCGATCTGGGCGGCCTGGATTTCTTTGGAACCGAGGGTTTCTCGGCGCTACACAGGGTCTCCGTCTGCTGCGCGCACCCCGGCATTGCCTGGGCAGTAGTACCCAGTAAGGCAGTCTCCCGGCTGCTGCGGATCGGCGACCCAGAGGGTTTCCTACCCGTCGCAAGCACCGTCGAGGCAGCGATGGCGATCATCCAAGACCAGCCCCACCGTCCACCGCGCCCATCGCGAGCCGCAGAAAACCCGGGCAATGCACGGTGTGCTTAGTCTGCGGCGGTACCGAAGATGCGAAATTTAGCGTCCACGATTACGGGTGTTCCACCCTCGAGCCACGCCGCGTGTAGTTCGATGATCTTGGTCCGGGTCGGTAAACCTTTACGGTGAAACATGTTCTCCGCGTAGTCGAACGGGTTCCAGTCTTGCGTTGTTGATCGATCACGACGACGCCAACCGCGAATTTCATTACACCAGCACGGCTGGGCCCGTCGTCGAGACTGAAGCGATCACCGATATTGGTGCGCGGCTGGGCTGGACGATCGTGAGCATGGCTCGGGATTGGGACGTTGTGTTCCCTCAGCAGTCCGCCCCATCGAGCGAGTAGCCAGCCGCATCAAAGCGCGAGAAACGATGGGGTGCTACACGGTGTCGCCTCAATCTGTCCCGTCCCGGATGTTCGCTGCGCGCCAGCCGGCGGTGAGATGTCAACGCCCGCTCGAATATTCGTCAGGGACGGGATGCCTCGACCGGTCGCCGGTATTGAAGTCTGCCGACACCCATTGCCGGGCCTTGGGATTGGCGCTCGCAGTCGATATCCGCAAGATTTGCTCTCGCGTTCCTTTCGAATTGTTATTCGCCACAATGTCTTATTTTGTTGTGCTTAGCTATGCGGTATCGATAGCCGTTCTGACACTGGATGAGAAGGAGCGTGCCATGCGTAGCGCACTGGTGGGAGCGATCGGCACTTCGGTGATGGCCGGTGCGATGCTGTTTGGGGGCGCCTCGTTGGCGTCTGCTGACCCCGCGCCCGAACCGCCACCTCCAGCCCCTGCGGCCCCGGCGCCCGGGTGCACGGCCGCCGACCTGGCGCAGGCGTCGGGCACAGTCGGGACCGCGATGTCGGGCTATCTGTTCAGCCACCCGGACGTCAACAACTTCTTCACCGGCCTTCGCGGGCTGCCGAACGACGAGATTCACGGCGACGTCCAGAACTACATGAACGCCAACCCCCAGGTTGAGTCCGAAATCAACGGGATCCGCCAACCCCTCACCGACCTGGGGAATCGCTGCGATTACCACCCTGATGCGGGTCAATAGTCACGTAATTGGTGTTACGCCCGACCATCACCTTCGATATAGATAGGCCAGTCACGCCGGTGAGGAGACAAGCAAGATGAGTCGTTGGTTACGGTCACGGACTATCACGGCGGCGACCGTCTTGGCGCTCGCGGCCGCCCCCGGGGCGATCGTCACTATTCCCGCACCCGGAGTCGCTAACGCCGACGTCTGTGCAAGCGCCGGCCGCCGGGTATCGGTGAGTGGCTGCGCGAATCTCGCCGACCCCATTGCGCCGTACGTTCCGCCACCGGCGTATTACGCTCCCATGCCGAACGACCCACCGCCGCCCCCGAACGTCAACGGATGTGTGGGCTACAACGGTCGGTGGGTCAACGCCTCCAGGTGCAATTAAGCCTTTCCCCTATCGCCAACCAACCACATAGCCACCGGATCGCGTGGCTCCCGGTGAACCGAAGTCCACCACCCACGTGTCCACACCGAGATCGTGCAGAATTCCGACCGTGCCCTGGTCGGCGATAACGCCAAAAACGTCGGCCGACATCGTTATCGGTGCTCAAGGGCCGACACCTGCAACCCTTGTCATTCGGACACACGTATGGTTTCGCCGCCAACGAGGGAGCCCGGAACGTCGGGCCGGCTGGCGTTGGCGATACTGGACGGATGCCGACCACTGATTTCCACCCTGACCTTCGCAAAGTCGCCCGCTTCGCCCCGCGAGCAATGATCGGCCCGCGCAGTCTGCGGCTGATCCGGGCCCTGAGTGGCTTGCAGCGCAGCCGAAGCCGCGACGGCATCGAGGCGCTAATTCTGGGCTCCGGTGTCGGTGTGCGGCTGCACCGACCGGTCGGCGTCGATCAGCCAGGTCCCGCGCTGCTGTGGATTCACGGCGGCGGTTACATCATCGGCTCCGCACAGCAAGACGATGCGCTGTGCCGTCGGTTCGCCCGCAAGCTGGGCATCACCGTCGCGGCGGTCGACTACCGGCTGGCACCCGAACATCCCTACCCCGCCCCGCTGGAGGACTGCTATTCCGCGCTGACCTGGCTGGCCGGTCTGCCCGCTGTCGACCCCACACGGGTGGCGATCGGCGGCGCCAGTGCCGGCGGCGGTCTGGCGGCAGCGCTGGCACTATTGGCGCGTGACCGCGGGGAGGTGACGCCGACGCTGCAGCTTTTGGCCTACCCGATGCTCGATGACCGCAGCGGGGCGGGGCCGGAGAGTTCGAAATACCGACTGTGGGGCCCGAAAACCAATCGCTTCGGCTGGGCGGCCTACCTCGGCGGCGCCGACCCGCAGATCGCGGTTCCGGCGCGCCACGACGACCTGAGCGGACTGCCCCCGACGTGGATCGGCGTCGGCACCCACGACCTGTTCCACGATGAGGACCTCGCCTACGCCGAGCGCCTCACCCAGGCCGGCGTGCCCTGCCAGGTCGAGGTGGTCACTGGGGCTTTTCACGGTTTCGATCAGGTGGTGCCGAAAGCGGCGGTGTCACAGGCGTTTTTCGCCAGACAATGCGTCAGCCTGGGCGTTGCGCTGGCGTCGACGGTCTGATCGTCGGCCATGCTCAGCAGCGCACCGTTCTTGGTGAGTGATGAACAGTTGGCGCTGCGTAACGCGGTCGCGGACGTGCTGGCCCGACATTCCAGCGAAGCGCAGGTGCGGGCGCTGATGGCTACCGACACGGGTTTCGATCCGGCGGTGTGGCGCGAACTCGCGGCCATGGGCCTGACCGGACTGCTGATCAGTGACGAGTACGGCGGCGCCGGAGCGGGTCCGGTCGAGCTGGGCATCGTGCTGGAGGAGATGGGGCGGGTGCTCGTGGTTAGCCCGTTCCTATCGACGGCGGTGCTGGTGCCCAATCTGTTGGCCGAGACCGGTGACACCGCCGAATGCGCCGCGGTGCTGCCTCGAATCGCGGCCGGTGAGTTGATCGCCAGTGTCGCGTTCGCCGAGGACGGCTCCGCCCGGTTGCCTGCCACGATCGCGACGTCGGCGGGTGCGATCGGTGAAGCCTGGCACATCACCGGTTACAAGCACTTCGTGCTCGATGGACAGTTGGCGGACCTGCTGTATGTGCTGGCCGACAGTGACGCGGGGGCTGCCGTGTTCGCGGTCGACGCGGGCGCCACTGGCCTCGACGTCACACCGCTGACCACCGTGGACCCGACCCGCAAGCAGTGCCGCCTGCAATTCGTCGATACTCCGGCGCGTCTGGTCGGGCGACTGGGCGCCGGCGTCGAGGTATTCAGCGCGGCGCTGGATCGCTCGGCGGTGGCATTGCTCAGCGAGCAGGCCGGTGGTGCGCGGCGCGCAGTCGAGATGGCCACCGAATACGCCAAGACGCGCTATCAGTTCGGCCGCGCGATCGGCAGCTTCCAGGCGGTCAAGCACATGTGTGCCGACATGCTGCTGGAGGCCGAGTCCGCGGTGTCGGCGGCGCGCTTCGTCGCCGGATCGTTCGCCGCATTAGCCCCGTCGCGCATCGCGGATCTTGCTCTGGCGCAGGCGTATTGCTCGGACGCGTTCGTCTCCGTCGCGGCGAACAACATCCAGGTACACGGCGGTATCGGCTTCACCTGGGAGCATCCGGCGCACCTGTATTTGCGGCGGGCCCGCAGCGACGCCCAGCTGCTGGGCAGCCCGTCGTGGCACCGCGAACGCTATCTGCAGCAGATCGGGGCCTGAGCCGTGACCCGCATGACCGACGACGAACTGCGTGACGAGGTCCGTAACTGGCTGGCGGCCAACTGGATTCCCGGCGTCGATCGCGCCAAGTGGGCGCAACTTGTATTCGACGCCGGATGGGCGGTGCCCAGCTGGGAACCCGAGTGGTACGGCCGCGGCCTCTCGGATGCCCAATCTCGGCTCGTCGCGACAGAATTCGCCGCAGTCGGTGCGCCGGGAACCGGCCATGACCGAGCGAACCTGTTCGCCTGCACCCTGCACGACGCGGGAACCGATGAGCAGAAGCGGCGGCTGATTCCGCCGTCGATCCGCGGTGAGAGCAAGTGGTGCCTGCTCTACAGCGAGCCCGGTGCCGGATCCGACCTGGCCGGCCTGCGCACCCGCGCCGAGCGCCACGGCGACGAGTGGGTGATCAACGGACAGAAGGTGTGGACATCGTTCGCCACGACCGCCGACTACGGCATGCTGGTGGCACGAACCGACTGGGACGTGCCTAAGCACCGGGGCATCAGCTTCTTCATGCTGCCGATGCGGCAGAACGGCATTGAGATTCGGCCGATCCACCAGATCACCGGCGAGTCGGAGTTCAACGAGATCTTCATCGACGACGCCCGCCTTCCTGCCGAGAACTTGATCGGCGAGGTGAACGCCGGCTGGTCGGTGCTGCAGACCGCGCTCGCCTACGAGCGCCGGTTCATGGGTGACCTGGCCCGCACCGCTAAGGACAACAGGCGACCCCGAGCCGAAAAGACCAATCTCCTCATCGAATTGGCACGGGATGCCGGCCGGCTCAGCGATCCCTACATTCGTCAGCAGATTGCCCGTGTCGACGTGCTGGCCACCGTCAACCGGTGGAACACCCAGCGCTCGAGGGCCGCGGCCGATCGCGGTGAGGCCGCGACGTTGATGGCACTCGGCAAGATCGCGATGTCACGGATATTGCATGAGACCGCCCGGGTGGAAACCGAAATCGTCGGCGCTGAGGCGATGCTGGCCGGACCGGACAATCCCGTCGGCGACGCGGTGACATTCCGGACGATGAACGCCTATTTCACCTCGATCGGCGGAGGGACCGATCAGATTCAACGCAACATCATCGGCGAACGTGTGCTGGGCCTGCCGAAAGAGCCTGAGCCGTACCGCGACACACCGTTCCGCGACTTGCCGCACTGATTCGGCCCGTGCCATCCTGGCAGCGTGGCCCCTCGCGAAAACCCTTTCCGTGGGATTCTCGACCCGGTGGCACGCAAGCTGCATCTGCCATTCGGCACGAAAGAGTTCATCGACCGGATCGTCCGCGGCGGCGTGGACCAAGCCGGCCGACGAACGCTACACATGCTGATCACCACCTGGGATGCCGCCGGTGGCGGGCCGTTCGCCGCCAGCGCGATCGCCACGGCGGGCTTGGCCAAGACGGTTGACATCGCGCAGGGCCTGTTCATCGGTCCGGTGTTCAATCCGCTACTCAAGGCATTGGGTGCCGACCAGATCACATTCCGCGCCTCGCTGTGCGCCTCGGCGGTGGTCGGTCTGGGCATCATGCGCTACGGGGTGCGGGTCGAGCCGATCCACTCCATGGACGTCGACACCCTGGTCAACGCGGTGGCGCCGACGTTGCAGCGCTACCTGATCGGTGACATCTCCTGATTCACCCGGTCGCGTAGGCGATCTCGCCGCCGATGACTGTCGCGGCGACCATGTCTGCGTCCAACTCGGCCAGCGCGGTTTCGGGCGGCACGCTCAGCACGCACAGGTCCGCAGGCTCTCCCAGCTCGACGGCACGCGGTCGGGCAGGCTGATCTGGCCGACCCAGGAACAACGTCAACGCCGTTCGCGCCGAGATGCATTCATCGATACCCAGCACGGCTCCGCTGGGTGTGGTGCGATGCACCGCCGCCCGCATCACCGCCCATGGGTCACCATTGCCGAATGGCATATCGGTGGACAGTGCCACCGGCACGCCTGCTTGAACCAGCGACGCGACGCGCCAGAGTTGATCGTGTTCCGCGGCGGGAATCTCGTCTAGGTACTGATCACCGCGCTCGGCGACGAAATTGGGCTGGGTAACCACGGTCACCGCGAGGTCGGCCATATCGGCCAGGCAATCCGACGGCACGACGGCGGCGTGTTCGATGCGGTCATGCGGGTGGCAGCCGGCTTCGCGCAGCGCCGCGATCGTCACCAATAACTGGGCGGCGGTGACGCAGTGGATGGCAACCGGGCCGCCGTCGCGGTGCCGCTGGGCGATCCAGCCGACCAGCTGCTCGAGGTCCAGCTCGTCGTCGTGCAGGATCCGTTTGCCCGGGGCCAAGCAGTACACGCGCTGGCACAGTTCACCGTGCCGGTGCAGTTCCGAGAGCCGCACGATGTCGATGATGTCGAGATCGGGTGTGGCGTCGGTGATTCCGGTGACGCCGTAGCGGCTGAGCCGTCGACCGAGGTCAGCCAGCTTGGTTTCGCTGCGACCCAGCACATCCGACCAGGAGTCGGCGCTGCGCAGCCTGCCGTCCGGATGCCCGGCCAGCCCGACGCGGACCAAACCCGCCGAGTTGAGGATCCACAGCACTCCGCTGCGATGCTGAACGCGCAGCGGCACCGCTGGAAGCACCTCGTCGAGCACACCGCGGTCCAGCGGTCCGGCGACCGAATCGTGGTAGCCCACGGCGCGGATCCAACCGTCTTCGCCGGCCTCGGCGCTCGCCAATGCCGCGGCCAGGCCAGCATGATCGCGTACCTGTGGCGGGCCGACCCGAATCGAAGTCTGCGCGGCTGCCGCGGAGTG
This sequence comes from uncultured Actinomycetota bacterium, assembly GCA_963833915.1. GTDB lineage: Bacteria > Actinomycetota > Actinomycetes > Mycobacteriales > Mycobacteriaceae > Mycobacterium. Next base: position 184,988 of record CAWHZO010000015.1, read on the forward strand.
CAGGTGCACGTGGTGATCGTGTAGGCCGGGCAGCACGGTGCCGCCTGCTGCGTCCAGCACGTCCTCACCGGGCCGAGGGGCCAACGTGTCGGCCACGTCGTCGATGCACGCGCCCACCCGGATGTCGACAACCACCCCATCCAGCGTCGTCGCCCGCTGAATCAGCATGTCGCACTGGTTCTCTCGGAGACCAGGTGCTGTACTGCGGCGTTGTCGGCGCCCAGCGGCGACGCCGACGCGCCGGCTGGTGGCGGTTGGGGCCGGTGAGCCGGTGCGGTGGAATTCGATGACTGCGGCAATGCCGCGTACCCGGCGGCTACCTGGGCCATCGACACGTCGACCACCTCGCCGCCGCCGCGGCGCAGCGACTCCCCCACCGCGCGCGCCGCCTCCAGTCCACTCAGCGGATCGGCGATGGCGTCGCCGCAGAACACTGGTCCGTCGGCGGCAGCACCGACCAGACCGCCGGCGACGGCGGCGTCATCCCCGAACGCCGGTCGATGCGGCTGGTCGCGATAACCCCTGATACGCAACCAGATTCGTCCCGGCCGGCCGGGTAGATCCTCGGCGCTCAGTCGGCGCCGCCGCAGCGCCGCAGGACGAGATCCCTCGATGACGATGTCTGCGGCGCTGAGCAGTCGGCGCAGCGCATCACTGCCGCTATCGAAATCGACGGCATAGGAAAGCTTTCCGAAGTTCATCCAGTCGCAAAAGGCCGGCTCGCCGCTTCGGGTGCCGTCGGGTCGGCTCGGGCTTTCCACCTTGACGACGACGGCGCCCGCGAGCGCGAGCACCTGAGCGCACAGCGGCCCCGCCCACAACGACGACAAATCCGCTACCAGCAAGCCGTCGGGCCGTCGCGGTCCGGCGCTGGCGCCGCACACTCGCACCGCCGGTGGCTCCGCCGCGGCTTCTCCCAGAGCTGCGGCCGCGATGTCGAGCAGCTGGGCGCGGGCGACCACGGCTTCAGTCGAACGCGTCGCCGCCCAATGGGATAGCGCCGTCCAGGCATCGCCGGTGACCACGTCGACTTCCATCAGCGCCGGTAGCGCCGCGGCGTCGTCCGCACGCGGCAGCGCGAGAGCACACCAGCCGTCGGCGGTCGCCAACAGGCGGGTGGCGCGGCCCGCCGAGATGCGACCCCGTCGGCGCAGGTTCATGATCGCCGCCCGACCCGCCAACACCGTGGCGGCGTCGACCTCGACACCGAGAAGTCCGGCGATATCGGTGGTTACCCGGCGGGCTTCGACCAGCACAGCGGCGCGGGAGAAGTCGGGCGCGCCGTCGGACGGACCGGTCAACCACGCCAGCCCACTAGCGGCCCAATCCGCCGCTGTGCTCACCCCCTGGTCCACGCCCATCATTGTGCGCGCTCCGTTCGACGGCTTAGAACTGCAGCGCGGTGAAACGCCAGTCCAGGACCTGCCGCGGCTCATCGTGGGTGTCGCTGACCGCGTAGACCAGCGATCGCAATCCCAGCAACCCGCCGCCGTCGATCGGCTCGGCCGATTCGATGTGCAGCTCGCTGTACACGGTGTCGCCCTCATACACCGGGGCGGTGTGGTCGCAGGACTGCCAGCCCAGCACCGTCGCCAAGTTCGGCAACAGCTTGGTGGCCTGCGTCAACGCCAGCCCGATGGTGTGCCCGCCGTAGACCAAACGACGTCCACCAATGCGCGAATCATGGTGAACAGCAGCAATATTCAACGTAAGACGGGCCAATTCCGGCGCACTACTGACCACATCGGCACTGCTGTGCAGCACCTTGCCCGCCAGATCGACATCGAAGTGCGGCCCGGGCACACGCTCGCGGAACACCTCGCCGTTCCAATCGGCGGCGGCCGACGGCGGTGGGCCCAGGTCGGCGCCAACCTTCGACAGGTCGTCGGAGTGGTCCGCGTCGCCCGGGGCGGCGCCGGGACTCAACGGCAACATCGCGCAGCGGTAGAAGTCCAGGATCAGTCGATCGGCTTGGTCGATGGTGGTCATCCGCAACGCCATCAGCCCGGTCGGCGCCCTGCCCGGTTTGGCCGAATTCTTCTTCAACCCGACAACCTCGGTACGGGTGAACAACGTGTCACCGATCGCCGGGAACCGGTTGAACACCAGGCCGCGGTAGAACAGGTTGGCTTTTACATGCTGGGTGGCCAGCGTCGACTGGCCGATCGCGACGTCGCAGACCAGGCCCGGATGGGCCAGCGGAGCGGGCAGCCCGGTGACCGCCGCAGACAGCTCGGCATCCAGCGGCAACCGCAATCGGTCACCCAGGATGCCTTGGTGGACGGCGGCCAACCCGGGGGTCAGCGTCATCGATGGCGCACCCCCGAAGACTTGGCCGGTTCGCAGTTGATCGAAGTAGGGGCCGACTGTCATCGCGGCCCGGCTTCCGGGCATGCCAACATTGCCGCATGGCCACAGGGCTCAACGACGACGAGGCGATGCTGGTCGAGACGGTGCGTCAATTCGTCGATAAAGAGGTCAGGCCGACGGTGCGCGAACGGGAACACGCCAATGAGTATCCCGAAGCGTGGATCGAGCAGATGAAGCGCATCGGCATCTACGGGCTGGCCATCCCCGAGGAGTACGGAGGCACACCGGTGTCGATGCAGTGCTACGTGCTGGTGACCCAGGAGTTGGCGCGCGGCTGGATGAGCCTGGCCGGCGCGATGGGCGGCCATACGGTGGTGGCCAAGCTGCTCGTACTGTTTGGAACCGAGGAGCAGAAGCGGCACTATTTGCCGTCGATGGCCACCGGTGAGGTGCGCGCGACGATGGCCCTCACCGAGCCCGGTGGTGGCAGCGATCTGCAGAACATGTCGACCACAGCACTGCCCGACAGCGCCGACCAATTGGTGGTCAACGGATCGAAGACCTGGATCAGCAATGCCCGCCGGTCAGGGTTGATCGCGCTGCTGTGCAAAACCGACCCGGCCGCCCGGCCACGGCACAAAGGCATTTCGGTGTTACTGGTTGAGCACGGGTCGGGGCTGACGGTGTCACGGGATCTGCCCAAGTTGGGCTACAAAGGCGTGGAGACCTGCGGGCTGTCGTTCGATAATTATCGGGCGCCCGTATCGGCGATTCTCGGCGGCCAAGCGGGAAAAGGTTTTTCGCAGATGATGAAAGGCCTTGAGACGGGCCGTATTCAAGTGGCGTCACGCGCATTGGGAGTGGCGACCGCAGCCCTCGATGATGCACTGGCCTACGCACAGCAGCGCGAGAGCTTCGGCCAGCCGATCTGGAAGCATCAGGCCGTCGGCAACTATCTGGCCGACATGGCGACCAAACTCACCGCGGCGCGCCAACTCACCCGCTACGCCGCCGAGCGCTACGACAGCGGTGAGCGCTGCGACATGGAGGCCGCGCAGCTTTTTACGATTCTCGACTAATAAGCGGCCATTCGACGGCCGCGCCCATTGTCGGTGCCGGAGGATAGCGTCGCGCCATGGTTTCCAGTAGAGCGAACAAAGTCCACGCGGCATTCGACAAGCTAGATTTAGCGCTCGATCGCATCGCGGCGCTACCGCCCGACGATTTGACACACGACGACAGATTGACGTTGTGGGCTCACCTTGAAAGATTGCGCCTGGCACTGGTTGACGCCGTGCAACGCGGCCGACGCGCCGCTTTGTGATTAGCTCACCGCATCCACCAGGCCCCACGCCAGCGCGGTGTCGGTGTCGACAGTGCGGCCGCTCAGCACCAAATACGCTGTGCGCCAACGGCCGATACGTCGAGTCACGCTGACCGTACCACCGGCACCGGGGATCAGGCCGAGGCTCAGTTCGGGCAACCCGAACACCGAATCAGCTGTAGCCTCAACGCGACCGCAGAACGCGGCCATCTCCAATCCGCTGCCCAGTACCTGGCCGTGCACTTCGGCGCGGCACGCCCGCCCCAGTCGGGTAGAGAGCGCGTCGAGCACCAGCGCCGGGCTGTGCCGGGTGCGAGCCAGATGCGCGCTGGCCGGATCGCTGAACGTGCCGAACTCGGCCAGGTCGCCGCCGCTGCAGAACGACGGTCCGTTGCCGGTCAGCACGACCTGGTCGACCGATGGATCGAGTTGCGCCACCGTCAACGCCTCGAGCAGCGCGGCGCGGGCGTCGGTGGAGAACGCGTTGTGGCGCTGCGGTCGGTTGAACGCGACCCGCAGCGTGTCGCCGTCGCGGTGGGCCTGCACCGGATCGGCGATATCGGGCATCGCGGCCGGACCGCGCTCGGCCAGCCAGCGGGCGAACTCCGGACCGGCCTGCAGCGTGGAGTAGGCCAGCGACTCGGTTATCACGCCGGGCAGTGCCGGGGCGAAAGGATCGATCGACCGCAGCACGTCGTCACACGCCGCTGCGGCGATCGGCCAACGGTCGACTCGCGCGGCCAGGCCGTCAAGCGCAGAATCGATCGACGCGACGGTGATCGCCCGACGGTCGTCGACGTCATCCTCGGTAAGGGTGAATGTCGCTTGCTGCAGCCAGAATTCGGACGCGCCGACGAGCGGTCCGACGGCCACTGTAGGCACGCCACACCATGCAGCATCGAGGTCGGAGGCCGGCTCCGACACATCGACGACCCGCAGCGTCACACCGAATACTTCTTGACCAGTTCGTGTTTGAATAATTTGCCGGTATCGGCACGCGGCAGCTGCGCTTCGAACGAGATGGACCGCGGACACTTGTAGTGCGCCAACCGCTCTCGCAGCCAAATAAGCAGCTCGTCAGCGAACTCATCGGTGGCGTCTGCCGGGTCGACAGTTTGGACCGCCCCCTTGACGCTTTGGCCCATCTCGTCGTCGGGAATGCCGAACACTGCCGCGTCGAGCACTCTGGGATGGGTGACGAGCAGGTTCTCGGCTTCCTGCGGATAGATGTTCACGCCGCCGGAGATGATCATGTGATGGCGACGGTCGGTCAGAAAGAGGTAGCCGTCTTCGTCGAGGTAGCCGACGTCGCCGACGGTCGTCCAGCCGTGGTTGTCGCGGGACGCCGCGGTCTTTTCCGCGTCGTTGAGGTATTCGAAGGAAAAGCCGCCCTCGAAATAGATTTCGCCGGCCTGGCCCGGTGGCAACTCGTTGCCGTCCTCGTCGAGGATGTGGATCTGGCACATCATCGGCTTGCCAACTGAGCCGGGATGGGTCAGCCATTCCTCGGCGCTGATCAACGTCGACCCGATCGCCTCCGAGGAGGCGTAGTACTCGTCGACGATCGGGCCCCACCAGTCGATCATCTGTTTCTTGATCTCCACCGGACACGGTGCGGCCGCGTGCATCACCCGCTGCAGACTGGATAAGTCGTACGAATTACGCTTTGCCTCAGGGAGTTTCATCATCCGAGTGAACATGGCCGGCACGAACTGCCCATGCGTGACACGGTGGCGCTGGATGGCGTCAAGGCAGCCTTCGGGTTCGAACTTTTCCAGAACAATCGTCGTGATGCCGCCGGCCTGCACGGTCATCGACCACACCGAGGGCGCGGTGTGATACAGCGGCGCCGGACTGAGATAGACCGCCTCCGGGTGCATCCAGAATCCAACCAGCGCCGACATCATGCCCGGCGCCTCGGCGGGCGAGACGTGCGGCAACTCCCGTTTGATTCCCTTGGGGCGACCGGTCGTGCCCGAGGAGTACTGCAGCAGATCGCCTTCGCGCTCGTCGTCGATCGGCGTATCCGGCTGGCCGGCAACGCATTCGGGGTAACGCTGCCAGCCGTCGAGGTCATCATCGGCAATGACCAGCAGATCAGGCAGGCCGCCGGGCAGGTGCTCGGCGAGGTTTTCGCAGGTCTTGCGTGACGCCGCCGAGCCGACGATCGCCTTGGCGGCACTGTTGTCGATGATGTACGCCGCCTCTGGCGCGGTCAGGTGGGTGTTGATCGGCACGTAGTACAGGCCACTGCGCCGGGCCGCCCACATGATCGCGTGGATGTGCTCGTTGTTCTCCATCAGGATCGCGACGGCGTCGCCTTCAACCAGACCGGCCTGCCGGAAGTAGTGCGCCAGCCGATTAGCGCGGGCTTCCAGCTCGTCGAAGGTGACCACCGTGCCGGACGGGTAGAGAATGACGGCGGGTTTGTCGGCGCCCCCCTGACCGGAGGTGTGCTGGCGAATCTGCATGCGCAGACTTTACCGCCGCCAAACTTGACAGCTGTCAAGGGTACTTCTGGCCGCTACGCCGTTACTGCTCGTGCACGTGTTCCGGCAGCTGGTGCGGGTGCCCGCCGTGACGCTTGGTCCGACCGGCGAACGGTGCAGCCAACGTCGGCACCAACTGGCGGCGGTGGACTACCAACGCCAAAGCAGCTATCGCTCCATACACAGCGCTGAGGACGAGGCGTCCTTCGGCCGTGGTGATCGGAAATTGCACCAGGAACAAGCCGAGCAGTGCCCAGGCAGCCCCGCGCTGGAACCGCAGGCCCAGCAACAGCGTTACGCCCATCAATGTCTGGGCGGCGGTGAGGACGATCTCCTCGATCTGGCGGCCGTCCAGGTGCATCGACGCGCCTCCACCGCCGAGCATGAACGCCACCGGCAACGACCCGATGAGCAGGGTCCATTGGTTGACTTTCGCCGAGATCAACGTCGCGATCGCGATCGCACCCTTGCCCCTGGCGGCAAAGATGGTCGCGATGATGAATTCCGGCGCCTCCGACGCCAGCGGGGCCAGCCATTGCACCAGCAGGAAACGATCGATGCCCAGCTGTGCGCCGGCGCCGATCAGGTTGTCGGCGAACGGCTTTGCGCACGTCACGATCACCGAGGCAGCGAAGACGAACAGCACCGACACCGTGATCCGGCGCACTCGGTCGGGAAGTGCCCCCAGCGCCGCGGCGGTGCCGACCAGCTCGGGGTCCTCGACCTCGCCGCGGGTCAGCTTGTAGAGGTAGAAACCGAACCAGGCCAGCAATACCACCCCGAAGGCGATGTGGATGCGCCCTGTCACGGGGATGACGAAGGCGATCACCCCGGCGATCATCAGGAAACCGATCTCCACGCGATTGCTGGCGTCGAGATCCAGTCCGCGGACTTTGCGGCCAGTGGACCGGCGCGCAACCAGCACGCTGACCAGAACGACGACCGGCCACCCGACACCCATCAGCAGCCGATTCGAGCCGGTCATGTTAGCCGCCGCGTACTGGGTGTACTCGGGCACATGACCGGCGGTGTAGGCGTAGTACAGGTCGACGGCGTACTCGGGCAACACCGCGATGACGCCCAGCACGGCCACGGCCAGGCTGCCGGAAACGTCGATCTGGGCGGCTTCAGCGGCCCACGCCAGCACAAAGCTGGCTGCCACCACGGCGCCCCCATAAGTGATCAGGCCCAGAATCGGAGTCGGCTGGACAGCGAGGACGCGCAACACCGCAGCGGGGGAGATGACGACGGCGACGATCGCCAGTGAGCGGAACAGGGCCCGCGACGAGACGGCCGACCCAACTACGTCGCGGTCGGTGGTCGTCACATGCGCCTCGTTGGCCTCGTCGAAGTGAGGCCCGCTGCGACCCTCGGTCGCTAAGGTACCCGCTGAGCACCTATCCAGCAACGTAGCCCGGCTACCAAAAGAGCGTCGACCGTCGGGCAAGTTTGCTGGTCAGCAAGGTCGGAAACGAGAGTTCGGTCGGCCGATCTTTCAGATGTGGCTACCCTGCTGCGGTAGCCGTGGGACTTAGTCGGACTCAGCCAGTCGCTGCTTGAGCGACTCGTACTCGTCCCTGACCCCGGTGGGCAGTTTGTCCCCGACGAATTCGAACCACTCCTCGATCAACGGAAGTTCCTGGCGCCATTCGCTCGCGTCGACCGCGAGCGCTTTGTCCACGTCGGCAGCGGTGATGTCGAGCCCATCCAGGTCGAGGTCGTCGGCGCTGGGAACGATGCCGATCGGCGTCTCCTGGCCGCCCGCCTTGTGCTCGATGCGGTCGACGATCCACTTCAGCACCCGGCTGTTCTCGCCGAAGCCGGGCCAGAGGAACTTGCCGCCGTCGCCGCGACGGAACCAGTTGACGAAGAACACCTTTGGCAGCTTGGACTCGTCGGAGTTCTTGCCGAGGTCGATCCAGTGCTGGAAGTAGTCGCCGACGTTGTAGCCCAAGAACGGCAGCATGGCCATTGGGTCGCGGCGCACCGTGCCGACCTTGCCCTCGGCGGCCGCGGTCTGCTCGCTGCCCATGGTCGCTCCCATGAACACGCCGTGCTGCCAGTTACGGGCCTCGGTGACCAAGGGCACCGTGGTCTTGCGGCGGGCGCCGAACAGAATGCCCGAGATCGGCACGCCCTGCGGGTCATCCCATTCCGGCGCCAGGATCGGGCACTGCGACATCGGCGTGCAGTACCGCGAATTTGGGTGCGCGGCTTTGGTTTCCGTCTCGCGAAGATGCCAGTCTTGGCCCTTCCAGTCGATCAGGTGATCAGGCTCACCCTCCAGACCTTCCCACCACACGTCGCCGTCATCGGTGAGTGCGACGTTGGTGAAGACGGTGTTGCCGCCGGCGATGGTGCGCATCGCGTTCGGGTTGGACTTCCAGTTGGTGCCAGGTGCCACCCCGAAGAAACCGAACTCCGGGTTGACCGCGTACAGCCGACCGTCCTTGCCGAACCGCATCCAGGCGATGTCGTCGCCGAGGGTTTCGGCACGCCACCCCGGAATCGTGGGCTGCAGCATTGCCAGGTTCGTCTTCCCGCAGGCCGACGGGAAGGCCGCAGCGAAGTAGTACGCCTTGTTCTCCGGTGAGATCAGCTTCAGGATCAGCATGTGCTCGGCCAGCCAGCCCTCGTCGTGGGCCATCGCCGACGCGATTCGCAGTGAATAACACTTCTTGCCCAACAGCGCATTACCGCCATAGCCGGACCCGTAGCTCCAGATTTCACGGGTCTCGGGAAAGTGGGTGATGTATTTGGTGTCGTTGCACGGCCAGGGCACGTCTTTTTGCCCGGGCTCCAACGGGGCACCGACCGAGTGCAATGCCTTGACGAAAAAGCCGTCATCGCCAAGCTTTTCCAATGCGGCCTTGCCCATACGGGTCATCACCTTCATCGAGGCGACGACGTATTCGGAGTCGGTGATCTCCACGCCGAGCTTGGGGTCGTCGGCACCGAGCGGACCCATGCAGAACGGGACCACCCACATGGTGCGTCCGCGCATGCTGCCGCGGTACAGCTCAGTCATGGTGGCCCGCATCTCGGCCGGGGCCATCCAGTTGTTGGTCGGGCCGGCGTCGATTTCACGCTCCGAACAGATGTAGGTCCGCGACTCGACGCGCGCCACGTCCGACGGATCTGAGAGCGCCAAGTAGGAATTCTGGTGCTTCTTCTCGTTCAGCTTCGTGAATGTGCCGGCCTCGACCAGTTGCTTGGCAAGCCGCTGCCACTCCTCGTCGGAGCCGTCGGCGAACACCACCCGGTCCGGCTGGGTGAGCTCGGCGACCTCCTCCACCCAAGCCAGCAGGGGCTGGTGGTTCGTCGGGGCAGTATCCAGACCGGGAATGGTCGCTGAAGTCATCAAAATCTCCTGCAGTCGCTTTGCACGTGTTGCGCGGCTAGTTTGCGGCGGCCTCAACACAGGTTATCGCGAGCTGTATACCCATAAAGGGCCGGGAGTGTATCGGCTAACTCACAGGAACGATTCAGATGACGTTATCCGCGGTATTTGTGGGCGAAGTCTCGTCAATTTCATCGCCGTCAGCCTCAGACGGCACCGACGTCCCGGACGGGGCGCCTGCGTCGCCGGACTCTGCGTCTCCCACCTGCCCGGTTCCTCCCCGGGCCACTTCGCTGCCCGCGTCATCGCCGGCCGCCGGTTCGCCGAGCTCCACCCGCACCGCCTCGAGGGCGGCCTGCAGGGTCGGCATCTCCCGCCCCCGCAGCGCCGCGGCCCGCGCCCCGACAACGGCATGCTCGCGCAGCTCGGCGTCGATGACGCCGACCTGCTCGGCCACCCGCACGCTCTCGCCCTCGTCCTGCTCGCCCAGGGCGGCGGTAAGGGACGACTCCGCCGCCAAGACACGAGTCGCGACCAGCTGCTCGACGGCGGACTGCAACAGTGCGGTCGCCTCCCCCGCCCAACGGTCGAGCAACGCGCGGTCGCGAAGCAGCCCACGCGTTCCGACCACCCAGACGGTGAGCGCAAGCCCGATCGCGGCGCACGCGACAGCTCCGGCCACCGTGAGCCCGGGCGCCAGGTCGGTCAACAGCCGACTGAGCGTCAACGCCACCCCCAACCCGAAACCCGCGCCCACCAGCATCATCAGCCGGGCCTCCAGCCGTCGCGACTTCAGCTGTGGAGCGGGCAGGTCGATGGTGGGGAGCGCGGCCGATGCCGGCGATTCGACCGCCAGGCCCAGGCTTTTGGCGACGTCGGTCAAATGCGTGGTGGTCCCGTCGTCCACCTCGGCAATCACCTCGTTGAGACGGCCACCGGCATAGGACTCGAACTCTGGCATTTTGCCCCGGGGCAGGCTCGCCGCGTCCTCTTGCAGCTCCGAGCGGACCGAGGCGCAGCGATTGCGCGCGAAGTACGAAAGCTGGACTCGCGCCTGCTGGGTCTGGCTGCGCAACGCGATCGTGCGCTCGGATTTGGACAGCCGTCGCTGCCGCAAGATGTCGCTGCGCTGCTCGCGTAACGCCTCGACACGCGCCCGCCGACCTGCGCCGTCGGCGTCGCGGTCGTACCGGTCGGCGACCGTTTGTAATCGAGATTGCCACGCCCGCAACCTGTTTCGTTGCGGAAGCTCCGAGTTGGCGAGTTGGTCGGATACCGCGGCGGCGAGGTCGTCGACACGCGGTTCGCCACGCTCGGGCACGGCGGCGACCCCGACCCACGGCGCGTCACGGTAACGCGGCGCGTGCGCCGCCAACACCCCGCGGTTGCTGGCCAAGACCTCCTCCCAGTTGCGATGCACGTCGATCTTGGAGACTGCACCGATCGCCGCGTCGGTCTCGGCGGTCGCCGCATCGAGCAGCACGCAGTCGGATTCGGTCAATACGGCGGCGGCCGAGACGACGAACACCACCGCCGCCGGTGCTTCGCCGGCCGCCAAATCCGTCGACTCGATGAATCTGTGCTCGGGCAGCCGTTCCCTGAGTGCGGCGACCACGCCAGTCACCCCAGCCAGCCACGGCCCGGTCACCAGCACCACGTCGAGGCGACTGACGATCGGCGGGCCCGTCTGGGGCCCGATCGCCGCCACCATCGCGTCCACTTCGCTAACCGCATCGTTGTCTGGTTGGTCGGTCACATCGCCCCCCCGACCTTCGTCCACAGCCGCAGTGAACCCCTGACGATGTCTGCGCCGCAGGCGCGGTGCATACCCGCAACCGGCCCACGCCGGTAGCGGTGCCAGTCCACCGCGCGGCGCAGATGCGCGGCGGCCGTGTCGCAGTGATCGACCTTCATGCCGACCGCCTCGATGACGTCCACCGCGGCCATCATCCGGGCGACCACCGTGTCGTCGCGAGACAGGAATTCACCCACTCGCCGGTCGGTAACGGCCAACGTCTCCAATTCGGCGACAGCATCCAGCACGCGCTGGTAGTGCGCCTGCGCGCCGAGCGCCTCGACTTTGTCGAGGACCTCGTCGATGCAGCTCAGGCCCCGCAACAGGGTGCCGGTTTCGGCGCGGGTCGCCCCGCGGCCGATCGCGGCCATCGCCTGCGTGACACCGAACATGTCGAGGGTGTCCACAAGCCGGCGCCGCAGCGGCGCCGCCACGGGGTGCCCGTCGGCCAGCACCTGCAGCGCAGCCCACAAGGTGTCATCCACCAGGCCGTCGAGCGCTGCGACCGCGAGGACCCCCGCCATGGGTTCGACGGGTATTCCGGTGCGGGATGACAGCCGCGCGCATCGGGTTCTCGCCGCTGTGGTCGGCCCGTGCGGATAGCGGCCGGATTCGGTGGTAGCGATCAGATCCGCCTTGTTCAGCACCGCCAGCACCGGCCGACCGATCGCTCCGATCGCGTCGCAGTCCTCGGGCTTGACCACCTCGGCGAGAACGTAGACGCCCACGTCGGCGTGCGATGGCGTCGTCAACTCGATTGTTCCGCGCAGGTCCCCGGCACGCGCCAGTGCGTGCGCGACGGTGCTGCGGCCGACGCCGCGGCGTCCCGATACCGCCACCCCCAGCGGGGTGGCGAGCCGCTTGGCGATAGCGGCGCAGCGCGGGTCGGAAACCTCCGCCGCAAACCCCTCCAGCTCATCGACGAAAATCGGATGCCCCTATCCGCTCAAGTTTCGCCTTGCAGTTGCTGCTACGGCCCCATTGTTGCCGAGCAGCAGCCAATCGCGGCGTAACACCACCGGATTGTCGGTCGAATGGTGACATCTGCGCCGCCGGGAAGCGAGTCACCTAATACCAGCCAAAGGCAACTGTTGGGTATCAATCTGCCCCACGGGCGGCGACATGATGGGTTCATGGGTGACGATGAACGGATGCGTGCGCAGCCCTGGGTGGAAGCGGCCACACCGCCGACACCTTCCCCCGCCATGCCCGCAGCAGGTCGTGCCGGCGGCTACCGCCGGAACGCGAGCTTCCGCACCCGGCGTTCTGCCGTGTCGGCCGCCCAGCAGCGGACCTGGGAGCGACTATGGCCGGAGCTTGGCTACGTTGCGGCGCCGCGGCACGACTCAGACGCTCCGGGTGAACCGATCAACACCCACGCCTGGTTTGGCCGCGATGCTCCGCTTGTTCTTGAAATCGGCTGTGGCACAGGAACTTCGACGCTAGCGATGGCGCAATCCGAGCCAGAAGTCGACGTGATCGCCGTCGAAGTGTATCGGCGCGGGCTGGCGCAGCTGCTCTCCGCCATCGACCGGGAGAACGTCACCAATGTCCGGCTGATCCGCGGGGACGCCGTCGACGTGCTGGAACAACTGATTGCCCCCGGCTCGCTGAGTGGGGTCCGGGTGTTCTTCCCCGATCCCTGGCCCAAGGCCCGTCACCACAAACGCCGGCTGCTGCAGCCTGACACGGTGGCGCTGATCGCTGACCGGCTGCGTCCCGGCGGGATCCTGCACGCCGCCACCGACCATCCCGGCTACGCCGACCAGATCGCCGAAGTCGGCGACGCGGAACCCCGGCTATCCAGGCTGGATGCCCGTGCAGAACCAGCGATCTGCGTCGTTCGCCCGGCCACCAAATACGAGAGCAAAGCGCAAGATGCCGGCAGCGCCGTCACCGAGTTGCTGTGGCAGAGCCGCCCCGAAAGAAACCGACCATGAGCCTGACCGAGGAAACGAGCGCCAAACCGACCCCACCGGTCAGCGCACCGTTAGGGCTGCCGGGCGACCCCCTACCCGGTGCCGGACCAACACTTCGGCGCGTGCTGCTGGTCTGGGACGCGCCGAACCTGGACATGGGCCTCGGATCCATCCTGGGCCGCAGGCCCACCGGATTGGAACGCCCACGCTTCGATGCGCTCGGTCGCTGGTTGCTGGCCCGCACCGCCGAGGTGGCAGCCCAGCGGCAAGATGCCGCAGAAATTTCGGCCGAGCCCGAGGCCACCGTGTTCACCAACATCGCGCCGGGCAGCGCCGATGTGGTCCGCCCCTGGGTCGATGCGCTGCGTAATGTCGGGTTCGCGGTGTTCGCCAAGCCGAAGCTCGATGAGGACAGTGATGTCGACAGCGACATGCTCGAACACATCGCCCAGCGCTCGCGGCAGGGATTGGCAGCGTTGATGGTGGCTTCTGCCGACGGCCAGGCCTTCCGAGCGCCGCTGGAGGAAATTTCCCGCAGCGGCGTACCCGTCCAGGTGCTTGGATTTCGCGAACACGTCAGTTGGGCGCTAGCGTCGGATACCTTGGACTTTGTCGACCTGGAGGACATCGCGGGTGTGTTCCGGGAGCCGCTGCCGCGAATCGGCCTCGATTCGCTGCCTGATAAGGGGGCGTGGCTGCAACCATTCCGGCCGCTGTCTTCGTTGCTGACCTCGCGTGTCTGACAACTCAAAACCTATGCGCGGGTCGCCGCAGATCCAGTAAGGAGCTTACGTGTTCGCCTGGTGGGGTCGAACTGTGTACCGCTTCCGTTACATCGTCATCGGTGTCACGGTGGCGCTGTCTTTGCTCGGCGGCATTTTCGGGTTGAGCCTGGGCAAGCACGTCACTCAGAGCGGTTTCTACGACGACAACAGCCAGTCGGTCAAGGCGTCGGTGACGGGTGACAACACCTACGGCCGTGACCGAACCAGCCACATCGTGGCGACGTTCACCGCACCCAAGACCGTCGACGACCCCGCGTGGCGGCAGAAAATCGTCAACGAGCTCAATGACTTCAAGAAGGATCACGCTGACGAGGTCGTCGGCTGGGCCGGTTGGCTGGCCGCGCCCACCAGTACCGACCCGGTCATCAAAGGGATGGCCAGCGAGGACGGCAAGCACACCTTCGTCAGCATCCCGTTGAAGGGCGATGACGACGACACGATCCTGAACAATTACAAGAGCCTTGAGCCGGATCTGCAGAAACTGAACGGCGGCCAGGTCCAGCTCGCCGGCCTGGAGCCGATCGCCAGCGCGCTGACCGGCACCATCGCCACCGACGAAAAACGCATGGAAGTGCTCGCCTTGCCACTGGTGGCGGTGGTGTTATTCCTGGTTTTCGGTGGGGTGGTCGCCGCGTGCCTACCGGTGATGGTCGGCGGGCTGAGCATCGCAGGAGCCACCGGGATCTTGCGGCTCATCGCCGTATTTGGGCCCGTTCATTTCTTCGCCCAGCCGGTGGTCTCCCTGATCGGTCTCGGCATCGCGGTGGACTACGGGCTGTTCGTAGTGAGCCGCTTCCGTGAGGAAATCGCCGAGGGGTACGACACCGAGGCCGCCGTGCGCCGCACCGTGATGACCGCAGGACGGACGGTGGTGTTCTCGGCTGTGTTGATCGCCGCATCGGGGGCCAGCCTGCTGCTGCTGCCGCAGGGCTTCGTGAAGTCGCTGACCTACGCGCTGATCGCGGCGGTGACCCTGGCTGCGGTGTTGTCGATCACTCTGCTGCCGGCCTGCCTGGCGATCCTGGGCAGCAACGTCGACGCCCTCGGCGTCCGGACGCTGTTCCGGGTGCCCTTCCTGGCGAACTGGAAGGTGTCGCGCGGGTATCTGAACTGGCTGGCGGATCGGCTGCAGAAGACCAAAACGCGCGAAGAGGTTGAGGCCGGGTTCTGGGGCAAGCTGGTCAACGTAGTGATGAAACGACCGCTGCTCTTTGCCATCCCGATCGTTCTCGCCATGATCGCGCTGGTCATTCCGCTGCATAACCTCTCTTTCGGCGGCATGAGCGAGAAATATCTTCCGCCGGACAACTCGGTCCGCTTGGCACAAGAGAATTTCGACAAAGTCTTCCCCGGTTACCGAACGAACCAGCTAACGCTGGTGATCAAGAGCAATAACCAGCACAAGGTCACCGACCAGCAGGTCGCCCAAATCCGCAACGATGCCGCCTCGATCAGCGGGTTCACCGATAAGACCTGGCAAGAGCGGGCCTGCCCGGCGATCGCGGGCAATCCGTGTGTCGCCGGACCCAATGGGACCACCCACCCCAAAGACGACTCGGTTCGGGTGATCCAGAACGGGCTGGCGAACGCGGGCGACGCGTCCAAGAAAATCGCCGAACTGCGATCGATCACGCCACCCAAAGGGTTGAGCGTGCTGGTCGGCGGAACACCGGCGCTCGAACAGGACAGCATCCACAGCTTGTTCGACAAAGCTCCGCTGATGTTGGCGGTTCTGCTCACCACCACAATGCTGTTGATGTTCCTGGCATTTGGGTCGGTCGTGCTGCCGATCAAGGCCGCGGTGATGAGCGCGTTGACCCTGGGCTCGACGATGGGCATCTTGACCTGGATCTTCGTCGACGGACATTTCGCCAAGTTGCTCAATTTCACACCGACACCGTTGATGGTCGTCCTGATCGCGCTGGTCGTCGCGGTTGGTTTCGGCTTGGCCACCGACTACGAGGTATTCCTGGTGTCGCGGATGGTGGAGGCCAGAGCACGCGGCATGTCTACCGCGGAAGCCATCCGGATCGGGACGGCGACCACCGGCCGCCTCATCACCGCGGCCGCGTTGGTCCTCGCCGTGGTCGCCGGTTCGTTCGTGTTCTCCGACCTGGTGATGATGAAATATCTGGCATTCGGGTTGATGGCGGCCCTGCTGTTGGATGCCACCGTCGTCCGGATGTTCTTGGTGCCGTCGGTGATGAAGCTGCTCGGCGACGACTGCTGGTGGGCCCCGATGTGGATGAAACGCCTGCAGAACCGCCTGGGGCTCGGCGAGATTCACTTGCCCGACGAGCGCAGGCGGCCGGTTCCCCGCGCTCGGGTTGATCGGCAGGCGGTGGCCGCGCGTCCCCCCACTACTACGAAACCCCGTCCACCACACGACCCCACCCATCCAGGCGCGGAGACCCCGCCGCGGCAAGGCAGACCGGCTGGGACCGCCGCTCGGCCGGAATACCGGCCGAACGCTCAGGACACACCGTCGGCCGCCGGCACCACCAGGATGCCGGCCCCGGGACGAGCCGAGCCCAAAGAGCCTCCGACGACTCGCTTCTCGGCTCAGCAAAACGCTTCGCCCACCCCCGCCCCAGGCCGCGAACGTCCACCCACGCCTACCGCTCCGTCCGGGCCCCCACAGCCCTCGCGCGGCGAAGACCGTGAAATCGAGTCTTGGCTCAGCGAGCTGCGTGGAAAGCAGCCCAGCGACCGTCCCGCCGACCCGCGCGGCCCGGTCCCCGCGCCGAAATCGCCACCGTCCGCCGACGAGACCCGGGCGATGCCGATTCCACGGGAACAACCGTCGGGGCAACCGACCACCGAACCGGAAGCCGCTACTACCGCGATCCCGACCGCCCCGCGCGAGGACAAGGACCCCAAGACCGCTACCGAGAAACTGAACGCTCGCGGCGAGGGCCCCGACCGGCCCCGACAACGCCGCGGCGGCGGGCTCAGCGCTCAGGATCTATTGCGCCGCGAGGGCCGGATCTAGCCGCGAATTCGTTTGCGGCTACTCGCTTTTGGGTTCCAGCTCGTCCGGTTCGGCTTGGATGATGGACGCATCGTCGTCGGTTTGCTCGGCCGCGGCGGCCGGATCCTTGGCCAGCAACACGTGGAACGCATTGTTGAAGAAGGCGACAGTCGGGACCGCCAGCAGCGCACCGACAATCCCGGCCAGCACACTGCCAGACGAGATCGCCACGACGATCGCCAGCGGATGGATCGAGACGGCCCGGCCCATCACCAAGGGCTGGAGGATGTGCGCTTCAAGCTGATTCACGCCGATGATCACGCCGAGCGTGATGAGCGCGTAGACAAATCCTTTCGCCAGCAGCGCCACCACCACCGCCAGAAAACCGCTGATCACGGCACCGACCAGCGGGATGGCGGCACCGAGGAACACCAGTGAAGCCAGCGGCAGCGCCAACGGCACGCTCATGATCGCCAAACCCGTGCCGACTCCCACCGCGTCTACCAACGCCACCAGGAAGGTGGCCCGCACGTAGCCGATCAGCGAGCCGTATCCGGCGGTACCGGCGGCGCGTACCCGGTCCCGGACGTCGACAGGGAAGATCTTGGTGACGTAATGCCAGATGTTGCGCCCGCCATAGAGGAAAAAGATCAGCGTGAACATCATCAGCAGCGCCGCGGTAATGATCTCGGTGACGGCAGCCGCAGTCGACAGTGCGCCGCTGGTCAACTTCGCCTGATTGTTCTGCAGCGCCTGGATCGCCGCGTTGCCGGCGTTCTCAATCTGCTGGCGGCTCAGATGCAACGGCCCCTCGATCAGCCAATTGCGGGTGGAATCGATGCTGCGGGTGACTTGGTTGACCAAATCCGGCAGACCGACCACGAACTGGCTGATGACGAATGTCAGGATGCCGCCCAGAATCGCGAAGCCGGACAGCAACACCAGGGCCACGGCGCCGCCGCGGGGCGCACCCCGCCGGTCCAACCAATCCACCATCGGGACCAGCAATGCACTCAACATCAACGCGAGCAGCAGTGGGACAACGATGATTTCCAGCCGCTTGATGACCCATAACAACGCGACCAAAGCCACCAGGATCACCAGCAACCGCCAAGCCCAGGCCGCGGTCTTGCGGACGATCGGTTCTACCGAGTCCGCGTAGTCGGTAGCGGCCTTCGACGGCATGCGGCTAAGCCTAACCGTCGGCCACCTGGCACCTCCGATAAAACAGTGCGGACACCTGCGCCGCCTAGCGATCCGGGCGCGACCTGCACGGCTACGCTGAGCACGTGTCGCACGACGCACCGGCCAGGAACGTCAACGGGCAGCATGAAGAGCGTGCCCACGGCAAGTACTGGTGGCTGCGTTGGGTCACCCTGGGCATCGTCGCGATCGTGCTGGCCGTCGAGGTGGCACTGGTGTGGGACCAGTTGGCCAAGGCCGCCCGGAGCCTGTACTCGGCGAAGTGGTGGTGGCTGTTGGCTTCCGCGCTGGCGGCCGTTGTCTTGATGCACGGCTTCGCTCAGGTCCAGCGGACCCTGCTGGCGTCGGCCGGGGTGCACGTCAAAGAGTTGCGATCCGAAGCCGCCTACTACGCGGCCAACTCGCTGAGCACCACGCTGCCCGGCGGTCCGGTGCTGGCGGCGACGTTTTTGCTTCGGCAGCAACGGATTTGGGGCGCTTCGACGTTGGTGGCGTCGTGGCAGCTGGTGATGTCGGGTGTGCTGCAGGCAGTCGGGCTGGCGCTGCTCGGGCTGGGCGGCGCTTTCTTCCTCGGCGCGAGGAACAACCCGTTCTCGTTGCTGTTCACCCTGGGCGGCTTCGTCGCGTTGTTGCTGCTGGCCCAGGCTGTGGCGTCACGACCCGAACTGATCGACGGGATCGGCTGCCGGGTGTTGTCGTCGTTCAACTCGGTTCGCGGCAGGCCGGCCGATACCGGCCTGGCCAAGTGGCGCGAAATGCTGTGCCAACTGGAATCGGTCAGCCTGAGCCGCCGCGCCTTGGCCGCCGCCTTCAGTTGGTCGCTGGTTAACCGGTTCGCCGATGTCGCGTGCCTCTGCTTCGCCGCGTACGCGGCGGGTGCGCACGCGTCGGTGGGCGGGCTGACGGTCGCCTGCGCAGCCGCCCGCGCGGTCGGGAGCATTCCGCTGATGCCCGGCGGCCTGTTGGTCGTGGAGGCGGTGCTGGTGCCTGGTCTGGTATCCGCCGGCATGTCGCTGCCAGCCGCCATCTCGACGATGTTGATCTACCGGCTGATCAGCTGGTTGCTACTCGCCGCTGTCGGCTGGGTGGTGTTCTTCTTCATGTTCCGCACCGATAACGACGTCGATCCCGACGTCGTGGAGGATCTGACTGATCCTGCGACCGGCCCCGAGTGCGCAGCGGATGACGACGCGGCATTGCAAGGCCCGTTACCGCCGCCCGATCCGAAGGCACTGGCCGACGACGGGTCAGCGACGCGCGAGCGGACTATCTGAAAGCGCTGAGGCCGGCGCTGAGGCCCGGCACCGCCGCCGCGCCGCCTTGCGGCAGCGCTCCCTGAGCTCCGGAGACGGACGGCGCTGGAGCGCCTGCTCCGGGCAAGCCACCCTGCGCGGACTGCGTGAAGCCGAGCACCTGGGGAAGGCTGATCGGCGGCGTCTGGCACCTGCTCGCCAGGCCCGCCAGCGGCAGCGCAATGGTCTGCATGTCGCTGGCAGCCTTGGGATTCGCACCGAAATAGGCTCTCAGCGAGTCGAACGACTGCGATCCCGCCGGCTGCTGAATGACGGCGGTCATCGCCTGGTTGGTCTCTGGGTGCCCGTCCAGGTAATCGCCGGCGGACCTGGCCACGTTGCTGATCGTTCTGGCCATCTCACTGGCAGCACAGGGATCAGACGCACCGACCGCCGACGGCGCGGACAGCAGCACCACCGCGGTGGCACCACCCAGCCCGGTCGCGGAAAGCAGGCCGAGCAGCCGTCGGCGCAACGTCGCAGTCCCAGTCAGCGAAGTCATAGCTAGCTCCTTGTGGCTTGCGAGTATCGGTTCGCCCCGCAGAGGGCTACCGGCGGATTGCCAACGCCTGCTGATCATCCTGCCATCCGCTCCGGGGCCGTAGCCAGTTCAGCCGACGGAACGCCGATCACACTGTGCTGCGCCCGACATCGTTGTGGAGTTGTTGCAGCTCAGCGACCCGTAAGCGACATCGGCACATAGGTTGCTGGGGTAGGCTCGCCTGCACGCGACGCTTGCGGCGATCGCGAGCGCGGCGGAGCCGGGTGAAGCGGGTCGCCGCGAAACCTGAAGCGGGGAGACCGAAATCCAGCACTTCATGATGCGCCTAAGCAGCAACCTGCGCAGATTCCGCTGGCTGGTCTTCACAGGCTGGTTGCTCGCGCTGTTACCCGCGATCTACCTGACGGTGAGCCAGTCGGGTCACCTCACTGGCGGCGGCTTCGAGGTGCCCGGGTCCCAGTCGCTGCGTGTCCATGACGATCTTGAGGCGCACTACCCCGACCAGGGCACGTCGCCGTTGGCGCTGGTGGCGGCGCCGCGCGCGGATGCCAGCTATGAAGACATGAACGCCGCTGCCGGGTTTCTGCAGCAAGTGGCCGGGCAGGTGTCCGATGTCGCGGTGGTGTCCAATCCGGCCCAGCCGGCGCCGCAGCCTGACCGGCCGTATGTGGTGTCGTTGCGACTGGACACCTCCAACAACAGCAGCGCCAGCGACGCCGCCAAGAAGCTGCGCGCAAAAGTCGGCGTCCAGGGCGACCGCCCGGGCCACATGGAGAACGGTCGGGTCCGGCTGTACGTCATCGGCCAGGGTGCGCTCAGCACGGCCGCAGCGGCCAACACCAAACACGACATCGCCAAAGCGGAGCGGTGGAACCTGCCGATCATCCTGATCGTGTTGCTGGCGGTGTTCGGCTCACTTGCCGCGGCCGCGATCCCGTTAGCGTTGGGCATCTGCACCGTCGCCATCACGATGGGGCTGGTCTACCTGCTGTCGGCCTACACCACGATGTCGGTCTTCGTTACCTCGACGGTGTCGATGTTCGGCATCGCGCTGGCAGTCGACTATTCGCTGTTCATTTTGATGCGCTTCCGCGAGGAATTGCGCGCCGGACGCCAGCCCCACGAAGCCGTCGACGCGGCGATGGCAACGTCGGGCCTGGCCGTGGCGCTGTCCGGGATGACAGTCGTCGCGTCACTGACCGGTATCTACTTGATCGACACCCCCGCGCTGGCGTCGATGGCCACCGGCGCGATTCTCGCGGTCGCCGTCGCGATGCTGACGTCGACGACCATGACGCCGGCGGTGCTGGCGACCTTCGGCCGATCGGCCGCCAAGAGGTCGGCGGCGCTGCACTGGTCGCGGCGCCCTGAAACCACCCAGTCCCGGTTCTGGAGTCATTGGACCGGTGGCGTGATGCGCCGGCCGTGGGCGTCGGCGATGGCCGCATCGGCTGTCCTGGTTGCGATGGCGGTGCCGGCGATGTCGATGGTGCTGGGCAACAGCCTGCTCCGCCAATTCGACTCGTCACATGAGATCCGTGCCGGGGTGTCGGCGGCGGCCGAGGCGCTGGGTCCCGGCGCGCTGGGACCGGTGCAGGTGCTGGTGACCTTCCCCGACGGCGACGCGTCCTCGTCGGCGCACGCCCAGACCCTTGCCGCGATCCGTCAGGAGATGCGCCAGGCCCCCAACCTCATCTCGGTGGCCACGCCGGTGTTCGCCGACAACAACAGCAGCGCCATGGTGTCCGGGGTGCTGTCGGTGGATCCCGAGGACCTCGGCGCCCGCAACAGCATCGCGTGGCTGCGAGGGCACCTCCCCGCGGCCGGGGGCGGATCGGCGCAGGTGAGTATCGGCGGGCCGACCGCGCTGATCAAAGACTTCGACGAAGAGGTGTCCAGGACCCAGCCGTGGGTATTGATTTTCGTCGCGCTGATCGCCTTCGTGATGCTGCTGATCTCGATCCAGTCGGTATTCTTGGCGTTCAAGGGCGTTCTGATGACGGTGTTGTCTGTCGCCGCGGCGTACGGCAGTTTGGTGATGGTCTTCCAGTGGGGCTGGCTGGAAAAGCTCGGGTTCGCGCCGATCAGCTCCATCGACAGCACCGTCCCGCCGCTCGTGCTGGCCATGACGTTCGGCTTGTCGATGGATTATGAGATCTTCCTGCTGACTCGCATCAGGGAGCGGTTCCTGCAGTCCGGGAACACCCGCGACGCGGTGGCCTACGGCGTGAGCACAAGCGCGCGCACCATCACCAGCGCCGCGCTGATCATGATCGCGGTGTTCATCGGTTTCGCGTTCGCCGGTATGCCGCTGGTGGCCGAAATCGGGGTGGCTTGCGCGGTCGCGATCGCGGTGGACGCCACGGTGGTGCGACTGGTCATGGTGCCTGCCTTGATGGCGATGTTCGCCCAGTGGAACTGGTGGCTGCCGGCCTGGCTGGAGCGCATCCTGCCGTCGGTTGATTTCGAAAAGCCTTTGCCCACAGTTGATCTCGGTGATGTCTTGATGATCCCTGAGGACATCTTGGCACCGGCAGTGCCCGGCGCCGACCTGCGGATCGTGCTCAAGTCCGCAGCCCGGCTCAGGAGCCTGGTGCCGGATGCGATTACCGTGGCCGACCCGCTGGCTTTCACCGGATGTGGACGCAACGGCGAGCTGCGGGGACGGATCAAAGGCGGTGACTATGCCGTCAGTGCCGCCACCCACCAGTTGGCGGTGGCCGGGACGCCGCCGGGGACCAACGGTCACTCGACGGCCAGGAAGCTTGTCGGCGGCTTGTCGCATCGCAACGGCGCAGGCCGCGTAACACCGCGCGCGGTGCGACCCGTTCATCCGGTCACGCTGTGGCGTGGCCGGCTCTCGGTTGCTCTGGATGCGCTGCAAACCGAGCCCGAGCCCGACCAGCCGCGGTTCGAGCGGCGCAGCCCGGTGGAAACCACCCACGTCCAGCTGGCCACCGGTGACCGGCTGCAAATCCCGACGGGCGCCGAGACGCTGCGACTCAAGGGTTACCTGATCATGAGCCGCAACAGCCGCCGGGATTACGCCGAATTCGCCGACCTGGTCGACACGATGGAAGCTGAGACCGCCGCGGTCGTACTGGCCGGGATGGACAGGTATTACTCTGGTCAATCACCCAGGCGACAATGGATCGCTACCCAGTTGGTCCGGCGGCTTGCGGACCCACATCCGTCGGATCTCGATGACGACGGTTGGCCCGGGTCCGATGTGAAGGCAGACTGGGAAGGGATCAGGCAGCGCTGCCTGTCGGTGGCGGTGGCGATGCTGGAGGAGGCGAGGTGACGTTGGCAGCGGACCGACGCCATGGACCGGCGCCGCACCGATCTCCCGTCCAGCCCCGCAATGGTGATCGGCCCGTGGAGGTCTGGCCGACTTCGGCCATCCGCTCGGCGCTTGAAGGCGGCGACATCGCCACCTGGAAGCAGATCGCGGTCGCGATAAAACGCGACCCGTACGGGCGCACTGCCCGGCAAGTCGAAGAGGTGTTGGAGAGCTCGCGTCCGTATGGCATCTCCAAAGCCCTGGCGGAGGTGCTGCACCGCGCCCGCGAACATCTCGAGGCCAATGAGCGCGCTGAGGTGGCCCGCCACGTGCGGGTACTGGTCGAACGATCCGGACTGAAGTTGCCTGAGTTCGCGTCCCGGATCGGGGTGCCCGTCGACGAACTGGGCGCTTACCTCGATGCCACGACCAGCCCGTCGGCGTCGTTGATGATCCGGATGCGTCGGCTGTCGGACCGCTTCGCCAAGGCCCGGTCTCACCAGCCGCAGCAGCAGCCGACCCAGCGTGCTCCCCAGCGGCCGCCTCGCAGCCACTGACGACCGGCCACGCTCGGCCGGCCTGACTGCTGTCAGCGGGGGTTGAGCGGCGACACGCCCAGCACCAGCCAATGATCGCTCTGCTTGGTCAGCGCGACGCGTAGCGCCAGCACCGCGTTGCTGGTTGGCTGGCCCGGTTCGTTCTGGGTTGCGCGCAGGATCACCGCCACGCTGGCGGCAGCGGGCCCGATCGCCTCGAGGCCTGCCTCCATCGTCGAAGCGGTGGCGGTGACGTTGCGGTGTGCCAGATCCGTTGTGGCCTTGCCGAATCGGTCCCTGAACACATTCGCCTGTTCGGGCACCATCATGGCCGCGGCCCGGTCGATGGCGGCCATCGGTTCTTGCGGTGAGAACGTGGCAGTCTCCTCGGCCATCCCGATTGCGATCCGCACCACCTCGGCCGAGTCGACCTTCAGATCGTGATCCGGCGACGTCCAGTGCGTGTACCCGGTCAGCACCGCCGAGATCACCGCCACCGCGCACAGCGCGACTACCGCCAAGCGCAGCGCGGGCGCGTCGTCGTCGGTGCCAACGCTCACCGAATCACGCCGCAGCAGCCAGACATTCACCGCCACGCCTTCGACGATCAGCAGTATCAGCACCGAACACAACGACACCCACCACAGCGGCCAGGTCAGAACGAACCCGATCGCCAGCAGCGCAGCGATCGCGGCCAACGGCGCCGCGACGTCAAACGCCAGCAGCCGCCACGCATTTCTCATGACGCCTGCCCTGGTCGGACCGACTCGAGCCGGGAGATCATCAGCTTGCCGTCCACGTCGGAGACCCCCAGCCGCAGGTTCCAATGCACCGTTTGCGGCTGGCCGCCGGCGTTCTCACTGACCGACGTGGCCACCACCATGACCGTGTCGGTGCGACGGGCGATCGAGGCCGGAAGTTGCTCCGCCGGCGCAGGACGACCGGGCTGGGCGTCCAGGTCGTGGTGCACCGATTCCAACGCCACCGCCTCGATCTCGCCGCGGCTACGCGATTGCAGCCGCTGCACCACTTGCTGATAGGGCTGGATCGCGGACTCGAAATCGGCATTCAGTTCCCCGACGGTCCCGTCGTGCAACCGCGCCAGGCTGGCCTTGACGTTGTCGGTGCTCATGTTGATCAACACGCCCGTCCAGTCGACCGCGGCCTGCATGGCCCGGCTCTGGTAGCCGCGTTCGTTGACGTCGTTGCGGTGAGTCGTCCAGATCACCGCGCCCAGCGCGATCGCGGCCACCGTAAGCGCTCCCAGGACCGCCGAGGCGATGCCGTAGGCCGAGATGATCGGGCCCTCGGATTCTTCGGGTGTCGTCCCTTCATCGGGTTCGTCGGCCGCTGGCTCGCTCTGCTCCTCGTCGGGCATGGCCGTGAGGCTACCCGGGCGACGATGCAGAGCGCGCAGCGCGATGAGGAGGAGCCCGGGCAATCAGACCCAGCCCGGGCGACGAAGTGAGCGAAGGAGCCGGGCAATCAGACCCAGCGGGCGACGATGCAGACCCGAGGGGAGCCCGGGCAATCAGACCTAGCCTGGGCGACGATGCAGAACCCGCAGGGTGATGCGAAGGAGCCGGGCAATCAGACCCAGCCTGGACTCAGCAATCCGACCAGCCTGGTGTCCGCTCGACGAGATGGAAGGATGGTGGCGTGACGGTAGAAGCTATCCGCTCGGGGATCGACCTGAGCAATGTCGACGCTGGTGCCCGCCCCCAAGACGACCTGTTCGGCCATGTCAACGGTCGCTGGCTGGCCGGGTACAACATCCCGGCCGACCGAGCCACCGACGGCGCCTTCCGGTCGTTGTTCGATCGGGCCGAGGTCCAGGTACGCGACCTGATCACCGAAGTCAGCGCGAAAGCCGGGTCCTCGGCGGCGTCCGACACCGACGAACAACGCATCGGCGACCTGTACGCCAGCTTCCTCGACGAGGACACGGTCGAGCGGCGGGGCGTGCAGCCGCTGCTCGACGAGCTGGCGGCGATCGACGAGGCCCCCGACCCCGATGCGCTGGCGGCCGTTGTCGGTGCCCTGCAACGCAGCGGTGTGGGCGGCGGGGTCGGTGCCTACGTCGATACCGACTCGAAGAACTCCAGCCGTTATTTGGTACACGTCAGCCAGTCGGGCCTGGGACTACCCGACGAGTCCTACTATCGCGACGAGCAGCATGCCGAGCTGTTGGGCGCCTACCCCGACCACATCGCGCGGATGTTCGCGCTGGTCTATGGCGGGAACAGCGATGACCACCGGCAGACCGCGACACGGATCGTGGCGTTGGAGACCAAACTGGCTGCCGCGCATTGGGATGTGGTCAAGCGGCGCGATGCCGATCTCACCTACAACTTGCGCACGTTCGCCGATCTGCAGACGGACGCCGCCGGCTTCGACTGGTCCGGCTGGGTGAGTGCGCTGGGTAGCACACCGGACGCGGTGGCCGAACTAGTTGTGCGCCAACCGGATTACTTGACCACTTTCGCCCAACTCTGGCGCAGCGAGGATTTCGACGACTGGAAGAGCTGGGCCCGGTGGCGGCTGATCCATGCGCGGGCCGGGATCCTCACCGACGCCCTGGTTGACGAGGATTTCGCGTTCTATGGCCGCAAGCTCACCGGCACCGAGCAGATCCGCGAGCGCTGGAAGCGAGGAGTCGGGCTGGTAGAGAGCATGCTGGGCGACGCCGTCGGAAAGCTCTACGTGGAGCGCCATTTCCCGCCGGATGCCAAGGCCCGCATCGACGCGCTGGTGGCCAATCTTCGCGAGGCGTACCGGGTCAGCATCAGTGACCTGGACTGGATGACCCCGCAGACCCGGCAACGCGCGCTGGCCAAGTTGGACAAGTTCACCGCCAAAGTCGCCTATCCCAAGAAGTGGCGGGACTACTCGAAGCTGGTCATCGACCGCGGCGACCTCTACGGCAACTACCTGCGCGGCTACGCGGTGAACTCCGACCGTGAGCTGGCCAAGCTGGGCGGGTCGGTCGATCGCGACGAGTGGTTCATGACGCCGCAGACCGTCAACGCCTACTACAACCCGGGGATGAACGAAATCGTCTTTCCCGCAGGCATTTTGCAGCCCCCGTTCTTCGATCCCGACGTGGACGACGCGGCGAACTACGGTGGTATCGGCGCGGTGATCGGCCACGAAATCGGGCACGGCTTCGACGACCAGGGCGCCAAGTACGACGGCGACGGTAACCTGGTCGACTGGTGGACCGATGACGACCGCGCCGAGTTCGGGGGCCGCACCAAGGCCCTCATCGAGCAGTACGACGTCTACACGCCAAGAGAACTCACGGGCCACCACGGCCCACCCCGTGTCCAAGGCGCGTTCACCGTCGGGGAGAACATCGGCGATCTAGGTGGGCTGGCCATCGCGCTACTCGCCTACCAGCTGTCACTGAAAGGCGAGAGCGCCCCCGTCATCGACGGCCTGACCGGCGTCCAACGGGTGTTCTTCGGCTGGGCGCAGGTGTGGCGCACCAAGTCACGCGACGCCGAAGCGATCCGGCGACTGGCCATCGACCCGCACTCACCGCCGGAGTTCCGCTGCAACGGCGTCATCCGCAACATCGACGTCTTCTACGACGCGTTTGATGTCGCCGAGCACGACGCGTTGTACCTGGAACCGCAACGCCGGGTCAGGATCTGGAGCTAAAGCTGCCAGTCGTTGGAGCCGTCGTTTTTGCTGTAGGTACCGACGGAGTTCTTCACGATGATGGGATCGCCGCTGCCGAAGTTGTCGAAGAACCACTGCGCGTTGGACGGGCTGATGTTGATACAGCCGTGGCTGACGTCGCGCTTGCCCTGGTCAGCCACCGACCACGGCGCGCTGTGCACGTAGTCACCACTGTTGTCGAACTGCACGGCATTCTGGACGTCCACCTTGTAGCCGTAGGTCGAATTGACCGGCACCCCGTAGGTCGACGAATCCATGACCACCTTGGCCTTCTTGTCGAGCACGTAGTACGTGCCGTTCGGCGTCTGGTGGCCGCCTGCTGCCATACCCATCGACATCGGGAAGGTTTGCACCACGGCGCCGTTGCGGCTGACGATCAGCTGATGGGTGGCGTCGTCGGCGGTCGCCTGCAGCGCGTCGCCGGTGACGAAGTTCGACACGGTGCCCGCCGCGTCGACGTGCACCGCGGTGTGCGCCGGCCAGAAGCTGAGCGGGCGCCAGCGCACCTGGCTGGGGGTCAGCCAGTAGAACTTGCCGGACACCGGCGGGCTCGACGACACGTGGATCGCCCGTTCGGCCATCGGCTGGTCGGCGATCGGGCGCGCGAAATTGATGATGATCGGTTCGCCGACACCGACCGTTGAGCCGCTGACCGGATTGAACGTGGGCGGCACGAATGGCGGCGGGCCGGTGAACGGCTCCGGGTTCTGTCCGGCAACCGGCCCCGTCGGCACGCTGGCCGGGACCGCCGGTGGCGGTGCGAACGGGTCCGCCGGGGGCGGCGGGGGCGCGAACGGGTTGGGCGCCGGCGGTGCCCCCAGCGGGTCAGCAGGAGGTGGTGGTGCGACCGGGTCGCCCGGCGGCGGCGGAGCCGGGATGTCCAGCCCAGGCGCGGGCGGCGGCGGCTCCGGGTCGGCCAACGCCGAACCACTACCCAAAGTCAGCACAGCGGTCACTCCCACTGCGGCCCACGCAGCGGCCAAAGGACCCTTGGTCCATCGCGACATTTGTACCCCTCCAAGTCACGGTCTCAACCCAGTATGCAGTAGCAGCGCGCCCGACTATTAATTCAGCGGTCGCCGCTGAGCCCGGACACAGGCCTAACCTAGGCCGTTGACCTGCTGTTTTATCTGCCGCCGAGTGAGGATTGTTGCGGCTCGCCGGTAGCGGGGGCGTCGAACAGTTGCCGCTCGGCGGCCATCCCGGCGGCCCCGGCGCCGATCAAGCCCGCCGACGCCGCCAACATCACCAGCACCCCGTGTTCGTAGAACAGACCGCCGGCGAACGATCCGGCCATGATGCCGACCTGGAATGCCGCCACATACAGCCCGGATGCGCCGTCTGGGTCGTCGGCTCCGGCGCGCATCGCCGCAGATTGCAGCATCGGCGATACCGCATTGGCGGTGGCACCCCACAATGCGATGGCACCGATCCCGATGAGGACCGTCGCCGCGGCGGGCAACCGGTGAAACGCCAATGCGATCAGCACCAGGAACGTCACCCACAGGGCAGCCATGCAGCTGATCACGGCAGCTCTGGGTCGATGGTCCAGCGGTCGGGCGACCAGCGGTATCGCCAACAGCCCCGCGACGCCGTAGGCGGCCAACAACCAGGCGATATCCGGTCCCCGCACCCCCACGACATCGCGGATGATCACCGCGATGAACGTGTACGAGATGTAGTGGCCGGTGACCGCGACCAGGGTGAGCAGGCTCACGATGACCAACCGCCGATTGCGGTGGTGCCCGGCCCCTGGGCCAACGAAGGCCAGCTGGTCATCAGTCAAGACCAGCCGTGGCAACACCGCCCACGCCGCCAGCGTGACGGCGGCGGCCACGGCGGTCACCGCTGCGACGGCAGACCGCCAGCCCCACACCAGGCTCATCGCCGCCGTGGCCGGACTGCCCACCACCACCGCCAGACTGATGCCGACGTAGATCATCGTCATCGCGCGCCCGGAGTGGCTGGCCGGAACCAGCCGGATGGCGATCGGCGCGATGACGGACAAGATCAGGCCGTGCGTGATCGCCGAAAGTGCTCGGCCACCGACCAGCACGACGAAGTTGGGCGCCACCGCCGAGACAAGCTGGGAGGCGGTCAGGCAGGCCAGGGACAGCAGCAGGGCGCGGCGCCGCGGCCAGTGCGCGGTCCACCGGACCAGCGGAATCGTCGTCAGGGCCGCCACCAGGGCGTACCAGGCCAGCAGGGTGCCGACCACTGGAACGCTGACGTGCAGGTCTCGGGCGATCGCGGGCAGCGCGCCGACCGGCAGAAGCTCGGCGGTGACGTAGATGAAGGCTGCCGCGGCCAGGACCGCCAACTGCACCGCGATCCGGGGCGTCCACGGCCCGCTCGCAGCGGCTCGGCCTTCGGCGCTGGTGCTCGGTAATGGGGGGTCAGACCACCAGCGGCGCATTCGCGCTGCTCCGTCGGCACGGGCTGGCCCCACGGCCACTACTCAACCATGCATCGCGCGGATCGCGTCACATCAGGAGCGGACGAGTCGCGCGATGGCAGCCGACGCTTCGGCGAGCTTCTCGTCGGCCTCGGCACCGCCCTCGGCGACCGCGCGGGTGACGCAGTGTCCGAGGTGCTCGTCGAGCAGGTTCAGCGCGACCGACCGCAGTGCGTTGTTGGCGGCGCTGATCTGGGTGAGGACGTCAATGCAGTACTTGTCGTCGTCGATCATCTTCGCGATGCCACGCACCTGGCCCTCGATGCGCCGCAGCCGTTTGGCGTAGTTGTCCTTCTGCGACGAATATCCGTGTGCGGGTGCCATCTACCCCTCCAGCATCTTGGTCATCTGATCGTGCTCGGGCCATCGCGACGGCGCCGGTGTTGTCACCATTGTCAATGTCGGCCTGAGCCATCGCCACCGCGCCCTGGTGAATCGGCGTTTCGCCACCATACGCGCTATACCCGGCGGGGGTATATAAATGATTTTGGCCGACCTGCCGGTACGCGCATACTTGGGCCATGCCGCAAGCCGAGCCCCATGCCAACGAGTCGTCACCAACCGTCGACATCAAGCCTCGCAGTCGCGAGGTCACCGACGGCCTGGAGAAAGCCGCCTCGCGTGGCATGTTGCGGGCGGTCGGCATGGACGACGAAGATTTCGCCAAGCCTCAGATCGGAGTGGCGTCGTCGTGGAATGAGATCACGCCCTGCAACCTGTCACTGGACCGGCTGGCCAAGGCGGTAAAAGACGGTGTGTTCGCCGCGGGCGGCTATCCGCTTGAGTTCTGCACGATCTCGGTGTCCGACGGCATCTCGATGGGTCACGAGGGCATGCATTTCTCGTTGGTCTCCCGAGAGGTGATCGCCGACAGCGTGGAAACGGTCATGCAGGCTGAGCGACTCGACGGATCGGTGCTGCTGGCCGGCTGCGACAAGTCGCTGCCCGGAATGTTGATGGCCGCGGCGCGACTGGACCTGGCGTCAGTGTTCCTCTACGCGGGCTCGATCCTGCCGGGACGGGCCAAGCTGTCGGACGGCAGCGAACGCGAGGTGACGATCATCGACGCGTTCGAGGCGGTCGGCGCCTGCGCCCGCGGGTTGATGCCGCGCGAGGACGTGGACGCCATCGAGCGCGCCATCTGCCCCGGCGAGGGCGCGTGCGGTGGCATGTTCACCGCCAACACCATGGCCAGCGCGGCCGAGGCGCTGGGGATGTCGTTGCCGGGCAGCGCGGCGCCGCCCGCCACCGACCGTCGTCGCGACGGCTTCGCGCGGCGCAGTGGTCAGGCCGTCGTCGAGTTGCTGCGCCGCGGCATCACCGCCCGCGACATCCTGACCAAAGAGGCGTTCGAGAACGCGATCGCGGTGGTGATGGCGTTCGGCGGGTCGACCAACGCGGTGCTGCACCTGCTGGCAATCGCCTACGAGGCCAACGTCAAGCTGTCGCTGGAGGATTTCAGCCGGATCGGGGCACGCGTGCCGCACCTGGCCGACGTCAAACCGTTCGGCCGCCACGTGATGTTCGACGTCGACCGCATCGGCGGCGTCCCGGTGATGATGAAGGCACTGCTGGACGCCGGGCTGCTGCACGGTGACTGTCTGACCGTGACCGGCAAGACGATGGCCGAAAATCTCGCGCAGATCAACCCGCCGGACCCCGACGGCAAGGTGCTGCGCGCACTGGACCATCCGATCCACCCGACCGGGGGAATCACGATCTTGCACGGATCGCTGGCGCCCGAGGGTGCGGTAGTCAAGTCGGCAGGTTTCGACTCCGACGTGTTCGAAGGCACCGCAAGGGTTTTCGAGCGCGAGCGGGCAGCGCTGGATGCGCTCGAAGACGGCACCATCACCGCGGGTGACGCCGTGGTGATCCGCTACGAAGGCCCCAAAGGCGGCCCCGGAATGCGGGAGATGCTGGCCATCACCGGCGCGATCAAGGGCGCCGGCCTGGGCAAGGACGTGCTGTTGCTGACCGACGGCCGATTCTCCGGCGGTACCACCGGCCTGTGCGTGGGCCACGTCGCCCCCGAGGCAGTCGACGGCGGGCCGATCGCCTTTCTGCGCGACGGCGACCGCATCCGGCTCGACGTCGCCAACGGCACGCTGGACGTGCTGGTCGCGCCCGACGAGTTCGATTCCCGCCGTTCGGGTTTCAACCCGTTACCGCCGCGCTACCGCACGGGTGTGCTGGCCAAGTACGTCAAGCTGGTGGGCTCGGCGGCCACTGGAGCCGTTTGCGGGTAGGTCAGGCCGGCACGGGTCACTTCA
Organism: uncultured Actinomycetota bacterium; assembly: GCA_963833915.1. Taxonomy (GTDB): domain Bacteria; phylum Actinomycetota; class Actinomycetes; order Mycobacteriales; family Mycobacteriaceae; genus Mycobacterium. Next base: position 217,149 of record CAWHZO010000015.1, read on the forward strand.
CCAACGCGACCGCAAAGCCGTCCCAGTGTTTGGACCCAACCGTCTGGAGCACCGCGGCATCGAGGCGGGGGTGCTCACCCAGGATCTCCAGCGCCCGCCGGGTCCCCTGTACCACGGCGTCGGGGTCCGCCGACAGGATCGCGCCCTCCCGAATGACGTTGTCCACCACGATCACCGAACCCGGCCGGGTCAGCTTGACAGCCCATTCCAGGTAGCCGGCGTTGTTCTCCTTGTCGGCGTCGATGAACACCAGGTCGAACGGGCCACCGGTCACACTCGGCAGCGTCTCCAGCGCAGCGCCGACGATCACCTCGACCCGGTCACCGACCCCCGCGCGATCGATGTTGGCCCGAGCGACCTCGGCATGCTTGGGCTCATATTCCAGTGTGGTGACCCGGCCGTCCGGGCCGGCGCCGCGGGCCAGCCAAATCGTGCTGAAGCCGCCGAGTGTGCCGATCTCCAAGATGCGACGGGCCTGGACCGCTGCGGCGAGCAGGCTCAGGAACTTGCCCTGTTGGGCCGATACGGCGATCTTCGGCAGCCCGGCGGCCTCGCTGGCCTCGAGGGCGGCGGACAGCGCGGGATCGTCGCTCAGCACGGTGGCATCCAAGAATGCATCGACGTCGGCAGGATTCGGCTTCTGGGTCATGAGCCCACGCTAGCTCGGCGACAATGCCGACCGCCACTTCATTAAACCGTCCTTGTCGAATACCCCCCTGGGGTATAGGCTGCCGCTTGTCAATCCCTAACGTAGAGGTGGAAAACATGTCAAACGAAGCGGGAACGCTGCTGAGCTGTGGCCACGACGGGTGCGGCTGTCGAGTTCGCATCGAGGTCGAATGCTACTGTGCCGGCACAGATCAGCCCTACCAGTGCAAATGCGGCGACGAGATGGTCGCCGTCGGCTAGCGCACACCCTCTTTGGCGTACACCACTCGCAGCACATGACCGAGCTCTGGCCCCATTACCAGCTCGGCCAGTGCGCACAGCGTGGCAACGTACTGCGATCCGTGCGGCGGCGATGCGTCGCACAGATGGTGCGCAATTTCGTGCAACACCACCAGCTCACGCATCGCCCAGTTGGCGGTCGCGAGGTCGGGAACCGCGATAGTTCCAGTGCCGTCACGGTTTTCGTAGTGGGCCGCGGTAGCGGCCCGACGTGCCCGCACGGTCAGGGGCGCCACCGCGGGCCACTGCCGTCGTACCGCCGGCAAGGCCAGCACCTCGTCGACGTAGCGCTGCACCGCCTCGACCGATCCGAATCGCGCCTCGGGCGGCAGAGTCAACTGCGCGCCGAAGAACTCCACGCTGCGTGATCCGTGTTCGGCGACGCGGTCGAACAATGTCCGCACGAATTCTTCTGCGGCATAGACTTTTGCGCGCTGCCAATCCCGCGCGGTTGGTTCCTCGCCGCTCACCGCTCCAACGCGGTCCGCGCCCCCGAGAGTTCTGAGCTGGCCCCCAGGCGGGCCCGTCTACCCGCTCGGTCCCCGGCCCGCCGGGCCGCCGACGAGTATCCCGCAGTAGCGCGGTTGGCCTGCCAGGTGCCCCGCGCCCTGGACGCGCTGCGGTAGTGGTCGCGAAGTTCGAGTTCCTTGTCCCGTAACGCGATCGCGGTTCCGGGCGGACGACGACGGTCCTTCTTCGCGTCTCGCTGGGTCTGGTCTCTGGCCTCGGTCAACCGCTGACCGATCCGAGCACCGAATGCCAGTTGAAAATTCAGCCGGGCGGTGATCGTCGGGGTCGGCCGGTGCGCACCGGAGGAGATGTAGGCATCCGACGCGCGGACCATCTGAACGACCAGGCTGGCGTACAACGCGTGGGTGGTGTCGATGTCCTCGGCGAACCCGTAGGCGTAGACGAATGTCGAGTTGGACGCCACATCGCAGCGCACGTCGTTGGCCGACGCGATGACCACGAACAGTTGCACATATGTCCGCAATCCCCTGGTGCCGGCCGCGCCGATGGTGACGGTGCGCTGGATCGGCGTCTGCGCGGGCGTGCGCTTGTCGGCATGCGACCGGGCCACGGCCAAGTCGATGGACGTCGCGGTGGCCAACCGTTGCGCGGCCGCCATGAACGCCTCGGCTTCATGGGAGTTGTCGGTGCCTTCGGCCTGACGCAACAGGGCTGCGATCCGCGCCAGCATCTTGTCGTCAGTCATAGCGCCGCTCCTCCCCATCGCTTCGCTCTGCATCGTCACCGGCGCGGCTCATAGCACCAAACTAAAGGAACCCTACGACCTTCCGGCGCGGCGACTCACAGGCGGGCGTTGATCCACGACACCACGTCATCGAGCACCTGATCGCGCTCCGGCTCGTTGAATACCTCGTGATACAGGCCCGGGTAGACCTTCAGCTCGACGTCGGAACTACCGACAGCGTCGACCAATTGACGGCTGCCGTCGACGGGGATCAGCTGGTCCTCTGATCCGTGCACCACCAGCAGCGGCGCGGTCAACGCGGCGGCGCGTTTCGGCATCGTCTCGCCAACCAGCACCAGCGCACGGGCGACGCCGGCGGGGACTTTGCCGTGATAGACCAGCGGGTCGGTGTTGTAGGCGTCCACGACGGCCGGGTCGCGGGATACCGCGCCGGCATCCAGTTGCTGCACCGGAAGGCCCGGGACGATCGCGCCGAGAGTCTTGGCGAGCCACGCGAGCGGCGGCGAAACGGCCGTCTGGGCCGCCACCGCCGGCCCGGACAGCACCATGAGGTCGTAGGCGTCGGGCCGTTCGACGCCGTAGGCGAACACGATGCCGCCGCCCATGCTGTGCCCGAGCACGACGCGCGTCACACCGGGATGTTCTTTGCCGGCAATACCGACCAGCGTGTCGAAGTCGCCGGTGTACTCGGAGATGTCTTTCACCAGCACCCGCTTGCCGCCCGAGCGGCCATGTCCGCGGTGGTCCAGCGCGTAGGTCACCAGTGCGCCCCGGCCGAACCGTTGGGCGACATGGTCGTAACGGCGGGCATGTTCGCCGAACCCGTGCGAAAGGACGACCACGCCGCGTGGAGTGGTGTCGGGGGTCCACACGTCATAGACGATGCGCACACCGCCGACGCCGTCGAAGTTTCGCTCGGTACGCGTGGTTGTCATCAGGGGCAGCGTAGACCCAGCCCGTCGCGGCGGGTCGTAACGGCGGTCGCCAGGTGGGCCCGATGTCAGGGTCAATACGTAAGCTCGGTCCGGTGAGCGTGCTCGCCCGGGATCTGCCCGATGACAGCGGGACGGATTTTTCCGCCACCGCCGAGCCCTATCGGCGCGAACTACTCGCGCATTGCTACCGGATGACCGGGTCGCTGCACGATGCCGAGGACCTGGTGCAGGAAACCCTTCTGCGCGCCTGGAAGGCCTACGACCGCTTCGAGGGAAAGTCCTCGGTGCGCACCTGGCTACATCGCATCGCCACCAACACCTGCCTGACGGCGCTGGAGAATCGCCAGCGTCGGCCGCTGCCCACCGGGTTGGGCGCGCCCAGTTCAGACCCGACCGCAGATCTGGTCGAGGGCGCCGAGGTGCCGTGGCTGCAGCCATTGCCCGACGTGTCGGGTGATCCGGCTGATCCGGCAGCGATCGTCGGATCACGCGAATCGGTTCGGTTGGCGTTCGTCGCGGCCCTGCAGCACCTGTCGCCTCGGCAGCGGGCGGTGCTGGTGCTGCGCGACGTGTTGCAGTGGAAGGCCGCTGAAGTGGCCGGCGCGATCGGCACCAGCACAGTCGCCGTCAACAGCCTGCTGCAACGTGCGCGCTCGCAACTGGACGCTGCCCGGCCGAGTCCCGACGACCGATTGGCGGCACCGGAGTCGGCGGACGCACAGGATCGGTTGGCGCGCTATATCGCCGCGTTCGAGGCCTACGACATCGAACGGCTGGTGGAGCTGTTCACCAGCGAGGCGATCTGGGAGATGCCACCGTTCGTCGGCTGGTATCAGGGACCGCAGGCGATCGCCATCCTCATTCACCAACAGTGCCCCGCGCAGGCGCCCGGCGATATGCGGCTGATCCCGTTGACCGCCAACGGACAACCCGCCGCCGCGATGTATATGCGCGACGGCGAAAGCCACGTGCCCTTCCAGCTGCACGTGCTGGACATCCGCGCCGATGGGGTGAGCCGCGTGGTGGCTTTCCTCGACACCACGTTGTTCGCGAAATTTGGCCTGCCGGCGCACCTTTGAGCGTCGAGTGGCCAGTTATGGCACAAGATTTCGCACAATGCGTGCGATAACTGGCCAGTCGGCACCTGCCTGACGAAGTGCGACACATACTCGGCCCACGAGGACCTCGGGACTTTAGCGTAGAAGATCGCTACTGACCCGGACGATCAGCCAGCCCAACGCGGCAAGTTCGGCGTAGCGGTCGATATCAGCCGTCCGTTGAGCTGGGTCGGTCCAGTGTTGTGCACCGTCGAATTCGATACCGACCTTCCATTCGCGATACCCCATGTCAATACGTGCGAACGGATAGCCGAACCTGTCCAGCACCACGATCTGCGTCTCGGGCTTGAGTAATCCCGAGCGCACCAGCAAGAGTCGGGTCCGGGTTTCCTGCGGAGATTCAGCGCCGCCGTCCATTAACCGAAGGACGTTACGCAATTGGACCAGCCCACGAACGTGAGGATGTCTGTGGATTAGTTCCTCGATGTCAACGGCTTTGAACTTGGTTGCGTTAGCGAGCGCATCGAAATGAGTTACCGCCGAGTTCAGGCCCTTTCGGCGCCCGAGATCGAACGCGGTCCGGGCCGGTGTGGTGGCGGCAATGCCGCGAAGTGTGCAGACTTCGTCGTCCCACAGCTCTTCGCGGTAAATGACGATCCCGTCGACCGGCTTACCGTTGCGCCGGTTTAGCTCCGCAGGAAGGGCGGGGTCGATCCATCGCGTGCCGTGCAAGGCAGCTGCCGAGAAGCCGGCGGCAGTCGCCTGGCGTCCAGCCCACAGCCAGGCGGAAACTCCTCGCGTGACAGCGGTCAGCTCGTGGCACTTCGGGACGTAGACGTTGCGGTGGACCGACTGATGTTGGCTACGCAATGTCCGCCGGGTGACGTATCCATCGGCCAGCGCTTCCGCGGGCGATGAACGGCCAGGACTGCTTCCCCATGCGCTCAGGTTGACACCCAGGTGCGACAAGCTTTTCGATGGGCCACTTATGCCACGCAGGACCGCGACATTCGGGCGTTATGTGGCCACTCGACCACTAGAACAGTCGGCTGTCCGGCGACGGCCCGGGCACCGACCGGACCAACCCGGCACCGGTGACCAGCGGCAGATCCAGCGCGGAAAGTAGCCCGGGCTGTGCCTGGCAGACCGCCGGGATGACGTTGACCATCCGTGATGCGCCGGCCATCCGTGCACCCAGGTCGTGGTCGTGATCGTCGGCCATCTCGAATTCGCAGCGCATGCTCGGCGAGCCCTCAATCTCGACACGGTAGAGACCGCGGCCCGAAGCCGGCCCGTAACCGAGATCGCGTGGCGGTATCGAGATCTGTGGTTGCGGCCAGTCGGGGGCCAAGTCGTCTCGCATGCGCGTGACGTGGTCGATGACGAAAGTTGGCTTACCGTCCACGTATCCGGTCAGCGTTGAGCGCATCGCACCGATGGTCCCGGCAGCGATATGCCCGGTGGGCGTGTCGAACGACTCCTCGGCGACGATCCGTTCGACGTTTTCGTCCAGGTTGTCGATCTTGACACCCAGCCCCGCGGCGAGCTGATGCAGCACCGGGCCCCAGCCGAACGTGAAAATCCCGGGCGCCGCGGCGAAGGCGGTGAATTCCGGCGGCTTGCCGAATCCCAGGATCTCGTACACCGCGTCTTTGTCCGGGTAGGTCGCATAGTTGAACATCTCGGTCAGCCGGACCGACTCGATGACCCGTGATACTCCGGTAAGCACCAGCGGCAGAACATCATTGGCGAATCCAGAGTCGATTCCGGTGGTGAAGAACGACACGCCGCCGGCGCTTGCAGCCTCGCGCAGCGGCTCGGTAAATGCCGCGTCGACGCCGTCGGGATATACCAACGGCACTACCGAGCACGACACCACGTTCTTGCCGGCCCGCAATATCGACACCATGTCTTCGATCGCATCGGCGGGCCGCAGGTTGGCCGCCGCGGCGTAGACCACCACGTCGGCGTCACCGGTCAGCAAACCCGCGGGATCCTGGTTTGCCGTGACGCCCACCGGCGCGATCCCGCACAACTCCCCCGCGTCGCGGCCCGCCTTGGCGTCGCTGTGCACGACGAGATCCACGAGTTGCAGCTGTGGGTGGTCGATCACTCCGCGCAGGGCGATCAGCCCCATCGAGCCCGGACCCCACACGCCAACCTTGTACATGTGTTCACTCCTAATATTAGGAAGTAATAAATGAGATTTCGGACGGATGGTAAGAAGGTGGCAATGGATTCGTCAACAGCGCCGCTGCACCTGGCCGAGGTGGCCAAGTCGCCGCCCACCGGTCGCGTGATGGATGTGCTTGCGACACTGGCGGATTCACCGGGCGGCCGGACATCGGCCGAACTGGCGAAAATCTGCGGGATCAGCACCTCGACATGCGCGCTGGTGCTGGCCGAACTCGAACGACGCACCTGGGTAACCCGGCGGGAGGATCGCCGCTACACGCTGGGCAGCGGATTGTTCGGCCTGGTGCACGGCCTGAGAGCGCAGTTCCCGCTGTTGGACCGCGGCCGCGACGCGCTCAGCTTCCTGCACGTCACGCTGGGCGCGGGCTGCTCGATGTCCAAGATCGGGCAGACGCACCTCATTACCGTCGACGCGGTCGGCCACGGCACCGATGGTGAGCACGCGATCGGCCAGCGGTTCCCCATTGGACCGCCGTTCGGCCTGGTGGCGATGGCCTGGCGCGACGAGGACGCGATCGACGCGTGGCTGCGGCGGGTCACACCGCGGCTGACCGCCGCCGACATCACGGCACATCGGCTGGTACTCGCCGAAATTCGCGACCGGGGCTACGGAGCCTGGCGGTTCGACGCCGCGCACACATCGCTACACGACCGGCTCGCCGCGGTACTCGCGTCGTTGGAGCCGACCGCCCAGGTGACTCGAGAGCTGAGCACCCTGATAACAATCGTGACACTGCAATCGGTGACGAGTGCGCTCGAAACTGAGCTGGCATCAACCGAATTCGTCGTACTACCGATCTTCGGGCGTGACGGTCAGCCCGAATACCAGATCGAGATCCACCTCGGCGGCCGTGACCAGTTGGCCCTTGCCGACCTCGATGCCGCGCTGCGGCATGCCCAAGCGATGCTGAGCCCCGGGTTAGCCTGAGGTCAGTGTCAGGGTGAGTGTGCCGCGTTTTGCGGTGGTTGGATCCTGATCACCTGATGTCTGGCTCGTAGCCTGGGTGCCGCCTTCGGGTTGGCGTGCATGCGTTTTGTCGGCATCAGGTGTGAAGGACCGGCCGGCGTGACTTGATAGGAGCGTGGCGTCGCCCCCACTGAGATGTGTCCGCCGACCGGCCCAACCGTCACCTCACAGTGAAGGAGGCAACCACCATGGTTGTTGTTGGAGCCGATGTTCACAAGCGCACTCACACCTTTGTTGTGGTTGACGAGGTCGGGCGCAAAGTCGGCGAAAAGGTCGTTGCGGCGACCAGCTGCGGTCATGCCGAGGCGGTGATGTGGGCACGGGAACGCTTTGGCGTCGAGGTGGTGTGGGGTATCGAGGATTGTCGGCATTTATCGGCTCGCCTGGAGCGCGATCTGCTCACTGCTGGCCAGCAGGTGGTTCGGGTACCGCCGAAGTTGATGGCCCAGACTCGGGCCTCGGCGCGTACTCGCGGTAAGTCTGATCCGATCGATGCGTTGGCGGTAGCACGTGCGGTGCTGCGTGAGCCCGACTTGCCGGTGGCCTGCCATGACGAGGTGTCACGTGAGCTCAAGTTGTTGGTGGATCGACGGGAAGTCGTTGTGGCCCAACGCACCGCGACGATCAACCGGCTACGGTGGCGGGTTCATGAGCTCGATCCCGAGCGCGCGCCCCAGCCGGGGTCGCTGGATCGGGCCAAGCACTGCGAGATGTTGCGGTCGTGGCTAGAGACCCTGCCGGGGCTGGTCGCCGAGCTGGCCCGCGACGAACTGGCCGACATCATCCGGCTCAGTGCGGCCATCGATGTGTTGGCCAAACGGATCGGCACACGTGTGCGCGAGGTTGCTCCGGCTCTGCTGGGGATGCCTGGCTGCGGGGAGTTGACCGCGGCCAAACTCGTCGGAGAGGCCGCCGGCGTGACCCGATTCAAAAGCGAGGCGGCTTTTGCCCGTCATGCCGGCGTCGCGCCCATCCCGGTGTGGTCAGGCAACACCGCCGGCCGGGTCCGGATGACCCGCTCGGGCAACCGCCAACTCAACGCCGCACTGCACCGCATCGCCGTCACACAGATCCGCCTCGACGGACTCGGCCGGGCCTACTACCACAAACGGCTTAACGCTGGCGCCTCCAAAGCTGAGGCATTGCGCAGCCTCAAACGCCGCCTCGCCCGCGTCGTCCACCATCACCTCCACGACGACCACCAAAACCGAATCCAGCCTTGCCAAACGGCAGCGGCTTGACATAGGAGAAACATATGCCCGCCACCGTCCAGATACGGCTAGCCGCCGACAGGGCGGTCACCACGACGTCGTGGCTGAAATCCCGGCACTCCTTTTCGTTCGGCGACCAGTACGACCCGAGCAACACTCACCACGGGGTGCTGCTGGTCAACAACGACGACGTCGTGGAACCCGGCGGGGGTTTTGACACCCACCCGCACCGCGACATGGAGATCGTGACCTGGGTGTTGGAGGGCTCGTTGGCACATCGCGACTCGGCAGGCAATAGCGGCGTCGTCTATCCCGGTCTCGCGCAGCGGATGTCGGCCGGTACTGGCATCTCGCACTCGGAGAAGAATGCGTCGACAACCGATCCGGTGCGTTTCGTGCAGATGTGGCTGCTACCCGACGTGTCGGGAATCGCGCCGGGCTATCAGCAACACGCGATCGGCGACGATCAGCTCGACGGGCAGCTGGTGACGATCGCGTCGGGGATGCCCGGGCACGATGCCGCGGTCACAATTCACAACCGATCGGCGGCATTACACGGAGCTCGATTGCGACCCGGCGACAAGCTCACCCTGCCGGTGGCGCCCTATCTGCATCTGTTCGTCGCCCGCGGGCGACTGAACCTGCAAGAGCTCAACACTGACGCCGAGCTGGCCGAAGGTGACGCGGTGCGGTTCGCCGCATCGACGAGTGCGCGCGTCACGGCCGGCGAGGCCGCCGAAATCCTGGTCTGGGAGATGCACGCAGCGCTCGGCGACTAGGGTGGGCGCCGACGAACAGGAGCCAGAATGTCTGAACCGCAAGCCCGTCACGCGGTACCCGACGTCACAACCGGCGACGACAACGACTCCGCAGCCCACCCGCTCCCGCATTCCGGTGGGAGCCGTCGCTCCGGCCTGGCTAACCCGAAAGCGACGCGTTCACTGTGGTTCTGGACGGCCCCAGTCGTCGTCACGCTGGCGTTGTTGTCGGCGTTGGCCGCCTTCTATCTCGGCGGAATCCTGCGGCCAATGACCAACCTGCGGCACTTTCCCATCGCCATCTTGAACGAGGACGCCGGGCCCACCGGCGCACAGGTCGTCAAGGGCATGGTGTCCGGTTTTGACAAGGACGCCTACGACGTCCGGTTGTTGGACCACGATCAAGCCAAGCAGCAATTGCAAACCGCCCAGATCTACGGTGTCGCGGTGATACCGCCCAACTTCTCCTCGAAGCTGCAGGCCTACGCGAAAAGCGCGCTGGCGCCGGGGCGCGTCGACCGCCCGATCGTCATCATCTCGACCAATCCACGAGCAGGCACGCTGGGTGCCAGCATCGCCGGCCAAACGCTTCAGCGCGGCGTCGTTATGATCGATCACATTGTTGGACAACGGCTTTCGCAAGAAGTTGCGCAACAAACGGGTCGGGCGCCCGAGGCCGGGGCGGTGGCGTTGATGCTCGCCAACCCGATCGAAATCAAGTCGACCGTGCACAATGCGCTACCGGATGGCACCGGTAATGGGCTGTCCGCATTCTACTATTCGCTGTTGCTGCTGCTCGCTGGGTTCACCGGCAGCATCGTGGTCAGCATGCTGGTGGACTCGATGCTCGGGTTCGTACCCGCTGAATTCGGCCCGGTATATCGATTCGCCGAGCAGGTGAAGATCTCGAGGTTGCAAACGCTGTTGATCAAATGGGCGTTGACGGTGATGCTGGCACTGCTGACATCGGCCCTCTACATCCTGATCGCTACGAAGCTGGGCATGCCGGTCCAGAACAGCTTGGCGTTATGGCTCTTCGGGGTATTCGCGATCACGGCGGTGGGCATCACCTCGACGTCGCTGATCGCGGTACTGGGCGCACTCGGTCTGTTGGTCAGCATGTTCGTCTTCGTCATACTCGGATTACCGTCGGCAGGCGCCACCGTGCCGTTGGAGGCCACCCCGACGTTCTTCGGTTGGCTGGCGAAATTCGAGCCAATGCACCAAGTGTTCTTGGGCGCAAGGGCTTTGCTGTATCTCGACGGCCGTGCCGACGCGGGTTTGTCGCAATCGTTGGAGCTGACGGCGGTCGGACTGGTGATCGGTCTGCTGCTCGGCGGCATCGTCACCCGCATCTACGACCGTCGCGGTTATCACCGCCTTGTGCCGGGCCTCGCCGCGGCGCCGACGAGCACGCCGGAGACGACGGCCGTCGCCGACGCAACGTACCCCGAGTACTAGCCGACGTTCATTTCCCCGCCCGTCGACCGCAAAGTCCCAGCGGCCGAACGTCATTGGAGCGCGGCTAAACCGTCACGCGACCGTTATGCAACTTTGCTGTGTAAATCCTGAGGTTGATGCTGTGCTGTTTGCAACGATTTTCGCGTCGAAAGGGCAACCGTGCCGTCTCTTGCCGTCACCTTCCGGCGTATCGCAGCCTGCTGCGCCGGACCAGCGCTGTGCCTGACGCTGGCGACTAGCACCGGGCAACCGGTCGCGCGCGCGGAAGCACGCGATCTACTGGCAAACGCCATCGCGAACACCCAAGGTTCCTACCTGGTGTACAACTTCGGCGGCGGGCATCCAGCGCCCATGCGCAACGCCGCCGGCAGCTGGTATGACGGTACCAGCGGTGGCCACCTGATGATCATCAAGGCTGCCTCGCAACGGCTTGAACCGCATCTGCTGGTGGACACTCACCGCGGTTTCCAGGCGCGCTGCGAACGCAACCCGCGGGCGCGCACCGGCGACGGCCTGGCGCAAGCATCCGAAACTTACACCGCGGTGCAGGCGTGGCAGGTGCTGGGCCAGCCGACGATCGCGATCAACGCCAACTTCTTCGACATCCGCGGTCAGAAGGGCGGCTCATGGCGGTCCACCGGATGCAGTTCACCGCTGGGCGCTTACGTCGACAACACGCACGGCCAGGGCCGGGCCAACCAGGCGGTCACCGGCACCATCCCCTACGCCGGCAAGCAGGGCCTGTCCGGTGGAAACGAGAATTGGAGCGCGTTGGCCACGATGATTCTGCCGAGCCATGGTGCGGCATCGGTGTTGTGGCCCCGGGGCGGTCGGGACGGTCACGATTACGACGCCGCCACCCAGGTCGTTACGGGCCTGGTGGAACGCGGCGAGCAGTTCGTCGCGGTGAGTGGGCTCGGGCTGTTGTCCCCGGGAAACACCGGCCAGCTTAACGACGGAGGTCCGAGCGCAGCCCGCACGGCGCTGGCCTACTCCAAACCTCGCGACGAGATGTATGTGTTCCAAGGCGGTAGCTATACGCCGGACAACATTCAGGACCTGTTCCGTGGTCTGGGCAGCGACAGCGCGGTGCTACTCGACGGCGGCACCTCGTCGGCGATCGTGCTGCGCCGCGATACCGGCGGCATGTGGGCAGGAGCCGGTGTGCCGAAGGGCAATTGCGATACCCGCGAGGTTCTTTGCGATTCGCACGAGCGGTCGCTTCCGGGCTGGCTCGCCTTCAACTAGAACTTAGGAGTCAGGTCCAGCGAGGTAACGGTTGTCATTCTGGTGACCAGCCAGCGTGCGTGATCCCGTTGCAAGGCCAGTCGATAGGACAAGTACCTCAGCGAGGGAACATCTTTGGTGGCCGGACTGGTTGACGTCGTGTTGGTGTAGACGATCGCGGTGGCGTCGGGCCCGTTCAATGATTCCACGGCGGCCCCGGTGACTTGGGTGGTGTTGGTGACCTTGGCCTGTTTGTTAGGCGCGGCGATCGCGTCGATGTATTTGCGGTACGACGCCTCGAAATCGCCGCTGAGGTACTGCGACGCCCGGTCGGCCAGCTTGTCGATGTTGTCCGGGGTATAAGTCCACAACGTCGTGATCGCGTTGGCGGCGGTGCGTGCGACCCGCAGCTTGGTGGCCACGGTGGCGCGATCGGTCAGGTACGGCTGCACGGTCGCGCCGGCGAATGCCGCGGACCCGACGAACAATACAGCCGCGACGGCCGCCACGATCAGCGACCACTTGCCCGCCGGCCGCCTTTCTCGTACGCCGACGGCGGTTTCATCCGACTCGTCGGAGGCCTCTGTGTCGTCGTCTTCGGTTGTGTCATCAACGTTTTCGTCGTCGATAACCGAGTCGCCGGTCGGTTCCGGTTCGGAAGCCTCGGTGTCGGTGTCGTCGTTGTTGACGGCCGACTCGTCTCCCGGCAGGCTATTGGGAATCTCGTCAGTCAGATCACCTGCTGCAGGCTGCTGATCTTCCACTGGTTACCTTCCCGCTGAGCGGTGACCACCCAACGATTTGTGTTGTCGAATTTCTGCTTACCGTCCGGAGATTTGAACGTGACGTCGGTAGCCACCATGACATTGGCGCTGCCGTCGTCGTTCCAGCGTTCCACCCCGGCGGCTAGAGCGGTGCCCTTGGTCGGCTCGGCCTGGGCGATCCGGACCAGGATGTCGTTCTGCTTGTCGTGATACTGCTTGGCGAAATCGCCCGTCGCGTGGGCCAATATCCGATCGATATAGGCGTTGGCGTGAAACGGATCCAACGTCGTGAACCCGGTCATGAAGGCCTTGACGAAGTCGAGCACGTCGGCTTGCTTCATCGTCACTTCGTGAAGTGATCGCTGCTTGACCAGAACGATTGACGACGTCGTGATGGCACCTGCCGTCAGCAGCGTCGCAGCGGCCACCGCCGAGGGCAACGCCCAGGCATGGGACGGTTTCCACCACTGCTGCGGAAATGTCGGGTGCACCGGCAACCTCGACCACAGCGTCCGCTTCGGTAGCTGTTCGATGTACAGGGGCTCTTCGCCCGGCTGGATTTGTCGGCGGGGGCTCACTTTTTTCCCTGGGCTGGTTTGGGTTTCGTCACCACGTTCAGGTCGTCGACAAGCCAGCGCCCGTCTTTACCCTTGACGAAGCTGACCTGGACGGTGGCGGTGATAAACCGGTTCTCGTCGCCTCCGCCGCGGTGGCCTTGCATGAACAAGAGCATCGTCGCCCGATCCGGTGTTGCGGACAGCACGGTGCTGTCTGTCACCCAATACTCGTTGACGACGGGGTGACCCTTTTTCACCGACTCCTGCTGTTTGACCAACTCCGGCCGGTATTTGTCTGATGTCAGCGATTGGGCGCGCGCGAAATCGGCGGGCAGCGACTTCGGGTCGTAGGTCAGCATCTCGGTGACGATCTTGGGCCCCTGGGCCGCGACAGCAACGCGCGTCTGGACAGACGCGCGATCGGGCAACCAAATCGCCAGCACGCTGATCGCACCGCCGGCGACGCAGAGCAACACCGCAATCGACACCACGATCGCGGCGTGCCGCCGGATGTCCGCGGGACGCCGATCTGATTCCACACAAAGCACTTCGGTGCGCAGCAGCAGGTCCGCGAAGGTACGCCGGCGCGGATCCCACAGCGGCCACAGCCATCCGACGAACACCGACAGGGTGTCCAGCAGGTGGGCGAGTTCCCGCGACATCAGCTGCCCTACTCCGACGGCGGTTCCGTCCGGGCGCACGACGGCGATCCCGAGCAGCGCGCGTCCCAAACTCCAACCCGTGATCGCCGGCAAGACCGCCCGGTTGATCATGGTCAGCAGGGTCACGCCGACGAGGACGGACACCGACACCCACCACCAGGTGCTGCGCGCCGGCACCGCCAGCCAGACCAATCCCATCGTCGCCACCACAGCGACACCGGGGAACACATCGAGAGCGAGTGCGGCCGCGCGAATGTGCCAGCGCGCCAGATCATCCGGCGCTGCTTCTGCAACAACCGGTGCGGCCCCGGTCTTTTCGACCAGCAACGTCACCTCGCCACCTGGTCGAGCTTGGAAATCAGATACTTGCCCTCCTCGGGCACCATCGTCACCCGCAAGCGGTAGCCGGCTTCCTGGTTCTGCGTTTCGGCGTTGGACACCTTGACGCGTAGTGGCACCAGGATCTCGATCGAACCGTCGGCGTTGTTACGTTCCACTGCCGCACGCAGATCTGACACCTCGACGTGAGCGTTGGCAGCCTGATAGGCCTCGACGAGCAGACTGCTGTACAAGATCGCTTGGGATCGGAAAGCTCCGGCACCGCATTCGATGATCTTCTGAGCGCTGGAGGCCATCGCCGTGGTGTCGGGCGCCTGGGTGGCCGCGACACAGTCCTTGGCGGCCTCCATGGCAGCGGCATCGTGACGCGCGGTGGCCTGACTGTCCTGGTGCTGGATGAGCATCCAGGCACCGCCCACGCCGACACCGCCGGCGAACAGGACAAGGGCGGCCGCGATACCGACGAACCAACCGCGGCCTAGACGTGAAAGGCCGCGCTCGTCGCCTGCTGCCTCGGCGCTCGCCGATTCCGCCAAATCCTCGGCGTTCGACTCGCTGATCTCATGGGCGGCTGCGTCATCGGATTCCGATGAATCCTCGGCGGTTACCTCAGAGGTGGAATCGTCGGTCACGGGCGGATTGTCCGTGTCGTGCGGGGTCAGCCGGCTGGCGCCAGCATCTCCTTCCATCCGTCATCTCCTGTATTGCGTGAGTTGTTGACGGAGTACTTGGAACCGTCGGGGGCCGTCACCTCGCCACTCATCGGACTATAGACGGCCGCCGGAGGCCCGCCCGGGGTGTAGATGCAGGGGTTGGGTTGTTGTCCGTTGCACTGCACAGAACCCGAGCCCGGCCTCTGCAGCGGGTCGCTCGTCGGCGGCGGCGTCATCCCTCCAGGCGGCAACCTGTCCGCGGGCAGTGGGTTCAGACCGTTGTTGACCGACGGCGCCGGGATCACAAAGCCCGGTTTCACCGCCTGGTTGCAGCGGCCCCCGGGGGCCGGGCAGTTCAGGATCTGATTTGGATCACCGAACCACGGGTTGGTGCCCAACGGCACGTAGGGTTTTCCGCTGCGGCAATCTTGCGGCGTCGGCGCGCGTCTGCCAGGGACATCCATGCACGGCAGGTTGCGCACGCCCCGCACCACGTTGGATTGAAAGTCCTGCGGGATCCGGCAGTAGTTGTTTTCGCGCAGCGGCGCGATGCTGGTGTCGGCCGGTGCGCGCCACTCCGGCGCGGGGCGAAATCCGGTCAAGCAGGGCGCCGGATAGTTGATCGCCAGCGTGAGGTCCAGCGCCGCCATCCGGTCCTTCTCGTACGGTGCGGAAATCGCCTGCACGATCGATCCGAGCTGAGGCAGGAACACCAACGTCAGCTCGACGCCCGGATGGTAGCGCTTGAGCATGTCGATCACGATCTCAAGATTGGCCAGCGTCTGCGGTAGCGACTCGCGGACGTCGCTGAACACCGAGTTGACCTGATCGGCGGTCGGGGCCGCTTGGGAAAGGATGCTTTTCAGATGGGAATCTTGTTGAGCTGTCTGCGCGCCCAGGATGTTGAGGTTGTGCGCCCATCGTTCGATCGCACTACTCGATTTGGCCTGGCTGTCCAGGATGGGCCCGGAGTTCTGAATAATGTCGTCGACTTGGTTGATGTTGGTCTTGAAGTCGCCGACGATCGCCTGGGTGGAGTCGACCAGCCGCTGCAACGCCGGGCCCAGGCCGCCGACCGATTCCGCCGTCTCGTCGAGTAGCTGGCCGATTTTGTCCTTCGGCAACACCGCCAACCCCCGGTTGGCGGTATCCAGCGCCGGGCCGATCTCGCTGGGCACCGTGCCCTTGGTGATGGTCTGACCGGGCGAAAAATTCCCGTGCGCACGGCCTTGCGACACCAGGTCCAGATATTGCTCACCGACGGCCGACACCGAATGCACGTTCGCCACTGAGTCAAGAGGAATCTTGAACTGGCTGTCGATGCTCATCGTCGCTTCGGCGCCTTTTTCGGTCGGCTCGACAGCGGTCACCTTGCCGATCGTGATCCCGCGATAGGTCACGTTGGCCGTCGAGTACAAGCCGCCGGAGGCCGGCAGTTCGGCCTTCAGCTGGTACTGACCGATGCCCATCAGAGTCGGAATACGCAGGTAATACACGCCCAACACCAACAGGGCCACCACGGTCAGGATGCCGAACAGGACCAGCTGGCGCTTGATGAAACGAGTCAGCATTGCCTGTCCGCCCTCTCCACAAGTGGTCCGCCTGGGGCGTCGTTCGGGTTCGGCGTGTAGCGCACGTCCGGAATCATCGTCGCGGGGTCGCGGCCGTACGACTGCTCCAGCGCCCGCAACGCCCCGGAGAACCCGGTCCCGGTGAGGAAGGCGTTGTCAACCGCGGACAGCGTGGTGTCGACCTCGAGGGAGGAGTTCATGAAGTCACCGCGGATCAGCTTCGGCACGGTGTCGAGATCGAACGGCGCGGTCAAGAGCAACTTCAAAGCGCCGAGCAGGTAGGGCGAAGCCTTGCCCAGCTCCTTCAACGGGCACTGCAGCAACTGCAGGTCCTGGTGCAATGGACCTCGCGCCTCACCCAGGTACTGGGCGGCAGCCTGGCTGAGCGCACCCACCGATTCGACCGCGTCGATCAGATGTTTCTGATACTCCGGACCCGCCAAAAACTTGATCAGCGGCGGGAATTCGGTCAGCGCGCGGTCCAGCACAGCCGATCGGTTGCCGACGACGGCCAACAGCCGATTGGTCGAGTCGATCGCGTGAGTGATGTCGTCGCGCTGCGCGTTGAGTTCGCGGGTGAAGGTATCCAGCTTGCCGAGGAACGCGCGGATCTGGGGACCCCGACCGGTCAGGATCTTGCTGACCTCGTTCTGCAGGACTTCGAGATTGGGAAGTCCGCCCCCGCGTACGACCATCGCCAGGCTGGCCAGTGTCTGCTCCGTACTGGGATAGGCCGAGGAGTTCTTCAGCGGGATGGTGTCGCCGTTCTTCAGCAGTTGCGGCGACGGGTCGGCCGGCGGGGCCAACTCGATGTGCTGAGAACCGAGCAGGCTGGTCTGCCCGATTTTGGCGGTGGCGTTTTTCGGCAGCTTGACGTTCTTGGCCACGCCCAGCGTGAGGGTGGCGATCCAGTTTTTGAGCTCGATCTTGCGGATCGAGCCGACGAACACATCGGCCACCATGACCTTGCTGTTGCCGTCGATGGCCAGGGTGTCCGGCATCTGCACATAGAGGGTGTAGGCCCCGGCGCTATGGCCCGGGCCGCCAGGCAGCGAGACGTTCGAGATGCCGTGCCAGCCGCAGGAGCTCAACACCAGTGCGGCAACGAGGAATACGGAGGCTCTGCCAGATCCGATGGCGGACTTTACTGATCATCACGCGCATCACTGACCCCCTCCTGGTGCGGATGCCGCCTCAGCGGGCAGCGGAGCTCCGGGTGCCGCCGCTGGCGGCGGCCCGGACACCGGCGCGGGCGTGGGTGCGACGGGACCGGGGATCACGGCGGGCCCCGGTGGCGGCGGTGGTATCGGTTGGGGGTGACCTGGCACGCCGAT
>CAWHZO010000016.1:0-278100 GCA_963833915.1 uncultured Actinomycetota bacterium
GCCCACTACTGCTACACGCGGGTGACCGAAGCCGACGCCACCGGGGTCGAGGCCGACCTCGATGTGCTGGACGAGCACGGCACGGTTCTGCTGACCGTACGTGGGCTGCAGAATGGGTACCGGGGGATCCGAGAACGCAACGACCGAGATCGCGTGCTGGGCGAGCGGCTGCTGACCATCGAATGGCAGCAGCGAGAGTTGCCCGAGGCCGCCCCTGCCGACGCTGGAGCGTGGCTGCTGATCAGCACCTCCACCACCGCCGATGTGGTGGCCACCAAGTTGACCGATGCCTTGAAAGCTCCATGGCGCGGAATGCACGACGCATGAGCTGGCCGCAGCACGCCGACCACCGGGCCAATCGCCGAAAGCTTGCCATCAGCTCGTGCCGGCGGATTCAGGGTGTGGTCGTCTTCACGGGACCGCAGAACGGCAACCCGGACGAGGAGTGTGCGCTTCGGGGCGGGGAGTATGTGCGGCATCTGGTGCGCATCGCCCGCGCGCTGCCAGAAATCCCGGGCGAGTCGCCTCGCCTGTACGTCGTGACCAGGAACGCCCAGACGGTTGTGGCCGGCGACCGACGCCAATCTGGAGCAGGCCGGGTTGCGCGGCTTGATGCGGGTGATCGGCACCGAACATCCGCATCTGCGTGCCACCCAAATCGACGTCGACGAGGACATGGATGCCGAGCAGCTGGCACGGCAACTGCTGGGCGGTCCGAGGAGGACGAGACCGCCTGGCGGAACGGCGCAGTGGTACACGGCGCGCTTGTGCCCCACTCCGCTGCGCCCCGAGGAGCGGCGAACCACCGTCGTCGACCACGAGCGCGACGGGATGCGCCTGCAGATCCGCACGCCCGGTGACCTGCGAATCGATGGAACTCGTTGCGTTCGACCGCGTTCCGCCGGGGCCAGGCCAGATCGAGGTCGCGGTCAACGCGTCCAGCATCAACTTCGCCGATGTGCTGCTCGCGTTCGGCCGCTACCCCAGCTTCGAGGGGCGTTAGCCGCAGCTGGGTACGGATTTCGCCGGAGTGGTGACCGCGGTCGGGTCCGGACGTCACCGATCACCAGGTCGGTGACCATGTCGGCGGCTTTTCCGCCAACGGCTGCTGGGGCACGTTCGTCACCTGCGACGCCCGCCTGGCCGTCACGCTGCCGCCCGGCCTGACCGATGACCAGGCGGCCGCGGTGACCACCGCGCATGCCACCGCCTGGTACGGCCTGCATGACCTGGCCAGGATCACTTCCGGTGACCGGGTGTTGATCCACTCCGCGACCGGCGGCGTGGGGCAGGCCGCGATAGCGATCGCCCGCGCCGCGGGCGCCGAGATCTTCGCCACGGCCGGCAGCGAGCAGCGTCGAGAACTGTTGCGCGACATGGGAATTGAGCATGTCTACGACTCGCGCAGCATCGAGTTCGCCGAGCAGATCCGCCGCGATACCGACGGGTACGGCGTCGACATCGTGCTCAACTCCTTGACCGGCGCCGCACAACGCGCCGGGCTCGAACTGCTGGCGCTCGGCGGACGGTTCGTCGAGATCGGCAAACGCGACATCTACGGCGACACCCGGCTGGGGCTCTTCCCGTTCCGCCGCAACCTCGACCTTCCACGACGTCGACCTGGGGCTGATGTCAGTCAGCCACCCGCAACGGGTCCGGGACCTGCTGCGACACGGTGTACCGGCTCGATCGCAGACGGTGCGCTGCCACTTCCGGAGAGCACGCACTACCCGCTGGCCGACGCGGCCACCGCGATCCGGGTGATGAGCGCGGCCGAGCACACCGGCAAGCTCGTGCTCGACATCCCGCGCACCGGGCAGCAGCCGCGTGGTGGTGCCCCCGGAGCAGGCTCAGGTCTTCCGCGGCGACGGCGCCTACATCATCACCGGCGGCCTGGGTGGGCTCGGGCTGTTCCTCGCCGAGAAGATGGCCGCGGCGGGCTGTGGCCGCATCGTGCTGACCTCCCGCTCGCAGCCGAATCCAAAGGCGCTGGAGACGATCGAGCTCATCCGCGCGATCGGCGCCGACGTCGTGGTGGAGTGCGGCGACATCGCCGAGGCCGGCACGGCGGAGCGGTTGGTGGCAGCGGCGACCGCCACCGGGCTTCCGGTGCGCGGTGTGCTGCACGCGGCAGCGGTGGTCGAAGACGCCACGCTGACCAACATCACCGACGAGCTGATCGACCGCGACTGGGCGCCAAAGGTCTACGGCGCTTGGAATCTGCACCATGCCACGGCCGGACCAGCCGCTGGACTGGTTCTGCTCGTTCTCCTCGGCGGCCGCCCTGGTGGGCTCGCCCGGGTCAGGGCGCGTACGCCGCGGCCAACAGCTGGCTGGACGCCTTCACCCACTGGCGCCGGGCTCAGGGCCTTCCGGCCACCGCGATCGCCTGGGGAGCCATGGGCCGAGATCGGCCGCGCCACGGCATTCGCCGAAGGCGCCGACACCGCGATCACTCCCGACGAGGGCGCGTACGCGTTCCAGGCACTGCTGCGCCACGACCGCGCCTACACCGGCTATGCGCCCGATGATGGGGACACCGTGGTTGACCGCGTTCGCCCAACGCAGCCCGTTCGCTGAAGCTGTTCAAATCCGCGGGGCAAAGCCGAACGGGCACAAGCAAATTCCTCGCCGAGCTGAACGCGCTGCCCCCAGACGAGTGGCCCACCCGGCTGCGGCGTATGATCTCCGAGCAGGTCAGCCTGATCCTGCGCCGCACCGTCGACCCGGACCGTCCGCTCTCCGAGTACGGCGTGGACTCGCTGGGCAACCTCGAGCTGCGTACCCGCATCGAGACCGAAACGGGGATACGCATCAGCTCCACGGACATCACCACCGTTCGCGGTTTGGCGGAGCACCTGTGCGAAAAGTTGGCGCCCGCAGGAGCTATCGAGCCGTCGTGACGCGGTCCCGACGTCGAGGTGTCCGCTGAACCGCAGGCACTGAAGCATCAGGAGGGAAAGTGTTCGTAGGCGCAGGGTCGGTGAAAGTAGGAACAATCCACGACTGGGTGCCGGGGCCAGGCTCGGTCGTGTCGTGGCACCCGTCCCCCGCCTCGCTGGCGAAGGCCCGGCAAGCGCCGGTAAGTGCTGTGCCGGCCAGCTACATGCAAGCCCAACATCTGCGTGGCTTCTGCGAGTACGCGGCCGTGGGCTCGAATATTCACGGCTGGTCATGGGCTCCTGGGACATCCCCGGTCAGTGCGACATCCGTGCCATGACGTACGTCATCAACGCGCACCTTCGTCGCCACGACACCTACCGCAGTTGGTTCGAATACACCGATGCCGAACACATCGTTCGTCGGACCATCAATCGACCCCGCGGACATCGAATTCGTCCCGACCAAGCATGGCGAGATGACGCCAGAAGAATGGCAAGACCATGTATTGGCTACCCCGAATCCGCTGCAGTGGGATTGCTTCCGCTTCAGGGTTATTCAACACGCGGACCACTTCACATTCTATGTGATCGTCGATCATCTCCACACCGACCCGATGTTGATGGGCGTGCTATTCATGGAGATCCATATGATGTACCGCGCGCTGGTGGCGGGGCGCAGCGCCCATCCCGCTGGCGAGGCGGGCAGCTACGACGATTACTGCGTCCGGCAGCAGCAGCACACGTCCGCCCTGACCTTGGATTCCCCCGAGGTGCGTGAATGGATCGAGTTCGCCGAAAACAATGACGGAACCCTTCCGGACTTCCCGCTGCCACTCGGTGATGCCATCGGCGTCCTGTGGCGGCGACGTCGTGGTCGAACAGCTGATGGACGAGCGACAGACAGCCCGATTCGAATCCGCTTGCATAGCAGCGGGCGCCCGTTTCAGCGGTGGTGTGTTCGCCTGCGCCGCCCTCGCGGAATACGAGTTGACCGGCGCTGAAACATATTACGGACTTACTCCCACCGATAACCGCAGCACCCCGGCGGAGTTTATGACGGCGGGTTGGTTCACCGGTTTGATTCCGATCACCGTCCCGGTCGACGCACTCTTTCGGTGATACCGCCCGTGCCGCGCAGGATTCGTTTGATTCGGATAGAGACCTGGCGAATGTGCCGTTTGATCGGGTACTGGAATTGGCGCCATGGCTGAGGAGGCCTGGACCGAGCTTCCCATGCTGAATTACATCGATGCGGGCCTTCCTCCCCTTTCTGCTGTCGTCGCCTCCCAATTGAACGGGGCGAATGCCGGCATCTACGGCGACGGCAGGGATCCGGCTCAATTCGATATACGGTGTTTCGCGTCTTCGACGAGACGGCGATGGCCGTGTTCTTCCCGAACAATCCGATCGCCCGCGAATCAGTTACCCGCTACATATCGAAGCGCTGAAATCCGTATATGTGCGTGTGGCCGAGGGCCGCGACGCGGTGGCCCGCTGCGCGACGTCGCTTAAGTCTGACGTTGAGATCAAAGTAATCGAAAGGATTCAAACTGAAACGGTAGAACTCACTTTTCACGGTTAGGGATTTGCATGAGATCGGGTAAGACCTAATTGCCAGCACCAACAGCTCGTGCTGGGCAGTCTAAGCGTGCCCATCTGCCTAAGTTGCTGTCCCGCGTGGCCCATGTGGGCCTAGCGTCAGCGGATGTGTTACGGCGGATGGGCACAACTGCGGTAGCCGCAGCCGGAGACATCTTCCCACGGCTGGGCAATTTAGTCGTGCGTCGGCCACTGGTGGTCATCGGTTTCTGGATCGCGCTGGCGGCTGTGCTAACGCTGACGTTGCCGCCGCTGGCAGTGGTGGCCGCACAACATCAGCCAGCCATGCTGCCGGACGACGCCCCGGTGATGGTCACCGACCCGCGAGATCGTCGAGGCGTTTCACGAAAAGGTTCAGACAACATCGTGTTGGTGGTGCTGACCGACGAAAAAGGGCTGGGACCCGGGCGACGAAAACACCTACCGCACACTGGTCGACAAGCTGCGCCAAGACACGCAGCGACGTCATGGCGGCACAGGACTTCCTCGGCACACCGCAACTGCGAGAGGTGTTCAGCAGCAAGGACAACAAGGCCTGGTATCTACCGGTCAGTCCTGATCGGCGATATGGGCTCACCCAAGGCCGGTTGGCGTACAAAGATGCCATTGAGATCTGTCAAGCAGACAGTCGCGGGATCGACGCTGACCGCCAACATGGCCGGACCCGCAGCCACCACCGAGGACCTCACCGAGATCAGTGAGCGAGATCTGCATGTGATCGAGCTCGGGACCACGATCATGGTGCTGCTCATCCTGCTGATCGTCTACCGAAATCCATTCACCATGCTGGTGCCGTTAATCACGATCGGCATATCCCTGGCGACCGCACAGGGCGTTTTGGCCGGGCTTGCCGAACTGGGTCTGGGCATTTCGAGCCAGACCATGGTCTTCATGACCGCGATAATGTTCGGCGCCGGAATAGATTACGCCGTCTTCCTGATCAGCCGCTATCACGATTACGTGCGGCGGGGCGCGGATTCGGATCAAGCGGTGAAGCAGGGATTGACGTCCATCGGCAAAGTGATCGCCGCCTCGGCGGCCACCGTGGCGGTCACCTTCCTCGCGATGATCTTCACCCAATTGCCGGTATTTTCCACGGTAGGTCCGGCATTGGCGATTGCGATCATTGTGGCGTTCCTGGCTGCGGTCACTCTGCTGCCGGCCATCCTGGTGCTCGCCGGGCGACGTGGGTGGATCAAGCCACGACGCGAGCTCACCACTCGTTTCTGGCGGCGTTCGGGGATACGCATTGTGCGCCGTCCCAAAACCCATCTGGTCGCCAGTTTGATCGTGCTCATCATCTTGGCCAGCTGCGCGGGCCTGGCCCGCTACAACTACGACGATCGCAAGACCTTGCCGGGTTCGGTCGAAAGCGCCCTCGGATTTGAGGCGATGGCTCGCCATTTGCCGTTGAACTCGATCATTCCCGAGTACCTCTTCGTTCAGTCGCCACACGACCTGCGGAACCCGAAAGCCCTTGCCGACCTGGAGCAGATGGCTCAGCGGGTAAGTCAGCTGCCCGGTGTCGCGATGGTCCGGGGCATCACCCGGCCCATGGGAGAGTCGCTGGAACAGGCCCGGTTGGCCTGGCAGGCGGGCGAGGTGGGCAACAAGCTCAACGACGCGTCCAAACAGATCAACGGTCACGACGATGACCTCAACAAGCTGACCAGCGGTGCCGACCAGCTGGCCAACGCCCTCGGCGACGTACGGAACCAAGTCGGTCAATCCATGGGCGGCGTCCGCGCGTCTGGTCGACGCACTTACCTCCGTGCAGAACAGATTCGGCGGACAACAAGACGTTCGAAGGAAATCGACAACGCGGCCAAGCTGGTCACCAACATGCGTGCGCTCGGCGCGAGCCTCGGCGGAACATCGCAGACGCCGCCACCGTCGGCGGGCCCGGTCATGCCCGCGCCTAGACTACCAGCCCGGCGTGCGACATGGACCCCGCTGCGTCACGTCTCGCGAGCAATTGCGGCGCCTGGCCGCCGCGACGCGACAACGGGGCGCTTCGACCAGATTGCGGAACTGGCTCGGCAGCTGCAATCGACGACGGATACGCAGAGCCTGGAGTCGACGGCAAAGGGCTTGCGCCAAGCACTCAACGGCCGCCAACGGCATGCGGTCGCTGGCCGGCGGCGATCCCGGCGGCGTGCAGGCCCGTCTGGCGACCCTGCAAGCAGGGCGCCGACAAAGCTCGCCGACGGCAGCCGGCAATTGGCCGACGGTGTGCAACAGCTGGTCGACCAGACCAAGACATGGGCGCGGGCCTGGGCGATGCGTCAGGCTTTTTGCTGGCCATGAAATACGACGCGTCGGCACCCACGATGTCAGGGTTCTACATTCCACCGCAGATACTGACGCAGGACGACTTCAAGAAAGCCGCCGGACTTTTCATTTCGCCCGATGGCCACGCGGCGCGTTACTTGGTACAAACCAAACTCAATCCGTTCAGCGTCGCCGCGATGGATCAGGTCAATTCGATCACCGATACCGCGCGGAAGGCTCAGCCGAATACCGCGCTGGCGGACGCCAAGATATCGATGGCGGGGATCTCCAGTGGGCTTCGGGACACGCGTGACTATTACAACAACGACCTGCGGTTCATCGTCATCGCGACCATCATCATTGTGCTTCTGATCTTGATCGCTCTGCTGCGAGCGATCGTTGCGCCGTTGTACTTGATCTGTTCGGTGCTGATTTCGTATTTGTCGGCGCTTGGCATCGGCGTCATCATGTTTCAATTCATACTCGGCCAGGAACTGCATTGGAGCGTTCCCGGACTGACCTTCATCATCTTGGTGGCGGTGGGTGCCGATTACAATTTGCTGCTCATCTCCCGGATCCGTGACGAGTCGCCGCGTGGCGTGCGTTTCGGCGTCATCCGCACCGTGGGCTCGACCGGCGGCGTGATCACGGCGGCGGGTCTCATCTTCGCCGCTTCGGTGTTCGGCTTGCTGTTCGCCAGCATCAGCATGATGGTCCAGGCCGGTTTCGTCCTCGGCATGGGGATTCTGCTCGATACGTTCCTGGTGCGCACCATCACGGTGCCCGCCATTGCGGCACTAGTCGGCCGGGCAAATTGGTGGCCGTCACGATTCCGTCCGCAGGTGCACAAACCGGTTCGGCGGGCAGAGCCGGTATCGACAGCCTCAGCACCTGACGAGCGACCACCAGCGATCACCAGCACACGCGGTGGCCCGTGCCGCCCAGACCGTCGCCAACCGGCACCGTCATGGCGCCCACGAGGCTGACGAACAGGTTCCCCACCACGCTCTAGCGCTGTTCGGTACGAATGGCGTGCCAAAGCAGCTCGCCACGAACGGGCCAATGGTCGAGGCCAATGCCGAACGGTGAGCACAGCGCCAGCCAACGGCGAACTACCAGCCGACACAACAATGAGCAACTAACCGAAACCAACGGCGACTCGGGTCCAACACCGAGCCGAACGCGGTGACATCAACGGCAACCAACCAGCCGAAACCAACGGCGAGTACCGAATGCAACCAACGGCCAAGCCACTCGGCCGACACCAACGGCGAGAACCAGTCGAAACCAACGGCCAACAACCAGCCGAAACCAACGACGAAGAACCACTCCGAAACCAATGGCCAACACCGAGCCGAAACCAACGGCCACGAGCCCGTCACGACGCCCCCCGTGGCCCCGTCATCCGAAGACGAGCGAGTCAATGAGCCGCGATGGATTGGGCGCTGGCCGACCACCGATGCGACCTTCCCGCTGGGCGCCCCACAACGGCCACCATCCCGCCGCGACGCCGCCCCGTGGCCCCATCGTCCGAGGCGGAGCGGCTCCGCTGATATGAGTGAGGTTCCGCCAATGAAATTTGCCCTGGCAATCCATGGAACTCGCGGCGATGTCGAGCCCTGCGCCGCGGTCGGTCGTGGAGCTGCTGCGCCGAGGTCACGAAGTGCGAATTGCGGTTCCGCCCGACATGATTGGCTTCGTTGAGTCGGCCGGGCTTGCCGCGGTCGCCTACGGGCCGGATTCGAAGGAAGCTGGAAGAGGATTTCATCCATAACTTCTGGAATATCCAGACTCCGATTAAGTTGGTGCGCGCAGGCAAGGAGTACCTCGCCAGGGTCTGGGCGGAGATGGGCACGACGCTGACGTCGCTGGCAGACGGGGCCGACCTGCTATTGACGGGCATGTTCCAGCAGGGGCTCGCCGCCAACGTCGCGGAATACTACGACATTCCGGTGGCTGCGCTGCACTGCTTCCCGGTGCGCGTCAACGGCCAGCTCATTCCGATCCTGCCGTCGCCGTTGATCCGCTCCGCGATTTCGGCGCTCTGGTGGCTGCATTGGCGCATGACGAAGGGGGCCGAAGACGCCCAACGCCGTGAATTAGGCCTGCCGAAGGCAACCGGACCCTCGACGCGACGGATCGTGGAACGCGGATCGCTCGAGATCCAGGCCTACGACGAGCTCTACTTTCCCGGGCTGGCAGCCGAATGGGCGAAATGGGATGGCCGACGGCCCTTCGTCGGCGCGCTGACGATGGAGTTGCCAACGGATGCCGACGACGAGGTCGCGTCGTGGATTGCTGCCGGAACACCGCCGATCTACTTCGGCTTCGGCAGCATGCCGGTCCAATCTCCCGCCGACACCGTCGCCATGATCAGCGCGGCCTGCGCGCAGTTAGGCGAGCGAGCGTTGATTTGCACGGGCGCAAATGACTTCACCGACATCCCACATCTCGACCACGTCAAGGTTGTGGACGCGGTGAACCATGCGGCCATCTTTCCCACCTGCCGCGCGGTCGTCCACCACGGTGGCGCCGGCACCACGGCCGCCGGCATGCGGGCCGGAATCCCCACGTTGATCCTCTGGGTCACGGCCGATCAGCCGATCTGGGCAGCTCAGGTCAAACGGCTCAAAGTCGGCTCCGCGCGCCGCTTCTCGACCACCACCCAGGAATCGCTGGTCGCGGACCTGCGCTCCATCCTCACGCCGCAATACGTCACTCGGGCCCGCGAGATCGCCACCCGGATGACCAAACCCGCCGAAAGCGTTACCACCGCCGCCGATCTGCTGGAAGATGCCGCCCGCCTGGGCGTTACGACTGACCGGACGGGGTCAGTCCTCTAACTCGTGCGTTGTGTTATCGAGCGAGAATTGTTTGCGCCACTTACTGCTATGCGCTATCCCTAGCTCCCGCACCATTGCAAGGGTTGCGCCCCAGCCATGCAGTTTCTGCAATCCCCGTACCATGGCAAGGTTTCCGCCTAGGTCATAACGCCAGCTGCCGAAATGCGTTTTCGCTGTCTTGCGTCCGAAGTGGTTGATATAGGCCATCTCCGTTGTGTACAAGCCATATCCGGCTTGTCGGGCACGTAACGCTAGATCGAGGTCGATTCCCCACCCGTAGCGCCCGAAGCTGCGTAGGTCGAATCCGCCGATGGTCTGCCAGCATTCGTGTGACAGCATGAGCGCCGTTCCCTCTACGGCAGGCACTGCCCGATATTGTGGTCGGGGAGTGTAGTCTGCGGCATCTGGTTTCTGGTTAGCTTCCGCGTATGGGAACCCGTGGTCAATCATCGGCCCAACGATCCCCGCATCAGTCGGTAGGCGCGGGTCGAGCAGGGCGGCGGCAAAACCCTTCGAGATGCGGGTGTCGTTGTTGAGGGTCATTGCGTGGGAGTAGCCCTCCGAGAACGCAACTCGGAACCCAAGGTCGCTGCCCCCAGCCCAGCCGAGATTTTCAACGGGTGTGATGACCCGTTCATTGCTGATCTTCGGATAGTCGCCCCGGTTGTCGACGATGAGGTACTCGGCGCCCTCACGCTCCAGATCGCCTACGAGCGCATGGGTGTACGCATGCTGCCCGAATACCGGGACCGTAATCAGTACGGACACAAGCGAATTGTACACCGACCATAGTCGGTTAGCAGTCGATCGCCGCGGTCAGATTGAATTCGGCGGAACGTGCGCAATGTCGACTCGTACAGCGACGTAACCCGTCAATATCTATGGCGCCGCGGTAAATCCATGTTAACTGAATGGACCATCTGTACCCAAGCACCGCAGCGCGAGAATCGGCGATTGATCGAGGTATGCCAGCCTGGGGCTCACCGGCGCAATCATCCTGTCTGATCAACCTCGTCAATCGTCGTGTCTGGTCTGGTCCGGCCGCGCTGGTGATCACGACAGTCAGGCGAACTCGAAGGGCGGGACGTGCCTCAATCCTTTGCGAAGCAGTAGATTCGGTAAAGACACTTTCCGCTTTGCACTTGGCGGCGGAAGTCCCAGTCCAGCACGCCGATGGCAGAGCGGACTAAGCCGCGCAAGAACACCTGCAGGCGGCGGTTGATCCGATCCTGCGACTGCTGCGAATTTTTCATCATCCCGCGCAGAACCTCATCATCGATGACCCTTTCCGAAACCAGCCGCATCGGGGCGTCGGCCAACGCCGTCTCCCACTCGGTGAAACCTCGGCGCCAACGGTAATCGGTGTACAGGAAATGTCCTTCTGGGCTCAGCACGCGCGCCACTTCGGCGAGAAAACGAGGAAACCGGGGATAGTTGTGTGAAGCTTCGACATTGATCACCGTGTCGAAGGATTGATCGGCGAAGGGCAGATCCTCGGCGTTGCCCTGCACGAAATCCAGGCCGGGCAGCCTATGCCTTTTACGGCAAAAGTCGACGTGGGCCGGGTTCAAGTCCAACGCCGTGTAGGAGGCCGGGCCCGAGGTGCGCACAAGGTACGACGCTCCCCCGCCGTGGCCGCAACTGACCTCCAGCACCCGTTTGCCGCTGAGATCGACCTGGGTCGCCGTGACGTGGTAGAGCTGGATGCAGAACCGGTTGGGCTCGTCGGACGCCGCCAGCGGCAGGGCCATCGGCGGATCCTCCTCGTAGCCGAAGTTGAAGAACACAACATCATCGGCGCCGAGCTGGCGGGTGACGAAGGGGAAAAAGTACTTCTCAAGGAGTTTCCCGGTGAACGGGTTGGCTACCAGGCGGGTGTTGAGGTCCATGGGGAGATTATGACAAGGATCCACAGCGCAACAGCGAATCGGCCGCGGTGACCGCTCGGCTTGAGAATCGCAGCCAGGACACATCTATCAGCAGGACCAATTGCACGACGGCTGATTACCGGCAGTGGTGAGCACGATAAGAAGTTCACGCCAGCCGAGTCGTAGTAGCTATTCAAATCTACGCATCAATGCACCAGTAGCGCAGCGATATCCACCGCGGCACGGTAGCGTCCCTGTGATGTGGGGAACGGTGCTGGTGCTGGCGCTTGGGGCGGCGACCGACCCGCTGCGTCTGGGCACCGTCGTTGTGTTGGTATCGCTGCGACGGCCCGTGCATAATCTGCTTGCGTGCTGGCTCGGCGGCATGGCAGCGGGTACGTTCGTCGGCCTCGGTGTGCTGTTACTGCTGCGCGACTTTCTGCCGACGGTCATACACGTGACGTCATCGATCGGAAACTTCATGCACGGGCGTATTCAGCTCACCATCGGTGTGCTCATGCTGCTGATCGCAGTGGGCTTCTCGGCGCGTAAACGAGTGCGAGTACCGGTAGGTAACGGCGATCTGTCGGCCCTGGCGCAGCCGGGCACACCGAACCGATTCTCCCAGCTGATGGCGCGCGCCAAGCATACGTTGGAAGGCGGGCATCCATTGGTGGCGTTTGCCGCCGGCGTCGGCTCGGTAACGCCACCTGAGTATGCGATGGCTCTCACCATCATCCTGGCCTCGGGGAGCACAATCGGCACGCAGCTCAGTGCGATCGTCATGTTTACCGTCGTGGTGCTTGCCGTCGTGGAGGTCTCGCTCCTCAGCTACCTGGCGACGCCGGCGAAAACCCAAGCGGTCATGCTGCAACTGAACACCTGGGTCCAAGCTCACCATCGGCGGATCATCGCCGTCATGCTGGCTGCAGGGGGGGTCATGCTGGTCGCCAAGGGCATGGGCATTGCCTGAGCTGGCGCCCTGCGGCCGCCTTGCGGACCGGGCCTGCCGTGAGCCGTAGGCCCGGCACCAGGAAATCGGTCTCCGGGGAGTGGCCAGTTCCTCCCGGACCGGTGATTAGATGGTCCCCATCGAGGCGTCCCGGGCGTTGGCGACCGCAATGCGCCAATGCCGAGTTTAGGGTACTGCCGTCTGGGGCTCACGCAGCCTCGGATATCGGCAATTCGGTCGCGACGGAACCACTCAAATTCGTGTGCGGGCCAGTGAACGTTTCAACCAGTGAAACCTGTGTTCGCGGCGGTACCGTTCACCGACATCGTCGGATCCACCGAGCAACTGAGCCGCCAAGTTGACTCGCGGTGGCGGCATGAACTCGACATCGCACTGAACTCAGTCATCGATTACGATGCCGCGATCAGATCTAAGAGGCATGCGGAGCCGATCGACCACGGGCGCCGAGTCGATGACTCATGTGTACAAGGCGCACCGCCGCCACGGTACTTCTCGCTCCCGGTCGCGGTACCCGCAGGACTTGGTATTCGTACCGATTCAATACCCCTTGTTGGAGCCGTTGCTAAGTCGGCTCGACAATGGCGAATGGGTGAGGCCGGTGCAACCTTCGTGGCCGGTGCGCCGCGCGGTGATGTATCGAGCGTGGTATCGGTAATTCCATGGATGAGCTGTGGCCATCGAGCTGGCCCGTCGCGGGCGGCCAGCTACCTTCGCCCTTTCGGAGGCTGGGTTCTGGTCAGCCAACGACGGCTCAATGACTCGGGTATTCAATCGAATTCGAGTCGGGCGAAAGATCTTCGCCTCATCCGCCCTGTTGCGCCACTCGTGCTCAAGTCGGCGCCCAGGCGCCGGATCATCATGCTCAACTTTGCTTGTCACGGCGAGCGGCTGAGCGCGGATCGAATCCTGGACGCGTTCTTCGATGATCCCCCCGGCTGCCACCATCGCCGATGATCTTTTTGCGTCGGGTGGCCAGGTGGAGGCCGCTGGAACCCCTACAACGGTTTTGCCCCTATACCGAGTAAACCCCTCGCACTGGTAGACACTTAACATATTGGCGTGCGGGCGTACTCCTTGTCAGATGCCCCTAGGCCGGAAAGGATCGTCGCGTGAACAGGATTGAGGCCGTGCAGCAGGCGCTCGACGGGCCAGTGAGGCGCGTCTACCTCGAGATCGGCGTCTCGCACGGGGCGTCGTTCCAGCGCATCACCGCCGACGAGAAGATCGCCGTCGACCCTGCGTTCAAGCTCTCAGCGCGCACCCGCAGGCTCGCCGACGCGAAGGCGCGCGCCACCCACTACTTCGAGACCACCAGCGACGCCTTCTTCGCGAACGAGACGGCATTCCTCGAGCAGCACGGCATTGACGTCGCCCTGATTGACGGGCTCCACACCTATGCGCAAGTCGTGCGCGACGTCGAGAACACCCTGCACTACCTGCGGGACAACGGCGTCATTGTCCTGCATGACTGCAACCCTGCCGACGCATTGATCGCCTGCCCTGTGACGTCGTACGCCGATTTCTTGCGCAGAACCACTGGGTGCGCAGAACCGCTGGGTGGGGCCTCAACTGGAGCGGCGACGTCTGGAAGGCGATCGTCCACCTGCGCAGCACCCGGCACGACCTGCGAATCGCGGTACTGGAGTGCGACTTCGGCGTCGGGATCATACGAAAGGGATTTCCGGAATTGCGGGTTGCCCTATTCGGCGGCGCAGGTCGAGGCGCTCGATTACCGGATCTCGCCGCCGACCGGGAGCGCTTGCTTAATCTGAAGCCGCCCGCGTACCTACGCGAATTTCTCGCGTCAGAGCGCCGAATCTCCCCGAAGTTCTGAATAAATGGCTCGATTGCCCTGAATCACCCCGAATTCCCACGAAACCCCCCGAGCAAACCTTGTTTGACCACCGCCACGGACACCTTGGGCGGCAGGCCGGGACGCGGCGAATTGCCAGCCCGGCGGTACCCCGGTAACAGATTAAGGGCGGCTACTTTCCGCCTGGCGGGAGTTCGTTCGACGCGCACTGGGTGATCATCGCGTCGAACAGGGGGCATATCGAGGCGGGCGAGCGCTTCGGCGGCGGTCGGCACCAGCCCGACGCACCGGAGGCCGGGGGTGTCGGAATTCGGCGTTTCGGTCCTCGCGCGAGGTTGCCGCCGAGCCGCGCAGCCGATGCTGGCATCGGGGGAGTCTATTGGCCCGCAAGGGCCGCTCGATCGCTTCCAAGCTGCGGCTGCGCGGCCAGCAGCAACGTGACCAGGCCCAAGCGGTGGTGCGGCGGATCACCGGTGAACTGGCCGGGATCGCCGAACAGGCCATCAGCGACGCTACCGCGGTCATCCGCAACGCCGCACCCGCGATGCACCGCATGAGCGGGCAGCGCAAAGCCCGGCTGCACCAGGCGATTAACCACTTGAACACCATCGTGGGACGCACCGAACGCGTGGTGGCCCAGGCCCGCAGCCGCCTGGCTGGGGTGATACCCGAGTCGAGCAGCCGGCTGGTTAGCCTGCATGATGTCGACGCCCGCCCGATCCGCCAAAGACGATTGGGAAAGCCGGTTGAGTTCGGCTACCCAGCATAGATCGTCGACAACGCCGACGGGGTCATCCTCGACCACACCGTCGAAACCGGGAACCCGCCCGACGCCACGCAGCTGGCACCGGCGATCGAACGGATCACCCCGCACTGGGCGCCCACCACGGGCGGTCACCGCCGACCGCGGTATGGCTGCCATCATTCAGAATCACATCGAAGGGGCCGAGCTCACTCACGACGCTTTGCAAAAAAGAGATGTCCTGTTGACCGCCGATGCGTACCTGGACGCGTTGCGAAGGATCATCGAACCGCCTAGCGGTTGGGTCGATGTCGATACCGGCGATCACCGACTCTGGATGGAGATAACGCCGCCAGATTTGCAGCGAACCGCCTCGCCAAACGCCGATCTCGAGCATTCGTGTTGGCCGCGAACGGAACGCGGACAGCGCCGACTCATAGACAGGCAGATAGTGCCGCCATTTTGTGACGTTTTGGGTCGCCGCGAAAATCGACGCCAAATCGCCACCGGGGCCGGCAACGTCGGATCGGCCGCCGTCGGTCGTCCGCTTGGCCAGCGGTTGACGATCTCATTGACCCGCCAGCGACTTAAGGTTTCGCACTCATCTCAGGCCTAAGCGTCCAACCGGGCGAACTGATCCTGCCGGTAGTGCTCGACACACGCCGCTCGTCTGACCTTGCCGCTCGTGGTGATGGGAATCGAGCCCGGCGGTACCAGAACCAGATCCGCGACGCTCAGACCGTGCGACTTTGATATCGCCGAGGTGACTTCACGCTTGACGACGCCGAGTTTGTCGCATCGCCTCCTCGTCGGAGTCGCCGCGCTTCTTGAGTTCGATGATGGCGACCAGCTTTTCGGTGCCCTCATCCGGAACCGCTATCGCCGCGCACCGGCCTCGCGGTGATCTCCTGGATCGTCGCCTCGATGTCGTCGGGAGAGTGGTTGCGCCCATACACGATCAGCAGATCCTTGATGCGGCCGATGATGAACAGCTCGCCGTCGGAGAAGAAGCCCAGATCGCCGGTTCTCAGCCAGGGCCCTTCGGGTGTGCCCGCCGACGGAGCGACAAGCCTTGCCGCCGAACGTGCGCTCGGTCTCTTCGGGTTTCTGCCAGTAGCCGGTCGCGACGTTGTCGCCGTGCACCCAGATCTCGCCGACCGTTCCCGCCGGACACTCGGTACTGGTCTCGGGATCGACGATCCGCACGATCGGTGATTGCGGCACGCCGTAACTGACCAGCGGTGTGCCGCCTCCGCTCGCGCACCGCTTCGCGTGGCCGGCGGACAGTTTCTCGGATTCGAAGTGGACGATTTCTGGTGGTTCGCCCGGTCTGCGGGTCGCCACGTACACCGTTGCTTCCGCCAGCCCATACGACGGCCGGATCACCGTGTCGTGAAGGTTGAAGCGGGCGAACCGCTCGGCGAAGCGCTTGAGCGTCGCGGGTTGTACCCGCTCGCTACCGTTGAGGATGGTGTGCACGTCCCCGAGATCAAGCCCGGCCATGTCGTCGTCTGATGTTTTTCGTGCCGCCAGTTCGAAAGCGAAGTTCGGTGCTGCCGTAAATGCGTGACTGTTGCTGGCCAGCAATTGCATCCACCGGGCCGGCCGCTGCAGGAACGCCACCGGGCTCGTGAGCACGGCGCGGAGTCCCGCCAGAATCGGCAAGCAAATTCCCAGCATCAGACCCATGTCGTGATAGAACGGCAGCCACGACACAACAGTGGTGTCCGGCGGGGCAACCTTTCCGCGATCCGCAAAGTAGTCGGACATCGAACTGCTCGAAATTGGCCAGAAGGTTCTGGTGCGAGACCATGACCCCGGCCGGCGGACGGGTCGATCCGGACGTGTATTGCAAATACGCGGTATCGGGCCGGTATCGCGCCCCGAGCACCGGATCCGTTTCGGAGAGTCCAGGTCCAGCAAATCGACCTCGATGATTGATGGAGCGGATTCGCCGGCTGCGGCTGCGACGTACTCGGCGACATTGCCGACGACAGCGGACGTCGTGAGAATGACGGAGGGCGACGCGTCGCGCAGCACCGAAATAACGCGCTCATCGCTGGCGCCGCCCAGCGGAACCGAAAGCGGAACCGCGATGAGTCCGGCCTGCAATGCGCCGAGAAAAGCAACGATGTAGTCGAGCCCCTGCGGCGCCAAAATCACCGCCCGGTCACCGGTCGACCCGCAAAGTCTGAGCTCTTGCGCAAGGTTCAGCGTTCGCCGATACAGCTGCGACCACGTCAGCTTTTCGGCAACGCCGTCCCAGTCCTGCTCGTAATCGATGAACGTGAACGCCGTGTCGTTGGGCTGCAGACTGGCGCGCTCGCGCAGACACGCGGGAATGGAAGGCTCAATCACAGGCGTCACTGTACCGTGACCGTCACCACCGCACCTGTGCAGGAAGATGCCAAATTTACGCAAGTGCAACTGGACAGTGACCGTTAGCGCTCGGGCCGTGTACCGGCGGGGCACTCGCCGCCGATCCTGGCCACGAAAGCTGGGGACGCCATGACCGACCACACCTACCGCGTGATCGAGATCGTCGGTACATCACCCGACAGCGTCGACGCGGCCATTCGCAACGGCCTGTCCCGAGCGGCTAAGACGACACGAGGCCTGGACTGGTTCGAGGTGCAGTCCGTCCGCGGCGACCTGGAGAACGGGGCCGTCGCGCACTTCCAGGTGACCTTGAAGGTCGGCTTCCGGCTCGAGAGCGCTGAGTAAATCCGTTAACCGACAGCGGCTCCCGGCTCGGCGATGGCCGAGCCCAAGTCGGCTACCCGCTCGAACCCGTGTTCGCGGGCCTCGGCCGCGCCGCGCCGGAGCAGGGCGCCCGTCGCGACAAAACCTGCGTGATCGAGGACCACGAAGGGTGACAGCAGCCGATTGTGCACAAATCCAAAAGCCAGGCCGCTGTCCGGATCGGCCCACCCGAGCGAGCCGCCCAGGCCGACATGCCCGAAGCCGGGTATCGCGTCGAACGGCACGCGGTGATAGCCGAGGTGGAATGCGAGCGGTATCAACAAGTTACCGTCCGGTCGCAGGCTTCGGCGACCGCTGAGGCCCGCCACCAGCTCGCGGGACAGGAACCGGGTGCCGTCGATTCGGCCGCCGTTGGCGATCGCACCGTACATCCGAGCAAGCCCGCGGGCCGTCGCCACGCCGTTGGCTGCCGGGATTTCCCCGTCCATCAACGGGATATCACCTTGCGCAACGGCTTTCACACCGGGGAAATACAAGGAGCCGAACCCGGCGGATAGTCGCAGTGCGGCGATCTTCGGCGCCATCGCGTTGAATACCGGATTCTGGATGGCGCTCTGCGGCATGATGATCTGGGCGGGCCGGGTCGGTGAGTCGACTGGCGGTCGGCCCAGGTGCAAACCGTCGGTGCCCAGCGGCTCCGCCAGCTCCCGACGGAACAGCTCACGCATGCCCCTGCCAGTGACGGCACGAGCCAGACCCGACACCAGCCAGCCGTAGGTCAGCGCGTGGTAGGCCGGCTTGCCGAACGAGTAGCCCGGGGCCGCTGCCGCCAGCCGCTCCTCCATCAGTTCGTGATTCAGCAAGTCCGCCGTGCTGGCACCGTGCAGCGCCGACAGACCGGCTTGGTGGCGCATCACCTGGCGGACAGTGATGTTCGATTTGCCGTTCGCGCCGAACGCCGGCCAGTACTCGGCGACCGGTGCCTCGTAGTCGATCAGGCCGCGATCGACGAGCCGATGGATGACGGTGGAGGCCATGCCCTTCGTCGCCGAGAACACCATGGTGGCGGTGTCCGCCGACCACGGCACCCGTCCGCGCCGATCCGACCAGCCGGTCCACACGTCCACGACAGGTTCGCCGTCGAGGTAGACGGCCAGCGCCCCGCCGCCGAATCGGCGGCCCGGGAACATGGCGGCGAAGCTGCGCACCGCGCAGCCAAAGTGTGGATCGGCTGCGCCGTGAATACCGCGCGGCAGCACTGACCGGCGATTGCCCGCCACTTCGAGGGTCATGCCATCGAATGTACCGTTACACCTTGCAAAGAACTTGAAATTTACCCTTCCGTTATTGACGCGAGCTTCAATATTTGCTGGGCGGCCAGGGCCGGGGTCAATTCCCCCGTAAGCACCTGGCGCTCCACATCAGCGCGACCGTTGCGCACCGCAGGGTTCGACAGCAGCCGGTCCAACACCGTGTCCCGGACCATCTGCCACGTCCAGTCGACCTGTTGGGCTCGCCGCCGTGCCTCGAAGTCGCCTGCATCGCTGAGCACTTGACGATGCCGCTCGACGGTATCCCACAACTCAGCCAGCCCGGTGCCTTCCAACGCACTCATGGTGAGAACGGGTGGACGCCAGAGGGTTTTGCGTGGATAGATCAACCGAATCGCACCGGACAGCTCGCGTGCGGCTTTACGGGCCTCGTTCAGATGGTCGCCATCGGCTTTGTTCACCACGACGATGTCGGCGAGTTCCAGCACACCTTTCTTGATGCCCTGCAGTTGATCGCCGGCACGCGCAAGCGTGAGGAAGACGAAGGTG
Source organism: uncultured Actinomycetota bacterium (assembly GCA_963833915.1). GTDB lineage: Bacteria > Actinomycetota > Actinomycetes > Mycobacteriales > Mycobacteriaceae > Mycobacterium. The sequence continues at coordinate 19,515 of CAWHZO010000016.1, forward strand.
TCGACCATGTTGGCCACCGCCACCTCGGACTGGCCCACGCCGACGGTCTCCACCAGGATCACGTCGAACCCGGCGGCCTCCAGCAGCACGATGGTTTCCCGGGTGGCCTTGGCCACGCCGCCGAGGGTGCCCGACGTCGGTGACGGGCGGACATAGGCGTCCGGATGCACAGCCAACTGTGGCATTCGGGTCTTATCGCCGAGAATCGATCCGCCGGTGCGGGTCGACGACGGGTCAACGGCAAGTACTGCTACCCGATGGCCGCGCTCGATCAAGTCCATCCCGAGCGCCTCGATGGCGGTCGACTTGCCGACTCCTGGCACCCCGGTGATACCGACATGCAGGGCGTTGCCGGCTGCCGGCATCAGCGCCAGCAGCAATTGCTGCGCCCGGTCACGATGGTCGGGGCGGGTGGACTCGACCAGTGTGATCGCCCGCGGCAGCGCCGCGCGATCGCCTCCGCGTACCGCCGCGGCGAGTTCTTCTATGCCGTCGCCGTTCTCAGTTGCCATCGGGCTAGAGGGTGTACCCGAGCCGCTCGGCCAGCTTGTTCAGCAGATCGATGGCGGCGTCGGCGATGACCGTGCCCGGCGGGAAGATCGCCGTGGCTCCGGCTGCGTACAGCTCGTCGAAATCACCTGGGGGGATGACCCCGCCGACGACAATCATGATGTCGGACCGGCCCACCTCGGCCAGCGCGTCGCGCAGTGCGGGCACCAGGGTCAGGTGGCCCGCCGCCAGTGAAGACACCCCGACCACGTGTACGTCGTTGTCGGCGGCCTGGCGTGCCACCTCGTCCGGCGTGGAGAACAGCGAACCGACGTCGACGTCGAATCCGATATCGGCGAACGCCGTTGCGATCACCTTCTGTCCGCGATCATGGCCGTCTTGGCCCATCTTGGCCACCAGGATCCGTGGCCGCCGACCGTCGGCCTCGGCGAACTTCTCGACGAGCTCGGTGGCGGATGCCATGTTGACGGCCTTTCCAGCTTCTTCGCGGTAAACCCCCGCGATGGTACGGATCTCTGCCTGGTGCCGCCCGTAAACTCGTTCCAGCGCATCGGAGATCTCGCCCACGGTGGCCTTCGCCCGAGCCGCATCGATAGCCAGTGCCAGTAGGTTGTTGCCCAGTCCGTCTTCCCCTGCACGGCCGTGGGCCGCGGCAGCACGCGACAGCTCGGCTAAGGCGGCGTCGACGGCGACCTGATCCCGATTTGCCCGCAGCTCTTCGAGTTTGGCCAGCTGCTCGGTTCGTACCCGGCTGTTCTCGACCTTGAGAACCTCGACCTCTTGATCCTCTTCGACCTGATATTTGTTGATCCCGATCACCGGCTGGATCCCCGAGTCGATGCGGGCCTGGGTACGCGCTGCCGCTTCTTCGATACGCAGCTTCGGGATACCCTCGCTGATCGCCTGCGCCATACCGCCGTGCTCGGCCACCTCGGCAATATGCGCGCGCGCCCGCTGCGCGAGTTGATAGGTCAGCCATTCCACGTAATAGGAGCCCGCCCAGGGATCGATCGGCCTGGTGGTACCCGACTCTTGCTGCAGCAACAGCTGGGTGTTGCGGGCGATACGGGCCGAGAAGTCGGTGGGCAACGCCAGCGCCTCGTCGAGTGCGTTGGTGTGCAGCGACTGAGTGTGGCCCTGGGTTGCGGCCATCGCCTCGATGCAGGTACGCGCGACGTTGTTGAAGGCGTCCTGGGCGGTCAGTGACCAGCCGGACGTCTGCGAATGTGTCCGCAGCGAAAGTGATTTGGCGTTCTTCGGATTGAACTGCGCTACCAGCTCGCTCCACACCAGCCGGCCGGCCCGCAGTTTGGCAACCTCCATGAAGAAATTCATTCCGATGCCCCAGAAGAAGGACAATCGGGGGGCGAACTTGTCGATGTCCAGCTCGGCGTCCAGGCCCGCCTTGATGTAGTCGACACCATCGGCAAGGGTATAGGCGAGCTCCAGATCCGCTGTGGCACCGGCTTCTTGAATGTGATACCCGGAAATCGAGATCGAGTTGAATTTCGGCATCTTGGTGCTGGTGTAGGCGAAGATGTCGGAGATGATGCGCATCGAGGGCTTCGGCGGGTAGATGTAGGTGTTGCGCACCATGAATTCTTTGAGGATGTCGTTTTGGATGGTTCCGGCCAGCTTCTCCGGCGGCACCCCCTGCTCCTCGGCGGCCACCACGTATAACGCCAGGATCGGCAGTACGGCGCCGTTCATGGTCATCGACACCGACACCGTCGACAGGTCGATGCCGTCGAACAGCTGGCGCATGTCGAGGATGGAATCAATTGCCACACCGGCCATTCCAACGTCACCTTGAACGCGTGGATGGTCTGAGTCATACCCGCGGTGGGTGGCAAGGTCAAAGGCCACCGACAGACCCTTTTGGCCGGCAGCAAGGTTACGCCGATAGAACGCATTGGACTCCGCGGCCGTGGAGAACCCCGCATACTGACGGATCGTCCAGGGCTGGTTGACATACATCGTCGGGTACGGGCCGCGTAAAAACGGCGGCTCGCCTGGGAAGCTGTTCAGCGGGTAACCGTCGGCTGCGACGGCGGCACGGTCGGCGGCGATGTATACCGGTTTGACGTCGATGTCTTCCGGGGTGTGCCACACCAATTGGTCGGGGGCATACCAGTGAGCGGCGGCAGCGGCCGCGACGTGCTTGTCGACTGCGTCTTCGGTCGGCGGCGCAACACTGCGTTCGCTGCGCAGGGGGACATCGGAAAAGCTGCCAACAACAGGCGTGGTGGTCGTCATCGTCGCTATGCCCCCAACCGGCTGAGCAGGTTTGAAAGAGCTTCCACCGCGTTGATTTTCGCGGTCAGAAACTCGTCGGGTTGGTGTTCGGGATCAGCCTCGGCAACCGCTTTTTGCGGCCCGGCCAGACAGACGTGGGAAACGCCCGTGCTACGTGCCGCCTCGACGACAGCGGACGCCTCAGTGCCATAACGGCTGTCGGTACCGCAGATCACCGCCACAGCCGGCGAACCCGCGTCGGCGACAGCCTTGGCGACACCGTCGGCATCAACTGTCCCCGGGTTGGCTGCCTCGATACCGCCGGAAGCCAGTAGGTTTGCTGCGAACGTCGTACGAATGTTGTGTTCGGCCAGCGGTCCCAGCGGCAAAAGCAGCGCCCGAGGACGCGAACCGGTGCGGGCCAGGTAGACATCGGAACGGTCCCGCAGCGCTTCGAACTGTGCGGCGTAGCGGATCAGCTTCCCCGCTGCCAGCGGGGAATACGACGAATCATTTTGCGGCAGGGCTGGTTCCGCCAGATTCGGATATTCGTTGACACCGGTGATCGCGGTCCGGCGATGGGCGATATCGTCGGCGCGCTGCGCAGCGATCTCAGCGATCTGGTCGGTGATGTAGTCACGCGCGTCGATGAATCCGCCGTGCTGCTCGATGGTCTGGAAATGCCGCCAGGCCTGCTGCGCCAGCTGGCCGGTGAGGTCCTCGACGAACCACGACCCACCGGCCGGGTCCAGAATCCGGCCGACGTGTGACTCCTCGAGCAACAGCAACTGGATGTTACGAGCCATCCGGCGTGCGAAACTGGCCGCCATGCCAGGGAATCCGCCCTCAATTGCGGCATCGAACGGGAACACCAGCACGGTGTCGGCGCCGCCGACGCCGGCGCCGAACGCGGCCAGCGTGGTTCGCAGCATGTTCACCCACGGGTCGCGCTGAGTCATCATCGGCAGCGACGTCTCGGCGTGCACGACAGCTGCGCCGCCGTCAGGTTCGCCGACGACCTCGGCAACTCTTGCCCACAATTGCCGCAGCGCCCGTATCTTGGCGATCGTCATGAACTGGTCGTCGTCGGCGGCGAGTCGGAAACTGATCTGAGACAGGGCCTTGGCCACCGGGAGTCCGGATTCGGTGAGCACTCGTAGGTAGGCCACCGCGACGGCGATGCTGCCGGCAATTTCCCATGTCGCGTTGGCGCCCAGATTGTGGAACGCAGGCCCGTCAACAGTGATCGCCCGCACACCGTGGTCGCCGGCCACTTGCTTGGCCACCCCAACGACCTGAGCGATCGGCGGGGCGGGACGGTCGCTGAGCGACGCGGTGAGCGGGTCGGCGCCCAGGTCGATCGACAGAGTTGCGCGCTGATCGGGTTCGACTTGGGCCACCAAGTCCAGCAGGACGTCGCTGGCCGCCTGGTAGTCAGCGCCGGCATCGAGGATCACCGGCGCCATGCTCAAGTAGACGCCTTCGAACACTTTCTCCAGCTGTGCGGGCAATACACCGGACTCCCCAACCCGGACCAGCAGTGCGCTGACGCCCTCGGCGAGCCCGGCCAGCACCGCGGAGTTGACCTCCTCCGCCGCTACCCCGGCCACCCGGTTAGCCGGAATGGCCTCGGCAACCTTCCAGCCGGACTTGACGTCGCGCAACGCGTCGGCGCCACGCAGGAAGGGCCACTCGCCCGGCAGCGGCGGCTCGGGCAACTCGTCGAGTGCGGTGTAAAGCGCCCGGATAGCGACGGCCTCGTAGGTCGGTGTTTCCAGCATCTGCTCGGGCTCGGGCCCGAGTTCGTCCGCATCGCGCCGCGTGCTCTTGGCCAGGACCCCAGCCACCGCCGTGCGCCATCGGGCGCGGCCCTGCGCGAGGTCGGCAGGTTCAGCGGACAAATCGACTGACACCGGCGGCTCCTTGTCCCAGCTTGTGGCAGCCCAACGCTGGCCTGCCACCCGACCACCAGGCTAAATGATGCTCGACGACGTCACCGCACACCCTGCGGCGAGCGGGCCTGACGAGCCAGGACGGCCGCGGAAGTGCGGAGTACCTTACTAAGGTAGAACGGCTAACGTTAGGGCGATCATGTGTACTCAGCCAGAGGGCGCACGCGATCAATCCGGCTCGATGATCGTGCTTGCCCAGCTGGCGCCCGGACGGCGGGCAACGGTAGTGGGCACGGTTCCACAAGCCAACCCCGCCATCGTAACTCGGCTGGGGCAGCTTGGCTTTCGAGCGACAGCGCGCGTCGATGTGATCCGTCGGGCACCACTCGGTGACCCGACCATCTACCGGGTTCAAGACACCGAACTGTGCCTGCGCCGCCGCGAGGCACAGCTCATCGAAGTCGTCCCCGAAGCGGACCGATGACCGCGTGCCACGACGTCGCTGCCGCTCCGGTTGCCATCGCTGGTATCCGGCGAGTGGCTCTGGTTGGTAGCCCCAATGCCGGTAAGACCAGCGTCTTCAACCATCTGACCGGGTTGCGCGCCAAGACCGGCAACTACCCGGGCGTCACCGTCGGACGCAGCGTCGGCACCACCCACGTGGACGGTGTCGCGATTGCGGTGGAGGACCTGCCCGGCACCTACAGCCTCGACCCGATCAGCCCGGATGAGCAGGTGGTCACCGACCTGCTGGCCGGCAAGTATGCAGACATCGGCCGGCCGGATGCGGTAGTGCTGGTCGCCGATGCCACCACGCTGCGTCGCTCGATCATGCTGGTCGGCCAGGTGCTGCGGTTGGACCTGCCGTGTCTGCTGGCGCTGACCATGGGTGACGAATTGATATCCCGTGGCGGCCGGATCGACGTCGAGGCGTTGTCGACGGCGCTGGGCATCCCGGTGGTCGCGGTCATCGCGCACCGCGGGTCGGGCATCGACGACCTGCGGGCACATTTGGCGTCCTTCGAGCAGTGGCAACGGCCGCCGGTGCTTCCCCCGCCCGGCCAGGAAGCCATCGACGCGTGGGGGCAGTCAGTGCTCGATGCGGCCGATTACGTTGCGCCGCAACCAGATCAGCGCACCCGTCGTATCGACCGGGTGCTGCTGCACCCGCTGTGGGGCACCGTCATCTTCTTCGCGGTGATGTTCTGGTTCTTTCAGGTCCTGTTCACCGCCGCAGCCCCGTTGCGGGACGGCATCGCCAACGCGCTGACGTGGCTCGGCGGACAGGTCGCCGAGCACGTCGGCAATCCGGTCCTCCGTGGACTGCTCAGCCAGGGAATCATCGGCGGCGTCGGCACCGTGCTGCAGTTCATCCCGCAGATCGTGTTGCTGTTCTGCCTGCTCGCGTTTCTGGAGAACGTCGGCTACATGTCGCGGGCTGCGTTCTTGATGGACCGGGTGATGGCCAAGACCGGGCTGGAGGGACGCGCCTTCGTCGCGATGCTGTCGTCATACGCCTGCGCGATCCCGGGCATCATGGCAACCCGGACGCTGCCGTCGTCGAAAGACCGGATCGCCACCATCGTCACGGCGCCGCTGATGACCTGCTCGGCGCGGCTGCCGGTCTACACGTTGCTGGTCGGACTGCTGGTAGCGCCGGAAATACACTGGTGGGGATTGAGCGCGCAGGGCATCACGATGTTCCTGCTCTACCTCGGTGGTGGGGTCTCCGCGCTGATCGCCGCGTTGGTGGTCAAGTCGACGATCCTGCGAGGCGATCTGCTGCCGTTCACCATGGAGCTTCCGCCTTACCGACTCCCGTCCCCGCAGACGATGCTGGCCGCGATGTGGAGTGCGGCCAGTATGTTTCTGCGCAAGGCGGGAACCATCATCCTGGCCACCTCTTTGGTGTTGTGGGCGCTGCTGAGCCTGCCCGTCCGCGAGGCGCAGACCCGTGGGATGTCCGCGACCGATGCCACCGCATACGTGATGAATCACAGCTACGCCGCCGACGTGGGCCGCGCTGTCGAGCCGGTGTTCGCTCCGCTGGGCTTCGATTGGCGGACCGATATCGCTCTGGTCGGATCACTCTCAGCGCGCGAAGTTTTCGTGTCGACCCTGGGCCAGGTGTCGGCCGCGGCGGATCCCGCAGATCCGCATGCGGCGCTGGCCCGCATGACCGACGAGCACGGCCACCGGATTTTCACCGCGCCCACGGTCATCGCGCTGATGGTCTATTTCATGTTCGCGTTGCAGTGCATGTCGACGATCGCGGTGATGCGCCGCGAAACCAATTCGTGGCGTTGGCCCGCCTTCGCGTTCACGTACATGTTTGTCCTCGCCTGGGTGATGGCGTTCGCAGCGCGGTCGATTGCGATGGGCCTGGGCGCATGATTCCGATCCACGCCACCGCTACCGCGAACCCGCAACAAGTGCGCTGGGTGATCGCGGCCGACCGGCTACCGGCCCGCGGCGCGGTCCGCGAGGCACCTGGGCGCCTCGGCACCTGGCTGGACTGCGGGGTGATCGACGAGATGGTGGTGGGCGCAAGCGATGTGCTGATCACACTGCGAGCCGACAACAGCTGGCGCGACCTCGGCGACGACGTCCGCGAGGCACTCTGCGACGCCTTGCTGGATCCGGCTGGCTGGCGGGTGGATGTCGCACCCGACAACGCCGCGAAGCTGGCCGAGATCGCCGGTGAGCTGCTCTCCGGCCCGATCGGTGCGCTCGCCGAATCCCATGGCGGGTCGATCGAACTGGTTTCGGTCGACGGTCACAACGTGACCGTCCGGTTGTCGGGTGCGTGCCACGGATGTCCGGCGGCCGCCGCCACACTGCACGACAAGCTGCAGCGCGAGCTGCGCCGACAGTCCGGTCAGAAGGTCACGGTCTGCAGCGAAAACAATTCAGCGGCAGTGCCATTGGGTAAGAAACTGCTGTCGTTGATCGTCCGCTGACGCACTGTTCACCGGCGCGCCGTACGCTGCTTCCTGTGACGCGGCACGCCATCAACAAAATCGCCGACGCGCTGCGCCCGCTGAGCTCCGCAGTCGTTGCTACGGCGCGTCAAGTATCCACGCGCCGAATAATGCTGACCGGCACGGTGATGGCCATCTTGGTCGCGGTGGCGCTACTTGTTCCGCTGCCCTCGGCAGTGCAACTGCGCGACTGGTCGACCTCAATGGGCCCGTGGTTCCCGCTGGCGTTTCTGGCCATCCACATCGTGGTGACAGTGTTGCCGTTTCCGCGTACCGCGTTCACGCTGGCCGCCGGACTGCTGTTCGGGCCGGTACTCGGGGCGACGCTGGCGGTGGCCGCCAGCACGGCCAGCGCGGTGATCGCGCTGGTGTTGGTCCGGGCGGCCGGCTGGCAACTCAGCCGATTGGTCCGTCATCAGACAGTCGAGACGCTCGATACCCGTCTGCGCGACCGTGGTTGGGTCTCCGTCATGTCACTGCGGTTGATCCCCGCGGTGCCGTTCTCGGTGCTGAACTATGCCGTCGGCGCGTCCGCCGTGCGGGTGCTGCCCTATACGTTGGCGACGGTGGCGGGTCTGCTTCCCGGGACGGCGGCCGTGGTGATCCTCGGTGACGCGCTGACCGGTCACGTCAGCCCGTTACTTTTCCTGGTGTCGCTCTCCACGGGCGTCGTCGGGATTGCGTTGCTCGGCTACGAAATTCGTCAGCACCGACGGCATCAGGACGACCGGGCGGCACACGTCGACGATGCCGCCGAGCCGGTGCTGCGCGGCTGATCGGCTCTCGGGTCAGGTGGCTCGCCGATCTGCGCGTTTCCCTCCGCGCAATCCTCGCAATAGGTGCGCGACACATATAGAATGAAGATCTTAACGATTTTTTTTACTGCAAGCCGGCAGCGTCGCGTTCGCTGCTTGGTGGGATTTCCGCGTAGCCGACTAGGCAGCTAGTAGCCAGCGTGGTGAAAGCGTGGGGAGGCAACGAAATGAACGTAAATCGCTTGGCCGCCGCGGCTGCAATCGCCGCCGGCGTCGGTATGTCAGCACTGACGAGCGGGGTATGGCTTGTCAACGCCGCCCCGTTGAACCCGCCCCTGCCAACCCCGGCCTTCCATACGGACCCGGCTGGGCCGCCGCCGGGCATTCCAGCCGAAAAATGCTGGAGGTACGGCCGTAGCGGTGGGGGAAGCCCCCGAGGCGGCGGCGGGATGCCCGGGTACCTGCCGCAGTGTCCTGTAGGCAAACCGCCGCCGGGCTGACCGGTCGCAGGTTTCTTTCGCCGCGCGACAAGCGGAACGCACCTAAACAGTTAATAGTTAATCAGATGGCAACATCGTTGCGCGGCGTTGCGGGGTTGTTTTCAGCGTTAGCTGGGTAGCCGCGAACCAGCACGTTGAAGACACATAGCCTCGGAGGGAACGAAAGACAATGGACCTCAAGCGCGTAGCTAGCGCGGCGGCGATCGCTGCCGGCGTCGGCGTATCAACACTGATGTTCGGGGTAGGGCCAGTGAACGCCGCCCCAATGCCGAACCCATCCCCTGGCCCAACCACCGCGCCGATTCCGGGCTCGGTGCATGAACCGGCGACGGCGCCTACGGCAGAACAGGGCCCGCACAGCGGGGGTGGGGGACCCCACAGCGGTGGCGGGGCCATGACGGGGAAGCCGGCCCCGTAATCTTCCTAATCGACGTCCGCGGTGCGCTGTCACTCGATGTCCGCGGCCAACTCGCGGGCTTCCTGCTCCGTCTCGACCGACGGCCCTGATCCCGGCAGCCGCTTGCCCGCCATCTCCGGTGTGAACAGCAGAGTGACCGCGCCGACCAACCCGGCGAAAATCAACATGTAGGCCGGCACCATGGCGTTGCCGGTGCCGGACACCAACGCTTGGGCGATCAGCGGGGTGGTGCCGCCGACAGCCGATATCGAGATGTTGTACGCGATCGCCAGTGCTCCGTACCGCACCTCGGTGGGAAACAGTGCCGGCAGCGCCGACGGCGAGGTGCTGTCGAAACAGAGTTCCATCAGCCCGATCAACAGCACGCCGATGAAGATCACCGGGTAGCCGCGGCCGGATCGGATAAGCAGAAATGCCGGGATGGAAGCCGCAATCAGCAGACCGCACCCTGTCCACATGATCGGTTTGACGCCGATACGGTCGGACAGCATCGCGACGAGCACCAGCAACAGCATCAAGATCGTCAGCGTGATCGTGATCATCACGAGTCCGGCGGTATGGCCAAGGTGCACAACCACCTTGAGGTAGGTCGGCAAGTATCCGGTGAGCATGTAGTCCGCTTCGGTGGACGTGAGCACAAGAGCCGCACAAATCAGCATCGGCTTCCATTGATTGACGACCGTGCGCCGAAGCTGGTTGCGACCGTGCTCCTCCGATGCAACCTCGGCGGCGTGCGCCTTCTCGTAAGCCGCTGACTCATCAAGGCGCAGCCGCATGTAGAGGGCGATGAGGCCGAACGGCGCGCTCAGCAGCAGTGGGATCCGCCAGCCCCACGTCAGCATGTCGTGACTCGATAGCAAGGTTTGCAGCCCGGTCACCATCAGCCCGGCCAGCACGAACCCGCTGAGGTTACCCATCGGCAGAAATCCGACCACCATCCCGCGCTTACGGTCCGGGGCTTGCTCAACGACATAGGTCATCGCGCCGACGTACTCACCGCCGGTCGACAGGCCCTGGAAGACTCGCGCGACCACGAGCAGAATCGGCGCCCAGATGCCGATGGTGCTGTAGCCAGGCAGCAAGCCAGTCGCGGTGGTACCCACGGTCATCAGCACGATCGTGATCATCAACACTCGCTTGCGCCCGATGCGGTCACCGAGCGGACCGAAGATGATCCCGCCGAGCGGTCGCACGACGAACGCGGCTGCCAACGTACTGAAAGTGGCGATCAGGTGGACCGCGCTGGCGGTGTTGCCGGGGTAGAACACCTGCGCAATCGTTGTGGCGATGTAGCCGTAGACGCCGAAGTCGTACCACTCCATGAAGTTGCCGATCGAGGCACCCTTGATGGACCGACGCGTCACCGCGGGGTCGGTGACCTGGATCTGGTCGCGGGTCCATCTCCGCCGGCGCCGCCGACTCAAACCGGTCGACCGGCGTTCAGTGTTCATCGGGAAGTTAGGTACCCAGTACCTTCCGGCTTGAACGCGACAGTGATCAACGCCGCTTACTGAACAGGTCAGCCACCGGATACTCACCGTAGATTTCGCGGTCGTCTCCTTGAAGGGTCCAACGATGCTGCTTCTCGGCCCGCGCTGCGACTTCAGCGGCGCGCCGGGACTCGGCTTCCCTGCGGGCCCCGGCCAGTCGAAGCTGCGATCGCCCGACCCGGAACAGCACGTAGAGCACGATCGCGCCGAGGATCGACCAGATGAGTTTGATGATCAGCGCGATGAGCATCAGCACTCCGAACAACGGGACCAGTGCCCTCATGTTGCCTCCGATCGAGGTCGTCCAACCGCTTTCAGCGATGCTAAAGACGACCTCTGACAACAAGAACCTCTGCCGAGCCGGGCGGCTCGGTCAACCGTGGTCCGGTCCTTTCAGCGTCAGCGCTGCGTAGGTGGCCAAAAACGTCGCCGCGGGAAGGGCATTCACGATTCGGTCACGGGCGTGGATATGCGCGCCGACGGCAAGCACGAAATACACCGTCAACATCGCCGTCGTCAGCCGCGCCAACGCCGGTATCCGGCTGACCGAAAGCAATCCGATCACCGAGGCAGCCTTGGAAGCCGGCAGCAGCCACCGGATCTCTTGCGGAATGCCAAGAGCGTCAAGAGTTTTAGCGATCGGCGGCACCGGGATCGCGCAAGCCACCGCGTCGGCGGCCTGGAATGCGGCCAGCACCGCATAGGTTTTCGGCGACGTCAGAGCGCTCACGTCACTGCCTCAGCTCTTGCTGCGGCGGCAAGGCGCCATCTACCGGCTTGCGGGCGTCCGCCTCTGCTTTGGCCACCGCCTCGAGGATCGCCGGATCGGTCTCGGTGGAGAACCAGCCAGCCACCTCCGCACTGTCGTCCTCGGGTGCGGGCAGGTCGGCCTCAACCGGGGATGGCTGGTACCGGAACACCCCGTCCTCGCCCGGAGCGCCGAGCAGTTTGGTGAACCCCTGTAACGCCGTCCCGAAGTCGCTGGGCACTAGCCACACCTTGTTGGCTTCGCCTTTCGCCATCTGCGGCAGTACCTGCAGGTATTGGTAGGCCAGCATCTCCGGGGTGGGCCGGCCGGCCTTGATCGCGGCGAACGTCTTCTCAATCGCCTTGGCCTGGCCCTGGGCTTGGAAGTAGGCGGCGGCCCGCTCACCCTGCGCCCGCAACATCCGCGATTGCCGGTCAGCTTCGGCGGCCAGGATCGCAGCCTGCTTGGCGCCTTCGGCGGCCAGGATCTGTGACTGCTTCTCCCCCTCGGCCTGGGTGATCGCGGCCTGCCGCATACCTTCTGCGGTCAGGATCACCGCTCGCTTCTCCCGGTCGGCCTTCATCTGCTTTTCCATCGACGCCTGGATCGACGGCGGCGGGTCGATGCTGCGCAACTCCACTCGCGCGACCCGCAGTCCCCAGCGGCCGGTGGCCTCGTCGAGTACACCGCGCAGCTGGCCGTTGATCTGGTCGCGTGACGTCAGCGTCTGCTCCAGGGTCATACCGCCGACCACGTTGCGCAGCGTGGTGGTGGTCAACTGCTCGACACCGACGATGTAGTTGCTGATCTCGTATACGGCGGCCTGTGGGCTGGTGACCTGAAAGTAGACGACGGTGTCGATGTTGAGCGTCAGGTTGTCCTCGGTGATCACCGGCTGAGGCGGGAATGACACCACCCGTTCGCGCAGGTCGACTCGGGCACGGACCCGATCGATGAACGGTATGAGCAGGGTCAGCTGCCCGCTGATCGTGCGGCTGTACCGGCCGAGCCGTTCGATCACCGCCGCTTCAGCCTGCGGGATCAACGCCACCGACTTAGCCACCACGATGACGGCGAAGCCCACCAGGACAGCCAACAAAATCAGACCGGCAACCATCAAATCTCCTATTGCTCTAGAGGGTTATGGATTCTTCCAAACCACCGCAGTGGCCCCATCGATATGCATGACAGTCACCAGTTCGCCGGGTTCAAACACGTCACCGTCGGTCAATGGTCTCGCAGTCCACACCTGGCCGTCCACTTTCACCTGACCCTCGTCGCGGGCCACGCGGTCGAGCACTAGCGCGCTTTTGCCCTCCAACGCCTTGATGCCCGTCGGCAGGCTGTTCGCTGGGGTCAAGCGCCGCCGCAACTCGGGTCGAACCAGCACCAGCAGCAGCACGGAAACCACCAGGAATACCGCACCGTCGGCCCAGATCGGCAAGTCGAAAAGCCAGCTGGATCCGGCCGCGGCCAGCGCACCGCCGCCCAGCATCAGCAGGAACATGTCGCCGGTCAGCGCCTCCACGCCGGCCAGCCCCAAAGCGACGATGAGCCAGATCACAGCCGCAGGCATGCCGTCAGGATAACGGGTGATCGGCCGTCTCCACGGCGAACAACTAGACTGCGAAGCCATGTGGTGCCCCAGTGCAACGCTTTCGGTCTGGGCCAACGCCTGGCTTGCCGGCATGGCCGCGCCAGACGACGTCCTCGACGCGTTATCATGTTGGGCGCCAAGACAATCGGTCACGGCGTATGATGCCGTCGCCGCGGGGCACACCGGACTGCCGTGGCCGGATGTGACCGACGCGGGTGCGGTGTCGCTGCTGCAGACGGTGCGCACCGCAGCCGGCCGGGCAGCAACGGGCGCACCTTCGATCAATGTGGTGCTGCCGGTTCCCGGCGATGTCCGTGGGCTGGTCGCGGGCACACAGTTCGAGCGGGACGCACTGGCCGCCGGCGAGGCGGTGATCGTCAGCCATCCCGACGACCCCCGCGTTGCCGTCGGGCTGGTGCCCGAATTCGGGTACGACGAATCCGACGACGAACTCGTGATACCCGAATTGTGTGCGCTGTCGTGGACCGTGTACTCCCTGCCGGGTGCCCCGGTGACCGACCACACCGCGTTGGGCGACGCCGAATACGCGTTGCGGCTGGCGGTGCGCTCGGCCGCCGACGCCCTGACCACGATCGGGCTGGGGTCCGCCGGCGTCGACGTCGACGATCCGCGCGGGCTGGTGGAACAGTTGCTGGAATCCGCACGCCAACACCAAGTTCCCGAGCCCGCCCCGTCGCGCGCCCTGCGCGTGCTGGAAAACGCGGCCCACGTCGATGCAATCATCACGGTCAGCGCCGGGCTGACGCGAATCGGCACGCAGTCGTTGTCCGAGGCCCAGATCGCCACCGATGCACTGCGGCCACTAGCCGCGGTCGTACGATCGGCGAGAATGGCCGCGCTCAGCGCGATTCTGCACGCCGCATGGCAGCGCTGACCGCCGGCTAGCCGGTGCGGTCTTGCGCGACGCAGTGCGGTGGACGGCACAGCTCGCCGTTGAGGCTGGCCGCGCAGCCAGACACCGGATCCGGTCCGGTCACCCGCGCGGGCGCACGGCCGTAACGAAGTTCGTCGATCAGGTCGACCGCCAGCCGGGCGAACCGCGGGTCGGCATTGGGCGTCGACGCGCGCGCCAACGCCACCCCTGCCGCGTCGGTCTGGGATCGCAACTCCTCGTCGAGATCCCACACCACCTCGATGTGGTCGGCGACAAACCCGATCGGGCAGACGACGACGCTCGTGGTTCCACTCGCGGCCAATGTCGAAACGCGATCGGCGACATCGGGCTCCAGCCACGGCACCTGCGGCGGGCCAGATCGCGACTGCCAGGCCAGGTCGTAATCGCGGATTCCGGCTGCCGCCGCGACGAGGCTTGCGGCGTAAGCGACTTGGCGGCTGTACAGCTGAGGACCGCAGCGCTGATCGGCGGCCACCGGGACTGAATGCGCGGTGAAGATCAGCCGGGCGTCCGCGGGTACTGTGCGCGCGGCCGCGGCGACGGCCTCTGAGAACATCTCTACGAAAAGCGGATGGTCGAAGTAGGGCCGCAGTTTCAGCAACTCCGGGGCGCCCGGGCCCGCCGCCTGGCGTGCCCGCGCGATGTCCTCGACGTATTGGGTGCAACTGGAATACCCGCTCCAGGCCGACGTGGTGAACACCACCGCACGCCGAATACCGTTGTCTCGCATGGTTGCGACGGTGTCTTCAACGTAGGGTTCCCAGTTGCGGTTGCCGAAATAGACCGGCAGGTCCAAACCGCGTTCGACGAGTTCGGCCTCGATCCCGGTTACCAGGGCCCGATTGATCCGGTTGATCGGCGACACCCCGCCGAAATGCAGATAATGCTCGGCTACCCCGTCGAGGCGTTCCGGCGGCACGTTGCGTCCGCGAGTGACGTTCTCCAAGAACGGCCGGACCTGTTCAGGCCCTTCCGGCCCACCGAAGGACAGCAGCAGTACCGCATCGAAATCCATTACTTGTTAAAGCAATTGGGTGCTGGCGCCGCCGTCAGCGTAGATGATCGTTCCGGTGGTGGCCGGCAGCCACTCCGACAGCAGGGCACACACCGTCTTGGCGACCGGCGTCGGGTCTTTCATGTTCCATCCGATCGGAGCCCGCTGATCCCAGCCCTCTTCGAGCAGCTGCATCTGAGCGCCCGCTTCGTCGCCGAGTGCGCCTCCGACGATAGCGCTCATTGCTAGCGTCCGGATCGGCCCTGCGGCAACAAGATTCGAACGCACTCCATGCTTGCCGGCCTCGCGAGCCACAAACCGGTTGACCGACTCCAGCGCACTCTTGGCCACCGTCATCCAGTTGTATGCCGGCATCGCCCGGGTCGGGTCGAAGTCCATCCCGACGATGGAACCGCCCGGCTTGATGATCGGCAGCAGCGCCTTGGCCAGCGAGGCGTACGAGAAAGCCGAGATGTGAATGCCTTTGGAGACATCCTCGTAGGGCGCGTCGAAGAACGGGTTGATACCCATGCCGGTCTGCGGCATGAAGCCGATCGAATGCACGACGCCGTCAAGCTTGTTGCCCTCGCCGATAACCTCGGTCACGCGGTCGGCCAGGGTGGCTAAGTGCTCGTCGTTTTGCACGTCGAGTTCGATCAATGGGGCCTTCTCCGGCAATCGGTCGGCGATGCGTTGAATCAGCCGCAGCCGGTCGAATCCGGTCAATACCAACTCGGCGCCCTGTTCCTGGGCCACGCGGGCGATGTGGAACGCGATCGACGCGTCGGTGATGATCCCGCTGACCAGGATCCGTTTGCCTTCGAGAAGTCTTGCCATATCAGTCCTTACGTCGTGCAGTCAGTGACCCATGCCCATGCCGCCGTCGACCGGGATCACCGCACCGGAGATGTAGGTGGCGTCCTCGGACGCCAGGAAGCTGACCGCCCCGGCGACCTCCTCGGCGGTGCCGACCCGCTTGGCCGGGATGAACTCCAGCGCCCCCGCCTGAATCCGCTCGTCCAGCGCGCGGGTCATCTCGGTGTCGATGTAGCCGGGGGCCACCACATTCGCCGTGACCCCGGCCTTGGACAGTTCCCTGGCGATCGAGCGGGCCATGCCGATCAGACCGGCCTTGGAGGCCGCGTAATTGGCCTGGTTGCCGATGCCCCAAGATCCTGAGACCGAACCCACGAAGATCATCCGGCCGAACCGCTTGCGCTGCATGCTGCGCGATGCGCGCTGGGCCACCCGGAACGCCCCGGTGAGGTTCGCGTCGATAACCTTCTCGAACTTCTCCTCCGTCATCCGGATGAGGAAGGCGTCCGCGGCGATGCCGGCATTGGACACCAGCACCTCCACCGCACCCTGGTGCTCCTCGACCTCCTTGAAGGCGCGATCGACGGCGTCGTTGTCGGTGACGTCGCACTGCACGCCGAACAAACCCTCCGGCGCGCCCGACCCGCGGTGCGTGACGGCGACCTTGTGGCCATCGGCGGCCAGCCGACGCGCCACCGCCAGCCCGATCCCCCGGTTACCTCCAGTGACGAGCACCGACCGGGAAACAAACGCGGGCTTGACTGGGTCGGCTTGTCCGGCGGTCTCGGTCGGGGTTTCGGTCGCTTTCTCGGTAGCAACGTCAGTCACCCCGACAACCTATCGCCTCACCGTGGTCACGCTGAAATCACCCGGCCTTGGTATGAAGCAGCGCTAGGTCGGCAACCGCCGGTTGATCAGCAGGGCCGCAAACGCGGCCAGCGCCAGCACCAGCGAACCCAGCCGGAGCCAGCCGACGCTCGCGTCACCTCTGATCGTCTCGTAGCCGATCTGCTCCTGCAGTGAGGCGTAGACCTGCTTGAGTTCCTGCAAGTTGGAAGCGTCGTAATGGTTGCCACCGGAGAGCTCGGCGACTTTTTTCATCGTGGTGTCGTCGACCGGCACCGGCTGGCGTTGGCCATTGATCTCCACGAAGCCATACGGGGTGCCGAACGAGATCGTCGAGATCGGCACGCCTTGATCCTTGGCGGTGCGTGCCGCGGTGAACGCTCCCTTGGGGTTGTCCGGGTTGGTCGGCATCGTCTCTTTACCGTCGGAGAACAACACGATGCGCGCCGGCGGCGGGGTATCGCCCCCACCGATCACCGCACCCACCGTGGCGATCGCCTGCAACGCGGTGAAGATGCCCTCCCCGGTGGCGGTACGGTCGGCGAACTGCAACTTGCCCAGTGCGGCTTTGGTCGAGTCGCGGTTGGTCGTCGGTTGGACCAGAACGGTCGACGTCCCCGCATAGGCGATCAGCCCGAGGTTGATACCGGGGGTCAGCTCACCGGCGAACTCCTTGGCGGCCACTTCGGCGGCGGCCATCCGGTTGGGTTCGACGTCGGTGGCCCGCATGGACTGCGAGACGTCGATGACGAGCATGACGACCGCACGGTTACGCGGAATCCGCACGTCGTGGGTCGGCCCGGCCATTGCGATCGTGAACAGCAGCAACGCCGCCACCAGCAGGATCGCGGACAGATGCCGCCACCGAGTGGGCTGCTTGGGCGCGATGCTTTCCAGCAGTTCCATATTGGCGAAGCGCAGCATCCGGCGATGCCGGGCCAATTGGGCGATGATGTACAGCGCCAGCAGTCCCAGGATTACCAGCACGAACAGGAAAAACCATGCGTGGGCGAAACCGGACAGGGTCATCGGCCCGAGCAACGGCAGTGTCATAGCAGATCCGTCCGTGCTGGTGACGATAGACAGAGCAGTGCGATCCGGATATGGCAGGAGGAGCGGCACCGTCTTCTGATGTGGAGGCCCGGCTCGTGAAAAGCGCGAGTCACTGGCGCCCCGCAAATGCCCCGCGTCGGCGGGATTCGACGAAACGGACGATGTCAGCGATCCAATCTCGGTCAGTACGCAGCGATAACAGCGGTGCCCCGCAGCTGCGCAGCGCGCGTGCCACGTCGGCGCGATGGGCCGCGGCCGCCTTGGCGAAGTCGTCGCGCAATTGCTCGTCGATGGTGAATTCGCGCGAGGCGCCGGATTCGGCGTCCTGCAAAATGACGTCGCCGACGTCGGGCAACTCGACATCGCGAGGGTCGAGCACCTCGACGCCGAGCACCTCGTGGCGGGCGGCAATCGCACGCAACGGGCGCATCCAGTTGATCGGGCCGAGGAAGTCGCTGATGATCACCGCCATCCCTCGGCGGCGTTCCGGACGACGCAAGGCGTCGATGGCCACCGCCAAATCCCCGCGCACCCCAACCGGCGCCTTGGGCATGGTGGCGATGGTGCGCAACAGCGTCTGCTCGTGCTGGCGCCCGGAGCGCGCCGGCACCCGAGTTATCTTCTCGCCGTTGGCGATCAGGGCGCCGAGCCGGTTTCCTCCGCCACTGTTGAGAAACGTGATGGCGGCCGATGCAGCCACCGCCACGTCCCGCTTCTCGCAGACCGCGGTGCCGAAGTCCAGGCTGGCCGACATATCGACCACCAGCCAGGTCTCCAATTCGCGGTCGGCGATCATCTGCCGGACGTGCGGGTGGGTGGTACGCGCGGTTACCGCCCAGTCCATCCGGCGCACGTCGTCGCCGGGCTGATACTCGCGCGACTCCCCCGGCTCCGAACCCGGGCCCGGGATCAGGCCCAGGTGGTCGCCGTGCAGGACACCGTCGAGCTTGCGTTTGACCGTGAGCTCGAGGGTGCGCAATGCCGCCGACAGCTTGGGGTCGTCAATCTGCCCGCGTTGCATCGACGGCGGACGGGTAGCCGCGAGCTTGTCCGCGGCGGAATTGGGATCGGTCACCGACCGCTGGCCGCACCCGCGGCCTGCATCGCGGGGGTAACCGAATGACCCTGTTGGGGAACAGCATTCACCTGCGGCATACCAACGGTCTGCAGCACCCGGTTAATGACGATCTCCGATGAGATCTCATCGGCCAGTGCGTCATAGGTGAGCACCAGCCGGTGCCGCAGCACGTCGGGAATCACTTCGACGACGTCCTGCGGAATCACGTAGTCCCGGCCGCGCACCAACGCCAGCGAGCGCGAGGCGGCAATGATGCCCAGCGAGGCACGCGGCGATGCGCCGAACGAGACCCACGACTTGACGTCGTTCATCCCGAGTTGCTCGGGATGGCGGGTGGCGGTGACGACGCGTACGACGTAGTCGACCAGCGCGTGGTGAACGAAGTTGTTCGCGGCGATCTCCTGCAGCCGCAGCAGGTCACCGGTGTTCAGGATTTGCTTGGGCTCCGGCGGCTTCACACCCATCCGGTAGATGATCTCGCGCTCTTCCTCGGGTGAGGGGTAGCCGACGTTGATCTTGAACAGGAAGCGGTCCCGCTGCGCCTCCGGCAGCGGATAGACGCCCTCGTGCTCGATGGGGTTCTGCGTTGCCATCACCAGGAACGGATTGGGCAGCGGGAACCTCTTGCCACCGATCGACACCTGGCGTTCCTGCATGACCTCGAGCAGCGCCGACTGAACTTTCGCCGGGGCCCGGTTGATCTCGTCGGCGAGCAGGAAGTTGGTCACGACCGGGCCGAGCTCGGTGTCGAACTCCTCCTTGCCTTGCCGGTAGATCCGGGTACCGATGATGTCGGTGGGCACCAGGTCCGGGGTGAACTGGATGCGTGCGAACGTCCCGCCGACCACTCGGGCGAAGGTCTCCACCGCCAACGTCTTGGCCACGCCGGGTACACCCTCGAGCAGCACGTGGCCCTTGGACAGCAAGCCGACGAGCATGCGCTCGATGAGCTGGTCCTGACCAACGATGATGCGCTTGACCTCGAAGATGGCTCGTTCCAGGGTTTGCACCTCGGCAGCCAATCCATTGCCGCCGCCGGACGGAGCCGCGTGCGCAGGCGCCGTCGAGGAGCCGCCCGGACCCGAGTAACCGCCGGCGCCCGGGGGCGGCCCACCTGCTGATGTCATCGATTACCCTCCACGGCTTACCCTCCAAAGGCTCCATCACACACGACTGCTCGCATACAAAAGTCGCGGGGCAGCGGCGCGCCCTTGTCCAACTATTCCAGGCCGCTCGGATTCCGTCGACGTGGCCGGGTCTGGCGACGCTGCACGGCGCCCGGCGGCGTAAGGAGAAACCAGGCAACAGGGACTCCGGACGACCGTGTCAGTACTCAACGATCCGGGTCAAAAACGGCGTCATCCCAGACTTGCGCACCGAGCTGACGGTGACCTTGCCCGCGCTGCCCGACGCCTCCAGCATCTGGCCGTTGCCCAGGTAGATGGTGACGTGCTGGCCGCCGCCCGGACCGTAGAAGATGAGGTCGCCACGCTTGGCTTGCGACGGGGGAATGTGCCGACCGGCGTTGTACTGGTCGCCCGAGAACCGTGGGAGCAGTACGCCCACCCCGGCGAAGCTGTACCGAACCAACCCCGAGCAGTCGAAGCCGACAATGTTCGCGCCGGAGTCCACGCCCTTGCTGGGGCCGTTCGGCGTGCCGCCACCCCAGGAATACGGCACACCCATCTGCGAGGACCCGCGGCGGATGGCGTACTCGGCTGCCTGCCGCCCGTAAACCCGTGGAATCTTGCCGGGACTAGTGCTGGTGCTGCTGCCACCCAGGTTGAGCCCGAGGCCGCCCAGAAACTGCTTGCCGAGATCAAGCGTGGTCTGGGTGGCGCTGGCAGTGGCCTGCAGTGATTGGTTCGCGATCGCCACCGGGTCTCCCGGCGCGCCAGCGCTGATGGTCGGCGGCAAGGTGGGATCCCACTGGCCGTCTTCGGCGCGGGCAGGACCGGCGAGACCGAGCAGCAGACCGGACGCGGCCAGAATCGACCAGACCAACCTGGCCCGGCGCATCCCCTCGCCGTCTATAAACCTGCGGCGCATACGTCCTTTCACGCGTCAGTACTCGATGTAACGGACGACGTAGGGCGTCATACCGCTGGTCCGAACCGGCGCGACCCGGACCTTCAACCCCACGTCGGGTGCCTCGAGCATCTGACCCTGGCCGAGGTAGATCGTCACGTGCTGGCTGCCGCCGGGCCCGTAGAAAATCACGTCGCCGCGGCGCATCTGCGACGACGGGACCTTGCGGCCCAAGTTGTATTGCGAACCCGAGTAGTGCGGCAGCTTGATGCCCACCCCGGCGAACGAGTACAGCACCAGGCCCGAGCAGTCGAAGCCGGTCGTGCCGGAGCCCGAGCCGATGCCCTTGCCCGGCCCGGCGGCGGTGCCGCCGCCCCACGAATAGGGCACGCCCTGCTGCGAGAGCCCGCGGCGGATCACGTACTCGGAGGCCTGGCGTCCGTATACCCGGGGAATCCGGCCGTTGGTGAAGCCGGTGGGTGTGGGAGCCAGCCCCATCTGCTGCAGGAAGCTGCGGCCCATCCCGGCGGTGACCTCCGATGAGGTCGCCGAAATCCCCAGGACCTTGTTGAGGATCGCGATGGGGTCACCCGGGACGTTGGCGCTGGGCACCTGTGGCAGCGTGGGATCCCAGGCGCCATCCCATTGGCCGGCGTTGCCCTGGGGTCGGCTGGGCGAGCCCGGCGCCGCCGGATCCCACCGGTCACCGGAGGACCCTGATGTTGAGGCTGCCCGCGCTCCGGCGCCCGGTCCGCCCGCGGATGCCGACCAGTTGCGGGCGGCGTCGAGTCTGGCCTGGGCCGCGTTACGCTCGTCGGCCAGGCGGTTGATCTCCTGCTGCTGTTCGCCGAACTTACGGTGTATGTCGGTCAGCGCGGCCACCGCGGTGTTCTGGCTGGATTGGGCGTCGGCCAGCGCCTTGTCCGATTTCTGCTTAGCCAGCCGGGACGCGGACTCCTTATTCACTTGCTCGGTGCGGGCTCGTTGCAAGTTGTCCATCACCTGCCGGGAACTGGTGGCCAGGGTCTGACCGGCGGTCGCGGTGGCGATCATGTCGTCGGGGCTGGCCGCCGTGAGGTAGCCGTCCGATGGGCCGTTGACGTAACTGGCTACCGCGAAGCGGTCGAATCGCTTCTGCGCGGCCGAGATTGCGTTGTCGGCATCCTTGACCGCCTGCTGGCTGGTCTCGACGTCATGTTGTGCGGCCGCAGCATTGTCGCGCGCGGATTCCACGTCGACCACAGCCTTGTTGACGCTCTCTTCCTCGGTTTGAATCTGGGCGCCGAGGTCCTGCAGATGCTGGTTGGCCTCGGCCACGTCGGCGATCAGCTTGGCCATCGCGTCGGGCCCGGCGCCGGGGTCGGCATTGGCCAGACCGGGTGTGCACAACAGCACCGCCACGCTGAGCATCGCTGGACCCACTCGACGGGTGAACGTGGCGGCCGGTCGGAAAGACGAGCCGCGGCAGTTGCGTGTCATTCGACTCGGGTCTCCTCGGCTCAACGCGGGCGGACGGCGTCGGCCCCAGTAATCACTGGAAGCACGATTTAAACGAAAGCATCCCCTGCACCGTAAGACACATCTGAACCAATAGAAACTTTAGTCACAAATTACAAGTCTGTTCTTCCACTAACTGTGACCCAACGGTGACATCACTAATTTGCCCGCGGTTGCGGTACCGGTGTCGGCGCTATGCGACACAAGCTCAATACGGCGTGTTAGACGCTCTGGTCAGCGTCTATCGGGGGCGGGTCGGCCTCGTCGTGCGACGTTGCTGACCGCCGGGCTCGCAGTTGCAAGAATCGGGTCCCGACCACCGCGGCCAATACCCCAATCAGCAGCACGATTGTGAATTCGGTCCAGGGAAACTGCGGTGTGTTGAGTTGGTGCAGAAAACTTTGCGCCGAGACCACCGAGTTGCCGGTCTTGGCGTTGTCTTCGCCGATCTCCAGCGTGGCGCGCGGGAAGTGGGTGCTGTAGCTGCCGACGTAGTTCGGGCTGAGCACCAGCACGGTGGCGTCGGGGTGTTGGGAGCCGACCACCGTTGCGATGTCACGCAGCGGGGTGTCGTTCGGCGGATTGTGATCCAGCACGACGATCTTGAGATCAATACCATCGTCGTGGGCTTGGTTGATCACCTGGAGCAGCGCCGGCGTGACGGCCGGCGGCGCGCTGATGTTCTCGGCGGTGACCTGCCCTTGCACGATCGCCAGGCATTGGTCGGGCTTGGTTGCCGGATCGGCACCGACGGTGCCACAGATCTCGCCCGGTATGTAGAGCGGCGCGTGCGGGGTGGTCACGGTTGAAAACCGTACCGCCTGACGACGACAGTGTTACAGCAGGTCGCCACCGAGATGAAACTGGAATTTGCGGGTCCGGCTGAATGCAGGACAAGCGTACTGTTAGACTGGCCTCACCCGTCGACACGGCCCGTCGGCGAGCAGAACGAGCGGCGCTGTCGCGTATGCGGCAGCTGTGTCCGAGCCGGGCGCAGCGGGTCGCCGCCGACGAACAGATCTCGGGAGTTGATGTGAGCAGCAAAGATTCGGTGAATTCATTCGGAGCCCGCGACACCCTGGAGGTCGGCGGGGACAGTTACCAGATCTATCGGTTAGACGCGGTTCCGGGCACGGAGAAGCTTCCCTACAGCTTGAAGGTGCTCGCCGAGAACTTGCTGCGCAACGAGGACGGCAGCAACATCACGAAGGACCACATCCAAGCGATCGCCCAGTGGGACCCCAAGGCCGAGCCCAGCATCGAAATCCAGTACACGCCCGCGCGCGTTGTCATGCAGGACTTCACCGGTGTGCCGTGCATCGTGGACCTCGCCACCATGCGCGAGGCAGTCGGCGACCTGGGCGGCAATCCCGACAAGGTGAACCCGCTGGCGCCGGCCGACTTGGTGATCGACCACTCGGTGATCGCCGACCTGTTCGGCACCGCGGACGCATTCGAGCGCAACGTCGAGATCGAGTACCAGCGCAATGGCGAGCGTTACCAGTTCCTCCGTTGGGGCCAAGGCGCATTCGACGACTTCAAGGTGGTGCCGCCGGGCACCGGCATCGTGCATCAGGTCAACATCGAATACCTGGCCAGCGTCGTGATGGCACGCGACGGATTGGCCTATCCCGACACTTGCGTCGGCACCGACTCGCACACCACGATGGTCAACGGCCTCGGTGTTCTGGGCTGGGGTGTCGGCGGCATCGAAGCCGAGGCCGCGATGCTCGGCCAGCCGGTGTCGATGCTGATCCCGCGGGTCGTCGGCTTCAAGCTGACCGGTGAGATTCAGCCGGCTGTCACCGCCACTGACGTTGTGCTGACCGTCACCGAGTTGCTGCGCAAGCACGGCGTTGTCGGCAAGTTCGTCGAATTCTACGGCGACGGAGTTGCCCAGGTGCCGTTGGCCAACCGCGCCACCCTGGGCAACATGAGTCCCGAATTCGGTTCTACCGCAGCTATTTTCCCGATCGATGAAGAAACCATCGACTACTTGAAGTTCACTGGCCGCTCCGGCGAACAGCTGGCGCTGGTCGAGGCCTACGCCAAAGAACAAGGCCTGTGGCACGACCCCGAGCACGAGCCGGTGTTCTCGGAGTACCTCGAGCTCGACCTGTCCGATGTGGTTCCGTCGATCGCCGGACCAAAGCGTCCCCAAGACCGAATCGCGCTGTCGGAAGCCAAGTCCACGTTCCGCAAGACCATTCCCGACTACTGTGGCGACGACCCCGGTAAGCAGGATTACTCCAAGCTGGACGAGGTGGTCGACGAGTCTTTCCCGGCCAGCGACCCGGGTGAAGTGTCCAACGGCCACGCCGACGAGATCCCTGCGGTGTACTCGGCCGCCGCGCACTCGGAGGGCCGGGTGAGCAAACCTGTTCGGGTTAAGTCCGACGAACTCGGCGAATTCGTGCTCGACCATGGCGCGGTGGTGATCGCCGCGATCACGTCGTGCACCAACACCTCCAATCCCGAAGTGATGCTTGGCGCCGCGCTGCTGGCCCGCAATGCCGTCGAAAAGGGATTGACCTCAAAGCCGTGGGTGAAGACCACGATGGCGCCGGGCTCGCAAGTGGTCAACGACTACTACGACAGGTCAGGCCTCTGGCCGTATCTCGAGAAGCTCGGCTTCTATCTGGTCGGTTACGGCTGCACCACCTGCATCGGCAACTCCGGCCCTCTGCCCGACGATGTCTCAAAAGCGGTCAACGACAACGACCTTTCGGTGTCCGCAGTGCTGTCAGGTAACCGGAACTTCGAGGGCCGCATCAACCCCGACGTGAAGATGAACTACCTGGCGTCGCCGCCGCTGGTGATCGCCTACGCGCTGGCCGGAACTATGGACTTCGACTTCGAATCGCAGCCACTCGGCCAGGATAAAGACGGTAACGACGTCTTTCTCAAAGACATCTGGCCGTCGCAGAAGGATGTCTCCGACACCATCGCCTCGGCGATAAACCGGGAGATGTTTGTCGACAACTACGCCGATGTGTTCAAGGGCGACGAGCGGTGGCGTAACCTTCCGACGCCGAGCGGCAACACCTTTGAGTGGGCTGATGATTCGACGTACGTGCGTAAACCGCCGTACTTCGACGGCATGCCCGCCGAGCCGGAACCCGTCAGCGACATCACCGGAGCACGGGTGCTTGCACTGCTGGGCGACTCGGTGACCACCGACCACATCTCCCCCGCCAGCAGTATCAAACCGGGAACCCCCGCCGCGCAATACCTCGACGAGCACGGTGTGGATCGCAAGGACTACAACTCCTTCGGTTCGCGGCGCGGCAACCACGAGGTGATGATCCGCGGCACCTTCGCCAACATCCGGTTGCGCAACCAGCTGCTGGATGACGTTTCCGGCGGCTACACCCGCGACTTCACCAAACCCGATGCGCCGCAGGCGTTCATCTACGACGCGGCGGAAAATTATGCGGCAGAAAAGATTCCGCTGGTGGTGCTCGGCGGCAAGGAGTATGGCTCCGGCTCGTCTCGGGACTGGGCGGCCAAGGGCACGTCGCTGCTGGGCGTGCGGGCGGTGATCACCGAGTCGTTCGAGCGCATCCACCGCTCCAACCTGATCGGCATGGGCGTGATCCCGTTGCAGTTCCCCGAAGGTGAGTCAGCCGAGTCCTTGGGCCTGGACGGCACCGAGGTGTTCGACATCACCGGGATCGAGGAACTCAACAACGGCAAGACGCCGAAGACGGTGCATGTCAAGGCCGCCAAAGATGGCGGCAAAGCAGTCGAATTCGACGCGGTGGTGCGCATCGACACGCCCGGTGAAGCCGACTACTACCGAAACGGCGGCATCTTGCAGTACGTGTTGCGCAACATGCTCAGGTCGAGCTAGTGGCGATCGCAAGCGCGGCGCAGCCGGGCACAGCGGGTCGCCAGCACGAGGACCATGGCGATCGCAAGCGCGGCGCAGCCGGGCACAGCGGGTCGCCACACGAGGATCTAGCGGAGCGCCCGTGCCCAAGGTCAGCCGGGATCATCTGGCGGCCCGGCGCCGTCAGATCCTCGACGGCGCCCGCCGCTGTTTCGCCGAGTTCGGCTACGACGGGGCCACAGTGCGCCGCCTCGAGCAGGCGATCGGCTTGTCGCGAGGTGCGATATTCCACCACTTCCGCGACAAGGACACGCTGTTTTTCGAACTGGCGCACGAGGACGCCGAGCGGATGGCCGATGTTGCCTCCCGCGAAGGTCTGGTCCAGGTGATGCGCGACATGCTTGCGGCGCCCGACCAGTTCGACTGGCTCGCAACGCGATTGGAGATCGCACGCAAGCTGCGCCACGACCCGGCGTTCAACAAGGAGTGGACGGACCGCTCAGCTGAGCTCGCGGCGGCAACGATCGACCGGCTGCGCCGACAGAAGCAGGCCGGCAGGGTGCGCGACGACATCCCCGGCGACGTCCTGCAGTGCTACCTGGACCTGGTTCTCGACGGATTGGTGGCCAAGGTGGCCTCCGGTGAAGACACTCAGTTGCTTGGCGCTGTCCTCGATCTGGTCGAGGGCTCGGTACGACAGAAGTAGTTCCCCACGCGGCTACCGCATTCGGGTGCGGTGGTTGGGCCCGCCGCGGCTGCGCATCGTGGTGCCAGATTCGCGCAACATGCTGTGGATCGACCCGTACGACCTGCCGGTCGATGCGACCAGTTTGCGAATGCTGGCGCCGCCCTCGTAGGCGTTGCGCAATTCGCGCAGCACCTGGTCGCGCGGTTTTTTCGAATTCCTCATCGGCCCCTCCCCGGTTGAACAGAGTCCCCAAAGCACACAGAGTAGGAAGCCGGGTCGGTTAGCGGGCCGATTTGACGAAATCGCCTGCGCCACCGTCGAGCCGAGTCGGGAGACCAGTCGACCGACGAGGCCGCGCATGACATCAGCAAGGCCGCGTTCAAGCGGTCAGGCCAACTCGATGAGATCCCGGTATTCGTCGGACCAATGATCTTCGGTTCCGTCGGGCAGCAGCACGACGCGTTGCGGGTCGAGCGCTTCGGCGGCACCCGGGTCGTGGGTGACCAGCACCACCGCGCCGCTGTAGCTACGCAGCGCGTCCAGCACCTGCTCGCGCGACGCCGGATCGAGATTATTCGTCGGCTCGTCGAGCAGCAGCACATTGGCCGTGGAGGCCACCAGGCCGGCGAGCGCCAGCCGAGTTTTTTCCCCGCCGGACAGCGTGCCGGCTAACTGGTCAAGCTGGCTGCCGCTGAACATGAATGCTCCGAGCAGACCACGCAGGTCCTGCGCGCCGGAATCGGGTGCGGCGTGCCGGATGTTCTCCCACACCGTCGCTGCGTCGTCGAGGGTGTCGTGCTCTTGGGCGAAATAGCCGACTTTCAAACCGTGTCCGGGCTCCATCGCCCCCGCATCGGGTTGCTCGACTCCGGCCAGCAGTCGCAGCAGCGTCGTCTTGCCCGCGCCGTTGAGTCCAAGCACCACCACCCGAGAGCCGCGGTCGATGGCCAGATCCACACCGGTGAACACTTCCAGCGAACCGTAGGTCCTCGTCAGGCCGGACGCCACCAGCGGTGTGCGCCCGCAGGACGCCGGGCTGGGGAACTTGATTCGGGCCACCTTGTCGGCCACCCGCTCTTCGTCGAGTGCGGCCATCATCCGGTCTGCGCGCCGCAGCATGTTCTGCGCCGCAACGGCTTTGGTGGCCTTGGCGCCGAGCTTGGCAGCCTGGGCACGCAGCGCGGTGGCCTTGCGTTCTGCATTGGCGCGTTCGCGGCGGCGCCGCTGCTCGTCGGTGGCACGGGCGTCAAGATACTTCTGCCAACCCATGTTGTAGACGTCGACTTCGCCGCGCACCGCGTCGAGAAACCACACCCGGTTGACGACGTCGGCCAACAACTCGACGTTGTGGCTGATAACCACCAGCCCGCCGGTGTGGTTGCGCAGGAAATCCCGTAGCCAGCCCAGCGAATCGGCGTCGAGGTGGTTGGTCGGCTCGTCGAGTAAGAGGGTGGTGCCAGAACCTGAAGCCCCGGCTCCTCCTTCGGACGCGGCAAACAGAATCCGGGCCAACTCCACTCGGCGGCGTTGGCCCCCGGATAGGGTACGCATCTGCTGGGTCAGCACACGGTCGGGCAACCCGAGACTCGCGCAGATACGGCCCGCTTCGCTT
The DNA here is from genome assembly GCA_963833915.1 of uncultured Actinomycetota bacterium. GTDB lineage: Bacteria > Actinomycetota > Actinomycetes > Mycobacteriales > Mycobacteriaceae > Mycobacterium. The sequence continues at coordinate 48,001 of CAWHZO010000016.1, forward strand.
TCGGCGCCGTAGCCGCCGAGCGCGGCGAATCGCTCCTCGAGTTGGCCGTAGCGCCGGATCGCACGATCACGGGCGGCGTCGTCGGCGACTTCGGCCATCAGCGCCTGCTGCTTTTCCAGGTCAGTCAGCAGCGTATCCAGACCACGCGCGGAGAGCACCCGGTCGCGGGCGAGCATATCGAGGTCACCCTCTCTGGGATCTTGCGGCAGATAACCGATCTCGCCGGTGCGTGCCAAGGTTCCCGCGTACGGCTCCGCCTCTCCCGCGAGGATGCGCAGGGTGGTGGTTTTACCGGCGCCGTTGCGCCCGACCAGCCCGATGCGGTCACCGGGCTGTATCCGCAGCGCCGGGCCGTCAGCAAAGAGCAACGTGCGCGCGCCAGCGCGGACCTCGAGGTCCGTAGCCGTGATCACGGTCACTCTCCTTGGCTATATGAGGTAGTTACTTATCGTCGGTGAACACCGGCGGCCGTTTTTCGGCCCGCGCGGCGACCGATTCCTCGAAGTTAGCGGTGAGCAGACGGACGAAGAGCTGCCCTAGACCTTCGGCCTGCATGTGCCCCTCCAGGCTAGCGGCGTCCAGTCCACTCCACAGTGTGCGCTTGGTCAACTCGACACCCGGCCGCGAGAAAGCGGCGATTCGCTCGGCCATCGCGTAGCAGGTGTCCAACAGTTGGTCTTCGGGGACTTGGCGCGACACCAGCCCGATCCGCTCGGCTTCCTCGGCGTCGATATCGCGGCCGGTCAGCATGATCTCGAATGCCCGCGACGACCCGATGGCCCGCGGTAGCAAGTAGCTCAGGCCCAGCTCGCTGGCGGTCAGCCCGTTGTTGATGCCCGCGGCCCGGAAATAGGCTGCGCGTGACGCGACGCGGATGTCGGCAGCGAGCGCCAGGCACAGCCCACCTCCGATGGCGGCGCCGTTGACCGCCGCGATCACCGGCTGGTGCAGCCGTCGCAGCGCGAGGATGACGTCGTCGAGAATCGCCATGGAGCGCAGCGCGTAGGTGGGCCGGGTCAACCCCGCAACGTGCGGAACGTCACCGGCCGACTTATGGTCGGCGCCCGAGGAGAAGCCTCTGCCCGCGCCGGTCAGCACGACGACGCGGACCGCGTTGTCGTAGGTGATGTTCTCCAGCGCCTCTTTCAGCGGCACCATGACGTCGAACGCCATGGAGTTCATTCGCTCCGGCCGGTTGAGGGTGACCAACGCGACCTGCGGTCGCGGATGTTCGACGAGGACCATGCTCACCGTTGAACGGTAACCCGCCCGATGACGATGAGGGCCGCGCAGCGGCCCGCTGAGGAGTCGCGAATTAACCCGCTGCCCCTCCTGGAGCTAGCTCAGGCCTGGTCGCTCTCTTGCGCCGCGGTCGCCGCGTCGATGTCGAAGTCCTTGACCTGCTGCACCAAGTCCTCCAGCGCAGCTGGCGGCAGAGCACCGGCCTGGTTGAAGATCAGCTTGCCCTTCTTGAACGCCATCAGCGTCGGGATGGATCGGATCTGGGCGGCCGCGGCGAGTTCCTGTTCGGCTTCGGTATCCACCTTGGCATGCACGACGTCGGGATGCTGCTCCGCCGATGCGGCAAACGTCGGCGCGAACTGGCGGCACGGTCCGCACCAGGACGCCCAGAAATCGACGAGCACGATGTCGTTGCCGTTGATCGTTTCGTTGAACTGTCCGGCTGTGAGGTCTTGGGTAGTCACGCTCTCTCCAACGCGGCGCACTGGCGCGGTGTTCCCCGCGGGTGCGGGCCCGATCAGGTCAGATCGTCGTAGTCGCCGCGGACTCAGGCCGCGTGACGGGCCGCCGATCGCTGGACCACAGTGTGGCGGTCGCTATCGCACCAGACCTGGTTCACTGGGTCTACCGGTGCTTGTCGAGTTCCCCCGCTACGGCGGGTAAGCACTGGCACGGACGAATCCCGTGATCGGAGAAACATTGATGTCTAACACCTCGCCTAGGCCTCGACCGACTCGGGCGGCGATTCTCGTGGTCACCGGGGCCATTGCTTTGTCGGTCGTCGCATGCGGCACATCGTCGAATGAGCAGACCGGAAAACCCAACACGTCAACGAGCCCGACAAGCGCCGCGCCTAAGCCGCCGCCGGCGCCGGCGCCCCGATGGGCAACGACCACATCGAGGGCCTGGTCAATTCGGTATCAGGCAACATGATCCACCTCACGCAGCGGAACAGGACCGCGGCCACCGTCGACTTCACATCACAGACAATGATCACCGAGCTCACCCCGGCAAAACTGCCCGACGTCACAGCCGGCAGTTGCGTCGAAGTGGAAGCCAGCCCAAACAACTCCCCTCCCGGCGGTGCGATCACCGCGCAGGCTGTGACGATCAGCCCGGCCTTCGGTGGCAGGTGCCCACCGCCGGAGCAACCGATGCCGGGTTCGGCCAGCACGCCACCTGCTGCACCGCCGCCCGGTGAGCCCACCGAGAGTCCCGGCGTTTACGGCACGGTCGCGTCGGTCACGGGTAACACTATCGACGTCACCAGCACCGATCCCACAGGTAAGACCACGCATACCAATGTGGCCGTCACCGACACGACCAGCTACACCAAGCATGCAGTCACTGATGCTCAGGCGATCCAGCAGGGCAAGTGCATGGCGGCGCAGGGAACGGACAGCGGCGGCGTGCTGCAAGCGGCGACAATCGATCTCGAACCTTGCCCGCCGATGGGTCGCCCGCGCCACCACTTCCACATCCCTCATCTAGCCCCACCTGCACCACCTTTAGAGCCAAATCTGTCCAGTCGGCAGGCGTTCTAGACAACCTGCACAACGGCGGTATACACAGCGCCCTCTCACGCGGACACCAGCCTGCACTCAGCGGGGACACCGATGGTGAAAATCGATGCCAGAGCCGGTCTGCTCACCGCGGCCGACGATCGAAAGGACCTCGATGCACGCCACCTCCCCGACCGCCCGACTCTCCCGCTTGGCGATCCTCGCGGTCACCGGAGCCACCGCGCTGTCCGTCGCGGCGTGCGGCGCATCCAACAATGCCAAGCCCACCTCGGCGAATCCGACCGGCTCTTATCCCACGTCATCGTCGCCGTCAGCGTCGGCCAAGGGCAAAGACTGGGTGAGCGGGCTGATCGATTCGGTGTCGGGCAACACGATCCAGGTCAGCCAGCGGTCGGGGACCGCCACCGTCGACTTCACGCCGTCAACGGTGGTCTCCGAGGTCACCGCTGCTCACCTGACCGACGTCACCGCGGGCAGCTGCGTGAGCGTGCATCCCGGCCGCCGTAGCGTCTCGACCAGCGGTGGCGGGATCACCGCTCGATCCGTGCGCGTCAGCACCGCCGTCGACGGGAAGTGCCCCCAGCCCAACCAACCGGCCGGCGCCGACGACACCCCGGCACCGGGCGCACCCGCCCGGCATCGCGAAATAGGTGGCCAGGTTACGTCCGTGGCGGGCAACACCATCACCGTGAATAGCACTGATCCGGGCGGCAACTCGTCTCAAACCAGCGTGACCGTCACCGACACGACCAAGTACACCAAGCAGACGACTGTAGACGCACAAGCGCTCGCCCAGGGTAAGTGCGTTGCGGCGCACGGAACCACGGACAACGGCGGCACGCTGCAGGCGACGACCATCACCGTTCAACAGGCCGACAACGGCACCTGCCCGCAACTGGGCGGCAGGCGGCATCGGCATTAGCCGACCGTCTCATCAATACGATCGGGGTTGACCCGGCGTTGAAGCGCCGTCAGTTCTTGCCGCGCCAGCCACGTTCGAACGGCAGGCGCCATGCTCGCGGGGCGATCAACGGATGGACCGCGTTGGGGCCCCATGAATCGAGGTCGTAGCTGCGCACTGGCGGCGGATCTTCGAGCAACGGCGCCGAGACCTCCCAGAGCCGTTCGATGCCCTCCGCGGTGTTGTACAACGTCCGGTCGCCGCGCATCGCGTCGAGGATGAGACGTTCGTAGGCCTCGAGCACATCGCCGGCGTGGCCGCTCTCTGCCATGGTGAACTGCAGGCTCAGCTTGTCGAGCTTCATTCCGGGCCCTGGGCGCTTGCCGTAAAACGACAGCGACATCTTGGACACATCGGCGAGATCGAAAGTCAGGTGATCCGGACCCTTTTGTCCCACACCGGATCCGGGCGGAAACATGCTCCTCGGCGGCTCGTGGAATGCGATGGAGATGATGCGTTGCCCCTCTGCCAAGCCTTTGCCGGTGCGCAGAAAGAACGGGACGCCCGCCCAGCGCCAGTTATCGATCTCGCATTTGAGCGCGACGAAGGTTTCGGTATCCGATTCCGCAGGACACCCCAGGCTCGTCCCGGTAACCGCGGTATTGCCCGCGCACCACGTCGCTGGGATCAAGCAGGCGCATCGAGCGGAATACCTTATTCTTCTCGTCGCTGATCGCCCCCGAAGCAAGCTCGGTGGGCGGTTCCATCGCGACAAACGCCAGAATTTGGAACAAGTGGGTGACCACCATGTCCTTGAACGCACCGACGGCGTCGTAAAACTGCGCGCGGCTCTCGCATGTGAGCCTCTCGGGCACGTCGATCTGGATATGGTCGATGAAGTTCCGATTCCAAATCGGTTCGAACAACCCGTTGGCAAACCGAAACGCCAGAATGTTCTGCGCGGCCTCTTTGCCCAGGAAGTGATCGATCCGAAAGATCTGTTCTTCCTCGAATCGCTCATGAATCGCCGCGTTCAGTTTCCGCGCGCTGTCCAGATCGACGCCGAACGGCTTCTCCATGATGACCCGCGAGTCTTTCGCCAGATCCGCCTTCTCCAGCATTTCCATGACGGGCATCACCCCTTTCGGGGGGACGCTCAAGTAGTGCAGCAGATGGGCGTCTCCACCGAGGGCATCGCGCTGTTCGGACACAGCGGCCGCCAGCGCTTCCGGGCCGGCGCCCTGAGGCACATAGATCAAGTTGCCGATGAACTCATCCATGAACTCATCGGAAACCTCGTCGCGGCAGAATTCGGCGGAGGCCTTCCGTGCCAGCTTGCGAAAGGCGTCGTTGTCGAGTTCATCGAGCGACGTGCCGATAACGCGGATCTCGGGAGCTAGGTTGGAGTTGGCAAGGTGCAGGAGGCCGGGCAGCAGCTTTCGGCGGGCCAAATCGCCTGTGGCGCCGAACATCACGATGACGTTTGGCGCCGCGCCGGTTGCCTGCTGATGGGTCCCGTGGGCTACCGCGGCATCATTCACAACTATGAGAGTAACCAAGGCTCGTCGGATTCACACCCTTCGGAGCCGATCGCTACGCCGCCGGCCCCGAAGCGTCCGGACGAGTTCAGACGGCAAGGCGACTGATCACTGGATGCCGACGAAACCCCAAGGAACCTGGTACCACCCCTGCGAGTCCGAGTACGCCCAGCCGCAGGGCGTCAGTTGCCTATGCCCCTCATTGTTGTCTACCCAACACTTCGGCCCGTTTGGGTCAGGTGCCGGCGCTGGGTCGGCCTGGGCAACGCCGGCGCCCGGCAGCGCGGTAGCCGCACAGGCCGCAACGATCATCAGAAGTTTCTTCATCGGGCGATCCCTTTCTGTCCTGTACTTCAATTCTGCGACCAAGTTGTCGCTGGCGCGACTTCTAGACGGCGACAAACCAAAGTTTCTCTGGCGTATCTAAACACCGATGCACTCACGGCGCTCGCCAGCGCCGCACAGCGGGGATTCCAAGACCTTCTCGCTGATGGCAATCACTGTGAGTGCCAGCATCTTGGAGACGCTGTCCCCGTTCTCAGTTCAGACGGTGAAGCCCAGCGCGCGCAGTTGATCGCGGCCGTCGTCGGTGATCTTGTCCGGGCCCCACGGTGGATTCCACACCCAGTTGATGCGCAGCTCGTCGACCAGACCGGCGCCGATCAGCGCGTTACGCGACTGGTCCTCGATGACGTCGGTCAGCGGGCAGGCCGGCGACGTCAACGTCATGTCGATCAGCGCGACAGTCCCCTCCTCCGCCTCTTCGAGGTTCACGCCGTAGACCAATCCCAGATCGACGACGTTGATGCCCAATTCGGGGTCGACGACATCGCGCATGGCTTCCTCGATGTCGCCCAGCAACTCGTTACCCGGCAAAGCAGTTTCACTCATCCTTTGATCTCCTCGACGTCGTCGGCCGCCTGCGCCAGCGCATCCTTGAACGCCAGCCAGCCCAGCAGTGCGCATTTGACCCTGGCCGGATATTTGGCGACGCCGGCGAACGCGACGCCGTCGCCCAGGACGTCTTCGTCACCGGCGACATTTCCGCGGGACGACACCATTTCGCTGAACGCGGTGATGGTCTTCAACGCCTGCCCGACGCTTTGACCGATCACCTGCTCAGTAAGCACGGAGGTGGCGGCTTGGCTGATCGAACATCCCTGCCCGTCGTAGGAGACGTCGGCGACATGCTCGCCGTCATCCGACAGCGCTACCCGCAGCGTGACCTCATCGCCGCACACCGGGTTGACGTGATGCACCTGTGCACCGAACGGCTCGCGCAGCCCGCGGTGCTGCGGATGCTTGTAGTGATCGAGGATCACGTCCTGGTAGATCTGCTCGAGACGCACGACGGCTCAGTCTCCGCCGAAGAATTCGAGGGCGTGACGCACGCCGGCCACCAGCCGGTCGACCTCGTCGGGAGTGTTGTAGACCGCGAAAGATGCGCGCGCGGTGGCGGCGACAGCGAACCGGCGGTGTAATGGCAACGCGCAGTGGTGTCCGACCCGAACCGCGACCCCGTCGTCGTCGAGAACTTGGCCGACATCGTGCGCGTGCACACCGTCGACGACGAAAGACACTGGTGAACCGCGGTTTTCCATGACCGTGGGACCGATGATCCGCACTTCATCGATACCGGACAAGCCGTCGATCGCAGCGGCCACCAACTCGCGCTCGTGGGCTTCGACGGCGTCCATGCCGAGAGCACCGAGATAGCGTGCGGCCGCGGCCAGCCCGACGACCTGGGAGGTCATCGGGGTGCCAGCCTCGAAGCGTTGCGGCGGCGCCGCGTAGGTGGTGGCCTCCATAGTCACCGTTTCGATCATCGAACCGCCGGTGATGAACGGCGGCATCGCGTTGAGCAGCTCGCTGCGGCCGTAGAGCACACCGATTCCGTTGGGGCCCAGCATCTTATGCCCGGAGAACGCGCCAAAGTCGACGTCGAGCGCGTGGAAGTCGACCGGCTGGTGCGGCACCGACTGGCAGGCGTCCAGCAACGTCAACGCACCGACGCCCTTGGCCCGCTCGACCAACTCGGCGACCGGGGCTATCGCGCCGGTCACATTCGAGTGATGGCTGAACGCAACGACTTTGACACCTCTATCGAGTTGTAGCGAGTCCAGGTCGATGCGACCGTCGTCGGTCACGCCGTACCAGCGAAGAGTGGCGCCGGTGCGTCGGGCCAGTTCCTGCCACGGGACGAGGTTGGCGTGGTGCTCGAGCTCGGTGACGACGATAACGTCGCCGGGGCCGACAGCACGCTCGAAGCGGCTGTCCCCCAGCACATAGGACACCAGGTTGAGCGATTCGGTGGCGTTCTTGGTGAATACCAGCTCACCCGCGTCAGCGCCGACGAACGCGGCGATGTCGGCGCGGCCCTGCTCGTAGGCGTCGGTGGCCTCCTCCATCAGCTGATGCGCGCCGCGGTGCACCCCGCCGTTGGACGTGGTGAGGAATTCGCGTTCGGCGTCGAGGACCTGCACCGGGCGCTGCGACGTCGCGCCGGAATCCAGGTAAGCCAGCTGATTTCCGCCCCGCATGACCCGGCTCAGAATCGGGAAGTCGGCCCGGATCGCAGCGAGGTCCAGCGCGGCGGGACGGGTGACCGAGACCGTCATGTCAGGCCCCCGAGACGGCCGTCGGGGTGAAGCGGACGTATCCGTGCTCTTCGAGTTCGTCGGCCAACTCCGGGCCGCCTGATTCGACGATCCGGCCTCCGACGAAGACGTGTACGAACTGCGGGTGGATGTACCGCAGAATCCGGGTGTAGTGCGTGATCAGCAGAATGCCGCCATGCTCGGCTTCGGCGTAACGGTTGACGCCCTCGCTGACCACCCGCAGCGCGTCGACGTCCAGCCCGGAGTCGGTCTCATCGAGGATCGCGATCTTGGGCTTCAGCAATCCCAGTTGCAGGATCTCGTGGCGTTTCTTCTCGCCGCCGGAAAAGCCTTCGTTGACATTGCGTTCACCGAACGCCGAGTCGATGTCCAGTTCGTCCATCGCGGCCTTGACCTCTTTGACCCAGTGCCGCAGCTTCGGCGCCTCACCTCGCACCGCGGTAGCGGCCGAACGCAGGAAGTTCGACATCGACACGCCGGGCACCTCGACGGGGTACTGCATGGCCAGGAACAAGCCGGCGCGGGCGCGCTCGTCGATGCTCATCTCCAGGACGTCGCGCCCGTCGAGTGTGATGGAGCCCGACGTGACACGGTATTTCGGGTGTCCGGCGATGGCGTAGGACAGCGTGGACTTGCCGGACCCGTTGGGGCCCATCACTGCATGCGTTTCGCCGGAACGCACCGTCAGGTTGACCCCGTTGAGGATGGCGATCTCGTCGCCGTCCGATGCGTTCTCGACGCTGACGTGGAGGTCTTTGATTTCCAAAGTAGTCATGAGGCGGTAAATCTCGATTCCGTGATGGCCAGTTCGTGTTCGATGGCTGTGGTCAGGCGTTCGCGTATTTCGGGTACCGCGATCTTGGCGATGATCTCGTTGAAGAAACCCCGGACCACCAGGCGGCGGGCGTGATCTTCGGGGATGCCGCGGGCACGCAGGTAGAACAGTTGCTCGTCGTCGAATCGTCCGGTGGCGCTGGCGTGTCCGGCGCCGACGATTTCGCCGGTCTCGATCTCCAGGTTGGGCACCGAGTCGGCACGTGCGCCGTCGGTGAGCACCAGATTGCGATTGACCTCGAAGGTGTTGGTGCCGGTGGCCGCGGCCCGGATCAGCACGTCTCCCACCCAGACCGTGTGCGCATCGGGCCGGTTCGAGTCCGGATCCCCTTGCAGCGCACCTTTGTACAGCACGTTGGATCTGCAGTCCGGATGCGCGTGGTCGATCAGCAATCGCGACTCGAGGTGTTGACCGTCGTCGGCGAAATATGAGCCGAGCAACTCGGCGTCGCCGCCGGGTGCGGCGAACCGCACCATGGCCGACATCCGCACCACGTCGCCGCCGAGCGTGATCGCGACGTGACGCAAGACGGCGTCCTTACCCAGCCGGGCGTGGTGCGCGCTGACATGCACGGCGTCATCGGACCAGTCGGCGATCCACACCACCGTGAGCCGGGCTGCGTCGTCGACGACGAATTCGACGTTGTCGGCATAGGTTCCGCTGCCCCGATGATCGACGACGACGACCGCTTCGGCGAGCTCCTCGACCCGCACCTGCAGGTGCCCGTAGGCCACCGCTCCCGCACCGGGCCCGTCGATCGCGATTTCCACCGGCTCGGCGGTGTGCGTGTCGCGCGCAACGGTGACGATGTTCGCCGTGTTGAACGACGAAAAGGCTTGCGCAGCAACGCGGTCAGCAGGAACACCGCCCTGACCGAGCCGCTCGTCACCGCGACGTACTGTCTCCACGCGCACGTTGGGCCGTTCGCTGATCGTGATCTTCGCGCTGCCGGTGGCCGGCGCCGAACCGTCGTGCAGGCCGTGCAGGCGCCGCAGCGGGGTGAATCGCCAGATCTCATCGCGGCCGCCGGGAACCTCGAACGCGTTGACGTCGAACGAAGAGAACAGCTCTCCCTTGTTCAGCCCGGCAAGCGAGGATCCCTTGACGGCTGAACTCATGTCTTGGGCCGTCATCCGACAGCGCCCTCCATCTGCAGCTCGATCAACCGGTTGAGCTCCAGCGCGTACTCCATCGGCAGCTCTTTGGCGATCGGCTCGACAAAGCCCCGCACCACCATCGCCATCGCTTCGTCTTCCGTCAGCCCACGGCTCATCAGGTAGAACAGCTGGGTTTCGCTGACCTTGGACACCGTCGCCTCGTGGCCCATCGTGACGTCATCCTCGCGGATGTCAACGTAGGGATAGGTGTCGCTGCGGCTGATCGTATCCACCAGCAGCGCATCGCATTTCACGCTGGAGCGCGATCCGTGCGCGCCCTTGTTGATCTGGACCAGACCGCGGTAGGACGCACGCCCGCCGCCGCGGGCCACCGACTTGGACACGATGTTGCTCGACGTGTTCGGCGCCAGGTGCAGCATCTTGGCGCCGGTGTCCTGGTGCTGACCCTCACCGGCAAACGCCACCGAGAGCACCTCGCCCTTGGCGTGCTCGCCGGTCATCCACACCGCGGGGTATTTCATGGTGACCTTGGACCCGATGTTGCCGTCGACCCATTCCATGGTGGCGCCTGCTTCGGCGCGGGCCCGCTTGGTGACCAGGTTGTAGACGTTGTTCGACCAGTTCTGAATGGTGGTGTAGCGACAGCGGCCACCGGGCTTGACGATGATCTCCACCACCGCCGAGTGCAGCGAATCCGACTTGTAGATCGGCGCGGTACAACCCTCGACGTAGTGCACGTAGGCGCCCTCGTCGACGATGATCAGCGTGCGCTCGAACTGGCCCATGTTCTCGGTGTTGATCCGGAAGTAGGCCTGCAGCGGGATGTCGACGTGCACACCCGGTGGCACGTAGATGAACGAGCCGCCACTCCACACCGCGGTGTTCAGCGCGGAGAACTTGTTGTCGCCGGCCGGGATCACGGTGCCGAAGTACTGCTTGAAGATCTCCGGGTGCTCCCGCAGCGCGGTATCGGTGTCCAGGAAGATCACGCCCAGCTTCTCCAGATCCTCACGGATGGAGTGGTAGACGACCTCGGACTCGTATTGGGCGGCGACACCGGACACCAGTCGCTGCTTCTCGGCTTCCGGTATGCCCAGCTTGTCGTAGGTGTTCTTGATGTCTGCGGGAAGATCGTCCCACGTCGCGGCCTGCTTCTCGCTGGAGCGCACGAAGTACTTGATGTTGTCGAAGTGGATGCCGTCGAGGTCGGAGCCCCAGTTCGGCATCGGCTTCTTGTCGAAGATGCGCAGGGCCTTCAGCCGGGTCCCCAGCATCCACTCCGGCTCGCTCTTCTTGGCCGAGATGTCGCGAACCACCGCCTCGGAGAGCCCCCGCTGTGCGCTGGCACCGGCCACGTCGGAGTCGGCCCAGCCGTAGCCGTAGCGGCCCATCGCGGCGATCGCCTGCTCCTGGGTCAACTGCTCGGCGGGTACAACCGTCTTGGCGGCTTCGGGGGTGAGGGTCATAACGACGCTCCTTTGATGCTCGTGGTGGCTTCGGCGCGGGCTGTGCGCTGAAGTACAGGCGGTTTGGCGTCAGTCGTGGTCAGCGGGACGTGGGTGGTGCAGGCGTAGTCGCCGTTGACGATGGTCGCCAACCGCTGCACGTGGGTCCCGAGTACCTCGGCCATGGCCTGCTGCTCGGTTTCACACAGTTCCGGGAACTCCTCGGCGACATGCGCCACCGGGCAATGATGCTGACAGATCTGCACACCGTGGATCGGACCACCTACCTGCGTGGTGGTCGCGACGTAGCCGGCTTCCGACAGCGCGCCGGCGATCCGCTCGGCGGTGGCCTCGATGTCCTCGTCGGCGCCGGAAGCGGTGGCCTCGACACCGGACAAAATCGTATCGATGCGCCGCCTGGCAAAGCTGCGGACCGCCTCTTCACCGCCGATCTCACGGAGTTGGCGCATCGCCGCAGACGCCAGATCGTCGTAGCTGTGGCCCAGCTTGGCACGACCCGTCGCGGTCAACCGGTACCGCTTGGCCGGCCGTCCCCGGCCTGCTTGCTGCCACGGCGCGGCGGGAACCGACTCGGCCTCGCCCACCTCGATCAGAGCGTCGAGGTGGCGTCGCACCCCGGCGGCGGACAGGCCCAGCCGCTCACCGATCTGTCCGGCGGTGATCGACCCGGACTCCAGCAGCAACCGCACGACGGCGGTGCGGGTCTGACCGTCGTGCGTCGAAGCGGCGGCTGTCGCTTCGGTGCCTCGGCCGGACGGTGCGAATTTCACAACACCAGTGTGACGCAATTCCGGTGGCTGGTCCAGCAAGGCTACCCTCTGCCCGGGTTGCGCTGGTCACACCTGAGGCGTCGGGCCGCATCCGGGTGGCGGTTACGCTGCTGTGATGGCAGCCCGCCACCACACGCTGAGTTCCTCGATCGCGAAGTTGCACGGCGACGAACTGGCGGTGGGCCAGCCGCTGAACGACGCCGAGCTGGTCGCGGTTCGTCGCACTCGGCTGTTCGGCGCCACCGGCACGGTGCTGATGGGCATCGGAGCGCTCGGTGCCGGGGCCCGGCCGGTGGTCCAGGACCCGACGTTCGGAGTTCGGCTGCTCAACCTGCCGTCGCGAATCCAGACGGTGTCGTTGACGATGACCACCACCGGCGCGGTGATGATGGCGCTGGCCTGGCTGATGCTGGGTCGCTTCGCGCTGGGCAAGCGCCGGATGTCCCGCGGCGATCTGGACCGCACGCTGTGGCTGTGGGTGCTCCCGTTGCTGCTGGCGCCGCCGATGTACAGCAAGGACGTCTACTCCTATCTGGCGCAGAGCCAGATCTGCCGATTGGGACTCGACCCCTATCGGGTGGGTCCGGCGACCGGCCTGGGCCTCGACCACGTCTTCACCTTGTCGGTGCCCAGCCTGTGGCGGGAGACCCCGGCGCCCTACGGACCGTTGTTCTTGTGGATCGGCCGTGGAATTTCGGCATTGACCGGCGAGAACATCGTCGCCGCGGTGTTGTGCCATCGGCTGGTGGTGCTGGTCGGTGTGGGCCTGATCGTGTGGGCGACCCCGCGACTGGCCCGCCGCTGCGGGGTGGCCGAGGTCAGCGCGCTGTGGTTGGGGGCGGCCAACCCGCTGCTGATCATGCATCTGGTCGCCGGCATCCACAACGAGGCACCGATGCTCGGGCTGATGCTGGCCGGCACCGAGTTCGCGCTGCGCGGGATCGACTCCGCGCGTCCGCTGCTGCCCCAGCCCTGGCCCGGTATCCGGACCCACCGGCCCGACTGGGCGCCGCTGGGCATGCTGCTGGCCGGTGCGGTGCTGATCGCGCTGTCCTCCCAGATCAAACTGCCATCGCTGCTGGCGTTGGGCTTCGTCGCGATGGCGCTGGGCCAGCGATGGGGCCGCAACCTGCGGGCATTCCTGTTAGCCGGTGGACTGATGGCGGGACTGTCGCTGGCTGTGATGGCCGCCGTCGGCTGGGCCAGCCGGCTGGGGTTCGGCTGGATCTACACGCTTGGCACCGCCAACGTGGTGCGCAGCTGGATGTCGCCGCCGACGCTGCTCGCCCTGGGCACCGGGCAGGTCGGAATTCTGTTGGGTCTGGGCGATCACACCACCGCCGTGCTGTCGCTGACCCGTGGCATCGGCGTCTTGATCATCGCGGTGTTGGTGGGCTGGCTGCTGATGGCAGTGCTGCGTGGCCGGCTGCACCCGGTTGGCGGGCTCGGGGTCGCGCTGGGGGGCACGGTGCTGCTGTTTCCCGTGGTGCAGCCGTGGTATCTGCTGTGGGCCATCATCCCGTTGGCGGCGTGGGCCACGCGCCCCGGTTTCCGCATTGCGGTCATTATCGTGACGATCGTCGTCGGCGTCTTCGGCCCGACGGCCAACGGCGATCGCTTCGCGCTGTTCCAGATCGTGGATGCCACCGTGGCCAGCACGATCATCGTGGCGCTGCTCATCGCGGTGACCTACAACCAGTTGCCGTGGCGGCCGCTACCAGGCAGCGAGCTCACGCCCGACGCTGCAGGCCAGGATCTGTTGCCCACCAGCCAGGCCGCGCCGCCCGCCCCGTTGCCCGGCGCTTACGCTAAATCTTCGTGAGCCCGGCCCCGGACATCCCTGTGCGGTTGCGCGGGGTGTGCAAGCAGTACGGCTCGGGTGCGAACGCCACCACGGCCGTTTCCCACCTCGACCTCGAGGTGCATACGGCTGAGGTTCTGGCGCTGCTGGGCCCCAACGGCGCAGGCAAGACGACGACGGTGGAGATGTGCGAGGGGTTCGTCCGACCCGATGCCGGCACCATCGAGGTGCTCGGGCTGGACCCGATCGCCGACAACGCCCGAGTGCGGGCGCGCATCGGCGTGATGCTGCAAGGCGGCGGCGGATATCCCGCGGCCCGGGCCGGCGAGATGCTCAAGCTGGTGGCCTCCTACGCCGCTAACCCGCTGGACCCTCAGTGGCTGCTGGCCACACTGGGCCTGACCGACGCGGCCCGCACCACCTACCGTCGGCTCTCCGGCGGGCAGCAGCAACGGCTCGCGTTGGCCTGCGCGTTGGTCGGCCGACCCGAATTGGTCTTCCTCGACGAACCCACAGCGGGCATGGATGCGCAGGCCCGGCATTCTGGTGTGGGAGTTGATCGATGCCCTGCGCCGCGACGGCGTGACGGTGGTGCTGACCACCCACCAACTCAAAGAAGCCGAAGAACTCGCCGATCGGCTGGTCATCATCGATCACGGGGTGACGGTGGCGACCGGAACACCGGCAGAGTTGACTCGCAGCGGCGCCAAGGGCCAGTTGCGGTTCAGCGCGCCACCACGGCTCGATCTGTCGCTGCTGGTATCGGCCCTGCCCGAGGACTATCGGGCCTCTGAGACCGCGCCGGGCGAGTATCTGGTGGAGGGCTCGGTCGACCCGCAGGTGCTGGCCACCGTGACGGCGTGGTGCGCCCAGATCGACGTGCTGGCCACTGATCTGCGCGTGGAGCAGCGCAGCCTGGAAGATGTGTTCCTCGAGCTGACCGGCCGGGAGTTGCGGCCATGACGACCCAATCGCGTTTCCCCGCAGGAACTTTCACTCCGAACCCGCGTCCCGCCGCGGTGCCGAAGATGCTGGCCGCGCAATTCACTTTGGAACTGAAGCTGCTGCTGCGCAACGGCGAACAACTGCTGCTGACCATGTTCATCCCGATCACGCTGCTGGTCGGTCTGACCTTGCTGCCGCTCGGATCATTCGGCGATAACCGCGCCGCCACGTTTGTCCCGGTGATCATGGCGCTGGCGGTGATCTCGACCGCGTTCACCGGCCAAGCGATCGCGGTCGCCTTCGATCGCCGCTACGGCGCACTCAAACGGCTGGGCGCCACGGCGCTGCCGGTGTGGGGCATCATCGCCGGTAAGTCGGCGGCGGTCGTGACCGTGGTGTTCCTGCAGGCAATCATCCTGGGCGCCATCGGTTTTGCGCTCGGGTGGCGACCACCTCCGGCGGGTCTGGCGCTGGGTGCCGTGGTCATCGCGCTGGGCACCGCGGTTTTCGCGGCGTTGGGACTGCTGCTTGGCGGCACCTTGCGCGCCGAGATCGTGCTGGCGGTGGCCAACCTGTTGTGGTTCGTCTTCGCCGGGCTCGGCGCGCTGACCGTCGAGACCGACATGGTCGTCGTCCGCCGTCAAGTGGGCGGCGCGGCTCACCCCGGCCGGCGCACTGACCGAGACGCTGTCTCGGGCGATGAGCCTGTCGGTGGACTGGTTCGGCGTGCTGGTGCTCGTCGGGTGGGGCACGCTGGCCGGGTTGGCCGCATTGCGGTGGTTCCGGTTCACCTGACGCCGGAGCGCTGACGCGGCCCTACTACGTGGCGTAGTTTTCGTTGCCCTACGATCGGTCGATGCCTGTCGGGCGGTTCCTGCTGCGGTTCGTGGACCTGCTGCCCGAACCCAGCCTTCGCACGCAGCGGGTCATCGCCGCGGCGGTCATCGTCACTCAGGGCGGCATCGCCGTCACCGGAGCGATCGTCCGCGTCACCGCCTCGGGGCTGGGCTGCCCGACCTGGCCGCAATGCTTTCCGGGCAGCTTCACCCCGGTAGCCGTCTCCGAGGTTCCCCGTGTCCACCAGGCCGTCGAGTTCGGCAACCGAATGATCACCTTCGCCGTGGTCATCACCGCTGCGCTGGCGGTGCTGGCGGTCACCCGCGCCCGCCGCCGAGCCGAAGTCTTGGTCTACGCCTGGTTGATGCCGGCCTCGACGGTGCTGCAGGCGGTGATCGGCGGCATTACGGTGCTCACCGGGTTGCTGTGGTGGACGGTGGCCATCCACCTGCTGACCTCGATGACGATGGTGTGGCTTTCGGTGCTGCTGTTCGTCAAGGTCGGCGAGCCCGATAATGGCGTGGTTGCTCACCCGGTGGTCAGGCCGCTGCGGGGGCTCACCTTGCTCAGCGCGCTGACGCTCGCCGCGGTGCTGGTGGCCGGCACATTGGTCACCGCCGCGGGCCCACACGCCGGCGATACCAGCCCGCGTCGGACCGTGCCGCGGCTGCGGATTGAGATCACGACGCTGGTGCATGCGCACTCGTCGCTGTTGGTGGCCTACTTTGCGCTGCTGGTCGGGCTCGGTTTCGGGCTGCTGGCGGTACACGCGCCCCGGCCGGTGCTGCTGCGGCTGGGCGTGTTGGTGGTGTTGGTGTTCGCTCAGGCCGCCGTCGGGACGGTGCAGTTCTTTACCGGCGTCCCCGCAGCGCTGGTGGCGCTGCATGTGGCGGGCGCGGCGGCCTGCACCGCGGCCACCGCCGCGTTATGGGCCTCGATGCGAGAGCGGACCCAGCCCCAACCTGTCCAGAGCTGACTCGACGCACAGCGCGAACTGCCGCTGCCCGTCGTCGCGTGCAGCGTCGTCGAGCAGCGTCCAACCCAGCGACGGCGCCACCAGATCCAACCCCACCAGTTTCGCGTCACCCGGTCCGCCGACCAGGTCCGCTCGGGCGTAAAGCAGCTCGTCGGTGCCGATGCCCAGATGGTCCGCGGCCGCGTGCAGGCCGGCCTCGCCAAGGTCCCACAGTTCGAAGTCGGCGTCGACCGCCGCGGACTTGGCGAACGCGTGTGCCTGGATGCCACCGAGAAAGATCAGCGCGGTCGCAGCCACCGGGGCCGTCGGGCGGCTACTGATCGCCACCCCGGCGTCGCGAAGGTCGCGCAAGTAACGCCGGCCGGCGTTCCAGGCGACGGCGTCGGGCGCGTTGAGCAGGTTGGGCACCCGCTTGGTCCAGGCCAGGAACTCGTCGAGCCGGTCGCCGTAGTCGCTGTTGGTCCGCAGGATCACCAGATCGGCGTCCAGCGTGGCCGGGTCATCCCAGGACAGCCACCGGGCATGCAGGCCACGCTTGCGCAGCGCGGCCGGCAGACCCGCGTCGTCGCCGCGTTGCGAACCGGCCAGCACGATCCGAGGGTGGCGGATGTCGGGCCGGGCCAACTTCATGGGGGCTCCATGCTTGCGGATGATAGTCACCATGCACGCAATCGAAGTCGCCGAAATCGGTGGTCCGGAAGTCCTGAGCTATGTCGAGAAGCCACAGCCGTCCCCGGGTCCGGGTGAAGTCCTGATCAAGGCCGAAGCCATCGGCGTGAATTTCATCGATACCTATGTCCGCTCCGGTTTGTATCCACGCGATCTGCCCTTCGTGCCGGGCACCGAGGTGGCCGGGACAGTGGCCGCCGTCGGCGACGGTGTGACAGGGCTGCATCTCGATGACCGGGTGGTGACCGCTGCCGCGTCCGGTGCCTATGCTGAATTCAGCACCGCGCCAGCACAATTCGTCGCACATGTGCCCTCAGCAGTCGGTTTGGACGTGGCCGCTTCGGCACTGCTGAAGGGCATGACGGCGCACTACCTGATCAAGTCCGTGTACCCCGTGCAGTCCGGTGACACTGTGCTGGTCCACGCCGGCGCAGGTGGGGTGGGGCTGATCTTGACGCAGTGGACGACGAGTCTGGGCGTCCGGGTGATCACGACGGTATCCACGCCGGCAAAGGCCGAGCTGTCGCGGCAGGCCGGCGCCACCGACGTCTTGGACTACCCGGGTGATGATCCGAATGAGTTCGGCAGACGTATCCGAGACCTGACCGCGGGGGCCGGCGTGGCGGCGGTGTACGACGGCGTCGGGGCGAGCACGTTCGACGCCAGCCTGGCCAGCCTCGCCGTGCGCGGAACCCTGGCGCTGTTCGGCGCGTCCAGCGGACCGGTTCCGCCCGTCGACCCTCAGCGACTCAACGCGGCCGGCTCGGTGTACCTGACGCGGCCGGCGCTGGTCCATTTCACTCGTACCGGCGACGAATTCGCCTGGCGCTCAGGTGAATTGCTCGACGCGATAGCCGAAGGTCAGCTCGACGTCAGGGTCAGTCGGCGCTATGCGTTGGCCGACGCCGCCCAAGCGCACCGCGACTTGCAGGGCCGTCAGACGGTTGGTTCGATCGTGCTCAGCCCCTAGCGGCTATCGGCTAGCCGCCCCATTTGGCGCCCTCGGCTGAGTCGCGGGCCAGCATCGAGGTGGTGTTGTTCTCGTGCGTACCGGCCATCGCGCGATAGGCCAGCACCAGTTGCTCCATGGCCTGATTCCACTGCGCCTGCCAAGCCTGATAACTCAGCCCGGTGTCGCCCTGCCAGCCCGCCTGCAACGCGGCCTGCTCACTGGCGATATCGGCACCCAAACTCTGCAACGTGCCCGCATAGCCGGCCATATCGGCGGCATGCGCCAGCATCGCCGGGTAGTTGTACATGATCTGCGACATCACACATCCCTTTCGCTAAACAACATCAGTGGGGGCTCAGAAGCCCGGGTAGCTACTCGCCGCAGCGCTATCAGCGGCCACATAGGTGCCCGCGGCATCCCCGAGGTTGGCCTGGGCGATATCGAGCAACGTGTTCACCTTGGCCGCGGCCGCCACGAACCGGGCATGAGCGGCCTGAAACGCCGCCGCAGAATCCCCGGCGTGAAACGCCTGCGCCGACATCGCTTCCTGCTCCGCCTGACCGATCGTCGAGCGCATCAACCCCGCCTTGGCGCCAAACGCCGACTGCGAAGCCACCAACTGCGGAATATGAGCATCCAACAAACTCATCGTCAAAGTCCTTTCGTCAATCGATTACCGTTGCCACACAAACACACTCAGCTGCCCTACTCCTCCCCCGGCGGCGCCTCCGACGACCACGTGCCCGGCAGCATCGGCATACTCGGCCCGCTTCCATATCCGTCATCGGCCAGCGTAGCCAGTCCGGTCGCCCGCTCACTGCTCTTCGACACGGTCCCGGAGAACCCCAGCGGCCCCGCACCGCGGTCCGAAGCCATCGGCGCACCCCAATCCGGATCGACGTCGACGTTCATATTCATGAACTCGTCGGCCGGATCGGTCTGCTTCGCACGCTGACGCCGTCGTGTCCGTTTCTGCGCCTTCGCGGCAGCCGCGACCGCCGCGGCAGCCGCGGGCGCTCTGGACGCGCCACGCGACGTCGGCTCGTGCGTCTTGGCCTGCGCACTCATCCACGACTCCATAGTCGGACCACCCACCACGTACGGGGGCGAAAAACCCGGCCCGGCGGCAGGGGGGGGCGGTGCGGTCGGTGGCGGAGGACCGGCGGGAGCGCTCGCCGCGGTTGCGCTCGTGGGCGCCGGAGCCGTGCCGGAGGCGGCGCCCGCAGCGCCGAAGACAGTCGGGGCCGGCCCAGCGACCGGCAACACTGGGGGCACGGCCGGCACGGGTGCCGGAACGGCGGGCGGAGGCGGAATGCCAGCCAGCCCGACCAGTCCGACAGCGCCGACACCGGGAAGGGCAAGCGCGGGGCTGGCCACGACCGCCAGTAGCAGCGGATTCGAGACCATGTAGACAAGAACTTCCTCGATGTGAAGCGGAAAGTCGAACAGCTCCCAGCTGAAGAAGTACTGAAAAGCCTCCACCGGATTTGTCACCAGGTATGTGCCGAACTGTTGAGCGTCCTCAAAGAGTTCCAGCGCTCGAACGAGCCAAAATATCGGCATGCCCGCGTTCGTATAGGAGTCGTAGGTGGCGCCGTTGACGGTGCCCGCGGCGGGGTCCCACGTGACCCCGAAGTTCTGCAGGAAATTCGCGACCCAGTTATCGAAGAAGTAGTCGAGCGTCGGGTCGTGGGCAGTTACGGTGTTGTCGATGCCGAACTCTTTCAAGAAGTTCTGCAGCCACTGCGGGAGCCCCAGCGGGTTATCACCGGAGAGTTGATCGACGGAGAGAGCAGGCTGAGCTGCCGCCTCAGATTTCACGATTTGCGGTGCCGACGTGGTTGTCCGGGGTCGACGCCAGCGCTGCGCTGGACACCGCTTGATAGGTGCTCATCGTGGTGGCGGCCTGAACCCACATCCGCACGTAGTCGGCCTCATTAAGCGTGATCGGGATCGTGTTGATCCCAAAGAAATTCGTCGCGAGCAAAACCCCGTGAACGATGTGGTTGGTGGCCAGCTCAGGCAAGGTCGGCATGGCCGCCAGTGCGGCGGTGTAGGCGGCGGCCGTGGTCTCATGCTGCGTAGCCGTGGCGGCGCTGTCGGCGCTGGCCTGCGTCAACCACGCCAAATACGGCACAAACGCGGCCACAAACGACTCCGCGCTCGGCCCCTGCCATGCGTCCGCTTGCACCTGCGCCAACACTGTACTGAGTTCCTCGGCGACCGAAGTGTATTGGGCGCTCAGTGAATTCCACGCGCCCGCTGCCGCCAACAACGACCCGGGCCCCGGGCCACTGCTCAACAACGTCGAATGCACCTCCGGCGGTGCGGCCATCCAGAGAGGCGCCGTCATCGTCAGCCGCCCAAAATGTGATACGCCGCCGCCGCCGCAGCATCACGTGCCGCATAGCCGGCGCCCGAATCGCCCACCGCGACACCGGCGCGACCAAGTTCTTCCGCGCCTTGGGCCACCGCCGCCGAATGCTCGCCGCCGCGAACGCTGAACCCGGCCGCGTTTTGCAACGACACCGGATCCGCGGCAGCAGGCACCACAGTCGTAATCAGCGGGGCGGCGCCGGAATTAGCAGCGGCCAGACGCGCGGTCAACGCTTCGATCGCTGCACTGGCACCGGCGAGACCTTCGGAAACAACGCGCAACGTCATGACAGCCACTCCTCGGTCATGGGCCGGATGCCCGAGATGAATATGATTTTCATTAAGATTAATACCACACGGCTGCGGGATTAGAAACTCGACAGCCGTGTGTTCGTGTGAGGCCGGCCAGCCGCTCTAGAGATGCGACGCGAGCGCGCGATAGCCGGACCCGGCGAAGCGCTCGGCGGCCTTACGCATCGCATCGGTCATCAGGCGGCGCTCGGAGGCATCCCCGTCAAAGACCCGAGGTGATGGATCCTTGGAATAAAACCGGGATTCCTCGATCATCCGTTCAATTGCCGCGCTATCAGCCTCAAGCCCGAAATGCGGGGCTACGCGCTGCCAAACCGCACCTGGCAAGTCGGCATAGTCGATCGAGAGGCGCCCTGCAGGGTGGGTCGCGGCCGCCTCCAGCATGGCGCCGATCGCGCGAGCCGCAAACTCGACGCGCGCTCTCGCCGGAACCGCCGCCGGATCAAGGCCGAAAAGCCCCGCGGACCCAGGCGGCGTAACCCCAAGTCCAAGCCAGCCCGGCGGCGTGGCCAGGAGCGAGGCCAGGACGTGCGCCGGGTCGCGCTGGACCCAGACCCACGGCGTTTCGGGAAAGGCCGCGGCCAGGATTTCTCGGCGGCGGATATTCCAGCTGGTGCACTTGAGCACCAAGTGCCGTTCGTCGCCGTGCCGGCATCGGCCCAGCGCACGCACCAAAAGCCGCACCAACCGGACCAGCGTGGCCTCTTCGACCCGACCGGGGTTGAGTCCGAGAAGCGCGTTCAACGGCGAGGGCTCGGCGAGGACGACGGCGCCGGGAAGTGTGCCCAGCAGCCGGGATACCAAAGTGGACCCGCAGCGCGACAGGTGAAAGATCATGCCCGCCGGCTCGAGCGACGGCTCGTTGTCGAGAGCGACGAGGGCTTCGAGTCCGGTCCTGACGAGCGGCCGGGCCCGTGGGCCGGACGCCCAGCGGGCGACGGTCTGGTCGAAAAACGGTGCGACGAAGCGTTCTTCGGAAAGATCGGCCCAGTCGACCACAGGGGCCGCACCGGAAAGGTCGAATCTGATTGGCGTCCAATGTGCGAGTTCGGCGAGTTCCATCAGTCGTCCGGTAGCCGGATAAGGAATCCAGTCACGATGAGGGTTCGGGCCAGTTCCGTCTGCTGCGCTGCAGACAGTCCCGGCAGGTCGTAAATCCGAAACGGCTCAGTACTTTTCGAGAGAAAGTGCAATGCCTCTTTGTGGTCGGGAGCGGCATTTATCACTAGTTGCGCAAAGTGCAGCGCGACGCCGTCGGAGGTGTCTGTCACCCGCGAATATAGCGGTTGGTGCTTTTTCACTCGGGCGTCGCCATCGATGCCGACCGCGGTCGAGATCGCCTGTCCGACTGACGAGGGTTGGCCACGCTTGACTAGGTCATCTTCCAGCGAACCGAGACCTTCCGCGATGACGCCCGGCTGTTCGAGGGCGTCGGCGACGTCGCGCACGAGGGCGCCGAGACGGGCCCGTACGTCAGGGTCGCCGAGGTACCGGGGCGGCAGCTGGGTGTGGACGCGGTCATCGGCGTAGCTCAACGCATTAAGCGCTCGGGTGACAAGCATGAGGAGCGTGGGTGCGTGGAGCCCGACGGTCAAGTGGACCGAGACCTCCGAGGTTGCTTCGGCCGCATGAACTCGGCCGCGTGGCAGGTAAAGCACGTCGCCGGCCTCCAGGCGCACGTCGGTGGGCGACGGCAGCGCGTCCGTCACAACCGGCTCCTGGCGACACATCAGGTGCGGTGCCACATCAGCGCCGTTGTACTGGTGCCAGATCTTGGATCCCCGAAGCTGCAGGATCAACACGTCGTGCTCGTCGTAGTGGGTGACAAAGCCTTGGGATTCGGGTGGCGTGACGTAGGCGTTGACCTGCGTCGTGAAGTTCAGCTCGACTTCGATGGCATGCGACAGCGAGGCGATCGAACGCACAAATCGCTCAATGCTGCCCAGCACGATCGTGTAGCCGTCGGCGAAATCTTTGCCGACGCCGGCAACATCGAAACCGCCATCGGCAAGCCGGTAGACGTGTGAGTCCTTTTTGTCGTTCCCCCGGACCAGGCGTACCAACGACCGATCCGGCCGAAACAACCCCACCAGCTCGTCAACGGAGGCCGGACCGTGAAACAGGCTGTCGAAGTATTCCGGGCAGTTTCGACTCACGTGGTAGTGAGTCGTCCCCCATAGCTCGCTGATGAAGGTCTCGACTGTCAGCGGTTGAAGCAACCAGGCCAATGACAACTCGACGTCAACGCCCAAGCCCGCCGCCTCCTGGACTGCTTTCCTGCCTGCTTTGCCGGCAAAGCCTATTTCATCAGTCGTCGGGCAGCCGAACAAGGAATCCGCTCACGATCAGCGTTCGGGCCAAATCCGTCTGCTGCCCCGCACGCAGGCCTGGCAGATCGCCGACCCGAAACGGCTCGGTACTACTGGAGACGAACCGCAGCGCGGCTTCGTGGTCGCGAGCAGCGCTTATCGACAGGCTGGCAAACTCGAGGGCAACGCCGTCGTCAACGGCCTTCACCCCGGAGTAGAGCGGTTGGTACTTCACCACCCGTGTCTGCCCGTCGATTGCGTTGGCGCTTGCGATCTGTCCGACGGGTGGGCATCGGCCTCGCCGGACCAAGGTGTCCGCCAGCAATCCGAGCCCGCCGGCCATCGCGCCCGGATCCTCCACTGTTCCAACAGCTTCCCGCACCAGGCCGCGCAGCGTCGCATCCAAATCCGCATCGTCCAGATGCCGCGGTGGCAGACGGGCATTCAGACGGTCATCGCGGAAGCTCTGCGAGTACAGCGCACCGATGGCAAGCATCAGCACGGTCGGTGCGTGGATTCCGACGGTCAGATGGATGGATTGCTCTGAGGCTGTCTCGGCCTCGTGAACGCGGCCGCGTGGCACGTACAGCACGTCACCGGCTTCCAGGTGCACGTCGGTTGGCGCCGGGAGACCTTCAACTGCAACCGCCTTTTCCTTGTCGCGCTGGATCTCGCGTGGCGGGCGGTCGGCGCCGACGTACAAATGCCAGATCTTGGAGCCCTGGACCTGCAGGACCAACACATCGTGGTCGTCGTAGTGGGGCGCCAGCCCCCTCTGCCCTGGCGGAGTGATGTAGGTATTCGCCTGTATCGGGAAGTTCAGCTCGACCTCGATCGAGCGGGCTAACGTCCCCACCGCCCGCACGTATTGCTCAATGGCGTCCAAAACAATCGTGTAGCCGTCGGCAAAGTCGTTGCGGATAGCGACAAGATCGAGGCTGCCGTCAACGAGCCGGTAGCGGTCGGGGCCCTTCTTGTCCTTTCCCCTTACCAGCCGCACCGCCGATGGCTCTCGGCGAAACAATTCCAGGAGCTCGTCACCCGTCGATGATCCAGGCAGGAGACCATCGAAAAAGCCCGGGCAGCCTCGCTTGACGTGGTAGTGGTCCTCGGCCCATATTTCGTCAAGAAAGGTCTCGACGGACAGCGGCTGAAGCAACCAGGCGAGTGAGAACTCGGCGTTAACGCCCGATAAGCGTTGCTGCATCAGCCGTGCTCTTCGTCTTCTTCCGCCTCGCCGGCCTGGTCCGGATTCCAGGTGCCCGGCACCATCGGCATCGTAGGGCCCCCGCCGAACTCATCACCGGCGAGTGTAGTCAAGCCCGCCGCCGCTGCGACTGTCTCCTTGCGCACCGTGCCGGCAAACCCCAACGGCCCCGCACCCTGATCGGAGCCCACCGTGACCGTGACGTGCTGCTCACCCGGCGGCGCGCCCCAATCTGGGTCGACGTCGACATTCATATCCATAAATTCGTCGCCGTACCCGCGCTGCTTTGCGCGCCGTCGCCGTCGCGCCCGCGCCTGCCCCGCGGCCGCCGCGGCCGCCGCGGGCGCCTTGGACGCGCCACGCGAGGTCGGCTCGTGCGTTTTGGCTTGAGCACTCATCCCCGAACCGACGCCGATGCCGGGAGGCCCCACCACGTAGGGCGGCACAAAACCCGGCCCGCCCCCTGCCGCAGGCGGTGTCGGCACAGAACTGGCGACAGTGCTCGCCGTCGGCGCGGGAGTAGGCGCCGGCGCCGAGGCGGGCGCTGCGGCCGACGCGGTCACCACAGCGGGGCTACTCGTCGCCGGCAAGCTGGGTGTCTGGGGTGTCGGCGCGGCCGCCACGTCAGGGACTGGGGCCGCTTCAAGCTGGATACCGGCCAGCCCGGCCAGGCCGGCCAGGCCCGCGCCTCCCGCGAATCCGGCCGGCAGGGCGAGCGCCAACGCCGTCAATTCCGGTTGGAACGCGTTGATGAATTGCGCCAGGTGGCCGGTCTCGTCGGCGATAAGACCCGGAATGTCGCTCTCCAGCTGAGCTATCGCCCCGGACGGATTTGACGGAAACTCTTCGAGGTCTCGGAGGAGGGTTTGCGGAACTTCGAGGAAGCGATTCACGTACCAAGATAGGTCGTATGGGTTACCGCTGTCGTTGTCGACAATGGGTAGTGTCCCGCTGTCGCCCCCGCCGCCGAATTGGCCATCGGCAGGCCGCGGGTTCACGATCTGCGGTGCGGGATCGGTCTGGGGCGACGACGCCACGGCCGTCGTCGACACCGTCTGATAGGTCGTCATAGTGGTGGCCGCCTGAATCCACATCCGCGAATAGTCGGCCTCGTTCAGCGCAATCGGAATCGTGTTGATCCCAAAGAAATTCGTCGCTACCAACACCCCGTGGACCACGTGGTTGGTGGCCAGCTCCGGGATCGTCGGCATGGCCGCCAGCGCCGCGGTGTAGGCGGCGGCCGCGCTCTCGTGTTGGACGGCAGCGGAGGCACTTTTCGCGCTGGCCTGCACCAGCCACGCCAGATAGGGCACATGCGCAGCCAGGTACCGCTCGGCGCTGGGGCCTTGCCACGCACCGGCCTGCACCGCGGCCAAGACCGCGCTGAGCTCCTCAGCCACTGACGCGTATGCCATGCTCAACGAGTTCCACGCGCCCGCCGCAGCCAGCAGCGACCCGGGCCCCGGGCCGCTGCTCAACAACGCCGAATACACCTCCGGCGGAGACGCCATCCACACCGGCGCCGTCATCAGCCGCCCGCACCCCCGCCGGCCGAACCGTCGCAAACCACTCGTGTAACCACGTCGGGCATTGAATACGACACTGCGTCGTAGGGACAAGACCCCGACCGGGTAGGGGGTATTCGCGGGTCTAGGACCTCGCGCTAACCGTCAGAGCTGCAAGAGGGTCGGCAACGCCAGCGCCGAATCGAGCGCCAAAGCGCAGAACACCACCGCCAGATAATTGTTCGACTGCAAGAACAACCGCAGCGGCTTGACCGCCTCACCGCGCCGCACCCCCGCGTAGAGCTGGTGCGCCATCGCCAGGAACCACACCCCGGCCAGCACCGCCACCACCGTGTACAGCCACCCGGCAGCCAGCGCCAGCACCAGTGTCGCGGCCACGGTGAGCCAGGTATAGAACAAGATCTGCCTGGTGACCTGGCGTTCCGTCGCCACTGCCGGCAGCATCGGCACCCCGGCCGCTTTGTAGTCCTCTTTGTATCGCATAGCCAGCGCCCAGGTGTGCGGCGGCGTCCAGAAGAAGATGATCGCGAACATCGCCAGGGCCTGCCAACCGATCGTGCCGGTGACAGCCGACCAGGCGATCATCACCGGCATGCAGCCGGCCGCGCCGCCCCATACCACGTTCTGCGACGTGCGGCGCTTGAGTAGCAGGGTGTAGATGAACACGTAGAACGCGATCGTGCCTACCGCCAGCAGACCCGAAAGCAGGTTCGTCGTCCGCCAGAGCCAGAAGAACGAAGCGATACTCAGCGCCAGCCCGAACACCAGGGCGTTACCAGTCGGTACGGCGGCTCGCGCCAGCGGACGTCGCGCGGTCCGTTTCATCAACTTGTCGATGTCGGCGTCGGCCACGCAGTTCAACGTGTTGGCGCCCCCGGCGGCCAGCATCCCGCCGATCAGCGTGTTGAGGATCAGCAGCGGGTTCACGCTGCCCCGGTGGGCGAGCAACATCGCCGGAATCGCGGTGACCAGCAACAGCTCGATGACCCGCGGCTTGGTCAGCGCTAGATACGCGAGCACTGTCTCTCGGACTCGGCTCGGCGCGACGCGGCCGCGAACGCTCACGCAATAACTCCTCGGGTCACAGCAGCGCGCAGCTTCTACTACGCACGATGGTAGACGGAACGACTCACCCAGCATGCACCGCAGGGGCTATTCGCAGCCAATCGGCGGGCGGCGGGGCACAACAAGCAGTTGCCGGCACCTGAATAGCCAGGGAGGCGAAACCCGCTTTGACACGCAAGCAAGGTTCCGGCATTAGGGTGGAGTGGGACGAATTCTCCGATCAATCTGCCTACCCGAGGACTTCAGTACGTGACCACACTCGAAGACATCTCGACCCTGACCCAACCGCACCACCCCGACGACTGGACCGATATCGATTCGGCCGCGGTCGACACCATCCGGGTGCTGGCCGCCGACGCGGTCCAGAAAGTCGGGAACGGCCATCCCGGTACGGCGATGAGCCTTGCCCCGCTTGCCTACACCTTGTTCCAGCGGACGCTGCGGCACGATCCCAGCGACGTCCATTGGCTCGGGCGCGATCGGTTCATTCTGTCAGCCGGGCACAGCAGCCTGACCCTGTACCTCCAGTTGTATCTGGGCGGTTTCGGCCTGGAGCTCTCCGACATCGAGTCGCTGCGCACCTGGGGATCCAAGACCCCCGGGCACCCGGAATTCCGGCACACCGACGGCGTGGAGATCACCACCGGCCCGCTGGGCCAGGGCCTGGCGTCTTCGGTTGGGATGGCGTTCGCGGCACGCTATGAGCGCGGCCTGTTCGATCCCGACGCCGCGCAGGGAACCAGCCCGTTCGACCACTTCATCTACGTGATCGCCTCCGACGGCGACATCGAAGAGGGAGTGTCCTCGGAGGCGTCGTCGCTGGCGGCGGTGCAGGAGTTGGGCAACCTCATCGTGTTCTACGACCACAATAAGATCTCGATCGAGGACGACACCAACATCGCGCTCTGCGAGGACACCGCCGCCCGGTATGAGGCCTACGGCTGGCATGTGCAACGGGTCGAGGGCGGCGAGAATGTCGTCGGGATCGAAGAAGCCATCGCCAACGCCAAGGCCGTCACCGACCGGCCGTCGTTCATCTCGTTGCGGACCATCATCGGCTACCCAGCGCCGAAATTGATGAACACCGGCAAGGCGCACGGAGCAGCCCTCGGCGACGAAGAGGTGGCCGCCGTCAAGGAAATCCTGGGCTTCGACCCGGACAAAAAGTTCGAGGTCCGCGACGAGGTGATCGCCCACACCCGCGAGCTGGTGCAGCGCGGCAAGGAAGCTCACGAAAAATGGAACGTCGATTTCGAGGCGTGGGCGCAGCGCGAGCCCGAACGCAAAGCCCTGCTGGACCGATTGACCGCCGAGGAGTTGCCCGACGGCTGGGACGACGACCTGCCGCACTGGGAACCCGGTTCCGATGCGATAGCCACCCGCAAGGCATCCAACGAGGCGCTCAACGCGCTAGGACCAAAACTTCCCGAGCTGTGGGGCGGTTCAGCCGACCTGGCCGGTAGCACCAACACCACCATCAAGGGTGCTGATTCCTTCGGCCCGCCTTCGATTTCGACCAAGGATTACACCGCGCACTGGTACGGCCGCACCCTGCACTTTGGCGTTCGCGAGCACGCGATGGGCGCAATCCTGTCCGGCATCGTGCTGCACGGCCCGACGCGGGCTTACGGCGCCACGTTCCTGCAGTTCTCCGATTACATGCGCCCGGCTGTGCGGCTGGCCTCGCTGATGGATATCGACACCATCTACGTGTGGACGCACGACTCGATCGGCCTCGGCGAAGACGGCCCGACCCACCAGCCGATCGAACACCTCGCGGCGTTGCGGGCCATCCCCCACCTGTCGGTGGTGCGCCCGGCCGATGCGAACGAGACCGCCTACGCCTGGCGTACCGTCCTTGCCCGCGGGAACGGCAGCGGTCCGGTGGGCCTGATTTTGACCCGCCAAGGTGTCCCAGTGCTGGAGGGCACCGACGCCGACGGTGTGGCCAAGGGCGGCTATATCCTGGGCGACGACGGCGGCTCGGAACCCGACGTCGTATTGATCGCCACCGGCTCGGAGGTCCAGCTGGCGGTTGAGGCGCAGAAGTTGTTGGCGGACAAAGACATTGTCGCGCGAGTGGTCTCGATGCCGTGTGTGGAATGGTTCGAGTCTCAGCCGGAGGACTACCGCGACAGCGTGCTGCCACCGTCGGTGTCGGCGCGGGTAGCCGTCGAGGCCGGCATCGCGCAGAGCTGGCACAAGCTGGTGGGCGACACCGGAGAGATTGTTTCGCTTGAGCACTACGGGGAATCCGCTGATGCCAAGACTTTGTTCCGCGAGTTCGGGTTCACCCCCGAAGCCGTTGTCGACGCCGCCGAACGAACACTAGACAACTAAGCGAAGGAAATTCGATGACTCAGAATCCCAACCTCGCCGCTCTCAGCGCCGCCGGTGTATCCGTCTGGCTGGACGACTTGTCCCGGGAGCGCTTGCAGTCCGGCAACTTGCAGGAATTGATCGACACGAAGAGCGTCGTCGGTGTCACCACCAACCCGTCGATCTTCCAGAAGGCACTGGCCGAGGGCGATGCCTATGACGGTCAGCTGGCCGAGCTGGCCGAGCGCGGCGCCGACGTCGAGGCGACTATCCGCACGGTGACCACGGACGATGTCCGCAATGCCTGCGATGTGCTGACGCCGCAGTGGGAGGCCTCCGACGGGGTCGACGGTCGAGTCTCGATCGAGGTCGACCCACGGCTGGCGCACGACGCCGATAAAACCGGCAAGCAGGCCATCGAGCTGTGGAAGATCGTCGACCGGCCGAACCTGTTCATCAAGATCCCGGCCACCGAGGACGGGTTGCCCGCCATCACCGCAACCCTGGCAGAAGGCATTTCAGTCAACGTCACGCTAATCTTCTCCGTTGAGCGTCATCGCGCGGTGATGGACGCTTACCTGGAGGGACTGGAGAAAGCCAAACAAGCCGGACACGATCTGTCCAAGATTCATTCGGTTGCTTCGTTCTTCGTCTCGCGGGTGGACACCGAGATCGACAAGCGTCTGGAGAAGATCGACTCCGACGAGGCGCTGGCACTGCGTGGACAGGCCGGTGTGGCCAACGCCCGACTCGCTTATGCCGCGTACCAGGAAGTCTTCGTCGGTGGCGATCGATTCGCGCAACTCGAGAAAGACGGCGCGCGGGTGCAGCGGCCGCTGTGGGCGTCGACTGGCGTCAAGAACCCCGACTATTCCGACACGCTCTACGTCACCGAGCTGGTTGGCCCCAACACCGTGAACACCATGCCGGAGAAGACAATTGACGCGGTCGCTGACCATGGTGTGATCACCGGGGACACGCTCTCTGGCACCGCGTCAGCGGCCCAAGAAGTGTTCGACAAGCTCGAGGCGGTCGGGATCGACTTGACCGACGTTTTCTTGGTGCTGGAAAACGAGGGCGTGCAGAAATTCGAGGAGTCGTGGAC
This sequence comes from uncultured Actinomycetota bacterium, assembly GCA_963833915.1. Lineage (GTDB taxonomy): Bacteria > Actinomycetota > Actinomycetes > Mycobacteriales > Mycobacteriaceae > Mycobacterium. Next base: position 78,411 of record CAWHZO010000016.1, read on the forward strand.
TGAGCTGCTCGAGGAGACCGAGAAGCAGCTTCGCTCCGCCGACAAATGAGCCCAGCCGTCACCCGGCCCGCGACCGGGCAGTGGCAGAATCCGCTGCGGGACAAGCGCGACAAGCGACTGCCCCGAATTGCCGGGCCGTGCGCCGTCGTGATCTTCGGCGTGACCGGCGATCTGGCCCGCAAGAAGGTGGTGCCGGCCATCTACGACTTGGCCAACCGCGGGTTGTTGCCGCCCAATTTCGCCCTTGTCGGCTTCGCCCGCCGGGACTGGGACGACGAAGGCTTCGCCAAGGTGCTCTACGAGGATGTCAAAGCTCACTCCCGCACACCGTTTCGGGAGGTGATCTGGGACCGGCTCGCCGAAGGTTGCCGATTCGTGAAGGGCGCCTTCGACGACGACGATTCGTTCGCCCAGCTGGCCGAGACCCTGGAGAAGCTCGACGCCGAACGCGGCACCGGTGGGAATCACGGTTTCTATCTGGCGATCCCGCCGAAGAGTTTTCCGGCGGTATGCGAGCAGTTGAGCAAAGCCGGGTTGGCCCGTTCCCAAGGGGACGGCTGGAGGCGCGTGGTGATCGAAAAGCCGTTCGGCCACGACCTGGACAGCGCACGCGAGCTCAACCACGTGGTCAACAGCGTCTTTCCTGAGGAGTCGGTGTTTCGCATCGACCACTATCTGGGCAAAGAGACGGTGCAGAACATCATGGCGTTGCGGTTCGCCAATCAGTTGTTCGACCCGATCTGGAACGCCCACTACGTCGACCACGTGCAGATCACCATGGCCGAGGACATCGGCCTTGGCGGGCGCGCCGGCTATTACGACGGGATCGGCGCGGCCCGCGATGTGATCCAGAATCACCTGATGCAACTGCTGGCGCTGACCGCCATGGAAGAGCCGGTGAGTTTTCATCCGTCGGAACTGCAGTCCGAGAAGATCAAGGTGCTCTCGGCAGTTCAACTCGCTGAGCCGCTGGACGAGACCACGTCGCGTGGCCAGTACAGCGCCGGTTGGCAAGGTGGAGAGCATGTGGTCGGGCTGCTTGACGAGGAGGGCTTCTCCAAGGACTCGGGCACCGAGACCTTCGCCGCCATCACACTGGAAGTCGATACCCGTCGCTGGGCCGGTGTGCCGTTTTATCTGCGCACTGGAAAACGACTGGGCCGCAGGGTGACCGAGATTGCTCTGGTGTTCAAACGCGCACCGCATCTGCCGTTCGACGCGACGATGACCGATGAGCTGGGCACCAACGCACTGGTGATCCGGGTGCAGCCGGACGAAGGGATCACGTTGCGGTTCGGGTCGAAGGTGCCGGGCAGCGCAATGGAAGTACGCGACGTCAACATGGACTTCTCCTACGGCTCCGCGTTCACCGAAGAATCACCCGAGGCCTACGAACGGCTGATCCTCGATGTACTGCTCGGTGAGCCGTCGCTGTTTCCGGTCAACGAGGAGGTCGAACTAGCTTGGGAGATACTGGATCCCGCGTTGGATCACTGGGCCGAACACGGCAAACCTGATCCCTACGAGGCAGGCACTTGGGGTCCAGCGTCGGCGTTCGAGATGCTGCGCCGGACCGGCCGTGAATGGCGGCGGCCATGATTGTCGAACTGTCGGACACCACCACCACCGCGATCAACAAGAAGCTCGACGAACTGCGTGAGAAGGTCGGCGCGGTGAACCTGGGCCGGGTACTGACGTTGGTCATCGCACCCGACAGCGATGCGTTGTTGGAGGAATCCATCGAAGCCGCCATCGCCGCCGGCCACGAGCACCCCAGCCGGGTCATCGTGGTGATGAACGGGGATGCGGAAGCCGCCGAGGCCCGTCTGGATGCACAGTTGCGGGTCGGCAGTGACAGCGGCGCCGGCGAGGTCGTCGTACTGCGGCTGTCGGGTCCTCTTGCCGGACACTGCAGCAGCGTCGTCGTACCGTTCCTGTTGCCCGACATCCCGGTAGTGGCGTGGTGGCCGGACAACGCCCCGGCCGTGCCGGCGCAGGATCCGTTGGGCCAATTGGCAATCCGGCGTATCACCGATGCAACCAACGGGGCCGACCCATTCTCGGCGATCAAAAGCAGACTGCCCGGGTACACCGCCGGTGATACCGACCTGGCGTGGAGCCGCATCACCTACTGGCGAGCGCTGCTCACCTCGGCGATCGATCAGCCGCCGTACGAGCCGATCACGTCGGCGTTGGTGTCCGGGCTGAAGGCCGAGCCCGCGCTGGATGTTCTCGCGGGTTGGCTGGCAAGCCGGATCGACGGGCCGGTGCGGCGGGCGGTCGGTGAGCTCAAAGTGGAACTGGTGCGCAATAGCGAGACGGTGACGCTGAGCAGACCACAGGAAGGCGTCACGGCGACGTTGAGCCGCACCGCCAAGCCGGACGCGCTTGTTCCGTTGCAACGCAGGGAGACCCCGGAGTGCCTGGCCGAGGATCTACGCCGGCTGGACGCTGACGCGATCTACTTTTCCGCACTCGAAGGCATCGACCGAGTGGAGTACGTTTGAGCCGCGCCGGCGACGATGCAGAGCGCAGCGATGAGGAGGAGCGGCGCAAATGAGTACAGCTGTCGAGACATTCGACGATAGCGACGCGCTGGCCGCCGCCGCAGGTGAGCGTTTGATCGGCGTCATCGACGTCGCCATTGCTGCGCGCGGACGAGCACTGATCGTGCTGACCGGCGGCGGCAACGGCAATCGCCTGTTGCGCTACCTCGGCGCGCAGTCCGCACGGATCGACTGGGCCAAGGTGCATCTGTTCTGGGGCGACGAGCGATACGTCACCGAAGATGACGACGAACGCAACGACAAGCAGGCCCGTGGGGAATTGCTGGACCACATCGACATCCCGGCACGCAACGTACACGCCATGCCGGCCAGCGACGGCGAATTCGGCAACGACCTGGCCGCCGCCGCACTGGCTTACGAGCAACTCCTGGCCGCGAATGCCGAGCCGGGTGATCCCGCACCGAATTTCGACGTTCATCTGCTCGGGGTGGGGCCCGAAGGCCACATCAACTCGCTGTTTCCCGATACTCCCGCGGTGCACGAGACCACCCGGTTGGTCGTCGGTGTCGAGGATTCGCCCAAGCCTCCGCCGCAACGAATTACCTTGACACTGCCGGCAATCCAGCGGTCACTCGAGGTCTGGTTATTGGTGTCGGGTGCGGATAAGGCCGAAGCGGTGGCCGCGGCAATCGGTGGCGCCGACCCGGTGTCGGTGCCGGCGGCCGGCGCGGTCGGTCGCGAGCACACAATCTGGTTTCTCGACAACCAAGCAGCAGCCAAGCTTCCCGCTGACTAAGGCCGCCGCTCGGCCTGCCTATCGGCATAGCCGCGCGCATAGTCCTGTAACCGTTTGACGACGTTGGGCGGTGCGGCGCGCCCCGTCACCGCGGTGCAGTAGTGGCCACTCTCTCGGTGGTGCATACCGATCAGATGCCGATTTGGTTCCGCGGGTTCCCGGGAACGTCATAATGGGCGCCATGGCAGACAGAAGCGGCGGCGGCGGCCCTCGGCAGCGGATCAAGACGCTCACTCAGGCAGCGATGAACGCCGACGTCACCGTGAACCAACTCGAAGACGTGCTCGGCGGCCTGGGCGATACCCTGACGGACCTCAACGACTCGCTTACGCACTTGAACAACGCAGTCGACCGCCTCAACGGCGGCCTGGACCACTTCGAGGCCACGCTGAGCAGGATTGACGACCTGATGGGCCGGTTGGCCACGCTTGTCGCGCCGGTCGAGGCCATCGTCGAGCGCATCGACTACGTGGTGAGTGTGGGCGAAACGGTGATGTCGCCGTTGTCGCTGACCGAACACGCGGTGCGAAACGTGTTCAATTCGCTACGGAATCGGGCGCGCTAACACCATGCCGGCGGCCTGCCCGGCTTCGGCGGCTCCCTACGCTCAGGGAACTGGCCTGCCGTGGGACGTCCCGGTGTCGGACGCGGTCGCCGCGATCGCTGCTGCCCGCGCCGAATACGGTGACACCTTCGCGGTGCGGAGCGGTCGGGATCAGTACCTCTTCACGTTCTCCCCAAAAGGCGTCGAGTCGTTTTACGGGCTGACCGAGGAGCAGGCCAGCAAAGGGGTCGCCGACTACCTGATGCTGCGCCGCAAGCTGCCCGACGAGATCTTCGACGGCCGACGGATACTGCCGAGCACGCTGTTTCGCCGCGACGACGTCGCTGGATATCTGTCCAACCTGGAATGGGCGCTGCAGCAGACCACGGCAGAGCTTGGATCGGCGGGCTCGGCGGACGTTTTCGACCTCACCCGCCGACTTGCTCACCGGATGGGACTCGGCTCGTGGGCGGGGCCCGGCTCAGCGCACGGCGAGGCCTTCGAGCATCTCGTGCCGGCGTTCGACATCCTCGACGGTTCCGACGCATTCGTGCATCCCGACGCGATGGCGGCGGTCGCGGCGTCGGACAAGCGCGCCGAGAAGGCGGCCCTCGACGAGATCGCCGAGATCGTCGCGGCTGCTGTGCGCTGCCACGACGCGGACGATACCGAGGATCAGGCGCTGTTCGGGCGCATCGTCGACGCCTGGTCCGGGGAGGCGGAGGACACCCGGATGCGCGGCATCGCGCTCGACGTCGCACTGATCCACATCGCCTCGATGTCCAACCTTGCCGCGGCACTGGGCTGGTCGTTGGTCGACGTGCTCGAGCACCCGGCGCATCTGGCGCGGGTCGTCGCCGGCGATGCGGACTTGGCGCAGCGCTGCGCGCTGGAGTCGACGCGTCTGGCGCAACGTTCGATCATGTCCCGTGCGGTGCTGTCTGCGGTCTGCTTGGACACCGGCGAGACCAGCTACGAGGTCCCGCCGGGGTGGACGATCGCGACACTGCTGCCGCTGCTCAACACCTCCGCCGCACCGGGGCTGACGGACTGGAACCCCGACCGTTGGACGCGGCACCGGCTGATCGACCAGGACACGTTGCCCTCCCCCATGCTGGTGACGGCGTTCGGCCACGGGCGGCATTCGTGTCCAGCACAGCCGTTTTCACTGTCGGCGATGACGACGGCGATGACGCACCTGTTCGGCCACTACCAGATGACTCCGGGGTGGACCACGCACCCGCGACCGGTGCCGGCGCAGATCGGCGGCGTGGCGCGCGCCGACGGACCGTGCCCGCTCAGCTACGTTGCGGTGTGACCGGCTGAAGTGGCAGTTGCAGATATGAGGCGCGGGATCCGCCGGTGTGGATGACGTGACTTCCCTTGTTCTGTGGCACGTATTCGCGAAGTGCGGGCATCCATGGACCAAACAAATTCTGCGCGCTGATGACCAGCCGAAGCTGCTCGCCAGGATGGAACACCAGACCGACTGGCAGCAGATCGATTTCGATCTCGACGACCGCGCCGGGTGTGAGTTTCTCGACCCGGTCGAAGCTGTGGACAGGGACTTCGTCGGTCGACAGGGTCTCGTCCAGGTGTCGCATCGACACGCGCAGACGGCCGGTGGAGCCCTTGTACCGCAGGATGGATGCCCCCCGCTCGGTGACGTCGTGGATCATCGCGCCGTGGTTTGGCACGGTGAACTCCTGGAGAGGCGTCCCTTGCACATTCAACTTCTGGACGAAGACGAATAGGTCCATGTCGTCGGCGCCCTGCGCTTCGACCCATAGCCGCACCTTGGGGTAGCCGACCATCGTGGTCTCCTCGTCGAAGCGGGCGATGAACGAGACCAGGCCCGGATTAGTTTCCGCGTCGTATGTCGTCGTCACCTCCTCCGGGGGCGCCTCCGTGCGCAGCGTGCGCGAGCGGCCGTCGAGGTGGTACTTCGTGTAAACGACGCCGTGCGGGGGGAACTGGTCTGCGGACAGATTTACTTGGTCTGCGCCTCCAAGGTCAAGAAGGGAGTACCGGACGCGCGGCGTCTGCTCCCAGCCGTTGTCCTCGCCCTTCAGGAAGTGATCGAAGAACCGGCGCAGATCTTCCCTGTTCGCCTCGTCGTAGTAGTCGGGCCACTCCTGACTGTTGTGAATGCGCAGCCACTTCTTTTCCGAACCCATCCGTCGCCAAGCACGGAACGTGCCCGCCGTGTGCAACGAATTGGAATAGCTGGCCACGACGTACGCCGGCACGTTGATCCGGTCGAAGCACGGGATCTTGTTTCGCCACAAGCCGTTCATGAGCGGGTAGCGCTCTGCCTCGGCGAGAATGTCCTCCTTGCGGCTTTTGCCCCAATAGCTGTTGTCTTGGAGCTGCCGGGCAAAACCGGTGTCGGGCATGCCGCCGCGCATCACGAGATCGCGGTAGACGTCGCTGACGCCCTCCCATGGATTGATCGCTGTGAGGTGTGCAGGCTGTTCGGCGGCAGCGAACCATTGCGCGACTGCGAGATAGGAGGTCCCGCTCATCGCGACCTTGCCTGTACACCAGTCCTGAGCGGCCAGCCACTCGATCAAATCATGGCAGTCCTGGCCCTCTTGGCGATCCCATAAAACGCTGTCGCCCTGCGAATCTGAGACGCCTCTAACATCCGGGTTACAGATCGCATAGCCCCGGGCGCACCAATACGCCGGGTCGGGCCCCTCGAACTTATGCAGACCCGACACGATCCCGTTGTCCAGGCCGACCAGCCCAAACACCCCCATCGCGGCCGGGGCACTTCCCTCACCCTTGCCATAGGGGCTCCACGCAACAATGACCGGCACCTTCTCGGCGCCCGCCGGCCGCAAGATATCGACATAGGTTGTCACACCGTCGCGCATGGTGACGCTTACGTCCTTGTCGAGCACGATGTCGACCGGCAAAGCCTTGAATGCAGGCGCGAGGCGAAAGCCCGACGGTAGCGTCCGCGTGCCCGGATCGAACCCGCTCAGCACCCCGTATCGATCACCCGGCTCCAGGGGACGGGACGGCATGAACACTTTCTCAAGCTGGGTCATTGCTGTTCCTATCCGTCTTGGCTTCTGTCCTACTCCCCGACCGTAGACTCGGAATCGATTTAAATCAACGTGTGTTCATATTTTTGTTTCAGCGGTAAGTTCAGGGGGTGACTGCTAAGAGCGGGCCGGCGGCTGAGGTGCGCCGCGGGCGGCGGCCTGGTGCCAGTACGACGCGTCAGGACATCCTCGACGCGGCGCGGGCCCGGTTCGCCAGCGACGGTTTCGCCGCAACCACGATCAGGCGGGTCGCAGCCGATGCAGGGGTCAACCCGTCGCTCGTCATGCAGTTCTTCACGTCGAAGGAAGAGTTGTTCGCCGCGGTCATGTCGATCTCACCGAAGTCGTTGTCGCGCTTCAACACCGTGTTCGACGGCCCCGACGAACACCTGGGCGAACGAGTGGTCCGCGCCTATCTCGAGGTGTGGGAAGGAGTTCCGGAAGACTCGGAGCCGCTGATGGCGATGCTTCGAGGCGCGATCGTCAACGAGCAAGCGGGCACTCAGCTGCGCGAGTTCATCCAAGCCCGGCTGCTCGAGGGCATGGGCACCGGACCGGTCGACGACCCTGACGCAGCGCTTCGTGCGGGGCTGGCATCGTCGATGCTGGTCGGACTGGTCGTCGGACGACGACTCGTCGGGGTACCCATCCTCGCGAATGCCGAGGTCGAGACACTGGTTAGGCTCGCGGCACCAGCCATCCAGAGCGTGCTGACACGGACCCATTAGCCGCTGTTGCGCGAGACTCGGGAGAACGCCGCGGGCGTGCAGTGGCTCAAAAAGAATGCCGGAGGCTATATCCGGCTTCAGGTGTCCCTTACGCTGAAAGAAAGTCAGGACCGGGTAATGCGGCGTCGTCAAGAGGACAAACGATGGGTGAAGCTGAATCGCAAGTGCAACAACCCAGCGATGAGGGGTTTCGCCCATTCTCGTACGAAACCACTGGGCTGACCGGTCGGCGGCTGCGCCTGCTGACCACAATTCCGACTGACGACGCCGGCATACCGCAGGATTTGCCGCAGGGTATTACCGACGTGGTTTCCGCCGACGACCAGGTGGGCCCGAACCTGAGTCTGCGGGTTCATCCCGTCGATGATCAAACCCAGATTGCTTATGTGGCTTTCGATCAGCTTGCGATCTACGACGACCAGTGAGTTTCAGCGGTCCGGGCGGTGCCAACGGCTCCGACGAGTTAACGGTCGCCTGGCGGGACCTGGTCGGTGCTTACGCTCAGTCGTCTGAGGTCGACGGAGTTGGCCAGGGGTTGCTGGCCTCGTGGAGTGAACCTCATCGTCGCTACCACAACACTGCGCATCTAAGTGACGTGCTATCACACGCCGACGAGCTGGCCGACCATGCGGTCGATCCCGCCGCGGTCAAGCTGGCCGCTTGGTACCACGATGCCGTCTATGCGGGTCGACCCGACGATGAGGAGAACAGCGCGCGCCGCGCCGAAACCGAACTCGCAGCCTTAGGTCTGTCCCCGGCGCTGATCGCTGAAGTCGCCCGCCTGGTGCGGCTGACCGCCACCCACGACCCTCGGCGCGGCGACCGCAACGGCGAGGCATTGTCCGACGCCGACCTTTCAATCCTCGCCGCCCCACCCGACAAATATGTCGCTTATGCGGCAGCGGTGCGCAGCGAATACGCCCACCTAGCCGACGACGTGTTTTCCGCCGGCCGGGCCCTCGTCCTGCACACCCTGCTCGAGGGACCCGCGGTGTACCGCACGCCCCACGCGCGTGACCAGTGGGAAGCCAGAGCGAGGTGCAACCTCGCTGAGGAACTACAGGCTCACGAAGGTCACCTCTTGGGTCAGTGGTCTCGAAGGTAACTCAGCTTCTTGCGTGGGCGCTTCTCAAGCGGCAATTCGCCAACCCCGTCGAGAACGCCACGAGTATGCGGCCGGCCGCACGGTCGGCGTCGAACGTGCGGCCGGCCGCACATTGGGCGCGCGGTAGCCCCTTAGCCGCTGTTGCGCAGTGCGCTGGCCAGCCCGTTCATCGTCAGCAGGATCCCGCGCTGCACCAGCTCGTCGTCATCGCCGGAGCGGTAGCGGCGCAGCAACTCGACTTGCAGGTGATTCAGCGGCTCCAGATATGGAAAACGGTTGAACACCGAACGGGCCAGCGCCGGGTTGTCGGCGAGCAGGTTGTCTTGGCCGGTGATCAGCTTGTGCGCGTTGATGCTTCGCTGGTGCTCGGCGGCGATCTTGTCAAACACCCGGCTCCGCAACGATTCGTCTTTGACTAACTCGGCGTAGCGGGCCGCCAGGCCCAGATCGGTTTTCGCGAGCACCTGCGCCATGTTCGACAGCACGGTCTGGAAAAACGGCCACCGCTGATAGAGGTCCTGCAGTACCTCGATACGACCTTCGCCGCCGGCGATCCAGCCTTCGACTGCCGAGCCGGTTCCGTACCAGCCGGGCAGCATCACCCGCGACTGGCTCCAGGCCATGACCCAGGGAATCGCGCGCAGGTCGGAGATCGACGACGTCGGTTTGCGCGAGGTGGGTCGGCTGCCGACGTTCAGCGATCCGATCTCGCTAACCGGCGTGGACTGCAGAAAATACTCCACGAAACCCTCTGTCTCGTGGACCAATTCGGCGTAAGCACGCTCGGCGCGGTCGGAGAGTTCGTCAAGGACCTCATAAGCCGGGCCGGCCGCCTCGCCGAGCCCTTCGACGTCGAGCAGGGTCGACTCCAAGGTCGCCGCCAGCAAGGTCTCCAAATTTCGCTGCGCAATCTTCGGCTCGGCGTATTTGGCGGCGATCACCTCGCCTTGTTCGGTCAACCGCAGCGAGCCGTTCACCGCTCCCGGCGGTTGAGCGAGGATGGCCTGGTAGCTCGGTCCCCCGCCGCGGCCCACCGTGCCGCCGCGACCATGGAAGAGCCGCAACCGAATTCCGGTCTTGCGTGCCGACTCGACGAGGTCGAGCTCGGCCCGGTAGAGCGCCCAGTTGGCGGTCAGGTAGCCGCCGTCCTTGTTGGAGTCGGAATAGCCGAGCATCACTTCCTGGCTGTCGCCGCGGGCGCGCACCATGTTCTGATAGACCGGAAGGTCAAGTGCCGCTTCGAGAATCGACGCGCCGCGATGCAGGTCGTCGATCGTCTCGAACAGCGGGACGATCCCCACCGGACAGTACGGCTCGGCGCCGGAGGCGTCGAGCAGACCGCATTCCTTCAGCAAGATGCCGGCTTCCAGCAGGTCGGAGACGGAACGACACATCGAGATGATGTAGTTGGGCACCGCGGGCGGACCGTAGATGTCAACGGCGCGTGCGGCGGAGCTGACGATGGCGAGTTCTTTGCGGGCCAGCTCGGACAGTTGCTCGCGGTCGCCGACCAGCGGCCGTCGGGTGTTCAGCTCGTCGGCGAGTATGTTGACGCGTTCGTCTTCGCTCAAGGCGGCATAGTCGGGATGCACACCGGCCCAGGCGAGCAACTCGGCGACCACCTCTTCGTGGACGTCGGAATTCTGCCGCATGTCCAGCCCGGACAGGTGAAAACCGAAGACGCGCACGGCTTCCCGCAACTGGGCCAGCCGGTCATCGGCCAACAAGGTGCTGCCGTTGGCGCGCAGTGAGGCGTCGACGGTGTCGAGATCGGCCAGTAACTCCCCCGGCGCCGGATAGGGCGGCAGATCGAGGTCGAGCAGGTTGTCCGGCTCTTGGTCCAGGATCTGCTTGGCGGTGGCGCTGAGGCGAGCCCGGATCACCCGCAGAGCGCGCCGGTAGGGCTCGTCAGCACGGGGTCGCTCATCGCAGGCCTGCGCCAACGCCGCGAGTTCGTCGGTGACGGCGACCAGTCGCGCCGACATCGACAGCTCCTGCTCCAGCGCTGTCAGCTCGGCTGTGTAATGACCAAGCGCGGTGTAGGACGCGCTGCCGGTGGCAAGGCGCACCACGTCGGCGGTGACGTTCGGGTTGCCGTCACGGTCGCCGCCGATCCACGAGCCGGGCCGCAGGATGGGTTCGGAGAGCAGGTCGGCGTCGGGCCAACGGCTGCGCAACGCGTCGCGGACCTCGGCGTTGACTTTCGGCACTACTTCGAAGAACGCAGCCTGGAAGTACCGCAGGCCGACCGCGATCTCGTCGGTGATCTGCAGCCGGGACAGCCGGACCAGCGCGGTCTGCCACAGCGTCAACACTTGGCGGCGCAGCTCGGTCTCGATGTCAGCGCCATCGGGGGTTTCGGTGAGCCCGTGCGCGTGCAGCCGCATCAGCTGGGTGATGCGGTGCTGGGTGTCGAACACCGTTCGGCGGCGCGTTTCGGTCGGATGGGCGGTGATGACCGGGGAGACCAGCGCGCCGGTCAGCGCCTCGGCGACGGTCGCCGCGTCCAGGTCCGCTGCGTCGAGCTTGAGATAGGTGGCGGCCAGGCTGCTGTCCTGGGGCGGGTCGCCGGCGCCGACGTGGATGGCGCGGCGCCGTTCCCGGTGAATGTCTTCAGCGACGTTGGCCAGCAACGCGAAATGGCTGAACGCCCGGATGACGGGGATCGCCTGGTGAATGTCGATGCCGGCGAACAGCTCCGCCACCTCGGCGCGCTCGATCTCCGAGCGGCGCACCCGAAACGACGCCCGCCGGGCCCGTTCCACCAAGTCGAAGACCTCGTCGCCGTTCTGCTCGCGTACGGTGTCGCCGAGGATGGCGCCGAGTAGCCGGATGTCATCGCGCATCGGCTCGGTGGCCTCGCGCCCTACCCGGGTGCGTTGTACCGCACCGAAGGGCTCCAGCGAGTCGGGTGCATCAGCCATACCTCCCAGTATCAGGGTGGTTGGCCGTCTTCGCCTTTCGTGGGCTCAGACGTTGTATTTGATCCGCAGCGCCATACCGACGATGGCCACCAGCCAGATGCCGACGACGAACAACGTCAGCCGGTCGAGGTTCTTCTCCACCACCGTCGACCCGGACAGGCTGGACTGCACGCCGCCGCCGAACAGCGTCGACAAGACCGCCACCCTTGGCGCGGTGCAACAGCACCAGAAGGACCACCAGGACGCTGGTCACCACCAGGGTGATCTGCAGGGCCAATTCCATGGCTCACACCTTACCGGCCGATGGTCGGCGGCCTCAGACCGGCGTTAGCTCGACGAGGTCATGTCGAAGGTCAACATGTCGTTGGCGTAGTCGATGTAGATCGGCTCGCTCAGGAACGGATCGACGCCGCTGTCGATGCAGGTTCCCGACACCACCGTCGGCGCGTCGCTCACGCCGTACCGTGCCGACATCGAAGTACCCGTCGTGTGTAGGAGTACAGCTGCGACCGTCCGCATCGTAGACCGTAATCACGGTCCCCGTACGGCACGGAGCGTACCGGACACAGGGTCGACGGGATGGTTCCGAACACACCGCCGGAGTCGACATCGTCGGAAACCGCAGCGTGGCCGTTCCACCATTGACCGATTCGTACACGGTGCTGATCGGGGCTCCAGTCAAGTCGATGCGTATGCTCGTGCGGGTCGGTGGCACTGACGACCAGCTCGATCTCTGGGGTATGTCGACGAGCACACCGCCGTAGCTCCTCAAACGGGCTGGTGGTCGGACCCGAAGCATTGTCACCGATACCCAGGATGCCGTTGACATCGTTATCGCCGAGGAAGTGCCTGGAAGGCATCGTTACTGAAAAGGCTGCCCGAAGTTGCTCGGGTCCCACGAGTAAATCTCGACGTCGACGGGTCCATCGGTGGTCGAGGCCCGTGCCGCCACCAAGTAATCGACTGGCGACGTTGTTGTAGGTCAGGTAGATGTAGTCCACCCCGCCGCTGTAGCCGCTCTCGCCGAAGCTTGTGGGCAAGCCCGAGGCTCAGCAGGTCCTGAAGCTCGGAGCCGCGACCCGAGGTCTTGCCAAGGGATGACGAGACCGGCGGATCCGGTGTCGACGAGCAACGGCACTGAGCTGCCGCCGTCGATCGAGGCTTGCACGGCCGGCTCGGTACCTTCTAAGACGGTCAGCGGGATGGTGGCGCCCGAATCGGCGCGGTTCAGCCGTCGACGCAGCGGCCGGCCGCGGCAGGCTCTGCGGTCGACGGAAGCGCTAAATCGATCGAATTCAGGCTGCTGAGCAGGCTGTCGGTCCAGCTGGTGATATCCGTGGCAGCAGCGGGGTCGAAGCCGGCGAGCGAGTCGGTCACCGACGTCAACAGCGGCTGGATGATCGGGTCGAGAAGTTCCTCGAAATCGGCCTTGGCCGGGGCCGCCGAGCCGGTCGCCATCGCAGCCGCTGCCACGAACGCACCGACAGCTCCACCCATGACCACTCCACAACGACGCGCTGTGCCGTTGCGTGACTGCTTGTTGGCGCTGTTGCGACCAGCCATTCGGTTGCCTCCCCGTGGGCGTGGGTAGAGCTGGGTAACGAACGAACCTTAACGACCCTGTGTTTCTTTCAGGTTTCGTTAAGCTAAACGGGAATCACCGCAATCGTCAACTGGTACGCCGCACCAGCCCCGCCTGCCCCACCGGTTACGGCAGCGGGCCTCCGGCGGCGATCGCGGACAGCGTCGCGAACTGCTCGCCGTCCAGCGACGCGCCACCGACCAGGGCGCCGTCGACGTCGTCCTGCGCGACGATGTCGCCGATGTTCTTGGCGTTCACCGAGCCGCCGTAGAGCACCCGGACGGTGTCGGCGATCTGCGGTGACGCCAGCGTGCCCAGCTCTGTGCGGACCGCCGCGCAGACCTCCTGGGCATCGGCGGAGCTGGCCACCCGCCCGGTACCGATCGCCCACACCGGCTCATAGGCGATGACGATCTTGCCGATCTGCTCGGCCGACAGACCGGCCAGCGACCCGCGCAGCTGAGTCTGGCAGTGGCTGACGTGCTCACCGGCTTCGCGGACTTCCAGATGCTCCCCGATGCAGACGATCGGCGTCAGCTCGTGTTTGAGCGCGGCAGCGGCCTTGGCGGCCACCAGCGCGTCGTCCTCGTTGTGGTAGGTACGCCGCTCGGAGTGGCCGACCACGACATGCGTGCACCCCAGCTTGGCCAGAAAGGCGCCGCTGATCTCGCCGGTGTAGGCGCCGGAGTCATGCTGCGACAGGTCCTGGGCGCCGTAGGTCAGCCGCAGCTTGTCGCCGTCGACCAGGGTCTGCACGCTGCGCAGATCGGTGAACGGCGGAATGACGGAGACGTCGACCTTGTCGTAGTACTTGTCCGGCAGCGAGAAGGCGATCTTCTGCACCAGCGCGATCGCCTCGAAGTGGTTGAGATTCATCTTCCAGTTGCCGGCTATCAGCGGCTTGCGGCTCATCGGCGTCCTTCGCTCAGCTCAACACTTCGAGGCCGGGTAGCGTCTTGCCCTCAAGGTATTCCAGCGACGCCCCGCCGCCGGTGGAAATGTGCGAGAAGGCGTCCTCGGGCAGGCCTAGCGCGCGCACCGCGGCCGCGGAGTCGCCGCCGCCGACCACGCTGAACGCGCCCTTGGCGGTCGCGCCGGCGATCACTTCGAGCGACGCCCTTGGTGCCCGCGGCGAACGCCGGGAACTCGAAAACCCCCATCGGGCCGTTCCAGAAGATGGTCTCGGCGTTGGATAGCAGCGTGGTGAAGCGGATTACCGACCCCGGCCCGATGTCCAACCCCATCTTGCCGTCCGGGATCGCATCGACGGCGACCAGCTGCGGCGGTGAATCGGCAGCGAACTTCTCGGCCACCACGATGTCCACCGGTAAGCGCAGCACGTCGGCGTAGGTATCGAGCAATCGGCGGCAGGTGTCGATCATCTCGGTCTGCAGCAGCGATGTGCCCACCGAAAGACCGGCTGCGGCAAGGAATGTGAAGCACATGCCGCCGCCGATCACGATGCTGTCGGCTTTGGTGGCCAATTGCTCGATCACCCCGAGCTTGTCCGACACCTTCGAACCTCCGAGCACCACGGCATATGGCCGTCGGGTGGAACTGGTCAGCCGCTCGAGCACGCTGACCTCGTCGGCGACCAGCTTGCCGGCGTAGTGCGGCAGCAAGGTCGCCACCTCGTAGACAGAGGCCTGCTTGCGGTGTACCACCCCGAACCCGTCGGAGACGAAAGCACCTGTCGGCCCGACTAATTCGACCAGCTCCTCGGCCAGCGCCAACCGCTGCCCGTCGTCCTTGCTGGTTTCCCGCGGGTCGAAGCGGATGTTTTCCAGCAGCAGGACATCGCCGTCGGTCAGACGCGCGGCGCGGGCCTGCGCATCACGGCCGACGACGTCGTCGGCCAACTGCACGTCCTTCCCCAACTGCTCACCAAGTGCCGCGGCGACCGGCGCCAGCGACAATTTCAGATCGGGTTCGCCGTTGGGTCGTCCCAGATGCGCGGTCACGATCACTTTGGCGCCGGCGTCGGCCAGCGACTTGAGCGTGGGTACCGACGCGGTGATACGGCCGGGATCACTGATCACACCGTCATTGAGCGGCACATTCAGATCGGACCGAACCAGCACGCCACGACCCGAAACTCCCTGTGCGAGAAGGTCGTCCAGGTTAGGGATAGACACGGCTACAGCGACTTGCCGACCAGCGCGACCAGATCGACGAGGCGGTTGGAGTAGCCCCATTCGTTGTCGTACCAGGACACCACCTTGGCCTGGTTGTCGATCACCTTGGTCAGCCCTGAGTCGAAGATCGAGCTGTGCGGGTCGGTGACGATGTCGCTGGAGACGATCGGGGCGTCGTAGTACTTGAGGATGCCCTTGAGCTTGCCCTCCGCGGCGGCCTTGAACGCCGCGTTGATCTCGGCGGCACTGGCCGATTTGGACAGCTCGACGGTCAGGTCGGTGACCGAACCGGTCGGGATCGGCACCCGCAACGCGTATCCGTCCAGCTTGCCCTTGAGCTCCGGCAACACCAGGCCGATCGCCTTGGCCGCACCGGTAGAGGTCGGAACGATGTTCAGCGCCGCGGCCCGGGCCCGGCGCAGGTCCTTGTGCGGCCCGTCCTGCAGGTTCTGGTCCTGGGTGTAGGCGTGGATGGTGGTCATCAGGCCCTTGACGATGCCGAACTCGTCGTTGAGGACCTTGGCCACCGGCCCGAGGCAGTTCGTCGTGCACGACGCGTTGGAGATGATGTTCTGGCTGCCGTCGTACTTGTCGTCGTTGACGCCCAGCACGATGGTGATGTCCTCGTCGGTTGCCGGCGCGGAGATGATCACCTTCTTGGCTCCGGCGTCCAAGTGGCCCTTGGCCTTGGCGGCGTTGGTGAAGATGCCGGTGGACTCGACGACGACGTCGACGCCGAGGTCGCCCCACGGAAGGGCCGCTGGTCCCTCTTTGACCTCCAGTGCCTTGATCTTGGTGTTGCCCGCGACGATGGTGTCGTCGCCTTCCAGGCTGACGTCGTAGGGCAGTCGGCCCAGAATCGAGTCGAACTTCAGCAGGTGCGCCAGCGTCGCGTTGTCAGTCAAGTCGTTGACCGCGACCAACTCGACATCGGTGCCGGTGCCCTCGGCCTGCTGCGCTAGCAGGGCCCGGTAGAAGTTGCGCCCGATTCGACCGAAGCCGTTGATGCCTACCCGGACCGTCACGTGTCTCTCCTTCGTGGCTGACGAAATGCTCGCTGCCAGCCTAGTAGCTGGGGGAATGCGCCGCGAATCGCAGTAGATCACGCTGATGGGCTGCTGGTTTGCCTCCGCAGCGCCGATTCCGCGGCGTAATAACCACACAGCCCGTGGATACCGGGACCCGGTGGCGTGGATTGCGAGCAGAGATACACCCCAGACACCCCGGTGAAGTAGGGATCGACCGCGACCCGGGGCCGAAACAGCACCTGCAGCCCGTCGTTCGCACCCCCGACGATGTCGCCGCCGACGTAGTTGTGGTTATAGGCCTCCAGTTCGGCGGTGCTCTTGGTGACGGTGACGATGACGCGATCACGGAACCCCGGCGCAAACCGCTCGATCTGGTCGACGACTGCCGCGGTGGCGTCGCCCGTATAGCCGAACGGCACGTGGGCATAAGACCAGATCGGATTGATGTTGCCGGCCGATCGCGATGGGTCGGCCAGATATTGCTGGCCGACCAGTGTGAAGGGACGTTGTGACATGCGGCCCGCCGCGCGCTGCCGCTCAGTGCGCGCAGTCTCGGCGAAGGTCCCACCCAGATGGACAGTGCCGGCACGTCGGCAGGCGGGGTTGACCCACGGGATGTGGCCCTCTATCGCGAAGTCGACCTTGAACGCCGACGAGCCTTGCCGATAGCGCCGATAAGACCGTTTGATCCGGCCAGGCATCAGATCGCCGTAGATCTCAACTGCCGCTGCGGGGTTCAGGTCCAGCATCACGATATCGGCGTCGGGGATATCGCCGCGACTAGTGACGGTGACGCCGGTGGTGATCGCACCGCCGTGTGCGCGCAGCGCTGCCGCCAGGGCCTTTGTGATCGAGCCCGATCCGCCCTCGGCAACCGGCCAGCCGTAGCGGTGTCCGCTCGCCAAGAACATCAGGCCCATCCCTCCGGTCAGGGGCCGGTCCAGCCGGGTGAATGAGTGCGCGGCCGCACCGCCGTAGAGGGCGCGCACCTGCTCGGTTCGAAACCACCGCGCGATTACCGTGGCCGACAACACCCCGCGCGGCCCGAAGGCGGCCAGCCGGACGAGGTGGCGCGGAATATGGAGTATCGGGCGCATCAGGTCCTGGCTGAGGTCGTCGAAACCTTTAGCCAGGTCGCCCAACGCGAGTCGCCACCGTCGGCCGTCGGCGCCCATGCCCGCAGTGGTTTGGTCGATCGATCGATGCAGCACGCCGGCAGTGCCGTCGTCCAACGGGTGCGCGCAGTCGATCTCCGGCCATTTCCACGTGAGCCCGTAACGGCCAAGGTCGATTTGCTTCCAGAGCGGCGAACCCACTCCCATCGGATGAGCGGCCGAGCAGTAATCGTGGACGACGCCGGGCACCGTCAGCTCTCCTGACCGCGATCCCCCGCCGATGCGGTCGGAGGCTTCCAGCACCTGCACGTCAATACCGTTGCGCGCCAGATGAATACCGGCTGCCAGACCGTTGGGCCCGGCGCCGACGACGACTGCGTTGGTCATCGCGCTGCGTTGGTCCCGGCCGTTAGCGGGTGGACGGGCAACTCGTCGTCGGGCTCGGGCCAGGGCTGGCGTTCCAGCATATCCTCGACCGCCACGTAGCCTTCCTCGATCAGCCCGGTCTTCGCGTCGACGATGCGATACCACTGCTTTTGCGTGTGGATCGGTTGGCCTTCCAGGATGATCACCCGCAGATCACCCTCGTCGAGTTGGCAGCGCCGCTGTACCGCCTCCACCAACTGCTCGTTGTGCAGGTGGCCTTCGCCGAAATTCCAGCCGATGAGTGGCCCCGCCACCGTTTCGCCTTCACGCAGCGTGTAATCCGCCTCGTCCTCCAGGGCGCGAGGCAGCAATCCGTTGAGCGCGCGGCCGTGGACATGCATGGACCGAAAGGCTCGAGCCTTGTCGCTGATGATCTCGGCGGTCGCCGGGTCGTAGAACCTGGCTATTTGCTTGGCGGTCAGCGCGGAGCTTTTGACGACGTCGGCTTCGATCTTGTCCTCCACGCCCTCGCGGAAACACCACAGACTCGAGGCCCAGTTGCCGGCGTAGTAGCGCAACGAAGGTAGGAACGAAATCTGTTGCGGAAACATATTTCCCACAATCGGCACAACGCCGAGCGCCGCCAACAGGATAGCCAACAGCAGCGGCGAATTGAGGTCGTAGATCGAGATGCTGCCGTAGTGCCCGAACAGATAGAAGAGCGAGAAGATGAAGAATACGTTCCACTCCAATGGAACTCCCATCGGGAGGTTGGAAATGATGTTGAGGTGGAAGATCACCATGAACCCGATCAGGTACCACCGCCAGGGGTGACTGTCGGCGACGAAGACCAGGACGGCCGGCACAATGAATTCCGCTGTGGTGCCACCGACGTGGGCCATCACCTTCGGTATCCAGGTGGGGCGTAAGTCGTCGACCGGGTCGCGGTACAGCTTGCGCTTCAACCAGTTGAACGGCCTACCCCGCAGCAGCGGGTTGTTGCTCATCATCACCGCGACGACATAGGGGAAATGGTGGTTGAGCTTGGAGGTCGCCGCTCCCCACCACAGCGCAAGCATGACGACCTTGAAGGCGGCGATCTGGTCGGTGAACGGGAAGAAGAACACCAACAATGTCAGCCAGTAGTGCTCGCCGCGGGCGGCCAGGAAGATCGTTTTGTCGCGCAGACCCAGCAGTGCCAGGGCAACGATCGTCGGTAACACCAGAACGGGGTCGATCAAACCCACATCCCCACTCCCGGTGACTGTTCCGCCGTGGCCGGGCGCCAACAGCGCCCAGACGCCGGAGGCCAAGACGATGGCGTAGAGGCCGACATCAGCGATTGTGCGCGTGTCCCCGCGGGTGAGCGGAACCTCGTTGGGCCAGGGCGGCAAGCGAATCGTCTTGGGCCGCAACCAATACAGGAAACCGCCGATGGGCGGCCAGAACCGCGCGGTGAGCGGGCCGGAGCCGCAGCCCAAGCCCAAGACCTCGAACAGCAAGGTGAAGATGACCAGCTTTTGGTACACGATCGGCTGCGTCCACCATGCCGCGATATGCCCCAGCCCGCCCAGCCCTGGGGTCAGCGAGATGACCGCGGCAGCACCCCCCGCATATGCGGCCATCTTCAGCACGTACAGCAGATAGATCGCTGACGGGGTACCGAAACCGTGCTCCACCCAGTGGCGCGTCACCACTTGCAGTCTGGACGCCGACGGCAGCGTGTGCCAGCTGTCGTGATCGACGTCCGGAAGGTCCGGCGTAATGAATCCCATGGTCGCCTCGCTGCGGGTGTGAATTCAGTTGAGCGAATACAATCTAGCGGCATCACGACGCCACCGGGTTTATCTGGCGAACTGGCAATCGGCGGGCCCCCGAACCCCCGGCGACCAGCCAACTGGTTTGTCTGGCACCCAAGTAGCACCGGGGCCTAAGCGTCCTCCAACAGATCCGGCGTCACCGCCGATTCGGTGTCAGGAATCCCGTCGACCTTCGCCTTGCGGTCGGCCATCGATAGCAATCGCCGAATACGCCCGGCCACAGCATCTTTCGTCATTGGCGGGTCGGCCAGCCGACCCAGCTCCTCCAATGAGGCCTGCCGGTGTTCGACACGCAACTTCCCTGCCGCGGCCAAGTGGTCGGGCACACCTTCACCGAGGATTTCCAGCGCACGTTCGACGCGGGCGGCAGCGGCCACCGCGGCGCGAGCCGAGCGCCGCAGATTGGCGTCGTCGAAATTGGCCAGCCGGTTGGCCGTCGCGCGGACCTCGCGGCGCATCCGCCGCTCCTCCCAGACCAACCGGGTGTCCTGGGCGCCCATCCGGGTCAGCAGCGCCCCGATCGCCTCACCGTCCCGCACCACGACCCGGTCGGAGCCGCGTACCTCGCGAGCCTTGGCACTGATGCCGAGCCGGCGCGCCGCACCCACCAGCGCCAGCGCCGCCTCCGGGCCGGGGCAGCTGACTTCCAGTGACGACGAGCGACCCGGCTCGGTGAGCGAACCGTGCGCCAAGAAGGCTCCGCGCCAAGCAGCTTCGGCGTCGGCGATGCTGCCGCCGACGACTTGGGCGGGCAACCCCCGCACCGGGCGCCCACGCAGGTCGAGCAGGCCGGTCTGGCGGGCCAGCGCCTCGCCGTCGTTGGCGACTCGCAACACGTACCGCGTCGCCTTGCGGATTCCGCTGGCGGACAACACATGCACGACCGAGTTGTAGCCGTACAGATCGAAGATGTCCTTGCGCAGCCGTCGCGCGATGCTGCCTAACTCCACCTCGGCTTCGACGACCACGCGGCCGCTCACGATGTGGAGCCCACCGGCGAACCGCAGCAGGGAGGTCACTTCGGCGCGCCTCGCGGTCACCGAACTCACCACCAGGCGGCTCAACTCGTCTTTGACTTCGGCCGTCATCGCCACGCGTCGTCACCCCTCGGTCCCGGTCCGTCTGCGCCGGTTTGCTGACGTTCTTTCTCGATGGCCATCGCGCCGGTGGTCGTCGCCGAAGGCGGCGGCCGACCGATGTCGCGCACGCCTACCCCATCCAGCGCCGCGGCCAACTTGCCCGGGTCATGTAAAGGTGTACCAGGCCGGGCCACATCTGCGAACTGAACCTCGGCCTGAAGCAAATTTGCCGTACGCCGCAGCTGCTCGCGCTCCCGCTCGCTCGGCACCCGCTCGGCGTCGATGATCACGTCGTGAACGGTGAAGTCCGGCGCATGCTGGGCGAGCACATGCAGATGACGTTCTACCGAGAACCCGGCCGTCTCCCCCGGCTCGGCCACCAGGTTGAGCACCAGCGCCCGGCGGGCAGTGGTCGCCTGCAGCGCCGCGACCAGCCCGGGCACCAGCACGTGCGGGATCACGCTGGTGAACCACGAACCGGGTCCCAGCACCACCAGATCGGCGGACATGATCGCGTCGACGGCCTGCCGGGTGGCCGGCGGATTGCCGGGGAGCAGCCGGACGCGGCGCACCTTTCCCGGTGTCGTGGCGATCGCCACCTGCCCGCGGATCGCCCGAAACATCCGCGGGTCAGCTTCCAGGCCGGAGACGTCGGCCTCGATCTGAAGTGCGATCGGGCACATCGGCAGCACCCGGCCCCGCACACCGAGGACCCGGCCGAGTTCGTCGAGCGCGGCAACCGGGTCGGCGAGCACCTCGTTGAGGCCGGCGAGGATCAAGTTGCCGATCGGGTGCCCCGACAGAGCACCGCTGCCGCCGAACCGATGCTGCATGATCGTCGCCCACAGTCGCCCGTGGGGACTGTCAGAAGCCAACGCCGCCAACGCCATTCGCAGATCACCCGGAGGCACCACGTCGAGTTCGCTGCGCAGCCGTCCCGACGAGCCGCCGTCGTCAGCGACAGTGACGATGGCGGTGACGTGCGGGGTGAGTCGCCGGGCAGCCGACAGCGTCGCATACAAGCCGTGCCCTCCGCCCAGGGCGACAATCCGTGGGCTCATTCGCGACCCAGATCCCGGTGCAACACCCGCACCGTCAGCTGCTTGTCGGACTCGAGCAGCCGCGCCAATGCCTCGGCGATGGCGACGCTGCGGTGTTTGCCTCCGGTGCAGCCGATCGCCACGGTCATGTAGCGCTTCCCTTCCCTGCTATAGCCGTCGACAATCAAAGACAGCAATCGATGGTAAGTCTCCAGGAACTCCGCCGCGCCAGTCTGGCCGAGCACGTAGTCACGAACCGCGGGATGTTGACCGGTGTGCGGCCGCAGTTCGTCGATCCAGTGCGGATTGGGCAGGAATCGCACGTCCATCACCGTGTCGGCGTCCATCGGCAGACCGTACTTGAAGCCGAAGGACTCAACGGTGACGCTGGTCTGAGCCACCGTCTCGCCGCCGAAGGCCCGTTCGATGCTTTCCCGCAGCTCGCGCACCGAAAGTTTCGAGGTGTCGATGATCAGATCCGCGGTCGCACGAACCGCAGCAAGCATGTCGCGCTCGGCGGCGATGCCTTCGGCCAATGTCTGCTCGCCCTGCAGCGGATGACTGCGACGATTCTGCTCGTAGCGGCGCACCAACATGTCGTCGGAGGCCTCCATGAACAACACCCGGGGGGTGATGTCACGAGTGGCCAGCTCGTTGCGCACCCAGTCCAAGTCGCCGGTGAACCCGCGGGATCGGACGTCCATCACAACCGCCAGCTGCGTGATCCGGGATCCCGCCGCCAGCCCGAGGTCGACCATCCGGGTGATCAGCTGGGGTGGCAAATTGTCGGCGACATACCAGCCTAGGTCTTCGAGCACCTTGGCGGCCGTGCTGCGTCCGGCCCCCGACAGACCGGTGACCAACACCACGTCGGTACCGGATCCGTTTGCGCCACTGTGGTTGTCGGCCTGGCTCGCGGTTTCCTGCACAGGATCGACACCACCCAGCGACCCAACCTGATTCGCCCCGTCCATCCCCTCACCCGTCATCCCGATGCCCGTTCAGCGACCCGGTCCGGCGCCGCAACGTCCGATGCGGCGGCCCCACCCCGCAGTGCGTCGAGCACCGCAGTCGCGGTCGCAATCCCGATGCCCGGAACGGACGTGATCTCGTCGACCGTAGCTTCCTTGAGGCGGGCCAGTGACCCGAAATGGGCAACCAATGCCTTACGGCGATGCTCGCCCAACCCGGGCACCGCATCCAACGCCGACGCTGTCATCCGCTTGGACCGTTTGCTGCGGTGATAGTTGATGGCAAATCGGTGGGCTTCGTCGCGTACTCGCTGCAGCAGGTACAAACCCTCGCTGTTGCGCGGCAAGATGATCGGGTCGGGCTCCGACGGTACCCACACCTCCTCCAACCGCTTGGCCAGACCGATCACCGCGACGTCGCTGATTCCCAGTTCATCGAGGACCGCGCTGGCGGCATTCACCTGCGCAGCGCCGCCGTCGACGACATACAGGTTGGGCGGATAGGCAAAGCGGCGCGACTTTCCTTCGGGCGACAAGACTTTCGGATCTTCTTGGTCTTGCAGGTGTCGCACGAAGCGACGGCGGGTGACCTCGGCGATCGACGCGACGTCGTCGGAGCGGCCGCGGCCGGCCGCCTCCCGGACCGCGAAGTGGCGGTAATCGGACTTGCGCGGCAGCCCGTCTTCGAACACCACCAGCGAACCCACCACGTCGGTTCCCTGCACATGGCTGATGTCCACACATTCGATCCGCAGCGGCGCCTCGGCCAGACCCAACGCCTCCTGAATATTCTGCAGCGCGGCAGATCTGGCGGTGAAATCGCCGGCCCGCTTCAGCTTGTGCTGCTGCAACGCGTCTTTGGCGTTTCGCTGCACGGTTTCGGCCAGTGCGCGCTTGTCGCCGCGTCGCGGCACCCGCAACGTCACCCGCGAACCGCGCAGCTCCGACAGCCAGGTAGCCAATTCCTCGGAGTTGGACGGCAGACACGGCACCAGCACCTCGCGAGGGACGGGGTTGGTCGATTCGTCGGCGGCACCGCCGAGTTCGGCCTGCTCCCCGTAGAACTGGGTCAGGAATTGTTCGACCAACTGCTCCTGGCCTGAATCGCCCGCGTCCGCACTCTTTTCGACGATCCAGCCACGCTGCCCACGAACCCGCCCACCGCGGACATGGAACACCTGGACGGCTGCTTCCAACTCGTCGTCGGCGAAGGCCACCACGTCCGCATCGGTGCCGTCGCCGAACACCACGGCCTGCTTCTCCATGGCACGCTTCAGCGCCCCCAGGTCGTCGCGCAATCGCGCGGCGCGTTCGAAGTCGAGATCTGCCGCCGCGGCGTGCATCTGCTGTTCGAGGTCGCGGGCAAACTTGTCCGTCTTGCCGGACAGGAAGTCGCAGAAGTCCATCACGATCTGGCGATGCTGCTCGGCGCTGACCCGCCCGATGCACGGCGCCGAGCACTTGTCGATATAGCCCAGCAGACACGGGCGGTCGATTTGCTTGTGCCGCTTGAATACTCCGGCCGAACAGGTGCGCGCCGGGAAGACGCGGGTGAGCAGATCCAGGGTCTCCCGGATGGCCCAGGCGTGCGAGTACGGCCCGAAATAGCGGACACCTTTTCGGCGCGGGCCCCGGTAGACCATCAGCCGAGGAAATTCCTCGTTGAGGGTGACCGCGAGCACCGGGTAGGACTTGTCGTCGCGGTAGCGGACGTTGAACCGAGGATCGAACTCCTTGATCCAGTTGTATTCCAGCTGCAGCGCCTCGACCTCGGTGTTGACCACCGTCCACTCGACCTTGGCGGCGGTGGTCACCATCTGCCGAGTGCGCGGGTGCAGGCTCGAGACGTCGGCGAAGTACGAGGTCAATCGGCTGCGCAGGCTCTTGGCCTTGCCGACGTAGATCACCCGTCCGTGCTGGTCCCGGAATCGATAGACGCCGGGCTCAACCGGGATCGACCCCGGGGCGGGGCGGTATGTCGCGGGATCAGCCACGGTCTCCAGGCTAGTGCGGTCAGCCGACGGCCATGACGCGTACTGGTTGCGCGCCGAGCGTCACGCTCGCGTGACGTTCGGCGGCAGATCCGGCCGATAGCGCCGCAGCAGCGTCCGCACAGTGTCCATGGCTTCCACCGCGCGGTCCTTGTCGACGGACTGGATCGCCATCAGCGGGATGTACTCGTCGTCGGGTAGATCGATTCGCGCCCAGCGTGCGCCGGCGGGAAACGACACACCGACGATGTCCGACCACGGCACCAGGCGGTCGCCGAGCAGATTGCGCACCGACAGCCCGGCAGCACCGACCCGCAGCCGTGGCCGGGCGAACAGCAGCACGAGTCCGGCAAGAACGAAGCCCAATCCCGCCATCGCCACCTGATCGGCGGTCTGGAAGATGACGCCACTGGACTTGATCTTGAGCAGCAGGCCCAACACGACGTGTGCGACGGCGATGACAAACGCCGCAGCGTAGGCGAAATAGGGCGTCAAGTGGGGCCGCAGTTGCGCATCCCAGTTGTCCTGGTTGAGCTTCGCCGTCACGACTTTCCGCGCAGTTCGCGCAGGGTCAGCGCGGTGTTGAGCGCCGCCGCCGTTGCCTGAGCGCCTGCGTCCTCGGCCGATGCCGGCAGCCCGGCACGGTCCAGTGCCTGCTCTTGGTTGTTGGTGGTCAGCACGCCGTTGGCAACCGGTGTGGACTCGTCCAGAGACACCCGGGTCAAACCCTGAGTTACCGCGTCGCAGACGTAATCGAAATGCGGTGTCTGCCCACGGATCACCACGCCCAGGGCGACGACGGCGTCGTGATCGCGAGCCAACGCCTGCGCGACGACCGGAATCTCGATCGCGCCGAGTACCCGGACCACCGTCGGGCTGTCCACGCCCCATTCGGAGGCGATCTTGCGGGCGCCGTCGAGCAGGGCCTCACAGATTTGGGTGTGCCAGGTACTGGCCACGATCGCCAGCTTCACCGCGGAGGCGTCCAGTGGCGCGATGTCGGGAACACCGCCTCCGCTCACAGCGCAACTCCGCTGATACGACCACCGATCACAGGGCACCGCCGAATTCGCCTGGCAGATGCATGGATTCGTGATAGTCGTCCAGCCCGGTCAGGTCATGACCCATCCGGTCACGTTTGGTCATCAGATACCGGATGTTCTCCGCATTGGCCCGCACCGGCAACGGCACCCGCTCGATGATGTGCAGCCCGTATCCGTCCAAACCGACACGCTTGGCGGGGTTGTTGGTCAGCAGCCGCATCGAGCGGACTCCGAGGTCGACCAGGATCTGAGCCCCGGTGCCGTAGTCCCGCGCATCGGCGGGTAATCCGAGCTTGAGGTTCGCGTCGACGGTGTCGTCGCCGGCGTCCTGCAGCTGATAGGCCTGCAGCTTGTGCATCAGACCGATGCCGCGGCCTTCATGGCCGCGCATGTAGAGCACCACACCCCGGCCTTCGCGCGCGACCATCGCCATCGCGGCGTCCAGTTGCGGGCCGCAATCGCAGCGACGTGAACCGAACACGTCCCCGGTCAGGCATTCGGAGTGCACCCGGACCAGCACGTCGTCTCCGTCGTAGTTGGGTCCGGCAATCTCGCCGCGGACCAAAGCCACGTGCTCGACGTCCTCGTAGATGCTGGTGTATCCGACCGCACGGAATTCGCCGTGCCGAGTCGGGATGCGGGCCTCGGCGATCCGCTGGATGTGCTTCTCGTGCTTACGGCGGTATTCGATCAAGTCGGCGATGGCGATCAGCGCCAGCCCGTGTTCGTCGGCGAAGACCCGCAGTTCGTCGGTCTGCGCCATCGCGCCCTCGTCCTTTTGGCTGACGATTTCGCAGATCGCCCCCGCCGGCGACAGTCCCGCCATCCGGGCCAGGTCCACAGCGGCTTCGGTGTGGCCGGGACGCCGCAATACTCCACCATCCTTGGCGCGCAACGGAACCACGTGCCCGGGCCGGGTGAAATCCTCGGCCACACTGCCCGGATCGGACAGTAACGCCATCGTGGTCGCGCGGTCTGATGCCGAAATCCCGGTTCCTACGCCGTATTTCGCGTCGACAGTAATGGTGTAGGCGGTGCCGTGCTTGTCCTGGTTGACCGCATACATCGGCAACAGGCCGAGACGGTCGCAGATCGCTCCGTCCAACGGCACGCACAGATATCCCGACGTGTAGCGCACCATGAACGCCACCAATTCCGGGGTGGCCTTCTCGGCCGCGAAGATGAGGTCTCCCTCGTTTTCTCGATCCTCGTCGTCGACGACGACGACGGCCTTCCCGGCCGCGATGTCGGCGATCGCGCGCTCGACCGAGTCCAACCTCGTCATCGATGCCACCTCGTCAGAAGAACTCACCTGAAGCCCTCAGGCGTTGCATCCAGTATGAACCACCACGTCGCCGTAGTTATTGCCACGGCTTACTGACCGGACGCGTTCATCAGGTTGGCTAGCTCTGGGCGAATGTGCAGAAGATTTCCAGGGGACGCTCATAGCCGATTCATAGCTAGGCTATCTAGCGTTCGGTACGACGGGGGCAAGCGTCCACTGAATACCCAAGTAGACAGGTGAAGGACCATGAAATTGAACCAACTGATGGCCGGAGCTGCCATCGCCGGCGCGCTCGGGGCAGCAGCGTTGGGTGCGGGTGCCGGTGCGGCCAGCGCCGCTCCTGGACCGCCACCCGGTTCCGGCGGCAACCACAGCGCGCCGCCCGCCGTCAACCACGGCGGACCTGCACCCCGCGACCCAGGCGGAGGCCACGGGCCGGGCGGACCCGGTGGACCGGGTGGACCCGGACCCGGCGGCCCGGGAGACCACGGACCTGGCGGACCAGGAGGGCCCGGTGGACCGGGTGGACCCGGCGACCACGGACCCGGTGGGCCGGGCGGCCCAGGCGGGCCGGGAGACCACGGACCGGGCGGCCCCGGTGGACCGGGAGACCATGGACCAGGCGGCCCCGGTGGACCGGGAGACCACGGACCTGGAGGACCGGGTGGACCCGGCGGTGCTTGGCATGGCGACGACCAGCGCGGCTACTTCCACGGAGCCCCCTGGGGAGACGGACCCGCACCCTGGGGTGCAGGCGAGCCACCGCGGCCGGCATGGGACAGGCCACTTCCCCCGCCCGGTGGACGGTGGAATGACGGCCCGATCAACTACTGGGGCTACCAAGAAACCCCAAACTGGAATCCCCAGTTCAACCAGTGGGGCTTCGACTTCTTCGGAGTCTGGATCCCGCTGTAACGAGTCACCCCCCGAGACGCCCGCTTCGCCGATTGGCGGAGCGGGCGTTGCCCGTCTAGTGGTCCGTTACCGGCCGCCAAGCAGTCGTTCGACATATCGCGACTAGGAACGAGCTAGCACCATGCCGCACCTGCGTAATCGACCGACCCTGGTATTGACGCACTTTGGTGAACTCCGGCCGAACAAGCTCTCGCATACGGCGGCGAGCGCAGTGACTGACGACCACTCAATGCCCACGGGGGCCAAAGTATTCACGTGATTAGGCGGCAACAGAAGCGGCGTTGACGGGCGAGCTGATTGGGCGTAGGTGTGGTCTTCGACAGCCGTCATTAGGCAGACCTGAGCGGCAATAGGGGGCTATCGCTAGGTTCTTAACGATACGGTCACCTTTACCTATTGCCTGGCAGAGGGGCGCAGATGCGACCGATCCCAGTCCCCTTGCTGTTCGGCAGGATCCCCGTCGATCGTTGCCGCCAAACTGATTGAGGTTGGGGTATATCGAGCTGGGGGCATGGCGGTGGTAGCGGCGTGCCGCGAGGTACGGTGGCCTGATTCGCTGTGAACGTCGGTTCGGCCCCGGCACCGGTGGATGATTCCAGCCCTTTTAGGCTTAACTACCTCTGCTAGTGAGTAGCGAACATACATGCCACAGGAACAGCAGAAACCTTCCGAATCGGGGCCTGGCCGGCTCGTCGATGTGGCGCAAGCTCTGCGCGACGTCGCCCGATCGCTGGAGGCTGAACCGGACTTAGAGCACGTGCTCGGGGCCATCGTTGCCTCGGTCACCGACACGGTCCCCGGCGCCGAACATGCCGGGGTGTCGCTCTACGAACGCAGACTCTTGCAGACCGTCGCCTCGACCAGTGACGTGACGAACCGAATCAACACCATCGAGCACGAACTCGACGAAGGTCCCTGCCTGCAGGCGCTACTCGATCATCGCAGTTACCGGATCGACGACATGTCAACCGATACTCGGTGGCCGCGGTTTGCCGCGGCCGCCGAAGGGCACGGCGTTCGGTCGATGCTCGGATACAAGCTCTTCACCAGCGGTCGAACCCTGGGGACGCTAGATCTGTACGCCTCGACACCAAATGCGTTCGATGCTGAGTCCGAAGTCGTCGGGGAAGTGTTCGCCGCGCACGCCGCGATCGCGCTGCTCGGGTCCACTCAGCAGGCCGAATGGCAGACGGCGCTCAACTCCCGCGACACCATCGGGATGGCCAAAGGAATTCTGATGCAGCGCGACCGCATCAGCGACGTCCACGCCTTCAACCTGCTGGTCTCTACGTCGCAAAACGCCAACATCAAACTCCACGACATCGCCGTCTGGCTAATCGACAACGCCAACAACACCGCGCGCCGAGAAGACTAGCCCAAGCGCATAGCAGCTAGTCGACGGCGACCTAAGGTTGGTGTCAGGGCTTGTTTTCGGCGCGACCCGCACCCGATGTGTGGGCCGGCCCGACCCCGTGGTCGTCGCGTTCGTGCCCGGATCCATGCTCGGCCGCCGGTCTTCCAGCTCCACCCGAATCCGGGCTTTGCTGTTCGTTCTCGCCGCGGCCAGGGGTCCCCGCTTCTGCGGAGCTTTGCTGGCGACCCTCGTAAGGCGGCACAGCAGGTTCGGTGCCCTGCGGGGGGATCAGTTCCGGATCGCGGTCCACGTCTGTCTTTGTCGGATCGGTCAGCGGCGGATTGGCGTCCGCGTCGACTGTGCCTTCGGGTCGATCCGTGCTCTCGCTGAACTCGTGCTTCCCGGTTTCCTGCGACTTGTCGTGTTCTGTGGTGCTCATCTTGACTCCTACTAATCCTCCGCAAGCTGCGGAAGCTCTAATCAAGGCTTCCCCACGCAACGCCCGACGAAACACGTTCAAAACAGGCGTGTAACGGCATACAAGTCTGCGGCGGCCCGGACGTCCGCGGCGACCTGTGCCGCGCTGTCGGATAGGTCGTTATGGCAGGAGCGAGGCCGTTGTCGGGTGACCGTTTACCGGGCTTGATCCAAGCTGCGCGCTGGGCGACATGGAGACCATCGACAGCGGACTCCGGTTGGCCCGCGCGCGGCGGCTAACTCGCAGCGAGTTCGGCCCGCAGCTATGTCCGCCCTAGCTCGGGCCATCAATCTTGAAAAAGTGCCAGTCCGGTATCTGTTATCCGGCCCGTCTGGTTGGGCCAGCGTACTGGCCTGTCCCACAACATCTTTCACGCTGCCGCTGCTGATACTGCAATGTAATTGGTCAGGATGGTCGATGGTCGGAGGCCCCAGGATGGACTCGCACATTCCGCCCCCAGCGTTAAGGGTGGTCGTCAGCGTGCGTGCCAGAACGCGGAAGGGACATGCGGCTGCTCTTGCTGCAGTCAGGTGCCAGGCATTCCCTGAGTCACCGGCGAATAGTCGCAAGCGTGTCGGATACCCGAGCCTTGAATGCCCGTCCAGTCGATATGGACTGTGTGTTGCCGATCGCATGTCAGCGAGTAGTAGGGCTGCCGCTTGCCGCCCGCCGATGGAGCCGGGCCGCTGACGGTGATGGTGCCCGACTCGAACTGAGGGTCGGTGAACAGCGTCTTCCAGATCTGGCGCGTGGGTCGGATCATTTCTTGGTCTGCCCAATTGGGCGATTCGCCCACCGAGTACTGAATGGTGTAAGCCATGGTGCAATGCGTCTCGCCAGCGCAGCTCACGATGGGCGTGCCGTCGATCGGCACGGTCGAGTTGTAGGTCATCACCGCTTCGATGGTCTTGCTGACCGACTCGTTGGTCACGGTGAAGGTGGCAGGAGCCGTGTAGATATAGGGACGCGAACACCCGACAAGGTGACCGACCGTAAGGGCGAAGACGCTGGCACACAGCCACCTGGCGCGGCTCACGCAGGTATGGTACGCGGCCTTCGGGATCGGCTTGGAAGGCGTGCCCTTTCTAGTTCAGGTCCTCGCGAGGGCAGCAGTAGCGTGGCCGCCCACGCGGGTTGTTAGGGTGTGGAATTTCCGATTTTATGCCCTTTACCTGGCGTTATGTGCGAGCAGCCGCTCAACATATTTCGCGATGACGTCGACTTCGAGGTTTACCGGTGTTCCAGGCGGAGCTTGACCCAACGTGGTCAGCTCCCGAGTGGTCGGGATCAGGGACACCTCAAACCAGTCGTCTCCGAGTCCGGAGACGGTCAGCGAAATACCGTCGACGGTGATCGAGCCCTTTTCGACGACGTAGCGGGCCAGTTCGACGGGCAGATCGATCCGGACCACCTCCCAGTGCTCGGCGGGTGACCGGGCCAGGATCTGCCCGGTGCCGTCCACGTGGCCTTGCACGATGTGCCCACCAAGCCGACTGTTCACGGCCGCGGCGCGCTCCAGGTTGACCGGGCTGCCCGCGCCCAGCCGGCCCAAGCTGGACCGGCTCAGCGTCTCGCCCATCACGTCGGCGGTGAACTGGCCCCCGGGCAGCACCTCGACCACCGTCAGGCACACGCCGTTGACGGCGATCGAGTCGCCGTGACCGGCATCGGCGGTAACCACGGGTCCTTGGATGGTGAAGCGAGCGGAATCGCCCAGGTCGTCCTTGCCGACGACCTCACCCAACTCCTCGACGATTCCGGTGAACATCGCCTCAGGCTAATGAGTCGCGCTGTCCTGTGCGACGGCGCCGTCACCTCGGGCTTCGCCGTCGGGTCAATGGCACCCTCTACGATGCAACCTATGCAGACGCGTCGCCCAATCCTCGCCGCCCTTGCCGCCCTCTCAATCGCCGCCGCTCTGGTCGGCGGCTGCTCGTCGTCCAAACAATCCGGCGCACCACTTCCGGATGCGCCCACGCTGCTCAGCAAGTCCAACCTGACCACCAGAAACGTCAAGAGCGTGCACCTGGTGCTGTCGGTAAACGGCAAGATCAAGCATCTGCCCGTCAAGACGCTGACCGGCGACCTGACCACGACACCGGACACCGCCGCCCAGGGCAACGCCAACATCACCTTCGGCGGCTCCGACATCGACGCCCAGTTCGTGGTCGACAACGGAACCTTGTACGCAGCGCTGAGCCCCGGCCAGTGGGAAAGCTTTGGCCCGGCGTCCGCGATCTATGACCCGTCGGAGATCCTCAACCCGAACACCGGTCTGGCCAACGTCTTGACCAACATCAGCAATCCGAAGTCCCAATCACGGGAAACGATCAATGGGCAGAGCACCATCAAGATCACCGGCACCGCCTCGGCGGACGCGGTGAACGGCCTTGCCCCGCAACTGAAGGCCACCCAACCGGCACCCGCCACTGTCTGGATCGAGGAGAACGGTGATCACCAGTTGGTCCAGGTCCAGCTGGAGCAGACCCCGGGCAACTCGGTCCAGATGACGCTGTCGAACTGGAACGCGCCGGTGCAGGTCACCAAGCCCCCGGTAGCCGGCGGATGACCGCACCGCACCACGCCGGGCGCGGCGTCGCGATCAGCGCCGGCAGCCTCGCCGTACTACTCGGTGCCCTCGACACCTACGTCGTGGTCACGATCATGCGCGACATCATCGGCACCATCGGCATCCCGGTCAACCATCTGCAGCGCATCACCCCGATCATCACCTGGTATCTGCTGGGCTACATCGCGGCGATGCCGTTGCTGGGCCGGGCTTCCGACCGGTTCGGCCGCAAGCTGCTGCTGCAAGTCAGCCTGGGCACCTTCCTGATCGGGTCGGTGATCACGGCGCTGTCCACCAACTTGGATGTGCTGGTGGTGGGCCGCACCATCCAGGGCGTGGCCAGCGGTGCCTTGCTGCCGGTGACGCTCGCGCTGGGCGCTGATCTATGGGCTCAGCGCAACCGCGCCGCCGTACTCGGCGGCATCGGCGCCGCGCAGGAGTTGGGCAGCGTGCTCGGTCCGCTCTACGGAATCTTCATCGTCTGGCTGACGAGCCGCTGGCAGGACGTGTTCTGGATCAACGTGCCACTGGCGCTGGCCGCAATGGTGATGATCCAGTTCAGCCTGCCGTCCAAGGGCCGCAGCGCCGAGCCGGAAAAGATCGACCTGATCGGCGGACTGCTGCTGGCGATCACGCTGGGTTTGGCGGTCGTCGGTCTGTACAACGCCAATCCCGATGGCAAGCACGCATTGCCCAGTTACGGCCCGCCGCTGATCGTCGCCGCGGTCGTCGTCGCGGTGATCTTTGGTGTCTGGGAGCGCTTCTCGCGAACCAAGCTGATCGAACCCACCGGGGTGCACTTCCGGCCGTTCCTGTCCGCCCTCGGCGCTTCGCTATGCGCCGGTGCGGCGCTAATGGTCACCCTGGTCGACGTGGAACTCTTCGCCCAGGGCGTGCTCGGTAAAGACCAAAACGCCGCCGCCATGTTTCTGTTGTGGTTCCTCGGCGCCCTGCCTGTCGGCGCGGTTGTGGGCGGCTGGACGGCGACCAAGATCGGCGACCGCGCGATGACGTTCATCGGGCTGCTCGTTGCGGCCGGCGGCTTCTGGGTGATCTCGACGTGGCGCATCGACCTGCTGGACCAGCGGCCCCACGTCTTCGGCGTCGTCGCGTTGCCCGAGCTGGTGGTGGCAGGCCTGGGCCTGGGTCTGGTGATCGGGCCGCTGACATCGGCCAGCTTGCGAGTAGTGCCGTCGGCGCAGCACGGCATCGCCTCGGCGGCGGTGGTCGTGGCGCGGATGACGGGCATGCTGATCGGCGTCGCTTCGCTAAGCGCATGGGGCTTCTATCAGCTGCCGCGGATCGTGGCGAAACTGGCGTCGGAGGTTCCCGCCAACGCCAGCCTTACGGAGCGGCTCTTGCACCAAGCCACCCTTTACCGCCAAGCATTCGCCGAAATGTACGGGGGCATTTTCACAGCCACCGTGGTCATCTGCGTGGTGGGTGCGCTCTTCGGCCTGCTGATCAGCAGCCGGGACGCACATGCCGACGAGCCCGAAGCCCTAGAGTCCGAACCCGTCGCGCCCCGGATCTAGCGGTCCGGCCGCGGTACCAGGCTCAGCAGTAGATCCGGACCGACTCGTTCGACGCCGTCGTATCGCCAGCGCAGCGCCCGGGCGATGCTCGGCACCCCGACGTCGTCGACCGCGGTGATCGGTCCGCCCAGCAGGATCGGCGCGACGTAGGCCAGGATGCGATCGATCCTCCCCGCCCGCAGGAACGCCCCGGCAAGCGTGGGCCCGCCCTCGAGTAGGACGTCGGTCCGATCCGACAGTGCCTTGAGCACCTCGGTGGGCTCATGCGTGCGAATCACCATGGTGCGCGAATCGTCGTTGAGAACCTTTGCTTCCGAGGATATTTCGCGTTTTCCCACTACCACGCGCAGGGGTTGGCGGTCCGCCAGGGCGCCATCGGTCAGGCGGGCGGTCAACGCCGGGTCGTCGACCAGCACCGTCCCGGTCCCAACCACGATGGCGTCGGCAGCCGCCCGCCTGCGATGCAGATCAGCACGCGCGGCCTCGCTGCTGATCCACTGGCTTGAGCCGTCCGCGGCCGCGCTGCGGCCATCGATGCTGGTGGCGTACTTCCATGTCACGTGCGGCAAGCCGGTGCGTTGTTTGTGCAGCCATTCCCGCAACGGTCCGGTCGCGACCAGATCGGCTTGCACATCGCTGATTACGCGCACACCGGCGGCGGCCAGTCGCGCCGCGCCGCCGGCCGCAGTCGGGTTCGGGTCGCTGACGGCGTAGACCACCGACGCGATGCCGGCCTCGAGCAGCGCATCCACGCACGGCGGGGTCTTGCCATGGTGGTTGCAGGGTTCCAGGGTGACCACCGCAGTGCCACCGGCGGCCAGCCGACCCGCCCGGCGCAGTGCCACCACCTCGGCATGTGCGCTGCCCGCCCGCTGGGTACCGCCCACGCCGACGACTCGGCCGTCACGGTCCAGAATGACCGCGCCAACCGGCGGATTGGGATAGGTGCCGCCTTTGACCAGGTCGGCGTGCTCGACCGCAAGTTCCATGGCGGCGTCGTAGCTGATGGTCGCCTCGAGATTCATCGGCGCAGATGCGGCGACGCGGCACGGGCCTGTCGCCGCAGTGCCTCGACCGCGGCCGCCGGATCTTCGGCGCCGTACACCGACGATCCGGCGACAAAGCAGTCGACGCCGGCCTCGGCGGCCTGCTCGATGGTGTCGGCGTTGATGCCGCCGTCGATCTCCACCAGGATCGTCAATTCGCCGGAGTCGACCATCTTGCGCACCGTGCGAACCTTGCTCAGCACCTCGGGAATGAATGACTGACCGCCGAAACCCGGCTCGACCGACATCACCAGGAAGGTGTCGAAGTCCTTCAGGATCTCCAGGTAGGGCTCAAGCGGGGTGCCGGGCTTGACGCTCAGCCCCGCTTTGGCGCCGGCCGCGCGGATGTCACGGGCGACGGCGACCGGATTGTCGGTGGCCTCGGCG
Organism: uncultured Actinomycetota bacterium; assembly: GCA_963833915.1. GTDB lineage: Bacteria > Actinomycetota > Actinomycetes > Mycobacteriales > Mycobacteriaceae > Mycobacterium. The sequence continues at coordinate 113,807 of CAWHZO010000016.1, forward strand.
TGAAAGGTGACGTTGTAGGCGCCCGCTTCGGCGTAGGGCGGTGCCCAGCGGTCGGGGTCCTCGATCATCAGATGGCAATCCATCGGAATGTCACTGGCGGCCAACAGACTTTCCACTACCGGCAGCCCGATGGTCAGGTTAGGCACGAAATGCGCGTCCATCACGTCGACATGCAACCAGTCTGCGCCTTCGACCGCCGCGGCCTCGTCGGCCAGCCGGGCAAAATCAGCGGCCAGAATCGACGGCGCGATCAGCAACCGGTCGGCGTTGTCTGACATGAGCTTGAGCTTACTGGGGGGCGACTTTGACCAGTGCTGCGGCAAACATGGCGTCGGTGCCGTGCCGATGCGGCCACAACTGAACGTAGGGACCGTCGCCCAAATTCGTAACGGGCTCGAACAACGGCCGGGCGTCCAGCGCGGACACCGGATGACGGCGCAGCGCGTCACCGACCACCCCGACCGTCTCGGCCAGATGCGGCGAGCAGGTGGCGTACAAAATCACACCGCCGGGCCGGGTGAGCGCGATCGCAGCCCCGAGCAGTTCGCGTTGCAGCCGGGTCAGCGCCGGGATGTCGGCGGGCTGACGCCGCCAACGTGAGTCAGGCCTTCGGCGCAGCGCGCCCAGCCCGGTGCAGGGCGCGTCGACCAGCACCCGGTCGAAACCCGGGTCCAGCCCACTGTGGCGCCCGTCGGCCCGCAGTATCTCGACCGGCAGGCCGCGGGTGTTCTCGACGACCAGGTCGGCGCGGTGTTCCAATGGCTCCACCGCCGTGACCCGGGCTCCCGAAACGGCGCCCAGCGCGGCCAGTAGCGCGGTCTTGCCGCCCGGGCCGGCGCACAGGTCCAGCCATCGTCCGGCGTCGTCGGCCACCGGCGCCAAAGTGAGTGCGCGGGCGACCAATTGGCTGCCCTCGTCCTGAACCAGGGCCTGGCCGTCGCGAACCGCGGGCACTTGCGCGGGGTCGCCTGCGGCCAGGTACACCGCATACGGCGAATACCGGCCCACGGTGCCATTCACGGCACCGGCCAAATCGTCGGCTGTCAGCACGCCCGGCCGGGCCGCCAGGTGCACCAAGGGTCGCTCGTCGTCGGCGGCCAGCGCGGCGTCGAGTTCACCGGCGGCGACGCCCAGCGCGTCGACGAAGGCTTGGGCTATCCAGCGCGGATGGGCATGTACGAAAGCGGCGTGCCCAATTGGATCGACCGACCGGTCGGGCGCCAGCTCGTCGACCCAGGATTGCTCGTCGCGGGTGCTGATCGTACGCAACACCGCGTTGACGAAACCTGCACGGGACGAGTCGAATTCGATTCCGGCCTGCTCGACGGTGGTCGAGACGGCGGCATGCGCGTCGACACGGGTGTGCAGCAATTGATAAGTCCCGAGCCGCAGCAGATCGAGCAGTATCGGGTTGATGGTGTCCGGTGGCCGAGCAGCGGCTGACCCGATGATCGCGTCCAGCAGACCGCGAACGCGGCAGCTGCCGTAAGTCAGCTCGGTGGCGAATGCGGCGTCGCGGCCGCTGATCCCCCGTTCGCGCAACAGGACTGGCAACAGCAGGTTGGGATAGGCGTCGCGCTCGCGCGCTGCCCGCAGTACATCGAACGCGGCCTGGCGGGCCGGGTCCAGCGGCCGGCGCCTCGGCGGCCTCGCCGATCGCTGCGCCGAGTGCGCGGTCGGTCGGTTGCGCCGCGGTTTGTCCTGGGGCGGGCTCATGACGCGCGCGCGGAAGGCTCGAGGCGGGCTCCCCTGGCCCAGTCGACGGCGTTCATGACCTTCTTTCCCGGCGCCTGGACGTGGCCCAGCCGTACCGGCTGCGAGGCGGTGCCGATCCGCACGCTTCGGCGATCAACGTGAATATCACCGGGCGACAAAGGTTCTGGAAGGCCCTGACTTTCGGTGTCGATGTAGACGGGCCCGAGTTTGACCCGTAGGTCGCCGACCAGGGTCCAAGCCCCCGGATTGGGCGTGACGGCGCGGACGCGTCGCTCGACGACTTCGGCCGGCAGGTCCCAACGCACCCGGGCCTGCTCAACGGTGATCTTCGGCGCGACGCTGACCCCGTCGGCCGACTGTGGGATCGGTACGAGTGTCCCGTCGGCGATGCCGTCCAGGGTGGTTGACAGCAAGGCTGAACCCGAAATCGCCAGCCGGTCAAGCAGATCCCCCGCGGTGTCGATCGGGCGGACCGCCTCGGTGACCACACCGTAGACCGGGCCGGAGTCCAGGCCGGATTCGATCTGGAACGTTGTCGCACCGGTGACGGTGTCGCCCGCGGCTATCGCCGCCTGCACCGGGGCCGCCCCGCGCCAGGCGGGCAGCAGCGAGAAGTGCAGATTGACCCAGCCGCGTGGCGGCACCGCCAGCAACGCGTCGCCGAGCAGGGCACCGTAAGCCACCACCGGGCAGCAGTCGGGTTCCAGTTGTGACAGCTCGGCGACGAACTCAGCGGTGTTGGGCCGTTGTGGCCGCAGCACCGGGATGCCCTGCTCGAGTGCCAGGCGGGCCACCGGTGACGGCTCCGGCCTGCCGTGACGTCCTGAAGCGGCGTCCGGCCGAGTTAGCACCGCGATCACGTCGTGGCGCGGCGAGTCGATGAGGCTACGCAGCGCGGGCAGCGCGGGTTCGGGGGTGCCGGCAAAGACAAGACGCACGGGGCACAGTGTAGGGACTTCCCGATCGACCTCAGCACTTCATGCTGTAAGCGGCATCCTGCAAGCGGATCTATTGCTCGTCTTCTGCCAATCGAGGGATCAGTCCGCCGGCTAGCACATCCTTGACTTGGCGCGGCGAAAGGCGATGTCGCACAGTAAAAGATTTATCCTTGGTGACGTTGTCGACCTGCAGGGTGTCCTTGTCGGCCAGCATGTCGCGAACACCGGCGATGCGTAGCGTGTCATCCTGCTCGATGCTGTCGTAGTCGTCGGCGTCGCCGAACTCGAGCGCCAGGACGCCGAAGTTGGCCAGATTCTGCCAGTGAATGCGGGCGAACGACTTGGCGATGACAACCCGGAGCCCGAGGTAACGTGGTGCGATCGCCGCGTGCTCACGCGAGGAGCCCTGACCGTAGTTCTCGCCGCCAACGATGATGTGACCGGTCTCTTCGGCCTGCTGTGCCCGTTCCGGGTACGAGTCGTCGATCTGGGTGAAGCTGAACATCGCGAGCTTGGGAATGTTGGAGCGAAACGGCAGCGCCCGGGCCCCGGCCGGGGAGATCTCGTCGGTGGAGACGTTATCGCCGACCTTGAGCAACACCGGGGCCTCAATCTCGTCGGGCAGCGGCGAGAGCTCCGGTAGGTCCGAAACGTTGGGTCCCTTCACCGGCTCCACGTGCTGCGCCTCCTCGGCCTCCAGCGGAGGCACCAGCATCGCGATGTTCACGGAACACTGTTGCGGCAGATCGAGTTTCGGATAGTCCATTTTCTCTTCGCGCGCCCAGTCGCGCGGATCGGTGATCACACCCGTCAACGCGGACGCGGCGGCGGTTTCCGGTGAGCACAGCCACACCGAATCCTCTTTGGTGCCAGAGCGGCCGGGAAAGTTGCGAGGCATCGTGCGCAGCGAGTTGCGACCGGTGGCAGGCGCCTGGCCCATGCCGATGCAACCCATGCACCCCGCTTGATGAATCCTGGCACCGCCGATCACCAGTTCGGTTGTCGCGCCCATCTTCATCAGATCGGTCAAGATCTCTCGCGATGTCGGATTGATGTCGAAGCTGACGTCCGGCGCTGTCTGCCGTCCGGCCACCATCGCAGCCACGATCGCGAAATCGCGCAGGCCGGGATTGGCGCTCGATCCGATCACCGCCTGAGCGATGTCCTCACCGGCAACCTCGCGAACGGGCACGACATTTCCCGGTGACGACGGCTTGGCGATCAACGGCTCGATCTGTGAGAGGTCGATCGATTCGTCGACGTCGTAGTCGGCGTCTTCGTCGGCGATCAGTTCGACCCAGTCGTCTTCGCGATCCTCGGACCGCAGGAACTCGCGAACCGCTTCGTCGCTCGGGAAAACCGTTGTGGTGGCGCCGAGTTCGGCGCCCATGTTCGCGATGACATGGCGGTCCATCGCGGTCAGGCTGGCCAGCCCCGGCCCGTAGTACTCGATGATCCGGTTCACCCCGCCCTTAACGTCGTGACGGCGCAGCATTTCCAGGATCACGTCTTTGGCCGAACACCATTCCGGCAGTTCGCCTTCCAGCCGCACGCCCCACACCTCGGGCATGCGGATGTGCAGCGGTCGCCCGGTGATGGCCAGCGCAACCTCCAGCCCGCCCACGCCGATCGCCAGCATGCCCAGCGAACCCGCGGCCGGGGTATGAGAATCCGAGCCCACCATGGTCTTGCCGGGAACCCCGAAACGCTGCATGTGCGTCGGGTGTGACACTCCGTTACCGGGCTTGGAGAACCACAGTCCGAAGCGCTGCGCGGCGGTGCGCAGGTACTCGTGATCCTCGGCGTTCTTCTCGTCGGTCTGCAGCAGGTTGTGGTCGACGTATTGCACGCTGACCTCGGTGCGCGCCCGCTCGAGGCCGAGCGCCTCCAATTCCTGCATCACCAGTGTGCCCGTCGCGTCCTGGGTCAGCGTCTGGTCGATGCGTACCGCGATCTCCTCCCCCGGTGTCATCTCGCCGGATTCCAGGTGTGACTCGATCAGCTTGCTGGCGACGTTGAGAGGCATGGCGGGGTCCTAAGCGAGGTGAGAGCTGGCCGACACCCTGCGTACCCCAATAGGCCAACACCCATGCGTCAACGTCTGCCGGCGTTACACCTCGATTGCCTCCAACTCAGCTGCGGGCTCGCCGCCGGCAGCGGCGAACGACGCCAGCGCTCGCACCAGCCCGCGGCGTTCCGGCGGTGGCATCGCTTCCACGATGCGGGCGATTTCGTCGCGGCGGTGCGCGGTGACCCGTCGCACGACTTCACCTCCGCGCGCGGTGAGCGTAACCAGCAGCTCGCGCCGCGAGGTCGGATGCGTCTCACGGTCGATCAGTCCAGCACCGACAAGCCGGTCGACCATGCGGCCGGTCGCCGAAGGTTGCACCCCGAGCCGGCCCGCGAGCGTGGCGAGGTTCATCGGACCCTCGTTGGACAAGATCACCAGCGTTCGGAACTGCGCAGTCGTGATGGTCTCGTCGACTTGGGCGATCGAGCGCGCCGAGATGGCTACCAGCAAGCGGGACGCAGTCAGCAACGCGTCAGTAATCAAGTCGACCGAATCTTCCTGTACCGCAGCGTTTTCGGTGGGCATCGGGTACTCCCCTGTCCGGTCCGCTCGGCATTGTGATTGCGCTACAGAGACTGCAGTCCTGAGAATATACTAGCAGTTGTCTACTATAATGCTGAGCAATTGTTTCCTAGTGCTACTGTCTTATATGCGTCATTCAGCGGGGTGCATCCATCTCCGCGCCACCCACGACGACGAGGTCGCAGTGGCAGATATCCCTTATCTCGTCCTCTGGAGGTTCTGTGACCATCAACGTCTCAACTGGCATCGCCGCGCCGCTGGCGACAACCCCTCAAGCACTGTGGGCGCTTGGCGACTACGCGCTGATGGCCGAGGAGGTGATGGCCCCGCTCGGCCCGGTGCTGGTGGCCTCAACTGGCATTACCGAGGGTGATCGGGTGCTCGACGTCGCAGCAGGGTCCGGAAATATTTCGATCCCGGCCGCCAAGATGGGTGCCAATGTCGTTTCCAGCGACCTCACACCGGAACTGCTGGCCCGGTCTCAGATCCGGGCTGCTGCAGAAGGCGTGAAGCTGCAGTGGCGTGAAGCCAACGCAGAATCGCTGCCGTTCGGCGACGGCGAATTCGACGCCGTAGTCTCCGCGATCGGCGTGATGTTCGCGCCGCGTCATCAACGTGCGGCTGACGAGCTGATCAGAGTCTGTCGGTCCGGAGGCACGATCGGGGTGATCAGCTGGACATACGAAGGATTCTTCGGTCAGATGCTCAACGCGCTCCGGCCGTATCAGCCGACCGTGCGACCGGGTGTACCGCCAGCGTCGTTGTGGGGACGCGAGGGCTACGCGGTCGGCCTGCTAGGCGAGCGAGTCAGCGATGTCCGCACGCGGCGGGCCATGTTGAAGGTTGACCGGTTCAATAGCGCCCAGGCTGTACACGAGTACTTCAAGAACCATTATGGCCCTACGATCAACGCCTACCGCACCATCGGCAACAATTCAGTGCTCGCCGAAACACTCGACGCCCAACTCGTCGAACTCGCCCAGCAACACCTCAACGACGGCGTCATGGGATGGGAGTACTTGGTCGTCACCGCGCGAAAGCGGTGAGTCACTCGAGCAGCTCTTTGGGGCCGTTGGTGGCTGGTTCAGTGTCCGGCGTCGAATTCGATGGGCAGCGTTGTTGGTCCGGTGATCCCGATTAGCGGCTTCCAGGGGGCCGGGCCGCTGCGACGCGGGTTGGGCATGCGGCGCGTGATGGCGGTCAGGGCTTCAGCGAGTTCGGCTCTGGCCAAGTGTGCGCCCAAGCAGTAGTGGATGCCGCCGCCGAACGTGAGCATGGTCGCCGGCCCCTCGCGGGTGATGTCGAGGCGATCGGGATCGTCATAGACGGCGGGGTCGCGGTTGGCGGCGGCGGTATTGACAATCACGAGCGTGCCGGCGGGCACCATCACGCCGCCAAGTTCGACATCCTCGACAGCCTTGCGCATGGTGCCGAAAATGACCGGACTATGGCGCATGAGCTCCTCGACTGCTTGCGGCGCGAGCTCGTGATGCTCAGCCAGCAGGGCCCACTGCTTGGGGTGATCGCATAAATCCTGCACGGCGGCGGCCAACTGATTGCGGGTGGTGTCGGTGCCTGCCATCAGCAGGACTTCGGCGAGCATGCGGAGCTCGTCGGCGGTGAGTCTGTCCCCGTCGTCTTCGGCGCGGATCAGCTCAGAGATCAAGTCGTCGGTGAGGTGGTGGCGCCGCCGGTCGACCATGTCGTCGATGTAGGCGTCGAGTTCGTCGAAGGCCGCCATGATCACCGGAGCGTCGTTGGCGACGTTCCAGTTGAAGATCTTGAAGATGTCGTCGGCCCAGTCCGAGAACAGTTGCCAGTCTTGACGCGGTGCGCCGAGCAACCCACTGATAATCGGAATCGGATACTTGCGCGCGATGTCGGCGACCACGTCGCAGCGCCCCGCGGTGGTCACCGGGTCAACCAGCTCGGTGACGACCCCCGCGATTGTGATCTTTAACCGTGCGGTCGACCGTGGTGTGAACGCCTTCGAGACCAGTCGGCGCAGCCGATTGTGATCGGCGCCGTCCCGGCTCAACAGGCCTGTGATGACCTTGTCCCAGACCGGGCCGGAGGTGATGCCTTGCATGGCAAGCGCAGCTCCCTTGGGCATGCAGAACCGGGGATCGCGCAAAACGGTCCGGACCAGCTCGTAGCTCAGCACTTCGGGCCCGTGCGGCCCCAGCGCGATCGGCCCCTGCAGACGGGCCTGCCGAATGAGCCGGTGCGCCTCTTCGGGATTGTGGGCGTGCTCATACGCGATGGGGGGCAGCCCGGCATCAAAGACGGTGGGGCTGTGGGTACCGATGGCGTCGACGGTCATGGTGGCCTCCTCAGACTCGACAAAGTCGACTATCCGAGGTCGTGAAGCTAAGACCATCGGTCAGAACGCGTAGATCTGCGCGATCAGGGGTCGTATATACGCCTGCGACCGGCCCCGATATGCGCGTTTGCGCTGATGTTTTGCGGTATGCGCGTCGCGCATGCTGGCTAGCATGAGCGACATTGAGCCACGCGCGGATGCGCCGCTGGTGGACTGGAGCGAGCTGGGCATGAGCGGGCTGCTGCCGACCGGAACAGTGACGTTGCTCTTGGCCGACGTCGAGGGCTCGACGCGGCTGTGGGAGACCCAGCCCGACGAGATGACGGCGGCCGTCGCTCGCCTGAATCGAGCGGTCTCGGACCTGATCGCTGCTCACGACGGGGTGCGCCCAATCGAGCAGGGTGAAGGTGACAGTTTCGTGGCGGCGTTCGCCCGCGCCTCCGATGCGGTGGCCTGCGCGCTGGCGCTGCAGTTGGCGCCGCTGGCCCCGATCCGGCTGCGCATCGGGGTGCATACCGGCGAGGTCCAGCTGCGCGACGAAGGCAACTACGCCGGCCCGACGATCAATCGCACTGCGCGGCTGCGCGACCTGGGCCACGGCGGTCAAACCCTGCTGTCGGGTGCGACCGAGGCGATGGTGCTCGACCGGCTCCCTGAGAGCGCCTGGCTCACGGATCTGGGCACCCACCCGTTGCGGGATCTGCCCCGCTCAGAGCGGGTGGTGCAGCTGTGCCATCCAGATCTGGTCAACGACTTTCTTCCGCTACGCGTCGCTAAAGTTGTGATTTCCCAACGCCTTCCAGTCCAGTTCACCAGCTTCGTGGGACGCGAAGCAGATATCTCCCAGGTACGGGATCTGGTGACCCAGAACCGGCTGGTGACGTTGACCGGCGCCGGCGGAGTAGGCAAGACTCGCATGGCGATTCAGGTCGCGGGCCAGAGCGTGAACGAATTCGCTGACGGTATTTGGTATGTGGATCTGGCGCCGATCACCGACCCCGATCTGGTGCCGATCACGACGGCGCGTGCTCTGGGCCTGCCAGAAGAGCCCGGCCGCTCCACGACGGACACATTGCGTCGGTTCGTCGCCGACCGGCAGATGCTGGTGGTTCTGGACAACTGTGAGCACCTGCTCGATGCGAGCGCCACGCTGATGGTGGCGCTGCTGGAAGCAGGTCCGAAGTTGAGCCTGCTGGCGACTAGCCGAGAGCCGATTGGTGTGGCCGGTGAGCTGAGTTGGCGGGTGCCGTCATTGCCACTGGCCGACAAGGCTATCGAATTGTTCGCCGATCGGGCCGTCCGCGCTCGACCGGACTTCGTCGTGACTGACGACAATGCCGCGACGGTGACGGAGATTTGCCGTCGCCTCGACGGAGTGCCCCTGGCGATCGAATTGGCGGCCGCACGGGTGCGGGCGCTGTCGCTGGCCGAGATTCTGGACAGCCTGCACGACCGGTTCAGACTGTTGACCGGAGGTGCGCGTACCGCAGTGCGCCGCCAGCAAACCTTGCGCGCCTCGGTGGATTGGTCGCATGCGCTGCTGACCGAACCCGAGCGAGTCCTCTTTCGTCGGCTGGCGACGTTTATGGGTGGCTTCGACCTCGACGGGGCGCAAAGCGTCTGTGGCGGTGGCGATGTGGAGCGTTATCAGGTGCTCGATCAACTCGCCTTATTAGTGGACAAGTCGCTCGTGGTGGCCGACGAAAATGGGAGCCGAACCCGCTACCGACTCTTGGAGACGATGCGGCAGTACGCGCTTGAGAAATTGGGCGAGTCCGGCGAAGCCGACGTCGTGCGCACGCGTCACCGCGATTACTACACGGCGCTGGCGGCGTTGCTCGACGCCCCGGCGCGCGGTGATTATGAGCGGGGCATCGAGCAGGCCGAAACCGAGATCGACAACCTGCGCGCCGCCTTCGCGTGGAGCCGGGAAAACTCCGATGCAGATCTGGCGTTGGCACTGGCGTCGTCGCTGGCGCCCGCGTGGCTGGCACTGGGCCGCGGCCGGGAAGGGCTGGCCTGGTTTGACACCGTCCTCAGCGAGGAGAACGCACTCGAGCTCGAGCGCGCGGTAAGGGCCCGGGCGCTCGCCGACCAGGCCCTGCTCGCCGCCTGGGTGAACGCCGCCGACAGCCTGGATCAAGCCCAACAGGCGCTAGCGATTGCCCGCGACATCGACGACCCGGCCCTCACCCTCCGGGCACTCACCGCCTGCTGTTTAGTCGCCGTCCTCCACGAAACTGAAGTAGGCCGGCCGTACTTCGCCGAGGCGATCGGCCTGGCTCGGGCCCTGGACGACCCGTGGAGACTCAGCCAGCTCCTCGGCTTCCAGGCGATCGGGACGGCGGCCGTGGCGGGCCATCCGATCCCGGCGCGCGCGGCCGCCGAAGAAGGACGCGACCTCGCCGACGCGATCGGCGACGGGTGGACCTCGCGCCAGTGCCGCTTCTGCCTTGGAATCGCACAGCTATTCCACGGCGATCCGGCCGGAGCCTGCGCACAATTCGCCGAACTGGTTGCTGAGGCCGAAGCCGCTCACGAAGTGATCCGGCGAGTAGCCTGCCTCGCCTACCAGGGCATCGCACTCGCGCACCAAGGTGAAACCGATGCGGCTCGCGCGATCGCCGACGCGGCCGTCGAAGCCGCATGCGATGTCGGCGAGATCCACACGAGCCTGGCCTACTGGGCGTTGGCTTGCGCGGCCCTGGCCGCCGGCGATGTTGCGACGGCTCAGGAGGCCAGCGAGGCCGACCGGTTGCGCCTGAGTCTCGTGCCCCATACGGCGGCGTTGTGGCACGGCTACTCTGCGCAGGCCGCGATGGCCGGCGGGAATCTAATAACGGCCCGCCGCAGCGCCGACGAGGCCATCGCGACCATGACCGGCTGGTACGCGATCGGGGCGCTGACCACGCGCTGCCGCGTGGCGATCGCGCAGGGCGATCCGGAGCAGGCCGAACGCCACGCCCACGAAGCGCTAGCGATCAGCAGCAGCATCCAAGCGTATTTGGGTGTTTCCGACACTCTGGAGTGCCTCGCCGCTCTGGCCGGCGAATCCGGCAGTCACCGGGAAGCGGCGCGGCTCTTCGGCGCGGCGCACAGCGTTCGGCAGCGGATGGGCATAGTCCGCTTCAAGATTTGGGATGTGGGCTACGAAGCATCGGTGACAGCGCTGCGTAACACCATGGGCGAGAACGACTTTGACGCCGCATGGACCGAGGGCTCGGCCCTCTCGACCGAGGAGGCGATCGCCTACGCGCAACGCGGCCGCGGCGAACGCAAACGACCGACCAGCGGCTGGGCCTCACTGACCCCCACCGAACGGGACGTCGTGGGACTGGTCAGCGAGGGGCTTGGCAATAAGGACATCGCCACAAGGCTTTTCGTCTCACCGCGCACCGTGCAAACACATCTCACCCACGTCTACACCAAGCTCGGCCTGACTTCACGCGTGCAGCTCGTCCAGGAAGCGGCCCGCCACAACTGAAACATCGGTGCGTGATCGGGCGCGATCTAAGCGGTTTCGCTGATGTTTTACGGTTCATGGGGTCACATCCTGGTTAGCATGAGCGAAATCGATCCACGTGTGGATGCGCCGCTGGTGGACTGGAGCGACCTGGGCGTGAGCGGGCTGTTACCGACGGGCACCGTGACGTTGCTGTTGGCCGACGTCGAGGGTTCAACGCGGCTGTGGGAGAACCAACCCGGCGAGATGACCGCGGCCGTGGCCCGTCTCAATCAGGCGGTGTCGGAGACCATCGCCACCCATGATGGGGTGCGGCCGGTCGAGCAGGGTGAGGGCGATAGCTTCGTGGCGGCGTTTGCCCGCGCGTCCGACGCGGTGGCCTGCGCGCTCGAGTTGCAGCGGGCACCGCTGGCCCCGATCCGGCTGCGCATCGGGATCCACACCGGTGAGGTGCAGCTCCGCGACGAAGGCAACTACGCTGGTCCGACCATCAACCGCACCGCGCGGCTACGCGACCTGGGACACGGCGGCCAAACCTTATTGTCGGGGGCGACCGAGCAGATGGTGGTCGATCGGCTTCCCGGTGACGCGTGGTTGACCGAACTGGGCACCCATGCGTTGCGCGACTTGCCTCGCCCGGAGCGGGTGACACAGCTATGCCATCCGGATCTGGTCAACGAGTTCGCACCGCTGCGGGTTTCTAAAGCGGTTGCCTCCCAGCAGCTTCCGACTCAGCTTACGAGTTTCGTTGGGCGCCAAGCGGAGCTGGCTCAGGTGCAGCAGCTGCTGACTGAGAACCGGGTGGTGACGTTGACCGGGGCGGGCGGGGTGGGCAAAACCCGGCTGGCGATCCAGGCCGCGGCCGCAGTAGCCGGCGATTTCGGCGACGGGGTGTGGTGCGTGGATCTGGCGCCGATCACCGACCCCGAGCTGGCGGCCGTGACGGTCGCGCGTGCGCTGGGACTTCCCGACCAACCGGGCCGCTCCACCATGGACACCCTGCTGCGGTTTGTTCGCGACCGCGAGCTGCTGGTGGTGCTCGACAACTGCGAGCATCTGCTGGATGCTAGCGCCGAGTTGGTTGTCGCTCTGCTCAGTGGGGCGCCGGGGCTAGCCTTGCTTGCGACGAGTCGTGAGGCGATCGGGGTCGCCGGTGAGGTGAGCTGGCGGGTGCCGTCACTATCCCTTCTCGATGAAGCCATCGAACTGTTCGCCGACCGGGCCCGTCGCGCTAGGCCCGACTTCATTGTTACCGACGACAACGCGGCAGTCGTGGCCGAAATCTGCACCCGCCTCGACGGTTTGCCGCTGGCGATCGAGCTCGCCGCAGCACGGGTGCGCGCTTTATCGCTGACCGAAATCCTGGACAGCCTGCATGACCGGTTCCGGTTGTTGACCGGCGGGGCGCGCACAGCAGTGCGCCGCCAACAGACGCTGCGCGCCTCGGTGGACTGGTCGCACGCGCTGCTGACCGAACCCGAACGGGTCTTGTTCCGCCGGTTGGGGGTGTTTCAGGGCGGATTCGATCTGGACGCCGCCCAAACGGTCGCGGGCGGCGGCGACGTGCAGCGCTACCACGTGCTCGACCAGCTCACGCTGCTGGTGGACAAATCGCTGGTGGTCGCCGACGACAGCGGGGGTCGAACCCGTTATCGGTTGCTGGAAACCGTGCGCCAATACGCCCTGGAAAAACTCGGCGAATCCGGCGAGGCCGACGCCGTGCGGGCGCGCCACCGCGACCACTACACGGCGATGGCTGCCGTGCTTGACGCCCCGGCGGGCCGTGACTATGAGCAGTGTCTGGAGCAGGCCAACCTCGAGATCGACAACCTGCGCGCCGCGTTCGGGTGGAGCCGGGAAAACTCCGACGTCGAACAGTCCCTGGCGCTGGCGTCGTCGTTGCAGCCGCTGTGGCAAGCGCGGGGCCGCCTCCGGGAGGGGCTGACCTGGTTCGACACCGCCCTGGCCGACGACAACGCTCATCACGCCGGGGTGGCGGCCGCGGTGCGGGCGCGGGCGCTCGCCGACAGCGCCGCGCTCGGCCTATGGGCGGGCGCCGCCGACAGCCCGGATCAGGCTCAGCAAGCCCTGGCGATCGCCCGCGAGGTCGATGACCCGGCCCTGCTGGCGCGGGCGCTGACCGCCTGCGGCTACATCGCCAGCTTCTTCGACGCGGAGGCAGCCCGGGCGTACTTGGCCGAGGCAATCGGCCTGGCCCGGGCGTTGGCCGACCCGTGGCGGCTCAGCCAGATCCTCGTCGCGCAAGCCTTCGCGGCACGCGCCGCGGGTAACCCGCTCGCGATGCGCGCGGCCGCCGAAGAGGGACGCGATCTCGCCGACGCGATCGGTGACCGATTCACCTCGCGGCGGTGCCGCTTCGGCCTTGGAATCGCACAGGCATCTAACGGTGATCTGGCCGGAGCGGTAGCACAATTCGCCGCGGTGGCCGACGAGGCCGAGGCAGCTCACGATGAGATCTTTAGGGCGGATAGCCTCGCGTATCAGGGCGTGGCGCTGGCGTACCAGGGTGATACCGCTGCGGCCCGGGCCGCCGCTGACGCGGCCGTCGAGGCCGCCGCCGAGCTGGGCGGCCTTAAAGCGGGCGTCGCCTACTCGGCGTTGGCTACAGCGGCCCTAGCCGCCGGCGATGCTGCGACGGCGCAGTACGCGACCGAAACGGCCTGGCGGCACCTGAGTGCCCTGCCCCGGGCGGCGGCGATACAGCGGGTTATCGCTGCGCAGGCCGCGCTGGCAGGCGGGGATCTGGTCGCGGCCCGCCGCTGGGCCGATGACGCCGTGTCGACAACGACGGGCGCGTCCCTGTCGGACGCGCTGACCACGCGTGCTCGTGTGGCGATCGCGGCGGGTGAACCGGATCAAGCCGAGCGCGACGCCCACGACGCGCTGACGTGCGGCGCCGGAATCGAGGCGTACCTGCTGATCCCGGACATCCTCGAATGCCTCGCCGCTTTGGCCGGCCAGGACGACAGTCGCCGCGAAGCCGCCCGCCTCCTCGCCGCGGCAGAGAGCATCCGGCAACGCCTGGGCGCGGTCCGGTTCAAGATCTACGACGCCGACTACCATGCAGCGGTGGTGGCACTGCGAGACGCCATGGGCGAGGAGGATTTTGACTCCGCGTGGGCCGAGGGCGCTTCGATGTCCACCGAGGAGGCGATCGCCTACGCGCAACGTGGCCGCGGCGAACGCAAGCGACCCACGAGCGGCTGGGGATCACTCACGCCGACCGAGCGCGACGTGGTCCGACTACTCAGCGAAGGAATGCCCAACAAAGACATCGCCGCAAGGCTTTTCGTCTCACCGCGCACCGTGCAGACCCACCTCACCCACGTCTACACCAAACTCGGCCTGACCAGCCGCGTGCAGCTCGCCCAAGAAGCAGTCCGCCACGCCTAAACGCCGCTACCACAAGAGTTTTGGGGGCTACTCGTCGCTAGCTTTGCGCGACAGGTGAATCGTGGCTCCGAGACTCGGCACGGGTTGAGGTCGCGCATAAACACGGGCACCGATTGGCTCGGCGGCGACGACAGTGAACGGGGTGGCCACGGGGAAGTCGGGATCGAGCGATTCGATCCGAGCGGCGCGGATGATGGTGGCCAGTGCGAGGGTGGCTTCCAGCATGGCGAAGTGGTCGCCGATGCATGAGCGAGGTCCGCCGCCGAACGGCAAGTACTGCCAGCGGCTGCGGCCCTGCGAACGCTCCGGCAGGAACCGATCCGGATCAAATGTCAGCGGGTCGTCCCACAACTCCGGGTTTCGGTGCATGGCGTAGAAGCTGATCACCGCCACGGTCCCGGCTTCCAGCCGATAGCCGTCGACCGCCAAATCCTTTTTGAGCATGCGCGGCGTTCCGGCACCGGGCGGGCATAGCCGCAGGGCCTCGTGCAGCACTCGCACGGTGTGGCCAAGCCGGGGCACATCGTCCGGTGTCAGCGGCCGGTTGCCGAGTGCGCTGACCTCATCGAACACACGATCTTGAACGGCGGGATGGTGGCCGAGCGCCCACAGTGAGTACGTGAGCGTCGTGGAAGTGGTGTCGTGGCCTGCGAGGATGAACAGCACCAGCTCGTGACAAATGTCGTCGTCCGAGAGTGGTTGGCCCGTCTTCGGATCCGCTGCAGTGATCAATCCACGAACCAGTGGTGCGTCTCGGGCGGGGTCGGCTCGTACCGCGGCGAGGATCTCGGCGGCCAACCGATGCAGATCTGCATTGGCCCTGCGGGCCCGCTGCTGGCCGGGGGTGGGCACCCATTGCGGCAGATTCACCGGCCGGCTCCCCCGGTCGGCGACCCATGAGAGCGCAGTGCGCAGCGCCGGCCCGACGGTGTCGGCCGTGGCGTCGAGGTCCACGCCGAGCACAGAACGGCCGAGCGCCCGCAGGGTAAGCGCGCGGCATTCGGTGTCCAGGTCCACTGTCGCGTCGTCGCGCCAACCGTCGACCACCGTCTGCGCCGCCGCGGCCATGTGGCCGGCGTAGCGCGCGACATGCCGTTTGGTGAACATCGGCTGCAGGGTACGGCGCCGCGGCAGCCATTGGTCGTGCGGCAGGACCAGCAGGTTGCCGCCCATCAGCCGACGCATCTGGATCGCCATCGTCGACCCTCCTCGGTCGGCGATCTCGTCGGTGCGGCCGAGGACGTCCCGCGCGCCCTGCGGCGAGGCGATCAACACCGCCGTCGGGACAAGCCATTTGGGCCCGAGCACCATGCGGGTGACGGGGCCACCGGCATCGAAGAGCTCCTGGAACCCGTCGATGAGAGACCGCACAGCCCTGAGCCGGTGCCGGTACGGCAGCGGATTCTTAGGCGCCAGAGGCAGTCTGGCGACGTCGGCCGATTCAAGCGCCTCAAGCATGGCAGTTCACCCTTCTGGAAAACCAGCCTCGAACATCACATTTCTTGCCGTTCAGTGGTTCTGACCGTGATGGCGCGCAGACACGAATCAATGGTGTCAGCGCCTAACCCTGAGGACACGAGTAGTGCACTACCTGAGTCCGTTGGATCAGCGGTCTGACTCAACTATCGGGCGCCAGGAGGCGCAGAACATCGGCCGCAGCGCGTAGATCTGCGCCCGCAGGGGTCGTATATTCCGTTGTCCGCAAATCTGCGCGTTTGCGCTGATGTTTTGCGGTACGCGCTTCGCGCATGCTGGCTAACATGAGCGACATTGAGCCATGCGCGGATGCGCCGCTGGTGGACTGGAGCGAGCTGGGCGTGAGCGGCCTTTTGCCGACCGGCACCGTGACGTTGCTGTTGGCTGACGTGGAGGGTTCAACGCGGCTGTGGGAGACCCAGGCCGAGGTGATGACGGCTGCGATCGCGCGTTTCAACCAGGTCGTATGTGATGTCGTCGCCGCCCATGACGGGGTGCGCCCGGTCGAGCAGGGCGAGGGCGACAGTTTTGTGGCGGCGTTCGCCCGCGCATCGGACGCGGTGGCCGCTGCCCTGGCGTTGCAGCGGGCACCGTTGGCCCCGATCCGGCTGCGCATCGGGGTGCACACCGGTGAGATCCAGTTGCGCGATGAAGGCAACTACGCCGGTCCCACGATCAACCGGACCGCGCGGCTGCGCGACCTGGGCCACGGTGGCCAGACCCTGCTGTCGGGTACTACCGAGGACTTGGTGGTCGACCGGTTGCCCGCCGATACTTGGTTGACCGATTTGGGCGCGCATGTGCTGCGTGACCTGCCACGCCCGGAGCGCGTTGCGCAATTGTGCCATCCCGACTTGGTCAACAAGTTTCCGCCGCTGCGCGTACCCAAGACCGTTGTCTCCGAACGTCTTCCGGTGCAGCTCACCAGTTTCATGGGCCGCGACGCACAGTTGACCCAGCTGCGGGAGCTGCTGGTGCGAAACCGGTTGGTGACGTTGACCGGTGCGGGCGGGGTGGGCAAAACCCGGCTGGCGATCCAGGTCGCCGCCGGAATAGCCGGCGAGTTCGGCGATGGGGTGTGGTATGTGGATCTGGCGCCGATCACCGATCCCGAGCTGGTGGGCGTGACGGTGGCGCGGGCACTCGGGCTGCCCGACCAACCGGGCCGCTCCACCATCGGCACGCTGCTGCGGTTTGTTCGCGACCGTCAGCTGCTGGTGGTGCTGGACAACTGCGAGCATCTGCTGGATGCCAGCGCCGAGCTGGTTGTCGCGCTGCTGAGTGGGGCGGCGAGGCTGACATTGCTCGCAACGAGCCGTGAGGCGATCGGGGTGGCCGGTGAGGTGAGCTGGCGGGTGCCGTCGCTGTCGCTGGCCGGTGAAGCCATCGAGTTGTTCACCGACCGGGCCCGCCATGCCCGCCCCGATTTCACCCTCACTGATGACACTGCCGGGACGGTGCGCGAGATTTGCGCGCGCTTGGATGGCGTGCCGCTGGCGATCGAGCTGGCCGCGGCGCGGGTGCGGGCGTTGTCGCTGGCCGAGATCCTCGACAGCCTGCACGACCGGTTCCGGCTGCTGACCGGTGGTGCGCGCACCGCGGTGCGCCGCCAGCAAACCTTGCGCGCCTCAGTGGACTGGTCGCACGCGCTCCTGACCGGTCCCGAGCGGGTGTTGTTTCGCCGGCTGGCGGTGTTTTTGGGTGGCTTCGACCTCGACGCTGCCCAAGCAGTCGCCGGCGGTGGTGACGTGCAGCGTTACCAGGTGCTCGATCAGCTCAGCCTGCTGGTGGACAAGTCGTTGGTGGTGGCCGACGACAGCGGAGGCCGCACCCGCTATCGGCTGCTGGAGACGGTGCGCCAATACGCCCTGGAAAAGCTCGGCGAATCCGGCGAGGCCGACGCCGTGCGGGCGCGTCACCGTGATTACTACATGGCGATGGCCGCTGTGCTTGACGCGCCGGCAGCCAGTGATTATGAGCAGCGTCTCGAGCAGGCCGACATCGAGATCGACAACCTGCGAGCCGCCTTCGGGTGGAGCCGGGAAAACTCTGCTATCGAGCTGGCGTTGACACTCGCCTCGTCGCTGCAGCCACTGTGGCAGGCACGGGGCCGCATCCGGGAAGGGCTGGCCTGGTTCGACGCCACCCTAGCCGATCTCGACGCGCAGCACCCCGAGGTGGGGGATCCGGTGCGGGCGCGGGCGCTCGCCGACAGGGCCGGGCTCGCCGCGGTGTTGGGCGTTGCCGACAGCCTGGATCGGGCGCAGCAAGCCCTGGCGATCGCGCGCGAGGTCAATGACCCGGCCCTGCTGGCGCGGGTGCTGACCGCCTGCGGCTCGATCGCCGCCTTCTTCACGCGTTTCGAGCTGGCCCGGGCGTACTTCGCCGAGGCCATCGGCTTGGCCCGGGCGTTGGATGATCGGTGGCGGCTCAGCCAGATCCTCGCGTGGCAGGCGCTGGCAGCGAGCGTCGCCGGTGACCCGATCGCGACGCGCGCAGCCGCCGAAGAGGGACGCGACCTGGCCGAGGCGATCGGTGACCGGTTCGCCTCAAGCTATTGCCGCTGGTGCCTCGCAGTGGCACAGGGATATCAGGGTGATCTGGTCGGTGCCGCCGCACAATTCGGCGAGCTGGTGGCCGAGGCCCAGGCAGCTCACGATGGGATCCTTGAGGCAGCTAGCCTCGCGTACCAGGGCATCATGCTGGCGTTTCAGGGTGACACGGGTGCGGCCCGGGCCGCCGCCGACGCGGCCATCGAGGCCGCCGCCGAACTGGGTGGGATCTATGCGGACACCGGCTACGCGGCGTTGGCTCTCGCGGCCCTGGCCGCCGGGGATGCTGCGACGTTGCGGGACGCGACCGAGGCCGGGCCGCACTTGAGTGCCCTGCCCCAGACCGCCGCGGTGCAGCGAGCCTTAGTTGCGGAAGCCGCAATGTTGGGCGGGGATTTGCTCGCGGCCCGCCGCGGGGCTGACGAGGCCGTCACGACCTCGACCGGCTTTTACCTGTCCCGGGCGCTGTTGACGCGCGCCCGCGTGGCGATCGCGCAAGGGGAGCCAGAACAAGGCGAACGCGACGCCCACAACGCGCTCGCATGTACCGCCCAAGTCGAGGCTTACCTGCTCGTCCCCGACATCCTGGAATGCCTCGGCACGTTGGCCGGCGACGCTGGCAATCACCGCGAAGCCACACGATTCTTCGGCGCGGCACTGGCCATCCGGGAACGCAGGGGCGCGGTCCGGTTCAAGGTCTGGGACGCCGACCACCACGCCGCGGTGGCGGCGCTGCGAGACGCCATGGGCCAGCAAGACTTTGACGCGGCGTGGACCGAGGGCGCGGCGCTGTCCACCGAAGAGGCGATCGCCTACGCCCAGCGCGGCCGCGGCCAACGCAAACGACCCACCAGCGGGTGGGCCTCGCTCACTCCGACCGAGCGCGACGTCGTTCGTCTCGTCAGCGACGGCCTGGGCAACAACGACATCGCCACAAGGCTTTTCATATCGCCACGCACGGTGCAAACCCACCTCACCCACGTCTACACCAAGCTCGGCCTCACCTCGCGCGTGCAGCTCGTTCAGGAAGCAGCCCGGCACAGCACCGCCTAACCGATCTGCAGCGGGTCGATCTGCACCCGGACCGGCTCGTGGGTTTGCCGGGCGCTGACGACGGCGACGCCGCGCCGCAGCTCCGCTGCCAGCGCCAGGCCCTGCTCGCGGCTCGCCCGCACCAGCATCCGGGTCACGGCAACGTCGACCGGAGTCCCAGGCGGCCGGCGCGCACCCGCCGGCAACGGCACCGGGCCGAGTAACTCGGCACTGTCCGGCAGTCGGACTTCGTCGAGCAGCGCCGCGACCGCCTCGGCGACACCGTCGAGAGCGGCCATATGCACGCTCGGCGGCAAGGCGACTTCGGTGCGAGCCGCCAGCTCGGCCTCCGCGTGTCCGACCGGATCCCAGCGGATCAGCGCCTGGACGGTCGGGACTGCTGCTTCGGCGACGACCGTCACCACCCCACCTTCGTCGCGGGCGCGAACTAACGCCGCAGCGGCCATCCAGCGCCGCAGCGTGTCCTCGGCCGCGCGCAGATCCTGACGGCCCAACAGCGCCCAGCTGTCCAGCAGCAGCGCCGCCCCGTATCCGCCCGACGCGCGCGGCTCCGCGCCGGGCGTGGCCACCACCAGCGCCGGCCGATCGGCGACCTCGGACACCATTGCTTCGCCCGCCGAGGTGATCACTGCCGTATCCGGGAACGCCCGGCCCAGCTCTTCGGCGGTGCGTCGGGCGCCGACTACGACGGCGCGCACCGCGTCCGACCCGCAGCGCGCGCATCGTGGTGCGGGGTCGGCCCGGCCGCACCACCGGCAGACCAGACCTACCCCGTAACGGTCGTTCAAGGACAGCGGGCCGGTGCACTGCCGACAGCGCGCAATCGCCCGGCAGCGACTGCAGGCCAAAGACGGGACGTAGCCGCGCCGCGGCACCTGCACCAGCACCGGCGCCTCGGCCTCCAACGCCGAGCGGGCGGCGCGCAGCGCGACCGACGGCAGCCGCGCAGTGCGTGCCGCCGGATCGCGTTCATCGGCGTATCCGCCGTCGTCGAGGGCCACCACCCGCGGGGTGCGGGCGCGCACCACCGCGCGCGCCGCGACCACGTCATGCGCCCATCCGCTGCGCACCAGCGCATGGGCTTCGGCGGTGCGGGCATAACCACCGATCAACGCGGCGCAGCGCATCTGGTGTGCACGCAGCATCGCCACCTCCCGCGCGTGCGGATACGGGGCCCGCGGCTCGGCCAGCGTGTCGTCGCCGTCATCCCACACCATGACCAGACCCAGATCGCTGACCGGCGCGAACACCGCACTGCGAGTGCCGATCACCAGCCGTGCGCTGCCCCGCAGGGCGGCCAGCCAGCGGCGGTAGCGCGCGGCCGGACCCAATCCCGCCGACAACGCCACCACGCCGGATTCGTCGAGCAGCGTCGTCGCGGCCCGCCACAACACGTCCACGTCTCGCTGATCCGGGACGATCGCCAACGCTGCGCGTCCGGTCTGCACCGTCTGCGCGGCGGCCTCGGCGAATCGATCCGCCCACAGTTCGCCGGGCAACACCTGCCAGACCGCGCGTGCGGCACGC
Organism: uncultured Actinomycetota bacterium; assembly: GCA_963833915.1. Lineage (GTDB taxonomy): Bacteria > Actinomycetota > Actinomycetes > Mycobacteriales > Mycobacteriaceae > Mycobacterium. Next base: position 134,862 of record CAWHZO010000016.1, read on the forward strand.
GACTCGGCCAGCGCCGTCAGGAGCTGCCCGCCGCGGGCATACGCTTCCCACCCCGTGCGGTCGACCGTGGCAACGACCGGAAGCGTTGGCACCGTGAGGCGTTCGCGTTCCACCTTGGCGTGTCGAGGTGGTACCGCCAGCCGCAGCACGTCGGCGCGGGTGCCGGCATAGCGAGCCGCGACGGCGTCGACCAGCCGACGGATCTCCGGGGTGAGCACCGACTCGGCGGACACGACGCGGTCCAGCCAGGCCAGCTTGCCGACGTGATCGGTTTCGGTGCGGCGTTCCAGGATGAACCCGTCGACCAGCCTGCCGTGGAATCGGAGTCGCACCCGCACACCGGGCTGGGCGTCGTCGGATTGTTCCGCGGACACCAGATAGTCGAATTCGCGATCCAGATGCGGCACCGACAACATCGGCAGCACCCGCGCGATCGGTTCGAATGCGGCGGGCTGCCGGGTCCGCGTCACGCCCGCATGGTAGCCGCGGTCGCCGACGAATCGGACGTGCTGGCGGCGTCCGCCCGACCGAAGAAGAAGCCCGCGGTGATCAAGACCTGCGCGGCCGCATATGTCCACCAGATCGGCAGTGCCAGCGCCTCGCTGCCCAGCACGAATCGCCCGATGCCGATCATCGCGTCCGACCACGCAAAGAACACCGCGCCGATCGCGGTCCATGGCGTTGGCAGCCTCGCCAGCAGCGCCGCGCAGACCATGGCGCCCAGCACGACGATGTACACCGTGACCGGAACGGTCAAGCCGTCACGGCCCAGCCGCGGCCAGAACCACACCAGCAGCCCCGCGCACGCCACGCACATCAGCGCAACTGCGACCCATCTGGGACGCGACCGACTCGACTTTCGCGCCAACGGCACCAGCGCACCCAGAAAGCACAAGTGCGCCAACAGAAATGCGCCCAGCCCCAGCACAAAAGACGCCGCCCACGACGGAATCGCCAACAGCACGTCGCCGGCTGCGGAGAACACCAACGCCAACATCAGCCAGCGCCGCTCGCGGACAATTGGATGCGCCGCCGCCGCCAACGCCAGCAACAGCGCCATCGACGCCTTGAACAGCGGCTGAGCGATCCACTGCTCGGTGAGGTCTGCACCCGGCGGCGAACGCAGCGCCGTGACGGTCAAAAACACCCCGTAGGCGATACCGGCCCAGCCGGCGGCCACCCAGGCGCCGAGCATGACCCGGGGTGCGTACGGTGTCTGCATGCCCACCGCTGACGCCCCCGGGTCCGCCATCGATCCCATTCTGCTGAAGGTACTGGACGCCGTGCCGTTCCGATTATCCGCCGACATCGGGGTCGAAACGGCCCGCCAGCAACTGCGGGATCTGCCGCGGCGCAGCTTCCATCCGGAGCTTCGCGTGCAGGACCGCACAATCGACGGGCCGGCCGGCCCGATCAACATCCGGATCTACTGGCCGCCAACCGATTACGTCGAGCCGCCGGTGGTGCTGTTTTTCCATGGCGGCGGTTTCGTCGTCGGCGACCTCGACACCCACGACGGGACCTGCCGCCAGCACGCCGTCGGCGCATCGGCCGTGGTGGTGTCGGTCGAATACCGGTTGGCGCCCGAGCATCCTTATCCCGCAGCCATCGACGACGCCTGGGCCGCAACGCAGTGGGTTGCCAAGCACGCCAGCGAGATCGGCGCCGACGCCAGCCGACTGGCGGTGGCCGGGGATTCGGCGGGCGGCAACATCTCGGCGGTGATCGCTCAGCGGTCGCGTGACAACGCCGGGCCGCCAATCGTGTTCCAGCTGTTGTGGTATCCGGCCACGCTGTGGGATTCGTCGCTGCCCTCGTTCCGCGAGAACGCCGACGCGCCGGTCCTGGACCGCGCGGCCGTCGCCGCGTTCACCCGCTGGTACGCAGGTGAAATCGACTTGTCCGATCCCCCGCCCGGGATGGCGCCGGGTCGGGCCGAGAACCTGGCCGGTCTGCCGGCTGCCTACATCGCCGTCGCCGGGCACGACCCGCTGCGCGATGACGGGATCCGCTACGGGGAGTTGCTCGCGGCGGCCGGTGTTCCCGTCGAGGTGCACAACGCCGAGACGCTCGTGCACGGTTACGTCGGATACGCCGGGGTGGTACCTGCCGCCACGGCTGCGCTCGACCGCGGGCTGGCCGCACTGCGTGCCGCGCTGCAGCAATAGATGCGTACGGTGATTCCATGACGGAGCCGACCATCGCTCGACCACCGATCGACCCGACGCTGAAGGCACTGGTCGACGCGTTCCCGCTGACCTTCAAAGCCACCGACGGCGTCGAGGTCGCGCGCGCGAAACTGCGCCAGCTGCAGGTTCCCCCGGAAATGCTGCCGGATCTGCGAACCGAGGATCGCACCGTCGGGCACGGTGACGTCACCGACGTCCCCGTCCGCATCTACTGGCCGCCGGTCGCCCAGCACAGCAACCTGCCGGTCGTCGTCTTCTACCACGGCGGGGGTTTTGCGCTCGGTGATTTAGACACCCACGACCCGGTCGCTCGCGCGCACGCCGTCGGCGCGGAGGCCATCGTGGTGTCCGTCGACTACCGGCTTGCCCCGGAACACCCGTTCCCGGCCGGGGTGGACGACTGCTGGGCCGCGTTGCAATGGGTCGGCGAACACGCCGCCGAGCTGGGCGGCGACCCGAACCGGATTGCCGTCGCCGGCGACTCGGCCGGCGGCAACCTTGCTGCCGTGATGGCGCATTTGGCCCGCGACAGTGCCGAACGTGCCGACGGAGTCGGCGTCAAGCTCGCGTTTCAGCTGCTCTGGTATCCGACCATCACCGCAGACCAGTCGCTACCGTCGTTCAGCGAGAACGCCGACGCACCGATCCTGGACCGCGACGTCATCGACGCCTTCCTCTCCTGGTACCTGCCCGGCATCGACATCAGCGACCCGAAAGCGCTGCCCGCCAACCTCGCCCCGTCCAATGCCGCAGACTTCACCGGGTTGGCGCCCGCCTATATCTCTAGCGCCGGACACGATCCGTTGCGCGACGACTCGGCCCTCTACGCAGCGCTGCTCAACACCGCGGGGGTGCCGGTGGAGTTAAGCCACGAGCCCACCCTGGTACACGGCTATGTCAGCTTCGCGCTGGTCATACCGGCCGCCGCCGAGGCGACCAACCGTGGCCTCGCCGCGCTGAAAGCGGCTTTGCAGTAATGAGCGGCTATGGGCCCGACTACCACTGCCTTATCGTCGGCGCCGGGTTCTCGGGCATCGGCGCCGCCATCAAGCTCGATCAGGAAGGATTCAACGACTACCTCATCGTCGAGGCCGGCGACGGCGTCGGCGGCACCTGGCACTGGAACACCTATCCCGGTATCGCGGTGGACATTCCGTCGTTTTCCTACCAGTTCTCGTTCGAGCAGCGGCCGGACTGGGCGCGAACCTATGCGCGGGGCAGTGAGCTGAAGGCCTACGCCGAGTATTGCGTCGACAAGTACGGCATCCGGCCGAAGATCCGCTTCAACACCAAGGTCCTGGCCGTGGAGTTCGACGACGAGCGGGCACTGTGGCGGGTGCAGATCGACCCCGGCGGCGAGGTCACCGCCCGATTCGTGGTGAACGCCAGCGGTGTGCTCACCGTGCCCAAGGCGCCCGATATCGACGGCGTCGACGCCTTCGACGGCGTCACCGTCCACACCGCACGCTGGGACCACAACCAGGACCTGACCGGCAAGCGAGTCGCTGTCATCGGCACCGGCGCTTCTGCTGTGCAGCTGATCCCGAAGATCGCGCCAATCGTCAAAGAGCTCACAGTGTTTCAGCGCACACCGATCTGGTGCTTCCCGAAGTTCGACGTGCGGCTGCCTAAATTGGCGCACTGGGCGTTGCGCCTGCCCGGCGTGTCGGCCGTTCACCGCCTGGTCAGCCAGGCCTACGTCGAGGTGACGTTTCCCATTCCGGCGCAATACTTCACGGTGTACCCCTTAGCGCGGTGGATGGAGCCTCTCGGCCGCGCTTTTCTGCGCCGACAGGTCCAGGATCCGGCGCTGCGTGAGCAACTCACCCCGCGCTACGCCATCGGCTGCAAACGGCCCGGTTTCCACAACACCTATTTGTCGACGTTCAACCGCGACAACGTGCGACTGGTGACGGAGCCGATCGACAAGATCACCTCGTCGGCGGTGGCCACCACCGATGGGGCCGACCACGAGATCGACGTGCTGATACTGGCGACCGGATTCCACGTGTTGGACGCCGACAGCATGCCGACATTTGCCGTCACCGGCAGCGGTGGCCTGTCGCTGAGCAAGTTCTGGGACGAGCACCGGCTGCAGGCCTACGAAGGCGTGAGCGTTCCGGCCTTCCCTAACCTGTTCAGCGTGATGGGCCCGTACGGGTACGTCGGGTCGTCGTATTTCGCGCTGATCGAGGCGCAGACCCGCCACATTGTGCGCTGCCTGAAGCGGGCCCGCACGGACAACGCGACCCGGGTCGAGGTCACCGAGGAAGCCAACGCCCGCTACTACGCCGAAGTGATGAGCCGCCGGCACCGCCAGGTCTTCTGGCAGGACAGCTGCCGGGCGGCCAACAGCTACTACTTCGACAAGAACGGCGACGTGGCGCTACGGCCCGCCAACACCTTCGAAGTGTATTGGCGCAGTAAGCGTTTCGACCTCGACGACTACCGATTCACCCGCTAGGCGGCCGGTCAGCGGGCTCGGTGTCACCGGGATCGTCGTCGGTACAGTTCGCCTACGACACGATCTTGGCCCGCACCGGATAAGCAAGGGCCCTTCAGGCGGTGGCGGAGGGTTCGTCTGGGACGCTGAGCCCGAGGTGTTCGATGTGGTAGACGGCCTCATCGAGGAGCATCGCGACGTGGTTGTCATAGAGCGCATAGATGACGCTGCGTCCGTTGCGGGCTCCGGTGACCAATCCCATTGCGCGCAGCAAGCGTAACTGGTGAGAGACCGCGGACTGTTCCATCTCAACTGCCGCCGAGAGATCGTTAACCGAGCACGCGCCGTGGCGCAGGCGGGTCAGGATCCGCAGCCGGCTCGGCGTGGCCAGTGCTTGCAGTGTCGCCGCGACCGATGCTGCGGAGTCGGCGTCGAGCTGCGCGGGCGGGGTGGTTTTGCCCTCGATGCCGTGACCCATGTGCACATCCTACCTAAGGAACTTATGAAGACATGTTCATATGTTCCTGTATGGTGGCGGTGTCCTGCCGTCTTCCCGAATGTGGAGTTTTCGATGTCGCCTCCGGTCCTGGACCGCTCCCGCGCCACCGCTACCGCTACCGCCGATCGTCAACCGACGGCTCGGACACGTCCGTTCAGGCTGCCCGAAGTCCGGTGGGCGTCTGTGGCGACAGTGCTGTTCGTGCTGGGGTTGGCTGCCCAGTTCGGTGGAGCGCCGGCGTGGATGTGGTGGTCGCTGTATCTGGCGTGTTATGTCACCGGCGGCTGGGAGCCCGCGCTGGCCGGTTTACAGGCGTTGCGGGAAAAGTCCCTTGATGTCGATCTGTTGATGATCGTGGCCGCGATCGGGGCCGCCGCGATCGGGCAGGTCCTCGACGGCGGCCTGTTGATCGTAATCTTCGCCACCTCCGGTGCGCTGGAGGCGTTTCTGACTCAGCGGACTGCCGATTCGGTGCGCAGCCTGCTTGATCTGGCCCCCGAAAGTGCCACCGTGATCACCGAATCCGGAGACGAGACGGTGGTCGATGCGGCCGCTCTGTCGATCGGGGACGTGATCGTGGTGCGCCCCGGTGAGCGGATCGGCGGCGATGGGCAGGTCATCTCCGGGGCCAGCGACGTGGATCAGGCTTCGATCACCGGTGAACCGCTACCGGTCGCCAAAAACCCCGGCGACGAGGTGTTCGCCGGCACGCTGAACGGCACCGGGGTGCTGCGGATTCGCGTCGATAGGGCCGCCGCGGACACCGTCATTGCTCGCATCGTGGCCATGGTGCAGGAGGCGTCGGCCACCAAGGCTAAAGCGCAGTTGTTCATCGAGAAGGTCGAGCAGTACTACTCGATCGGCGTCGTGGCCGCCACCTTGGCGGTGTTTTTCGTCCCGCTCGCCCTGGGCGCTGCGTTGCAGCCGGCGCTGTTGCGGGCGATGACTTTCATGATCGTCGCGTCCCCGTGCGCGGTGGTGTTGGCGACCATGCCACCGCTGCTGGCCGCGATGGCCACCGCCGGACGCAACGGCGTCCTGGTCAAATCTGCGGTCGTGATGGAACAACTCGGCTCGATCACCGCCGTGGCGTTCGACAAGACCGGCACCCTCACCCAGGGCGCACCCCAACTGACCGACGTTAAAACACTCGACGAGACGCGCTATGACACCGACACCATCCTTACTTGGGCCGCAGCCGCCGAACACCCCAGCGAACACCCGCTGGCGCAGGCGATCGTGGCCGCCGCCCCCGACCGTGGCCTGCGGCTGCCCACGGCTCAGGATTTCGACTCCGCGCCCGGACGCGGTGTCCGTGCCACTATCGACGGTCATAGCGTCGAAGTCGGCAGCCCGCGGCATCTACTGTCCGACCTCGATAAGCCGACCCCCGTGACCGCCGCGGTCGTCGATTTGGAAGCCGACGGCAAAACCGTGGTCGTCGTCGCCGCCGACGGTGTCCCCGCCGGCATCCTGGCACTAGCCGACCAACTGCGTCCCGGAGCCGCTGACACCGTCGCCGAACTGACCGCACTCACCAGCACCGCACCGGTTTTGCTGACCGGTGACAACCGCCGCGCCGCAACCACACTCGCCGCACAAATTGGAATTATCGACGTCCGCGCCGGGCTGCTGCCGCAAGACAAAGTCACCGCTGTCCGCGAGCTCGAGGACGCCGGACGGCGCCTGCTGCTCGTCGGGGACGGCGTCAACGACGCCCCCGCCCTGGCCGCCGCACACACCGGCGTCGCGATGGGCCGCGCCGGATCCGATCTGGCCCTTGAGACCGCCGACGCCGTCATCGTCCGCGACGACCTCGCCACCCTCCCCGCCGTGATCGCACTATCACGCCGCGCCCGCCGCATCGTGATCGCCAACCTGACCATCGCGACCACCTTCATCACCGGACTCGTGCTCTGGGACCTACTCGGACACCTTCCCCTGCCACTAGGCGTCGCCGGGCATGAAGGATCCACCGTCATTGTCGGACTCAACGGCATGCGCCTGCTCGCCCAACGCGCATGGACTACCATCCCCGCACCGACCAACCAGACCACAACACAGACCGACAGATAAACCGGCAACCAACCCGTGACCACGGCCAACCCGAAACCAACACCTACCGCCCCGAACAATTCCTCCGCGACGGCGACGATCCGTGTCCGGTCAGCCGCTACCCGCCCAACACCAGCTCTGCCGCCAAGGCGGTCGCACACACCGCCGACACGATCGAGAGTGCCACCCAGTCAGCCAGTTTCGGCCGCGACTCGGCCGCCGAGATCTGACCGGTACCGCCGCGGGCGGTGATCGCATCGCCCATCTCGTCGGCGCGCCGCAGCGTCACGGTGACGACCGCGACGATCAGGTCGATCACCTCCGCTGCCCATCGCCTGAGACGGAAGCTGCGGGTCGGCGCTATCTGTTTGGGCCGCAACCGCCGAGCGGCGCGGAGCACCCCGAATTCGTCGATCAGCATCGGGAAGGTCCGCAGGGCGAGCGCCAAAGCGACCGACCAATCGTCGACCGGGATCCGCAACCGTCGCAGTGGGCGACCCAGAGTGGCCACCGCGGGCGCGATTTCGGCGACATTGGTGGTCCACGACACCATCGCGCCCAGCCCGAGCAACACGATCGACAGCGCCGTGAGACGCAGGAAGTCCAACAGGCCGCCGAGACCGAGCGAGACCCTGCCCACCTGGATCAACGGATCACCGCCGGCCAATACCGCAGTGACACCGACGATGGCCAGCAGGATCCACAGCCAGCGCGGCACCGACGGCAGCACCCCTCGAGGAATATGTGCGACCCGCACTGCCGCCAGCACCAGCGCGGCCAATAGTCCGATCGCCACCCATCCCGGGTAGAACGTCAACAACAGCGAAATACCAAATACGACAATCAGTTTGGTGCCGGCCCACAGCTCGTGGATGGCGGAGCGCCCAGGCACCGGGCGCAGCAGCACAACGGGGCGAGGTGGGCGGCGGGTCGGGTGCTTCGCCGGCGAGGTCGCAGGCGCGCTATCCACCGGGGCCGCGGCCGACGCCGGCTCGAGCAGGCCGTCGCGCAGGTGCAGGATGCGCGGGCACAGCTCTTCCAGCCCGGCGAAGTCATGCGAAATGACGACCACAGTCAGCCCGGTGTCACGGCGCCGATCCGCGAGCAGCCGCACCAGACCGCGCTGACTGGCGGCGTCCAGCCCCGCCAGTGGCTCGTCGAGGATCAACACCCGCGGCGACCGCGCCAGCAACCCGGCCAGCACCACGCGGCGCATCTGGCCGCCGCTGAGCTGGTCGATGCGCCGCTTCGCCAGCGCGGCATCCAGACCGACGACGGCCAGCGCCGCGGTGACCCGGGTGTGATCGTCGGGCGAAAAGCCGCCCGCCGAGGCCACTTCCAGGTCGACACGGCTGCGCATCAACTGCAGCCGGGCGGCCTGGAACTTGAGTGCCACCGCGCCGACCTGGTCAGAGGACGAGGCGCTGGTCGAGCCGACAGGTGCCGGTCGTCGGTTTGGTCAATCCGGCCATGATCCAGGCCAGCGTCGACTTTCCGGAGCCGTTGCCGCCGTGGATCAGCAACCCGTCACCCTCATGCACTACGAAGCTGACGTCACGCAGCGCGGTCTTCGCCCATGGCGTGCCACTGCCATATTCGTGGCCGACACCTGCGATTTCGAGCACCGGCGCGTGGGGATGGCCCACCGCGACCGTCGGCGCGGGCGCGGCTGCGGTCTCGACCATGGTGGTGTTATCCAGCGATTCGCTGAGGTTGATCGTGCGGTCGGCGGAATCGGCCTCGTTGTTGTAATGGGTGATGTACACCAGGGCCGTTCGGTGATGGTCGGTCAGACCGGACAGCACGCGCAGAAGTGCATCCCGGCCCTGCTGGTCGACCATGCTGGTAACTTCGTCGGCGATGAGCAGTGCCGGCTCGCGCGCCAGCGCCGCGGCCACGGCCAGGCGCTGCAGCTCTCCACCGGACAGCCCGCCGGTGTCGCGTTCGGCGAGTTCGGCCAGCCCGACTTCACTGAGTAAGCGGCCTACGTCGGTGGTCTTGCCGGGCGGCAGTCCCCAGACCACGTCGTCGGCGACCCGCGTGCCCAGCACCTGGGTTTCCGGGTGCTGCATGACGACCGCGGTGCCACCTAGCTGACCGAGACCCACGGCGCCGGGGCGTGCGACAGTGCCGGACGTCGGTTCGCGGCCGGCCAGGATCAGCATCAGCGTGCTTTTCCCCGAGCCGTTGGCGCCGGTGACCGCGACGTGTTCGCCTGCCCGCACGTCCAGGCTGATCGCACCCAGCGCGTCGTGGTCGGCGTGTGGGTAGCGGACGCGCACCTCGTCTAGCCGCACCGGGACCGGCTGGATCGGCCCGCTGCTGACCGGCGCGTCCAGTTTGTGCACGTCGGGAACGCCGCGCAGCCGCTGCAGCACCCGCGACAGCGCCCACCAACCGATCACCGAGGCGACCGTCATCGCGACGGCGGCGTATCCCAGGACGAGCCACGGCCAGTAATTCAGCGCTTCGGCGAATAACCGTTTGAGCTCCTGCGCCGGCGCCTGCAGGTGCGGCACCCGCGCCATGATCGCAGCGACTCCGTGCACGGTGGCGGTGATCGCGCCGAACACCAGTTGTCGAAGCCGCGCCAGGACGGTCAGCGCGATGACCACCACGGCACCGACGACGACACCGGCGACAAAGGACAAGGCGATCACGGTCGGCGTGCCGCGGCCGCGGCGTTTCACGATTCCAGCCAGCCCGCCGACATAGGCACAGAGCAGGACCGTCGTGAAACCGCTCAAGCCGACTACCAGGAAGCCGATCACACCAGCGGCGACCGTCGCGGTGATCAGCACGCGGATCCGGTAACGATAGGCGAGCAGCCCCATCGGCACGGTGCCCAACAATCCCAGCCCCCCTGCGTGCGGGAGAACGACCGCAATGATCGCGATCGCCGCGCACAGGGCGCCCATCACCGATGCCTGCGCCATTTCGGTAGGTCGTAGCGATCGAGCCGGTTCGGCCGAGATCGTCGCGCCGGGCACGGTCACGTCGCGGGGTCGGCGGTGAAGGTCACCGAGCTAGCAATAGCTAAACCGCCGCGGCTAGATGGCGCGCTTGAGGTCGTCGACCTTGTCGAGGCGCTCCCACGGTAGGTCGATGTCGGTGCGGCCGAAGTGGCCGTAGGCAGCGGTCTGCGCGTAGATCGGGCGCAGCAGGTCCAGGTCGCGGATGATCGCGCCCGGCCGCAGGTCGAACACCTCGGGGACGATCTTCTCGATCTTGACCGGGTCGACGGTGGCGGTGCCGAACGTCTCGATGAACAGCCCGACCGGCGCGGCCTTGCCGATCGCATAGGCCACCTGCACCTCGACCCGCTCGGCCAGGCCGGCAGCGACGATGTTCTTGGCCACCCAGCGCGTCGCGTACGCCGCCGACCGGTCCACCTTGGACGGATCCTTACCGGAGAAGGCGCCGCCGCCGTGGCGGGCCCAGCCGCCGTAGGTGTCGACGATGATCTTGCGGCCAGTCAGACCGGCGTCGCCCATCGGCCCGCCGAGCACGAACTTGCCGGTCGGGTTGACCAGCACCCGGGTCGACGAGGAGTCCAGCGTCTCGTGCGCCAGCTCGTCGAGCACGGTCTTGAGCACGTGCTTCCGGATATCGGGATCCAGCGTCTTCTCCAGGTCGATGCCGTCGGCGTGCTGGGTGGAGACCACCACGGTGTCCAGCCGCACTGGGACGTCGTCCTCGTAGCCGATGGTGACCTGCGTCTTGCCGTCCGGGCGCAGGTAGGGCAGCGTCCCGTTCTTGCGGACCTCGCTTAGCCGCCGCGCTAGCCGGTGCGCCAGCGCGATCGGCAGCGGCATCAGCTCGGGGGTGTCGTTGATCGCGTAGCCGAACATCAGGCCCTGGTCACCGGCGCCTTGTGCGTCCAGCGGGTCCGCGGCGCCCTCGACGCGGGCTTCGTGGGCAGTGTTGACGCCCTGGGCGATGTCAGGCGATTGCGCGCCGATCCCGATGTTCACCCCGCAGGATGCGCCGTCGAAACCCTTTTCCGACGAGTCGTAGCCGATGTCGAGGATGCGCTCGCGAACCGTGTTGGTGATGTCGGCGAAGGCGGCTTTGGCCGTCGTCGTCACCTCGCCCACCACGTGCACCTGCCCGGTGGTCACCAGTGTCTCGACCGCGACTCGTGACCGGGGGTCCTCCGCCAGCAGCGCGTCGAGCACCGAGTCGCTGATCGCGTCGCAGATCTTGTCTGGATGCCCCTCGGTCACCGATTCGCTGGTGAACAAACGACCCTTTTCGCTCACACCCCTCACCCTTCCAAGTCCACATTGAAAAACGTTAGTTAGACAAATTATATCGACTGGCCCGTACATGTTAGCGGTCGGTCCACGGTGTCACGGGGGCTAGGTGGCGTCCTCGCCGCCGTGCAAGAACGTGACGATCGCATCCACAATACGACTGGCCATCAACGTCTTCGAGCCGTGCTGCAGCGCCGACTCGGTGCCGTCGGCGGCTAGCAGCCAACCGTCGTTGTTGTCCACTTCGAAGGCTCTGCCCTCGCCGACAGCGTTGACGACCAGCAGGTCACAGCCCTTACGTCGCAACTTGGCCCGAGCATGAAACAGCACGTCACCGTTCGCGTCGCCGGTCTCGGCGGCGAAGCCGACGATGGCCCGCATGTTGGGCAATTGCCCGGCGGTGCGGGCCTGCACGGTCTCGGCCAACACGTCGTCGTTGCGGACCAGTTCGATGGTCGACGGTTCCGCGGCACCCTTTTTGATCTTGGCGGTTGCTACGTGCGCCGGCCGGAAGTCGGCGACGGCCGCCGCCATCGCCAGCACGTTGACGTCGGGAGCATGCTTGGACACCGCATCGCGGAGCTGTTGGGCCGAGCTGACGTGCACGACCTCGACGCCGGCCGGGTCGATCAGCCCGGCGGTATGCCCGGCGATCAGCGTGACCTCGGCGCCGCGCTGGGCGGCGACCCGCGCCAACGCGTAACCCTGCTTGCCCGAGCTGCGGTTGCCGATGAAGCGGACCGGGTCGATCGGCTCGCGGGTGCCACCCGCGGTGACCAGCAACTTGACGCCCGCGAGGTCGTAGGGCATTGCGTCGTGTCGTTCCAGCAGCAGCTGAACGAACGTGGTGATCTCCTCCGCCTCGGGCAGCCGGCCTGCGCCGGTGTCCGCACCGGTCAGCCGCCCGGAAGCCGGCTCGAGCACCACGGCCCCGCGGCGCCGCAGCGTGGCCACGTTGTCGACGGTGGCCGGATGCTGCCACATCTCGGTGTGCATCGCCGGTGCGTACAACACGGGACATCGCGCGGTGAGCAGCGTCGCGGTCAGCAGGTCGTCGGCCCTGCCCCCGACGGCGCGGGCCAGCAGGTCGGCGGTAGCGGGCGCGACGACGACCAGGTCGGCGCCTTGACCGATCGCGACGTGCGGCACCAGCGGGACGTCCTCGAACACCCCGGTCTGTACCGGCTCGCCGGATAGCGCCTCGAAGGTGGCGGCCCCGACGAAGCGCAGCGCGGATTCGGTGGGAATGACGCGGACCTGGTGGCCCGCCTCGGTGAGTTGGCGAACGACGGTGGCGGCCTTGTATGCAGCGATACCCCCGGAGACGCCGACGACGATCCGCTTGCGGTTGTCTGTCCGCCTGTCACCCGGGAGGGTCATGGCAAGCCCGCCTCGATCCGGCTACTCGCCTTCGGTGTGCTCAAGCAGGTCGGCGTGGATCTCGCGCATGGCGATCGACAGCGGCTTCTCCTGCAGACCCGGCTCGACGAGCGGGCCGACGTATTCGAGGATGCCCTCGCCGAGCTGGTTGTAGTAGTCGTTGATCTGGCGAGCGCGCTTCGCCGCGTAGATCACCAGGGCGTACTTACTGGAAACGCGCGCGAGCAACTCGTCGATGGGCGGGTTGGTGATGCCCAGAGGCGTGTCGTAGGCACCGATCCCACCAGACGACGGGTCGAACTGATCGGGGACGGCGGCTAACGACGCGTCGGTCTGCGAGTTACTCACGTAGATAATCTCCTGGCGGCCTAGAACGGTGTGCGGCTAGTAGTGAATCGAGTCTGGATGACGGTCACGCCGTGCCCGGCGCAGTTTCCACCAGCAAGGATACCAATTCTGCGCACGCAGTCTCCAATTGACTGTTCACGACGACCTCGTCAAAGTCTTTTTGGGCCGCCAGTTCGGTACGTGCGGTGGTCAGCCGGCGCTCAATCACGTCGGGTGTCTCGGTCCCCCGACCGATCAGGCGGGCCTCCAACGCCTCCCAACTCGGCGGAGCCAGAAACACCGTGATCGCCTCGGGCATCGCCTGCTTGACCGCGCGGGCGCCGGCCAGATCGACCTCGATGAGCACCGGGTGCCCGGCGGCGACGGCATCGCGGACCGGACGGGCCACGGTGCCCGATCGGTGCAGGCCACCGTGAATCTCTGCCCATTCCAGCAGGTCACCGTCATCGATCAGCTGCTGGAAGCGACCGGGGGTCACGAAGTCGTAGTCGACCCCGTCCACTTCGCCAGGCCGGGGCGCTCTGGTGGTCGCCGAGACGCTGAAATGCAGGTCTGGAATCCGATCGCGAAGACAACGCACCAGGGTCGACTTTCCTACCGCGGATGGACCGGACAGCACGACCACGCGTCCCGCGGCCTGACCTGCAGGCTCGGCCGCAAAACTGCGATCGCGGTCGCCGTCCGGTCCCCCGTCGGCGCTCAACGACTCTCCTGGACAGTGCCTAGGAGAAGTCGAATTTTTCCAGCAGTGCCTTGCGCTGACGATCGCCGAGGCCGCGCAGACGGCGCGTCGGGGCGATCTCGAGCTCGGTCATGATTTCCTGCGCCTTGACCTTGCCCACCTTCGGCAACGCCTCCAGCAACGCGGAGACCTTCATCTTGCCCAAGACCTCGTTGGTCTCAGCGTCCTTGAGCACCTGCTTGAGGTTGGTGCCGCCGCGCTTCAGCCGGTCTTTGAGCTCGGCTCGCGCTCGACGTGCGGCGGCAGCCTTCTCCAACGCTGCCGCGCGCTGCTCGTCGGTCAACTGGGGAAGGGCCACGATTCCTCCGTATCAATCATCAACAGATCTCGATCTTTGTTTGTCTCGGCCGGGTAAGTCCAGCCAGCGGTGACGACCGTACCCACGCCAGCAGACGAAATCTAACCCGCCCCCCTGGTTGAAGCTATAAAGGCCCAGCTTATGGCGTCGGATAGGACGGCTCGGGATGCCACCGACGGAGGTGGCCGCTCGCGGATTCGCCGTCGTGGACAGGCAGGCTTGACGGCAAGAAAATGACTTCTACCAGCAGTTTTATCGAACCCACCAGCTGGGTCGCCCGCTCGGGCGACATCGCCCCGGCCGATCCGACACCGCCCGAAAGGCAGAATCTGCGCCGTTTTAGGAAAGTCGCGGCGTGTCGCGCGTGTCGCCCGAGACCTGCTGAGCACCGCGCAACGCGAATGTTCGACAGACTGTCGGTTTTCTCGGCGTTGAAGTCAACTCGCTGCGGCCGATGCCCTGGCCAACGGGATTCAGCGCCGAGCGAACGCTGGCGCGTGCTCGGGTCGGGGGCCGACGGCGATCAGGCGCGCGGGTATCCGTACCAGCCATCGCGGTGCATGCGACGCCAGACGCAGCAGGCCCCATGGCGGATGCACCGTGATTCGGCCCGACAGCAGCGGGCCGATGCCGAGATGCATCGTTCGCTGGATCGTCTGCAGAATTACAGCCGGTCGCTGCCGGCGCTGCTGGACGCGGGCCAGGTCGAAGGCAGTCACCCGGTGTTCGAGTAGCGGCGCTGCCAGCAGCCGTGCGGCGGCGACCGCGTCCTGGATGGCGAGGTTGATGCCTACCCCGCCGACCGGGGACATGGCATGGGCGGCGTCGCCGAGGCACAGCAGCCCGTCGGTGTACCAGCGCCGCAGCCGGTCCAGCCGGACGTCGAGCACGAACACATCGTCCATGGAAGTGATCGCCTCGACGCGGTCGGCCAGGTCCGGGCGCAACGCGGCGACTCGGGCGCGAAACGCTTCGACGCCCTCGGCGCGGCGGTGTGGGTCGGATCCCTTGGGGATCGGGTAGGCGAGCTGGTAGTAGTCCTCGCGGGTCAACGCCAGCAGGGCCTCGCCGCGGCCGAACGCCGGCGCAATGCCTGCGACGTCGCCGCCCTCGTCGGGATGTCGCGGCAGCCGGAACCACCACATATCGAACGGCACCCGGTATTGGCGGGCGGGCAGGCCGCTGGCGCGGCGCAGTACCGAGGCCCGGCCGTCGCAGGCCAGCGTCAGGTCGGCGCGGATCTCACCGGGACCGTCGGGACCCCGGTAACGCACACCGGTCACCCGGCCGTCGGTGACGACGAGGCCGGTCGCCTCGGTGCGCATGCGCAGCGTGAAATCCGCCTCCCGCCCGGCGGCCTCCGCGAGCAGGTTCAACAGATCCCACTGCGGCACCATCGCCACATAGTTGTACGGCGCCGGCAACGCCGCGAAGACATTGACGGGCACCCGCTGCGAGTCCGTGCCGGGCAGCAACAGACTGGTCATCTTGCTTTGCGGCAGTTTCCGAAACTCCGCGCCCAGTCCGAGCTCGTCCAGCAGCGCAACCGTCGACGCATGCACCGTGTCCCCGCGGAAATCGCGCAGGAAATCGGCATGCTTCTCCAGCACCGTCACCGCGATTCCCGCCCGCGCCAGCAGCAGGCCCGCCATGATCCCCGCCGGGCCACCGCCGCCGATCATCACCGTTGTCGACTCGACTGGACTGTCGCCCGGCTGCACCGCATCCATAGGTAGCGACGCTATTCCTCATGCTGGGAGTGCGGTGCGGACACCGGCAAACACCCGGTCGGCGGCTACCGATAACGAAGCAGGCAACCCTAATCCTTCAGCGGGAGAGGCCCCGTCTCAGCGCGTGTATCTCACTGCTGTGCAGCGTATTTCGGCTGCGGACGCAATCCCGGTCTCTGATAGGCGTCAGCCCGCGAGATAAGCGACAGCCTCGCGCATCCGCTCCCCGGCCGCACGCAGGGCCGTCACGTCCGGACCGGCCCGTAGCACGTCGCGCGACACCGCGGGCAGCAGCTGCCCGGGAGCGGCCCCGCCCAGACCGCGCAGCGCGTCGGCCTGCCCGCCTTGGGCGCCGATACCGGGCACCAGCACCGGTCCACCGAGCTCGCTGAGATCGGGCACCTCGGTTACCGTCGCCCCGACGACGACGCCGACGGAGCCGGGCGGCCCAGCGCGCGGTTGGCCGCCGCGGCCTGGTCGACGATCAACTGGGCCACCGGGCGGCCGTCGGTTTCGGCGCGCTGCACGGTCGCACCCTCCGGGTTGGAGGTGGCCGCCAACACGAAGACTCCTCGACCGTGCGCCACAGCGGAGTCCAGCAGCGGCTGCAGCGAGCCGAAACCCAAATAGGGCGAGGCGGTTACGGCGTCGGCGGCCAGCGGCGAGTCCCCCGTCCAGGCAACCGCGTAGGCCGCCATCGTCGATCCGATGTCGCCGCGCTTGGCGTCGGCCAGCACCAGCACGCCGGCATCGCGCAAGGCGGCGATGGTGCGCTCCAGCACGGCGTAACCCGCGGCGCCATACGCTTCGAAAAACGCGACCTGAGGTTTGACGACGGCGAAGTCGGCGTAGGCCGCCACGCAGGTCTCGCAGAATGCCGCCAGGCCGTCGGGGCTGACCGGCAGATCCCATGACCGCAGGAGTTCGGGATGCGGGTCGATGCCCAGACACAGCGGCCCCCGACGCGACACCGCGTCGGCCAGCCGGGCGCCGAACCCGGGCACCGCTATTGGCCGCCGTTGTTCAGCGCGCTGTGCAGCTCCTGCAGCGAGCGCACACCGATGTCGCCGCGGATCCCGGCTTCGATGCCCTGGACGGCCGCGGAGGCACCCTGAACCGTCGTCACACAGGGAATGTTCACTCCGACCGCCGCCGAGCGGATCTCGTAGCCATCGATGCGTGGGCCCGAATTTCCATACGGTGTGTTGATCACCATGTCGACGTCACCGGCGCGGATCGCGTCGACCGCGGACGCCGCGGGCCGCCCCGGCTGCGCCGGCTCGAAATGCTTACGAACCTCATCGCACGGAATCCCGTTGCGGCGCAGCATCTCCGCGGTACCTGAAGTGGCCAGCACCCGAAAGCCCAGGTCGGCCAGCCGCTTGACCGGGAACACCAGCGACCGCTTGTCCCGGTTGGCAACCGACACGAACACCGTCCCCGCGGCCGGCAACGACCCGTAGGCGGCGGTCTGGCTCTTGGCGAACGCGGTACCGAAGTCGCGGTCGATCCCCATCACTTCGCCAGTCGACTTCATCTCGGGCCCGAGTAGCGAATCCACCTGCGAGCCGTCCGCCTTGCGGAACCGGTTGAACGGCAGCACGGCTTCCTTGACGGCGATCGGCGCGTTCGGCGCCACGCTGGCGCCGTCACCGGCAGACGCCAGCATCCCTTCGGTGCGCAGTTGAGAAATCTTGGCGCCCAGCATGATCCGAGCGCACGCTTTGGCCAGCGGTATCGCCGTGGCCTTGGAGACGAACGGAACTGTGCGGCTGGCACGCGGGTTGGCCTCCAGCACGTAGAGCACATCGTCCTTCAACGCGTACTGCACATTGAGCAGGCCCACCACACCGATGCCGTGTGCGATCGCCTCCGTCGCGTGGCGTACCTTCTCAATGTCGCTGCGGCCCAGCGTTACCGGAGGCAGCGCACACGCCGAGTCGCCGGAGTGAATGCCGGCTTCTTCGATGTGCTCCATGATGCCGCCGACGTAGACCTCGTCGCCGTCGCAGAGTGCGTCGACGTCGATCTCGATCGCATCCTCCAGAAATCGGTCCACCAGCACCGGATGTTCAGGCGAGAGTTCCGTGGCACGGGCGATGTAGCCCTGCAGCGTGTCGTCGTCGTAGACGATCTCCATGCCGCGGCCGCCCAACACGTAGGACGGCCGAACCAGCACCGGATAACCGATATCTGCGGCGATCCGCCGGGCCTGGGCGAACGTCGTCGCCATGCCGTACTTCGGGGCCGGCAATCCCGCCGCCAACAGCAGGTCGCCGAACGCGCCGCGGTCCTCGGCCAGGTCGATGGCCTCCGGCGGGGTGCCGACGATCGGCACACCGGCGTCGGCGAGCCGCTGCGCCAGCCCCAGCGGCGTCTGGCCACCGAGTTGCACAATGACTCCCACGACACCCGGACCACCGGTCCCGGAGAGCTTCTCTGCGTGGAACACCTCCAGGACGTCCTCGAACGTCAACGGCTCGAAGTAGAGCCGGTCGGCGGTGTCGTAGTCGGTGGACACCGTCTCCGGGTTGCAGTTGACCATCACGGTCTCAAAACCGGCCTGCGACAGCGTTGTTGCGGCGTGCACGCAGCTGTAGTCGAATTCGATGCCCTGGCCGATCCGGTTGGGTCCCGAACCGAGGATCAGCACCTTGGGCTTATCGGTCTGTGGCGCCACCTCGGTCTCGGCAGACGGGTCGAGCTCGTAGCTGCTGTAGTGGTAGGGCGTCTTGGCCTCGAACTCGGCGGCACAGGTGTCCACGGTCTTGTACACCGGGTGAATGTCGAGCCGCCGCCGCAATGAGCGCACGCCGTCCTCGCCGGCCAGTTCCGGTCGTAGCGCAGCGATCTGGCGGTCCGACAAGCCGCTGTGCTTGCACCTGCGCAGCAGGTCGGCGTCGAGCACGGCGGCTTCGCTCACCTCATGCCGTAACGCCACGAGCTCGGCGATCTGCGCGACGAACCACGGGTCGACGCCGGAGGCCTCGGCGACCCGCTTCACCGAGGCGCCCAGTCGTAGCGCCAGTTCGATGTCGTAGAGCCGGCCCTCGGTGGGTGTCCGCAGCCGCTCCAGTGCATCTTCGGCTCCATCTTCCGCGCCCTCTGGATCGCTCGTAGTCCAGAATCCGGCGCGGCTTGTCTCCAGCGACCTCATCACCTTGCCGAGCGCCTCGACAAAGTTGCGGCCCAACGACATTGCTTCGCCGACAGATTTCATGGTGGTGGTCAGCGTCGGGTCGGCGCCGGGGAACTTCTCGAACGCGAACCGCGGCGCCTTGACCACCACGTAATCCAGAGTGGGTTCGAAGCAGGCCGGGGTTTCCTTGGTGATGTCGTTGAGGATCTCGTCGAGGGTGTAGCCCACGGCCAGTTTGGCAGCGATCTTGGCGATCGGGAAGCCGGTGGCCTTGGAGGCCAAAGCACTTGACCGCGACACCCGCGGGTTCATCTCGATGACGACCAGCCGCCCGTCGCGCGGGTCCACCGCGAACTGGATGTTGCAGCCGCCGGTGTCGACGCCGACCTCGCGCAGGATGTCGATGCCCAAATCCCGCATCCGCTGGTATTCCCGGTCGGTCAGCGTCATCGCCGGTGCCACGGTCACCGAGTCACCGGTGTGCACGCCCATCGGATCGACGTTTTCTATCGAACACACGACGACCACGTTGTCTTTCCCGTCGCGCATCAGCTCGAGCTCGAATTCCTTCCAGCCGTAGATCGATTCCTCGATCAGTACGTTGGCGCTCGGGGACGCGGCCAGCCCGACGCCGGCCATCCGGTCGACCTCCTCGGCGGTGTGCGCCAGGCCCGAGCCCAGACCTCCCATGGTGAACGACGGCCGGACCACCACCGGCAGGCCGAGTTCACCGACGGTCTCGCGGACTTCGTCCATGGTGAAACACACCCGGCTGCGGGCTGATTCGCCGCCGACCTTGGCGACGATGTCCTTGAACCGCTGCCGGTCCTCACCACGCTGGATGGCATCGAAGTCGGCACCGATGAGCTCGAGGCCGTAGCGCTCCAGTACCCCGTTTTCATACAACGCCACCGCGGTGTTGAGCGCGGTCTGACCGCCCAGGGTGGCCAGCAGGGCATCGATCTTGTTGCCCCGCTCGGCCTGCTGGGCGATGACCCGTTCGACGAAGTCCGGGGTGATGGGTTCGATGTAGGTGTGATCGGCGTATTCGGGGTCGGTCATGATGGTGGCCGGGTTGGAATTGATCAGGCTGACCTGTAGGCCTTCGGCGCGCAGCACCCGGCAGGCCTGAGTGCCCGAATAGTCGAATTCGCAGGCCTGTCCGATGACGATCGGCCCGGAGCCGATCACCAGGACATGGCGCAAGTCGGTCCGCCTTGGCATTACCCGTTCTCCCCCGTCATCAGGTCGACGAATTGGTCGAACAAGTACTCTGCGTCGTGCGGTCCAGCCGCGGCCTCCGGATGGTACTGCACCGAAAAAGCTCTTCCGTCAACAAGTTTGACACCTTCGACGACCCCATCGTTGGCGCAGGTATGACTGACCACCGCAGGGCCGAACGACGTGTCGAAACGCTGGCCCGCCTCACCCTCCAGCGCGAAGCCGTGGTTCTGTGCGGTGACCGCGACCCGCCCGGTGGCGTGATCCATCACCGGGATATTGATGCCACGGTGACCGAACACCATCTTGTAAGTGGACAGACCCAGCGCGCGCCCCAGGATCTGGTTGCCGAAACAGATGCCGAACAACGGGATACCGGCACCCAGCACCTCACGGGTCACCTCGACGATGTGGTCGGCGGTGGCCGGGTCGCCGGGGCCGTTGGACAGGAACACCCCGTCCGGTTTGAGCTCAGCGATCTGCTCGAAGGTCGCCGACGAGGGCAACACGCGGGTGCGTACTCCGCGCCGGGCGAAATTGCGCGGGGTGTTGGTCTTGATCCCCAGATCGATCGCGGCCACCGTGAACCTCTGGGGCCCTCCGGATTCCACGACATAGGCGTCCGCGGTGCTGACTTCACCGGCCAGGTCGGCACCCAGCATCGGCTGTTGGCCGCGCACCCGTTGCGCCAACTCGTCGGGCGCCGCCAGTGACGCACCGGAGAACACCCCCGCCTTCATCGAGCCGCGGCTGCGCAGGTGGCGCACTAACGCGCGGGTGTCGATGCCGGCGATTCCGACGATGCGCTGGCGGACCAGCTCGTCTTCCAACGTTCCGGTGGCACGCCAGTTCGAGACACGCGGCGAGGGGTCGCGCACCACGTAGCCGGCGACCCAGATCTTGTCGTCGCGGCTCTCGCCGTCCTCACCGTTCCACCCGGTGTTGCCGATCTGCGGGGCGGTGGCCACCACGATCTGGCGGTGATAACTGGGGTCGGTCAACGTCTCCTGGTACCCGGACATAGCGGTGGAAAAGACCGCCTCGCCCAGTGTCTGGCCGATCGCACCGAACGCCGCTCCGGTGAAGGTCCGGCCGTCCTCGAGGACCAGCATCGCTTGGCCCCGCCGCTGTGCTACGCCGTTCATCGGCGCCACTCCTCCTGCCCTTTCAGAATCGCACTGCTCTGTTTATCGTCGCCGGCGCGGCTCATCGGGTGCTCTCCGGTAGCCAGCGGGTGTACTCGCTGCGGTCGTTACCGCGAAACCCGAGATCGATTTCGGTGCCCGACGGCAGCCGCCACCGGATCGCCAGGATTCCCTCGTGCGAGTTCGCGCTCCCTTCACCGTCTCGCGCCCGCCGCGACCCCAGACCGGCGGGAACGACCTTGCCGACCATGCCGCGCTCGGTGCGGATGGCCGTGATCGACTCCTGCGGAATCCAGATCGGGCCGGCGCCGCTGCGCTGCACCATGATTCCCTCCGGGTAACGCGTCAGCACCGCCTTGCTGCGGTAGCCCAAATCGCCGACCGCGACGCGCTCGTGCCAGCTGGGCGCAATCGTGCAGCCGACATACACGCCGCGAGTCGGCGCGACGATCGGCGACCCCACCGTCTCCGGAATCGGCGGCAGCGTGCCGATCAGCTCAGCCTGCCGACCTGCACGTTCGCGCCAGCCGCGCATCATCAACTGGATGATGAACGCGATCAACAGCGCCAGCAGCCCGGCGATGATCAGTGACGTGACCAACGTTGCCGAGTTCATGCAGGGCTCTTTCCGTCGCGGGCAGTGATCTTGCCGCGCAACAGGGTTGCAGTCACGGTGGCCGGCAGCGTCATGGTCTCGTATGGCGTGTTGGCCGACCGGCTGGCCAACTCGGCGCCGGCCACCGTCCAGGTGGCATCCGGGTCTACGACCGTCAGGTTGGCCGGTTCCCCGATTTCCAGGGGCCGGCCGTGGTCGGGCAGCCGGGCGATGCGAGCCGGATTCTCGCTCATCACCCGCGCGACGTCGCGCCACGTCAGCAGTCCGGGAATGACCATCGCCTGCACCACCGCGGACAACGCGGTCTGCAAACCCAGCATCCCCGGCAGCGCGGCGGCGAACTCGACGCACTTCTCGTGTTCGGCATGCGGGGCGTGATCGGTGGCCACGCAATCGATCACCCCGTCGGCCAACGCCTGACGCAGCGCGATCGCATCGGCAGCCTCGCGCAACGGCGGATTGACCCGGTTCACCCCGTCGTAGCTGGTCAACCGGCTGTCGTCGAGCAGCAGATGATGCGGCGTGACCTCGGCGGTTATCGAAATGCCTTGCGATTTGGCCCATCTGACGATCTCGACGGTGCCCGCGGTGGAGGCGTGACAGATGTGCACCCGAGCGCCGGCGTCGCGGGCCAGCAACGCGTCCCGGGCCACGATCGACTCTTCGGCGGCGCGCGGCCAGCCCGACAATCCCAGCCTGGCGGCGTTGGGGCCTTCGTGGGCGACCGCGCCGACGGTCAGCCGCGGCTCCTCGGCGTGCTGCGCGATCAGGACGCCCAAGCCGGTGGCGTATTCCAGCGCGCGGCGCATGATCAGCGGGTCGTGCACGCACTTGCCGTCGTCGGAGAACATCCGCACCTGCGCGACACCGGCGGCCATCATGCCCATCTCGGTGAGCTCGGTTCCGGCCAGCCCGACGGTGACCGCGCCGACCGGGTGCACATCGACCAGGCCGACCTGCTGCCCCCGGTGCCAGACATGATCGGTGACCACCGGGCTGTCGGCGACCGGCTTGGTGTTGGCCATCGCGAACACCGCGGTGAATCCACCGAGGGCCGCTGCAGCCGAGCCGGTTTCGATGTTCTCGGCGTATTCGCGGCCGGGCTCCCGCAGATGAGTGTGCAGATCGACGAACCCGGGCAGCAGCACCTGCCCGGTGGCGTCGATGACATCTGCGTCGTCTGGAATCACAAGTCCGGCTGCGATACCGGCGATCTGGCCGTCCTCGACCAGCACGTCGACCCGGTCACCCTCGCCGTAGAGCCGCACTCCACGCAGCAGCACGCTCACGCGACATACCCTTTCCCGCCGAGCCCCTCGGCGGGCGACTCGGTACCCACCAGCAGATGAAACAGCACCGCCATCCGCACGTGAACTCCGTTGGAAACCTGCTGCAGCACAGCCGACTGCGTCGAGTCAGCCACCGATGAAGAAATTTCCATGCCGCGCAGCATCGGGCCGGGATGCAATACCACCGCATGACCGGGAAGGATCGCCTGGCGTCGATCGGAAAGGCCGTACAGCACCGAATACTCGCGCGCAGAAGGGAAGAAGCCGCCGTTCATCCGCTCGGCCTGCACCCGCAACATCAGCACCGCATCGGCGGCGGGCAGCTCGGCATCCAGATCGTGGGACACCGACACCGGCCAGTCGGCAACCCCGACCGGCAGCAGCGTCGGGGGTGCCACCAACACCACCTCGGCGCCCAGCGTGGCCAGCAGCATGACGTTGGATCGGGCGACCCGGCTGTGCAGGATGTCGCCGACGATGACGACACGGCGACCGTCGATGTCACCCAACCGCTGCCGGATGGTCAGCGCGTCCAGCAACGCCTGCGTCGGGTGCTCGTGGGTGCCGTCGCCGGCATTGATCACCGACGGTCCGCCTCCAGCGGCGTCAGCAGTCCAGTCCGCGAGCCGTTGCGCCGCGCCCGAAGCCGGGTGCCGGATGATCAGGGCGTCGGCGCCGGCGGCCCGCAGGGTCAGCGCGGTGTCGCGCAGCGATTCGCCTTTGCCTACCGACGATCCGGCGGCGCTGACGTTGATCACGTCGGCGCTCATCCACTTGCCGGCCACTTCGAAGGACACCCGGGTGCGGGTGGAGTTCTCGTAGAACATCGTGATGACCGTCCGGCCCCGCAGCGTCGGCAGCTTGCGGACCTCGCGACCCACCAGGGCCTGCGCGAACCGGTCGGCGTCGTCGAGGATCGCGGTGGCCTCGTCGCGGGACAGGTCACCGGCGGCCAGCAGGTGCCTGGTCATGACGCGTCCTCCCGCGAGATGACCACGGCGTCACGGCCGTCCTGTTCGGCCAGCAGCACGTGCACGCTCTCGCCGCGCGACGTCGGGACATTCTTGCCGACGTAGTCGGCGCGCAGCGGCAGCTCGCGATGGCCGCGGTCGACCAGAACGGCCAACTGCACCACTCGCGGGCGGCCCACGTCGCGCAGTGCGTCCAGCGCCGAGCGCACCGAGCGTCCGGAGTAGAGCACGTCGTCGACGAGGATCACCAATGCGTCATCGATGCCGCCGGCCGGTATCGACGTGGCCTCCAGCGGCCGCGGCGGTTTCGTCATCAGATCATCGCGGTACAGGGTGATGTCCAGTGCACCGTGAGCGACCTCGGCGCCGGAGAATTCGGCGATGTTGGCGGCCAGCCGGTCGGCCAACGTCACACCGCGGGTGGGGATTCCCAGCAACACCACCCGTGGTGCGTCGGCACCATCCAGCGCGGTCTTTTCGATGATCTGATGCGCAATACGGGAAACGGTTCGGCCCAGGTCGGCCGCCGACATCAATTCGCGGCCGGTGGCGGCATCACCCGCGGCACCCATGCGAGATCCTGACCTCCTTCTCCGCCTCTCTGGACGGATCGTTAAAGGATGTCGACTGACCGGCAGCGTAGCATTACGCGCCGCCGGAGCGACGATCCGGGCCGCGCGGCGGTTCGCAATCGGGCTACGCTGGCGAAAATGACCGGCCCGAGTTCCGCTGCCCAACCTTCCGGCGGTGTCCCCTTTGATTTCGACGCCCTCTACCGAGGCGAAAGCCCAAGCGAAGGCGTCCCGGCGATGGCCACACCACCATGGGATACCAAGGCACCCAAGGAGAACGTCATCGCGTGGCAGGAGGGGGGTTGGGTCCACGGTCGTGTTCTGGACATCGGCTGCGGGCTCGGTGACAACGCCGTCTACCTGGCCCAGCAGGGCTTCAACGTGACCGGACTCGACCTCTCACCGACCGCGCTGATCACCGCCGAACGGCGGGCCAAGGACGCCGGGGTGACGGTGAAGTTCGCAGTGACCGACTCCACCACGCTCGAGGGCTACACCGACGCATTCGACACCGTCGTCGACAGCGGCATGTTCCACTGTCTGGCCGACGACGCCAAGCGCAGCTATGCGGCCGCGGCGCATCGGGCGACCAAGCCGGGCGCCACCCTGCTGCTCAGCTGTTTCTCCGACGCGAACCCACCCGACGAGGAATGGCCACGGCCAGCGGTGTCCGAGCAGACCCTGCGCGATGTCCTTGGCGGCGCGGGCTGGGATATCGAATCACTGGAGCCCACTACCTGGCGCCGCGAGATCGACGGCAACGAAGTCGAGATGGCGTTCTGGTACGTCCGCGCGCAACGGCGCCCACTAACCTGAAGCGGTGAATCTCGAGGGCAACCAGGCCTCCATTCGCGAAGCCTGTGATGCCGGTCTGCTCGCCGGCGCGGTGACCATGGTGTGGCAGCACGGAAACGTGCTGCAGGTCAACGAGATCGGCTACCGCGATGTCGAGGCTGGATTGCCGATGCAGCGCGACACGCTGTTTCGCATCGCGTCGATGACCAAACCGGTCACGGTCGCCGCGGCGATGAGCCTCGTCGACGAGGGCAAGCTGGCGCTGCGCGACCCGATCGTGCGCTGGTTGCCGGAATTCGCCGATGTGCGGGTACTGGACAACCCGAGCGGACCGTTGGATCGGACCCATCCGGTGCAGCGGGCGATCCTGGTCGAGGACCTGCTCACCCACACCAGCGGCCTGGGATACGGATTCTCGGTGGGCGGACCGATCTCCCGCGCCTACGTCCGTCTGCCGTTCGGGCACGGTCCCGACCCGTGGCTGGCCGCTCTCGCCGAGTTGCCGCTGGTGCATCAGCCGGGCGAGCGGCTGACCTACAGCCATGCCATCGATGTCCTCGGTGTGCTGGTTTCTCGTATCGAGGGAAAGCCGTTCGATCAGGTGCTCGACGAACGAATCCTGCTGCCGCTGGGCATGATTGACACCGGCTTCTACGTGACCGTCGAGGGTCGCCGTCGCGCCGCCACCATGTACCGGCTCGATGGCAACGATCGGCTGCAACACGACGTCATGGGCCAGCCGCACATCACACCGCCGGCCTTCTGTAACGCCGGCGGTGGGTTGTGGTCAACCGCGGACGACTACCTGCGGTTCATCGAAATGCTCATGTGCGGCGGAACCGTCAATGGAGTACGGGTGCTCTCACCGGAGTCGGTGCGGCTGATGCGCACCGATCGGCTCACCGATGAGCAGAAGCGGCATCCCTTTCTCGGTTCGCCGTTCTGGATCGGGCGCGGGTTCGGGCTCAACCTTTCGGTGGTCACCGATCCCGCGAAGTCGGCGCCGTTGTTCGGGCCGGGTGGCGTCGGAACGTTCAGTTGGCCCGGTGCTTATGGCACGTGGTGGCAGGCGGATCCGGCCGCCGACCTGGTCCTGCTGTACCTGATACAGAACATGCCCGCGCTGTCGGCCGACGCCGCCGCCGCGGTCGCCGGGAACACCTCACGCGCGAAGCTGCAAGCGGTGCAACCGAAATTCGTGCACCGGACCTATCGCGCGCTGGGTCTGTAGATGGTCGAATACCTGCCTGAGCGCATCGCCGGAGCACGGCTGCAGCTGCGCTTGCCGGTACTCGACGACGCTGGCGCGCTGTTCCAAAGAGTCGCCCGCGATCCCCAGGTCACCAAGTATCTGTTGTGGACACCGCATCCCGACCTGGCCGCAACGCGACGGGTGATCACCGAAAGACTCAACGTCGAAGATCACTCGCGAACCTGGGTCATCGTGCTGCAGCACAGTGACGAAATCATCGGGATGATCAGTGGTCAACTCTCGGTGCGACATTCCGTCGAAATCGGATACTGCGTCGGTCGACGTTGGTGGGGCAAGGGATTGATGTCGCAAGCACTCGACATGCTGCTTGGCGCACTCGACGCCGATCGCGACCTTTACCGGGTATGGGCCACCTGCCATGTCGACAACGAGCGGTCAGTGCGACTGCTTCAGCGAGCCGGGTTCCTGCTGGAAGGTCGGCTGACCCGGCACGCGGTCTATCCCAACCTCGGGCCCGAACCCCGCGACAGCCTGCTGTACGCCAAGGCGCTGCGCTGACTAGCGCCGATCACCCTCGCGCCGAGCGAGCTCCAGGCGACCGCCCGTCACTTCAACGCGGCCAGGTCGCTATCCACGCTCACTGCCACCTTTCCCAGTACGCAGGGCTGGTGTCATACTGCCCTGCTTATCGATTCGGCCAGCCTTTCGCCGTTTTCCTCGAACCATTCGTGTTCGTGGCCGGGCGCGGGAATCAGCGACCCGGCCTCCATGACGTTCGTATGATCGGTCTCGGTCAGCGAGATCCAAAGCTCGGCTTCCGGCTGGCCCGTGATACGTGTCCACATCTGCGAGAGCTGACGCAGCATTGCCCGTCGTGTTTCGAGGTCACGTCCGTGGCGGTTGAGGGCGAGAATAAGCGACTGCGTTGCCGGTTTGCCGGCCGCGAAGCACTCGCCGTCGGGGATCTCTTGGAAGAGAACCTTGACCCATGACGCCGGAGCTCCGGTGATGTTGCAGTACATGCTGGTCATCTCTTCGGCAAGCTCCGCCTTCGCGGACTTGCTCAGTAGTCCTTTGGGGCTGTAGCACTGGTAGACGGGCATGATGTTTCCTTTCCATTTTTCTATTGGTTGGTGTCCTGGGGAAAGCTCGCTCACTGGGTGAGCGCGGCTGGCACGGGAGCCTCAAGGTGCTGCAGCAATGCGGCCAGCTTGTGATCCAATTCGATTCCCACCTCGGTGATTTCGGGCGTGTTGAAGCTGCCGAACCGGGTGCTGGGCCGGTCCACGGTGAACCACGTGGCGCCGTTCGCGTCTTCGACAATGGCGGTGCGTAAGGGCGCATAGAGCAGGATGGCCGGGTTGTAACGGTACATTCTTTCCGCAATGGTGTGGTTGCCCATGAGGTACTCGACACAACGGCCGCGGTCTCCGGCCAGACTCATCAGCGATGTGAAGTCGTGGGACCAGTAGAGAATAAAGTCGTGTGGCGCGTTCTCTGCGGTGGCATCCAAAATGGTCTGCCAGTCCACGCCCCGCTCGACGAGGGAGTCGAACCGTTCGCTCTGGAACACGGGCACCGCTTGCTCATAGCGATTCCTGAAACCATCGAACGAGTCGTCGATCTGGATCGTCGACCGATCGACCTGATGGGAGATCGTTTCGATCGGTCCCTTCGATGATTGCGTCATGGTATCTCCTTGGTTTCTCTGAATTGCCTTGCCCTGCTTTGCTTTATGACGAGTGAGGGCCCCACACCACCGCGGTGTGGCGCCCTGGCCCATAGATGAGGGCCAATGCCTCGTCGGCTTTTTCCGGGCTGTCGGCACGCAGGAGGGCCCAGCGAGGCGAAATCGACGGGGCACTTGGGTAGTTGGCCTTCAAGTCCGTCGAAGTAGATGTCGAACTGGTAGTCACCGTAGTGCGGTATTGACACGACTCGGCTCCCTTCATCGATCCGGCGCTCTTCAGTAGCGGCGGGCGCGCCCTTCGTCCCGTTGGATCATTGCTGTCACTATGTCGGTCGTCATACTTACTATTTACCTGGACCGTACACCTACATTCGATTACCTGTCAAGGAATATGTATGATGGACGACATGGCCAAGAAGAACGACAGCAAGGAACGCATGATCGCCGCGGCACGCCGGCTGTTCCGCGAACATGGCTATCTGGGCACCGCACTATCGGACGTGGTCACCGAGAGCGCCGCCCCGCGAGGATCTATCTATTTCCACTTCCCCGGCGGCAAGGAGGAACTCGCCAGCGAGGTCAACCTCCTGCATGCCGGTGATCACATCGCCCACATCAACCGCGCGGCGGCCACCACCAACACCGCCGGGCAACTGATCGAGGCTTTCATCGGCCGCATCCGCGACGAGCTGATCTCAAGCAACTACCGCGAGGGCTGCGCCATGGCGCCCATCGTCATCGAATCCACGGCCGCCTCCGATCAACTCAGCGACGCCACCCGCCGCGGCTTCCAGGACATGATCGCCACTCTGGCCGCGCGCCTCACCGAAAAAAATGTCCCGCACTCCTCGCGCCATTCAACTGGCCACCCACGCGTGGAGCAGCGTGGAAGGAGCGCTCATCCTCAGCCGCGTGCTACACAGCCCCGAGCCGTTCGACCTGGCCATCGCCCAACTGGCCGCAGCCGCCGACACCGACGCCACCGCCGTCACTCATCACACCCGAGCGGGCAGCTAGGGAGAGCGGATGCCCACGTACATGTGTTATGCCCATGAAAGCCAAATTACGGCTGAGCAGAAGTCGCACATCGCGGCGGGAATTGCGCGGATCCACAGCCGGTTCACCGGTGCTCCAGTTGCATTCTCCCAGTGCATTTTTCGCAACCTTGCATCCGACGGGCATTTCATCGGTTTGCGGCCCGCGCCCCACAACGGCGTGTTCGTCTACGGCCACATTCGCGCCGAGCGGACCAGCGCCGCCAAGAACGACATCCTGCTCGGAATTCGAGATCTCCTCATGCGGGTGCTGAACGTTCCCGAATCGGTGGTGTGGGTGTATGTGAACGACCTCGCCCACACCGACATGGTCGAGTTCGGCCATGTCTTGCCTGAACCGCGGGGCGAGCCGGCCTGGATCGATGAGCTCCCGGCAGACGTGCGTGATGAGTTGGCCAAGCGTGGAGGGCAGTGAGCCTGCCGTCGACCTGCCGGACTACGCCGGCTCGTACTGCAACGCCCGGCGGGCATAGGCACACACATCGGCGTCGTCGTCTTTCAACGCGACGCCCAAAGAAATCTACCCGCCGACAACATCCGAATGCCGCGCCGCGGTGATCCGTTTCAGGACGTCCTCGGTGAACACCGATATTCCGAGATCAGGGTTGTAGCCGTGGATTTCCTTGATATCGAGTTGAGCGAGGAAATACAGAATCTGCTTGGAGACGACCTGGCCCGGTACCAGTACCGGAAAGCCGGGCGGGTACGGCACGACGAATCCCGTGGACACCAGCGTCTTTCCGTCGGCGATCCGCCGTCCGGCCTCGCCGATCAGGACGTGTTCGCGGTCGACGTCCTCATATCCGGCGTAGAACGCCGAGCGCATGTCACCGAATGAGCTGGCGTCGTCTGGACGGAATGCGCCGTCGAATTCGCTGAAGTCGGGAAGCGGCGGGAGATCCTGGGTGATCTCCTCGACCCGGCGTCGGTGCAGGGCGTGGTCGTCTCGGCTGGCCTCGTTCTCGGTGCGATCGAAGTCGGTGGCCACCCGACGCAGCACGTCGAGCAGGTAGTGCACGCTCGACCACGTCACACCGATCGTGAAGATCAGCAGCACGCTGTTGATCGAGGTCTTGTTGATCTGGATGCCGAACCGGTCCATCAGGATCTTCTCGCGGAAGTCGTATCCGTTCATGCCCGTCTGACCCACGTAGAGGGTGACCCGCGTCGGGTCGAGCACGAACTGATCGGACCGCCACGCCTCGTTCCACTCCTCCAATGCGCCTTGGCGCACCTGGCGGTAGGAGCTGACGGCGGAGAGCCGGAATTCGTCTGGCACCAGGTCAGATTCGTCGAGGATGCGGAACCACTTGCTGATCAGCCGGTCTTTGCGGACACGGTGACGGAAGACCAGCGCCATGTCGTAGACGTAGCGCACCATCTCGAAACCCTCGATATCGACCTGGCGGCGGGCCAGATCCAGTGAGGCCAGCAGTTGCTGGTTGGGCGAGGTCGAGGTGTGGGTCAAAAACGCCTCACCGAAGGCGTCACGGGACAGTGTGTTGAAATCCTGGTCGCGGATGTGGATCATCGACGCCTGCCGCAGAGCCGACAGCGACTTGTGGGTCGAGTGTGTGGCGTAGACACGGACGCGGGCACGGCTGGGGTCGGGAAGCAGCCGGCGCTGACTCCACTCGGCTCGCTCCACTCCGTGCATCGAGTCGCACCACTGCCGGTACTCCTGGGCATAGGCGGGAGACGAAAACATCGATTCGAGTTGCTCGGCGGCAATCATCGCGGTGCGTTGCCGCGCCCACGGCACCGCGGTGGCGAACGCGTACCACGCCTCGTCCCATAGGAAGCAGATGTCCGGCTTGATCGCCAGGACTTCCTCCATCACCCGCCGCGGGTTGTACACGATGCCGTCGAACGTGCAGTTGGTGAGCGACAGCATGCGTACTCGGCCCAGCTGCCCGGCAGCTTCCAGATCGAGCAGCGCCTTTTTGATGGCGTGCAGCGATACCGCGCCGTAAATCGCGAAAGGCTGTAGCTCGTAGGCGTCCAGGTACAGCGGGTACGCCCCGGCCAGCACCAGACCGTAGTGGTGCGACTTATGGCAATTGCGGTCGATCAGAACGATGTCCCCCGGCCGGGTCAGTGCCTGCACGACGATCTTGTTCGCGGTGGACGTTCCGTTGGTGACGAAGTAGGTCTGATGGGAATGCCAGGTCTTGGCCGCCTTGTCCATCGCTTTCTTGATGTTGCCGTGCGGGTCCAGCAGCGAGTCCAGACCACCCGAGGTGGTCGACGTCTCGGCCATGAAGATGTTGCGGCCGTAGAACTCCCCCATGTCGTGCAGCGTCTTGGAGTTGAAGATGCTGGCGCCGCGCGCGATGGGGAGGGCGTGAAATTGGCCGGCCGGCCGGGCCGCGTAGGCGCGAAGCGCATCGAAAAATGGTGTGGCATAACGATTTCGGATGCCGCCGAGCACGGTGCTGTGCAGATCGGTGACGTCGTTGAGCCGGTAGAAGGTGCGGTCGTAGACGTCGGACTCATCCTCGTTCTCGGCGGCGATCGATTCGTCGGTGAGCAGATAGAGGTCGATGTGTGGCCGCAGCTCGCGGATCCACTCCCCGCATTCGACCCAGTCGTGGGTGCGGTCGGTCGCCACCGCTTGGTCATTGGGCCCCAGCAGTGTGGTCATCAACGGCACCCGGTCATGGGACCGCAGTGGAATGTCGTGCCGGATGACGGCCGCCTGGATCTCCCCGTTCAACGCGACCGCGGTGATGGCGTCCTCGACGCTGGTGACCACCAGCAACTCGAACTGCACATCGTCATCGACGTCGCGAATTGCGCGCAGGCTTCCCGCCAATCCTTCCGGAGCCGTGACCGGGGCGTCGTCGGCCAGCAACACGGTGTAGAACTGCTGCTCTTTGGCGCGCGCCACCAACTCCTGATCGGCCAGCGACGACGACGTGTCGAACAACGCCGCGCGGTCGCCGTATTCGGAGAGCAACCGCACGGCCAGCGACACCTGCTCGGCGAGGCTCACCGTGGCGAGTTGGTCCAGATAGCCGCAGTATGCCGCCAGGTTCTCCGGGCCCGGGTAGATCCAGTAGCGCTCGTAGGCGCTGAGGCGGTTGAGTAGACGCCTCACCCGGGCAGCTTCATGGCTGGTGTCCAGCCCGGCGCGGTCGACGACGGCCAGCTGATGGCACGCGTCGTCGAGCAGATTCCAGGTGTCGATGCGCGAGTACGACGGGTTCGCGACCGCCGCTAACGCGGAAACACGAAGCCGCCTGGGGCGCCTGCCGTCTCGGTCCATATCGCCAGTGTCTCCCTCCGCAGATCAGCGCGCGGGCATTTCGTCGACCCTGGTCACCTCAACCCGTACCGTCACATCTGCCACACCAGACTCTGGGCGTCGGATGAGGCGGATGTGACCGAAAGCGGCTCAACCGTCGTACTCGTCCTCGCTGTAGTCGCTGCGGCGGTCGCCGCGGTTGATCGCCATCCACCGCCGAACCGGGAGGTCCCAGCGCCGCGGCGCCACATCGGTGACGTCGGTCAGTGATCGCACCACGGCCTGGGTCAATCCCATGATCGCGGCCATCACCGGAAGCAACGGCGACAACGGCTTGGCCACCGAACGAACCGTGCTGATGCGACGGGCAACCACGTAGCGCTCGATCGAGTGATACAGCCAGGCCCCGACGCCCAACGCATAGATCGCCAGCGTCGCCGCGATCACCGCCTGGCCGTAGGCCGCACACATGACTGCGCCCAGCACCACCGTCGCCGCCAACACGGCGGCGATGATGACGCGGAGCTCCAAACGGGTCATGAATCGGCGTTGGCGTCGCGAACCGCCTGAGCGGCCGCCCGGATCTGCGGTGTCTCCAGCATGACCTGGCCCAGCACCCCGTTGACGAAGCCCGGTGAATCGTCGGTGGACAGCTCCTTGGCCAGCTCCACCGCCTCGTCGACGGCGACCGGTTCCGGCACGTCGTCGGCGTGCAGCAACTCCCACACCGCAACCCGCAGGATGGCCCGGTCCACGGCGGGCAGCCGTTCCAGCGTCCAGCCCTGCAGATGCGACGCGATCAAATCGTCGATATGTGCCGCGTGCGCGGTGACGCCGCGGGCCACCGTCGCCGTGTACGGGTTCAGCGGCGCCACATCGGGCTTGGCCGCCGCCAGCGCGGTACGCGCATCGGCCGCCTCGGCCGCCGTTAATCCGCGGGCCTCGGCCTCGAACAACAAGTCGACGGCACGCTTACGAGCCTGATGCCGTCCTTTAACAGGACGCGCGGGCCGGCTCACGCGTTGACACGTCCCAAGTAGCTGCCGTCGCGGGAGTCGACCTTGAGCTTGTCGCCGGTGTTGATGAATAACGGCACCTGGAGCTCCGCACCGGTCTCCACGGTCGCCGGCTTGGTGCCGGCGCTGGACCGGTCGCCCTGCAGACCCGGCTCGGTGTGGGTGACCACGAGTTCGACGGTCACCGGAAGCTCGAGGTACAGCGGCGCCCCGTTGTGGAAGGCCACCTGCACCGGCAGTCCCTCCAGCAAGAACCGGGCGGCGTCGCCCACCAGCGACTCCGGCAACGGGTGCTGCTCGTAGTCCTGGCTGTCCATGAACACGAAATCGGAGCCGTCACGGTAGAGGTAGGTGGCGTCGCGGCGGTCGACGGTGGCGGTTTCCACCTTCACGCCGGCGTTGTAGGTCTTGTCGACCACCTTGCCGGAGAGGACATTCTTGAGCTTGGTGCGCACGAATGCCGGACCCTTGCCGGGTTTGACGTGCTGGAACTCGGTTATCGTCCACAGGTTTCCGTCGATAACCAGGACGAGCCCGTTCTTGAAATCGGCAGTGCTTGCCACAGTCGGTGAATCTCCTAGTCTATGCTGCGTGAACTGCGGTTTTGGCGGTCGATGACGGGTATGCCAAAAAGGACTCCGGACGCGCCAAAACGTTTGCCAGCGCCGATCCTCGCGAGCTGATGACTCCTGGGAAATCATCCTGACAGCAGAGAACAAGTCCCCCACGACCATCACGTCCTATCTGCGATGCGCCAGGTTGTATCCGGAATGGTGCGAGCGCCACGGGCACCCCGTGGAGCTTACCCGCGCCCAGGTACAGCGTTACGCCGTCGAACTGATCGCCGAGGGCACGGAGTCGATGTTGCCAGCGAGGCTCACAAAGGTGGCTCCGACCAGGAGCACCAGAAAACGGGAACAACCCGACGGTGGTTCCGCTGGGTGGTACCCCACGAGCGGATGTGACGATCAACGCATGGTGTCTCTGACAGACCTTCCGAACGCCGACAATGGTCCACAGATCGTGCTGGGCCTCGTGGGGGCGCCGGGTGTGGCTTTTTCGCTGGCCCGCGATCTCGCCGATGCGGGTTTGGGTGAGGAGCTCGAGCGGCGGTTACCGGGAGCCCAGTGGCGGGTTGAGGTAATGGAGAGCCGCCTGGTGCAGCCGCCGGCCACCGACGCTGCGATTGTGGACGCCGCACGGCGATTGCTGCTGGACCGTGGTTGGGATGTAGTGGTTTGTCTGACCGATCTTCCGTTGCATATTCATCGGCGCCCTGTCGTGGCTCACGCGAATCCGGTTCACAACGTGGCGATTGTGTCGGTGCCCGCTCTTGGTGCGATGGGTGCACGGCATCGGATTCGAGAAGGAATCGTGCGGCTGGTTGAGCGGCTGATCGGATCCCGTGAAAAACGGGGCCCTGACGCCCAGGGAGTGGCCGCGCCGTCGCGACGGTTGTCGGTGCAACGGGTGCGTGAACTGGGCACCGATACCGCCAACGGAGCTTTCGCATTCACCGCCCGCGTGCTGACCGGCAATCTGGTGCTGTTGGGCGGGATGGTGGCGGCCAACCAGCCGTGGCAGCTGTCACTGCGATTGTCGCGTGCCCTGACCGGCGCGGTGGCCGTCGGGGTTTTCGGGCTGGTGTACTCGGATGTCTGGCGGCTATCCGACGCGTTTGGATGGCAGCGGCTGGTCGGTACGGCGCTGCTATCGGTGGGTGCTACCGCGGCGACCTTGATCGTCGGAGCTGAGCTCTGGGAGCGCACTGCCGCGCCCGGGGTGCGCAAGCAGGTGCTGTTGTTCAATATCGCGACCGTGGTGACGGTAGTCATCGGCGTGACCGTGCTGTACGCCGCGCTGTATGTGCTGGCGCTAGTTGCGGCGTTCTGGTTTGTGGTGCCGCAAGTTTTTACCGGCGCCGTCGGCCACCCGGCGTCCCTGCAGGATTACTTCCAATTAGCTTGGTTGACTTGCTCTTTGGCGATGATCGGGGGCGCCTTGGGTGCGGCCCTCGAAACGGAGGATGCGGTGCGCGAGGCGGCCTACGTTCGACGCTCCGACAAGCAGACCGAAAGGCACGACCCCTTGACTCGGCGTGGCGACTCCTGAGCCAATCGGCAAACCCGCAATGCCGGGCGCTGTCGGTGGTCATTAGCGGGTGTTGCCTACCCTCCGTGCGGTTGTCAAAAAATTTGTTGCAGTCTCTTGCCTCCATGCGACACCAATGATATATATAAACCTATGCCAACTGGCATAGATTAACGATGACATCTGACCTAGATTGGAGAGTTGGAGGTGGCGACCATGCTGATGCGAACCGATCCGTTCCGTGACCTCGATCGCTTCACCCAGCAGGTGTTGGGGACCGCGGCCCGTCCGGCCGTGATGCCGATGGACGCGTGGCGCGAGGGCGAGGAGTTCGTCGTCGAATTCGATCTGCCTGGGATCAACGAGAATTCGTTGGACCTGGACATCGAGCGCAACGTGGTGACCGTACGCGCTGAGCGGCCCGACGTTGATCCCGGCCGGGAGATGCTGGCCACCGAACGCCCCCGCGGGGTATTTAGCCGGCAGCTAGTGCTGGGTGAGAACCTCGACACCGACAAGATCGCTGCGTCCTACGACGGAGGGGTCCTGCGGCTGCGGATCCCCGTGGCCGAGAAGGCTAAGCCTCGCAAGATCGCGATCGGTCGCAGCAACGGACGCCAGGTCATCACCGCCTGATCGACCGGTGAGCGCGTAGGGGTGGTGATGATGACGCACCTGGGCACCGTGGTGGCACCGACGACCAGCGAGACCATTGGTAGCGCGGAACGGGAGATTCTGTACTCGGATCCCGACACAGCGGCGCTGGTCGCCGAGGTCGACGCCATCTTGTGTGCAGCACTCCTCCGTGCCCGTCGGCCGCCGGCGCCACCAGCCGCCAGGTGCGCCATAGTTCGGCCCCGGCCGGCTGGTCGGTCGTGCGGTGCACGCGTTGGCCCCTGGCACGGACCAGTGCAACCCGTGCGAGCCGTCCAACGCGGCCCTCCGAACCCAAGAACAACCGCGACCAAGGTCACAACCCACAGTGAAAGGCAGGTGATGGCATCCCAGCAGTCATAGCCGAGCGGCCCGCCCCCCGGTCACGAAATGGGCGCACCTCAACTCTTCATGTGAGGACACGCCGATGCCCATCCAGGCGATTCCCCGGGGCGAGCGGGCAGCCGGCCCCGTCCATTTGGATGGTCACCAGTGAATCTCATTAATCACCAGCGGTTTTCACCGAATCAGCCACACAACGCGAAGGAAGCCAGCCATGATCAAATCCGTCGCCGATGTCGCTGCAATCGACTACCCGGGGCCAGACATCGACATTGCCGAAGCCGACCTTGCTGACTGGATCGAACAACAGCAGACACTGCCCCTGCCTGATGACGACTACCCCTACCACGGT
Source organism: uncultured Actinomycetota bacterium (assembly GCA_963833915.1). Lineage (GTDB taxonomy): Bacteria > Actinomycetota > Actinomycetes > Mycobacteriales > Mycobacteriaceae > Mycobacterium. Next base: position 172,210 of record CAWHZO010000016.1, read on the forward strand.
CCATCGCCAACTAAGCACCTAGCCGACTGGTCTCATTTCTAAAGATTTGCGACGGGCCGGATGAGACCGCCTGCCCAACAAATAGTGCCAGCTCGCGGCGTCTCAAAAGATGCATCAGAACCACTGTCTCATATTGAGACGTTCTGAGACTTATGAGACGATATTTGCATGGTCACAGACACCGCGCCCGCCGTCACCGGAACCCAGCTCGGCTACGCGCGTGTCAGTACGGCGCATCAGTCACTCGACCAACAGATGGATGCGCTCACCGGAGCGGGCGTCGACGCCAGCCGCGTCTACACCGATAAGTTGTCCGGCACTTCAACGCGGCAGCAGCGTCCCGGCCTCGCCGCTCTCCTTGACTACGCACGCCAAGGCGACGCCATCGTCGTCGTCGGCATCGACCGACTGGGGCGCAACGCGGCAGAAGTCATGACGACCATCCGCGACCTGGGTGAGCGCGGAATTGTGCTGCGCTCGCTGCGTGAGGGGATCGACACGTCGAACGCTTCGGGCCGCATGGTGGCCGGCGTTCTGGCTAGCCTCGCCGAGCTTGAATTGGAGTTGGGACGGGAGCGTCGGTCGGCAGCTCGGGAAGCGCGTCGTGCGCGGGGGCAGGCCATTGGGCGTCCGAAGGCTCTCGATGACGCCAAAGCTGCTTTAGCGCAACGGATGCACGCCAGCGGAGAATCAGCCCCCACCATCGCCGCGACGCTTGGTGTGAGCAGAGCGACCGTCTACCGGGTACTGGCGGATACCGCTAGTTGACCGCCGCTAAGGGTGCGCGACGAGATACGTTTCGTTGTCCAATCCATCGGTGAGTTCCTCGATTTTGAAGGGCCGATCAAGTCGTGCGTGTAATTCCTTGGGGTCAATGAGGAGGCTGATTTCTACGGTCTGTCGTGCGAACAGCCGCCCGATCAGCGGGTAGATGCGCCGCATCACAGCACGCTCGGCCCGCGAACAACGCGAGGCGCAGTACCCGACGTGACCGATTTCGTCGGTGAGGATTTCGCTATACAGCAGTTCGATGCGTTCGGAGACTTCGGGTTCGTTGGCGAACAGTTTGACGCCAACGCGGCGCAGTTCGTCGAACATGATGCAGCCTGCCATTTCTGCCGCGCCCACGAACAGAAAGCTCAGCCGCTCGGGCAGGAAGACGCCCGTTTTGACGAACTGCCGCATCACGAAGGGCGGCGGAACCACCTGGAACGTCAGGTCAAAAACATCGAGCGCGTATGCGAGCAGACGAGTGTGGTAGTGCTCTTCCAGTTCGAGGTAGACATTCTCCGGTGGGAGATTTTCGTCGCTGTTGCGTCCATAGGTCTCACCGAGCCCGACGCCGAAGCGTTCGGCCTGATTCAGCTTGGCGGTGGCGAGCAGGAACAGCATTTTCGGATCGAGGCCGGGTTCGGGGTGGCGGCGGCGCAGGTTCCGCAGGAACGTTGTTCGGTCGGCGGGATGGGCGGATCGGACAGGGTTGTCTTCGATTTCGGTGAAGAAGTGCTCTCGGTTAGCGAGCCGCCGGTTGAGCAGATCGGCTTCACCGTCGCGCCGGACGAGGAAGTCTCGGTAGCCCTCGATACCCGTTCTATTCATGACTTCTCCATTCCCTTGACAATTGTTGTGACGTAACGACTTAGCAGCGCAGCATCATGTACGCCGGTGGCCAGAAGCGCGAAGAGTCCGGTGAGGAAGAATGTCGCGAGTTCTGCTGCGTCGGAATCCGCTGAGACTTCGCCAGCGGCTTGCGCGTGACCGATCACACCTATCAGGTACTCCGCGAGAGGGTGCTGCGCCAACTCGTCCTCAACAGGACGTGATGAGGAAAAATGCAGTCCCAGCATGTCTCGGAAAACCAGAGCGCCTAAACGCCGTTGGGCATCGAGTACGTGCCGCACCAGCATCAGCAGAACCGAGGCCAGGTCAGTCTTCGCCGCGCCGAGTTCCGCAGCAATCCGGGCCTCTTCGTTGCGTTCTAACTCAACGAGGACATGTTCTTTCGTGGGAAAGTGGAAATAGAAAGTTCCCCTCGCCACACCCGCAGCAGCGGCGATGGCGGCCACATCAGCGGCGGCTAAACCTGACCGTGCTACCTCCGCGAGCGCGGCTTCAAACACACGCCCCCGAGTTTCAAGGCGGCGGGCCTCCCTAACGCCACCGGCAACCGACGACTTCGCCACGGAAGGGGCACCGGGTGAGCGCATGCGGATAAGTTACCGGATTCGCTGACGACCGTCAATGACGACCGTCAACGAATCGAATATTGCAGTTCTTCCGGCACGAGTGGTTCGAGGCAAGGAGCGGTCAGTTCCAGACCCAAGGTGATCGTTTGCTTATCCCCAAGATAACTAGGTCCACAGCGCACGCCAGTGACCTCGTTTTTGCAGTTCAGAGTACATAGTTAGCTAGCCTAGAATCGCCAGTTCCTTGGGGAACCGGGTGAGCAATTCCGGTGCGTGCCCGGGGGTTTCTGATTTTCCAGCCGCCACAACCAGCGTGTCCTCGATGCGGACACCGCCACGGTCGGGCAAATAGACCCCGGGTTCTACGGTCACCACGGAGCCCGCCAGGAGTGTACCGGCGGCGCTGGCATTGATCCCCGGCGCTTCATGGATCTGCAGACCCACACCGTGGCCGAGGCCGTGACCGAAGTGCGCGCCGTGCCCGGCGTCGGCGATCACCCCGCGAGCCGCGGCGTCCACATCGGCCAGACTGGCTCCGGCTTCCAACGCAACCCGGCCGGCTCGTTGCGCGGCACTGACCAGCTCGTAGATCTCCAGCTGCCAGTCGGCGGCCTTACCCAACACAAACGTGCGGGTCATATCGGAGTGATAGCCGCCGACCAGAGCACCGAAGTCGATCTTGACGAAGTCGCCGGCGGCCAGCACCGCATCGGTGGGCCGGTGATGCGGGATCGCCGAATTCGCCCCGCTGGCCACGATCGTCTCGAAAGAGACGCCGTCGGCGCCGTGGTCCAGCATCAGCGCCTCCAGCTCGCGGCCCACCTCGCGTTCGGTCCGGCCCGGCCGCAACCCGCCACGGTCGACCAGATCGGTCAGCGCGGCGTCGGCGGCCTCGCAGGCCAGCCTCAGCAGCGCCACCTCGCCGGCGTCCTTGATTTCGCGCAGCGCTTCCACGGTCTGCGAGGCGCGGACCAGTTCGGTGCTACCGGCGTCCGCTAACGCGGCGGCCAATGAGTCGTAGCCGTCCACGGTGACCACATCGCTCTCGAAGCCCAGCCGCTGCGCGCCGGCGGCCGCGGCGCGTCCGGCCAGGTAACGCCCGCAAGCCCGCTCGATGGCCACTTCCACGTCGGGCGCCTGCTGGGCGGCCTGGGTGCGGTAACGGCCGTCGGTGGCCAGCACCGCGCCGTGGTCGTCGGCGAACACCAGCAGCGCCGCGTTGGACCCGGTGAAGCCGGACAAGTAGCGCACATTAATCAGATCGGTGACCAGCATCGCGTCCAGGTCCGCAGCGCGGATCCTGGCACTAAGAGCGGCTCGCCGTTGGGAATGTGACACGCTCGATGACGCTACTCGCTACGCTGTGGCCCCATGACTAACTGGATGCTGCGCGGGCTGGTCTTTGGTGTCGCGATGGTCGTCGTTCGCCTGTTCCAGGGCACGCTGATCAACGTGTGGCAGACGCAGGCGACGCTGATCAGCATCGTCCTGCTGGTTCTGTTCATCGTCGGCGTGGTCATCTGGGGGCTTATCGACGGCCGCGAAGACGCCGCGGCCAACCCCGACCCGGATCGTCGGGGCGATCTGGCGATGACGTGGCTGCTGGCCGGCCTGGTTGCCGGGCTGCTCAGCGGTGCGGTGACGTGGCTGATCTCAGTCTTCTACACGTCGCTGTACGTCGGTGGTCTGATCAACGAGCTCACCACGTTCGCGGCCTTCACCGCCCTGGTGGTGTTTTTGGGCGCGATCAGCGGGGTGACCATTGGCCGCTGGCGGATCGACCGTGCGGGTGCCTACAAGCCGCAAGGCGGCGCCGGCGATGATGAGGATCGGGCCGACACCGATGTGTTCGCCGCGGTCCGCTCGGATCAGGCCAACGCCGAGGGCGGCGCGCGGCCAGAGGAACAGCCGAGTGCCGTGGCGACGGCCGAACGCGACGAGTACGACTCACCGACGGCCTATAGCGAAGAAGCGGAAGAGCCCACCGAGGCCGTCAACCCGGCTCACAGCGGGGAACCGACCGAGGCGATCCCGGCCCACGAAACTGCAGAGCCCACCGAGAAGGTCGCGACCCAGCACGACCCGACCGAGCGTGACCCGGAGCGGACCGAGCCGACGGCTAAACGGGACGACGACCAGCGCTAGCGGCCGGCCAAATACCGCAGGGCCAGTAGATAGCCCTGCACGCCGCAGCCCACGATGACCCCGGTCGCGACGGAGCTCAGGTAAGAGTGGTGCCGAAACTCCTCGCGGGCATACACATTTGAGATGTGCACCTCGATCAAGGGTGCGCTCAGCTCGGCGCAGGCGTCTCGCAGCGCGACCGACGTGTGCGTCAACCCGCCGGCGTTGAGGATCACCGGCTCTTTGGCGTCAGCAGCCAGATGGATCCAGTCCAGCAGCTGACCCTCGCTGTCACTTTGCCGCACAACGACTTTCAGTCCCAGGTCGGCAGCCTCGCGTTCGATCAGCGCGACAAGATCGTCGTGGGTGGTGTCGCCGTAGACTTCCGGCTCACGGCGGCCCAGCCGACCAAGGTTGGGTCCGTTGATGACGTTGACCGTAGTCATGCGCCGCTCCTCCGCATCGCTTCGCTCTGCATCGTCGCCGGCGGGGTCATGCGCCGCTCCTCCGCATCGCTTCGCTCTGCATCGTCGCCGGCGGGGTCACGCGCCGACCTCCGCGTAGGCGGCCGCCAGCAGCCCCGGGTCCGGCCCTTCCAGCCGGCCAGGCTTCGCCAGCCCGTCGAGAACCACGAACCGCAGCACCCCTGAGCGGGTTTTCTTGTCGCCGGCCATGTATTCCAGCAGTTGCGGGAAAGCGTCGGCGTCGTAGCCGACCGGCAAGCCAAGCGACGCCAGGATCGCGCGGTGGCGCTGCGCGGTGGCGTCATCAAGACGCCCGGCCAGCCTTCCCAACTCGGCGGCGAAAACCAAACCCACCGAAACCGCGGCGCCGTGGCGCCACTGGTAGCGCTCCCGCCGCTCAATCGCGTGGCCCAATGTATGGCCGTAGTTGAGGATTTCGCGCAGCTCCGATTCCTTCTCGTCAGCGGCGACCACTTCGGCCTTCACGGCGACCGCACGGTGGATCAACTCTGGCAGCACCTCCCCCGACGGGTCCAGTGCGGCCTGCGGATCGGCCTCGATCAGATCCAGAATCGCCGGGTCGGCGATGAAACCGGCCTTGACGACCTCGGCCATGCCGGCGGCGATTTCGTTGCGCGGCAACGTCTGCAACGTCGCCAGGTCGACCAGCACGGCCGCCGGCTGATGAAACGCACCGACCAGGTTTTTACCGGCATCGGTGTTGATACCGGTCTTGCCGCCGACCGCCGCGTCGACCATTGCCAGCAGCGTGGTCGGCACGTGCACGATCGACACACCCCGCAGCCAGGTCGCCGCGGCGAAGCCTGCGACATCGGTGGCGGCCCCGCCGCCGAGGCTGACCAAAGCGTCCTTGCGGCCAATGCCGATGCGGCCCAGCACTTCCCAGATGAAACCCACGACGGCAAAGTCCTTGCCGGCTTCGGCGTCGGGAATTTCGATGCGGTGTGCGTCAATCCCCTTGTCGGCCAAGTGGGCTCGGATTGCCTCCGCGGTCTGCGCCAGCACCGGTTGATGCAGGACGGCTACCCGGTGCCGGCCCGCGAGCAGTTCGTCGAGCTCACCCAACAGCCCGGTGCCGATCACCACCGGGTAGGGCGGGTCGACGGCCACCTGCACGGTAACCGGTTCGTGAGACTCCGTCATTTGCCTGCCTCGGCGCGACGAGCCGCGGCCAGCGCGGCCGGTGTGGCGGGGGTGGGCGGCGGCCCCGTTCGGGGCTCGGTTCCGCTCGGCGCCTGCGGTGCCGGCGTGCGGCGCCACGGCGGTCGGCGGCGGTTGCGCGCGGCGCTGTCCGGCTTCGGGTCTTGCAGGCGGCACACGATGTAGCGGACAACGGCCCCCGGATTGCGACGGCTGGTGTTCACCCGGATCGTGGCGACTTGCCGGTACAGCGGAACACGCTGCGACATCAGCGTGCGGAACTTCTCGGCACGGTCCGGCCCGGCCAGCAGCGGCCGCACGGTGTTGCCGCCGGTGCGCCGAACTCCTTCGGCGGCAGTGATTTCCAGGTACACGACGGTGTGGCCGGCCAGTGCCTCGCGCACACCGGGACTGGTGACAGCGCCGCCGCCGAGCGACAGGACGCCGTCATGTTCGGCCAAGGCCGCCCGTATCACGCCTTCCTCGATGCGGCGGAACTCTTGCTCACCGTCGGCGGCAAAGATATCGGCGATGCCGCGTCCGGTCTGCTCTTCGATCGCGGCGTCGGTGTCCAGCATGGCGACGCCCAGGGCCTTGGCCAGCCGTCGCCCGATGGTGGACTTGCCCGATCCCGGCAGTCCCACCAGCACGGCTTTGGGTGCCATCAGAGCTACCCGGATGCCCGAACTTCGCTGACCGGTTCCCGGTCGGCCACCGAGCGCCGGTAGGCGTCGATGTTGCGCCGGGTTTCGGTCAGCGAATCGCCGCCGAACTTTTCCAGCGCCGCGCGGGCCAGCACCAACGCCACCATGGTCTCGACCACCACGCCGGCGGCCGGTACCGCGCAGACATCGGAACGCTGGTTGATCGCGACGGCCTCGTCGCCGGTCGCCATGTCCACGGTGGCCAGCGCACGCGGCACGGTGGAGATCGGCTTCATCGCGGCGCGTACCCGTAGCGGCTGGCCGTTGGTCATGCCACCTTCCAGCCCGCCGGCCCGGTTGGTCGAGCGGACGACGCCGTCGGGACCCGGGTACATCTCGTCATGGGCGAGGCTGCCGCGTCGGCGTGCGGTGGTGAAGCCGTCACCGATTTCGACGCCCTTGATCGCCTGAATGCCCATCACGGCGGCGGCGAGCTGGCTGTCCAGCCGGGCGTCGCCGCTGATGAACGACCCGAGCCCGACCGGCAATCCGACCGCGACGGCTTCCACCACACCGCCCAGGGTGTCGCCGTCTTTCTTGGCGGCTTCGATCTCGGCGATCATCGACTCCTCGGCCGCCTTGTCGAATGCGCGCACCGGGCTGGCGTCGATCGCCGCCAGGTCCCCGGCCTGCGGCGGCGGGCCGTCGTAAGGCGTTGATTCGCCGATCGAGATGACATGGGAGAGCACCTCGACGCCGAGGGCTTGCCGCAGGAACTGCCGGGCGACGGTACCGGCCGCGACCCGGGCAGCGGTCTCGCGGGCGCTGGCCCGCTCGAGCACCGGACGGGCGTCATCGAATTCGTATTTGAGCATGCCGGCGTAGTCGGCGTGGCCGGGCCGTGGCCGGGTCAACGGGGCATTGCGCGCCACCTCCAGCTCCGCCGCGTCGACCGGGTCAGCGGCCATCACGGTCTCCCACTTCGGCCATTCGGTGTTGCCGATCTCGACGGCGATCGGCCCGCCCAGTGTGACGCCGTGCCGTACCCCGGCCAGCACGGTGACCTGGTCGCGCTCGAACTTCATCCGGGCGCCGCGCCCGTAGCCGAGGCGACGGCGGGCCAGCTCGTCGGCGATGTCGTCGGAGGTGACCGTCAGCCCGGCGACCATGCCTTCGACCACGGCCACCAACGCTCGGCCGTGGGATTCACCAGCAGTGGTCCATCGCAACACGTGTCCCATCTTCCCACGACCGGCGTCGACGGGGAAAAACCCTCAGCCTCCGCGGTGCGGCGACCGCCCTAACGCGGTGAGTTGCCAGACGCCCAGCGCCAGCGCGACGAGGCCGGCGTCTGCCAGCGCCCAGTTGCCCGCAGCGCTCAGTCGCAACCAGCCGAACGACGCCGCAGCCCACAGGATCGGCGCCAGTAGAAGGTTGGACACCCCGAAACCGGCCACCAGGGCGCGCGGCGTGGGACGGATCCGGTTCAGACCGAGCAGCAGGGCGACACCGCCGACGAGAAACGACAGCCCGCCGGCCAGAAGCTCCGCGCGCGACAGGTTCCACCAGTGCGCGAGCGGACCACTGAACGCGGCGACAACCCCGCCCACGAAGGTCCAGAAAACGAGATCGGCGCGAATGGATCGCCAGCGTCTGTCGTCGGTCGGGCGGGATCTGGTTGAGAGTGATGTGTTTGTCATGCCCAGATGGTGCGGCGAGACACACTGCCGACTCCACCACCGGCACTGCCAGACGCTGCCAGAGTCACCGGGTTACGACAGCACGGACAGTCCCACCGCCGCCACGCTGGCCGCACACATCGACGGGCCATGCGGCACCGTCGTCGCCGACCAGCCCAGCCGGGCCGCCACCGCGATCGCGGCGGTCAGCAGTGGCGCGCCGAGCGCCGCCAGAAACCACACCTCCACACCGAAGCATCCCGTCAATGCGCCCAGACCGATCGCCAGCTTGACGTCGCCGGCGCCCATCGCCGTCGTAGACACCAGGTGCACCAGCAGGTAGACCGCGGTGAGCACCGCGGCACCGACCAGCGCCGTCGGCCCGTGCCCGGCGACGGCCGCTCCGACGACGATGACGCCTCCGCCCGGCAGCGTCAGCGCGTTCGGCAGCCGCCGCCGGGTGACGTCGTAGACGCTCAGCACCGCCAGCCAACCCAGCACCACCGCGGCGATCGCGATCCGCATCGGCGAGACGCTAGTGCAGCGCGGCCTCCATCGCCGCTCGCGGCGCGGGTAGCCCTGTGAATTGTTCGACTTGCGCGAACGCCTGATGCAGCAGCATCTGCAGCCCGCTGATCACCCGGCCACCCGCGGCGGCCACCGCTGAGGCCAGCGGCGTCGGCCACGGGTCGTAGATCGCGTCCAGCAGCACCGGCGCGCCGGCGAACACCTCCGCATATCGCGCCGCGACATCGGCCGGCAAGGTGTTGACCAGCACTCCGGCGGCCCCGACCGCGTCGGTCACCGCGCCGCCGTTGAGGTCGCAGAACCGGGCCGCGACACCGACCCGACGGGCCAGTTCCACCAACCCGGCGGCCTTGTCCGGGTTGCGTGCCGCGACGGTGATGTCGGTGACGCCCAATTCGGCCAGCGCCACAATCGCCGCCGGCGCGGTGCCGCCGGACCCCGAGACCACCGCGGCACCCGTCGCGGTACCCAATGCACCCGCCACGCCGTCGACGTCGGTGTTGTCGGCCCGCCAGCCATGCGGCGTTCGCAGCAACGTGTTGGCCGATCCGACCAGCTCGGCCCGCTCGGTGCGCTCGTCGGCAAATCGCAGCGCGGCGAATTTGCCGGGCATCGTCACCGACACCCCGACCCACTCCGGGCCGAACCCGCCGACCACACCGGGCAGCTCGTCGGCGCCGCACTCGATGCGCTCGTAGGTCCACCCGGCCAGGCCCAGCGCCCGGTAGGCGGCCAGGTGCAGCTGCGGAGAGCGCGAATGGGCGATCGGCGAGCCGAGGACCGCCGCCTTCCTCGGGCCCCGCCTAGCGCGCGGAGTCGAGGACACCGTTGCGTTTGGCCAATTCGATGTTCGCCAGATGCTGTTGGTAATCGCGGGTGAACAACGTCGTGCCCTGGGCGTCGATGGTGACGAAGTACAGCCAGTCGCCGTCTGCGGGATGCTCCGCCGCATTGAGCGCGTCGGTGCTCGGCGAACAGATCGGCGTTGCGGGCAGTCCCTCGGAGATGTAGGTGTTCCACGGCGTGGCCTGCTCGCGGTCGGCATCGGTGGTGGCCACCTCGCGGCGATCCAGCGGATAGTTCACCGTCGAGTCGAACTCCAACGTGCGGTGCTCGGCCAGCCGGTTGTAGATGACCCGCGCCACCTTCGGGAAATCCTGGGGTTTGGCCTCCCGCTGCACGAGCGAGGCGACCACCAGGACGTTGTACGGCGACATGTTCATCGCGGTGGCGGTGTCCAGCAGACCCGACTTCAGGTACCGCCCCGCGCTGGCACTGATCAGCGTCTCCAGAATCGCCTGCGGAGACGCCGAGGGGTTGACGTTCAGCGTTCCCGGCGCGATCAGGCCTTCGAGCCGGCGGTGATCGTCACCCATCCCGGTGACCGGCTCGATGGCCCAGGGCGGCACCGAAAGCAATGCCGGCGCCGTCTTTTCTGCCGCCGTGCGCAGATCGGTCGCCGCGACGCAGTGCCGGTCCCCGTCCAGGTCGACGCAGCTGGCGTTGGAGATCATGGTGAAGATGCCGGGCGTGGTGGCGTTGGTCTTGACGTCGGTGGTGTCGTCGAGCTGCTGACCCTCCGGAATCACCAACTTGCCCACCCGACTCTCGGGATCAGCGAGCCGCTTGACCGCCGAGCCCGCTGGAATTTCGGTGCGTAGCCGGTAATAGCCGGGCTGGATCGCCGAAATCGCGGCATTGCCTTGCGCGGCCTCGAGGAACGCTTTGACGGTCCGCACAACGTCCTGATTGTGTAGCGTCTCGCCGATCGCCGTGGTCGAGTCGCCGGCGTGGACCTGAATCACCAGATCCCGTTTGCCGTCACCGGCGAAGTCGTTCTGCGTGCCGAAGCTGTGCCACATCCTGGAGCCGATGAACACCGCCGCCACGACCACCGCGATGAGCAATCCCACGGCGAATCCGCGTGCAGCGCGCCGCCGACGCTGACCTCGCTCGGCGCGGATCCGCTCGGCGCGCGAGCGCACCCGGCGCGGCGGCCCGACCGCCACCGGCTGAGCGCGCTCCCGGCTGTCAGACACCGTCGACCTCCCCGGGCAACATGACACGACGTTCGTCGAGCCAACCCTGCAGGATCGCCACCGCCGCCGCCTGGTCGATGACCCTACGCTGGCCTTTGGCCCGGACCCCCGCCTGGCGCAGCGATCGCTGCGCGCTGACAGTGGTCAGCCGCTCGTCGGCCAACCGCACCGGTATCGGCGCGATCCGGCGGGCCAGCACGCCGGCGAGCTCGATCGCGTCAAGGGCCGACGGGCCCGTGCGGTCGGCCAAAGTTCGCGGCAGACCGACGACAACCTCGACCGCTTGCAGCTCAGCGACTAACTCGACCAGCCGTCGCACATGCTTGGTGGACCGGTCGCGGCGGACCGTTTCCACCGGCGTGGCCAGGATCCCGTCCGGGTCGCTACAGGCCACGCCGATGCGCACACTGCCCATGTCGATGCCGAGCCGCCGGCCGGGTCCGGGATCGTCCCCGCCGGGCCGATCCGGCACGCGGTGCGAAGAGTCCACTCAGCTGACCCGCGCTATCTCTGCCCGCACCGCGTCGAGCGCCGCGTCGATGCCCGACGAATCCTTTCCCGAGCCCTGCGCGAGATCCGCCTTCCCGCCGCCGCGACCGTCGACAGCTCCCGCGAGCTGCTTGACCAGGTCATTGGCCCGGATACCCAGATCCTGGGCCGCGGGGTTGGCGGCGACCGCGTACGGCACGCTGCCGTCGTCCCCCTCGGCGATCAGCGCAACCACCGCCGGGTCGTTGCCGAGCTTCCCGCGGATGTCGCCGACCAGCGAGCGCAGGTCGGCGGCGGTCATCCCGGCCGACATCCGCTGCGCCACCACACGGACGTTACCGATGCGCTCTGCCCCGGCGGCGGCGTTGGCCGCTGCGGCCCGCGCGTTGGCCAGCCGGGTGCGTTCGATTTCTTTTTCCGCGGCTTTCAACCGCTCCACCAGGTTCGCCACCCGGGCGGGCACCTCTTCGGAAGGCACCTTCAGCGACGACGCCAGCCCGGCCATCAACGCCCGCTCCTTGGCCAGGTGGCGGAACGAGTCCAGCCCGACGTAAGCCTCAACCCGTCGCACGCCGGAACCGACCGACGATTCGCCCAGGATCGTCACCGGTCCGATCTGCGCCGAGTTGTGCACGTGCGTGCCACCGCATAGCTCCAGCGAGAACGGCCCACCGATCTCCACCACCCGCACTTCGTCCGGGTAACTCTCGCCGAAGAGGGCCATCGCACCCATCGCCTTGGCTTTTTCGAACTGCTCGGTGAAGGTGTGCACCTCGAAGTCGGCTTGCACGGCTTCGTTGGTAACCCCTTCAATCTGGGTGCGCTGGTCATCGGTCAACGGGCCCTGCCAGTTGAAGTCGAACCGCAAGTAGCCCGGCCGGTTCAGCGAACCAGCCTGAACGGCGTTGGGCCCCAGCACTTGTCGCAGTGCAGCGTGCACCATGTGGGTGCCGGAGTGCCCTTGAGTGGCACCCTTACGCCAGCCGGGTTCTACCGCTGCGACGACGGTGTCGCCCTCGACGAACTCCCCGGACTCCACGTTGACCCGGTGTACCCAAAGGGTTTTGGCGATCTTCTGCACGTCGGTGACCGCCGCCCGGGCGCTGCCGCCGGCGCCGGTGCCGCTGATGGAGCCCACGTCGGCGACCTGTCCACCCGACTCGGCGTAGAGCGGTGTGCGGTCCAGCACGAGCTCGACACGATCAGCACCCACTGAACCTTCGGTGCCGTGCGCCACCACCGGGACCCGCTTACCGTCGACGAAAATGCCCAGAATCCGCGCCTGAGAGGTCAACTCGTCGAAACCGGTGAACTCGGTGGGCCCGGCGTCAACCAGCTCGCGGTAGGCCGTCAGGTCGGCGTGCGCGTGCTTGCGAGCGGCGGCATCGGCTTTCGCGCGACGGCGCTGCTCGGCCATCAGTTCCCGGAACCCGAGTTCGTCGACCTGCAGGTCCGATTCGGCGGCCATCTCGAGGGTGAGCTCGATCGGGAATCCGTAGGTGTCGTGCAACGTGAAGGCATCCGAGCCGGACAACACGGTCGCGCCGGATGCCTTGGTGGCGCCGGCCACCTCTTCGAAGAGCCGCGACCCCGATTGCAGCGTCCGGTTGAACGCGGTCTCCTCGGCAACCGCGATGCGGTTGATCCGCTCGAAATCGGTGACCAGTTCCGGGTACGACGGACCCATCGCGTCGCGAACGGTGGCCATCAGCTCGCCGACGATCTGGCCCTCGATGTCGAGCAGCTTGGCGGAGCGGATCACCCGTCGAAGCAGTCGGCGCAGCACGTAGCCGCGCCCGTCGTTGCCGGGACTGACACCGTCGCCGATCAGGATGGCTGCGGTGCGACTGTGGTCGGCGATGACGCGGTAGCGCACGTCGTCGGCGTCGTTGCCGACGTCATATCCGCGGGGTGCACGTCTGGCCACCGTATCGATGACCGGGCGCAGCAGGTCTGTCTCGTACACGTTGTGCACGCCCTGCAAGAGGAACGCGACCCGCTCGACACCCATGCCGGTGTCGATGTTCTTGCGCGGCAACGGACCCAGTATTTCGAAGTCCTCTTTGCCGATGCCCTCGCCGCGTTCGTTCTGCATGAACACGAGGTTCCAGATCTCGATGTAGCGGTCCTCGTTGGCTTCCGGACCGCCCTCGACCCCGAACTCGGGTCCGCGGTCGTAGTAGATCTCCGACGACGGACCACACGGCCCAGGGATGCCCATCGACCAATAGTTGTCGGCCATGCCGCGCCGCTGGATTCGCTCGACCGGCAGCCCCGCGATCTCCCGCCACAGCTGCACGGCTTCGTCATCGTCGAAATAGACTGTGGCCCATAATCTTTCCGGATCCAGCCCGTATCCGCCATCTTCGACTGTGTTCGTCAGCAATGTCCAGGCCAACTCGATGGCCTCGCGTTTGAAATAGTCTCCGAACGAGAAATTGCCGGCCATCTGGAAAAAGGTGTTGTGCCGGGTGGTGATGCCCACTTCGTCGATATCCGGCGTGCGGATACATTTCTGGATGCTGGTGGCGGTCGGATACGGCGGCGTGCGCTGGCCGAGGAAGAACGGCACAAACTGCACCATGCCGGCGTTGACGAACAGCAGGTTGGGGTCGTCGAGAATCACCGAGGCACTCGGCACCTCGGTATGGCCCGCGTTCACGAAATGATCGAGGAACCTCTTCCTGATCTCGTGTGTCTGCACTTTTCCGCTTCCTCTTAAGGCTGGCCTACCCGGCCGATTCCACCTATTAAGCCTATTTCGACCGCATTACAGTACCGGTCCGGTGACCGTGCCTGAACACTCGACGAACCCGGCCGCGGTTCAGCCGTGGACGAAAGTCAAGCGCACCGAGCGCCGCGGATTGTCACGGTTCAAGTCGACCAGGACAACGCTCTGCCACGTGCCCAGCAGCGGCTCCCCTGCCTGGACCGGCACAGTGATCGACGGCGCGACGATCGCCGGCAGCACATGATCGGCGCCGTGACCGTGAGATCCGTGCGCGTGCCGGTAGCGGTCGTCGCGCGGCAGCAGCCGCTCCAGGGTGTCGATGAGGTCGTCGTCGGAACCGGCGCCGGTCTCGATGATGGCCACCCCGGCCGTCGCGTGCGGAACGAAGACATTGCAGAGCCCGTCGCCCCGCGGAAAGCAAAACGCGCGCACCGAATCGGTCAAATCGACGATACGGCGACGCGCGGTGTCCACATCCAGCACATCGGTATCCACCTGACCAGCCTACGGGCCATGCTCGCTGACCTGCCAATCCTGAGCCGCCGATCCCGACCGAGCACACCCGTATTTGCCCATTGCCATAGGCTAATCCGGCGGAGGAAGGTGTTGGTTGAACCGGTGGCGCCACCGGGGCGCTGCCCCGAGAGGAAAGGGGTGCGATCATGTACGCGCGCTCCACCACTATCCAGGCGCAATCATCGTCCATCGACGCCGGAGTTGCGCACATTCGCGATGCCGTCATGCCAAGACTTCAGGAGGTCGACGGCTGTGTCGGCTTGTCGTTGTTGGCCGACCAGCAGACCGGCCGGTGCATAGTGACCACCGCCTGGGAAACCGAAGAGGCGATGCGCGCCAGCGCCGAACAGATAGCGCCCGTGCGGGATCAAGCGGTGCAGGCGTTCGGCGGGATCGGCAGCCCGACGATCGAAGAGTGGGAGATCGCGGTCCTGCACCGTGATCACCGCTCAGGTGAGGGCGCCTGCGCGCGGGCGACGTGGGTCAAGTTGCCGCCAGATCAACTTGACCAGGGCATCGAGTTTTACAAGACGTCCGTTCTGCCCGAACTCGAGGCACTCGAGGGGTTCTGCAGCGCCAGCCTGCTGGTGGATCGCGCTTCCGGACGCGCCGTGTCCAGTGCGTCATTCGACAGCCTCGATGCGATGAATCGCAGCAGAGAGCAGGCAATGGCCCTCAAGAACGCGAAGACACGAGAAGCGGGCGCCGACGAGCTCGACGACTGCGAGTTCGAGCTTCGGCTCGCCCATCTGCGGGCGCCCGAACTGGTCTGATCGGCTTTGCGGGGTAGACCGGTCGAGCCGAGTGATCGGCTGTCGGCTGGTACTGCCGTGTGCCAATATCGAACAAGCGCACCAGATTTGCCCATTGTCAGGGCGAATCCAGCGGAGGAAGGTGTGGGTAGGACCGATGGCGCCGCCGAGGCGCCGCCCCCGACCTAGGAGGGCTTGATCATGTACGCGCGCTCCACCACTATTCAGGCGCAGCCGTCGTCCATCGACGCCGGAGTCGCGCATGTTCGCGATGAGGTCATGCCCGCGCTCACTCAGATCGACGGCTGCGTCGGCCTGTCGTTGTTGGTCGACCGCGAGTCGGGCCGCTGCATCGCGACCACCGCGTGGGAGAACGAAGCGGCCATGCGCGCCAGCGCCGAACAGGCACGCCCGGTACGCGATCAGGCGGCCCAGACGTTCGGGGGCAGCCCGACGATCGACGAGTGGGAGATCGCGGTGCTGCACCGCGACCACCACTCCGGTCCCGGCGCGTGTGTGCGCGCCACCTGGTTGCGGGTGCGGCCCGATCAGTTCGACCGGGCCATCGAGTTCTACCGGGGGTCGGTGCTGCCCGCGATCGAGGAGCTCGACGGCTTCTGCAGCGCCAGCCTGATGATCGACCGTGCCTCGTGGCGGGCAGTGTCATCGTCGACGTTCGACAGCCTCGAGGCGATGCAGCGCAACGAAGAGCAGGCCCGATCGCTGCGGACGGCCCGACTTCGCGACCTCGGCGCCGACCAGCACGACGTCGGCGAGTTCGAGTTGGCGCTCGCCCACCTGCGAGTGCCCGAGTTGGTCTAGCGGGCGTTGGCGATCAGCGCCGCGCGCTCCAGGGTGGCCTGCGCCATCTTGACGTGGGCCGCGTCGACAAGAACGCCGTTGACGCCGACCGCGCCGAGACCCTTCTGCTCACCTTCGCGGTAGGCGGCGACGTTGCGCTCGGCCAGCGCGATCTCCTCATCGGTTGGCGCGTAAACCCGGTTGGCGACGGCGATCTGGGTCGGGTGGATCGCCCACTTGCCGGTGTAACCCATCAGCGCGGCCCGTCGCGCATCGCGCTCGTAGCCCTCCAGGTTGCGGTAGTCGGGATAGGGCGCGTCGATCGCGTCGATGCCGGCGATGCGGGCGGCGACGATCACCTTGTTGCGGGCGTAGGCCCAGAAGTCGCCCGGGTATTCGCCGAGCGGGTCGAAGTTGGTGTCCACCCGGGCGCCCTGCGACAGCGAGAAATCACCGACACCGAAGATCAGCGCGTCCAGCCGCGGGCTGGCCGTCGCGATCTCCTCGGCGTTGGCCAGTCCCTCCACCTCTTCGATGAGCACCTCGAGGCGGATCTGGCGGGACAGGCCGAGCTTGGCTTCCAGCTGAGTCAGCAGCACGTCGACCCACCAGACATCGCGGGCCCGGAACGCTTTGGGGATGATGATCGTCTCGAGGTTCTCCCGGGCTCCTGCGACGACCTCGACGATGTCGTCGTGACACCACTGGGTGTCGAGACCGTTGATCCGGATCGCCCGCACGGTGCGTCCCCAGTCGAGCTCGTTAAGCGCTGTGACGGCTTTGGCGCGAGACGACTCCTTCTGGGCCGGCGCAACGGCGTCCTCCAGGTCGAGAAAAACCAGGTCGGCCTCCGAGGCGGCGGCGTGGCCGAACATGTGCTCGTTGCTGGCGGGCACGGCGAGTTCCGAGCGGCGCAACAGGGACGTCATCGCAGAAGTCCTCTCACAGCACACCCCGGGTGTGCAGGTCATCGATGTTGCCGCCGGTCAGCCCGAGCAGCTCGCCGTACACCTGGGCGTTGTGCTCACCGATCCGCGGGCCGAGATGCTGCACACGGCCGGTCGCGCCGGAGAATCGCGGCACCGGGGCCTGGACCGTCATCGCGCCGAGTTCGTCGTCGCCGACCTTGACGAAGACTTCGCGATGCGCCAGCTGTTCGTCGGCGACAAGGTCGGTGATGTCATAGACCGGTGCGGCGGCCACCTCGGCGGCGTCGAAAATCTGCATCGCCTCGGCCAGTGTCTTGGTGGCCACCCAGTCGGCCACCACCTGGTCCACCTCGCGGGCCCGCGCCAGCCGGCGTTGCGGGTCGGAGAAGTCGGCGTCGTCGACCAGGTCGGCGCGCCCGATGGCGCGAAACACCCGCAGCGCCAACTGCGGTGAGCTGCCCGACATCGCCAGCCAGCGACCGTCGGCGGTGCGGTAGGTGTTGCGCGGCGCCGAGATGTCCCAACGGTTGCCCGCTCTGGTCGGCACCAGGCCGAGTTGGTCGTAGCCCAGCAAGGTTTGCTCCAACAGCCGCGCCAGCGGGTCGATCAGGTTGATGTCGATCAACTGCCCCGACGCGCCGTGCACGTCGCGGTGGTAGAGCGCCAGCATCACCGCGTAGGCGGCATTGAGCGACGCCACCCCGTCGGCCAGCATGAACGGCGGCAGCGTCGGTGGCCCGCCGGCCTCCCCGGTGATGTTGGCGAAGCCGCTCATCGCCTCGCCGAGCGTCCCGAAGCCAGGCCGTTCGCTTTTGGGCCCGGTCAGCCCGTAGCCGGTGATGTGCAGCATGACGATCTTGTCGTTGACGGCGCGCAGCGCCGGGTAGTCCAGCCCCCACTTACGCAGCGTCGCCGGCCGGGTGTTGACGATCACCACGTCGGCGTGTTCGACAAGCCGGCGCAGCAGGGCCTGGCCTTCGGGGACGCGCAGGTTGAGGGTGATCGAACGCTTGTTGCGCGACAACGACTTCCACATCAGGCCGACGCCATCGATCTGGTTTCCCCAGGTGCGGATCGGGTCGCCGCCGTCGGGTTGCTCGATCTTGATGACGTCGGCGCCGAACTCGCCGAGATAGGTGGCGGCCAGCGGCGCGGCGGCCAACGTCGCGACGTCGAGAACCCGGATGCCTTCGAGCATCATGCTCCGACGGGCACGCCGGCCGGCCGTTGCAGCCCTAGGTGATCGCGAAGCGTCGACCCACTGTAGGAATCGCGGAACAGGCCGCGGTGCTGCAATTCCGGGATCACCATCCGCACCACGTCTTCGAATGCGCCGGGCAGATGCGTTGCGGCCAAGACGAACCCGTCGCAGGCACCGCCGTGGAACCACTCCTCCATCTGATCGGCGACCTGCGTCCCGGTGCCGACGAAACGCGGGCCTTGCAGCAGGGTGGCTCGGTGGCCGGCCAGGTCGCGCAGCGTGATGTTGTCGCCGATGTGGGCGCGCAGGTTCTGCACCAGACCGCGGATTCCCGACACCGATTCGATGAGCTCATCGGTGATCGGGTCGTCGAGATCGTGTTTGGCGAAGTCGTAGTTCATCAGCTCCGAGAGTAGGGTCAGCGACGCCATCGGATGCACCAGGTCGTTGAGGAAGACCTGTTCGCGGTCTTTAGCGTGATCCTCCGTCTCGCCGACGACGGCATAGGCCATCGGGCAGAGCTTAACCGACTGCGGGTCGCGGCCTGCGGCGTCGATGCGCTCCTTCTGGTCGGCGTAGTGACTGCGGGCCACGTCGATACCCGGGTCGCCGGTGAAGATCAAATCAGCCCAGCGGGAAGCGAATTCACGCCCGCGACCCGACGAGCCGGCCTGGATGAGAACCGGCCGTCCCTGCGGGGTGCGCGGCACCGTCAGCGGCCCGCGCACCGAGAAGTACTCACCTGAGTGGTTGAGCTCGTGCACCTTGTCCGGGTCGGCGTAGATACCGTTGACCCGGTCGTGCAGCACGGCGCCGTCTTCCCAGGTGTCCCACAGCCCGACGGTGGCTTCGAGGAACTCCTCCGCGCGGTCGTAGCGGGCGTCATGGCCCAGATGCGTTTCCAAGCCGAAGTTCTGCGCCTCGCTGTCGTTGACTGAGGTGACGATGTTCCATGCCGCCCGGCCGCCGGACAGGTGGTCGAGGGTGGCAAAGGTGCGGGCTATGTGGAACGGCGTGTAGTACGTGGTGGAGCCGGTCGCGCCCAGGCCGATGTGCGACGTCGCCTGCGCGAGCACGCCCAAGACGATGGACAGGTCCAGCTTCACCGGCCGCGCGCCGTATTTGACGGCGTCGGCGACCGAGCCGCCGTAGATGCCCGGCATCGCGAGCCGGTCGTCGAAGAACATCAGATCGAAACAGCCCTCTTCGAGTTGCCTGCCGATCTTGGCGTAGTAAGAAGCGTCGAGGTAGCCGTGCTCGGTGGCGGGGTGACGCCACGAGCCCGCGTACACCGAGGTGCTGCCCGCTTGCATGAAGGCGACGAGCGCCATCTGTCGTGTTGTCATTACTGATGTCTAGCATCTGATATATTAGATTTCAAGTGCTCTTCCTTCTCGGGTACCCGACTGCCCCTAAGGTCTCCGCCATGGCCTCCAACGACGGTATTGATATCGCCGGGACGGTGCGCGAGCGCGCCGCGCGCGAGCTGCGCGACCGCATTCTCACCGGCGCGCTGCCCGCCGGCACCCGGCTCGACCTCGACGCGATCACCAAGGAATTCGCCACCAGCCGCACACCGGTGCGCGAGGCTTTGCTGGAGTTGTCTTACGACGGGCTGGTGCGCGTCGCGCCGCGCAGCGGGATCACGGTGATCGGCATGAGCCCCCAGGATGTGCTCGACAGCTTCACGATTCTGGGCGTGCTGACCGGGCAGGCCGCCGCCTGGGCGGCGCAGCGGGTCACGCCGGACGGCGTCGAGCGGTTACGCGAGTTGGCGACCGACGTCGAATCGCACTCCGGGGACCGCGGCATCGTCGGAGCAAACTGGCGGTTTCACCGGGAGATCCACCACGCCGCCCACTCGCGGCGATTGATGGCGCAGATCCGGCAGGCCGTCCGGGTCGTCCCGTCGAATTTTTTCGCGATGTTCCCCGAGCACGAGCACAACGCGTTGGAAGAGCATCAGGCGCTGGTGTCGGCGCTGGCCGATCGTGACACCGACAAAGCCCGTGACATCGCCGAGCGACATGTGCTGGATGCGGGTCGCTCGCTGGCCGACTGGCTACAGCAAGCGGATACCGGCAGTAACATTAACCACACCAGCCACTGAGGGTAGGGACAGGCACTTCTCGGGAGCGGGATCGCGGGCGATATCAGTACCCGAGCGCGTCCGCGCGTGACATCGCATATGCCGTCGCTTGCAAAGACCGTGTCGTGGTCCCCCTGCCGGCTGGCGTGACTGCTGTTGCGAACGGTGCTCGGCGGTCACCCGCGCTTGCGGCGGATGATGGCCCGCAACTTCTCCAGTCGGACCCCGATGTCGCGCTCGACTCCGCGGCCGGTAGGTCGGTAGTAGTCGATGCCGACTAGCTCGTTCGGCGGATACTGTTGCGGCACAACACCATCCGGGTCATCATGGGAATATTTGTAACCTTGCGCATTGCCCAGCGCCGCGGCACCCGAATAGTGCCCGTCACGCAGATGCGGCGGTACCAGGCCCGCCTTGCCCGCTTTGATGTCGGCCATCGCCGCACCCAGCGCGGTGGTCACGGCGTTCGACTTGGGCGCCGTGGCCAGGTGCACGGTGGCGTGCGCCAGGGTCAGCTGCGCTTCGGGCATGCCGATCAACTGCACGGTCTGCGCCGCGGCGACGGCGGTCTGTAGCGCGGTCGGATCGGCCATGCCGATGTCCTCGCTGGCCAGGATCACCAGCCGGCGCGCGAGGAATCGCGGGTCCTCGCCGGCGACCAGCATCCGGGCCAGATAGTGCAGCGCGGCGTCGACGTCGGAGCCGCGCACCGACTTGATGAACGCGCTGATCACGTCGTAGTGCTGATCGCCGTCGCGGTCGTAGCGCACCGCGGCCTTGTCCAGCGATTGTTCGATCGCCTCGACGGTGACCTGGTCCCCCGCCTCGGCCGCCACCTCCAGCGCGGTCAGCGCGCGGCGCGCGTCCCCGGCGGCCAGCCGGACCAACAGGTCGACGGCGTCGGGCGTCACCTGGACCTTGCCGCCCAGACCGCGAGCGTCGTCGATCGCGCGCTGAACCACAGCGCGGACGTCGTCAGAGCTCAGCGGGTGCAGTTGCAGGATCAGCGATCGCGACAGCAGCGGCGCGACCACGGAGAACGAGGGATTCTCCGTCGTCGCCGCCACCAGCAACACCACCCGGTTCTCCACGGCTGACAGCAACGCATCTTGCTGAGTTTTGGAGAACCGGTGCACCTCGTCGATGAACAGCACGGTCTGTTCACCGTGCGCGGCGGCGCGACGTGCTACGTCGATGACCGCACGGACCTCTTTGACCCCGGCCGACAATGCCGACAGAGCCTCGAACCGGCGCCCGGTGGCTTGTGAGATCAGGGACGCCAGCGTCGTCTTCCCGCTGCCGGGCGGGCCGTACAGGATGGCCGAAGCCACGCCCGACCCCTCGACCAGACGTCGCAGTGGCGAGCCGGGTTGCAAGAGGTGGTCCTGGCCGACCACCTCGTCGAGACTGGCCGGGCGCATCCGCACGGCCAAAGGCGCGGCGGCCGAACCCCCTTGCGCGCGCTCGCCAAGACTGGTCGCGTCGGGGACGTCGAACAGACCGTCAGACACGTGTCAGGCATACCACGTCAATGCGACACGTCGGCGCGCAGTGTTAGGTCGCAGCGGGGCCGCCGAATACTTGCTAAGTTCGCGGAGGCGCACGCCTGCACAACCCCCGACGACGAGGCAGGAGCGGCTATGAGCCAACCTCCGGAGCACCCTGGCGGCCCGAGCGATCCTTGGGGCGGTAATCCCAACCAAGGCGACTATCCGCCACCCGGCTACCGACCTCCTCCCGGACCGCCGCCAGGCTACGGACCACCTCCCGGACCACCACCGGCCTACGGACCGCCGCCGGGGTACGGCGGGCCCCCGCCCCCTCCCGGGTATGGGCCGCCTCGGCCCGGCTACGGACCGCCGCCGGGCTACCCACCACCGCCTGGCTACCCGCCCCCAACCGGTTACGGGCCTCCTCCGGGCTACCCACCGCCGCCCGGACTGGGGTTTAACGTCGGTGACGCGTTCAGCTGGGCGTGGAATAAGTTCAGTAAGAATCCTGGGCCGCTGATCCTTGCCTTCCTGCTGTACTTCGTGATCGGGGCGGTCCTGCACGGGCTGGTTTTCGTCGTGCTGGGCGGCGCCACGGCCAACACAACCGGCACAGACGGCGATTACGGCACGTCGTTCACGGCGGGTTTGGACGATGGCGGATTTCTCGTGCTGCAGATCGTGGCGTTCGTCTTCGGCATCTTCGTGCAGGCAGCGTTCCTGTCCGGCGCGCTCGACCTCGCCGACGGAAGGCCGGTGAGCGTCGGTTCGTTCTTCAAGCCGCGCAATTTCGGCAAGGTGGTCCTGGCCGCCCTGCTATTGGCCCTGATCACGGGGATCTTGAATCTGCTTTCGCTGGCCGGATTCATCTTCGCGTTGCTGTCGTTCGTGTTGATCGTCGTCTTCACCTTCTTCACCCTGTTCACGATCGCCTTTGCGACAGACCGCGCTCTGGCGCCCATCGACGCGCTCAAGGCCAGCTTCACGACGGTCAGATCGAATGTCGGCGCTACCCTGCTGTCCTTCTTGGTGCAGGGCTTGTTACTGCTGGTCGGGGTCCTGGCCTGCGGCATCGGCATCATTGTGGCGGCGCCGGTGGCACTGCTGATCCAGGTGTACACCTACCGTCGGCTTTCCGGCGGCCAGGTCGCGCCGCTGACCCCCTAGACGAACGGCGGCATCTCACGGCTGGGTGACGAAGTCGATCAACTCCTCCACCCGACCGATCAGCGCGGCGTCGAGATCCGTCCAGTCCCGAACTCGGCCGCGGATGCGACGCCAGGCGGCGGCGATGTCGGCCTGGTCGGCATGCGGCCAGCCCAGCGCTTGGCAGATCCCGTGTTTCCAGTCGGTTCCGCGTGGGATGATCGGCCACTCCGAGAGACCCAACCGGGCCGGTTTGACGGCTTGCCAGATGTCGACGAACGGATGCCCGACCACCAGCGTGTGCGCGCCGCCCGGGCCCCGTTGTACCGCTTCGGCCAGCCGCGATTCCTTCGAGCCTTGCACCAGGTGGTCGACGAGCACGCCCAGCCGTCGCTGTGGGCCCGGCCGGAATTGCTCGACGACGGCGACGAGGTCGTCGACGCCCCCGAGGTACTCCACCACCACCCCCTCGATCCGCAGATCGTCACCCCACACCTGCTCGACGAGCTCGGCGTCGTGGCGGCCTTCCACGTAGATCCGGCCGGTCCGGGCCACCCGGGCACGGGTATCCCGCACTGCCACCGAGCCCGACGCCGTCCGGGTGACGGCCTTGGCTGACGGGCGCCGCGCTGCGGTCAGGATCACCGGTTTGCCGTCGACGAGATATCCCGGGCCAACCGGGAACGGCTTGGTGCGGCCGTCCCGGTCCTCGAGCTCCATCCGGCCGTATTCAACGCGCACCACCGCGCCGACATAGCCGGTCTGCGCGTCCTCCACGACCATGCCGAGTTCTATTGGCAATTCAGCCGACCGACCCCTGCGCGAGCCGTGCGGGTCGCGAGCGAGTACGTCGGGGCCGTAACGATCATCCACTTGAGCGATCCTAGGAACAGTCGGCGGCCAATCCCGGTTACGCCACTCCGCCAACGCCACACACGTCGGGCAGTGGGCTGCGCTGCGGCGATCTGGCTGTCGTGATGTGATGGGCGGTGATGACCATCAAAGTTGCGCTGGAGCACCGCACCAGCTACGCCTTTGACCGGCCGGTCCGGGTTTTTCCACACATCGTGCGGCTACGCCCGGCGCCGCACTCACGCACACCCATCGAGGCCTACTCGCTGCGGGTCGAGCCGGGCGACCACTTCGTCAACTGGCAACAGGACGCGGTTGGCAACTTCGTGTGCCGACTGACCTTCCCCAATCCGATGAGCCGGCTAACCATCACCGTCGGGCTCATCGCCGATCTCAAGGTGATCAACCCGTTCGACTTCTTCATCGAGGACTGGGCCGAGACCTGGCCGGCGGCCGGCTTCTTCAGCTATCCCGAACCGATGGGCGACGAGCTCAAGCCGTATCTGCGACCCGTCGACGAGCACGGCCCCGGGTCGGGTCCGGGCGACCTGGTGCAGGCGTGGGTGCGTAACTTCTCGGTGCCGCAGGGCACTCGCACGATCAACTTCCTGGTGGAGGTCAACCGAAGGGTCAACAACGACCTCGGCTACAGCCTGCGTATGGAGCACGGCGTGCAGACCCCCGACTTCACGCTGCGTACCGGCGTCGGCTCGTGCCGTGACTTCGCCTGGCTGCTGGTGTCGATCCTGCGTCAGCAGGGTCTGGCCGCCCGGTTCGTGTCCGGCTACCTGGTCCAGCTGGCGTCCGACGTCAAGGCGCTCGATGGGCCGTCGGGACCGGCCGCCGACTTCACCGACCTGCACGCCTGGGCCGAGGTGTATATCCCCGGTGCAGGCTGGATCGGGCTGGACCCGACCTCGGGGCTGTTCGCCGGCGAGGGCCACATCCCGCTGGCGGCCACGCCGTCTCCCGCGAGCGCAGCACCCATCAGCGGCGGTACCGGGCCCTGCGAGTCAGTGCTGGAATTCTCCAACACCGTCACGCGCATCCATGAAGACCCGCGCGTCACGCTGCCCTACACCGACGAAGCCTGGGCAACGATCCAGCACGTCGCCCGCGGCGTCGACGAGCGCCTGGCCGCCGGCGACGTCCGACTCACCGTGGGTGGCGAACCCACGTTCGTGTCAGTGGACAACCAGGTCGACGACGAGTGGACCACCGCTGCCGACGGCCCGCACAAGCGCCAACGCGCCTCCGAGCTGGCCGCACGGCTGAAAGCGCAGTGGGCCCCGCAGGGGCTTGTCCACCGCGGGCAGGGCCGGTGGTACCCCGGTGAACCGTTGCCGCGCTGGCAGATTGGGCTGCATTGGCGCACCGACGGGCAGCCACTGTGGCCCGATGACACCCTGCTGGCCGACCCCTGGGCCACCGACCCGGCCGGCCCGCCGGCGGACGACGCGGCGGCCTTCGAGCTGCTGGCCGCCATCGCCGACGATCTGGGCCTACCACTGTCGCAGGTCCGGCCGGCTTACGAAGACCCGCTCTCGCGGCTGGCCGCCAAGGCGCGTCTGCCCGAGGGTGAACCGGTTGAACCGGACGCCGACCTCGACCCCGAAGCCAACCGGGACACCGCCGCAGGCCGCGCCGAGCTGCTGGTGCGCCTCGACGAATCCACAACGGCCCCAGCAGCATTCGCGCTGCCGCTGCACCGCCGTGACGACGATCTCGGCTGGGCCAGCGCCGACTGGCGGCTGCGCCGCGGCCGCGTCGTTCTGGTGGCCGGGGACTCCCCGGCCGGCCTGCGGCTGCCGCTGGATTCGATCAGCTGGAAGCCGCCACGGCCCTCCTTCGTCACCGACCCGACGACCGTCGGCGACGATCTGAGCCCTTCGGCGGCCGAGGCGGAACTGGAGGACGACGAGACCGCGCCGACCACCGCGCTGGTCGCCGAGATTCGCGACGGGCTGCTCTACGTGTTCATGCCGCCCACCGAGGCGCTGGAACACTTCGTCGACCTCATCGGCCGGGTCCACGCCGCGGCGGCGAAGATCGGCGGCCAGGTGGTGATCGAAGGCTACGAACCACCCCCGGACCCGCGGCTGACGTCGACGACGATCACCCCCGACCCCGGGGTCATCGAGGTCAACATCGCGCCCACCGCCAGTTTCGACGAGCAACGCCGGCAATTGGAAACCCTCTACGAGCAAGCCAGACTGACCCGGCTGTCCACCGAGTCGTTCGAGTTCGACGGCAGCCACGGGGGCACCGGCGGAGGTAACCACATCACCCTTGGCGGCATCACCCCGAAGGACTCACCGCTGCTGCGCCGCCCCGACCTGTTGGTTTCGCTGCTGACGTATTGGCAGCGGCATCCGTCGCTGTCGTACCTGTTCGCCGGGCGGTTCGTCGGCACCACGTCGCAGGCACCGCGGGTGGACGAGGGCCGCCCCGAGGCGATCTACGAACTCGAGATCGCGTTCGCCGAAATCGCGCGCCTTACTTCGTCTTCCAAAGACAGCGCGCCCAATCCGTGGGTGACCGACCGGGCGCTGCGGCACCTGCTCACCGACATCACCGGCAACACCCATCGCGCCGAGTTCTGCATCGACAAGCTTTACAACCCGGACAGCCCGCGCGGCAGGCTGGGCCTGTTGGAGTTGCGCGGCTTCGAGATGCCGCCGCATCTGCGGATGGCGATGGCGCAGTCGCTGCTGGTGCGTTCGCTGGTGGCATGGTTCTGGGACGAACCGCTGCGGGCTCCGCTGATCCGGCACGGCCCTAACCTGCACGGGCGATACCTGTTGCCGCACTTCCTAATTCACGATATCGCCGACGTCGCCGCGGACCTGCGCGCACACGGCATCGCCTTCGAGACCAGCTGGCTGGACCCGTTCACCGAATTCCGCTTCCCGCGTATCGGCACCGCGGTGTTCGACGGCGTCGAGATCGAGCTGCGCGGCGCGATCGAGCCGTGGAACACCCTGGGCGAACAGTCCACTGCCACCGGCACCGCCCGCTACGTCGACTCGTCGGTCGAGCGCATCCAGGTGCGCATCATCGGCGCCGACCGCCACCGCTACCTCGTGACGTGCAACGGCTATCCGGTGCCTTTGCTGGCCACCGACAACCCCGACGTGCACGTGGGGGGCGTGCGGTTTCGGGCCTGGCAGCCGCCCAGCGCGCTGCACCCGAGTATCGCGAAAGACGGTCCGCTGCAGTTCGAGCTCGTCGACCTCACCACCGCAACGTCGCGCGGCGGCTGCACGTACCACATCGCCCATCCCGGCGGGCGCGCCTACGACGAACCTCCCGTCAACGCCGTGGAGGCAGAGTCCCGCCGCGCCCGCCGCTTCGAGGCCACCGGCTTTACCCCGGGCAAACTCGACCTGTCCGACATCCGAGAGATGCAGGCACGAATTTCCACAGACGTCGGCGCGCCGGGCATCCTCGATCTGCGGCGCGTGCGTACCGTCCTGCGGTAATGGTTTCGGCAGAAATGACAGTGCACTCGAGCGAGTCGTCGGCGGCGTTTCACCATCGCACCGACGTCGACCGGCTGCTGGCGGGGTATCGCGCCGCGCGCGCCCAGGAATCCCTGTTCGACCTGCGCCCGCCCGGCTTCGAGGGGCCGGTGGTCGGCTACGACGAATTCGTTGACGAAGCCGGAAATGTGCGCACCGCGTGGACCGAGCTGGCTGACGCGGTCGGCGATCGCGGAAGGGCCGGGCTGAATCGGCTGAGCGCTGCTGTGCACCAGCTGGTGGACAACGACGACATCACCTATACCCGAGTCGATCCCGGCAAAGGGCCCGCCGGGGGCCACGGCGAGCCGCGGCCGTGGCGACTGGATCCGCTGCCGCTGGTGGTGTCGGCGCCGGATTGGGAAGTACTCGAGGCCGGGCTGGTGCAGCGGTCGCGGGTGCTCAACGCCGTGCTTGCCGACCTGTACGGAAGCCGCCGCTCGCTCACCGAAGGCGTGCTGCCGCCGGAGCTACTGTTCGCCCACCCCGGCTACGTCCGCGCCGCCAACGGCATCGAGGTGCCGGGGCACCACCAGCTCTTCATGCACGCCTGTGATGTGAGCCGATTGTCCGACGGCGGCTTCCAGGTCAACGCCGACTGGACGCAGGCCCCGTCGGGGGCCGGTTACGCACTGGCCGACCGCAGGGTTCTTGCGCACGCGCTTCCCGACCTGTACGAGAGGGTCGGACCGCGGCCGACGACACCATTCGCCCAGGCGCTGCGGTTGGCGTTGATCGACGCGGCGCCCGACGGCGCGCAAGACCCGGTGGTGGTGGTGCTCAGCCCGGGCATCTACTCCGAAACCGCTTTCGATCAAGCGTATCTCGCGACGTTGCTGGGTTTCCCGTTGGTGGAGAGCGCGGATCTGGTGGTACGCGACGGCAAATTGTGGATGCGTTCGCTGGGCACGCTCAAACGCGTCGACGTGGTATTCCGGCGCGTCGACGCGACCTATACCGACCCGCTCGATCTGCGGGCCGATTCACGGCTCGGGGTGGTCGGTTTAGTGGAAGCGCAACGCCGCGGGACGGTGACCGTGGTCAACACGGTCGGCAGCGGCATCCTGGAAAGTGCCGGGCTGCAACGGTTCCTGCCCGAGCTGGCCAAGCGGCTGCTCGGTGAACCGCCGCTGCTGGCTAGCGCATCCAGCTATTGGGGCGGCATCGACAGTGAACGTTCGCACCTGCTGGCGAACCTCTCATCGTTGTTGATCCGGCCTACCATGGGTGGGCAAACGCTTGTCGGACCGACACTTTCGTCGGCGCGGTTGGCCGAGTTGGCCGCCTGCATCACCGCGGTGCCATGGCAGTGGGTCGGCCAGGAACTGCCGCAATTCTCGTCGGCACCCACCAGCCATGGCGGTGAACTGTCTGCGGGCGGGGTGGGTATGCGGTTGTTCACCGTCGCCCAACGCGGCGGCTACGCTCCGATGCTTGGCGGGCTGGGCTACGTGCTGGCGCCGGGGCCGACCGCTTACACACTGAAAACCGCTGTGGCAAAAGATGTCTGGGTCCGGCCCACCGAGCGTTCGCAAACCGAGACGGTGACCCTGCCGGCGCCCGAGGTGCCGACGAAGGCGGGTGCAGGCACCCTGGGGGTCAGCTCGCCACGGGTGTTGTCCGACTTGTTCTGGATGGGACGCTACGGCGAACGGGCCGAGAACATGGCCCGGTTGCTGATCGCTGCCCGCCGGCGTTACTACGAATTCCGGCATCGGCAGGAGACTTCGGAGAGCGAGTGCGTGCCGGTGCTGATGGCCGCGCTGGGCCGCATCACCGGGACCGACACCGCAGCGGGTGACCAGGCGGAAACGATCGCGATCGCGCCGTCGACACTGTGGTCGCTGACGATGGACCGCGACCGCCCCGGATCGCTGGTGCAGTCAGTGGACCGGCTGGCATCGGCCGCCAGGGCGGTGCGTGATCAGTTGTCCAGCGACACCTGGGTGGTGCTGGCCGGCGTCGAGCGCGCACTGGCGCACACATCCGAGCCACCGGATTCGCTTGCCGAGGCCGACGCCGTGCTCGCGACTGCTCAGTCCGAGACCCTGGTCGGGATGCTGACGTTGGCCGGGGTGGCCGGTGAGTCGATGGTGCAGGACGTCGGCTGGACCATGATGGACATCGGCAAGCGCATCGAACGCGGCGTGGGGCTGACCGCGTTGCTGGACGCCACTCTGACGACTGTCCGGGCCCCGGCCGCGGAACGCACGATCATCGAGTCGACCCTGATCGCGGCGGAATCGGCGGTCATCTATCGCCGTCGCACGGCGGGCAACGTCAGCGTGGCCGCCCTGGCTGAGTTGATGCTGTTCGACGCGACGAACCCGCGGTCGTTGGTGTATCAACTGGAGCGGCTGCGGTCCGACCTCGGCGACCTACCCGGCTCCTCGGGCTCGTCGCGGCCGGAGCGAATGGTCGCCGAGATCGGCACCCTGCTGCGGCGGTCGCATCCCGCCGAACTGGAACTGGTCTCCGCTGACGGTCGCCGTGAGCGGTTGGCCGTCCTGCTGGCCACCGTGCATGCCGCGTTGCGCGAGTTGGCCGAAGTGATCACCGCGACGCAGCTGGCGCTGCCGGGCGGTATGCAGCCGCTGTGGGGGCCCGACGAGCGGCGGGTGATGCCGTGACGGGTAACGCCGCAGCTACCCGGCAGCCAATCGCGCGCTAGTCGGCGATGTCACCTCGTCGATCACGGTGTGGATGAACTTCATTTTCTCCAGCACGACGGTCGGCAGCACAAACGGGTACAGGTCGTCGTGCCCCATCGACCGGTTCACCATGTTCAGCGACCACGACAACGGCAGCCACATGTCGATGATGGTCTGAAATGCGCTGGGGCCCAACACCGGGCGATCGAAGGTCGCCGTCGCCGGCGCGAGGCCGCACCAGGCGGAGGTGTCCAGCGTGTCCCGGATGTGCAGGTAGTGGGCAAACGTCTCGGCCCAGTCCTCGGCGGCGTGCATGGTCGCATACGACGACACGTACCTCTTTTTCCAGCCCTCGGGCGCGCCCTCGCTGTAATGGCGGTCCAGCGCCTCCTGGTAGTCGGCGTCGGGGTCGCCGAACAATTCGCGAAACCGGGCCTGGTAGTCGCTTGACGGATAAATCAACCGATAGAAGTAGTAGTGGCCGACCTCGTGGCGGAAATGTCCCAGCAGGGTCCGGTACGGCTCGTCCATCTCGACCCGCAGCTGCTCGCGGTGCACGTCGTCGCCTTCGGCGAGATCTATGGTGATGACCCCGTTTTCGTGCCCGGTCATCACCGTCTCGTGTGCACTGGACAACAGCCGAAAAGCCAAACCGTAGTCGGGATCCTGATCGTGGCCCACAATCGGCAGCTTCAGCTCGTGCAGTTCGGCGACCAGCCTGCGTTTGGCCGCTTCGGCCCGGGCGAACTCCGCCAGGCCGGCGGTGTCGGCGTCATTGGGCCGTTCGGTGGTCAGCGCACACGATACGCACAGCAGGCGGGGACGATTGATGGGAACCAGCCAGTTGCATTCGGCCACATGACGATTGGCGCACAGTTCGTATTCGCTGGCGCCGACGAAGCCGGCACGGTCGGCGTCGTCGCCCGTGGTGATCACCAGCAGGGCCATCTCGTCGAGGGAAAACCCGAGCGGGCTACCGCAGGCCAGGCATGCCGAGTTTTCGAACGTCAGGCGCTGGCCGCAGTTTGGACAGTGGAAATCACGCATACAATTCGTCACCTTCGTAGGGCACAACGTCAACGGCGACGTCGATCACGCTTTTTTCGGAGTTGGTGTAGATGATGCCGCGCAGCGGCGGCACGTCGGCATAGTCGCGGCCCCGCCCGACGATGATGTACCGCTCATCGACCATCTTGTCGTTGGTGGGGTCCAAGCCCAGCCACTCGAGCTGCCCGGGCGGTTGCGGTGTCCACACCGCGGCCCAGGCGTGGGTTGCGTCGATACCGATCATGCGGTCCTTTCCTGGCGGCGGGTTGGTGGCCAGATATCCGGACACATAGCTGGCGGCCAAACCGTTGGCACGCAAGCAAGCGATCGCCAGCCGCGCGAAGTCCTGGCATACCCCTTCCCGGGCCGTCAGAACCTCGTTGACGCCAGTGGACACCGTGGTCGAACCGGAGCGATAGGTGAAGTCGGTGTAGATCCGTGACGTGAGATCGCGCAGTACCTCGACCAGCGGTCGCTCGGGGACAAAGCTGGGCGCGGCGTACTCGCGCACCTCGTCGGTGATCTCGGGCGGAGTCAGGTCGAGAGCGAACTCGGTGGCCAAGGCGCCCCGCGCCCCCACCGGGCGGGCCTGTTCCCAGGGAGCCAATGCCGGTCCGCCACCCCAGCGCTCCGGTGGTGCCGGATACACCTCGACGACGGATTCGCTGGTGATGGTCAGCGTCTGGTGCGGCGCGGTGACATGGAAATACGAGCTGATGTTGCCGTAGGTGTCGCGGCTCGTCGAGCTGTCCGCGGGCGCCGGTGAGATCCGCAGCTCGTGGGACAGGCAGCGTTGCCGCAGCATTTCCCGCGGGGTCAAAAAGCCGCGGCCGTAGGAACTCGTCACCACATCCGAGTAGCGATATTCGGTGCGGTGGGTGATCCGGTAGCGGGCCCCTGTCCCCGGCGGGTGCTGATCCGGTGACTGCGGCTCAGGATCACTGGCCTGCGTCGGCGACGTCACGCTGCAACAGTAGTGAGCCTCGAGATCGCGCGCAGCGGTGCAGCGTGATCGGCCCCCTGACCCGCTTAAGGGGAGCACAATGAGTCATGGCCACGTGGGACGACGTCGCCAGCGTCATCGGCGCGCTGCAACTCACCGAGGAGCGGTCGCCGCGCGAATGGCGGGTCGGCAAGAAACTGATCGCCTGGGAACGTCCGCTGCGCAAGTCTGACCACGAAGCGCTGACCGCACTCGGGATCGAACCGCCCCAGGGCGACATCCTTGCCGTCCGGGTGGCCGATGAGGGCGTCAAGTTCGCGCTGATCGCCGACGAACCCGAGCTGTACTTCACTGCACCCCATTTCGATGGCTATCCGGCCGTGCTGGTCAGACTGGCCGAGATCGACGAGCTTGGGCTGCGGGAGCTGATCGTCGAAGCCTGGCTGACCCAGGCCCCAAAACGCCTGGTCCAGGAGTTTCTCGACGCTGCCAAGTGACCGCGGAGCGTCGTTTGGCGATGTATCATGCATCACTTTGGTAACAGCAGCCACATGAGTCACTCTAATTAACTCGATCACGACTAGATAACTTGAGTCACTTATATCGCTCTAGTTATAAACTGCATCATTAAGCTAATTTCTTACCTCTAATGAGCATCAGCAACATTAAGCGCCTTCTTACCAATAATCTCACTAAATTGCTAAAGCCCCACGCGTTGACAATTTTCACGCAGGTTTGTTAGAAGTGTTAAATGAGTTATCTAGGCGGGCTACTGAGCACGGTGTGCAAGCACCTGTTGATAGCCGCGTTGGTCGTCCTGGGTATCTCCCTCGTCATCGATCCGACCACCGGCGTGGCCTACGCAGACGGCATGAACTGGGACGCCGTCGCGCAGTGCGAATCGGGTGGCAACTGGCACGCCAACACCGGCAACGGGTTCTACGGTGGACTGCAGTTCAAGCCGTCCACCTGGGCCGCTAACGGCGGGATCGGTGACCCGGCCACGGCCTCGCGGGACGAACAGATCGCGGTGGCGAACCGGGTCCTTGCTACCCAGGGGCCTGGCGCGTGGCCCAAGTGCGGCGGAAACGGCCAACTCTTCCCGATACAGATCGTCAACATCCTGCTGTCCGGGCACCCGGTAACTGGCACGCTGCAAAAGCTGTTGTCGCTGGTCCCGCATTAGCCAATTCGCGGGAGATGTGACCGCCCCGTGATGGGTGACGTGATCGCCCCGTAATCGGGCGCTCTCCTCGGTCGGTTGGCGGGCTAACTACCTGCCGAGGCTAACTCGCCGGCTGGAGTTCGAAGACCGGGATGACCCGGGTTGTCTTCGCCTGATACTCGGCGAAACCCGGTGCCGCAGCACTGATCTTGCCGAAGAGCTCGTCGCGTTCGGCGCCGCGCAATTCACGTGCGGTCACGTCCGAGGACTCGGTGCCGATCTCGACGTGCGCCGCCGGGTTGGCGCGCAGATTGTGCACCCAGCCCGGGTTGATGTCGGCGCCGGCGAAAGAACCGATGATGACCAGCTTGCCGTCGATGCGGGAATACGCCAGAGGCGAGACTCGCGGCTGACCGGATTTGGCACCCGTCGTGGTCAACAGCAGCAGGTCGGCGCCCTTGAATTGGCCGCCGACCTTACCGTCGTTGGCCCGGAACTCGTCGGCGATGGATGTGTTGAACGCTTTGATCGATTCGAGGTCTGGGGTCATGCCCGGTCAACCCGTCCCGGTCCGCCCTCTATTCCGCCGGCCGCGGGCGCAGGCTTGCGGGCCCGTGCCGCCTCGGGCACCGCGTCGATCCCGGACTCCTTACGCTGCTGGGCGGTGATCGGCGCCGGGGCGTCGGTCAGCGGGTCGACGCCGCCGCCGGACTTCGGGAACGCGATCACCTCGCGGATGGAGTCCACTCCGGCCAGCAACTGGACGATCCGATCCCAGCCGAACGCGATCCCGCCGTGCGGCGGCGCACCAAAGGTGAACGCGTCCAACAGAAATCCGAACTTCTCCTGCGCCTCGGCCGCGCCGATACCCATCATCGCGAACACGCGTTCCTGGATGTCTCGGCGGTGGATACGAATTGAGCCGCCGCCGATTTCGTTGCCGTTGCAGACGATGTCGTAGGCTTCCGCCAGCGCGTTGCCCGGGTCGCTGTCGAAGGTGCCCTCCGACTCGGCTTTGGGCGAGGTGAACGCGTGGTGCACCGCGGTCCACGCGCCGCTGCCCACCGCGACGTCACCGGCGGCGGTCGCCTCGTCGGCCGGCTCGAACAGCGGGAAGTCCACCACCCAGGTGAACGCCCAGGCGTCCGGGTCAATCAGGTTGAGCCGATGCGCGATCTCCACTCGGGCCGCACCCAGCAGCGCGCGCGAGGCTTTCGCGGGCCCCGCCGAGAAGAAGATGCAGTCACCGGGCGCTGCGCCGACGTGGGCAGCCAGGCCCGAGCGTTCGGCGTCGGACAGGTTTTTGGCGACCGGCCCGGCCAGCCTGCCGTCTTCGCCGACCAGCACGTAAGCCAGCCCCTTGTGGCCGCGCTGTTTTGCCCACTCCTGCCAGCCGTCCAGCGTGCGACGCGGCTGCGACGCACCTCCTGCCATCACCACCGCACCCACGTACGGTGCCTGGAACACCCGGAAAGTGGTGTCGTTGAAGAACTCTGTGCATTCGACCAGCTCCAGCCCGAACCGCAGGTCGGGTCTGTCCGAGCCGAACCGTGTCATCGCCTCGGCATAGCTGATGCGCGGCACGGGCAACGGAAGGTCGTAGCCGATCAAGGCCCACACCGCCTTGAGCACTTGTTCGGAGATTGCGATGACGTCATCGGCCTCGACGAAGCTCAGCTCCATGTCGAGCTGAGTGAATTCCGGCTGCCGGTCGGCACGGAAATCCTCGTCGCGGTAGCAGCGGGCGATCTGGTAGTAGCGCTCCATGCCGGCCACCATCAGCAGCTGTTTGAACAGCTGGGGGCTTTGCGGCAACGCGTAAAAAGAGCCGGGTTGCAGCCGGGCCGGCACCAAGAAGTCGCGCGCGCCTTCCGGTGTCGAACGCGTCATCGTCGGCGTCTCGATCTCGACGAAGTCGTTCGCGGCCAGCACCCCGCGAGCAGCGGCATTCACCTTGGAGCGCAATCGAATCGCGCCGCCCGGGCCGTCGCGGCGCAGGTCGAGGTAGCGATAACGCAGCCGGGTCTCCTCACCGGCGGGCTCGTCAAGCTGGAACGGCAGCGGCGCGCACTCCCCCAGCACTGTCAGCGACGTTGCGTTGACTTCGATCTCACCGGTCGCGATCTCCGCGTTCGTGTTGCCCTCCGGGCGGACCTCGACGACGCCCTCGACGGCCACGCAGAACTCGGCGCGCAGGCGATGGGCCTGGGCCAGCACGTCGGCGGCACGGAACACCACCTGGGAGACCCCCGACGCGTCGCGCAGATCGATGAAGATCACCCCGCCGTGGTCGCGTCGACGCGCGACCCATCCGGCCAGCGTCACCCGTTGGCCGGCGTCGGTGGCCCGCAACGAACCCGCGGCGTGGCTGCGCAGCACAAATACTCCTCGTGGACGGTGGGAACGACAGCCCAGTCTAGAGGCGGTAACTTCGAGGATCGTCATGGATATTGCAGTCGTGGGTCCCGGTGCCGTCGGTACGACCATCGCCGCGTACCTATCCGCCGCCGGCGACGAGGTGTTGGTGTGCGGGCGCACACCACGATCGCAGCTCGAACTACGGCCCGACGAGGGCGATCCGATCGTGGTGCCGGGCCCGGTATGCACCGATCCCGCCGAGGTCACTGCCGCGGTCGGGCTCGTGCTGCTGGCGATCAAAGCCACCCAGAACGCCGACGGTGCACATTGGCTGGCCCGGTTGTGTGATGAGCACACCATCGTTGTCGTCCTGCAGAACGGCGTCGAACAGGTCGAGCAGGTGCAGCCGCACTGCCCGTCGTCGACGGTGATCCCGGGCATCGTCTGGTTTTCCGCCGAGACGCAGCCCGATGGCTGGGTGCGGCTGCGCGGAGAAGCCCGGCTGGCGCTGCCGACCGGGCCTGCCGCAACAACATTCGCCGACTTATGGCGCAGCGCAGGGGGTACGGCCGACTGCGACCCCGACTTCGTCACCGGAGCGTGGCGCAAGCTGCTGGTCAACGCGGTGGCCGGTTTGATGGCGCTCACCGGGCGACGGGCCGGCATGTTCCGCCGCGACGACCTGGCCGCGTTGGCGCGCCGCTACGCCGCCGAATGCCTGGCAGTCGCCCGCGCCGAGGGCGCGCACCTGGGCGACGACGTCGCCGACGGCACGGTGGAGATGTTCCGTCATGCGCCCACCGATATGGGCACCTCGATGCTGGCCGACCGCGAAGCCGGCCGCCCACTCGAGTGGGACATCCGCAACGGGGTGATCATCCGCAAGGCGCGCGACCACGGCATCGCGACGCCGATCAGCGACGTGCTGGTGCCCTTGCTCGCGGCCGCCAGCGACGGCCCGGGCTAGTCGGTCGGTGTTTGCTACAGGTCGGGCATTTTCCCTATTTTTCTTCAGAGATTCACCTCAGAACGCGTACGCCAGATCGGCGATGAGCTGAATCTGGTCGGGCAGAATCCACTGGTCGATCGTTGAAAGGGCGTTGTCGAGCGCTGTGTCCGCGTAGTCGGTGGAGGGGAGGCTGGCGATCTCGGTCGCGAGGGTGTTGCCTTCGGTGTAGAAAGTGTTCGCTTCGGTCACGGCGGCGGTGAGGCTCGCCGGAGTCGCGAAGGAAAACTCGAAGTCGCTGGCCGGGATAACGGTGGCGTTTGTGAGCACATCGACCGTTCCCACTTCGAGAGTGTTGGGGAGACTCCATCTCTCGAAGACGCCCCAAAGATAACCGCGCGGCTGAGCGGATCGGCCGTGTGCTGCGATGATTTTCTCTGAGGGTCACCTGCAGTTTCCCTGCGAACGTCTCGGTGCTCGCCGACGCGGAGGCCTGGCCGCGCGGGGTCGGCACCACCCGCACCGTGGACATGCGCGGCGGCATCATTGGCGACGAAGAGTACCTAGTCTGGAAACCGTTCACCCGCATAGCTTTTCGGTTCAACGAAAGCCGTCGCTAGACCGACGCGCGGAACGCTGCAACGCTGCGGGATTCGAGCCAGACGACGATACTGAACAAGTCGTTGGCAAGACCTACCGGCGTCAGTACACGCCCGCCCAGGCCGAGCGACGCGCAGCGTCCGGATCGTCGACAATGGCATCTGCGCCTGATCGGATGATGCGAGTCGCCCGCCGCCGGGTGTCGTAGCGGGGCCAGTCGTCACACCAAGCCTGGCCATCCGAGCCGTCCGCGGAGGCGAAGTCCAACCAGGTCCGCTGCATCCGCCGGCCCACCGCGGGTGTCCGCCACTTGCCCAACGGGTGCAGTCGTCGGCCCAAATGCGAGCCGTAGCTGTGCAGGATGTGCACGATCTCGCTGCCGTGCACCGCGCCCAAACCCACCGCCCGCAGCGTCCACGGCGTGTGATCGAACCGGTAGACATGCGTCGGCGCGTGTGCACTGTAGGCGTCGGCGAACGCCCAAGTCGGGGCAACGAACATCGCGTCGGCACCGACGGCCTCCAATGCCCGGCGGCGCGGGTAGCCGGGGTAGGCGGCCAACACCCGCGCCCTGACATCCGGGGCCAGCCGAGCGAAATAGCGGTCGATGGTGGCCGGTGTCGTCGGCAGCATCGGCAGCTTGTCCCGGGCGAACAGCGCCGCCTCGCGCCGGTTAGTGCCGATGATCAACGGGATCCGCGCCGTCGCACCCGCCCGCGCTGCCTCGATCGGATGGCGCGGCAGCAGATCGACCCCGTAGGTCAGCCCGTGCGCCAGCGTCGGGGTCGCCGCCACGCTCGCGAGCTGCAACTCCCCTGCGGCGCGGCGCAACTCGCGAGGTGGCAGTTCTTTCAAAGTCTTGACGTCGCCCGCAGTCAGCCCGAGCCGGTCGAGGAACCGCTGCGCCTGCTCGGCTCGCGTCGCACGGTCTGCGATCAGCGGCAAGGCGGGGCTCTGCGCAATCGCCCGGGCGAACAGCCCTTCGGCGGCCGGGCTGGCCAGCAGCGCCAATACTGAAGTGGCGCCTGCGGATTCGCCGAACAGCGTAACCCGGTTGGGGTCTCCGCCGAACGCGGCAATGTTGTCACGCACCCAGGCCAACGCGGCGATCTGATCGCGCAGGCACAGATTGTCGTCGAAGCCGTCGCCGAGGTCGCCGAGCTCAAAACCGCCGAACACCCCGACCCGGTAGGTGACATTGACGACGACCACATTGCCGTTGGCGGCCAGCCGCGACCCGTTGTAGAGCTGTAGTTGTCCGGCGCCGTTGAGGAACGCTCCGCCGGGGATCCACACCATCACCGGCAGCGAGGCAGACACGTCCGGCGACCACACCGTGACTGTCAGACAGGCTTCATCGCGGATCTTGGGGTCGTTGCGGTCGCCCGCGACCATCGAACGGCTCTGCAGCGGCAGCGGCGCATGCTCGACGGCGTCACGCACACCCGTCCACGGCGCGAGCGGTGCCGGCGCGGCGAACCGACGCTCGCCAACGGGTTGCTGTGCGTACGGCACACCACGCCATACCGCGACCCCGCCTTCGACGGTGCCGCGAACATCGCCGACCGCCGTGTGCGCGAGCGCAGGAACTTCGGCAACCGCGGGCACGCCTGAATCGTAGTGTGCGAAGCTGATCTTGCCGGGCTAGAAGCTCTTGGGAGCCATGCCACAGACCGCAACGGAGAATGCCATGACCTTCAACGAGGGTATGCAGATCGACACCAGCACGACGTCGGCATCCGGCGGTGGCGGACGGGGAATCGCGATCGGCGGCGGACTTGGTGGCTTGCTGTTCCTCGTCGTGGCCCTGCTGCTAGGGGTCGACCCGGGCAAGATCGCGACCCAGCTGCCGACGAGCACCAGCCAGGACGTGGCACCCGGGTTCGACCTGAGCAAATGCCGCACCGGGGCCGACGCCAACCAATACGTGCAGTGCCGCGTGATCGCTACCGGCAACTCCGTCGACGCGGTGTGGAAGCAGTTGTTGCACGGATACACCCGCCCCCGGGTTCGGCTGTTCAGCGGTCAGGTCGACACCGGCTGCGGCCCGGCCAGCACGGAAGTCGGGCCGTTTTACTGCCCGGTGGACCAAACCGCATACTTCGACACTGGCTTCTTCGACGTGTTACGTACCCAATTCGGTTCAAGCGGTGGACCATTGGCCCAGGAGTACGTGGTTGCGCACGAGTTCGGACACCACGTGCAGGATCTGCAGGGCTCACTCGGCCGCGCCCAGCAGGGCGCGCAAGGCGCCGGCGGTAACGGCGTTCGCACCGAGTTGCAGGCCGACTGTTATGCCGGCGTATGGGCCCATTACGCCTCCACCACCAAGCAGGAAAGCACCGGGGTGCCGTTCCTGGAACCGCTCAGCGACAAGGACATTGCCGACGCGCTGTCGGCGGCGGCCTCGGTGGGAGACGACCGCATCCAGAAGGCCGCCACCGGCCACACCAGTCCCGAGTCGTGGACCCACGGCTCCTCGGAGCAACGTCAGCACTGGTTCACCGTCGGCTACCAGACCGGTGACCCCAACCAGTGCGACACCTTCCGTGAACCGAACCTCAACTAGCTTCAGAACAGTGTTGGCTGTAGCGTCTCGACGACTCGCTGGGGCGGGGCGGCATCGGTTCGCCGCTGATCGCCGGCGAGCCCGTACTTGGCGATCAGCGGTGCCGCCCGTGCCCGCAGCTCGTCTCGGTATGACGGCGGCAAATACGCTCCACGCCGGTACAACTCGCGATACTTGCCGACCAGTTGCGGGTAGTCGCGGGTCAGCCACGACATGAACCAGCCACGGGTCGAACCCCGCAAATGCAGCCCGAACACTGTCACACCGCTGGCCCCGGCCGCGGCGATCCGCCGCAGCAGATCGTCGAGATGCTCGACGGAATCCGTCAGGTAAGGCAACACCGGCGCCACCATCACATGGCAGTCCAGGCCGGTTTCGCGAATCGCCGCGATCAATCCGAGGCGGGCCTGTGGACTAGGGGTGCCCGGCTCTACCTGTTGGTGTAATGCAGGCTCGCCGACCGCAAGTGAGACGGCGAGGCTGACCGGCACCTGTTCGGCAGCGTCGGCGATCAGCGCCAGATCCCGGCGTAGCAGTGTGCCCTTGGTCAGGATCGACAGCGGTGTGCCCGACCCCGCGAGCGCGCCGATGATGCCCGGCATCAACGCGTAGCGGCCCTCAGCGCGTTGATAGGGATCGGTGTTGGTACCCAGCGCGACCGTTTCGCGCCGCCATGACCGTCGGCTCAGTTCGCGGCGCAGCACGTCGACGACGTTGGTCTTGACGATGACCTGGGTGTCGAAGTCGTTGCCGCAGTCCAAATCCAGGTATTCGTGGGTCGGCCGGGCGAAACAATACCGGCAGGCGTGCGAGCAACCGCGATAGCCGTTGACGGTGTAGTGAAAAGGCAGCGCCGTTGCTTGCGGAATTCTGTTCAGCGCGGACTTGCACAAAACCTCGTGGAACGTGATGCCCTCGAACTGCGGCGTGCGCACACTACGGACGAAACCGATGCGCTCCAGTCCGGGCAGCGCGCCGTCATCGACCTCGATGCCTTGACCGTCCCACCGCATACCTCTATTCGAACGCGTGTTCGATACAATGTCAACCCTGCGGCCCGCTTGATCGACGGCCGCGATCTTCGCTCCGGCTCGTCGCCAATACGCCTGCGGTGAGCGGGCTGTCATTTAAGCTGGACCATCGTGACTTCTGATACTGGCGGCCCCACCGACAACAAAAACCTCAAGTGGGCAATCGGCGGGGTGGCCGCGGTGGCTGTCCTGGCGACGATTGTCGCGGCGGTATTGCTGTTCGGCGACGGGGGTTCGGGGGGGCCGAAAGGAACTGGGCCCGATGCGGGTTCCGGCGCGGATGCAGCCGGGGTGGCCAGCGTGAAAGACACCGGGCCCGTCGCCGTGATCACCGAAGACCCCAGTTGTGCGGCGTGGACGTCGATCAACAATGACCTGGCGAACAGCGGTCAGGGGCTTTGGAACGACCGCGACCGGTCGGTCCCGGCCTCGGCGTGGACGCAAAGGCAGCGTGCGCAATTCATCGCAGCCGGGCAGTCGATGCGCGGTGCAGCGGCCCAAGCGGTCGGCTTGGTCAAGCTGACACCGCACCGGGTGATGCGCGAGCTCTACCAGCAGTTCATCGCCTACGCGCGCGCCTACTCCGAACGCATCCCCAAATACACGCCGTCCGACAACAATTTGGCCGGCGCCGCAAACAGCGCCTCGTCCGCTTTGGGATCGATCTGCGCCGCCATCAGCGACGGTCCGGCCGCGGCCCGCGGCCCCCTGGTGCCGCCTTCGGCGCCACCGTCCGATATCGCCCCGGTGGGCAATATCGCAAACCCGCAACCCTTCCTCACCACCGAAAACTCTGTTTGCTCTGAATGGAAGCAGGCGTTGGATCAGTTCGGCAAGCAGACCGCCGCGTGGCAGCAAGTCGATCCAAACATCCCTTCGATCTACTGGAATCGCGAGCAGAAGGCAGTCAACTACGCGGTTGCGCCGGTGATGAACTCGTATGCCACCAAATTGGAACAGCTTGGCCGGCAAAGCGATAACGCTGTCTGGCAGGACTTGGCCAACCTTTCGGCCCAATACCGCCGGGCGTTTGTTGTCTCGCTGCCCACCTACACCCCGACTGACAACCATCTGGCCAACGCGGCCAACTTTGCCTCAACGACCATTCTCGGCGGTTGCGCAGCAGTTGCGGACTAACCGTCTGACAGGTGATCCACAGGCGTTCTTCAGAAGAGCGAAACCAGTTCGCCCAGCGGGCAGCGACGGCCGGAAGCGGCGTGGCACAGCGACTTAAACAAAACACACCGGGCATCGTGATGCCCGGTGTGTTTCGACCCGCTACGCGGTTAAAGCGCTAGGCCCAGCTGCCGCCGACGGCAGCGTCAGTGGAACTCATGTTGTTGCCGGCGGTTTGCACCTTCTGGCCGTGAGAGTTGGCCTGCTGGTAGATGGTCTGGAAGTTGCGACCCAACTGGGTGATGAACTCCTGGCAGGCCACCGAACCCGAACCGCCCCAGAAGTCACCGGCAGCCAGCACATCGCGCACGATGGACTGGTGCTCCTGCTCCAACGACGCGGCCTGAGAACGGATCAATGCGCCGTGGGCATCCACGTCGCCGAACTGGTAGTTAATCGACATCGCTGTTCTCCTCGAGGTTTTCGGTGCTGGGCTAGCTGGACAGGATCTGCTGGGAGGCCTGCTCTTGGGACTCGTAGTTGTTCGCATCCCGGATCAGCCCGTCCCGCACGCCGTGCAGCATGTTGACGATGTTGCGGAAGGCCTGATTCATCTGGCCCATGGTGTCGTAGGAAGTGGCCTGAGCGGTCCCACTCCAGCTGGCACCGGCGATGTTCTGGCTCGACGACCACATCTTGCGGGCCTCGTCCTCCACCGTCTGGGCGTGCACATCGAAACGGCCCGCCATCGACCGCATCTCGTGCGGGTCAGTCATAAAACGCGTAGGCATATCTCTCTCCTTAACTCGATGTCATTTCAGTGGTAATACGTTGTGCAGCAAAGGCATCCCCCACTTCTCATCCGCCGGCCGGCGTGCGAGTCTCAACTTTCACCGACGCCGTCTTGGCGGCCTGGGTGCCCACGCCGCGCCCGTTCATCGCACCCATGAGTGCTTGGGTGAATGGGCTGTTGGGCAGCCCCGCAGACGGGTTCACTGGGCTGATACTGGTGGCCGGCAGCACCGGGGCCGCGCGAATCATCTCCGGAGCCGACGACGCCCAGCCATTCGGTACCGACAGTCCACCCAGCCGATGCGCCGACGCCAGCTGCGCACTGATCGTGGATCCGAACCCGCGCATCTGGCCGGAAATGCTTGCGAGCATCGCTTTCATCTTGGAGTCGACCATGGAGGAGACGTCGGCCAGCATCGCCTGATTGCCCGCCTGCATCGCCTGGCTGGCGCTCATCGAGTTGCTCATGCTGATCAGCATTTTGGCGGGCATGCTGGCCATCATCGTCGCGTAATAGACCCCTTGAACCGGAAGGATCGAATCCGTGGCGGAGCCCAGACCTGTCGAACTCAACGCACCGACTATCGTCGAGTCCAAGCTCGTCGGTACGCCAAGATCGCCCAGCACATTGGTCAAGCCGTTCGTCAAAAGTGACTCCAGGTCCGTGCCCCACGAGCCGATCCCGTTCGTTAAAAGTGACTCCAGGTCCGTGCCCAACGAGCCGATGCCGGAGGCCGAATTTGTCGTCGACTGGGCCGATGCGGCCGTGTCGGCGGAAATACCGCCATCGCTGGTGTTAGGCGCCGGGGTCTGCTGGGGCAGCACGACGGCCTGCTGCGATGTGGTCGCGTAGGTGTCCATCGTCAGACCGTCCTGGAACCACATCTCCATGTAGAGCGCCTCGGTGGCCGCGATCGCCGGAGTGTTCTGGCCCAGGAAGTTCGTCGCGACCAACGCCGCCAACAACGACCGATTGGCAGCGACCACCGCCGGCGGCACCGTCGCCGTGAACGCGCCTTCATAGGCAGCCGCTGCCAAACTGGCCTGCGCGCTGGTCTGGGCGGCCTGGGCCGAAGTGCCTTGCAGCCACGCCACAAACGGTGCCGTCGCCGCAGCCACGCGCGCCGAGGTCGGACCCAACCAGGTTGTTCCGGTCAACTGCGCGAGCACCGTTTGATATGAGGTAGCCGTCGTCTCCAGATCGGCGGCCAACTCACCCCAGGCCGAAGCCGCCGCCATCAACGGTCCCGACCCCGCCCCGCTGTACATCAATCCCGAATTGATTTCCGGCGGGAACATCATGAAGCTCATCGACCCAGGCCCCCCTTAGCCGGCAGCAGCCGCATTCGCCGCCTCAGTCAGCGCGTACGCGCCCGCCCCCGAGCGTAACGCGGCCACCAACTGTTCATGCACTTCGGACGCCTGCGCGGCGATCTGTTGATACGTCACGCCGTGCTGACCGAACTGCGACGCCGTCACTGCCGACACAAGATCGGACGCCGCCGGAGCCAACCCGGTCGTCGGCACCGCCGCGGCGGCGTTGCGCGCCGCTATCGCATCACCCAGACCGGCCAAGTTGCCCGCAGCCCCTGACAAGACCTCGGGCTGCGCGGTTACGAACGACACCCTCCGACCCTCCTCTAGATGGCGTCAGACCCCCGGTCGGCTGTTTGGAAGAGTTAATCAAATTAACTTGATCGCAAAGAGCGCGCTCGTCGAGACCTGACAACAGTTGCGCAAAGTTTAAATCACAAACACGTGTGCTGTGCTGAGAAAAACCAAAGAGACATTGCGCTCGCGACAATTTTCCGGCTGCGTATACAGGGACTTCCCAGGGAAGCGCGGTGGGCGTCAAAACGCTTCCCGCTCGCCCACGTTATTGGACGTCAGTCAGTAGCGTTGGCGGTCAAACGTGGTCCCGCCCTTTGAGTGGCAGCCGCGGTCGGCACGGGTCATCGGCTCAGGCGCCGGGTGGCACC
This sequence comes from uncultured Actinomycetota bacterium, assembly GCA_963833915.1. GTDB lineage: Bacteria > Actinomycetota > Actinomycetes > Mycobacteriales > Mycobacteriaceae > Mycobacterium. The sequence continues at coordinate 216,749 of CAWHZO010000016.1, forward strand.
GGGACCGGCTTCCCTGCGGTTGCCCGCCGGCTGGCCAGCATCACGCGAGCTGGCTGTAAGCGTCTTGCATTCTTAACGATTCGCCGGTACGGGCGGCGTCATACCGGTCACTCCGGCCGGTGGCCGCAGCCACGGCCAGGTTGTCCACCGATCGGCACCTCCCCGAGCTCAGTGCGTCGGGAATCAGGGGATGTTGCCGTCGCAGAACGACTGCCGGTCGCCACCGGGTTGGTCGATATGCGGCATCGGAAGAAAAGCCACCGCTGACCCCTTTGACTATTGCGATGCTGCCGTTGGCCTCAAACATATCGACCCGTTCGTGGCCGGGCTGTTGCACATCATGATCGGAATCTCGACGGCGTCACCGATGCTGAGAAAAAGCTGAAAGCCGTCGCGTTCGGAAAGCTTCTGCGGTGGCGAAACAACGAGGCGGATGTTATGCAGCGTCGATGAGTGAACTCCTGTTCTCCTATGGGACGCTGCGGCAACGCGAAGTCCAACTGGCCACCTTCGGCCGAGAACTCGACGGCCACGACGACGCGGTCATCGGCTACGACCTGGACTACGTCACGATCAATGATCCCCACGTCATCGCCACCAGCGGCAGCGACCGGCACCCGATTCTGCGACCGACGAATCGGCCGGACGCTCACGTCGACGGGACCGTCTTCACCATCAGCGACGCGGAGTTGGCCGCAGCCGACGACTACGAAGTCGACGACTACCGCCGGATTTCAGTGCCGCTACGGTCGGGCCCGCACGCCTGGGTCTACGTATTCGCCGGTTAGCGCCCCGCACTTTGGCGGAAGGTATGAAAGAAGAATGGTCGAAGAGCCGCAACCGGCAGACGACGGCGCCGCGGCGTCAGTCATCAGCCGCCGAAGGCTCCTGGTCACCGGCGCCGCGGCAACGATCGTCGGTGCGGGCCTCGGCGCGGGCGGCGTTGCGCTGCTCGGGTCGCCGGGTAGCGGACCCAGTCTGTGGACCCGGCCCGATCAGAGCGGGGCGCAACCGGTCGGCGGCCTGCACCTGCAGTTCGGCAAAGATGCTTCCGCCGAAGTCGTTGTCTCGTGGCACACCACCGATCCGGTTCACCACCCGCGAGTCATGCTCGGCACCTCGACATCCGGTTTCGGCCGTACCGTGCCGGCCGACACTCGCACCTATCGTGACGCGAAGTCGAAGACCGAAGTCCGTGTCCACCACGCGCGTCTGGACAACCTGGCCCCCGACACCGACTACGTGTATGCGGCGGTGCACGACGGCACCAACGCCGAGCTGGGAACTGTCCGAACCGCTCCCTCGGGACGGAACCCGTTGCGCTTCACAAGCTTCGGAGATCAGGCAACCCCGACGCTGGGCCGGCTGAACAAGACCAGCTACCGCAGCGACAACCTGGGATCGCCAGCGGCCGGGGACATCACCACCGCGATCGAACGCATCGGTCCGCTGTTCAACCTGGTCAACGGAGACCTGTGCTACGCCAACCTCGCCCACGACCGCATTCGCACCTGGTCGGACTGGTTCGACAACAACACGCGCTCCGCGCGCTACCGCCCGTGGATGCCGGCAGCGGGAAATCACGAGAACGAATTGGGCAATGGCCCAGTGGGTTACGCCGCATACCAGACATACTTCGCATTGCCCGACTCGGGATCCGACCGCGAGCTCGGCGGGCTGTGGTATTCATTCACCGCCGGGTCGGTGCGGATCATCAGCCTCAGCAACGACGACGTCTGCTTCCAGGACGGCGGCAATTCCTACGTACACGGCTATTCCGGTGGCGCGCAGAAGCGTTGGCTGGAAAACGAACTCGCGGATGCACGGGCCGACAGGCGGGTCGACTGGGTGGTCGTTTGCATGCACCAGACCGCGATTTCCACGGCCGATCACACCAACGGAGCCGACCTGGGTATCCGCCAGGAATGGCTGCCGTTGTTCGACCGCTACCAGGTCGACCTGGTGGTGTGCGGTCATGAGCATCACTATGAGCGCTCACATCCGATCCGGGGCACGCAGGACACCGAAACCAAAACGCCGATCCCGGCCGAGGATCGCGGCGACGTCATCGACACGACCAAGGGAACCGTGCACGTCGTCATCGGCGGCGGCGGTACCGCGGCGCCGTCGAACACCATGTTCTTCCCGCAGCCGAGGTGCCGCGTGGTGACCGGTGTCGGCGCGTTCGACGGGGCGATCGGACGCAAAGCACCGATCTACGTGGTGGAGGAAGCGCCGTGGTCGGCGTTCCGGGACAGCCAAAACCCTTATGGTTTCGTCGCTTTCGATGTCGACCCGGGCCCCCCGGGCGGCACCACGTCGATCAAGGCGACGCACTACGCGGTCAACGGCCCCTACGGGGCGATCAGCGTGGTTGAGCAGTTCACGCTGACTCGGCCTCGCGGCGGCTGAGCATTTCCTACTCTTGAGCCATGACCGCTACCGATCTCCCGCTGGCCGGCAAAGTCGCCTATGTGACGGGCGCCGCCCGCGGCCAGGGTCGTTCGCACTGCATCAGGCTGGCCAGGGCCGGCGCCGACATCGTCGCGATCGACGCCTGCGCATCGGTGACCGCGCACAACGGCTATCCCCCGTCGCAGCCGGAGGACCTCGCCGAAACGGTGAACCTGGTCGAAGGTGAGGGACGCAAGATTCTTGCCTCGGAAGTCGACGTCCGGGATGCGGCAGGCCAGCAGCGCGTCGTCGGCGACGCCATCGAACAGTTCGGCCGCCTTGACATCGTCGTCGCCAACGCCGGCGTGCTGAATTGGGGCCGACTGTGGGAGATTTCGGCCGAGCAGTGGCAGGACACCCTGGACATCAACCTGACCGGGTTGTGGAACACGATCAAGGCGGTGGTGCCGCCGATGATAGAGGCCGGCCACGGCGGGTCGATCATCACCATCAGTTCGGCGGCGGGCATCAAGGCCGTCCCGGGTTGCGGCCATTACTGCGCCAGCAAGTTCGGCGTGGTCGGGCTGACCAATTCCCTTGCCGTCGAGCTCGGCGAGTTCGGCATCCGGGTCAACTCGGTGCACCCGTACGGCACCGACACGCCGATGGGCAACGACGTCTCGATGTACAAGGTGTTCGCCGACCACCCGAATTACATCCACAGCTACTCCCCCGGCGCACTTCCGACGGAATCGCTGGCCGACCCGGACCTGATCTCCGACATCGTGGTGTGGCTGGCCGGCGATGCCTCGTCGCTGTTGACCGCGGCTCAAATCCCAGCCGACAAGGGGTATTTGAAGATCTAACCCGTTGGCACCCGACCCTGCGGCGCATACTGGTAATGTCATTACCGTTTAAGACCAATGTAACTCTCGGAAGTCGCCATATGCATTCGCGCAAGCCGTCATGACCGAGACGGCACCGACGCATACCACCGAATCGGTGGCAGCGTTCGCCGAGCGGGCCCGCGCCTGGCTCGCCGCCACCATGCCGCCTATCGACGACCCGAATGATCCGCCCTACGCCGATCGCGGCGACGAGGAATCCTGGCAGCACGTCCGCGCGTTGCAACGACGGCTTTACGACGGCGGCTTCGCCGGGATCTGCTTCCCCACCGAGTACGGCGGGCTCGGCCTGGGCATCGAGTATCAGAAAGCGTTCGACGCCGAAAGCGCGGGCTATGAGTTGCCGCTGATCTTGAACACCCCGACATTCACCATCTGCTGCGCGACGATCCTCGACACCGGCAGCGAAGAACAGAAACGCCAACACATTTCGGCTGCGCTGCGCGGTGACGAAGTGCTCGTCCAATTACTTTCCGAACCCAGCGGCGGCTCGGACTTGGCTGGCGTCATCACCCGCGCCGAGCGGCGCGGCGTCACCTGGGTCATCAACGGCGCCAAGACGTGGAGCACCGGCGCCTTCGCCGCCGACTACGGGCTGCTGTTGGCCAGGACCAACTGGGACGTGCCCAAGCACGAAGGTCTGACTATGTTCCTGGTGCGCATGGACAGCCCGGGCATCACGCTGCGCCGCATCAAACAGGTCAACGGGTCCACCGAGTTTTGCGAGGAGTTCTTCGATGACCTGGAACTCAGCGACGATGACGTGGTCGGCGAAGTCGACAAGGGCTGGGAAGTGGCGTCGCGCCAGCTGTATCACGAGCGGCGCGCCGTCGGTGGAGGCTCGGAATTCGCCAGCGGCAGCGGCGCCGAGAACAAACAGGAACAGTCACCCGACTATCACGCGATGGTGCGGGCAACCGGACAAGCCGACAACGACCGGGTACGCGAGGCGGCCGGCCGGGCGCTGACGCACCGCGCGGTGTGGGAGCAGTTGATCGACCACGTCTACCGGGGCGTGCTGGATGGATCGCTGCCCCCGACGAGCGGTTCGCTCATCCGGCTTTTCCAGGCCGAGGAAGTTGCGCTCGAGATCGATACCGCGCTGGCGATCGCCGGCGACGCCGGTGTCGTCGACGGGCCCGCCGGGCAGCTCGCCGTGGGCGAGCGTTATCTGTCCCGGCAGACCGCCGCCCTCGGCGGCGGCACCACCGAGATGGCGCGCAACGTCATCGGCGAGCGGATACTGGGCTTCCCACGCGAATTCGCCGCCGACCGCGGCGTGCCGTTCAACCAGGTCAAGCACAACCGGACCTGATCGGCTCAATATCCTCAGCAGTCCCCGAAAAGTCGGGATATGCCGATGTGCCCGCCTCTGAGCGACAACCTGCCTACACGCCGGTATGAGATCGACGCGGTTGTCGCTCAGAGGCGGGCACAAAGCCACATCCTTCTCCGCGGGTGATTCCTGTGGCCGGAGTGATCTATGAGTTCAGGTGCGAAAGCACTTCAACGACAACGGAATCCGTCGCCACGTCGACTTGCTCACCCGTCGTCAGGTCCTTCACGCCGACGGTTCCGGCATCGATGTCGCGGTCACCGGCCACCAGCGCCAGGCGGGCACCGGACCGGTCGGCGGCACGCATCGCGCCCTTGAGACCGCGATCGCCGTAAGCCAGATCCACCCGCACACCGGCCGCGCGCAGCTGCCCGGCCAGCACCGCCAGCCGTAGCTTGGCCTGCTCGCCCAGCGGCACACCGAACACGTCGCACCGAGTGGTGGCCCCGACGTCTTTGTCCTCGGCCCGCAGCGCCAGCAGCGTGCGGTCCACGCCCAACCCGAACCCGATACCCGACAGATCCTGCCCGCCGAGCCGGCGCATCAGCCCGTCGTAGCGACCGCCGCCACCGATACCGGACTGGGCGCCCAACCCGTCGTGCACGAATTCGAAAGTGGTCTTCGTGTAGTAATCGAGTCCGCGGACCATCCGCGGGTTGATGACATATGGCACACCCAGGCCGTCGAGGTGCGCCAGCACGGTCTCGAAGTGCTGCTTGGCCACATCGGAGAGATGGTCGAGCATCACCGGCGCTTCGGCCGTCATCGCCTTGACCTCCGGGCGCTTGTCGTCGAGCACCCGCAGCGGGTTGATCTCGGCGCGCTTGCGCGTTTCCTCGTCGAGGTCCAGCTGAAACAGAAAGTCCTGCAACAACTCCCGATACTGAGGACGGCAGGTGTCGTCGCCCAGCGAGGTGATTTCCAGGCGGAACCCGTCAAGGCCCAGCGAGCGGAAACCGGCGTCGGCAACGGCGATGACCTCGGCATCCAATGCGGGGTCGTCCACTCCGATGGCTTCGACCCCGACCTGCTGCAGTTGACGGTAGCGGCCGGCCTGGGGCCGCTCGTAGCGGAAGAATGGGCCCGCGTAACACAGCTTGACCGGTAGCGCGCCGCGGTCCAGTCCGTGCTCGATCACCGCGCGCACTACTCCGGCGGTGCCTTCGGGCCGCAGCGTCACCGAGCGATCCCCACGGTCGGCGAAGGTGTACATCTCCTTGGAGACCACATCGGTGGATTCGCCCACACCGCGGGCGAACAGCGCGGTGTCCTCGAAAATCGGTAGCTCGATGTCGCTGTAGCCGGCCCGCCTGGCGGCATCCAGCAGCGCCGAGCGCACCGCGACGAACCGCGCCGAATCCGGCGGGACGTAATCGGGTACGCCCTTAGGCCCAGAGAACTCGGTCACGGGCTCAGCCCCTCGAGGAAGGGGTTGAACCGGCGTTCGGCGCCGATTGTCGTGGAGTTGCCGTGTCCAGGCAGTACCACCGTCTTGTCGTCGAGCACCAACAGCTTGTCGACGATCGAGCGGATCAGGTCGCGCCCGCTGCCGCCGAACAGGTCGGTGCGGCCCACCGAGCGCTCGAACAGCGTGTCGCCGGTAAAGGCCAGTTCTTTGTCACCTGAAACGCGGAACACCACCGATCCGCGGGTGTGGCCCGGCGTGTGGTCGACGGTGACGCTGATCCCGCCGAGGTCGATCTTGTCGCCGTCGCGGTCCAGCTCGACGACCTGCTTGGGCTCGCGGAAGATCGCGGCGAGCAGCAGCTGACCCAGCTTCGGCCCGAAGTCCTTGATCGGGTCGGTCAACATGAACCGGTCCTCGGGATGGATGTATGTGGGGCAGCCGAACGTATCGGACACTTTCTGCGCGGACCAGATGTGGTCGATATGGCCGTGGGTGAGCAGCACCGCTGCAGGTGTGAGCCGATTCTCGTCCAGGATGCGCCGCAGCTGACCCATCGCACGCTGGCCTGGGTCGACGATGATGGCGTCCGCTCCTGGGTGCGGCGCCAGCACGTAGCAGTTGCACTGCAGCAACCCGGCGGGAAATCCGGTGATGAACACGTCCTCCAGTTTCCCATCCGGGCGATCGCGGACGGGTCGCGCCACCCTGATCCAGCCTGAGCTGGCACACTCGTCCTGACCCAGCCCGCGAGCATGGAGGGATATCGCCGGTGCCGACCAACGAACAACGACGTGCGACGGCCAAGCGCAAACTGGAGCGGCAGCTGGAGCGCCGCGCCCAACAGGCACGTCGTCGTCGGACCCTGGCCATCGTCGGCGGATCGGTCGCGGCGGTGGTCGTGGTCGCCGCGGCGGTGGTCACCGTCATCCTGACCAACCGGGACCACAAGAACAATCAAGCGTCGGCCGGCGGGAGCTCGTCGGCCAACGCCACCCCGGGCGCAGCGTCGGGAACACCGTCGTTGCCGTCCTTCAAGCCCGCCGCCGACCTGGGCGCCAATTGCCAGTACCCGCCCTCGCCAGAGCAGCCCAGCAAGCAGGCGAAGCCGCCCAGGCAAGGCAAGGTGCCCACCGATCCCGCACAGGTCAGCGCCAGCATGGTCACCAGCCAGGGCCATATCGGCCTCCTGCTGGCGAACAACGAATCACCTTGTACCGTCAACAGTTTCGCCAGTCTGGCGCAGCAGAAGTTCTTCGACGGCACCCAATGCCACCGGCTCACCGCCTCGCCGACATCGGCGGTCCTGCAGTGCGGCGACCCGAGCGGCGACGGCACGGGTGGCCCGGGCTATCAGTTCGCCAACGAATACCCGACTGACCAGTACAAGCCGGACGACCCCGCGGCCCACGAGCCGGTGATTTACCCGCGGGGCACCTTGGCGATGGCCAACAGCGGGCCGAACACCAATGGCAGCCAGTTCTTCATGGTGTACAAGGACACCCAGCTGCCGCCTGAATACACCGTCTTCGGCAAGATTCAGCAGGATGGGCTGGCCACTCTGGACAAGATCGCCAAGGGCGGTGTTACCGGCGGCGGTGCCGACGGCCCTCCCGCTACCGAAGTCACCATCAAGTCGATAATGCTGGACTGATGCAGATGACACCGGCCGCACGGATCGCGGCCATGCTCGGAGTGCTCGCGCTGGTGGTGACGGTGACGTCCTGCAGCCACCGCACCACCGACAAGGCGGCCTCCACAACCGCAACCAGCCCCGCGTCAACCGCAACCACCAGCCTGGCCCCGGTCGCACCGGTCACTGGACCGGCCCTGCCGCCATTCATCCCATCGCCTGGCGTCGGAGCCGACTGCCGGTACCCACCGTCCACCGATCCAGCCGGCAAACCCGCGGGCACACCGCAGACCGGCAAGGTGGCGACCGATCCCGCCGGGATCGGGCTGACCATCGTCACCGACCGCGGCCGGATCGGTCTGCAACTCGCCAACAACGAGTCACCATGCACCGTCAACAGTTTCGTCAACCTGGCCCAGAAGGCTTACTTCGACAACACCGAATGCCACCGGCTGACCACGGCACACGCGTTGTCGGTATTGCAATGCGGTGATCCCAAGGGCGATGGCACCGGCGGACCTGGCTATCAGTTTGCCGATGAGTACCCGACCGATCAGTATCCGCCCGGCGATCCGGCGCTGAAGCAACCCGTCGTATATCCAAGGGGCACACTGGCGATGGCAAATGCCGGACCCGGCACCAATGGCAGCCAGTTCTTCATGGTGTACCGCGACTCCCTGCTACCGCCGGCCTACACGGTGTTCGGCAAAATCAACGCGGCCGGACTGACCGTGTTGGACAAGATCGCCTCGGCCGGCGTATCGGGCGGTGGCGAAGACGGTCCGCCCGCTACCGAGGTCACCATCACATCGGCGCGGCGGGACTGAACGGGGCGGAGCGCTCTACATAGGTGCGGGCTGCGCGCCGGATGAAGTCTTCGGTCGGCGTGGGTTGCCAGCCGAGTTCGCGGATGGCTTTGCCGTGACTGGCCGGCGAGGTCAGTTCCACGAGCCGGGCGCTCTGTTTGCCGATCGGAAAGTCGCGGTGTACCGCCGACCCAACGGCGTCGGACAACCGGGCAAACCCGTACATCACCGCCATCGGGATACCCAGGCGGGGTGGCCGTGCGCCGACCGCCTGCGCGGCGATGGTCACCAGTTCACGCTGGGTCATGTAGCGCTCGGAAATGATGTAGCGCTGGCCGATTCGCCCTCGCTGGGCGGCCAACAGCAGCGCGTCGGCGACGTCGTCGATGCCGACCACTTCAGCCCCGACGCGACGGATATAGAACGGCAGTTTTCCCAGTGCAGCGAGCTTGACGAACATCCCTTGGCGCGGCTGCCAATCGGGCGGGCCGTAAGGATTCGACACATTGGCAACCACGGCGGGCAGCCCATGATCGGCGACGTAGCTCAACACCAGACGCTCGGCCTCGCGACGTGACTCGATGTAGCCACCGGCCTCATCAGACCAGTTGAAAGGGGTGTCCTCGTCGACGGTTTCACCGTTTCTACCGACCGCAATGGTGCCGATGGTGCTCAGGAAAACGAACCGCCGCAGATTCGCGTCCACCGCCACGTCGAGGACGTTGCGAAGACCATCGACGTTGGTCCGGAAAAGCGGAGCAGGGTCTCTCAGCTCCGCCCTGGTGTCGACGACGCAGTAATAGACCACCTCGCGACCCGACATCGCCGCGGCGACATCCGCTGTGTCAAAGATGTCACCGTAATGCCGCTCGACATCCAAGCCATCAATCCCCTTGGTGGAACTTGACTTTCGTAACAACACCCGTACATCGGCGCCGCTGGACACCAGACGGCGGGTAACGCAAGCACCCACATTGCCGCTGGCTCCCATCACCAGCGCCCGCTGACCGGCTACGGTCAGCTGGTCGCTTTCTGGCGCCATATGTTCGCTCGCTCAGGCCGCTGACGTCACCCGGTAGACGTCGAAGACGCCTTCGACATTGCGGACCACATCGAGCAGATGCCCCAGATGCTTGGGGTCGCCCATCTCGAAGGTGAACCGGCTGATCGCCACCCGGTCACCGGATGTGGTCACCGACGCCGAGAGAATATTCACCCGCTCGTCGGCCAACACGCGGGTTACGTCCGAGAGCAGCCGGTGCCGGTCGAGCGCCTCGACCTGAATGGCCACCAGGAAGACCGACGACGGCGACGGCGCCCAGTGCACCTCGATGATGCGTTCGGCCTGCTGCTGCAGCGACGTGGCGTTGGTGCAATCGGTGCGGTGCACGCTGACTCCCCCACCGCGGGTCACGAAACCCATGATCTGATCGCCGGGCACCGGCGTGCAGCACTTGGCCAGCTTGCTCAGGACGCCCGGAGCGCCCGGCACCGCCACCCCCACGTCGTCGTTGCTGCGCGGGCGCCGTGGGATCGTCGTCGGGGTGGAACGCTCAGCCAACTCCTCCTCGGCCTGGTCGATACCGCCGAGTTCGACCACCAGCCGTTGCACCACGTGCTTGGCCGAGACGTGCCCTTCACCGACCGCGGTGTAGAGCGCCGACACATCGGTGTAGTGCAGCTCGTTGGCCACCGCCGCCATAGATCCGCCATTCACCAAGCGCTGCAACGGAAGCCCACCACGACGGACTTCGCGAGTGATGGCGTCTTTGCCGGTCTCCAACGCCTCCTCGCGGCGCTCCTTGGCAAACCACTGGCGAATCTTGGTTTTGGCGCGCGGCGACACCACGAACTGCTGCCAGTCTCGCGACGGCCCGGCGCTGGCCGCTTTCGAGGTGAAAACCTCAACGACTTCGCCGTTTTCCAGCTTGCGCTCCAGCGCCACCAGCCGGCCGTTGACCCGGGCGCCGATGCAGCGATGACCCACCTCGGTGTGTACGGCGTAAGCGAAGTCCACCGGCGTGGATCCGGTGGGCAGCGTGATCACATCGCCCTTCGGGGTGAAGACGAAGATCTCTTGTACCGCAAGGTCGTAACGCAGCGACTCCAGGAACTCACCGGGATCGGCGGCCTCTCGCTGCCAGTCGAGCAGCTGACGCATCCAGGCCATGTCGTCGATCTCGGCGGCGGCGTGCAGATGCGGAACTCCGGTGCGGCCCTTGGTCTCTTTGTACCGCCAATGCGACGCGATGCCGTACTCCGCGGTGCGATGCATGTCGCGGGTGCGGATCTGCACCTCCAGCGGTTTGCCTTCCGGCCCGACGACGGTGGTGTGCAGCGACTGGTAGACGCTGTAGCGGGGCTGGGCGATGTAGTCCTTGAATCGCCCGGCCATCGGCTGCCACAGCGAATGCACCACGCCGACAGCGGCGTAACAGTCGCGGATCTCGTCGCACAGAATGCGGACACCGACCAGGTCGTGGATGTCGTCGAAGTCGCGACCCTTGACGATCATCTTCTGGTAGATCGACCAGTAGTGCTTGGGGCGTCCCTCGACCACCGCGCTGATCTTCGAAGCGTTGAGAGTCGCATTGATCTCGGCGCGGACCTTGGCCAGGTAAGTGTCCCGCGACGGAGCCCGGCCCGCCACCAGGCGGACGATCTCCTGATATTTCTTGGGATGCAGGATCGCGAACGACAAATCCTCCAGTTCCCATTTGACCGTGGCCATGCCCAGCCGGTGTGCCAGCGGGGCAATGACTTCCAGCGTTTCGCGGGCTTTGCGGGCCTGCTTCTCCGGCGGCAGGAAGCGCATGGTCCGCATGTTGTGCAGCCGGTCGGCAACCTTGATCACCAGGACCCGCGGGTCGCGCGCCATCGCGGTGATCATCTTGCGGATCGTCTCGCCTTCGGCGGCGTTGCCCAGCTCGACCCGGTCTAGCTTGGTCACGCCGTCGACGAGATGGCCGACCTCGTCGCCGAAATCCGCGGACAGCGCGTCCAGGGTGTAACCGGTGTCTTCGACGGTGTCGTGCAGCAGGGCGGCCACCAGTGTGGTGGTGTCCATGCCCAACTCGGCGAGGATGTTGGCCACGGCCAGCGGGTGGGTGATGTACGGATCGCCCGAATGCCGCAGCTGGCTCGCGTGCCGCTGCTCGGCGACCTCGTAGGCCCGTTGCAACAACGCCAGGTCGGCCTTCGGGTAGATCTCCCGGTGCACCGCCACCAGCGGTTCGAGCACGGAGCTGATCGTGCTGCGCTGCGCGGTCATGCGCCGTGCCAGCCGGGCCCGGACCCGCCGCGAGGCACTGCTGGACGCCTTGAGACCGATCCCGGGCTCAGCCGATGGAGGAATGTCGGCGAGCTGGAGCGGCTCGGTGGGCGGCTGGACCGCCGTACCCTTATCGTCCGCCACGTTCGTCACCTCCGAAGCTCAAGGGTATCCGCCCCGCGACGATGCGGGAAAAACTCCGAGGTGGGGGTACCCCCGCTTGCGGGGGAGAGCGGGGCAAATAGTCCGCTTAACCCGCGCTACATCCGGCGCAAGCTGTAAACCGGCAGCGGCGCGACCCGCTCGCGACCGCCCAGCCCGATGAGCTCGACCACCACCGCGGCGGTCGCCACCTCAGCGCCGGCTTGCTCGAGCAGCCGGTGTGCCGCAGCAACCGTGCCGCCGGTGGCCAGCACGTCGTCCACGATCACAACGCTGCGCCCGGCCAATTCGATCCCGTCGGCGGGGAGCTCCAGGCTCGCGGTGCCGTATTCGAGGTTGTACTGCTCGGTGCGCACCGGCGGCGGCAGCTTGCCGCCCTTGCGGATGGCCAGAACGCCGGTGCCCAGCCGAGCGGCGACAGCGCCGCCGATCAGAAATCCGCGCGCGTCGATACCGGCGATCAGGTCAACACCGGACGCGACGTCGGCCAGTGCGTCGGTCACCGCGGCCAGCCCCCGCGGGTCGGCGAACAACGGAGTCAAGTCCTTGAACTGGATTCCCGCCGAGGGGAAATCGGCGACCTGCCGCGTTAGCAAACTGATCAGATCGGCTGCCGAGTCGCCGCCGGCCGCACTCACCGCACCAGGACCCATCGGTCCATATTCCAGCCGGCGCCCCAACGGCTGGGGTTGGTGCCGACGGCATATGTCTTCTTCGACGACAGCAAGGTCCGCTGCTGGCGATACAGCGGCAACGTCGGCATATCGGCCCACAGCACCGGAGCGCTCTCGGCCAGCAGCCGGACCAGGTCGGCGGGGTCGGCCGAGACCACCAGCGAGCTGATGATCCCGTCGATTTGGCCGTTGCTGTAGCCCGACAGGTTGTTTCCGTTGCCGGTATGCAGGTCGTAGGCGTCCAGCCCCGACGACCCCGTCGATCCGCTGCCGGTGGCACCGCCGGTGCTGGCCAGCAACACGTCGACCGCCCCGTCTTTGAGTGCTTGTGGACCGACGGAGTCCGAGGTGACGTCGGAGACCGTGATGCCGGCCGGGCCACAGCCCTTGGCGATCGCGCCGACGATGGCGGCCAGCCGCGCGTTGGGCCCCCGATAGCCGATCCGCACCGTCAGCGGCTTCCCGCCCAATGCCACCCGGGCGGCCGCGGGGTTCGATTTGATGAATTGGCCTGCCTCGGCGACGTTTTCCGCCTGTCCGATGGCATCGTCGGCCGCGGTGTGCAAACGCGCGTTGGCGATCGGTGCCGCGGCGTCACGCGCGATGACATCGCGCGGTGTGCACGACGCGAGTGCGCGGCGCGCGGGCACGGCGGCGAGCGGTCCGCGCGGCGCAAAAATCAGCTGCTCGATGCCGTCCGACGGCGCATCGGTGCGGCGGTAGTTGTCCGGTGTGGCCAGCGCTCCCGAGGAGCCGGCCGCGACGTCGACGACGTCGGCGCTCTTGTTATTGACCCGGTCCTGGATGTCGGCTTTCTGCGGCCACACCGTGATCCGTTTGGTCATCGGCTTGGCGCCCCACCAACGGTCATTCGCGACGAGCACCAGTGCGCCGCCGTCCAACACCGATGCGATCTTGTAGGGCCCCGACGATGGAAAGTGCTTGGCGACAGCGCCCGACTCAATACCCGGTGTGAGGTTCCAGGTGGTGTTCCACAGCTGCGCGATGCGAGCGATGGCCGGCCCGTTGTTACCCAGCAGCGCAGAGGTGACATCGACGCCCAGCTCCTCGGCGATGACATGCGACGGCATGATCTCCGTGGCGGTGAACAGCTGGTTGTAGTCGACGATGTTGCGGTCAGGGGCGAACGACACCCGCGCTTTCTTCTGTCCCGGTTGGCAGTCGATGGCCGTCACGTCGACGAACCCGGCCTGGCTGGCGGCGTCGAAGCCGGCAAACCGGCCGGACTGGGCCGCCCACGTCAACACCAGGTCGTCGCAGGTCACCGGCTTGCCGTCGGAGTAGACGGCGTTGTCGGCGATCTGATAGTCGAGCACCAGCGGCGAACCACCGACGATCGAAATAGTGCCGAAGTCGTGGTCGGCGACGACCTGGCCGTCGGGGCCGTGATAGCCGAAACCGGTGAGCGTGCGAGCGAGAGCTTGGGCCCCCGCGGACGCCGCGCCGCTGATCGTGTTGCTGTTGTAGGTGTCCAGCGCGCCGTCGACGATGTAGTCGATCTGCCCGGCGGCGCTTCCGGAGCAGGCCGTCAACGCGCCCGGCACGGCTGCCGCAATCGTCACCAGCCAGGTGGCGGCCACCCGCCGACGCCAGGCAACCATCGGGCTAGCGTTTGTTCCGCTTGCCGGTAGGACGCGCATGACGGCCGGCGGATTGCCGTACCGGCCGCGCACCCGGAGCCGGCTTGCTCGGCGCGGTGTCACCGGTTGCCACGAAGGATGCGCTGGCCTCTTCCGGGGGCTCATCATCTACCGATTCGGCACGCACCGGAGCCCGCTCCTGACCCTTGTCCAGGGTCTTTCCCGAGTCCGGGCCGCGGCGCCTGATGACCCGGCGGGTGTGGGTCCGCACCAGCTCGGTGCGCTCACGCAGGGTGACCAGCAACGGGGTGGCGAAGAAAATCGACGAGTAGGTGCCGACGATGATGCCCACCAGCTGCACGAGCGCCAGGTCCTTGAGCGTGCCCACACCCAACAGCCACACCGCCACCACCATCAGCGCCAGCACCGGCAGCACCGAGATCAGGCTGGTGTTGATCGACCGCATGAAGGTCTGATTGACGGCGAGGTTGGCGTGCTCGGCGAAGGTACGCCGGGTGGTGTGTTGGAAGGCCTGGGTGTTCTCCTCGACTTTGTCGAACACGATCACGGTGTCGTACAGGGAGAAACCCAGGATCGTCAGCAAGCCGATAACGGTGGCCGGGGTGACCTCGAAGCCCACTAACGAGTAGACCCCGGCGGTGACGGTCAGGTCGAAACACATCGTCGTCAGGGCGGAGATCGCCATGTAGCGCTCGTACCGAACGGTGATGTAGAGGCTGACCAGCACCAAGAACACCACCAGGGCGATCACGGCCTTCTTGGTGATCTGCCCGCCCCACGTCGAGGACACCGCCGAGTCAGAGATCGCCTTCTTGCTGGGCTGACCGTCGGCACCTTTGGGCTGGAATCTGTCGAACAGGGCGTTGCGCAGCTTGTCCGTCTTGTCGTTGGGCAACGTCTCGGACCGGATCTGCACGGTCGCCGATGACCCGCTGCCGACGATCACCACGGACTCCGGGTCGTGGCCCAGCGTCTCCCGGAAGACTTGCTCCACCTGGCTGACCGTTGCATCACCACGTGGCAGTGACATCGTGGTGCCGCCCTTGAAGTCGATGCCGAAGGTGAACCCGCGCACCACGATGCTGACAACCGCGATCGCGACGATAAGCCCGGCGACCCCGTACCACAGCCGACGCCGGCCAATGACCTCGAAAGCCCCGGTACCGGTGTAGAGCCGGGAGAGAAAATTGTGCTTCGGCAGGCGGCGCCGGTCGTCGCCGGTCGCGCGGACGACGTTTGCGGTGTCCGTGCTGATTTCGACGGCGGTCGTGTCGTCGGTGCCGGCCGTGTTCGCCTTTGACGCCATCTCGCTACCCCCGTCCCGTCGAATAAGCCCCGGCCGACACGGCCCTCCGCTCGCGCGCGACCTGCTGGACCGCACCCAGGCCGTTGTAGGCCGGCTTGGCCAGCGTCGTGGACTTGGACGCCAGATACACCAGCGGCCAGGTCACCAGGAACACCACGACGATGTCGAGGATCGTGGTGAGCCCCAAGGTGAACGCAAACCCCTTCACCTGGCCGATCGCCAGGAAGTACAGGACAGCAGCGGCCAAGAAGGTCACCGCGTTACCCGACACGATCGTCTTGCGAGCCCGCGCCCAGCCGCGGGGAACCGCCGACCGGAACGTACGGCCTTCGCGGATTTCGTCTTTGATGCGTTCGAAGAACACCACGAACGAGTCGGCAGTCGTGCCGATACCGATGATCAGACCTGCGATACCGGCCAAGTCCAGGGTGTAGTTGATGTAGCGCCCGAGCAACACCAGGATGGCGAAAACCATTGCGCCAGAAGCCACCAACGACAACGCCGTCAGCAACCCCAGCACCCGGTAGTACAGCAACGAGTACACCAACACCAGCGACAGTCCGATGGCACCGGCAAGCAGGCCCGCCCGCAGCGACGTCAATCCCAATGTCGCCGAGACGGTTTGGGCTTCTGATGACTCGAACGACAGCGGTAGCGAGCCGTATTTGAGGACGTTGGCTAGCTCGCGCGCCGTGCTCGCGGTGAATGGCGGGTCTCCGCCGGTGATCTGGGTGCGGCCGCCGGGGATGGCTTCGCGGATCTGCGGCGCGCTCACCACCTGTGAGTCCAGGGTGAACGCGGTCTGCGTGCCGATGTGGGAGGCGGTGAAGTCCGCCCAGGTGTTGGCCGCTCCGCTCTTGAACTGCACGTCGACGACGTAGCCGCCGCTGTGTTGGTCCATACCCGAGGTGGCGTTGTCGATCTGGTCGCCGCTGATGATCGACGGTGCCAGCAAATAGGCCTGCTTGTGGTCTTTGTCGCAGGTCACCAGCGGCAGGTCGGGGTCGTCGTTGCCGGCCAGGATGTCTTCCTGGTAGCACCTGGAGGCCTCGTACTGCAGCGCCAGGAATTGCACACCTTTGTTGGTGCTCTGACGCCACTCTCTTTCTTTGGCGATGCGGTCGGCGAGGTCCTTACGCGGATCGGCCGGCCCCGGCTGGACCGGGGCTGGAGCCGCCGGCGGGGGCGCCGGCGCGGGCGACGGCGGCGGGTCTTGCGGATAAGGCCGAGGCTGCGGCGGGACGGCCGGCTCTTCGGGAAGCGCGGGCTCGGTTGCCCGGCGCCGGCGCGACGCCCGGGGCAGGGGCAGGGTGCGGGACCATGCCGGGCGCAGCGGGTGCGGGTCCACCGGGCTGCGCGCCAGGCGCGGGTCCACCCGGGAGCCGGCCACGCGGCAGCTTGGGGCCGCCGCGCGGGGCAGGCAACTGCGGGGTCTGCGAGCCGCTCTCGACCGGCAGCGCATTGATCACCGGCCGGATGTAGAGGCGGGCGGTCTGGCCGAGATTGCGCGCCTCGTTGCCGTCGGTGCCTGGGACCGTGATGACAAGGTTGTCCCCGTCGACAATGACTTCAGAACCCGAAACACCCAGGCCGTTGACCCGGGCGCTGATGATCTGCTGCGCTTGAGACAGCGCCTCTCGCGTCGGCCGCGACCCGTCCGGCGTCCGTGCGGTCAACGTGACCCGGGTGCCGCCCTGCAAGTCGATGCCGAGCTTCGGGTCGGCCCGCTTGTTGCCGGTGAGGAACACCAACAGGTAAACGCCGATGAGCAGAACCAGGAATACCGCCAGGTAGCGGACAGGGTGCACCGGCGCCGAAGGCGATGCCACGTGTTGAGTCTCCTCCGCTCATGCGCGATATGTTCCAAACGGGTGACCCCGCTGTTCGACTCTCGCGCGCCGATCAGTTCGACTGCACCCGCAAAGGGTACGTGGCGGGCCGCCGACCTCAGTCGTTGGGCAGTCGCTCCGGGTCGTCGGCCAGATCGTCGGCCTCTTCGGTCCCAGTGTCCAGGACCTCCGGCTCGATGCGGTCCCGAATCGCCAGCTTCATCCAGGTCGTCACCACGCCTGCGGCGATCTCGAGGTCCACCGTGTCGTCGGTGATGCGCTTGACGGTGGCCTGCAGTCCGGAGGTGGTGTGCACCCGGTCGCCGATGCGCAACGACTCGTGCAGATCGATGGTGGCTTGCATCGCGCGCTTCTGCTTCCGCGAGGCGAAGAACATGAACGCCCCCAAGACGATGAGCAGCGGCAAGAAGATAACCGTTTGGTTCATGAAGGCAAGTCCTGTCGGTCTGATGTGTCGGCGCCGGGCCGGAATGGGCCACGAGCCGTGTCGGTCACCAGTGTGCCATTAGGCCGTCGCCATGCTGAATCATTGAGCAATGGAGCTCACTGAGGCGCTGCGCACCACCGGGGCGGTTCGCGACTTCACCGACCAAACCGTCGACGACGCCGTGCTGGGCCGGGTGCTCGACACCGCCCGTTTCGCGCCCAGCGGCGGCAACGCGCAGGCGTGGCGGGTGGTGGTCGTCAAGGACTCAGCGAACCGGCGCCGGCTGCGGGATTACTACCTGCAAGGTTCCACGGACTATCTGGCCATGCTCGCCGCCGGCTTGCGGCCGTGGGCGCCGACCAACGACCGCGACGCCGAGGCCCGTGCACTGGCTGCCGAAAACACTTCAGCGCAGGGGGTTTCGCAGAGAAGTTCGACGAGGCCCCGGTGTTGCTCGCGCTGTTCGCCGACCTGTCGATGTTGGCGGCGGTGGACCGCGACGCAGACCGGTACACCTTCGCCGGCGGCGCGTCCCTCTACCCGTTCGCGTGGAGCATCCTGCTGGCGGCCCGGGACGAGGGCCTGGGCGGCGTCATCACCACGATCGCGATCCGGGCGGAGCCGGAGGTGAAGGCTCTGCTGGGCGCACCTGACCCGCTGGCGCTGGCCGCGGTGATCGCGCTGGGGTATCCGGTCCGGCAGCCGCGACGACTTCGCCGCCAACCGGTGAGCTCCTTTGCTACGGTCGACTCGATCGGCGGTCCGACATTTGGGGAGGTCTACAGATGAGGAAGTTGGTTGATTGTCTGGCACCGGTAGCCGCCATGGCGCTGTTACCGATGGCCGCTGTGACGATTGCAATGCCGGCCGTGAGTTCGGCGGACCCGCAGAACTGCGACCCTGGCCAGTATTGGGACCCGACGGCGAATGTGTGCCGGCCGCTGGGCCAGGGGCCGCAGCCGTTGAACTGCGACCCCGGCCAGTATTGGGACCCGACGACGAATGTGTGCCGACCGCTGGGCGTCGGGCCACCGCCGCCGGGCCAATAGTTTCCGTGGGGTCGTCGCCGGGACTCGCCGCGATAGGCTGCTGACGTGTCCGCTGTCGAACAGAGTCGCCACCTGGTCACCGAAATCCCCGGCCCCGCATCGCTGGAGCTGACCAAGCGCCGCGCCGCGGCGGTGTCCCACAGCGTGGGAAATACCATGCCGGTGTTCGCCGCGCGCGCGGCAGGCGGGATCGTCGAGGATGTCGACGGCAACCGGCTCATCGACCTCGGGTTCGGGCATCGCGGTCACCACCATCGGCAACTCCGCGCCCCGGGTTGTCGACGCGGTGCGTGCTCAGGTCGCCGAATTCACCCACACCTGCTTCATGGTGACGCCCTACGAGCAGTACGTCGCCGTCGCCGAACACCTCAACCGGCTCACCCCGGGCTCGGGTGAGAAGCGCTCGGTGCTGTTCAACTCCGGCGCCGAGGCGGTGGAGAACGCCGTCAAGATCGCCCGCTCGTACACCCATAAACCCGCGGTGGTGGCTTTCGACCACGCCTATCACGGCCGCACCAACATGACAATGGCGCTGACCGCGAAATCCATGCCGTACAAGAGCGGGTTCGGGCCGTTCGCGCCGGAGATCTACCGGGCGCCGCTGTCCTACCCGTTCCGCGACGGGCTGACTCGACAAGGAACTGGCCACCGACGGCGAGCTGGCCGCCCAGCGGGCCATCGACGTCATTTCCAAGCAGGTCGGCGCGGACAACTTGGCCGCCGTCGTCATCGAGCCCATCCAGGGCGAAGGCGGCTTCATCGTCCCGGCCGAGGGATTCCTGCCCTCGCTACTGGATTGGTGTCGCCGGAACAACGTCGTCTTCGTCGCCGACGAGGTGCAGACCGGGTTCGCCCGGACCGGCGCCATGTTCGCCTGCGAGCACGAGGGCATCGAACCCGACCTGATCTGCATCGCCAAGGGCATCGCCGACGGGCTGCCGCTGTCCGCCGTCACCGGTCGCGCCGAGATCATGGACGCCCCGCACCCCAGCGGCATCGGCGGCACATTCGGCGGTAACCCGGTGGCGTGCGCGGCCGCGCTGGCCACCATCGCCACCATCGAAGCCGACGGGCTCATCGAGCGAGCCCGTCAGATCGAGCGGCTGATGAAGGATCGGCTGCTGGCGCTGCAAGCCGGCGACGATCGCATCGGCGACGTGCGGGGTCGTGGCGCGATGATCGCCGTCGAGTTCGTCAAACCGGACACCGCCGAGCCCGACGCAGAGTTGACCAACGCCTTGGCCACCGCCGCCCACGCCGCAGGCGTCATCGTGTTGACAGCAGGCACTTTCGGCAACGTCGTGCGCTTTCTGCCGCCGTTGACCATCAGCGACGAACTGCTCACCGAAGGTCTCGACGTCCTGACCGGTCTGCTCGCCGAGCTTTAGCGGGCCTTGCCGTCAAGGCTCAATAGCCCCAGCTGTCTCAAGAAGTTTGGGATGCGGCGAAGTGCCCGCCTCGTAGCGACAACTGACTTGGTGGCGAAGTGCCATCACGCGTTTGTGGATCCGGTGCTCGGTGCCACGTGGCATCCAACCGGGTCCGTACAGCCCCCGTCCCAGCCGACGCACCCGGCCGTATCCCATCTCCCAGCGCAGCGCATCCGAGATGGATTTCGACGCCCAACCGGCTACGGCAAACCCGTGCCAAGCGACCGCGTCGGCCAGGTCCGTGATGCTCGCCGGTCCGTGGCTCAACAAATGCATCGTCAGTACGTACCGAAGCTCGATCCCCCGCAGCTGCACCATGTCGTCCATCATTGGACCGTCGCACGCTGGTCTGACATCGGCCCCGTTGTCGCTGGAAGGCGGGCATATCGACACCATCGACTGCGCCAGTGACGAATGTGACAGAACTGCCGATGCTCCGCCTGGCGAGCATCGCCCAGTGGCGAATTTCACTGCCCAGTGCACGCTCAACCGGAATATCATTACCTTTGCTAACGTACTAGATGTTAGGTGCAATGCAGCACCACCAAGATTTCCTAATTTCCCAATTTGTGAGGTTCCGTTATGTCGATCGATACCCAAGAAAGCCTGGAACGTCGCGCCGTGCAGTTGGCCGCCAACGACCCGGAGTTCGCGGCCGCGCGACCGGATGCGGCCGTCAGCGCCGCCATCGAGGCGGCCGGGCAGCGACTCCCTCAGGTGGTCAAGGCCGTGCTGGAGGGTTACTCCGACCGGCCGGCGCTAGCCCAGCGCGCGTTTGAACTGGTCAAAGATCCGAATACCGGGCGCACCTCAGCCACCCTGCTGCCCTGGTTCTCTCAGGTCACCTACGGCGAGCTGGCCGACCGGGTCCAGTCGCTGTCCCGCGCGTTGGCCGACGGCCTGGTAGCGGCCGGCGACCGGGTCTGCGTGCTGGGGTTCACCAGCGTCGACTACACCACGATCGACATCGCGCTGGGTGTCGTCGGCGCCGTGTCGGTGCCGCTGCAAACCAGCGCCGCGGTTGCCCAGTTGCAGCCGATCGTCATGGAGACCGAGCCCACGGTTTTCGCAGCGAGCGTCGACTACCTGTCCGATGCGGTTGACGTGATCCTCAGTGCTGCCGAAGCAGGCCACACACCCGGACAGCTGGTGGTCTTCGACTACCGCAGCGAGCTCGACGACAACCGCGAGGCGCTGCAGACCGCCCACGAGCGGCTGGCCGAGCTTGCGCTGACCATCGAGACCCTCAACGAGATTCGCCAGCGCGGCGCCGAACTGCCCGCGACGCCCATCGCCGAGCCCGGCGAGGACGACCCGCTGGCGCTGCTGATCTACACCTCGGGTAGCACCGGCGCCCCCAAGGGTGCGATTTACCCGCAGAGCAACGTCGCCAAGATGTGGAACCGGTCGACCAAGAACTGGTTCGGGCCCAGTGCCGCGTCGATCAGCCTGAACTTCATGCCGATGAGCCACGTCATGGGCCGCGGCACCCTCTACGGCACGCTCGGGAACGGCGGCACCGCCTACTTCGCCGCCAAGAGCGACCTGTCGACGCTGCTGGAGGACCTGCGCCTGGTGCGGCCGACAGAGTTGAATTTCGTGCCGCGTATCTGGGAGATGTTGTACAGCGAGTACCAGAGTGAGGTGGGCCGACGGACATCCGAAGGCGCCGACCGTCAGACCGTCGAGTCTGCGGTGCTGGTGGAGCAGCGCCAAGAGCTGCTCGGCGGGCGCTACATCTTCGCGATGACCGGTTCGGCACCGATCTCCCCTGAGCTGCGGGCTTGGGTCGGGTCGCTGCTCGAGATCGATCTGATCGACGGCTACGGCTCCACCGAGGCCGGCATGGTCTTGTTGGACGGCGAGATCCAGCGTCCGCCGGTGGTCGACTACAAGCTGGTCGACGTTCCGGATCTG
Source organism: uncultured Actinomycetota bacterium (assembly GCA_963833915.1). Lineage (GTDB taxonomy): Bacteria > Actinomycetota > Actinomycetes > Mycobacteriales > Mycobacteriaceae > Mycobacterium. The sequence goes on from CAWHZO010000016.1 coordinate 238,936, forward strand.
GGCTACTTCGCCACCGACCGGCCACATCCGCGGGGCGAGCTGTTGCTGAAGACCGGGAACATGTTCCCCGGCTACTACAAGCGGGCCGAGACCACCGCCGGCGTGTTCGACGACGACGGCTACTACCGCACCGGCGATGTCTTCGCCGAAGTCGGCAAAGACCGGCTGGTGTACGTCGACCGGCGCAACAACGTGCTGAAACTGGCGCAGGGTGAGTTCGTCACGCTGGCCAAGCTGGAGGCGGAGTTCGGCAACAGCCCGCTGGTCCGCCAGATCTACGTCTACGGCAACAGCGCTCAGCCTTATCTGCTGGCGGTCGTGGTGCCCGCGGACGCGAACGCGTCGAAGTCGGCGATCGCCGAGTCGCTGCAGAAGGTCGCGAAAGAGGCCGGCCTGCAGTCCTACGAGGTGCCGCGTGACTTCATCATCGAGACCACGCCGTTCACCCTGGAGAACGGCCTGCTGACCGGGATCCGCAAGCTGGCGTGGCCGAAGCTGAAGCAGCACTATGGCGAGCGTTTGGAACAGCTCTACACCGACTTGGCCGAAGGCCAGGCCAACGAGTTGTCCGAATTACGTCGCAACGGCGCCGACGCGCCGGTGCTGCAGACCGTCAGCCGAGCCGCAGCGGCGATGCTCGGTGCGGCGAAGTCCGATCTGACACCTGACGCCCACTTCACCGACTTAGGTGGAGACTCGTTGTCCGCGTTGACATTCGGCAACCTGCTGCGCGAGATTTTCGACATCGACGTGCCGGTGGGCGTGATCGTCAGCCCGGCCAACGACCTGCAGGCGATCGCCGACTACATCGAAGGTGAGCGACAGGGCACCAAGCGGCCCAGCTTCGCCTCCGTGCACGGTCGTGACGCCGTCGAGGTGCACGCCGCCGACCTGACGCTGGACAAGTTCATCGACGCGGCAACGCTGGCCGCGGCGCCCGACCTGCCTGGGCCTGCCAGCGAGGTGCGCACCGTGCTATTGACCGGCTCCACGGGCTTTCTAGGCCGCTACCTGGCGCTGGAATGGCTGGAGCGGATGGACCTCGTCGACGGCAAGGTGATCGCCCTGGTGCGCGCGAAGTCAGACGAGGACGCGCGTGCCCGGCTGGACAAGACGTTCGACAGCGGCGACCCGAAGCTGTTGGCCCACTACCGCGAGCTGGCCGCCGAGCACCTGGAGGTCATCGCCGGTGACAAGGGTGAGGCCAACCTCGGCCTGGACCCGGCGACGTGGCAGCGGCTGGCCGACACCGTCGACCTGATCGTCGACCCCGCGGCTCTGGTCAACCACGTGCTGCCGTACAGCGAGTTGTTCGGCCCCAACGCGTTGGGCACCGCCGAGCTGCTGCGGATCGCGCTGACCACGAAGCGCAAGGCCTTCACCTACGTGTCGACGATCGGCGTGGGCGACCAGATTCAGCCCGGCAAGTTCGTCGAGGACGCCGACATCCGGGAGATCAGCGCCACGCGCCAGATCAACGACGGCTACGCCAACGGCTACGGCAACAGCAAGTGGGCCGGCGAGGTGCTGCTGCGTGAGGCCCACGACCTGTGCGGCCTGCCGGTCGCGGTGTTCCGCTGCGACATGATCCTGGCCGACACCACCTACGCCGGCCAGCTGAACCTGCCGGACATGTTCACCCGGCTGATGCTCAGCCTGGTCGCCACCGGTACCGCACCCGGCTCGTTCTACGAGCTCGACGCCGACGGAAACCGGCAACGCGCCCACTATGACGGGCTGCCAGTGGAATTCATCGCCGAGGCCATTTCCGTATTGGGACCCCGGGTGCTGGAAAACGAGGCCGGATATCAGACGTACCACGTGATGAACCCGTACGACGACGGCATCGGCCTCGACGAGTACGTCGACTGGCTGATCGACGCCGGGTACTCGATCCAGCGGGTCGGCGACTACGACGCCTGGTTGCAGCGGTTCGAGACGACGCTGCGGGCCCTGCCCGAGCGGCAGCGCCAGTACTCGCTGCTACCGCTGTTGCACAACTACCAGCGCCCGCAGACACCGATCACCGGGTCGATGGCGCCGACCGATCGCTTCCGCGCCGCGGTGCAAGAGGCGAAAATCGGTCCCGACAAAGACATCCCGCATGTCTCGGAGCCGGTGATCGTCAAGTACGTCACCGACCTGCAACTGCTCCGCTTGCTCTGACGAGCAGACACAAAGCAGAGGCCGACCGCCGCCTATCCGGCGGCGGTCGGCCTCGTGGTGTCAAGACCAGTTCGTCATTGGCTCGTCACGCCGGCACCTCGCCGACGGAATAAGCCACCCTTGTTCTCGCGCCGGTGGCGTTGAGGCGCGGGGGCCAGCGCGTCGGTTTGGGCCGCCGGTTCTGCGAAAGCATCAAAGGTATCCGGGGCCGACTGCAACTCCGCTTCGCGGGCGTATTCCACGTCGCGCACCGTGCGCAACGACAGGCGCGCCAAGACCACTCCACCCAGGAAGACGATCAGTGCGCCCAGCCCGGAGAAGGAGCCGATCTCGATCACCGCGCGCTTGGCATCCGTCGCGGCGATCGGTTGGCCCACGTCGCCGATCCGCAACGTCGACGCCAGCGTGCGGCCGACAACGAACCAGGCGCCGCCGATTACGGATAACCAGCCGCCGAACATCGCGGTGGCGCGGTTTCCCGACACCAGCAGCAGAAAGCCGCCCGCCGCGGTGGTGACTCCGGGAAACACCTGCAGCCAGGCGCGTGCCGTGGTCCACGCCCACGCCTGCCCAGGCGGGTATGCGAAATGGAAGTAAGGTCCGATGAAGGGGATCAAAGCCCCCCATAAACCAAGGATGATTAGGAGCAATCCGCTAACGGCGCCGCGGCTGCGCGGCATGTGCAGGCTGCCGAAACCTGACCGTGAGTCATTCATTTCCGAGTTCTCCTCAAACAGTGGACACCGAAGTGTCAAGCGCGTGCTGAGTGCCCCCGCGCGACGACGCAACACCGATGCCGTCAGCGCGGGTGTCACGCTAGCCGCCGCGCCTTAGATCCACCTCAGAGGCAACGAAGTCCGACGCCGGCGGGCAACGACACGATGGGGCGCCACAACGGGTAGTCCACGGCTTACGAGGCAGGTAGCCAAACTCAGCAACTGCTGAGTTTATTCAGGATTCACCGCTGAAGAAGTCCCGCGACAAGTAGCACGACGGCGATCACCGGAAACGTGCCCTGGGCCAGTGCCGCCCGGGCCTTGTCCGGTGCCGACGCCAGCAACACGACCGCGGCCGCGGCCATGGATCCGACGCCGGCGAAGATGAGTGCCGCTCCGACGGCATTGTGCCCCAAGGCAACTGCGCCAATACCGACACCGGTGACAATCGCCAGGAAGAGGTTGTAGAAGCCCTGGTTGAACGCCAGCAGCTTGGTGGTTTCCGCTTCCTCGGCCGTCGTGCCGAACGCGGCGCGGGTGCGCTTGCTGGTCCAGGTCAGCGACTCCATCGTGAAGATGTAGACGTGCAGCACTCCGGCCAATCCGGCGAATACCAGCGCTGCGGTGATCATCGCGACCTCCTACCCGAAAAGTCCTGGCTGCCCTAAACCGCTGGCCCGCGGCGGCGGCGTCATTCCCAAGTGCGTCCAGGCCTGCGGGGTTGCGACCCTGCCGCGCGGCGTGCGCGCGATCATGCCCGCGCGCACCAGAAAAGGCTCGCACACTTCCTCCACGGTGGTGGCCTCTTCTCCGACCGCCACCGCGAGCGTCGACACGCCGACCGGGCCGCCGCCGAAGCTGCGGGTCAGCGCCGACAGCACAGCGCGGTCCAACCGGTCGAGGCCGAGTTCGTCGACGTCGTAGACCGCCAGCGCGGACTTGGCGACGTCGCGGGTGATCACGCCGTCGGCACGCACCTCGGCGAAGTCGCGGACCCGGCGCAGCAGCCGGTTGGCGATCCGCGGGGTGCCACGCGAGCGGCGGGCGATCTCCGCGCCGGCCTCGCCGCCGAGCTCGATGCCCAGAATCCCCGCGGAGCGGGACAACACCCGTTCCAACTCGGCCGGCTCGTAGAAATCCATGTGCGCGGTGAACCCGAACCGGTCGCGCAGCGGGCCGGTCAGCGCGCCGGACCGGGTGGTCGCGCCGACCAGGGTGAACGGCGCCACTTCCAGCGGAATCGATGTCGCCCCAGGGCCTTTGCCGACGATGACGTCGACCCGGAAGTCCTCCATCGCCAAATACAGCATCTCTTCGGCGGGCCGGGCGATCCGGTGGATCTCGTCGATGAACAACACGTCGTGCTCGACGAGGTTGGACAGCATCGCCGCCAGGTCGCCGGCGCGTTCCAGCGCCGGGCCTGATGTCACCCGCAGCGACGACCCCAGCTCTCCCGCGATGATCATCGCCAGCGACGTCTTGCCCAGCCCTGGCGGCCCGGACAACAGGATGTGATCCGGTGTGCTGCCACGGTTTTTGGCGCCCTCGAGGACCAGCTGCAACTGTTCGCGCACCCGCGGCTGGCCGATGAACTCGCGCAGCGAACGCGGCCGCAGGCTGGCGTCGATGTCGCCTTCACCGACGGTCAGCGCGGCGGACACCTCCCGGTCCTCGGCGTCCTCGTCGTCGAATCGGTTCACTTCGTGTTCCCGAGCAGCGACAGCGCCGAACGCAGCGCGGTTGACGTGGTGGCCTCTGGTTCATTGGCCAGCACCTTGTCGGTGGCCTCCTCGGCCTGCTTAGCCGCAAAGCCAAGTCCCACAAGGGCTTCCACCACCGGACCCCGGACGCTGTGGCCGTTCACCAACGGCGACGCCCCGCCTGTTCCTACCGGCCCGATCTTGTCGCGCAGTTCCAGAACCATCCGCTCCGCACCGCGCTTGCCGATGCCCGGCACCCGGGTGAGCGCGGTGACATCGCCGTCGGCGAGAGCCTGCCGGAGCGCCTGCGCGTCGTAGACCGCCAGGGTGGCCAGCGCGATCTTGGGCCCCACGCCGGAGACGCCCAGCAACGTCAGGAACAGGTCGCGGGCGTCGGAGTCGGGAAAGCCGTAGAGCGTCATGGAGTCTTCGCGGACGATCATCGCGGTGATCAGCCTGGCCTCGCTTCCACGGCGCAGGGTAGCCAGCGTGGACGGGGCTGCCATCAGCTTGTAGCCGACGCCGGCCGCTTCGATGACGACGTGGTCGAGAGCGACGTCGAGCACTTCTCCTCGAACTGACGAAATCATCGCGCTGCCTTCACTTTCGCGGCGAACTTCTTGCGCTGCTCGGCGACCTTGGCCTCGGCTTCGGCCATCCGGGCGATCATCGGCGCGCGCCAGCAGTGACAGATCGCCAGGGCCAGCGCGTCAGCGGCGTCAGCCGGCGTCGGTTTGGCTTGCAGCCCAAGGATTCTGGTGACCATCGTGGTTACCTGAGCCTTATCGGCGCGGCCGTTGCCGGTGACCGCGGCTTTGACCTCGCTGGGGGTGTGGAAGTGCACGTGGATGTCGCGTCTGGCCGCCGCCAGCGCGATCACCCCGCCAGCCTGTGCGGTGCCCATCGCGGTGTTCGCGTTCTGGTTGGCAAACACCCGCTCGATGGCCAGGACCTCGGGATGATGGGTGTCCAACCAGTGCTCGACGGCCTCGCTGATCGCCAGCAGACGGCGCTGCAACGGCTCGTCGGCCGGGGTCCGCACGACGTCGACGTCCAGCGCGATGATCTGCCTTCCCCGGCCGCTTTCGACGACGGACAGCCCGCAGCGGGTGAGTCCCGGGTCGACGCCCATCACGCGCACGTCAAGCTCCCTCAGCTAGGCGAACAGTTGTTCGATACCTTAACGGGCGGGACCGACACCGGCCGGTAGGACACGCGGCGGCCAATTCGCTTTCGCGGGACCATGGCCTCCTGGATCCGTCCAGCGGCCCGCAGCAGCTCGCTCGGTGCTAGCGCAGCTCGCGTTGCGGGCCAGCACGGAAGGCGAAGCACGGACGGGATTGTCAACCCAACCGAACCGTCAACCGGGGTCGGCTAGCGAAGCTCGAGGTCGCCTTAATGCTGGGCGAGAAGCACTTGCCTGTTGCTTCCTTTTCGAAGACTCAGGTAGTTTTCGAAGGCTCAGGTATATGAATAGCCCGTTAAATATTCGGGCCAGACCGCATGCTAAGCGTTTGCAGAAACGGCCGCGACCAGCGCAAATACCGTTTTCAAGATCGATTTGGGGAAATTTGTCAAGAACTTTTTTCAATTCGGCTTTCCTGGCGGTTACTTATGTCGTACCTTAGCGCAACCTGAGGAAAACCATCTCACGAGGGGGAGTTGGCCGTGGCCAGTCGGAACAGCAGCAAGCGGAATCAGCGGTCAAGCAAAGCCAAGGCCCGCCGCCGTCGTCGCGCGGTGGGTATGGGCGGTAGTGCCGGCGCGTTTTTGGCGTTAGGCCTGGGCCCGCTGGCCACCGCACCGGCGGCCCATGCCGACCCGTTTGACGTGATCCTCGATCCCATCATCAACTCGATCACCAGCGCCCTTCCGAGTGCGCTCGATCCCTTAGCCGGTCTGGACTTAGCCAGCCTGACCTTGCCTGCCGCTGATCTGGCGGGCACTAGCGGTGTTGGCTTGGGTGCGGTGGATTCGGCGTTGGTGTTGCCCACCGATGCGCTGGCTGCTGCGGGTTCGTCAGCCGATCCGCTGGCGGCGTCGGGTTCGTTCGATCCGCTGTCGGTGTTGGGTTCGTTCGATCCGCTGTCGGTGTTGGGTTCGTCCGATCCGCTGTCGGTGTTGGGTTCGTCCGATCCGCTGTCGGCGTTGGGTTCGTCCTTCGATCCCTCGCGTTGTTCAACGAGTTGATCTTTCAGCCGTTCGAAACTGTTTCACAGGCCTGGATTACCAGCCCAATCGGTGAGCCGGTCGACAATGTGATCAATACGGCGTGGCAAGACGTTACTGGCCAGAGCAGCATCCTGATCGGCAATGGCGCCGACGGAACGGTCGGGACAGATCCCACTGGCGGTAGCTGGCGGGTTGTTGTTCGGCGACGGCGGGAACGGCTGGACCAGCACGGTAGCCGGTGATCCTGGCGGCAACGGCGGCATGGCCTACAACGGCGACGGCGGCGACGGCGGCGGCGGCTACGACGGCGTTGCTGCCTCCAACCACCACCCTCGACGCAGCCACCACCGACGCCTCCGCCCCGTCCCCCACGTCGAGGACGGAACTGACGGCGGCGCCGGCGGTGACACCTTGTTCGGCATCGCCGGCAACGGCGGCGCCGGCGGCAACGGCGCTACGACGGCGGCATCGCCGGCAACGGCGGGGCCGGCGGCGACGGGACAGGCCAACTGTGGGACGTCTTCGCTGATGGTGGTAACGGCGGAGAAGGTGGGGCTGGCGGTGAGGGCGCCACCGGTAGCTCACCGGCATCGCCGATTCGCCGCCGGCGACCCTCACCGGCAGCGGCCTCGGCGGCAGCGGCGGCACCGGCGGCGGCCGGCGGTTACGGCGATCCCTTGCTCGGTGACGGCGGTAACGGCGGCAACGGCGGCGCCGGCGGCACCGGCGGTGACGGTCGGTGCCGGCGCCTCGGGCGGCGACCGGGCGGCGAGGTGACATGGCGGCACCGGCGGCACTGCCGTTGCCCGCTGGTACTGCAGCGCGGGATCGGCGGTGCCGGCGGCACCGGCGGCGCCGCTGGCCGCCGACACGGCGATGTTCGGCGCCGCTCGGCACTGGTGGCGCGGGCGGCACCGGCGGCGAAGGCGGCGGCGGCGGCACCGGCCTGGGCCTCGACGCAGGCTGGCGGCACCGGCGGCACCGGCGGTGAAGGCGGCGACGGCGTCGGCGGCGGTGTGGACCGGCCAGCGGCGGCTACGGCGGTACCGGTGGCGTCGGCGATGCGGCGTCGGCTACGGCGGCGGTGCGGCCCGGCGACCGGCGCCAGCACCGGTCCAACACCGACACCACCGACCGCCACCGCCACCGCCACCGGCGGTGCCGGCGGCGGCGGCGGCGCGGGCGGCGTGGGCACTGACACCGCGGCCGGCTTCGGCGGCGGCGGTGGTGGCGGCGGCGGCGGCGCCGACGTCACCAGCTTCGATGGCGGTACCGTCAGCGGCACCGCCACCGGCGGGACCGGCGGGCTCGGCGGTGCCGGCACAACCACGGCGACCGGCGGGGCCGGCGGCACCGGCGGCTACGCCAGCATCGAGGCTTTTGACAGCGGCAGCTCCGCAACCGGCACCGCCACCGGCGGCGGCGGCGGGGCCGGCGGCATCGACGGCGGCACCGGCGGCGCGGGCGGCGACGCCGACGTCCTCGGCGGCGACGGCCACCCCGGCCACACCGGCGTCGCGACGCCACCGGTAACGGCGCTACCGGCGGGGCCGGCGGGGCCGGCACCGACGGCGGCACACGGCGGCGACGGCGGCAACGGCTACGTCGAAGCCGACGGTCCAGCATCACCGGCTGACGGCACCACCGCTACCGGCACCGGCACCGGCGGGACCGGCGGCGACGGCCACGCGACGGCGGCACCGGCGGCGACGGCGCCAACGGCATTATCGACGCCGGCTACGGCAACCTCGGCGCCACCGCCGGCGACGCCTCGGGAAGCGCCACCGGCGGGGCTGGCGGCGAGGGCCTCGCCACCGGCGTCACCGGCGGCGACGGCGGCGAGGCGCCGTCATCGCCGAGAACCCGACCAGCGCCGGCGTACCCCCACCGCCAGCCAGCGGCACCGCCATCGGCGGGGCAGGCGGCAACAGCGGCACCGGAGCTGGCGCCGGCGACGGCGGTAGTAACTCCCTCAGCAGCGGCACCGCCAATGCCCCCGACGGTATGGCCTGGGTGGAGGCCACCGGCACCGCTCAACATTACCGCAGCACCGCCACCGGCGGCGCCGCCGGGGCCGGCGGCGACGGCACCGGCCGGTGCCGACGGCGGCGCCGGCGGGGCAGGCGGCTTCGGCAACGTCTCCGCGGATTCCGGCACCGTCACCGGCGCTGACGGTACTGGCGGCAACGGCGGGGACGGCGGCACCGGCGGCACCGTTGCCGGTGCCAACGGCGGCGCTGGCGGCGACGGCGGCCTGGGCGGCGACACCACCGGCCACACTACCGGTACCGGCGGCAACGGCGGGGCCGGCGGCAACGGTGCCGGCGACGGCACCGCTGCCGGCACGGCCACGGCGGCACCGGCGGCACCGGCGGCGCCGGCAGCACGGCGCCAGCGTCAACGGCACCACGGCACCCCGGCACACCCGGCACACCCGGCTAAGCGAGCCCGTAAACAGTCCGCGCTGATAGATACGGCAACCGCGGCCCGGTCGAAAGACCCGGCCGCGGTTGTCGTTTGCGGCGCTGCGACAGCCCAGCGCGAAGGCGTCGGGCTGCGGGCGCGGCGCCGGCCACATCGGCGCCGACGGCGTGCCGGATCGCGGATGCGCGACCGGTCGGTCCCGGCGTTGCGGCCCGACCGAGTGCCGCTCACCGCAGCGCGGCGGCTTGCCCGCCAATTGGCAGCGGCAATCCTCGCGAGTGCATAGCTGCGGCCGCTGATGGGACAGCTGCGCGCGGTGGTGTTTTGGGGGGTTGGCTGGTGTCCTCAGTAAGTGAACGGTGTGCGTTGTTTCCGATCGTTAACGCGTTGCCCGAGACCCGCTTTGGTCGGTGATGGAGCCGATAAACACCATGAACGCGTGCCATTTCTTCACGGCATGCAGCCCCCACCGGCCGAAAGGCTCTTACACCATCGAGTTTTCGACGACGGAATCCTTCGATTACGTTCCGCTGGTGCGCATGCGATGCAACCTCTCCGGCGCCGAAATCCTTCGACCGGATTGGCGTGTAACTGTCAACACAGCGCAGTTGCCGTTTGTCCAACACATCGACGGCCGTCGCACAATTCGAGAGATCGCCGCGTGCAAGGCGCGAAGTGAAACGTCGCCGCGGGCCAGCGTGGCTGCCCTGGAAAGACGGCCGCAAGCTCATTCAGGCGCTGTGGCGTCTCGACGTGTCGCGATGGCACTGAACCCGAACGGATGGGCCAGTGCCCATTGCCGCTGGTGTCTAATGCCTGCAGCACCTGTCGAAGGAGTTCAGTTTCTCGTGCTCACAAAAGCGATTGCCAGCGCTCGACATCGGCGGTCAGTTAATATGTGCCGACATCACCGGGCTCGATTCGCAACGCCACGGAGCTGGAAGGGGAAGGCCGATGGCAGCCATCCACTTCATCTCGGGCCTGCCGCGTTCCGGCTCGACTCTGCTGGCCGCATTACTGCGGCAAAACCCGCGTTTCGAGGCCGGTATGTCGGGTCCGCTGGCCGGCCTATTCGGCGCCCTGCTGAGCGAGATGAGCGCACGCAACGAGTATTCGATATTCATCGATGACGCCAAGCGTCAGCGCATCCTGCATGGGTTGTTCGACAACTACTATGCCGATTGCCCCGCCGAGGTGATCTTCGACACCAACCGCGCCTGGTGCGCGTGGATGCCGGCGATTGCGCGGCTTTTTCCCGATGCGAAAGTGATTGCCTGCGTGCGCGAACTGCCGTGGGTGATCGACAGCATCGAGCGGTTGGTCCAGCGCAATGTCTTTAGCCCGTCGTCGATCTTCAACTACAGCGCCGGCGGCACGGTCTATACCCGCGCCAATGGCGTGGCGGGGCAGGATGGCATGGTCGGCGCCCCCTACGACGCGCTCAAACAGGCGTGCTACGGCGCGCAAAAGGACCGCCTGCTGCTGGTCCAGTACGAAACCCTGACCACCGACCCGGCCAAGACAATGCACGCCATCTACGCCTTTATCGGCGAGCCGGCTTTCGAGCACGACTTCGACCACGTCGATTACGACGTCACCGAGTTCGACGAACGTGCCGGTACTCCCGGGCTGCACACCGTGAGCCGCACGGTCAAGGCCGAGCCGCGTGCGAGCTTGCTGCCGCCGGACCTATTCAAGCGATTTGTCAACGACGCCTTCTGGCGCGATCCGAAGAATATTCCCGAGGGGCTGCAGGTGGTCTGAGGTCTCATCGACCTTGAATGACCGGTGGTGATGTCGCTCCGCGCGGTGAAATCCATTGTTGCGCGGCCGATCTCCTCACCGGATCGCGCCTCTGCGCCGGTTGATCGCGCGATACTTTCCGACACCGAAATTTTCCGGCCGGATTGGCGGGTGCGTCTCAACTCGGCCCAGTTGCCCTTTGTGCAACAGGTCGATGGCCATCGCACGATTCGAGAGATTGCCGCCTCGGTTAGCGCAAAGTGGAGCCTCGCAGCGGGGCAGCTTGGCCGACGTCGAGAAATTCGCCCGCAAGCTGTTCCAGGCGCTGTGGCGCCTCGATTTCCTCGCGATGGCCCTGAACCGTTAACTGATGAGCGCATGCGGCCCGCGTGCCGCCGAGCATCGTTGTGATGCCGCCCCCTTATGCAGCATCTGCTGAACACGACCTTCGGCAGACCCGGTGCGGCCGAGGTCATTTCGGCAATGCCTTACCAACATCAACGATGCGCGATATCCTCACCCCATGTCTGATAGACCTCTCACTAGGTCCGCGCGCGCGGAAAGCCACAAGCACTCTTCCCCCGAGGAACAGCCTTCCGGCAAGGAACCGCCGCCCTTCCCACGCGGGCGGAGGGCGCCGCAGTGGCCCGTGTACGCGGCCCTGGCAATCGCCGTGATCGCCGTGGTCCTTGCCGCCCTGGCGTATTTCCACCCGGCACACAACAGTGCCTCGGCCACCGCCCAGCAAGGCGGCGACGCGAAAGCGAACGTTTGCTCCGCCTACGCCGCCGCCCGAAAAGCGGTGGTCATCAATACCCACCTGCAAAGCCCGAACCCGCACGACCCAATTGCCGATCTTTCGGTGGCCACCAATGCACGTTTGGCCCTCTTAGGGGGTGGCGCATACCTGCGCGAACGGCTCGCCGCAAATACCGCGGCCCCAGCTGATCTCGCCAACGCCGTCAATTCCATGGCCAACACGATCCAACAGCTGGGCATCAACTACCTGACCGGGGCGACACCTGATGTTCAGGATCCACTACGGAACGACCTCAAGTCCGAAATCACCCAAATCGATAAGTTGTGCGCATAACCGATAATCCACGACTGAGCGGGCAAAGATCGTCTCGACCCGACGCCAAACCACGGCGTGACAAGGAACATTTCCGACGAAATTCGTGCGTTCGCCAGCCCCTCCCCGCTTTACCAACTACGTTGGCGCGCAACCGAGAAAATACGTAGCTCAGGGGGCAGACCGATGGCTCGTCGTCGCAGTATCTGGAATCGCCGATCAGGCGGCGTCAAGGCATACCGTCATGTGGTCGGTCTGGGTGCGGCTGCCGGTGCGTTTCTGGCTGCCGCAGTAACTCCGCTGACCGCCGCGCCCACCGCCAACGCCGACATCGTCGGCCCTGTCATCAACACCGTCGGCGGCCTAGCCCTCTTCGAACCGGGCGCCAACGGCGGCGACGGCGGCAACGGCGCGGGCGGCCAGGGTGGGGCAGGTGGCCACGGCGGGGCGGGCGGCAAGGGCGGCGCCGGCGGCAAGGGCGGCGCTGGAGGCAGTGGGGGCGCCGGCGGCACGCGTGGGGCGCCCGGCCAGCCCGGACAGCCCGGCCAACCCGGCGGCTGAGATCGGCTGCGGCAGGTCGCGTCAGCACTGTGTAGGGGTCGCGGTCTGTGGCCGGTTGCCGCAGCCGAGTCGATCGGAATCACCGACCTGATCGAGACAGCTGTACTGCGCCCCAGCCCAGCAAAAGCTGTTACGTTAACCGCACATTGATCAACCGCGGTGCGGTCATGCGGAAAGGTTGCGCATGGGGACAGCACTGCTCGTGCTGGCCGCGGTGCTCTTCATAGCGGCGATCGTCGTGTTCGTCATCGCGCTGCGCCGTCCCAAACAACCGCACGGCGGCCGCCAGGATCCGCTCGCCTTCACCTCCGCGGCGCCGGAATTCGGGCCGCGACAGCTTGGGCCCGGCGCCATCGTCAGCCACGGCGGCATCGACTACGTGGTCCGCGGTTCGGTCACCTACCGCGAGGGCCCGTTCGTGTGGTGGGAGCACCTGCTGGAGGGCGGCGACCAGCCGATCTGGTTCAGCGTCGAAGACGACGACGGACGACTCAAGCTGGCGATGTGGGTCAGCCGCAAGGAGTTACAACTCGAGCCCGGCGGCCAGCACGTCGTCGACGACGTGACCTACCACGAGTCCGAACGCGGTCACGCCGGCTACACCACGGAGGGGACGACGGGCCTGCCGGCCGGCGGCGACATGGACTTCGTCGACTACACCAATCCCGACGAAACCGCGCTGCTCTCCTTCGAGCGCTGGGCGCCGGACATGCCGTGGGAGGTTTCCACCGGCAAGGCCGTGCTGCCCGGTGAGCTCACCGTGTATCCCGCCCCGCCGCCCAGCGCGTAGGGCCACGCCGGTGCCGCTTCATCAGCTAGCCGTATCCCCGGCCGATGTCAGCGGAACCGGACTTGGACTGGCGCTCAACGCGCCCGCCCCGCGCCCACTGGCCACCTACCGACTGGACCATCCCGACGGCGGCGCGCTGGTGCTCGGCGTCCTGGGCGCCTCGCACGTCGTCACCGTTGAGCACGCCGAATCCCGCTTCTCCGAACAAGTCTCATGCCACCTCGGCGGCGAGTTGCCCGACCACACCCAAGCGCCCGGCTATGAACTCGAATCCCGCACCGACCTGCACGACGAGCCCGCTTTCCGCCGGCTTGCGCACCGCCTGCGCGAATGCTGCGCACGGGAGAACGGTTGGCTCGGAGGCACCTTCCCGGGCGATGACGCCGCGCTGACCGCGCTGGCCGCCGAGCCCGACGGCGCCGGCTGGCGTTGGCAGACCTGGCACCTCTACCCCGCCGCGCCGGGCGGCACGAGCGTCTACACCGCCAGCCGGTGGCGCCCATGAGCCGCAACCGCCTGTTCGTGATCGCCGCGGTGCTGGCGATCACCTCATTCACCACGTTGATATTCGGAATATCGCTGCAGCACAAGGATATTCGCTCGTTCATCGCCTCTCATTACCGCGAATACGCCCATGACGCCGGCGGCACGCGGTATCTCTGCACGGGATCGTCCACGCAGGTGGCCGACACGCTCGCCGGCTATCAGAAGTCCCGCGGCGCGCGCGTCCAGCGCCGGTACCCAGTATCTGCGTTACGACGACGCCATCGTGTCGGTCGGCCCGGACGGCCGCGCACCCCTGCAGCGTCCGAGTCGAGGACTTGGCCGCCGGCTACAGCCACGGCGCGTTCATTTTTCTCGGTCCCGGCTTCTACCCCGGATCTCCCGCACGCGGTTCAGGCGGCAGCACCGGCGGCCCCGGCGGGGCGAAATGACAGCTAACCGGACACAGACACGAAGGAGATAGTCATGTACCTGGCCGTCGAGTTGGGATCCATCGACCTCAATCCCGTCCTCAAAGGCGCGCTCGCCACCGTCTTGTACTTCCTGGTCGGCATGGCCGTCCTGGTCAGTCGGCTTCGTGATGGTCGATGTGCTCACTCCGGGAAAGCTGCGGCAACTGGTATTCGTCGACCGCCGCCCCAACGCGGTCGTCCTGGCCTGCGCGAACTACATCGCGCTGGCCGCCGTCATCATCAGCGCGATCGCCAACAGCTACAGCCAACTCGGCCAGGGACTGCTGGGCGTGGCGGTGTACGGGCTGATCGGCGTTGTCCTGCAAGGGATCGCACTGCTGACGTTGCACTTTGTGATCCCCGGCGACTTCCATGAACACGTCGACGAGCCCGAACTGCACCCTGCGGCGTTCGCCATGGCCGTGATGCTGCTGGCCGTCGGAGGGGTGACCGCCGCCGCGCTGTCATGACATCGACTGTCCGACGCTGAGCCCCAGCCACCACCCGCTGGCGGGCGGTGCTGCTCGCCGCGGTCGCGGCGTGCGCGGCATGCGGCATCATCTACGAGCTCGCACTGCTGACACTGTCGACGAGCCTGAACGGCGGCGGCATCGTCGCCACCTCGCTGATCGTGGCCGGCTACATCGCGGCGCTGGGCGCCGGCGCTCTGCTGGTGAAGCCGTTACTGGAATGGCCGGCAATAACTTTCGTCGCCGTCGAAGCGCTGCTGGCCATCGTCGGCGGGTTGTCCGCCGCCGCGCTGTACGTGATGTTCTCGTTCATCGGCGGATCCCTGGTCATGCTGGCGCTGGGCACCGCGCTGATCGGCGGACTGGTCGGCGCCGAAGTGCCGCTGTTGATGACCCTGCTGCAGCAGAGGCGAACCGCCTCCAAAGACCCAGCCGTCGACACCGGCCGGACGCTGGCCAACCTCACCGCCGCCGACTACTCGGGCGCGCTGATCGGTGGGCTGGTGTGGCCGTTCGTGCTGCTGCCGCACCTGGGAATGATCCGTGGCGCGGCAGCCACCGGCATCATCAACCTGCTGGCCGCGGCGGTGGTCTCGATTTTTCTGCTCCGACGTGTGGTTACCGCGCGTCAGCTGATCACGGCGCTGTGCGCGCTGGCTCTCGCGCTGGCCCTGCTCGCCACCTTGCTGCTGCGTGCCCAAGACATCGAAACGACCAGCCGCCAGCGGCTTTACGCCGACCCGATCATCGCCTACCGGCAGTCGGCCTATCAGGAGATCGTGGTGACCCGTCGCGGCGGCGACATGCGCCTGTACCTCGACGGCGGTCTGCAGTTCTCCACCCGCGACGAGTACCGCTACACCGAAAGCCTGGTCTATCCCGCGCTCGGCGCCGGCGCGCGATCGGTGCTCGTGCTGGGCGGCGGCGACGGCCTGGCGGCGCGTGAACTGCTGCGCATGCCCGGCGTCGAGAAGATCGTGCAAGTCGAGCTCGATCCCGCGGTCATCGAATTGGCCCGCAGCACAATGCGTTACGCCAACGGCGGTTCGCTGGATAATCCACGGGTGCACATCGTGACCGGCGACGCGATGACGTGGCTGCGCCGCGCGACGTCACGGTCGTTCGACGCGGTGATCGTCGACCTTCCCGATCCCGATACGCCGGTGCTGGGCCGGCTGTATTCGACCGAGTTCTACGCGTTGGTGTCGCGCGCGCTCGCGCCCGGCGGGCTGATGGTGGTGCAGGCGGGCAGCCCCTACTCAACCCTGATCGCGTTCTGGCGCACGATTTCCACGATCACCGCCGCCGGTTACGCGGTCACGCCCTACCACGTGTACGTCCCCACCTTCGGCGACTGGGGCTTCGCCCTGGCGCGCCGGGGCGGCACTGCGCCGCGACCCACGATGCCGCCCAACGCGCCGCCGCTGCGCTTTCTCGACCCGTCGGTGCTCGACGCCGCCACCGTGTTCTCCCCCGACGTGCAACCCCGCACGCTGGAGCCCTCAACGCTGGAACACCCGCGCATCGTCGAAGACATGCGCCACGGCTACGACTAAGAGTTGACCAGCTCGTTCACTCCTCGTCGAGGGCGGCCAGCACCTCGTCGGACAGGTCGACGTTGGTGATAGACGTTCTGCACGTCGTCGCTGTCTTCCAGCGCGTCGACGAGCTTGAACACCTTGCGCGCGCCCTCAACGTCGACCGGCACGCTGACCGACGGCTGAAAGCTGGCCTCGGCCGATTCGTAGTCAATCCCGGCGTCTTGCAACGCAGTTCGCACCGCGACCAGATCGGTCGGCTCGGAGATCACCTCGAAGCTGTCGCCGAGGTCGTTGACGTCCTCGGCGCCGGCCTCCAGCACCGCGGTCAACACGTCGTCCTCGGTCAGGCCGTTCTTCTCCAAGGTGACCACGCCCTTGCGGGAGAACAGATAGGACACCGAGCCGGGGTCGGCCATGGTGCCGCCGTTGCGGGTCATCGCGACCCGGACCTCGCTGGCTGCGCGGTTGCGGTTGTCGGTCAGGCACTCGACCAACACGGCCACACCGTTGGGGCCGTAGCCCTCGTAGGTGATGGTCTGCCAGTCGGCGCCGCCGGCTTCCTCGCCGGCGCCCCGCTTTCGGGCACGCTCGATGTTGTCGTTGGGCACCGAGCTCTTCTTCGCCTTCTGGATGGCGTCGTAGAGCGTCGGATTACCGGCGGGGTCACCACCGCCGGTACGGGCGGCGACCTCGATGTTCTTGATAAGCCGGGCGAACTCCTTGCCACGGCGCGCGTCTTTGACGGCCTTCTGGTGCTTGGTGGTGGCCCATTTGGAATGGCCGCTCATCGGCGTACTACCTCTTCTGTTGCTCTCGATTTCGCCTGCCGAGTCTACGTGGGCGTCCCGATCATGACATTCCTGCGGCGCCCAGCCTGACCAGCGGCAAGAAAACGTCGTCGACGATCTCCTCGATCACCTCCTCGGCGACCGGTTGCAAGGTCATCAGCAGCTCGTGGCGGAACAGGTCGACGGGCAACCGCGCGACGCGCTCGCTGATTTGGCCGGGTTGGATTTCGCCGCGCGCGACGGCGCGTTCGATCACCTCGTCGAGCATGGCATCGCGACCGCCCTGAACGAATGCACCGAGTTCGGCGAGGTTGGTGTTGGCCTCGCGATAGAACGCGCCGACCCGCGCAGGAATCCGCGCACTGCATACCGGTGCCCGCGCCATCGCCAGTCCCGCTGTTCGCGCCGGTATGAGCATGATCGGCAGACGATTCGGCGGCGTCGCCGGAGAAGACATCAAGCTGCCGGACTACCCTCGCACCAACCGGAGCACAACGGAGTCTGCCAAAGAAAAGATCTGATTCCGGAGATCGAGGACCGACGACCCTTCGAAAGACGTTGTTTATGACGCATTTCCGAGTCGGCTTGAGCACACAGCTTCTTCATTCCCGGTTTTCCCCGACCGCAGTAGCGCGCGTCGACTTGATGAACGCCAAAGCCAGCGGCGTCGACTCCTACTGGGTCGCCGACCACCTGAATTCGTTGTTCCCACGCTCTATCGCAACCCCGCCCCACCTGGGGGCGGCCAAACTCGCTCCTAAGATTGACGCCCAACTCGAACCATGGACGATGCTGGGTTACCTTGCCGCGCGCAATCGTGTGGGGCGTCTGCGGTTTGGTATGGGCGTCACCGATGCCAGTCGGCGCCTGCCGGCGGTGACTGCGCAAGCGGCGGCCACTCTGCACCTGCTAACCCAGGGTCGCGCCATTTTGGGCCTCGGCGTCGGAGAGCGTGAGGGCAATGAGCCTTACGGGGTGGACTGGACCAAACCCGTCGCCCGGTTCGAAGAGGCGGTCGCCACGATACGAGCACTGTGGAACTCTGGGGGCGATCTCGTCTCGCGCGAGTCACCGTACTTCCCACTGCGCGACGCGGTGTTCGATTTGCCGCCCTACCGCGGGAAATGGCCTGAGATATGGATCGCCGCCCGCGGGCCACGGATGCTGCGGATCACCGGCCGCTATGCGGACGCCTGGTTCCCCGGGCTGATATCGCGACCGCGGGATTACGCGACTGGTCTTGACGCAGTGAAAACAGCGGCCTCGAACGCCGGGCGAGACCCAAGTTCAGTCATTCCTGCACTGTCGCTTTTCGTCGTCACCGGCCGCAGGTCCGATGACGTCGAACAGACTCTGGGTTCTGATGCCGCGAAAGCACTGGCGCTCAACATCCCCGCCCCGATGTGGGCCGACCACGGCGTCCCCCATCCGCTCGGGCCCGACTTCGCCGGGGCCCAGGATCTGATCCCGCAAACACTCGATGAGGAGACCGTGCTGTCCTACATCAGGGACGTGCCAAGATCGCTGCTCAAAGCCGCGCTGTTGACCGGGACACCGTCCGAGGTCATCGATCAGGCTGCTGAACTACGCGACCACGGACTGCGCTACCTGGTCGTCAGTAATGTCAGCATCTTGCAGCCGTCCCTTGGTCGCGGCCTGCAAGCCAGCGCACCATTCTTCAAAATTCTGCGCGGGCTCAAAAAGTTGTGAGGCCGCCCTTCACACAAGCGGTTTGATCCACCGCCACTGCATCGACTCCCACGGGGCGGCGTCCGGCAGAGTGTCGCTGACTGCGCGCACCACCCCCGGCCACCAGTCGGGCTGGTAGTCGTCTCCGGACAACCAGCCGCCCGGCCGTACCTTGGGTGCCCACGCGTTGATATCCGCGACGACACTCTCGTAGTCGTGGCGTGCATCGATGTGTACCCACGCCAACGAGCCGTCAGCGAAAAGGTCTGCGGCAGCGACAGAGTCGCTGATCACCAGTTGGATGGTCTGGGCCAACCCGCAGTCGATGATGTTGCGGTGCAGTAGCCCCGCGAAGGTGCCGCCGCCATGGTTGACCGCGGGTCCGTGGGCGTCGTTGTTGCCGCGTCCTTCCGGCCCGCTGCCCCGAGCGGTGTCGACGCCGACGATCCTGATGTCGAGCCCGGCCTCGCGCACCACCTCGCCCAACGAGCAGATGCTGCGACCCAGATAGCAGCCCACCTCGACGAACCAACTCGCGTCGGGGAAATGCGCGGCGGCTTCCTCTTGATGAGGACGCCACTGAAACCAGCCCGGAATATCGCGCCAGGTGCGGACGGGTTTCTCGAATTTGCTGGTCGACGCGACGCCGGGAGCCAAGTCCATGGTCGGCGTTTACACAGCAACGCCTCACTTCAAACGTTGCATTACGGTGGAGACGGTGACGGCGCAAAGCCCGCTGCAGGCGGTCAAGGACGCAGTGGGCAGCAGCCTGTTCGAGATGATCGCCGGTCCCGACGGTCCGGCGGAGCGTGCACGCATCCACCACACGCCGGGGCCTCGGTGGTTCGCCGACGACCGTCCGATCCGTCGGGTACACGCCGACGCCTCAATGTTCGTCGGCGGATTGCGGGCTTTGCTGTTGCAGTCGCTGCATCCCCTGGCCATGGCAGGCGTCGCCGAGCACTCCAATTATCGAGAAGACCCGTGGGGCCGACTGCAACGAACCAGCATATTTTTGGCCGAGACGACGTTCGGGTCCGCCGTCGATGCCCAGCGTGCCGTCGATCGCGTCCGCGGAATCCATCGACACGTACATGGCGTCGCGGGCGACGGCAGGCCGTATACCGCCACCGATCCGCACCTGTTGGAATGGGTGCACGTCGCTGAGGCCGACAGCTTTCTACGCGCCCACCAGCTTTACGGCGCTGCCCCGCTGGACCAGGACGGCCGGGACGGCTACGTCGCGGACATGGCCGAGATCGCGGCCCGGCTGGGCGTGGTCGACCCGCCGCGCTCCGAAGATGAACTGGCGCAGCGGCTTAACGCGTTCCGACCGGAGTTGCACAGCACGCCACCGGCACGTGATGCTGCCCGTTTCCTGCTATTGACGCCCCCGCTGCCGTTGGCGGCACGGGCCCCGTATGGCGTGCTCGCCGCGACCGCGGTGGCGATGTTGCCGCTGTGGGCGCGCATACCGCTGCTGCTGCCGTACTTCCCGCCGGTGGAGCGCACGGTCGTGCGGACGGTCGGACGCGTCCTGGTCGGCGGCATCCGGTGGGCGCTGCCCGCCCCCCGGCGGTAGCGTCACAGCCGACCGTTGACAATGTCGACGAACAACCGGTGAATACGCCTGTCCCCCGTCATCTCCGGATGAAACGCCGTAGCCAGCACCGGACCCTGCCGCACCGCAACGGGGTGGCCGGCCGCCCGGGCCAGCACCTGAACACCCGCACCGACCCGCTCCACCCAGGGCGCGCGGATGAAGACCGCGTGCACCGGCTCATCGAGCCCGGTGAACGCGATGTCGCCTTCGAATGAGTCAACCTGGCGCCCAAAAGCATTGCGCCGCACGGTGATATCGATGCCCGACAACGGAACCGCTTCGCGGCCACCGCCCCGGCATCGAGGATCTCGCTGGCCAACAGGATCATCCCCGCGCAGGCGCCGTAAGCCGGTAACCCGTCGGCCAGCCGGGCGCGCAGCGGTTCGAGCAGGTCAAGATCGCGCAGTAGATGACTCATGGTGGTGGACTCGCCCCCGGGGATCACCAGCCCGTCGACGGCTCCGAGTTCGTCACGGCGCCGTACGGGCACCGATTCGGCTCCGGAATCGCGCAGCGCAGCCAGGTGTTCACGAGTGTCGCCCTGCAGCGCCAACACCCCGATGCGTGCGGCGCTCACTGCTGCGACGGCCGGTAGTCCCGCGCGAAGCGGGTCAGCCCCTCCTGCACGACGGCGGCGACCAACTCGCCGTACTGGTTGAAGATTTTGCCCTGGCACAGCGAGCGACCGCCGCAGGCCGATGGCGAGGACTGGTCGTAGAGCAACCACTCGTCGGCCCGGAACACCCGCATGAACCACATCGCGTGATCCAGCGACGCCACCTGCAGATGCGAGCGCTCGTCGAGGTGAGTGACCTGCGCCGATCCCAGCAGGGTGAGATCGCTCATGTAGGCCAGCGCGCAGATGTGCAGTACCGGGTCGTCGGGCAGCGGATCGCGGTGCCGGAACCACACCTGCTGCTGGGACGCCTTCCCCGGCAGGAGCTCCAGTTGGTCGCGCGGCACGATGCGGATGTCCCATTCCTCGAACTGCTTGAACCCGGCGTCGTCGAACACCTTCATCGACTTCAGTCCCGGCAAATCGTCCGGCGGCGGCGCTGCCGGCATCGCGTCCTGGTGGTGGATGCCCTCCTGATCGGTCTGGAACGACGCCGACATGGAAAAGATCGTTTTGCCATGCTGGATGGCGTTGACCCGCCGGGTGCAAAACGATCCGCCGTCGCGCAGCCGCTCGACGATAAAAACAGTCGGCGCCTTGGCATCTCCGGGCCGAATGAAGTAGCCGTGCAGCGAGTGCACCAAGTAACCGGGTTCGACGGTGCGCACGGCCGACACCAGCGACTGGCCTGCCACCTGACCGCCGAACGTGCGCTGCAAGTAGCCTGAGTCCGGGCTGAACACGCTACCGCGGTAGATGTTGACCTCGAGTTGCTCGAGGTCGAGGATCTTCTCGATCGACACGAGACGTTCTTACCAGCCGCGTTCGGCCAGGCGATGCGGCGTGGCGATCTCCTCCACATTGATGCCGACCATCGCCTCGCCGAGCCCGCGCGACACCTTGGCCAGCACGTCGGGGTCGTCGTAGAACGTGGTGGCCTTGACGATCGCCGCCGCACGCTGCGCCGGGTCACCGGACTTGAAGATTCCCGAGCCGACGAATACACCCTCGGCGCCGAGCTGCATCATCATCGCGGCGTCGGCCGGGGTGGCGATACCGCCGGCGGTGAACAAGGTGACCGGCAGCTTGCCGGCCCGGGCGACTTCGACGACGAGCTCATACGGCGCGGCGAGTTCCTTTGCCGCCACGTACAATTCGTCGTCAGACAATGAGCCCAGCCGGCGGATCTCTCCCCCGATGGCGCGCATGTGGGTGGTCGCGTTCGACACGTCACCAGTGCCGGCCTCGCCTTTGGAGCGGATCATCGCCGCGCCCTCGTTGATGCGCCGCAGCGCCTCACCCAGATTCGTGGCGCCGCACACGAACGGCACGGTGAACTTCCACTTGTCGATGTGGTGGGTGTAGTCGGCCGGGGTGAGCACCTCGGACTCGTCGACGTAGTCCACGCCGAGGCTCTGCAGGATCTGCGCCTCGACGAAATGCCCGATGCGGGCCTTGGCCATCACCGGGATCGTGACCGCGGAGATGATGCCTTCGATCATGTCGGGGTCGCTCATCCGCGACACGCCGCCCTGGGCGCGGATATCGGCAGGCACCCGCTCCAGCGCCATCACCGCGACGGCACCGGCGCCCTCGGCGATGCGGGCCTGCTCGGGCGTGACGACGTCCATGATGACGCCGCCCTTGAGCATCTCGGCCATGCCGCGTTTGACCCGAGCCGTCCCGGTTCGCCCGCTGCCGTTGTGCGCCGCGCTATCCACCGCTACCTCTATCGTCGATGTCTCGTCACTCTCCGCCGTACCGGTCCAGTGTAATGGTCGGCCACCAGCCAATTTTCTGACGACGCCCGGCGCGACGGGGTCAGCCGATGGCGGCGTCGAGCAGTACCTCGGCGGCGGCTTTGGCCGCCGCGGCGACGTCCGGATCGCGATCCATCCGGGCGGCCAGCCCGCCGCCGTCGTACAGCAGTTGCAACTGCCGTCCCAACCCGGCCGGGTCGGCGGCGCCGGCTTCGCGGGCGAGGTCGGTGAATAGGCTGCGGATTTCGGCGCGGTAGTCGTCGGCGGCCTGTTCGATCAGGCCGCCATCGGGCGCTTCGGCACTGGCGGTAATGAAAGCGCAGCCCCGAAAGCTCGGTTCGGCGAACATCTCGGCTTGGGCGTCGAACACTGCCAGCAGTCGCTGCCGGGGATCGCTAAGCCGTTCGACGCTGCGCCGCAGCCTGTCCACGGTCGCCTCGTGACGGCCCTCGAGATACGCCCGGACCAGGTTCTCCTTGCTGCCGAAGGTGTTGTAGAGCGAGGCTTTGGCCACTCCGGCGTGCTCGATGACTCGGTCGATGCCGACGGTCTGCACGCCATCGGCGTAGAAGAGCTCGTTGGCCGCGGCCAACAGCCGCTCACGAGCGGACTGCCTGACGTCGGTTTTCATGACTGCCCATCTTCGACGGGCTCCAGGACGAGGACGGGAATCTCCCGCGCCCCGGCCTTGGCGCGGTATTCGGGGAAGTGCGGCCAGAACTGTTCGGCAACGGCCCACGCTTGGGTCTTCTCTTCGCCGAACACCTCACGGGCCCGAAATCGGCTTTTCACCGCCCCGTCCTGCACCGATAGCTCGGGATGGGCGGTCAGGTTGCGGTACCACGCCGGGTGGGTGGGGGCGCCGGCGGCTGATGCCACCGCAATGTAGTTGTCGCCGTAGGGAATACGCATCACCGGGTTCTTACGGATCGCACCGGTGCGGGCGCCGGTGGTGGTCAAGATGACCACCGGACGGCCCTCCAGCGTGCCGCCGTCGGCGCCGTTGCTCGCTTCGTAGCGGGCCACTTGGTCACTGACCTGCTCGCTGGGGCTGGGTACGTAGGTGTCGGTCATGTTCAGTTCCTCTCCAGAATCGTTGGGTCTCAGATCGCGGTGCGTCCGCCGTCGACGGGGATCACCGCGCCGGTGATGTAGCTGGCTTTGTCAGATGCCAGGAACGCGATCACCTGCGCGATTTCCTGCGGCTGGGCGGCGCGGCCGAGCAGGGTGGTGGCGCCCAGCCCGGTGATCAGCTCCTCGTCGGCGCCTCCGGTGTAGGCGGGCCCGGGCGCGACGGTGTTGACCCGCACGCCTGCAGGGCTGTATTCGGCGGCCCACGCCCGGCTCATCGCCGTCAGTGCCGCCTTTGTCGCGCCGTAGGCGGCGGCGCCCGAGAGCCCGACGTGGCCGGCCATGCTGTCGACGCTGACGATGCTGCCGTGACCCCGCTCGGCCATCCCGGGCGCCAAGGCGGCGACCAACCGGTAGGCGCTGCGGACGTTGGCGGCGAACAACTCGTCGAAGGTGGCGTCGTCCAGCTGGTCGGTCGGACCGAACCAGGAGAAGCCGGCGTTGTTGATCAACACGTCAACCGGGCCTGCCGCGGCGGCCAGCGCGGCGGCGGCGCCTGGTTCGGCCAGGTCGGCGGCGATGAAGCGAGCCCGCCCGCCGCGCTCCTCGATGGCTTTGACGGTGTCGGCGCCGCGAACAACGTCGCGGCCGTGCACGATCACCTCGTAGCCCTGGTCGGCGAGCGCGAACGCCACCGCCTGGCCGATGCCGGAGGTGGCTCCGGTCACCAGTGCGGCGGCTTCCTGGTTGTCGTAAGTAGTTGTCTCGGTCATGGCGCCTACTCCCTCGAGAGTTTGAAACTAGACAAATCTGTCTGGTGGTTGAATATTAGACAGACCTGTCTACTCAATGCAAGCCGCGTCCGATGTGGCCTCGCTCACAGCTGGCCCCTGAAGGTACGGCTGGCCGCCGCCGATGCCGTCCGCGCCTGAGCGTCAGCGGATGGACTGCAGCTGGCGGGCCCCATCTGGTGCGCCGGCCAGCGCGACGGCCTCGGCGAGCAGTTCGAAGAGTTGAAGCGGATATACGGTCTCGCCGGCTGCGACCAGGTCGGCGATATCGGCGGCGTCACACCAGCGGTGGCCGTGGATGTAGCGGTTCTCCAGCTCGGTCCGCCCCGCGCTGGACGGCTCGAACCGCCGGGTGCGGTGGACGAAGAAGAACTCCTCGCTGTCGATCGCCGCGCCGTTGAAGTCGAACACCGCGTCGCGTCGCCAGATCGGTCCGATCATGCCGGCGGCATCGACATGCAAACCCGTCTCCTCGCCGAGCTCACGGGCGGCGGCCTGGGCCAACGACTCACCGCCGTCGACCTGACCGCCCACGGTGAACCACCACCGCGGGGCCGCTTCGTCAGCGCGCTCGGAGGCTGCGGGGTCAGATCCGCACAGCAGCAACACCGCGCCGGTTTCGTCCAGTAACACCACCCGCGCCGACGTTCGCCGGTCAGGGACGGGGTGATCGGCGTGGCGTAGCGCCTGCGATCGTTCGGCGATTTCGAAATAGCTTGGCAACGGGGCTTTTCCGCCTAATCGAAACAGTCGAACCATCCGCCTCTCGCGCAGCGCGAGCGTGTCGCGGACCGCATCGTTATGGAATCGGCGGGCCAGCAGCACCCGGGCTTCGGCGTCGGCCAGCTCGCCGATCAGACCCGCCGGCAACGACCCGGGATCGACCATCGCCAGCGCTGCCGACAGCGTGTTCTCGCAGGCCTCCCTGTCCCGCCGGGGGGCGCGTTCTGCCGCGTCGGCCAGCCCCACCAGCTGCCTGGCCGCAGCGTCGGAGGCGCCGCCGAACGCGTTCGCCGCGACAGCGCGAGCCACCACGGCCCGGCGGGCCAGCGCGCCGTCGAGGGCCTGCCAGGACAAGTCGTAGCGCACGTGCAGCCGGTCCAGCCGATTGGCCGTCCGATACCCCCAGGCACCGAAGGCGACCAGCACCATCAGCAGCACGGCCAGCGCGACGACGAGCAGGACGGTCCACGTCATCAGCTGGCCACCTGGACCTTGCTGCCCGCGGCGGCGACCGTTTCGTAGACCCGCATGATCTGATTGGCCACCACCGACCAGTCGTAGCGGCGCACCGCCTCGGCACCCGCCGCTGCGTAGCGTTTGGCCAGCGGGTCGTTCTCCAGCACCGCGATCAGACCTTCGGCCAGCGCAGCGCTGTCTTCGACTGCTACCAGCCGCCCCGCCTGCCCGTCGCAGCAGCACTTGCCGGAACGCATGCAGATCGCTGGCCACGACCGGGGTACCGGCGGCCATCGCCTCGACGAGCACGATGCCGAAGCTCTCCCCGCCGGTGTGCGGCGCACAGTAGACGTCGGCGCTGCGTAGCGCCGACGCCTTGGTGGCATCGTCGACCTGGCCCAGGAAGCGCAGGTGACCGGCCAATCCGCCGACCTTGGCCCGCAATTCGTCTTCGTTACCGCGGCCGACGATCAGCAGTTGCAGTCCCGGAAAGCGCTCGACCAGGGCGGGCAACGCTTCGACCAGCACGGCCATGCCCTTGCGAGGTTCGTCGTAACGGCCCAAGAACAGCACCGTCTTGCTGGGCCGCGGATACCCCTTGAGCGGCGGCGCTGAGGCGAACGAGGCCACGTCGACACCGTTGGGAATCTCGACCGCGTCCGATCCCAGGGCTTCCATCTGCCAGCGTCGGGCCAGGTCGGACACCGCGATGCGGCCGACGATCCTCTCGTGCAAGGGCCGCAGCAAGCCCTGAACCACCGACAGCGTGAGCGATTTGGTGGTCGAGGTGTGAAATGTGGCCACGATGGGGCCCTCAGCTATCCGCAGCGCCCACATCGACAGGCTGGGCGCATTCGGTTCGTGCAGATGCAGCACGTCGAAGTCGCCGTCGGCCAGCCAGCGCCTGACCCTGCCGTGCACGGCAGGGCTGAACTGCACCCGGGCCACCGAACCGTTGTAAGGAATCGGGACGGCCCGGCCGGCGGAGACAACGTAGTAAGGCAACGACACGTGCGGCGACGACGGCGCGAGCACGCTGACGTTCTGACCGCGAGCGCGCATCGCCTCGGCCAGCTGCAATACGTGCGACTGCACTCCACCCGGCACATCGAACGAGTACGGACACACCATCCCGATCCGCATCAGGCCTGCCCTTGGTCCCTGGATCGCTGCGCTCCTGCCCGCCAATCCCCAACGGGCCCGTCGCTCGTCGGACAGATCCGCCAGCCACTGGGGCTGGAGCATATGCCAGTCGGCGGGATGCTCGGCAATGTTGCGGGTAAAGGCATCGGCCAGCGACTGGGTGATGACGCCGACGTCACCGCTGGCGCAGTCAACCCGCGGGTGGATGGCGACTCGGCAGACGTCGCCGTCATACCAGCAATGCACCGGCAGCAGCGCCGCCCCGGTTGTGATCGCCAGCTTCGCCGAGCCGGCCGGCATCCTGGTCGGCTCGCCGAAGAAGTCGACCTGGACGCCGGTGCGGCTGAGGTCCCGCTCGGCCATCAGACACACCACCTTGTTGTCCATCAGCCGCTGGCTGAGCAACGGGAACGGTGGCTGCTCGCCGCCGGACAGCGGGATCACTTCAAAACCCAGGCTCTCCCGGTAGTCGATGAACCGCAGGTACAGCGACTCGGGCTTGAGCCGCTCGGCGACGGTGGTGAACCGGCCATAGGTTTGGGTCAGCCATACCCCGGCCATATCCCAGTTCCCGCTGTGCGGCAACGCCAACACGGCACCGCGGCCGTCAGCCAGCGCCGCATCGAGGTGTTCTTTACCCAGGATGTGTTCGGCGAGCTGCTGGCCCACCGCGTGGTGGTCCATCGCCGGCAACCGGAACGCCTCCCGCCAGTAGCGGGCATAAGACGCCAGCGACGCCCGCATCAGGCTGGCAGGGACCTCTTTCGGCGCGACCCCGATGACGCGCGCGAGGTTCTTGCGCAGTTGGGCCGGTCCCCCGTTGCGCGATGCGTAGAGCGCTGCGGCGTCAAACACGTTGCGCGCAGCGAATTCCGGCATGGCACGCACCATCCGCCAGCCGGCCGCATAACCCCAGTCACTCATCCGGCTACCCAACGGAAGACCGCTGACCCCAGGCAGTTTCAAGCCCGCCGGGACGATCACGGCTCGCCCTTCCGCGGCTGAGCCTGGCCCTGCTCGCCGTTCGGGACCATCGGATCGGCGGCGCCAGCCGAGTGCCGCACGGTGTGTAGCCGCTGAGCACAGGTGATCATGCTGGCCGCGGCCAGCAGCCACATCGCCACCGGCAGCGCCCACGGCAACGGAAACACCGGCAGGTCCGACAGTCCCGCCCCGACGAGCACGATGATCAACCGCTCTGGCCGTTCGATGAAGCCGCCGTCGCCGCGCAGTCCACTGGCTTCGGCGCGAGCCTTGATGTAGGAGATCACCTGAGAGGTGACCAGGCAGATCAACGTCGCCACCACCAATGACCGGTTGCCCAGGCCGAACGCCGCCCACCATGCCAGCCCGCAGAACACCGCGCCGTCACTGATGCGGTCGCAGGTGGCATCCAGCACGGCGCCGAACCGGCTGCCGCCGCCGCTTTCCCGCGCCATGGCACCGTCGACCATGTCGAACATGACGAAGAAGGTGATCACCACGGTGCCGGCGAAGAGCTGGCCGATCGGAAACAGCGTCAACGCGGCCAGCACCGCCGCGGCGGTCGCGATGATGGTGACCCCGTCCGCGGTGAAGCCCGCACGCAGGAAAGCCCGCGCCACCGGTGTGGTGACCCGCGCTACCCCTTCGCGGGATAAAAGCTTGCTCACGATTGCCTGTCCCACTCGGTGGCCAGCAGACGGCGGGTGTCGCGCAGCAACTGCGGAATGACCTTGGAGTCACCGATGATCGTGATGAAGTTGGCGTCCCCGCCCCACCTCGGCACCACATGCACATGCAGGTGCTCGGCCAGTGAGCCGCCCGCCGATGCTCCCAGGTTCAGGCCTACGTTGAAGCCGTGCGGCCGCGACACATTCTTCATGACGCGAATCGCCTTCTGCGTGAAGGCCATCAGCTCGGCGGTCTCCTTGTCGCTGAGATCTTCCAGCTCTGACACCCGCCGATACGGCACCACCATCAAATGTCCCGGGTTGTACGGATAGAGGTTGAGCACGGCGTAGACCAGTTCGCCGCGGGCCACGACCAGACCGTCCTCGTCGGACAGTTGCGGGATGTCGGTGAAAGGCTGGGCGCGATTGTTGTCCTGCTTCAGCGGCCCCTCGGCCAGGTAGCTCATCCGGTAGGGCGTCCACAACCGCTGCAGGTGGTCGGATTCACCGACGCCCCTGTCAACGATCGAGTCGTCCTCAGCCACGCGTACTCACCTTGACTAAATCAGCAGTGGGAACGGAGTTTTCACGGTCGGCGATCCACTGCACAATGGCGGCCACCGCCTCGTCGCGAGCAACTCCGTTGATCTGCGTGCGGTCACCGAACCGGAAACTCACCGCGCCGGCCTCGACATCGCGGTCGCCGGCCAGCAGCATGAAGGGCACCCGCTGGTTGGTGTGGTTGACGATCTTCTTGGCCATCCGATCATCGCTGGTGTCCACGTCAACCCGGACGCCGTGCAACTTCAGTTGCGCGGCAACGTCTTCCAGATACGGCACATGGCCGTCCGCAACGGGAATGCCGACCACCTGCACCGGCGCCAGCCAGGCCGGGAATGCCCCGGCATAGTGCTCGGTGAGGATGCCGAAGAACCGCTCGATCGACCCGAACAATGCACGGTGGATCATCACCGGGCGCTGCCGCGTGCCGTCGGCGGCGGTGTACTCCAGCTCGAAGCGTTCAGGGAAGTTGAAGTCCACCTGGATGGTTGACATCTGCCAACTACGGCCGAGCGCGTCGCGGGCCTGCACCGAGATTTTGGGGCCGTAGAACGCGGCGCCGCCGGGATCGGGCACCAGCTCCAGTCCGGATTCGGCGGCCACTTCGGCCAATGAGTTGGTGGACTCTTCCCACATCGCGTCGGAGCCGACGGACTTCTGCGGGTCCTTGGTGGACAGCTCCAGATAGAAGTCGTCCAAGCCGTAGTCGGCGAGCAGGCTGAGCACGAAGCGCAGCAGCGACGCCAGCTCGTTGTGCAACTGGTCGCGGGTGCAGAAGATGTGAGCGTCGTCCATGGTGAAGCCGCGGGCTCGGGTCAAACCGTGCACCACGCCGGACTTCTCGTAACGGTAGACGGTTCCGAACTCGAAGAGCCGCAACGGAAGTTCGCGGTAGGAGCGCCCACGCGACCGGAATATCAGCGTGTGCATCGGACAGTTCATCGGCTTGAGGTAGTAGTCCTGGCCCGGCTTACGCACGGCGCCGTCCTCGTCGTATTCGGCGTCGAGGTGCATCGGCGGGAACATGCCGTCGGCGTACCAGTCCAGATGCCCCGACGTGTGGAACAGTTCGGCCTTGGTGATGTGCGGGGTATTCACGAACTCGTAGCCGGCCTCGATGTGCTTACGCCGCGAGTACTCCTCCAGCTCGCGGCGGATGATGCCGCCCTTCGGGTGGAAAACCGCCAGACCCGAACCGATCTCGTCGGGAAAACTGAACAGATCCAATTCGGTGCCGAGTTTGCGGTGGTCGCGACGCTGGGCTTCTTCAAGCAGCTGCAGGTGGCGGTCGAGCGCCTCCTGCGATTCCCACGCGGTGCCGTAAATGCGTTGCAGGCTGGCGTTGTTCTGGTCGCCTCGCCAATAGGCGGCCGAGCTGCGGGTGAGCTTGAAAGCCGGGATGTGCTTGGTGGTGGGAATGTGCGGCCCGCGACACAGGTCGCCCCAAACCCGTTCGCGGGTACGAGGATTGAGGTTGTCGTAGGCGGTCAGCTCGTCACCGCCGACCTCCATGACCGTCGGGTCGCCGGATTTGTCGTCGACGAGTTCGAGCTTGTAGGGCTCACCGGCCAGCTCGGCACGAGCTTGATCCTTGGACTCGTAGACCCGCCGGGAAAACAGCTGACCGTCTTTGAGGATCTGACGCATGCGCTTTTCCAGCTTCTCCAGATCCTCGGGAGTAAACGGCTGCGACACATCGAAGTCGTAGTAGAAGCCATCGGTGATCGGCGGCCCGATGCCCAGCTTCGCGTTCGGGAACAGGTCCTGAACGGCCTGAGCCAACACGTGCGCGGTCGAGTGCCGGATGACGCTGCGCCCGTCGTCGGTATTGGCCGCCACCGGGGTGACCTCGACGTCGGCGTCGGGAATCCAGCTCAGGTCGCGCAGGTTGCCGTCGGCGTCGCGCACCACCACGATCGCATCGGCGGCGCCGCGGCCCGGCAGGCCGGCGTCGCGCACCGCGGCCCCCGCGGTCGTCCCGACAGGCACCAGAATCGGGGCTTGCGGTGATCGCAAACCCGGCTCAGCCGGGTGCCGCGGGTCACCGCCATCGGGCCCTGGGGCGGGGTGTACGAGGGCGGTCATCGACGCGGTCTCCATGGCTTTCGGGTGTTCAGACGGACCCGACCATGCTATCGGGGTGGCTTTCGCCGAGGGGTTGCAGCCTTAGGGCTGGCCGGGTTTGAGGAGGACAAACAGGGCTTCGGCATCAGTCAGCACGGCGTCGCCGTCGCTTATCCGGCCCGATACGAAGATCTTTCGGCCTTCCACCCGGTCGACTCCCGCGTCGACCTGCAGCTCCTTGTTGATCGGAACGATCTGGCGGTAGTTGACGTGCAGGTACGCGGTGCGCTGGCGGGGACCGCCGGTGATCACCCCGGACGTCATACCCAAGACGGAGTCGAACAACAGCCCGAGCGCGCCCCCGTGGACGGCCCCATTGCGCCCCAGATGAAACCGCCGAAAGCGGGCCCAGCCCTGGATGCGGCCGTCGTCGGTTCTGCGCACCCGCATCGGGACCGGCAGGATGTTGCCGCGGTTGAGCAAGTCGATGCGGCGGCCCGACGGCGTCGCCCACTCGTCGGAGTCGAATGGGCCGAGTAGATCCGATACCTTTTCGATCAGGTCGGCCGCCTCGCTGATCACCTCGTCGGGCGCATCGACCGCTCGGGCGTGATCCTGCAGTGTGCGCACCGCTTCGATGAAGCGGCCGTAGTCCGGCCCACCCTTGGCCGTCGGTTCAGGCGGGTTGAATCCACCACCTGGATGTCGCGCATGTTCGCCGGCCACCAGAACACCGTATTGCCCGGCGCAAATCGGGCTAGATCCGATTGCCCGTCGGGCTAGGCGTTCTGCTCGCCGAGGGCGCTCAGCTTCTCGAACTCGTCGTCGGTGAGCTCGATTTCAGCAGCTGCGACGTTCTCCTCCAGATGGGACACACTCGAGGTTCCCGGAATCGGCAGGACTACCGGTGAGCGTTTCAGCAGCCAGGCCAGCGCCAGCTGCGACGGCGTCGCGTGGCCGTGCTCGGCACCGAGTTTGGCCAGCGGACCGTCCGGAGCGGCGAGCGGGCCGGCGGCCAGCGGGAACCATGGGATGAAGCCGATCCCCTGGCTGGTCGCCTCTTCCAGGAGTGGTTCGGCGGTGCGGGTGGTCAGGTTGTAGAGGTTTTGCACCGAAACAATCTGCGCGATCTTTTGGGCGGCGTGCAGCTGGTCGACGTTGACCTCGGACAGACCGATATGGCGGATCTTGCCTTCCTCCTGGAGCTTGACCAGCTCGCCGATCTGGTCTTCCAGCGGGAACTTGTCGTCGATCCGGTGCAGCTGAAACAGGTCGATGGTCTCCACGCCGAGCCGTCGCAGGCTCAGCTCGGCTTCCTGGCGCAAGTACGCAGGGAAGCCCAGCGGGATCCATACATCGGGCCCGGTGCGCAGCAATCCCGCCTTCGTCGCGATCACCAGCCCGTCGTAGGGATGCAGCGCCTCCCGGATGATCTCCTCGGCGAAGTAGGGTCCGTACGAGTCGGCGGTGTCGATGAAGTTGACGCCGAGATTGGCCGCCCGACGCAGCACTCGAACCGATTCGTCTCGATCGGCGGGCGGGCCCCACACCCCCTTTCCGGTCAGGCGCATTGCGCCGTAGCCGAGGCGGTTGATGGTGAGATCACCGCCGAGAGTGAATGTTCCGGATGCCTGGGCGGGAGCTTGGGTAGTCACACCGCCGACCGTACGCCCGCGGGTAAAATCCGGCCACGTCGGCGTGGCAAGCTGGGCCGGTGGATTTGCACACAATCGCTCAACTGCCCTTCACCTATCCGGAGGTGGGCGCGACGGCCGGGCCGATGCCCCCGGGGTACAAACACATCGGCTTCTCGGCCCACATCGGCATGGGTCAACTTCGCTTCGAACAGGCCGCCGACGCCGTGCTGCACTGGGGCATGCAACGTGGCGCCGGCTTGGGGGTCCAGGCCAGCAGCGACGTCGTCACCGTCGGCACGGTGGTGGTGGTGAAAATCGGCGGCTTCCTGAAGGCACCCTGCCGCGTCGTATACGTCGTCGACGAGCCGCATGTACGCGGATTCGCCTACGGCACGCTGCCCGGTCATCCCGAGTCCGGTGAGGAGCGGTTCGTGGTGCGCCACGATCCGGTCACCTCCGCGGTGTACGCCGAGGTCTGCGCCTTCTCCCGGCCGGCCACCTGGTGGAGCAAAGCCGGCGGGCCGATCACGTCGCTGGCACAGCGAGTGATGAACAAGCGCTACGTGCGCGCGGTGTGACCCCAGCCCGCGAGAAGCTCTTGCGCGCCCGCGCAAAGCCGTTCGATGATCTGACCCGCCGGTGCGACTCCGGTGACCATCCCGACGCCTTGGCCCGCGTCGACCGGTGCGGTTCGACGGTCGTCGGCGCCGATCGCGGCGGCGAGTTCGGCCTCGGCATCGGGATCGTCGGCAAGGGCGTCTTCGTGACCGCTCCAACGCACGACGAAGTCATTACGCAGCACGCGCGACGGGAACCGCTCCGCCCACGGCAATCGACGGACGATGTCGAACACCCTGGTGCTGGTGGTATCGGTCTCGCTGGCCGCGACCAACGCGCGGCGGCCGGCGTCGGTCGTCAGCGCCTCCACAGACGCCGACAGGCAGGTGCCCAGCCACGCCCCGCTGGCCCCGGCGGCCAGCACCGCCGCGAGGCTGCGTTCAGAGGCGATTCCCCCGGCCGCCAGCACCGGCACCGACACGACGTCCAACACCGCGTCGAGCAGCGGCAGTGTGCCGATCGTCGCCTCCCCGTGGCCGCCACCTTCGGAGCCGCGCGCCACCAGCAGGTCGACCCCGGCGTCTTGCGCCGCCGCGCCTCGACGCTGTTGTAAACCTGTGTGGCGGTGGCGATCCCTGCATCGTGGACGCGGCTCACCCATGACAAGTCAGTGCCGAAGCTGACCGAGATCAGCACCGGCCGCGCCGCCAGCGCGGCATCGAACAGGCCCGGCTCTTTGCGGATCACCCAGTCCACCAAGCCAATTCCGAACGTCCCCGTCACATGCGGCAATTCGGCACGCAGCGACGACGTCGACCCGGCGGTGCCCATGCCGACCATGCCCAGTCCACCGGCGGCGGTCACCGCGGTGGCCAGCCGTCCGCCGGCAACGCCGCCCATAGGGGCGTTGACGATTGGCACCCGCAGGCCCATGGCCCGCGACCACGGCGTCGACAGCATCTGACTACGCCGAGGGAAGGCTCTTGAAAACGGTCAGAATGACCACCGAATCGTCGATTGCCTGTAGCGAGTGGCGTTGCGGCGGGATCACGACGTAGTCGCCGGCCTTGCCGTCCCATGCATCGTCACCGGCGGTGATCTGTACATGTCCCTGCAGGACCTGCAGCGACGCCTGTCCGGGACTGTCATGCTCGGATAGCTCATGTCCGGCCAGCAACGCCATCACGGTCTGCCGCAGTTCGTGGGTATGCCCCCCATGCAGCGTATGCGCGGCCCGCCCGCTGCGTGTCTGCCGTGCCTCTGCCAGCTTCTCGGCGGCCAGGCTGCTCAGCGAAACGGTTTCCATCAATATCCTTCGGTCAGCTGTCAAATGGTTCCTCAGCTGGATAGTAGAAGAATCCCGCCCGCGGCCAATGCAAGCGCCTTGATCGCTTCGAGACCGACGTAGACGTAATGCCCCCGCGAGCGCGGTGCGTCGAGGCCGGCGAGCACCTGATCGGAACGGCGGGTCAATCGGGGCCGCACTGCCCCGATCTGCAGGGCCAGCACCGCGAACGCGACTGCCAACGCCGCTGCCACGCCGGCGGGCGGCGGGCTTGCGATAGTTGCCACCAGGATGACGATGGCAAGCACCACCTCGACGCTGTTGAGCGCGCGAAAAACCAGACGGCCGATACCGAGGCCGATCTGCAGTGTGACATTCGGCGCGCGGAACTTCAGCGGTGCTTCCAGAAACGAGATGGCCAGCACCATGCCAAGCCAGACGAAGACAACCGCGACTGCGACGGCCCGCGCGAAACTCACGTGGCGGGCCCGCTACAGCGAACCATGGTGTTTGTCAGTCGCGTCGAAGACACGCTGAGCGACACGGTAGGCCTTGGTGATCGACTCGCACTCGCCCGGTTTCGACGTCTTCAGGTTGTCCTTCGAAAGCCTGCGCGACGCCGTGGTGGACGCCGGGCTGCTCTCGCGCGCCGACGCCCACGCGGCTGCCGGCTAACTGACCACGCCTAACCCCGCGCCGTCCGCCGAGGGCCCGGCTGCCGCCACCGCGATTTCCGAGATCAGAACGGAATGAGCGGTCGCCAGGTCGGCGGCCAGCTGAGCCGGCACGTCCGCCGCTAGGCCGGGCAACAACGAGGTGACATCGCCGAGCAGCGTGCTGGGATCCAGCAGTCCGCCCAGGTTGCCGAGGTCGAGGCCGCTCAGCAGCGTGCTCGGATCCAGCAGGCCGGTGAGGTCGGTGCCCGCCGTCGCCGGACCGCGCGGATGCATCCGCGAGCTGTTGCGGGATGAGTTCACCAGCGCGTCGATCAGGCCGCCGAACGGCCCCACCGAGATGCTGGCCAGATCCCCAGAGGGAGGTCCCGAGAGGGTGGTGAGGGCGAGCACCGCCGCGTCGAGTCATCGGCGCCAGAGCGGGGTGCTGCAGCTCAGGCTGTTCAAGGGGCTGATCACGGTACTCAGATCGACGGGGAGATTCAGGCTTGTGTCGGGAACGAGGAATCCCGTTGAGGAGGTTGAGTCGGCTGGCCCAACACATCCACGCTGGACGATGCCGTTGAGGAAGGCGTTGGCGATGTTGGCGGGGCCATCGATGAGCGCGGTGAGCACCGTCGTCGAATCACCACTGGTCAGGTCTGCGAAGTAGGTTTCCAACGCGCCCGAGGTGGTGGCCAGCGGTCCCACCTCAGCCAGGCCGAGCACCAGCGGCGCGCCCAACAGTGATGTCAACCGTTATCGGCAGCATGGCCGTCGGAAGGTAGACTGGTGGTGATGCTGCCCGGGTCGGTGAGCAGGCCGAACAAGGCTGCGGGGAGCTGCGCGATCAGGCTGGGGTCGGCGATGACGTACTGCAGGAGAGTCTGCAGCTCCGGCAGCGTGGTACCGACAAATTCGCTGCCAATGGTTTGCAGGTTGTCGAACGTATGCGTGAACAGGTCTATGTACGGAGTGAGGAGACTCGGGTCGGCCGGTGCGGGATCCACTGACGCCAGCCCGGGTAGGTCGCTGAGCAGGCTGGTGGGATTTAGGCCGCCCAGGAGTCCGGTGACGTCCCCCGTGAGGTCGCTGAGCCCTCCAATGCCGGAGGTGCCTCCGGTCACACCATCGAAAAGGCTGCTGAAATCGCCGAGCAGACTTGAGTCGGTGGTGAGTTGTATCGCCGGGCTGTGGACGTCAGGGAGCGGTGGTGCCACCGGCGTGAACGCCATGAAACTGCCGGTGCCGAGGATCGCGATCCCAGCGGCGGCGGCGATGGGACGAAGCGCCTGTTGCATGTCTGCTCCCTTTTCAGCTGTGATACAGGTGTCGATCAAGCTACCTTAGAGCAGACTTAGAAGGACCTAAAAACGCGATAATTACTTTGAACTTTTTTCACAGGAACTCGAAAGATCTCGTGCAGCCGTCAACTGGGCCCAATTGCCGCTGGCCGGTCGTGGCCGTCACATCGTCGAGCGCACGGAACTCAGCCATCTGGTCGCCCGGCTCGACGAGGTCCGGGTCGCTGATTTTCACCGACGCGGGGAGCGGGATCATGTCGCGCTCGTCCTCGTCGGCGTGCGCCTCCCAGACGTGGCGAAGGAATGCCATTCGTCGTCGTAGGTCGGCGGGGTCCGCAGCAGCACGGAGAGCTGATCGATGACCTGGCGATGCTCGGCGTGCACGACGGCGATCAACGAGCTGGCCGCTGATAGAGCCGGGTAGTACCGGTCGTCCTCGATACGGAAATGGATGTCGAGCTCGACCAGCAGATCGTCGAGAAAATCCTGGCGTTCGGGGGCCCTGGCCGACGAATGCGCCTACGCCCGTCCCTACCGCACCGCCAACTGAACGCTGCGCAGCCTTCACCACCTGGTTGCACACCTACCAACCACCACTGCGGCCACACCGCACTCGGCGGCCAATCACCCGCCAGCCGCGTACCCAACCTTTCAGGTCAGTACCAGCACCTTGCGAATGGGTCGGGCATCCTTTACCCATGACGGTGGATGCCCTGCTGCAGTCGGTCCCCCCGCTCGCTGTGTATGGCATGGTCGGCGCCGTGGTCGGTGTGGAGAGCCTGGGCATCCCGCTGCCGGGTGAGATCGTTCTGGTCAGCGCTGCGCTGCTGTCCTCACGGCACGAGTTGGCGGTCAACCCGGTCGGCGTCGGCGCGGCCGCGGTCATCGGCGCGGTGATCGGCGACTCGACGGGCTACGCCATCGGTCGGCGGCTTGGCTTGCCGCTGTTCGATCGGCTAGGTCGGCGCTTTCCCAATCATTTCGGTCCCGGGCATGTCATGTTCGCCGAGCGACTTTTTGACCGCTGGGGGGCACGGGCGGTGTTCTTCGGCCGGTTCATTGCACTGCTGCGGATCTTCGCCGGGCCACTGGCCGGTGCGCTGAAGATGCGTTACGCAAGGTTTTTGCTCGCAAACGTCTCGGGCGCATTGTGTTGGGCGGGCGGCACTACGGCGCTGGTCTATTACGCGGGTATGGCCGCCGAACGCTGGCTGACCCGCTTCTCCTGGATCGCGTTGGTTGTCGCCGTCGTATGCGGGGTGATCGCCGCAATCCTGCTGCGCGAGCGCACATCTCGCGCGATCGCCGACCTCGAGGCCGAGAATTCCCGCGAATCCGGTCACACCAGCACGTAAACACCGTCGGTACCGCTGCACAACGCGCGCATTTTCGCAGCCCTCGTTGGAACTGCACGCACCCGTCTTAGCAAATTATCCGTCCCAATTTTCAATATCAGACAAATTGCGGTCAAAAAAAGCAGGACCCAGGTATTGAGGTTTGCTAAATTGCTGCGTGTTGTACTTGACCCATCGACACGACACGCGGCCGCAGGCTGGCTGTTCTACCACTATCTAGCGAAAAGCACTGCTAACAGCTGATTTAGCGTCACAACATGCTCGCCGCCTCGATGGGTGTGGCCCCATTGGAGACGGCCGAGATTGCCCGGCAGAAATTCGCTGGTGAGCTAACCGATCACGCGGTCCTCACCGTATTCTCAGGCGGCTTTGCATAGACAAACCAACGTCATTCTGTTATAAATTTGATATCTGCTAAACGAAGTCGGTCTTCAGCACGTAGGGCAGGCATCCATATCGAGGCGCGGAGCGCCTATGGATCAGGAGCACCATGAGCACTTTTGCCCTAGTAGAACCATCCTTTAATCACCTAACGCTGAGCGGTCGTCTGATCTCTGAGCTGGCGCGGGCACGTAGCACCCTGCGGACAACCATTGAGCGGAGCGGCCTGGCGGTGATCGTCCACGCCGGCGGCGAACTGGATGCGTCCAACGAGGCCACCTGGCGACGCCTGCTGAGCGAAGCCGCCGCGGCGGCGGGCCCTCCCGGACCGCTCGTTGTGGACACCAGCGGCTTGGACTTCATGGCGTGCTGCGCATACGCCGCACTTGGCGAGGAGGCAGAGAACTGTCGGCGCCGCGGCGTTGAGATGCGGTTGGTGAGCAACCAGCCGGCAGTCTCGCGAATCGTGGCCGCGTGTGGCCTCAGCGAGTTGCTGCCCGTTGACGACAGCGTGGATGCTGCGCTGTCGATGTGGACCCTGGCCGACTGATAGGTCTCGTTCCCCGGCGGCCTCCACCGAAGAGGCACCGAAACTGGCTGTGCTCGTTGATTTTCCCCTGCGTTGATCCACAGTTGAGTGTCTATCCACAGGACGCTTAAGACTCGGCCACGTTGTCGGACTCCGCCGGTATTATTCGAACATGCTTGCGAACAACCGGGATCAGATCCTCGGAGCCTTCGACAGGCTCCACGCCGCGGTATCT
>CAWHZO010000017.1:0-318163 GCA_963833915.1 uncultured Actinomycetota bacterium
TGGGCGGCAGGCCGCCGTACACGGTCGTCATCGGCTGTGAGGCCGGGAGTGTCGACGAAGGCATCGGCCTCACCGAGGCCGTCGCAGGCGCTGTGCCACGGGCCATCCATACGGTTGCGGAGGTCGTCGCAGGTTTGCAGGTTCGATCACCGGCGGCATCGGTAGAAGGGCAGGGCTGAGCGATGTGTCTGGGCATACCGGGTCAACTCGTCAGGATGTTGGACGGTTATGACGGGCAACTCGCATTGGTCGACGTCGCCGGAAAGCAACGCAAGGTCAATATCGGCATGTTGCCCGAGGAAAAGTTTGCGCCCGGTGACTGGGTGATCATTCACATGGGTTTCGTCGTCGAGAAGACCGACCGGGCCGGTGCCGAGCAGGCGATGGCCGGTCTGGAGTTGATGGGCCGAGGCCGCGACGATCAGGCGGCTGCCGTCGATCAGACGGCGGGTGGTCGATATGACTGACACGCTGGTGCAATCCGTCGATGTGCGACAACGGTTCACTGTGACCGGTGTCGTCCAAGGGGTGGGGTTTCGCCCGTTCGTCCACCGGATCGCCAGCGAGCTTGGGCTTACCGGATTCGTCGGCAACGATTCGGGCGCGGTCTTCCTCGAAGTGCAGGGCCCTTGCGCACGTATTGACGAGTTCAGTCGCCGGCTGCGCGCTGAGGCGCCGCCGCTGGCGGCCATCAGCGCTGTCCATGTCGTCGATGTCAGCGCCGACAACCTGTGCGACAGCATATTTCGCATCGTAGAAAGCCAGACGGTCGCCGGTGCCACTACCCCGATTCCGCCCGACATCGCCGTCTGCGACGACTGCATCGCCGAGTTATTCGACCCGAACGACCGCCGTTACCGGCACCCCTTCGTGACGTGCACCAACTGCGGTCCACGGTTCACCATCATCCGTGCCCTGCCCTACGACCGTCCGGCCACCACCATGTCGGCGTTCACCATGTGTGGGCGCTGCGCCGCCGAATACCACGACCCGACCGATCGCCGCTTCCACGCGCAGCCGATCGCTTGCCCGAATTGCGGGCCGTCGCTGTGGTTCGCCGCGCGGGCCGACCGGGTCGACGGATCCGATGCCGCCCTGGGGGCCACCCAGCAGGCACTGGCCGCGGGCGCCGTTGTCGCGATCAAGGGCATCGGCGGCTATCACCTGGCCTGTCGGGTCGACGACGAGTCGGTGGTCGCTGCGCTGCGGACCCGGAAAGCGCGGGGCGCCAAGCCGTTGGCCATGCTGGTGCGCGATCTCGACGTCGCACGCCGCTACGCACACATCGACGACACCGAAGCCGCGGTGCTGTCCAGTGCGGCCCGGCCGATCGTGCTGCTGCGGCGGCGTCGGGATGCGCCGGTCGCCGACGCGGTCGCACCCGGCAGCCCGCTGGTCGGGCTGATGCTGCCCTACTCGCCCATCCATCACCTACTGCTAGCGCCCGTCCCGGGTGTCGAGGCGCCGGTACCCGACGCCCTGGTGCTGACCAGCGCCAACCGTTCCGGCGACCCGATCTGCTTCACCGACGACGCTGCCGCGCAACGTCTTCCGCGACTGTGTGACGCGGTGCTCGACCACGACCGGCCGATCCACGTGCCCTGCGATGACTCGGTGGTGCGCGTGGTCAGAGACCAGGAAGTGGCCCGGGAGCTGCCGATCCGCCGGTCCCGCGGATACGCGCCGCTGCCCGTCGACCTCGGCCGCGACGGCCCGCCGGTGCTGGCCGTCGGCGGCGAACTGAAGAACACCTTCTGCCTTACCGATGGTGCACGCGCGTACCTGTCCGGGCACATCGGCGACATGGAGACGCTGGAAACCCTGCGGGCGTTCGAGTGCGCGGTGGGCCAACTCAGCGAAATCCGGCAGCAGCCGGTGCGATTGGCCGCCGATCTGCATCCGGAGTATCACACCCGCAGTTGGGCGGAGCGCCGCGCGGGCGATCGACCGCTGGACCTGATCCAGCATCACCACGCGCACGTGGTGTCGCTGCTGGCCGAGCACCGACGCATCGGCGAACCCATTATCGGGGTTTCGTTCGACGGCACCGGCTACGGCTGCGATCAAACGATCTGGGGCGGCGAGATTCTCAAGCTCGGACGCGACAGCCACCGCTTCGTCCGGGTCGGCCACCTGTCGCCGGTACCGCTGCCGGGTGGTGATGCGGCCGTGCGCAATCCGTGGCGAATGGCGCTGTCTCAGTTGTGGATGGCCGGTATCGACTGGACACCGGATTTACCCCCGGTCACCGCGGCTACGCCCGCTGAACTGCAACTCACCCGTTCACAGTTGGAAAGCAACGTGGGTTGCGTGCCGTGTTCGAGCATGGGCCGGCTGTTCGACGCGGTCGCGTCGCTGCTGGGGGTGC
This sequence comes from uncultured Actinomycetota bacterium, assembly GCA_963833915.1. GTDB lineage: Bacteria > Actinomycetota > Actinomycetes > Mycobacteriales > Mycobacteriaceae > Mycobacterium. The sequence continues at coordinate 2,369 of CAWHZO010000017.1, forward strand.
GACACCGGATCGACTACGAAGGCCAGGCCGCCATCGAGCTCGAGGCGCTCGCCGATTCGATTGGCGACACCGCGGGGCCGACGCTGCGACTGGCGGTGCGGGCCGACGGAGTGCTCGATCCCGCTGACATGCTGCGGACGGTGGTGTCGGCTCTGCGCGCAGGTGTGCAGCCGGCGATACTGGCCGCGGGGTTCCACCAGGCGGTCGCGGTCGCCGTGGTCGAAGTGGTGGAGATGGTCGCCGGGTCCGTGCGGTTGGCGGGCCTTACCGGCGGGGTGTTCCAGAATGTGTTGCTGCTGCAGGGGTGCCGACGACGGTTGCAGCAGGCGGGATTCGAGGTGCTCACTCATCACAGGGTGCCGCCCAACGACGGCGGCCTGGCACTGGGTCAGGCCGCGATTTCAGTGCTGACCGCGCTGGAAGAGGGCTGAGCCGTGACAACCAGCACTGCGACCGATCGTGGGCTAGATGGCGAACTGGCCGCCGATCTGGCCGCCACCGCCTTCACACTGGCCAAGCGGTTCGCGGCGGGCGCGACCATGTGGTCGATCGCACCGTCGTGGGAGCCGCATGCACTGCACATCGCGGTCGAGTTCGTGCATCCGGTGATCATGGGCAAGCGGGCATTGCCGGCCGTCGCGCTGACTGGACCCGAACTGGTCGATCTGGTGCGGGTGTCGGTACAGCCCGGCGACATCGTCGTCGCGGTCGCTGGCGCCGATGACCCGCAAGTGCGTTCGGTGATGCGCCGCAGCCCGGCCTGGGGCGCCACCACGATCTGGATCGGCAACGGCGAGCGGCCCAAAGCCGGTATGGCGGACCATGTTCTGTGGCTCGACGACCCCGATCCCTGGATCCCTGCGACGGGTGGCTTTGTCCTGTTCTACCACCTGCTGTGGGAACTGACCCATGTGTGTTTCGAGCACTCGGGATTGCTCAAACCCGAATGTGCCGAACAAGTTTGCGTCACATGCAGTGACGAGGGACGCATGGGCGAGGTGGTGACGACATCGGCCGAAGGGATGGCGGCGGTGCGCACTGCGCGGGGCGTCGAGAACGTGGTGACTGCGCTGATCGACCCGGTCGCCGTAGGTGAGCTGGTACTGGTGCACGCCGGCACCGCGATCAGCCGCGTCGAGGAGGACGCCTAATGGTCCGCGCCGGCGACGATATACAACGCAGCGATGAGGTGGGGGCACCTCCCGCTTGCGGGGGAGAGCGGCGCTCATGACTGAAGAACCCACCGACTTCCTGTATCCGTTCATCGACGCACAGGAAGACAACCCGCAATCACTGCTTGCCGATCTCGCCGCGTCGGCGCAGGCAAAGGCCGGCGAGAGCCTGGCACTGCGGCGCACCACGCTGGAAGCCAATGCCGATCCGCTGGGCCGCGCCGCTGCCGAGATGGCACGGCGCTTCGCGGCCGGCGGCCGGATGTTCACCTTCGGAAACGGTGGCAGCTGCACCGATTCCACCACCTTGGCCGCCTTGTTCTCCCGGCCTCCGGCCGGAAAGCCCCTACCCGCGTGGTCGTTGACCGCCGACCAGGCGATCGTCACCGCGCTGGGCAACGACGTCGGGTTCGAGCTGGTGTTCGCCCGCCAGTTGATCGCCCGCGCAAAGACCGGTGACATTGCCATCGCGATGTCGACCAGCGGCAATTCGCCCAACCTGCTCACCGCGCTGGCCGAGGCACGCCAGCGCGGTTTGTACACCGTCGGTTTCGCCGGCTATGACGGCGGCGCTTTCGCGGACAACCCGAATGTGGACGTCTGCTTCATCGTTCGCTCGCAAAGTGTGCACCGTATTCAGGAATCCCAAGCGCTGCTGGGCTATCAGCTGTGGGTGGCCACCCAGCAACGGGCCGACGATCAAGGTTTGGGGGCCGCATGAGCAAGTCAGCAGGCGAATACCTGTCGTCGGGGCCGCAGTTCGCCGAAGGCGAGGTGATCGAGCGGATCGAAGTGTTCCGCAGGCGCCGTCCCCGGTTGCTCGACGACCACGTGAACCTGGCGCACGGAGCAGGGGGCAAGGCCTCGGCCGCGCTGATCGACGCCGTGTTCGTGGAGGCGTTTCGCAACCCGATGCTCGAGTCACTCGGTGACGGGGCGGTCCTCACCTTGCCGGGCGGTGAGCGGCTGGCGATGTCCACCGACTCATTTGTGGTGCAGCCCAGACGTTTTCCCGGCGGCTCCATCGGCGAGCTCGCCGTGCACGGCACGTGCAACGACCTCGCGATGGCCGGTGCGGTGCCGTCCTGGATCGCAGCGGCGTTCGTTCTGGAAGAGGGCTTCCCGATCGCCGAGCTGAAGGAGACCGTCGCCGACATGGCCGCCGCCGCGGCCAAAGCGGGCGTGCAGATCGTGACCGGTGACACCAAGGTGGTACCCAAGGGCGCGGCCGACGGTCTATTCATCACCACCACGGGGGTCGGTGTCATTCCCTCGGAGCGCAAACTTACGCCCGCGTCGGTACGCGCCGGCGACAAGGTGCTGTTGTCGGGAACAATGGGCGATCACGGTATGGCGGTCATGCTCGCCCGGGGCGACCTGGCCATCGAGGCCGACATCCACTCCGATACGGCGTCGGTCAGCCCCCTGGTGGAACTGCTGATGGCGGCCGCGCCGTCCACCCGCTGGCTGCGCGACGCGACGCGGGGCGGAGTCGGGACGGTCTGCAACGAACTGGCCCAGTCCTGCGGCCTCGGGGTGCTGCTCGAAGAGGAGCGACTGCCCGTGCGGGCCATGGTGAATGGCGCGTGCGAGTTGCTCGGCATCGATCCCCTCTACGTCGCCAACGAGGGCAAGTTCGTCGCCGTCGTCGCACCCGAGGAGGCCGACGCCGGGCTGGCCGCGTTGCGGTCACATCCGTTGGGCGCCGATGCGGCCGAAGTCGGGGAAATCGTCACCGAACCGGCCGAAACCGTAGTGCTGCGTACCGGATTCGGCGGCACCCGGATTGTCGACATGCTCGTCGGCGACCCGCTGCCGCGGATCTGCTGAGCTGAGAGGAGGAGACCGGCTATGTGTCTTGGGATTCCGGGTCGGATCGTTGGGATAACCGACCCTGCAAACTATTTGGCGAAGGTGGACGTCAGCGGTGTGCAGCGCACGATCAGCGTGCGACTACTGGAGGGCGACATGCCCGAGCCCGACGACTGGGTACTGGTCCATGTCGGGTTCGCGATGGCCAAGATCGACGAGACCGAGGCTTTGCTCACCCTGGCCGCTGTCAAGAAGCTGGGTGAGGCCTACACCACCGAAGTCGAAGCCTTCGACTCGTCGGCGATTGTGTAAGGAGGACGGTGATGAAATTCGTTGACGAATTCCGCGATCCGGCGGCGGCGCGCAAGCTGCTGGCTGCCATCGAGCACTTGGCGGGTAGCGGTCCCGACCACTTCAAGTTCATGGAGGTGTGCGGCGGGCACACCCACACCATTTACCGGCACGGCATCGAACACCTGCTGCCCGACAACGTCGAACTGGTTCACGGCCCCGGGTGCCCGGTCTGCGTCATCCCGATGGGCCGTATCGACGACGCGATGTGGCTGGCCGGCCAACCCGACGTGATCTTCACCTGTTTCGGCGACATGATGCGGGTGCCCGGGTCGGCCGGCAGCTTGTTGGACGCCAAGGCGCGCGGCGCCGACGTCCGGTTCGTCTACTCGCCGCTGGACGCGCTCAAGGTCGCGATCGACAACCCCGACAAGCAAGTGGTGTTCTTCGCCATCGGGTTCGAGACCACCGCTCCCTCGACTGCTGTGACGCTGGTGCGGGCCCGCGACCTTGGCCTGCGCAATTTCAGTGTGTTCTGCAACCACGTCACGATCGTGCCGCCGATCAAGGCCATCCTGGAATCACCGGACCTGCGGCTGTCCGGCTTCATCGGCCCCGGACACGTATCGACCGTGGTGGGCAACCGGCCATACCGGTTCGTGACCGAGGTATACGGAAAGCCTTTGGTAGTAGCAGGATTCGAGCCGCTGGACATTCTGGCGGCGGTCACCATGTTGCTGCGCCAGATCCGCGAAGGCCGATGCGAGGTGGAGAATCAATACAAGCGAGTGGTGCCCGAGCACGGCAACCCGGCAGCGCTGGCGCTGATGGGCAAGGTGTTCGCACTGCGTCCGCACTTCGAATGGCGTGGGCTGGGATTCATCTCGCAGAGCGCGCTACGGCTGCACGACGACTTCGCGGAGTTCGACGCCGAGTTGCGGTACGCGATGCCCGGCGTGCGGGTCGCCGACCCGAAGGCATGCCAGTGCGGCGAGGTGCTCAAGGGTGTGCTCAAGCCTTGGGAATGCAAGGTTTTCGGCACCGCATGCACCCCGGAGACGCCGATCGGCACGTGCATGGTGTCACCCGAGGGAGCATGCGCGGCCTATTACAACTTCGGCCGCATGCATCGCGACGCCGCCAAGCTGGTGGGTCAATCCGGACGGGCGTGACAGTTGGACTCGGAGAACCGCGGCGCCGAGATGTTCGCTCGGTACGCCCACGCGCCCAACGCGCTGGGCTATTGCGGTCCTCCGCTGGGAGCCACCTTGCGGGACGGCTCGGTCGAGGATGTGCGGCGGGCCGCGACACAGTTTTCCGGCGCGTGGCCCTACTTGCGCGTACTCGCGAAGATGACCGGCATCAGCGATCCGTTGGATTACCGGCTTGTCGAGTCGTACTGGCTGGGCGGCGGCGTCGGCGCCAACCTGGACGCAGGCGAATTTTTCGACGCGTTGCTGGCCATCATCGGCCCGCAGGCAGGTCAGTACTGGTCGCATCTCACACCGGACCTGGCGCGCGAGGCGGCCGGCAATCACTGCTTTCACGTGTTCGGCGTTTATCCGTGGACGCGGTTTCTGGGCCGTGGCATGGACGAGCAGCCGCTGAGTGTGTTGGATAATTGCCGGATCAATTGGGGCACCGTGATCTCCCGCGATGGGGACGGCGTTGAGGTGATGTGCCAGGGGCTGGCCTGGGATGGTCAAGCGCTCACGCTGTCCGAGCCGTCGGCGCGTGTCCTCGACGTCTGGGCAGATGGCTACAGCGCGGTACCGGATGTGACTGTCGGCGACGAGATTGCGATCCACTGGGGCCGGCTATGTGGCCGGTTGCAACCCGCCCAGATCCAGGCGCTGGCCGACAGCACCACCCGTCAGCTCCACGCGACGAATCAGCGGCTGGCGCACGTCTAGCGTCGTGGCCGGCCAGCGTCCCCTGGTCCGTCATCCTGACACTGCGGGCACAGTCCGTGCAGGGTGAGGCCAGCGCGCTCGGACAGCGTGAACGAACTGCCGGCCATCGCATGTTGCAGCGCAGAGGCCAGTCGTCCCGCCGGCACTTCGATGATCGAGCCGCATCGTGTGCACACTGCGTGGTGGTGCGGGTCGGCAGCCAGGCCGAAGGTGGTGACCCCACCTTCCAGCGTCAACGCATGCAGCACACCCTGGTCCACCAGGGTGGTCACCGTGCGGTAGATCGTGGCCAAGTCCGGCGGCTGGTCTTCGGCCGGTATGCACTCGCGCAGCCGCTGGTCGATCTCGGCAACCGACAGATGACCGTGGATCGGCTCGAGCACTGCCAAGACTGCGATCCGGGAGGCCATCCGACGCAGGCCATGAGCGCGCAGCAGTTCGCCGATCCGCTCGGTGACGACCGGATCCAAAGCCGAGGGCCTGGCCACCCACCCAGTATCACGCAGCCGATCGTCGATTCGCACCCAATGACCGGATCGGACGCTGTCAGACTGACGTCGTGCCCGATTTGCCGCCAGGTTCGATCTGCGATGTGCTGCCCGCCGCGGCCGCGCTGCTGTCAGCAGACGGGGCGGTGGACCCACTGGGGTTGACCACGTGGATCGGCAACGTGCGCCGCGTCGCTGTCGTGCTCGTCGACGGGATGGGCCGGCACCTGCTATCGGAATTGACCGCCGATGCACCGCTGCTGGCGTCGGTGCTGGCCGGTGACGCCGGACGGCTCGACGAACTCACCTGCACCTTCCCCTCCACCACCCCGACCAGCTTGGTGTCCTTGAGCACCGGAGTCGCACCGGGCCAGCACGGAATCCTGGGCTTTACCGTCACGGTCCCCGGCACCGATCGGGTGCTCAATCACATCCGCTGGCGCGACGATCCCCCGGCGGCCCAATGGCAACCCGTCCCAACGTGGTTCGAGCGGCTGCAGCGGGCCGGCGTCGGCGCCCGTGCGGTGCTGCCTGCGGCGTTCGCCGGCAGCGGCCTCACCGAGGCGGCGTATCGCGGCGCCCAGTTCGTCGCCGCGGACAACGACGACGACTACGCGCAGCTCGTGATCGACCAGTTGCGCGCGGCGCCCGGATTGGTCTTCGCCTATACCGCCGTGCTCGACAATGCGGCACACGTGTTCGGCATCGGCTCCGCTGAGTGGCATGCCGCCGGGGCTTACGTGGATGCGCTGCTGACCCGACTGGTCGAGGCGTTGCCCCCGGATGCCGCGCTGCTGATCACCGCGGACCATGGCGGGTTGAACGTGCCGGGACACAGGCGGATCGACCTTGACGCCGATTCGCGGTTGAGTGCGGGACTGCGCGTGGTCGCCGGCGACACACGGGTGCGCTACCTGCACACCGAGCCGGGCGCGGCATCCGAGGTGATCGCCGCTTGGAGCGAGCTGCTCGACGGCCGAGCCGAGGTGCGCAGCCGCGACGACGCCGTCGCGGCTGGACTGTTCGGACCCGTGCGTCCTGACCACCTGCCCCGGATCGGCGATGTCGTGGTTAGCTGCCTCGGTGACACCGCGCTACTGGCGAGTGCCCACGAGCCACCGGAAGTGGCCCGGCTCGTCGGCTTCCACGGGGCGGCCAGCCCGGCCGAAATGGCGATACCGCTGATCACGTTTCGGGGCTGAGGTCCCACCTGCCAAATACTCGCAAAATTGCTGCGAATCATATGCAAGACGTGTACCCGTCGTCTAACGTCAATGTCGGCCGGACTTATTTCCAGATGGGACGCGATATGGCTGCTGACACACTCAGCAGACAAGCGCTATCGCGATCGTCTCGGCTATGGACCGCGTTGACGCCCGACGAGTGGCTGCGCTTGGGATCGATGTTCGCGGTTATTCTCGCCCTACATGTGATCGGTTGGGGCACACTGATACTCGTCGTCGAGCCAGCCCATTTGAGCATCGGAGACAAAGCGTTCGGTATCGGCATCGGCCTGACCGCCTACACGCTGGGGCTGCGCCACGCATTCGACGCCGACCACATCGCGGCGATCGACAACACCACCCGCAAGCTGATGAACGACGGGCAGCGGCCGCTCAGCGTCGGGTTCTTCTTCTCCCTCGGCCACTCTTCGGTCGTGTTCGGGCTGTCACTGCTCATCGCAGTCGGGCTCAAGGCAATCGTCGGGCCCGTCGAGCAGGACTCTTCGGCCCTTCATCACTACACAAGCCTGATCGGTACCAGCGTCTCGGGCGTGTTCTTGTATTTGATCGCGATCATCAATGTGGTCATCCTGATGGGCCTCCTGCGGGTGTTCGCGCAGATCCGCCGCGGCCAGTACGACGAAGACGAACTCGAAGCGCAGTTGAACAATCGCGGACTGCTCAATCGGGTGCTCGGCCGCTTCACCAGATCGATTAGCGCGTCATGGCGCATGTATCCGATCGGCGTGTTGTTCGGCCTGGGCTTTGACACCGCAACCGAGGTCGCGCTGCTGGTGCTGGCCGGCACCAGCGCCGCGGTCGGCCTGCCGTGGTATGCCATCTTGTGCCTGCCGGTGCTGTTCGCTGCGGGCATGTGCCTGCTGGACACCATCGACGGCTCGTTCATGAATTTCGCCTACAGCTGGGCGTTTTCCAACCCAGTTCGCAAGGTCTACTACAACATCACCATCACCGGCCTTTCTGTGGTTGTCGCGCTGCTCATCGGCAGCGTCGAGCTGCTCGGACTGCTCGCCGAACAGTTCGGCTGGACCGGCGGATTATGGGGCTGGCTAGGCGGTCTCGACCTCAACGCAATTGGTTTTGTCATCGTCGGCCTGTTCGTGGTCACGTGGGCCGGCGCCCTGTTGATCTGGCGCTATGCGCGCATCGAGGAGAAGTGGACGGTGCAGGCCGAACGCGTCGGCTGAGACGCGTCGAAGAGTCGACCTGGGTTCACCCCAGGTCGCGGTCACCACCACGCCGGATTCGGGTTTGACGTGAGACCGGTTCGATAGCAACACCGTCGGCGTCAAAGAAACCCAAGATCGTCACAGCTCTGCCCTCTACGCGAGCTGAGCTGGTGGTGGCTTGCGCCACCGACACAAATCGATGACCGCACGTTTCCGTCCGGTCCCCGTTGCGGTGCTTGCTGTCCGCAATCAGCCTGCGCCGAAACACTTTTAACGCAAGTCCACGCGCCGCGGACTTGCGTGGTCGGCGTGCGCTCTGATTCAGACGCATCTGCCGAGGCCGGTCGATTTAACAGAAGGAGAATTCCATGTCGTTCGTATCCATCCTACCGGACACCCTCTCCGCCGCAGCGGACAACCTCCAATCCGTCGGCTCGAGGATTCAAGCGCAGAACACTGCGGCGCTGGGCCCCACCACAGGCTTGGCCCCTGCGGCCTCCGACGAGGTATCGGCCTTGACGGCAATGCAATTCGCTGCGCACGCGCACGCGTATCAGACAGTTAGCGCACAGGCCGCATCGATTCACCAGATGTTCGTGACGATGTTGGCGACCGCCGCCGGTTCCTACGCCGCTACCGAGGCCGCCAACGCGGTCGCGACCAGTTAAGGAGTGTCAGCAATGGATTTCGCAGCATTACCGCCGGAAGTCAACTCCGGGCTTATGTACGCCGGTCCAGGTTCGGGGCCCATGATCACCGCGGCGGCGTCCTGGGACAGCCTGGCTGCCGAGGTGTCCTCGGCGGCAGGTGATTACGGGTCGGTGATCTCCGGCCTCACCAGTGGTCCATGGCAAGGCCCGGCATCGGCCTCGATGGCCGCCGCCGCCGCACCATATGTGTCGTGGATGAATGCCACCGCCGCCCAAGCCGAACAGGCCGCCGACCAAGCCACAGCGGCGGCCAGTGCCTACGAAACTGCGTTCACAGCGACGGTCCCCCCACCGGTCATCGTCGCCAACCGTACGTTGTTGGCATCGCTGGTCGCCACCAACATCCTCGGGCAGAACAGTCCGGCGATCGCGACCACCGAAGCCCAGTACGCCGAGATGTGGGCCCAAGACGCCGCGGCGATGTACGGCTACGCCGGATCCTCATCGGCCGCAGCGACATTGACCCCGTTCGTTCAGGCGCCGGTGACAACCACGGTAGGTCAGGCCACCAGCACGGGGACACCGACGACTCTGTCGCAGCTGGTGACTTCGGTCCCCGCCGCACTGCAGGGGCTGGCCTCCCCCGCGACGTCGTCGTCGTCGGGATCCGGACTCGGCGGCTTGCTGGATTTACTGTCCGGGAATTCGACGTCCACGAGCGGCCTCTCGGGGCTCTTCAATGAAGTGTTCAGCTCAAGTGGTCTGGGGCTCAACGCCAATATCTGGAATACCATATTTTCGTCCGGCTTCTACATGCCGAGTAACACGCTGGGTGCCTTTACGAGTTTGTTCGGCGGCGCGGCTGCGGGTGACGCGGCGGCTGCAGCCGGGGAAGGGGCGGCGGCAGCAGACGGAATCGGCGGTGCGGTGGCGGCCCCGGCTGCGGGATTGGGCGAGCTCGGCGGTCTTGGCGGCGGGGTGTCGGCGGCGATGGGTCGTGGTGCGGCGATCGGAGCGTTGGCGGTGCCGCCCAGCTGGAATGCGGTCGCCCCCACGGTGAGCCCGTTACCCACGGCGTTGGGAGAGATGCCGCTGGCACCTCCGCCCGCAGTCGCGGCCGGCATGCCCGGGATGCCGTTCGCCAATGCGGCCGGAAACCGCCTCAACGCTGCCGCTCCCCGATATGGGCTGCGCCCGACGGTGATGGCACACCCACCGGCGGCGGGCTGACCGGAAGCGCTACAGCGGGGTGGTGTAGGCGGCGCTGATACCGCCGTCGACCAAAAACGTCGCCGCGGTGATGAATGATGCGTCATCGCTGGCCAAAAATGCCACCGCAGCCGCGATTTCGTCGACCTCGGCGAACCGGCCTATCGGCACGTGGACCAGCCGCCGCGCCGCGCGCTCGGGGTCGTTGGCGAAAAGCTCCTGCAACAGTGGGGTATTCACCGGCCCGGGGCACAGCGCGTTGACCCGGATGCCCTGGCGGGCGAACTGCACACCGAGCTCTCGCGACATCGCCAACACCCCGCCCTTGGACGCAGTGTAGGAGATCTGCGAGGTCGCCGATCCCATCACCGCGACGAACGAGGCGATGTTGACGATCGAACCGTTGCCCGCAGGTGCCATGTGCCGCAACGCCGCCCGGCAGCACAGGTACACCGATTTCAGGTTGACGTCTTGCACCTGCTGCCATACCGGCAGCTCGGTGTTCTCGATCAGCTCGTCGTCCGGAGGCGAAATGCCGGCGTTGTTGACCGCGATGTCGACCGATCCGTAACTGCTCGCCGCGGTATCGAAGAGCCCGTTGACCGCGGCTTCATCCGAAACGTCCACCTGCACAAACAGACCGCCCAGTTCGTCGGCGGCCGCCGTGCCGGTCTTCTCGTCGATGTCGCCGATGACGACGGTGGCTCCCTCGGCCTGCAGCCGCCGCGCCGACGCCAGCCCGATACCGCCGCCGCCGCCGGTCACCACCGCGATCTTGCCGCCGAGCCGCCGGCTCAGGTCCACGGTCATTGAGCGCCCCTCCTCCTCATCGCTTCGCTCTGCATCGTCGGCGGCGCGGTCATTCAGCTCACCCGTCTATTCGCATAGGACCGCGCTGCCTCCACGATCGCCGAGAACAGCCGCAGGTCGTCCAGACTTTCCTCCGGATGCCACTGCACTGCGAGCACGAAGCCGTGCCCCGGCAGCTCCAACGCCTCGATCACACCATCGACATCCCAGGCGCTCGCGACCAGGCCCTCGCCCAACTCGGCGATGGCCTGATGGTGATAGCACCGCGCGTCGACGGACTCACCGACCAGCGCGGCCAGCCGGGTACCGGGCACCGTGCGCACCGGCAGCGTGGTGAAGACCGCATTGCCGGCCCGGTGCCCGCTGTGCCCGATGACGTCGGGCAGGTGTTGATGCAGCGTGCCGCCGAGTGCGACGTTGAGCACCTGCGCGCCGCGGCAGATGCCCAGCACCGGCAGATCGCGCTTCAGCGCGGCGTCCAGCAGCGCGAACTCCCACGCGTCGCGCTGGAGGCCGGGCTGGTCGGTTGACGAATGCGGCTGTTGGCCGTAAGCGGCGGGGTCGACGTCCTTGCCGCCGGTGATCAACAGCCCGTCCAGGCCGTCGAGCACCCGCTCGGCGATGTCGGAATCCACCGGCTGGGGCGGCAGCAGCATGGCCACACCGCCGGCCGCTGTGACGCCCTGAAAGTAGACGGCGGGCAGGAAGCTGGCGCGAACATCCCAGACACCGGTCCGCGCCTGCTCTAGATACGTGGTCAGGCCGATCACCGGCTGCCGGTCGGTGCTCGATTGACCGGCCCGCATCGTCGCCGGTCTAGAACCGTTCAAAACCACGCACTCGCTCCCAGTCGGTGACCGCCGCGTTGAACGCGGTCACCTCGACGCGGGCGTTGTTGACATAGTGGCTCACCACGTCCTCCCCGAACGCCTGCCGGGCGACCGCTGACGCATCGAAAAGCTTCGCAGCCTGTGCCAGCGTACCGGGCAGCGGCTCGGCGTCGCCGTTCTCGGCGGTCTGATAGGCATTGCCGGCGCACGGTTCCGGTAATTCCAGGCCCTGCTCGATTCCATGCAACCCGCCGGCGATCAGGGCCGCCACGGCCAGGTACTGGTTGACGTCGCCGCCGGGCACTCGGCACTCCACCCGCAGGCTGTCGCCGTGACCAACGACGCGCAGTGCGCAGGTCCGGTTGTCCAATCCCCAGGCCACCACGGTAGGCGCGAAGCTGCGATCGGCAAACCGCTTGTAGGAGTTGATATTCGGTGCGTAAAACAGCGTCAACTCAGGCAAGGTGGCCAATTGGCCGGCGAGAAAACTGCGAAACGTCTGCGACATGCCCAGCGGGTGATCGTCATCGGCCAAGACCGCGGAGCCCTCCACCGACCGAAGCGACAGGTGAATGTGGCAGCTGTTGCCTTCGCGTTCATCGTATTTCGCCATGAACGTCAAGCTCTTGCCGTGCTGGTCGGCGATTTCTTTGGCGCCGTTCTTGTAAATACTGTGGTTGTCGCAGGTGATCAGCGCCTCGTCGTAGCTGAAGCCAAGCTCCTGCTGTCCCCTGTTGCATTCGCCCTTCACCGACTCCCAGCGCAGACCCGCGCCCTGCATGTGCAGCCGAATGTCGCGCAGCAACGGTTCGATGCGGCTGGAGGCCTGCACCGCATAGTCCATGTTGTAGTCGCTGGCCGGGGTCAATTCGCGATATCCGCTCGCCCAAGCTTGGCGATAGGTGTCGTCGAACACCATGAATTCCAGTTCGGTGGCCGCATAGGCACGCAGCCCTCGCTGACCCAAGCGATCCAGCTGCCGGCGCAAGACGCGACGCGGTGCGGGCTCGACGGGGTGGCCGTCGTGCCATGCCACATCGGCGAGCACCAGCGCTGTGCCCGGCAGCCACGGAATCCGCCGCAGAGTCGTCATGTCCGGCGCCATCACCATGTCGCCGTAGCCGGTGTCCCAGCCCGACATCGCATAGCCCGCGACCGTGTTCATGTCGACATCGACGGCGAACAAGTAGTTGCAGCATTCGGCTCCGCGCTCGGCCACCTCGTCGACAAAGAACCGTGCCGAGATCCGTTTGCCCATCAGCCGGCCTTGCATATCGGTGAACGCGACCAGGACCGTGTCGACATCACCGGCGGCGATCAGCTGCTCGAGTTTGTCGTGCGACAAAGGCGCCTCGCCGCCCACGCGACCTTTGTCGGTCACCAGGTGCTGGTGCGCAGGACGATCTCGGCGGCCAGTTGCGCGGTCGACTCGTGCGCGTTGCGCCGTCCAAGCAGGTCAACCACCCGGTAATCGCCGTAGACATACCGCTGGCTGGCGCGGGCGACGGCCTGAGCGTCCGAGTTACTGACCAGCGCAGTCGTGTTGATCTCGACCGGTGGGCAGTGGTCGTCGCGGATCACGCCGGCGAGGTCGGCGACCCGTGGATGGCCCCGGTCGATGACCACCAGGCCGGTGAAACGGTCCAGCCTCGTCGCTGCCAGTTCCCATGCCAGTTCGCCGCCGACGCGGTCGCCGACCAGCACGCACCAATCGATGTCAAGCACATCGAGAATGCCCACCACCGATTTGGGCGTCAGGCGCGGGTCCGGGCCGATGACGATCGTGCGCAGCGACGCGGTATGCAGCCGCTCACACACCGCGTCATATGCGGCGAGTGCCCGCTGAGCCGCACACAGCAGCACAACGACGGAGCCCTTCTCCGGACCGGTGTCGCAGACCTGGATGGGAAACCCGTCGACGGTTGTCATCATCGTCGAAGGCACCACAGCAAATTACAGCCAATTGACCCGCGCGCGGGCCGTTTTCGTGTGGTTCGTTAGCCGAGTTGCAATTGGAAACGTTCTGGCAATATGGATCTGGTGCCCGCACTTGCGACTACGACGGCGACAATGGGAAACGGTCTTTGCGAAAACCTTTGATTCGTTGGCGCTTTAGACCCGCGGTCAGCGCAGTGCGGCAACGATGGTCGGGCGCGGCGGCGGGCCATCGTTGAGCAGTCCGATGATCGCATCGACGTCGAGGTGGGCGTCCAACAAATCGGCCATCAGATCGAGCTGAGCATCCCGGCGCGCGGCCACATCGACACCTTCGGCTACCACGAATCCATCCCGGCCCGCTGCCGCCGCGGCGAGGGTCAACCACTGCCGCCGGAAGTCGTCGTTGTCGAACAAACCGTGCCAGTGCGTCCCGAATACCTGGCCGCGCCGATAGCCCTGCGGACAGCCCTCCACCTCGAACCACGCGGCCTCCGCGCAGCGGGCCACCCGCCCGTGATGAATTTCGTAGCCAGCGAGTGAGCCCTGCCGGCGGCACAGCACTTTGTCGGGCGCAAACACGATGTCGGCATCCAGCATCCCCATCGCTTCGATCCGCCCCGACCGGCTCTCGACCGGGTCGTCGATCGAGCGGCACAGCATCTGGAAGCCGCCGCAGATGCCCAGTACGGCGCGCCCCGACGCGGCGTGCGCGCGGATGGCCTGGTCCAGGCCGTGTTCACGCAGCCAGCCCAGGTCGGCGACGGTGGACTTCGTACCCGGCACCACGATCACGTCGGTATCGGCCAGGTCGGCGGGTTCTCGGACCCAGCGCACCAGCACACCGGGTTCGCAGGCCAGCGCTTCGACATCGGTGGAGTTGGAGATCCGCGGCAACCGCAGCACCGCGACCCGAAGCCACTGGGAGCCGCGGGGCGGTTGCGGTGTGCCCAGCACGCGGTGGGCCAGTACCGGGACCGCATCCTCGGTGTCGAGCCAGAGATCGTCGGTGTAGGGCAGAACTCCGTAGGTGGGACGCCCGCTGAGTTCGGCGAGTTGGCGCAGCCCGGGTTCCAGCAGCGAGACGTCACCGCGGAATTTATTCACGATGAATCCAGCGATCAGCGCCTGGTCGTCGGGTTCGAGCACCGCCACCGTACCGAACAGGTGCGCGAGCAGCCCGCCGCGGTCGATGTCGCCGACGATGATCACCGGCAGATTCGCCGCGCGAGCCAGACCCATGTTCACCAAGTCCATTGCCCGCAAGTTGATTTCGGCTGGCGATCCGGCCCCCTCGCAGATCACCACGTCGAATTCGGTTCGTAGCTTTGCCAATTCGTCTTGCACAACAGCCGACAGCCGACTGCGATCCGACCAGTACTCGGCCGCGGTGACCGGGCCCACGACCTGTCCCTTGATCACCAGCTGCGAGGTCGTGTCGCTGCCGGGTTTCAGCAGAATCGGGTTGAATCGCACGCTGGGCGCCAGGCCGGCCGCCCGGGCCTGCATTGCCTGGGCCCGGCCGATCTCACCGCCCTCGACGGTGACCGCGGAGTTGTTCGACATGTTCTGCGCCTTGAACGGCGCGACCCGAATTCCTTTGCGCGCCAGCAATCGGCACAGTCCGGCGACGACCATCGATTTGCCCGCATCGGACGTGGTGCCGGCGACCAGCAGCGTGCCGCTCAAGGCTCAGTCATCACGGCAGGGTAAGAATTTCCACGCCGGACTCGTTGACCAGCAAAGTATGCTCGAATTGCGCGGTCCATTTGCGGTCTTTGGTGACCACCGTCCAGCCGTCGTCCCAGATTTCGTAGTCCAGCGTGCCGAGGTTGATCATCGGTTCGATGGTGAACGTCATCCCCGGCTCGAGGATTGTGGTGACGGAGGGCTGGTCGTAGTGCAGCACCACCAGTCCGTTGTGGAAGGTGGTGCCGATGCCGTGACCGGTGAAATCGCGAACGACATTGTAGCCGAACCGGTTTGCGTAGGATTCGATGACGCGGCCGACAACCGACAGTGCACGGCCCGGTTTGACGGCTTTGATCGCCCGCATCGTCGCCTCGTGAGTGCGCTCGACGAGCAGCCGGTGCTCGTCTGAGACGTCGCCGGCCAGGAAGGTGGCGTTGGTGTCACCGTGCACACCATCGATATAGGCCGTGACGTCGATGTTGACGATGTCGCCGTCTTCGATCACCGTCGAGTCCGGGATGCCGTGGCAGATGGCCTCGTTCAGCGACGTGCAGCACGATTTGGGGAAACCCCTGTAGCCCAATGTCGATGGATAGGCGCCGTGGTCGACCATGTAGTCGTGCGCGATGCGGTCCAGCGCGTCGGTCGTCATGCCGGGTGCGACGGCCTTGCCCGCCTCGGCGAGCGCACGGGCCGCGATTCCCCCGGCAACTCGCATCTTCTCGATCACTTCAGGCGTTTGCACCCACGGCTCGGTGCCCTCCCGCGCCGTCGGCTTGCCGACATATTCCGGGCGCGGGATCGACTTGGGCACGGGCAGTGTTGGCGAGAGCACGCCGGCGGACAGCGCGGAACGAACAGGCATGCTGCCAGGATATCGGGCCGCGCGGCGACGATGCAGGCCGTCTAACGGCCTGATGAGGAGCCGGGCAATCAGATCCAGCGGCGACGATGCAGGCCGTGTAACGGCCTGATGAGGAGCCGGGCAATCAGATCCAGCGGCGACGATGCAGGCCGTCTAACGGCCTGATGAGGAGCCGGGCAATCGGATCCGTCCTCAATCGCGGCCATGGCGGCGCAGCAGCGACCGGCGCGGGCCACGAACGACCACCGAACCGCACACCACCCGTCCGGTCAGCACCACATGCGGTGTCCCCTCGGCCGGGGCATTCTTGCGGCGGTCCGCTAGCTCGGCGATAAGACCTGTCGCCCCTCGCGGCCGGGCGACAGGCTATTTTGCGTTCCAGCATCTAGGTACTGCCGCAGAATGCCTTTCAGGCCAAGTAATCCGCAGGCATCGAGTCGAACATGAACCTGGTCATCCGCACCGCGTACTCCGAACTGCCACCCGCGACGATCAACGACGCGAATGCCAGATCACCGCGGTACCCGGCGAACCAGGAATGCGACCCGCCGGGGAACTCGGCCTCACCGGTCTTTCCGAACACCGCGCCGCAGTCGGCGATCTCCTTGCCGGTGCCGTTGGTCACCACCAACCGCATCATCGGGCGCAGGCCGTCCAGCATTTTCTCGCTGATTGGGGTGGTGTCGCCGGTGATCGTCGTCGGCCGTCCCTCGATCAGCTTCGGCACCGGCGTCTTGCCGGCGGCCACGGTCGCCGCGACCAGCGCCATACCGAACGGGGAGGTCAGCACCTTGCCCTGACCGAAGCCGTCCTCGGTGCGCTCGGCCATATCGACCGTCGGTGGCACTGAACCGGTGACCGTGCTGAGGCCGTCGACCTGGTAGTCCAGCCCGATGCCGTACCTGTTGGCGGCCTGGGTCAAACCGCGCGGCGGCATCCGGCTGGCCAATTCGGCGAACGTGGTGTTGCACGAACTGGCGAACGCCCGCGACATCGGCACCACACCCAAATCGAATCCCCCGTAGTTGGGAATGGTGCGCTGCCCGATGTCGAGGTGGCCAGGGCAGCCCAAAAGCGTGTTAGGGCTTGCCATGTCGCGCTCGAGCACCGCACCCGCGGTGACCATCTTGAACGTCGACCCCGGCGGGTAGAGACCGGTGGTGGCAAGCGGTCCGACGGCGTCCGCCGCGGCGTTCTGCGCGACCGCGAGGATCTCCCCCGTCGAGGGTTTGATCACGACGATCATCGCCTGGCGACTCTGGTTGTCCACCGCACGCTGGGCGGCGTTCTGCACGGCCCGGTCCAGGCTGATCGACACCGACGGGGCCGGTGACGGCTCGACCTCGTTCAGCACCGCCAGATCGACGTTGTTCTGGTTCACGCTGACCACCCGCCAGCCCGCCTGGCCGTCGAGTTCGTCGATCACGGCCTTCTTCACCTGATTGACCAGAGCTGGGGCGAAGTGGTAGTCGGTCGGCAGCAGTTCGGCCTGCGGGGTGATCACTACGCCGGGCAGATTGCCGATCGCCGGAGCAATGTTGTTGCTGTCATCGGTGCGCAGCGTGATCAGATCCAGCGGCTTGCCCGACCCACTGGCCTGCTCGGCCAGTCGCTGCGGATCGTTGAGGGTGTCGTCGAACGGGTGCAACGCGTCGACCACTGAACGGGCGGTGCTGATCAGGAAGGCGCCGGCCTTCGACGCGTCCAGCGTGTAGTGGTAGAGGAAGCCGGGCGCCAGCACGTCGGTGCCGCCGACTTCGTTCACCGACGCCCGCCGCGGCGGGTCGGCCCGCAGCGCGAGCGTCTGATGCTCGCCGAGGCGTGGATGCAGATCGGTGCTGTTCCAGCGGATCTGCCAATGGCCTTCGTAGCGAGCCATTTTCAACTGGCCGTCGTAGGTCCACATCCGGTTCTTCGGCAGATGCCAGGTGTAGCGGTAGTGCACCGCGCCGATGTCCTCGGTGTACTTCGATCCGAGAATCTGGGTGTCGAGGTGGGTGGCCTGCAGGCCGGCCCACGCCGCATTGAGCGCTTCGCGTGCATCGCTGGGATCGTCGCTGAGTTCGGCGGCCGCTGCCGTATCGCCGGTGGCCAACGCGGCGAAGAACCGGTCGGCCGCCGGCAGGGGGCCCTCCGGCCGCGGAGTGCACGCCGAGACCGCGGCCGTCGTGACAAGCACCGCCAGAGCAGAGTTCGCAGCTGATACCAGTGTGATTCGTGTTGCCATTGTGACTGATGTTAGGAAACAAAGAGCTCAAACCGGCGTAGGCGCACCGAGATTGAATCGTTACGCGAGGCTGTGCGAATCAGTCCAGCAGGACTGTGGCGAAAGTGCCGATCTCGACGAAGCCGACCCGGTCGTAGGTGGCCCGCGCGACCGCGTTGAAGTCGTTGACGTACAGGCTGGCGATGCGCCCGGTGCCGACGATCACCGCCGACAGCGTCGCAGTACCCGCTGTCCCAAGGCCTCTGCCGCGCCACTCGGGATGCACCCACACCCCTTGGATCTGGCTGACCGTCGGTGACTGGGATCCGACTTCGGCCTTGAAGACCACCTCGCCGTTCTCGAAGCGGGCCCACGCCCGCCCGGCCGCGATCAGGCTGGCGACCCGACGCCGGTAGCCGCGCCCGCCATCGCCGAGTCGCGGGTCGACGCCCACCTCGCCGATGAACATGTCGACGGCCGCCACCAGGTAGGTGTCGATTTCGTCGGGCTTGACCTGGCGCACACCGGGGTCGATCGCGCAGGTCGGCATCGTGGTCAGTGACATCAGCGGCTGTTCGTCACGCACATCGCGTGCCGGTCCCCACGCCGACTCGAGCCGCTGCCACATGGGCATCACCAGCTCGGCCCGCCCGACCAGCGACGAGCATCGCCGCGAGGCAGTCGTCGCCGCGTCGGCGAACGCATGCAGATCGCTGAGCCGGCCGCGCAGCGGAATCAGGTTGGCCCCCGCGTAACACAGCGATTCGTCGGGACCGCGGCGAGTCCACAGCTCCCCACCGATCGAGTTGGGATCCATACCGTGATCGGCGACCCGGGCGGCGACCATGCACGACCCGACCGGATCGTCGTCGAAAACACGGCGCACTGCTGCGCCGTCGCGTACTACCGACACCCGTCGCTCGTTGACCAAGCGGCGGATGGGCGGAGCCGACATACTGACTCTTTCTGCGACTGACAGTTGGCCCGATCGAGCCCCTGTCAGCTTACGGTCACAACCGGTGAACCGCTCGCCGTTGCGCCGTCAGCGTCCGGCTCGCCGGCCAACCGCATCGCTTCTTCGATCAGCGTCTCGACGATCTGCGCTTCGGGCACGGTCTTGATCACTTCGCCGCGGACGAAGATCTGGCCCTTGCCATTTCCCGACGCGACGCCGAGGTCGGCCTCGCGCGCCTCCCCCGGCCCGTTGACCACGCAACCCATCACGGCCACCCGCAGCGGGACATCGAGCCCGTCCAGACCGGCGGCGACTTCGTTGGCCAAGGTGTAGACGTCGACCTGGGCGCGCCCGCACGACGGGCACGACACGATCTCCAGACCACGCGGCCGCAGGTTCAATGACTCCAGAATCTGATTGCCGACCTTGACTTCCTCGACCGGCGGCGCCGATAAGGACACCCGGATGGTGTCGCCGATGCCCTTGGACAGCAGGGCGCCGAAAGCGACCGCGGACTTGATGGTGCCCTGGAATGCGGGACCGGCCTCGGTGACGCCCAGGTGCAGCGGGTAGTCACACCGCGCGGCGAGCTGCTCGTAGGCCGCCACCATCACCACTGGGTCGTTGTGCTTGACGCTGATCTTGATGTCGCCGAAGCCGTGCTCCTCGAACAGCGAGGCCTCCCACAGCGCCGACTCGACCAACGCTTCCGGCGTTGCCTTGCCGTACTTCTCCATGAACCGCTTGTCCAGCGACCCGGCGTTGACGCCGATGCGGATCGGGATACCGGCAGCGTCCGCGGCCTTGGCGACCTCGGCGACCCGGCCGTCGAATTCTTTGATGTTGCCGGGGTTGACCCGCACCGCAGCGCAGCCGGCATCGATGGCGGCGAAGATGTATTTCGGCTGGAAGTGGATGTCGGCGATGACCG
The DNA here is from genome assembly GCA_963833915.1 of uncultured Actinomycetota bacterium. Classification (GTDB taxonomy): domain Bacteria; phylum Actinomycetota; class Actinomycetes; order Mycobacteriales; family Mycobacteriaceae; genus Mycobacterium. The sequence goes on from CAWHZO010000017.1 coordinate 22,541, forward strand.
GGATCTGGCTCTTCTTGGCGATCGCCGTCAGAGCGTCGGCGTCTTCCTGGCGCGGGCACGCCACTCGGACGATGTTGCAGCCGGCGGCGGTCAGCTCGGCGATCTGCTGCAAGGTCGCGTTGACGTCGTGGGTTTTGGTCGTGCACATCGACTGCACCGAAATCGGGTGATCGCTACCCACTCCGACATCTCGGACCATCAGCTGTCGCGTCTTGCGACGCGGCGCCAGTGTGGGCGCCGGCGCCGCCGGCATGCCCAGACCTGTGGTCACTGTTTGCCTTCTCTCGGTTTCTATTCGGCCGTGTCTGTTCGGCCGTACTGGAACAGCCGGCGCTACCGGAACAGCCGGATCGGGTTGACCACATCGGCGGTCACCGTCAACAGCATGTATCCGACTACCAGCACCAACACTACGTAGGTTGCGGGCATCAATTTGAGGTAGTCCACCGGCGCGGCCGCGACCTTGCCGCGGGCCGATCGGATCAAGTTCCGCAACTTTTCAAATACCGCGATGGCAATGTGCCCGCCGTCGAACGGCAGCAACGGCACCAGGTTGATGGCGCCCAAGATGAAGTTCAGCTGCGCCAGGAACAACCAGAACGCCATCCAGATGCCGTGGTCCACAGTGTCTCCGCCGATGATGCTGGCGCCGACAACGCTGATCGGGGTGTCAAGGGAACGCTGTCCGCCGCCGATCGCGTGGATCAGCGCGCCGACTTTGGACGGGATGGCGACCAGCGACTTGCCCAGCAGCACCGACAGATTGCCGGTGAAGGCAAAAGTGCCGGGCACCGCGGTGATCGGGTTGTAGTGGGTGGGCCCGACCGGCGTGCCCATCACCCCCATCACGCCGATCGTCGCCGGCTTCGCGCCGCCGTTGACGTCGTTAACCCAGCGCTGCCGTTGGGCGATGTCGACGTATTTGGTCATCGTTTGCCCGTCGCGCTTGATCACCACCGGAACCGTGCCGTGCAACTTCTGCACGGCGGCGGCCATGTCGGAGAAGTCGGATACCGATGTGTCGCCGACCTTGAGCACCACGTCGCCGGCCCGGATCCCCGCGGCGGCCGCCGGCCCGTCCCCGGCGCACTTCTCGAAATCGCCCTGCTTGATTTCCTTTGCCGCACAAGCTGTTTGACTGATAACGGCAGAGGGATGCAGGTTGGGCAGCCCCCAGATCACCGCGATGGCGTAGACCAGCACCAAGCCGATGACGAAGTTCATCCCCGGCCCGGCGAACAACACCGCGGCGCGCTTCCAGGTCTTCTGCTTGTACATCGCACGGTCATACTCGTCGGGTTGCAGTTCTTCGACCGACGTCATGCCGGCGATATCGCAGAAACCGCCGGCCGGAATGGCCTTGACGCCGTATTCGGTTTCGCCGCGGCGAGTCGACCACAGCGTTGGCCCGAAGCCGACGAAATAGCGGCGCACCTTCATCCCGGTGGCCAGCGCGATCCACATGTGGCCGCACTCGTGCAACGCCACCGAAATCAGGATGGCGAGCGCGAACAGCACAATGCCGATAACGAACATCATCGAGTTGGTAGAACCTCCTGTGTGACCGCGCGGCGGGAACGTTCCCGGGCCCAGCGCTGCGCGTCGAGTACGTCTTCCACGGTAGCGGGTTCGGCGGCCCACTGGTCGGCGGCGCTCAGGACGTCGGCGATTGTTCGCACGATGGCCGGGAAGCCGATCCGCCCGTGCAGAAACGCCTCGGCCGCTTCTTCGTTGGCGGCGTTGTAGACGGCGGTCATGCAGCCGCCCGTCTCACCGGCCTGTCTGGCGAGCGCGACGGCCGGGAAGACCTGGTTGTCCAGCGGCTCGAACTCCCAGCTCGACGCGGTGGAGAAATCGCAGGCCGCGGCCGCGCCGGGCACTCTGGCCGGCCAGCCGAGCGCCAGCGCGATGGGCAGTTTCATGTCCGGCGGACTGGCCTGCGCCATCGTCGACCCGTCGGTGAACGTCACCATGGAATGCACGATCGACTGCGGGTGCACGACGACCTCGATGCGCCGGTAGGCGATGCCGAACAGCAGATGGGCTTCGATGAGCTCGAGCCCCTTGTTGACCAGCGATGCCGAGTTCAAGGTATTCATCGGCCCCATCGTCCAGGTCGGGTGCGCGCCGGCCTGCTTGGGCGTGACGTTCTCGATCTGGGCGGCCGACCAACCGCGGAACGGCCCGCCGGACGCGGTGAGCACCAGCTTGGCGACTTCGTCGCCGGTGCCGCCGCGCAGGCATTGCGCGAGCGCGGAGTGCTCGGAGTCCACCGGCACGATCTGGCCGGGCCGGGCCGCCGCGAGCACCAGCGGACCGCCGGCGATCAGCGATTCCTTGTTCGCCAGGGCCAGACGGGCACCCGAGGCCAGCGCGGCCAGCGTAGGCCGCAGCCCCAGCGCGCCGACCAGCGCATTGAGCACGACGTCGGCCTCAGTGTTCTCGATCAGGCGGGTGACCGCGTCGGGGCCGTGGTAGGTGACATCACCGATGGCCTGCGCGGCGCCCTCGTCGGCGACGGCGAGATTGGTGACGCCGGTCTCGGCACGCTGCCGGGCGAGCAGGGCCGGGTTTGCGCCCCCGGCGGCCAGCCCGACCAGCTCGAAGCGATCCGGGTTGGCGGCGATGACCTCGAGCGCCTGGGTGCCGATGGAGCCGGTACTGCCCAGCACCAGGGTCTTGAGGCGGCGGTCGGTCACCCATTCATTGTGCCGCGCCTGGCGCGCTGCTGCCCTACCCGGCATATGCCAGAATGTCGTGGCATCCAGATTCCAACCCGAGGAGTTGCCGTGGCCAGTACCGAGGTGGAGCGCGCAGGCGGAGTCGACGTCGCTGATGTACCGTCCGCGAACTGGGGCTGGAGCAAAATCAACCACCGCAACTGGCGTTTGACGGGCTTGTTCATCGTCGGCCTGCTGCTGCTGATGCTGGACGGCAATCACGTCGGACACGTCGAGGACCTCTACGTGATCGGCTTCGCGGTGGTGGTCCTCTTCTTCGTCGTGCGGGACTGGTGGGGCCACCGACGCGGCTGGCTCAGGTAGGGCGCTCCGCGGCGAGCTGGCCGCACGCGGCGGCGATCTCACGACCGCGGGTGTCGCGCACCGTGCAGGGCACGCCGTTGGCGCGGATCCGTGTAACGAACTCCCGCTGCGCAGCCTTCGGGCTGGCGTCCCAGTCGCTGCCGGGCGTCGGGTTCAGCGGAATGAGGTTCACATGCACCAGCGGGCCCAGCACGCGGTGCAGCCGCTTGCCCAGCAGGTCCGCGCGCCAGGGCTGGTCGTTGACATCGCGGATCAGGGCGTATTCCACCGACACCCGCCGACCGGTCTGCTCGGCGTAGTAGCGGGCCGCGTCCAGCGCTTCGCTGACGTTCCACCGGTTGTTGACCGGCACCAAGGTGTCGCGTAACTCGTCGTCCGGGGCGTGCAGCGACAGCGCTAACGTGACGCCGAGTCGCTCGTCGGCGAGTTTGCGGATGGCCGGCGCGAGGCCCACCGTCGAGACCGTCACCGATCGCGCCGAGATGCCGAAACCGGCGGATTCTTCAGCAGACGCCGTGATGCGACGCACCGCCGCCAGCACCCTGGCGTAGTTGGCCAGCGGCTCCCCCATGCCCATGAACACCACGTTGGACAACCGGTCGCCCCACTCGTCACGCAGCGCCGCGGCCGCGGCGCGCACCTGTTCGAGGATCTCGGCGGTTGACAGGTTTCGTGTCAGACCGCCCTGTCCGGTCGCACAGAACGGGCACGCCATGCCGCAACCCGCCTGCGACGAAATGCACACCGTGTTGCGCTGCGGGTAACGCATCAGCACCGACTCGAAGGTGGTGCCGTCGATGGCCCGCCACAGCGTCTTGCGGGTCTCCCCGGCGTCGCAGGTGATTTCGCGGGCCACCGTCAGCAGGTTCGGGAACAAGGCCTCGGCCACCTGACCGCGGACCGCGGCCGGCAGGTCGGTCATCTGCTGCGGGTCGGCGATCAGGCGACCGTAATACTGATGCGCAAGTTGTCTGGCACGAAACGGCGGCAGGCCCAGCGCCGCGACGGCCTCGACACACCCGGCCTCGTCGAGGTCGGCCAGGTGACGCGGCGGCAGCGCCCGGCGGGGCGCCTCGAATACCAACTGTTGCTTCATCGGGGCGGACCTCAGGCCAACAGCGTAAGGACAGTCCAGGTGGCCACCGCCGCCGGCAGGGTTCCATCCAGCCGGTCCATCAGGCCGCCGTGGCCGGGCAGGATGCGGCCCATGTCCTTGATGCCCAGGTCACGCTTGATCTGCGATTCCACCAAGTCGCCCAGCGTCGCGGTGGCCACGATCGTCAGGCCCAGCAGCAGGCCGATCCAAACCGGTTTGTGGGCCAGCAGGGTCACGCTCAGAGTCACCGCGGTAATCCCGAACAACAGCGAACCGGCCAGCCCCTCCCACGATTTCTTCGGGCTGATCGACGGCACCATCGGATGCTTGCCGAAAAGCACGCCAACGAAATAACCGCCACTGTCGGAGCAGACCACGCCGATCATCAGACTGAACACCCGGGCGGATCCGTCGGCGGGATAGACCAGCAACACGCCGAAGGCCCCGAAAAGCGGCACCCAGGCGGCCAGGAAGACAGTCGCCGCGACGTCGCGAAGGTAGTTCGTCTGCGGTGCATCGGCGGCGTCCCCCGCGGGCGCCTCCTGCAGCGCCAACCGCCAGAACATACAGACCACGGCTGTGACCCCGTAGCCGGCCAGCGCGCCGACCGCATGGAAGTGCCACGTCAGCCAGATCATGAGTTGGCCGCCGACCAGCAGCGGGATGAACGGAATGATAAAACCGGCCTCGCGCAGCCGCCGTACCACCTCATGAGTCGCCACGGGCATGGCGGCCGCAACAAGCAGAACCCAGAGGTACCGGTCCCAAATCAGGATCGCGATGATGGTGAACCCGATGGCCGCACCGACGGCGATCGCCGCCGGCAGGTTGCGCCCGGCCCGCGATTTCTTCGCCTTCTTAGGTGGGGGCCCGTCTACCGAACCCTGGGCCGGGGAGTCTGCACCGGTATCAGTGTCTGCCACGGACATCGTCTGCTGAGCGGCCGTTAGACCTCTAGCAGCTCGCCTTCCTTATGCTTGACCAGGTCATCGATCTGAGCCACGTATTGATGCGTGGTTTTGTCCAGATCCTTCTCTGCACGCGCGACCTCGTCCTCACCGGCTTCGCCGTCCTTGCGGATGCGGTGCAACTCCTCCATCGCCTTGCGGCGAATGTTGCGCACCGTAATCCTGGCGTCCTCCCCCTTGGCTTTGGCTTGCTTCACGAGCTCGCGGCGGCGTTCCTCGGTCAGCTGGGGCACCGCGACCCGGATCAGTGTGCCGTCGTTGGTGGGATTGACCCCCAGCTCAGATTTGCGGATCGCGGCCTCGATGGGCCCGAGCTGACTCGCCTCGTACGGCTTGATGACGACCAGCCGCGCCTCTGGGACGTTGATGCTGGCCAGCTGGGTGATCGGGGTCGCCGAACCGTAGTAGTCGATCACGATGCGGGAGAACATGCTCGGATTCGCCCGGCCGGTCCGGATGGTCGATAAGTCATCACGGCTCACCGACACGGCTCTTTCCATTTTCTCTTCGGCGTCAAAGAGAGTCTCGTCGATCATGTGCGCCGCTCCTCCTCATCGCTTCGCGCTGCATCGTCGCTGGCGCGGATCATTGTGCGCCGCTCCTCCCTTCAGCTGGTGACCAGCGTTCCAATTTTCTCACCCGCTACTGCCCGAGCGATATTGCCATCGGTCAGCAGGTTGAACACCAGAATCGGCATGCGATTGTCCATGCACAAACTGAATGCGGTGGCGTCGGCCACCCGCAGCCCCCGGTCGATGACTTCGCGGTGGGTGATCGCCGTGAACAGCTCAGCCCGCGGATTCACCCGCGGATCCTCGGCGAACACCCCGTCGACCGCCTTGGCCATCAAGACCACGTCGGCGCCGATCTCCAATGCCCGCTGCGCGGCGGTGGTGTCGGTCGAGAAATACGGCAGCCCCATGCCGGCGCCGAAGATCACCACACGCCCCTTTTCCAGGTGGCGCCGAGCTCGCAGCGGAAGGTAGGGCTCGGCAACCTGGCCCATCGTGATGGCCGTCTGGACCCGGGTGGCGATGCCCTCTTTTTCCAGAAAGTCTTGCAGCGCAAGGCTATTCATGACTGTTCCGAGCATCCCCATATAGTCTGAGCGGGTGCGCTCCATGCCGCGCTGTTGAAGCTGCGCGCCGCGAAAGAAGTTTCCGCCGCCGATCACCACGGCAACCTGCACGCCCGTGCGGACCACCTCGGCGATCTGGCGGGCGACCAGCGCCACCACGTCAGGATCCAGACCAACCTGTCCGCCGCCGAACATCTCGCCGCCGAGCTTGAGCAACACTCGGGTGTACCTGGGCCGAGTCGTCGACTCGTCGGCGGGATGTCGGTCGTCGGGCGAAAATGCCTCGGCGCCGTTGGTGCTCGTTGGCTCCCGTTCCGTCATCAGACTCCTCGCATCGGAGGGGGCCATCCAGCTATCGCCCGCGACCGCATGTTCCATCCTGCCTTATCGCCGGTCTCCACTCGCTCGCGGTTACCGGGCTGCATGGTAGACGCCGTGTCGACCGACGAAATCGTGTTCGCCTGCGATTGTCGCCCGACCAATGGGCGCGGATTGCTAAAACGCACGAAAGTTCATCAGCAAAGGGACGTCCATGAGTCAGCCCGTGCCCCTGCGGCGCGGCCAAGACAGCGTACGACGTTGCGGTTGAGGATATTTCGGGCGCCGCAGCACGGCCATCGCAGGATGGTAGGCAACGTGGGCGGCATCACAGCGGCCGACTTCAGGCCCTCTACCAGCGGTGAAGTGCCGCTGCACGACGTCCGCAGAAGACTTCGGCGCGCACAGAGGTTTGCGCGCCCAGCGCCTTGGGAATCCGCCAACGTGCGGCGCGAAGAGGCAGGTACTGCGCCTCTGGCCGCGCCAGCCCGGTCGAGCCATCGGCCGGTGACCAGAAAATTTTAAGTGAGCCAGGAGGAGGACTTTTATGTCTGACGACAACAAGAGCGGGCCAGAAGAAGCCATCAAGGGCGTTGTCGAGGGTGCTAAGGGCCTCGCCAAAGAGGCCGTCGGCAGCGTGGTCGGCAACAAGGACCTCGCGGAAGAGGGTGAGGCTCAGCAGGACAAGGCCCAAGCCCAGCGTGATGCCGCCAAGAAGGAAGCCGAAGCTGAGGCAGCTCGCGGCGGCGCAGAGACGGCTGAAAAGCGTCAGCAGACGCACCAGAACTAAATAGCTCGACGATTAGGGCCCGGTCCGTAATGGACCGGGCCCTAATTTGTCTTGGGTAAACGCTCAGCCGAACACAGGCAATGCCCGCTTGCGAGCCAGCGCATCCATCCCTCGCTGAATGCTGTCCTCAACCTCGTGATACTTGCGCTCGACATACTTGTCATCCTCGGCACGCGCCGGGTCGTGATCGAGCTCGACCGCGGGCATGAATCGGGTCCGGATCTTGGCCGGCAGAGGCAGTTGCGGCAGCGCGGCAGGGGCGATTCCCCAGGGCAGCGAAATGGCCAGCGGAAAAACCTTGAGCCGCAAGATCCGATCTAGTCGCAAGGCGCGCGAAAGCCGATCGCCGCGAATCAACACCGGCATGGCGTCGGCGCCTCCGACGGTCGCGATCGGCACGATTGGCACGCCGGCGCGAATCGCCATCTTCACGAAGCCTTTTCGCCCTGCCAGGTTTGCCTGGTCGCGCTCTTTCCACGGCCGCAGCGAGTCGACCTCGCCGCCAGGCCACAGCGCCACATCGTGCCCTTCGGCCAGCGCAGTCGCGATGGCGTCCGGTGCCGCGGGCAACACTCCCATCGAACGGAAGTACTTCCCGAACCCTGGAATGGCCATCAGCGCGTCGTGAGCAGTGCCGTGCAGCGGGCGCTCCGAACCGAACCGCCGCCACCATTGCAGGCCGACCGTCCAGGCGTCCCACACAAACGGCGCACCGGAGTGGATGCCCACCAATAGCGCCGGCGGTTTTCCGATATTTTCCCAGCCGTCGATCTCCATCCGGAACCAGTAATCCACCAACAAGTTCCAGAAGAACTTCTGGCGCTGCAGCGTTGTCTCTTCCTGTCCGCTGAGATCCCACTCGCCCGCTCGCTCGGCTACCCAGCCGCTCAGGCCGCCGGCTTTGCCCTCACGCTGGTCTTCCATTGCGCTACGCGCGTGGTCGGCTTGTTCTCGCGCCTGCTGGCGCACCTCAGCAGACCTGTGATCACTATCACTCATACGGGCTTGAGTACCCGATCGAGCGCCGGGCAATCCACAAGTCGAAATACCGCTCGAAATACCGCCGGGCCGTTGGACATTCACAGCCGCAGACGACGCTCCCCGCGTCAGCAGCGCTGACGCGGGGAGCTCGAAGTGCCTAACTGCTCGGCGCCTTAGGCGGTCCAGAGCAGGACGTCCTGCACGCCGTCGTTGTACGCAACCTGGTTAGGCTGCGCGCCGGTGACGTCGAAGTACAGTGTTCCGGTCGACTGGCCACCCTGCACGATCGGGGCGGGACTCAGGCCGTTGGGAACTGGCACTGTGTCGATCACCCGGTATTGCTGTCCGCCGGGCGCGCGAGCGTTGAAATCGGCAATCACCGGTGTAACCACGCCGCTGTTGGCGTGGGCGGTGATGTTCGCCTGGTACAGCTTCCCTTGCGGCGTGTAACCGGGGATGGTCACGCTGGCCGGCTGCAAGTCGCTCACCGTGTAGTCGGTGATCAGCAGCCCGTCCACGAGCTGCTCGCTAGTCCCGAATCCGCCCGTCGTCGGCGGCGCGGCAACAGCTGTGGCCGCAGCGAAAATGCTAACCGCGGCTATTCCGGTCGCTCCGATGGCTGTTCTTAGCGTTTTCGAGGTGAATTTCACGCTAGCTCCTGTCATTTTCGCGATGTTTGTTCCTTTACTCAAGCGGTCCACTCGCGATTGCGGGCGAATCACCGCACGCTATTTCGCATACCCACCCTTAACAGCCTCAAACACTCGCACTCATATTTCCGGAAGCAGGCATTTAGCTGCGGATATGCTCTTCCTTACCCGAATTACGCGTATGTTATTCAATGCACATTACGGCGACGCCGTTCACGCGTTAGGTGGAAATTTCCCACCGTCGATAAACCGCGGTGTCAAATGGCGCCGATGGCTAAGCGAAAGAAAACAGCCCCGCAAGCGTGACTTTCAGAAGCGGTTTTCCGGGCCGAGGACCACCCACACGGTGTCGCCGGATGCGCTGGTGTGACTGCCCCACACTCGACAGTTGGCGGCAATGAGGTCTAGTCCGGAGATCTCGTCGCCGAGGGACTCTCGGCGCACAGTCTTCGCCGAGCCCGAGTGTTGCACCGCCACGGCCACTGTGGACCCGTCGGTTTCCACCCGGAGCACTAACGGGCTGTCGGTGTCGGCCAGCGCCATTTCGATCAATTCGGTGGCAACGATGGACACCGCATGGATGAAGTCGGTTCTTGACCACGCCGTCAACCACTGTGCGGCGAGCTCTCGGCTTCGCGCGGTGCTACTTATCGTCGCCGGGAGTACGGCGCGCATGCGCCGCCGGTAGCGGCGCGCCGCGTCGGCGGCCAGATCGGTGACCGCGGACTGTAGCGTTCGGAAGGCAGGCACGTAGCGAGTTATGCCGTTGCTGCGCAGCGCATTCTGGCCCCGATTGTGGGCGCACACCAAGGCGATCGGGGTGTCCGGCCATTCGGAGACCTGCCAACGAGCGCTGGTGAACACGCCCCACGCCGGACTACTGCGAACGACCAGCTTGGTGACGTCGATGATGACCGCAGTTGGTTCAGCGAGCGCCGCATTGATTATGGCGTCGCGCAGCGGAAGGTACGTCGTGTCGTCAAGTACGCCGTGGACGGTGAGCACACAGGCATTCTCCGCAGCGCCAGAGGTGATGCGCAGGTCGCTCTGGCGAGGGTTATTTGGCCCGCCGCTCACGCGGGCGTCGCGCGGCGCCGGATGGCTCATGGTTTCACCCGACCAACTCCCACTGTTGAGTTGCTGGTGGCCTCCCACGCGGAGCAACCTACGACTATCAACGCAGCGAGTGTCACCGGCGGCAGACCGATTGTGTCAGGCTTCACCCGATCCGCCAATTCACGCGACGGCCTGAGACTCAGCGGCCCCGGACCCGCCGGTTATGTTTCTTGATCGCTTCGACCAATTGCGACTTGTCCATCATCGACCTACCGCGGACGTCGAGCCGACGCGCGATGTCGAGCAGATGACTCTTGCTGGCGTTGGCGTCGACGCCCTCGGCCGACGGGATCGGGTTGTGTAAGCCGCCCCGCTCGGCGCGCTTGTCCGAGGGGCCCTTCCGCTCCTTGGCTTCCCAATGGTCGCCGACTTTCTCGAAGCTGTGCTTGAGCGCCGAGTAGGCGACTCGGTGGGCACGCTCCTCACTGCCATACTCTTCGACGGCCGCGTCATGCGCTTTGGCGAACGTTCGCTGTGCTTTCGCGCCGGACCGTTGCAGCGTGCTCGGCAGCTCGTTCTTCTTGGGCTTGCCGCCCTGCGTTGTCTTCGGCATGGTGACTCTCGCGATCGTCGTATTGGTAATTTCCTCGGCTGACCGCTGCGCCATGCCTTTGGCGAGCTCCCCGGGACTCTCCCGGACTACCCCGTGGTCGCGTCGGGCAATCCCGCTGGCACTGCGTTGTTTGGCCGTTTGCGGGGTACCCACCGCCAGCGCTACCCCAACGGAAAGGGCTATGTGTGATGGTGCAACCCACCCAGGACGAATCCCCACGGGATCTCGATACCGCCGACAATCTCGCCGTCTTATTCGATGTCGATGGCACGTTGGTCGATTCCAACTTCCACCATGTGGTGGCGTGGCACCGTGCGTTTTTGGACGTAGACCAGGAGGTGCCGTGCTGGCGCATCCTGGGGCTGATTGGGCGATCGGGTTCCGATCTCATCCACAACCTGCTCGGCGAAGAACTGGCCGATGCGCACGGCGAGCGCGTAAAAAAGCTGCACACCAATTACTTCCTCGACTCCGCCTCGGTGGTGCGTCCTCTTCCCGGGGCCCGGGACTTGCTCGAGGCAATCGCAGAACGGGGCTGGCGAGCAGTTCTCGCCACGTCGGCCGGAGAGCCGGAGCTGGCCGTGTTGCGAAGTGCGCTCGACGCCGACGAGCTGATCTGCGCGGTCACGTCATCAGCCGACGCCGAGCGCTCGAAACCGGCTCCGGACATCATCGCCAGCGCACTCGAAAGCGTCGAAGCCGACCCGGCAGAGGCGATCTTTCTCGGCGACACCGTCTGGGATGTGCAGGCGGGCCGACGCGCCGGTGTACCGACTGCGGCAGTGCTCAGCGGCGGGATCCCACGCGAGGCGTTGGAGCAAGCCGGCGCGGCCGCTGTGTACGCCGGACCGCTTGAGGTGCGTGCACACCTTGAGGAGTTCGGCCAACTCCGTTGCCGGTAACGACTTTCGCGGCTCGCCGATCAGCCCAGGTGCGCGGAGAGAAGCCAGGCCGGCACGGATTTGCGCCCATTGCCCTCGTCGCGGACGTCGGCAAAAGGAAACTCGGGATGATTGCCGTCCGGGAAGTTGGCGTGAATCCGGGCAGGCCGAATCTCGTCGACGACCCAGTACCGCGAGACAACATCGCGCAACTCGTCTTCGGTGACCGGGTTGGCCGGACCGTCGGGCATCCCGGTTCGATCGAAGACCAGCACGAAGTACGACGCGCCCGGCGCAGCAGCCCGGACGATCGAACGCTGGTAGCCGTCTCGCAGTTCGACGGGCATGGAATGAAACAGCGTGCTGTCCACGATCGTGTCGAACCGGCCGTCGTACCCGCCGAAGTCAGAGATGTCGGCCACGTCGAACGAGGCTTTCGTCAGCCCTTGCCTGGCGGCCTCGGCCTTGGCCAAGGTGATCGCGGTAGGCGAGGCATCCAGCCCGACGGTGTTGTGTCCCAGCGCCGCCATGTGCAGCGACAACGCCGCCTCCCCACACCCGGCGTCGAGCACGTTGCCCTTGATCTTGCCCTGGTCGATGAGCGCGGCGATCTCCGGTTGCGGCTCACCCAGACTCCACGGCGGTCGGGCGCCGGCGAACTCGGCAGCCTCGCCTCGGTAGGCCGGATCGAAATCAAAGTCGAAGTTCCGTGTTTCAGTCATCACCCAGGTATATCAACTGCCCTGATATGTGTCAAGATGATTGATATGGGCACAACCGACAACGCGCCGCTTGGGTACCTGCTGCACCAGGTGATGGCGACGCTGCGACCCGAGGTGGCCGCAGCGCTGACCCCGCTCGGACTGTCGCTGCCCGAATTCGTATGTATGCGAATGCTTTCCATGGCCCCGGGGGCATCCAGCGCCGAACTGGCCCGGCTGGGCAATGTTTCGCCGCAGGCGATGAACACGGTGTTGCACAAGCTCGAGAACGCACAGAAGGTGACCCGGCCCGCGTCGGTGGCGTCCGGTCGCGCGCTGCCGGCGTCGCTCACCGCCGATGGTCGGACGCTGTTGAAACGCGCCGAGTCTGCCGTGCGGGAGGCCGACGCCCGCGTCCTGGGCAAGCTGTCAGCACCACAGCAGCGTGAGTTCAAACGGATGCTGGAGACTCTGGCACCCGACTAGACCTCATGGTCCGACTTCTCCTCAGGGCGACCCGCCCTGCATCGTCGTCGAACTATCTCATGGTCCGACTTCTCCTCAGGGCGACCCGCCCTGCATCGTCGTCGAACTAGACCTCGTCGATGCGCGCCCAGGGCCGGGCGTCTTCGAGTTCGTAGGCAAGTTCCAGCAATCGGGCTTCCTGTCCGATCGGCGCCGAGAACATCATGCCCACCGGCAATCCGTTGGCGGATACCGCCAGTGGCAACGAGATCGCGGGCTCACCCGTGACGTTCTGCAATGGCGTGTAGGCGACCCACTCTTCCAGCCGGTCGATGATCTGCTGATAGTCCGCGGTCGGGTCGAGGTAACCGATCCGCGGCGGCTCGTCGGCCAACGTCGGCGTCAATACCAGGTCATAGGTGCGAGTGAGCCGCGCCGTATGCCGCCGCGCTCGAGCCAAACGCAACAGAGCGAGCGGGATGCGGTGCAGATTGCGCCGCGCGTGCCGATCCAGGCCGCGTGACAGGTTGTCCAGCCGGGTGACGTCGAACGCGTCGATGGCGTGCCGGTTCTGCTGAATCTGGCCCATCGCCAGCAACCCCCAGTACAGCACGAAGTCGGGAGCGAAACTGGAAGGGACCGGTGGCTTTTCGAGATGGTCGACGCGGTGGCCCAGCTCTTCGAGCAGCCCGGCGGATTTCAGCGTCAGCTCACGTAATTCGGGGCTGCATTCCCGCAGCAGCGAATGCGTGATGACGGCGATCCGTAGCCGCTGCTTGCCCGCATGCGTCACGTCCCCAATCGACTGGAGCTTCGGCGCGGGCCAGATCCGTTCAGCTTCCCGGTAAAACGCCGCGGTGTCGCGCACCGATCGGCTGACCACCCCGTTGGCGACGACGCGAATCGGCATCCGACTCACCTCTTTGTCCAGCGGGAGCCGACCACGAGATGGCTTCAACCCGACGAGGCCGTTGCAGGACGCCGGAATTCGGATCGAGCCGCCGCCGTCGTTGGCGTGCGCGATCGGCACCGCCCCGGCGGCGACAAAGGCGCCGGACCCTGACGATGACGCGCCCGCGGTGTGCTCGGTGTTCCACGGATTGCGCACCGGCCCTAGCCTGGGGTGTTCGGCCGAGGCGCTGAATCCGTATTCCGACATCTGAGTCTTGCCCAGCGGTGTCATCCCGGTGGCCAGGTACATCCGCGCGAAATCGCTATCGGCCGCGACCGGCCGCGGCGGCCACGCGTCAGTGCCCCGCATCGTCGGCAGCCCTGCGACGTCGACGTTGTCCTTGATGAAGGTCGGCACGCCGCTGAAGAAGCCGTCGTCGGCCGGCCCTGACGGCTTAGCCGCCTGGGCCCGGGCTCGATCGAAAGCCTCGTACGCCAAGCCATTCAGCGCGGGGTTGACGGCTTCGGTGCGGGCGATGGCCGCCTCGACGACCTCGGCCCTGCCTACCCGGCCGGAGTTGAGGGCATCGATCAAGCCGACGGCGTCAAAGTGGCCGAGCGCGTCGTCACCGAATGCGTGCACATGTGGCATCCGGCTGATGCTACTGCTGGCCGACCTCGAAACGGACGAACCGCGTCACGGTGACGCCGGCCTCGTCGAGCAGCGCCTTGACCGTCTTCTTGCTGTCCGACACCGACGGCTGCTCCAGCAACACGACATCTTTGAAGAACCCGCCCAGCCGTCCCTCGACGATCTTGGGCAGCGCCTGTTCGGGTTTGCCTTCCGCGCGTGAGGTCTCCTCGGCGATGCGCCGTTCGCTGGCCACCACGTCCTCGGGCACGTCGTCGCGGCTCAGGTAGCGGGCCTTGAGCGCGGCGATCTGCAGCGCGACGGCATGCGCGGCAGACACGTCGTCGCCGGTGTATTCGACCAGGACCCCGACGCCCGGCGGCAGATCCGCCGCACGCTTGTGCAGGTAGGTCTCGACGGTGCCGTCGAAGAACGCGACCCGGCGCAGTTCGAGCTTCTCCCCGATCTTGGCGGAGAGCTCGGCGATTGCCTGCTCGACGGTCGTCGTCGCCTGGCCCCGAGAAATCGAAGCCGCTTTGAGGGCATCGACGTCGGCTGCCTTGGATGCGGCCGCGGCGGCGACGATCTCCTCGGCGACCTTCTGGAACTCCGCGTTCTTGGCGACGAAGTCGGTTTCGCTGTTCAGCTCGATCAGAGCGCCGCCCTTGGCGGCGACCAGGCCCTCGGCGGTGGCGCGCTCGGCGCGTTTGCCGACGTCCTTGGCGCCCTTGATCCGCAGCGCCTCGACGGCCTTGTCGAAGTCGCCGTCGGTTTCGGTCAGCGCGTTTTTGCAGTCGAGCATGCCGGCGCCGGTCAGCTCACGAAGCCGCTTGACGTCGGCAGCGGTGAAGTTCGCCATCTCAGCCTTCCGTGGGGGTTGATTCTGCTGCGACCGCGGCGGCTTGTTCTGCCGGGGCCGCTGACGCCGTCGCCGAGGCCAGCAGTTCCTGCTCCCATTCGGCCAGCGGCTCGGCGGCTTCTGCCTCGGGCTTGCCGTCGCCGCGGCCCAGACCGGCGCGCGCCTGCAGGCCCTCGGCCACCGCCGAGGCGATCACCTTGGTCAGCAGGGCCGCTGAGCGGATCGCGTCGTCGTTGCCCGGGATCGGGTAGTCGACCAGGTCGGGGTCGCAGTTGGTGTCGAGGATCGCGATCACCGGGATGCCCAGCTTGCGGGCCTCACCGACCGCGATGTGCTCCTTGTTGGTGTCGACGACCCAGACTGCCGACGGGACCTTCGCCATGTCGCGGATACCGCCCAGGCTGCGGTCCAGCTTGTTCTTTTCCCGGGTCAGACCCAGGATCTCCTTCTTGGTCCGGCCCTCGAAGCCGCCGGTCTGCTCCATCGCCTCGAGCTCCTTGAGGCGCTGCAGACGCTTGTGCACGGTCTGGAAGTTGGTGAGCATGCCGCCCAGCCAGCGCTGGTTGACATACGGCATGCCGACGCGGGTGGCCTCGGCCGCGATGGACTCCTGCGCCTGCTTCTTGGTGCCGACGAACAAGACCGAGCCGCCATGGGCGACGGTCTCTTTGACGAACTCGTACGCCTTGTCGATGAAGGTCAGCGTCTGCTGCAGGTCGATGATGTAGATGCCGTTGCGGTCGGTGAAGATGAACCGCTTCATCTTGGGGTTCCAGCGACGGGTCTG
Source organism: uncultured Actinomycetota bacterium (assembly GCA_963833915.1). Classification (GTDB taxonomy): domain Bacteria; phylum Actinomycetota; class Actinomycetes; order Mycobacteriales; family Mycobacteriaceae; genus Mycobacterium. The sequence continues at coordinate 38,350 of CAWHZO010000017.1, forward strand.
ATGCCCGAAGTGGGTGCCGCTGTCGAGCAGCTGCTTCATGGTTACAACAGCCATTGTTGGCTATTCCTTTGTGTCGGTTGTCGCCCGGCGTCGGGTGAAGCCGGGCCCTGGCGGCTGCTGCGATGCCGGACCCGCCGTTGGACGGGACCGCCCGGCATGCGATTGCGACCCCACGTGGGGGCCGCGGTGCAGACGCGCGAAGTCAGCCCGCTTATACAGGCTGCGCAGAGCAGTTTACACGGATTCAGCAGGTGCTTTGTCCACAGCGCTGGCTGGCCGGTTTGCCGGTGCCGCGGTGAACTGACGGGGTGCGATGGGCGGCGACGATCTTGGTCGCGGCGCTGGTCTGCGCGTTCCCGGCTCGCGGTGACGCAGCCCGCCTGCGGTGGCCGTTGCGGCCGCCTCCGGCGGTGGTGCGAACCTTCGACGCCCCGTCGCCGGACTGGAACCGCGGCCACCGCGGGGTGGACCTGGCGGGCACCCCGGGCCAACCGGTGTACGCGGCGGGTGCCGCGACGGTGGTGTACGCCGGGATGCTGGCCGGCCGTCAGCTGGTGTCGTTGGCCCATCCCGGCGGTTTGCACACCAGTTACGAGCCGGTGCGAGCCACGGTGCGTGTTGGGCAACTGCTCGACGCCGGAACGGTGATCGGTGAATTGGTGGCCGGTCACCGAGGGTGTCCGGTCGCGGCGTGCCTGCATTGGGGGGCGATGTGGGGCCCGGCCGCCCGTGCCGACTATGTCGATCCGCTGGGGTTGCTGGCGTCCACACCCATTCGGCTGAAGCCGCTGCGGGGCTGACTACGCCCGTGGATGGGCTTGGTCGTGCACTGCCCGCAGCCGGGCGACGGTGACATGGGTGTAGAGCTGGGTGGTGGCCAGGCTGGAATGACCCAGCAGTTCCTGCACGATGCGCAAGTCGGCCCCGCCTTCGAGTAGGTGGGTGGCCGCACTGTGCCGTAGGCCATGCGGCCCCATGTCGGGTGCGCCGTCGACTGCGGCGACGGTCTGGTGCACCACGGTGCGAGCTTGGCGCACGTCGAGCCGCCCACCCCGGGCCCCCAGCAGCAGGGCCGGCCCCGACTCCGCGCTGACCAGCGCCGGACGCCCGTCGGCCAGCCACGCGCGCAGCGCCTCGGCGGCCGGTTCCCCGAACGGCGCGCTGCGCTGCTTGTTGCCCTTACCGAGTACCCGCAGCAGCCGGTATCCGGTGTCGACGTCGTCGATGTCGAGGCCGCACAGCTCGCTGACCCGGATGCCGGTGGCATACAACAACTCGACGATCAGCCGGTCCCGTAACGCCAGTGGATCACCTTGCTCGGAACCGGATTTCGCGGCCGACATGGCGGCAAGCGCCTGGTCCTGCCGCAACACGGCCGGTAGCGCGCGACGCGCCTTGGGCACTTGTAGCCGGGTAGCCGGGTCGACGGTCAGCAGCCCTCGTCGCACCGCCCAAGCGGTGAAAGTCTTGACCGCCGAAGTGCGGCGCGCCAGCGTGGTGCGGGCCGCCCCGGCCCCTGCCCCGGCGGCAAGCCACGACCTCAATAGGGGCAGGCCCAATCCCTGCAGGCCGGTCCCGGGTACGCGCTCGTCGAGGAAGGCGCACAACGACCGAAGATCGCCCAGGTATGCGCGGCGGGTATGCGCCGAGCGACCACATTGCAGCGCCAGGTAGTCGTCGAACTCGTCGAGGATCGCGTCCACCACCTCACGGTCGCAGAGACCGGCCGTCTGGCTCAGGTGACGCGCCGCAGGGTGTCCGGAGTGAGATCGGCCAGTGACCGATATCCGTCGACGGCCATGGTCAGGTCCGCCTCGGCCAGCAACGACCGCAGTACGTGCACGATGCCGTCGGCGCCGCCGAGCGCCAGGCCGTAGGCATAGGGGCGCCCGACGCCCACCGCGGTCGCCCCGAGCGCCAGCGCTTTGACGACGTCGGCGCCGCTGCGGATCCCCGAGTCGAAGAGCACGGGCAACCCGTCGGCCGCCTCCACCACGCCCGGCAGGCAGTCCAGCGCGGCCAGCCCGCCGTTGGCCTGCCGGCCGCCGTGGGTGGAGCAGTAGATGCCGTCGACACCGCCGTCCTTGGCGCGACGCGCATCGTCGGGGTGACAGATGCCCTTGACCAGCAGCGGCAGCTTGGTCAGCGAGCGCAGCCATGGCAGGTCGTCCCACGTCAACGGGTTACCGAAGATCTGCACCCAGCGCAGTACGACGCCCTGCGGATTCTCCTCCGGGGGTTGCGCCAAGCTGGCGCGGAACACCGGGTCGCTGCTGTAGTTGGTCAGACAGTGTCCACGCAGCTGGGGGAAGTTCGACGTACTCAAGTCGCGCGGGCGCCAGCCGGTAACCCAGGTGTCCAGGGTGACGACGATGCCTTTGAAACCGGCCGCCTCGGCGCGATGCACCAGGCTGGCGGCCAGCTCACGGTCGGTCGGGGTGTAGAGCTGGAAGAACCCGGGCGTTTCGCCGAACTCGGCGGCGACATCTTCGAGCGGGTCGGCCGTCAACGTCGACATCACCATGGGCACCCCGGTGCGGGCGGCTGCGCGCGCGGTGGCCAGGTCGCCGTGGCCGTCTTGGGCGCACAACCCGATCACCCCGATCGGCGCCATGAAGAGTGGGCTCGGCAACTTGAGCCCGAACAAGTCAACCGATAGGTCGCGTTGCGCGGCGCCGACGAACATGCGCGGGATCAGCCCCCATCGCTGGAACGCTTCGCAGTTGGCTCGCTGGGTGCCTTCGTCGCCGGCCCCGCCCGCCACGTATGACCACAGCGACGGCGGCAATGCCTTCTCGGCCTTGACTTCCAGTTCGGCGAAGACCATCGGCAGCGATGGCACGACTCCGGCCAAGCCTTGGAAGTAAATCTCGTTCTGATAGTCGCCGAATGCCATGCGATGAGCATGCCAGCCGGCAGTCGGGCTGACGAGGCCCTAGTGAGCGCCGGCCTCAGCTACGGCGAGTTCTTTCTTCCACTGCCGGAACGTCTCTTCGGTGCGACCGCGCCGCCAATAACCCGATATCGACGCCCACTTCGCGTCGACTCCGCGATCCTTGCGGATGTAGGGCCGAAGGTTGTGCATCACGGCCTGCGCTTCACCGTGGACGAAGGCGTGCACCTGCCCGGGAAGCCAGTGGGCGGATTTGACCGCCTCGATCAGCGGCGCCTGGTCGCCGGCTCGGTCCTCCCCGACCAGATCCGCGCGACCCCCGCGGAATATCCAATTGATCTGGACGCCGCCCGGGGCGGTCAACGCGATTTCATCCTGGGGCTCGGCGGTTTCGATGAACACCTGGCCGATTGCGCTGGCAGGCAACGCTTCCAGTGCAACGCTGATCGCCGGCAGCGCGGTCTCGTCGCCTGCCAGTAAGTGCCAGTCGGCCGCTGGATCAGGGGTGTAGGCGCCGCTGGGCCCCATCAGGTACGCGGGCTGTCCGGGCTCGGCCGTCGCGGCCCACAGCCCGGCGGTCCCGTGCTCACCGTGCACCGCGACGTCGATGGCGATCTGGCGGGCGGCCGGGTCCGCGCGCCGCACGGTCATTGTCCGCACCACCGGCCGCTTGGCGGCCGGTAAGTCGGCGAAGCTGTCCAGCGTCAACGGGCGCGGCAGCGCGGCCATATCGACGTCGTCGGCGACGAACACCAGCTTGACGTAGGAGTCGGTGAAATCGCTGGGATTGAACGTGTCGAAACCGCTGCCGCCCAGGACAATCCGGATCATGTGCGACGTGAGTTGTTCGCTGCGCACCACTTCGAAGGTGTGCAGTGGTCGACCGGGCACCTGGTTTCCTCCCCTTTAGCGTTGACCCTTGCGACTATACGAGTCGTCGCGGTCACGCCGGGTGGCTACGATTCCGGACGATTCGCCAGCAGCCGCCCTGGCGCTCGGCCAGGCCAGCGACCTCCAGCATCGCCAGCGGCGCCAGTATCCGCCCGGGCTCCACCGCGGCCGCGACGGCGATCTCATCGATGGTGGCGCCCCCGCGCCCCGGCAGCGCCTCATACACCCGCCGCTCCTCGTCATCCAACCCGTCGAGCGGAGTCGCCGGACGGGGCTGCTCAGGAGCCAACTCACCGATGCGACCCACCAACTCGACGATGTCCTGCGCGCGGGTGACCACTTCGGCGCCCGCGCGCAGCAGCGCATGACATCCGGTCGACGCCGAAGAGGTCACCGGCCCGGGCACCGCACCGACAACTCTGCCCAACGCCGCCGCCCAGGCGGCGGTATTGGCTGCGCCGCTGCGCAAACCGGCCTCCACCACCACCGCCGCCCCGGCAAACGCGGCCACCAAGCGGTTGCGCGTCAGAAACCGGTGCCGGGCCGGCCGCACCCCCGGCGGATATTCGGTGACCAACAACCCGTCGCCGCAAATACGATGCAGCAACGCGGAATGTCCTGCGGGATAGGGAATATCAAGTCCACCGGCCAACACCGCGACGGTGACGCCGTCAGCTGCCAATGCCGCGCGATGGGCCGCGCCGTCGATGCCGTAAGCCCCGCCGGAGACAACAGCGACATCGTGCTCGACCAGCCCGGCCGCCAGGTCCGCAGCCACCTGCTCGCCATAGCTGGTCGCTGCCCGGGTTCCGACGACGGCGGCAGCCCGCTGTGCCGTCTCGTCGAGCAGAGCCGGGCCCATTGCCCACAACACCAACGGTGGCCGGCCCTGCGGCTTCGCCGCGGCTGCCCCACCGCCAAACGCGGCGAACGCCAGCGTCGGCCACTCGTGCACATCAGGCGTGATCAGGCGACCACCACGACGCGTCAGCAGCTCTAGATCTTCTGCAGCCCTATCGATTTCACGCCGTGCTTCGGTACGTCGAGCCAGCGCGTCGTCGACCCGGCCGCGTCGCACCCGCTCGGCCGCCTCTACCGGCCCCACCCGGCCCACCAAGGCGGCAAGCTCAGCGCAAGGCGGTTCGACAACCCGCGACAGGTAGGCCCATGCGCGCAGCGTCACATCGGTCATCGCGAGGTTCCCGGTTGGCGAAAGCTCAGTGCGACGGCCACCTCGTCGCGTCCGGGTGAGGTGCGACCGGCCAGATCAGCCAGCGTCCACGCGACCCGCAATGTGCGGTCCACGCCGCGAATACTCAGCAGCCCGCGGTCCAGCGCGGTTCGCAGCGGCTGCATCGCCGCATTGCTGGGCCGGAACCGACGCCGCAGCAACGTTCCGCTGACCTCGGCATTGGTGCAGACACCGTGAGCGCTCCAACGCTGCGCCGCCGCATCACGGGCCAGCGTCACCCGGTGACGGACCTGCGCCGTCGACTCCACGTCGGTAGTCGCGAACGCGCTCATCCGCACCGGATGCATCTCCACTCGCAAGTCGACGCGGTCGAGCAGCGGCCCGGACAGACGGCCGAGATAGCGCCGTTTGACCGCCGCCGCGCAGATGCAGTCACGCGGGTCCGCCGGCGCGCAGGGACACGGGTTGGCGGCCAGAACAAGTTGAAAGCGGGCCGGATAGCACGCCACCCCGTCTCGTCGGGCGAGGCGAATCTCGCCCTCCTCCAATGGTGTTCGCAATGCCTCCAATGCGCTGACACCGATCTCGGCGCACTCGTCGAGAAACAGCACCCCGCGGTGCGCCCGGCTGACAGCGCCGGGCCGGGCCATTCCCGAACCACCGCCGACCAGCGCCGCCACACTGGAGCTGTGATGCGGTGCCACGAACGGCGGCCGGGTGACCAGCGGTGTGGCATCCGACAGCAGGCCGGCCACCGAGTGAATCGCGGTGACCTCCAACGACTCGCTGTTTGACAGCGACGGAAGGAGTCCAGGAAGACGTTGCGCCAGCATGGTTTTACCCACGCCCGGCGGGCCGGTAAGCATGAGGTGATGCGCCCCGGCAGCGGCTACCTCGACTGCGAAGCGAGCCTGGGCCTGCCCGACCACGTCGGCCAGATCCGCGGGCGGCTCGACCGGCGGAACCATCCCGCTGATCCGCTCGTCGAGCCGCGCCGAACCGCTGAGCCAGCCCTGCAACTGCGCCAGGGTTCGCACACCCCAGACCTCGATGCCGTCGACCAGACTGGCTTCAAGCAGGTTATCCACCGGAACCACCGCAGCCCGCCAGCCCGCAACCTTGGCCGCCAGCACCGCCGGCAGCACCCCGCGCACCGGTCGGACCCGTCCGTCTAACGCCAACTCCCCCAGTACCACTACGGTTTCCAGCTCTCGCCACGGTGTCTTTCGCTGCGCCGACAAGACGGCCGCCGCGAGGGCCAGGTCGTACACCGACCCCACTTTCGGCAGGGTTGCCGGTGACAGCGCCAGCGTCAGGCGCGACATCGGCCATCGGTTGTTGCAGTTGGTGATCGCGGCGCGGACCCGATCCCTCGACTCCTGCAATGCGGCATCGGGCAATCCCACTAGGTGCACACCCGGCAGACCGGAGGTGATATCGGCTTCGATCTCCACGATCTCGCCGTCCAACCCCAGCACCGCGACCGAGAACGCACGTCCGAGCGCCATCAGCCGATGCCTTGCAAGTGCGTGATTTCCGGGGTGCGCCGTCGGCCGATCCGCACGCCGATCACGTCGATGCGGACCGCCGCCCAGCGCCGGTCCTGCGTGGCGAGCCAGATCGCCGCCAGCCGACGTAGCCGGCGCGCCTTCTGCACGGTCACCGCCTGCGCCAGACCGCCGAAACCATCGCCGGTGCGGGTCTTCACCTCAACGAACACCACCGTGTCGGCGAACGGGTCGACGGCGATCACATCCAGCTCGCCGTAGCGGCAGCGCCAGTTGCGGGCCAGGATGCACAGCCCCAGTCCGGTCAGGTGATCGGTGGCCAACCGCTCACCAAGCGCTCCGATTTCGGCTCGCGTCAACATCGTCATGCCGCCACCCTGCGGCAGGGCACCGACGCGGATCTCCACCACGCAGCGATCGCTGCGGGAAGGCGACCGGGTTATCCCCAGTCGCGCGGTAATCCACAACCTGCACGCGCGCAGCATTGCATCGGGAGTTAAACCGCCGTTAGCATCGCGTTCAGGCGATGAAGCTCGCCTTTAACCGCCGTACCGGCTGATGGCTTCTACCCATAGTGCGTTGGGTTAGAGGGCGGGGTGAGAACAGTGAGTCACGATCCCCTGATGGCATGGCGGGTTCAACGAATTCATTTGCAGGCGTGTGGTATTCACCGGCCGCTCTGTGCCGTTCGGCGTGAACTGTCAACCGCATGTCACACCTATTGAGAGGAACAGCGATGTCATTCGTCACGACACAACCGGAAGCACTGACTGCGACGGCCGCCAACCTGGCGGGGATCGGCACCACGATGAGCGCACAGAACTCCGCCGCCGCGGCGCCGACGACGGGCGTGGTACCCGCCGCTGCCGACGAGGTGTCGGCGCTGACGGCCACTCAGTTCGCCGTCCATGCCCAGATGTACCAGGCGATCAGCGCTCAGGCAGAGGCAATTCATCAGCTGTTTGTCAGCACGCTCGGAACGAGCGCGACGTCGTATGCGGCCACCGAAGCCGCCAATGCCATCGCGGCCGGTTAAGACGGTATACGGCAATGGATTTCGCGATGCTTCCGCCGGAAGTCAACTCGGGCAGAATGTATGCCGGTCCCGGTTCCGGGCCGATGTTGGCCGCGGCCGCGGCCTGGGATGGGCTGGCCGCCGAGCTTCAATCCACGGCGGCGTCCTACGGGTCGGCGATCTCCGAACTGACCGACGGCCCGTGGCTGGGCTCGTCGTCTGCGTCGATGGCGGCAGCGACCGCACCGTACCTCGACTGGCTGACCACGACTGCCGGGCAAGCCGACCAGAGCGGCATGCAGGCCAAAGCGGCGGCAGCTGCCTATGAGGCGGCGTTCGCGATGACGGTGCCACCGGCGGTGATCGCGGCCAACCGCACCCTTTTGACGGCATTGATTGCGACCAACGTCGTGGGGCAGAACACCCCGGCGATCGCGGCCACCGAGACCGACTACGCCGAGATGTGGGCCCAGGACGCCGGGGCGATGTACGGCTACGCCGGTTCGTCGGCGGCGGCATCGACGTTGACGCCGTTCACTTCGCCGCCGCCGACCACCAACCCGGCCGGCGGAACCCAGCAAGCCGCCGTGACGGCGCAGGCGATCGTCGCCAATGGCCCGCGGGTGATCAACGCGGTCCCCCAGGCCCTGCAGGGACTCGCCTCCTCGGCGGCGGCGCCAGCGGACCCGGTGTCTGATCTGCTGAGCGCAATCTCGCTCCCCTTGACGACCCTCGACATCCCCATAGCCACGACGGCTGTCGGCTCATCGGCGACGAGTATCTCGACATCGCTCACGGCGGTGGGCACCAACTTCCGCGGTTTTATGATCAACGCCGACCGCGACTACGCCCAGGGCAAAGGGCCGTTCACGGGTTTTGGACCGGGCGGCGCGAATCTGCCGGAGTGGTTCTTCCACGGCCAGGGCAGCGTCGGTTCGCCGTCAGACGCCTCGACGGCATCGGTGTCCGCCGGACTTGGTCAATCGAGAACCGTCGGCAAGCTGTCGGTGCCGTCGGCGTGGACGGTGGCGGCTCCCGAAATTCGCCCGCTCGCCTACACACTGCCCATCACCGCTGCGCAGGCCGCTCCCGAAATGGCTGCGAGTAGTTCCGGCAACTTGTTGGCTGACATGGCGCTCGCCGGTGCGGCCGGACGCGCCGTCGGCGGCACTGCTTCCCTGGGGCACGGCGATCAGCGAATCAGGGTGACACCGCGGGAGAATCCGAAGCTGCCGCAGCGACCGCCGAGTGAGGCGGTCACCGAGATCGCCACCGAGTTGCGCGAGCTCGCCACCAAGGCGCAATCGCTGCTCGCCAAGCTGGCCGACTCCGGGCTGATGACCGCCGAGGAGGTGATCGAGCAGAAGCGACGCTTTCGTTGGTGATGTATCGACCACGCATCCGCTCCGCGCGCAACGACGTCGCGAGGGGCCTAGCCCACTGTCTGCGAGCGTGCGTGGGCCGCGCCCGCCATCGAGGCGCTCTACTTGCTCCCGGCGTCGGCATGGTCGTCCTCATCGGCTTCGTCGGGAGACTGCCCCTCGCACAAGGTGTTCAGTAATTCGCGGTACGGGCCGACGAGATAGACGGTGTCGTCCGCCGTGAGGCGGGTGTCACGGGGCGGGTACAGCCTGGCCGGACTATCGGTCCCGGTGATTGCAATGACCAGAGTTTGGTCGGACAACGCGTAAAGGGGCGTGCCGTCGAGGTCTCCACCGGGCGTCACGCGCATGCCGCCGACGACAAACGAATGTTGCCCCACCGAGAACGTGCCCAGCACCTGCAGCCCGATCGCGGCGCCGACAAACCAGGGCGCGGCCAGTTCGACCGTGGACCGAGTGTTGACGAACCCGAATCGCTGCCCCAACGCAAAGCCCAGCGCGCGGTTAAAGACCTGCAGCACCAGCGGAACTTTTGGCTTGCGGTGCATCGGACCCAGTTGGCGACCGAGCATGTGAGCCAGCACGATGCCGCTCTCGATATTGACCATGTCGTCGCGCGTCAGCACCGCCACTGCCCGCGCGCGATCCACCCGCGCCGCTTCCAAGGTCTGCGACAGCGTGGCATCGCCGAAGACGACCGGTACGTTGAGCTCATTTGCCGCCGCCAGGAACCGGTTGTCCTCGTCGCGTTCGATCACGGCCACCTCGTACCCCGCGGCGGTCAGGTCGGTGACCACTCGGATCCCGAGCTCGCTCAAACCGACAACGACAACGTGGTTCTGCATAATACTCGTTCGCGCACGTGCGGCGGTGATGAAGAAGCGTCGTGAGAGTAGTACGTCAGCGATGAACGAGACCAGCAACGCGACGGTGATCGTTCCCCCCAACATCATCATGATGGCGAACACTCGCAGCCAGGTGGGCTGAGTCACGAAGGCAAAGTCGCCGTACCCGGTGGTGCTGATCGTCTCGACGGTGAAATACAACGCGTCGATCCAGCCCATCCGCGGATGCTGATGGCCGAACCGCAACACCAGAGTGGAAACGACGGTCAGCGCCAGCACAGCGGCTAGCACCGAGTAGAAAGCGGGGTTGAAGTCGTTGAGGACGGTCCGGACCGTGTCGATCGCGCGGCGCAGTCGCAAGGATTGACGCGACCGCGTTCGGCTCGAGTTGGTAACTTCGATCCCCTGCGCGGCCACCTCGTCGGCAGTGCCGATCATTACTGTCCAGTCGCCCGCGTGCACGCTCTGGTCTCGGCGCGGGCAGACTTCGGTCTCGCCGGGAGTGGGCGAATTGTCTCCGTGGATCACCGCCACCGGGACCAACTCGCCGTAGAGCGTGCGCAGCTTCGCGTTCCGGGGCGCTTCGCTGCCGGAAACGATGAACTGGACGCCGGCGGCTTCAAAAGGGTGGATAGCGTCGGCGAGGCACGCCTTGACGACTGACGGCGCCGCGAGCTCGGCGACGTTGAGGATCGCGCCGGGCCCGTTGTCGCCGCCCACCGCTTCGCGCAGCACGTCGTTGCCCAGCCGCGCCACCACCCGCACATTCGGGTTGGCTTTCCTCGCCAGCAAAGCGATTTCAAGATTGGCAGCGTCGTCGTTCCCGGCGCAGACCACCGCAAGTGCATTCGCGACACCCGCGTCGGCGAGGTCGGCGTCGGTGTCACCCTCGGAAGGTTGGAGCTTGACGACAACTACGCCGGCGCTTTTCAGCTCGTCGATAATTGTCGCCGTCAGCGCGTCGCCACCACTCACGATGACTTCGTTCATTTCATCACCTCGCAGAACATTCGCGGTATCTTCGCGCACCGCGACGGCAACCGGCTGTCAAGCAGCTGTCAATCGACTGCTCGTAAAGGCAGAAAGCCCGGCCATTACGCTGGTGGGCCAATCACCGCAGGGGCGGTTCTCGGATACCCGGAGGTGCGGTTGTGAATCCGGCGGGCTACGGCGTTCTGTTGCTGTGCGGACCGCTTCTGGCCATCGCCGCCGTATGGCTGGCCGATCGTGTCGGTGTGCCGTATCCCGTTCTGCTGGTAGCGCTCGGTGCGCTTCTGGCCTGGCTGCCGTGGGTCAATGTGCCGACACTCGCACCCGAGGTCGTGTTCTACCTGTTCCTCCCGCCGCTGCTGTATTACGCGGCGTATTTCATTGCGCCAGATGACCTTCGGGCCAGTGCGCGGCCGATCGGCCTGTTGTCGGTCGGACTTGTCTTGGTCACCACCGCCGTGGTCGCAGGCGTGTTGGTGGGCAGCGCGGGTGTGCCGCTCGCGGTGGCGTTGGTAGCCGGCGCGGTGGTGGCGCCGACGGATGCGGTTGCCGCGACATCCGTTTTCGCCCGCCTGGACGTACCGGAACGGCTCGCAACCATCGTCGAAGGCGAAGGCCTGACCAACGACGGCACCGCGTTGGTGCTGTACACCGGCGCTGTGGGCACCGCGATGGTCGGTGCAGTTCGACCCGGGCCGCTCATCGTGACACTGCTTGCCGCCCCGGCCGGCGGCGCGGCGCTGGGCCTGGCCGTCGGTTGGCTCGCGGTGCAGGTGCGGCGGCGCATCGATCACTCACTGCTGGAGATCACCCTGTCGTTGGTGACGCCCTACCTCACGTATGTGCTCGCCGAGGGTGTCCATCTGTCCGGGGTGCTGGCGACGGTGACCGCAGGCGTTTACGTGGGTTCGCACCTCAGTGCCATCTACGCTCCGGGAGCTCGACTACAAGCTTTCGCCTTTCTCGACGTTCTGGTGTTTCTGCTGAACGTTGTGTTGTTCACGCTGGTCGGCATGGAACTCGTGCGGTCGTTGCACTGGATCCCGGGCATACCCGCGGCGCGGGTTGTCACGATGATATCGGCCGTGGTTGGCGTGGTGATCGCGTCGCGGCTGGTGTGGATGCTGTCCGGTCCGGTCACTGCGCGACTGTTCGGGCGCGTGACCGAGTCGACGGTGTGGCGGGAGCGCACGGTCGTGGCGTGGGCCGGGATGCGAGGCGGTTTGTCGCTGGCCGCCGCGCTGGCCATCCCGCTGCGGCGCGCCGACGGAACGCCGTTTCCCGACCGCGACCTGGTGGTCGTGGTCGCCTCAGCTGTCATCGTGGCAAGCCTGCTCATCCAGGGCACCAGCCTGCCCTGGCTGCTGCGCCGACTCGATTTGCGGGCGGAGGATCTGGGTACCGCAGAGATCAAGGCCCGGCTGAAAGCGGCCCGCGCCGCCTTGGCGTGGCTCGATGACCGCCAGCACACCGACGCCGCCGATGAGGCCATAAAATCTGCCCGCTCGTTGTATCAGGCCAAGGTGCGACGCCTGGAGCTCAGCCCACCGAGCGACGACGAATCCGACGACGCCCAGGAGATGGAGCGGTATCAGGCGTTGCGGCTCAAACTGATTGGCGTCGAGCGGTCAGTACTGCTGAAGCTGAGGCGAGATGGCCGCATCAACGCGACACTGTTGCGCACCATCGAACGGGACCTCGACCTCGAAGAGGCGAGACACCGCGGTTCCTGAGCCTTGCGGTGAGACCGAGGGCACTGTGACGAAAACAATTGAATCTCAGCCCAATTCGCAACAAGTTAAACAACCGAAGCACAATCGTTGCGGTAGTCGCGAGCTCGATACCACCGGCGGTGAGATCACATGCAAAGTCTTGGCGCGCCAGGGAATTTCGGGAACGATCGCCGACGCTCGGGACCGGTGTGTGCAGCTACGACGTCCCGGTGAAGGTCCGGAATCGCGATTAAAGACCTATCGTTGCCTGAGTCGCTCGGGCGACGCTCCGGCCGCGTGGTCAGTCGCGGAGGATGATCGATCGGCGAGTCTTACTGATGGTGTCACTAGCTCTCACTCGAGAGAAGGACGAGCAGGGCAACGAGCACGTCAACGACCACGAACGCGAGCGCCGAGCCGAACACGAACAGGCCTCCCCGGGTCTTGAGGATGACGAACCCGAGGCGGGTCTCGCGGACGTATCGGTGCCGAGACACCGCCGTGAGCGCGGATACGACGCCGGCGCAGATGAGCGAGATCCCGAGGATACTTGTGACGTCGGCGTGGACGAGAAGGATTACGGTGACGGCGAAGACGCCGCCCAGCCCGATCAGCGTCATCGTGCGCTGGAGGTGGTTGCGCTCGAACGGGTACTGCTCCCCCCACAGTCGCCGGGGCTTCGTGTTCATCAAGGCTCAGCCCCGTGGCGCGAAGACGAGGACGATGACGCCGACTCCCACGAGGAGGATGGCCATGGTGACGAGCAGCGGAGCGCCGAAGCCGGGCAACGGCTGGCGCCGCCGCAATGCGCGCTCGGTCGCCAACCAGCGCCGCACACCGAGGGCGCAGCTGCCGTAGGCGATCGCCACGAGCCCCAAGGTAAGGATCTCGCTCCCGAACCAAGGGTGCTCGAGAAAGAGCCGGTCGATGGCGACGGCGCCTGCGAGCAGGGTCACCGCGAAGCGCAGCCACGACAGGTAGGTACGTTCGTTGGCCAGGCTGTAGAGGGGGTCGGGCTCACGGCCCACGTCGAAGACCCCCCGCGGGAAACGTGCACCGCGCTCAGAGTCGCCGTCGAAGTCCATAACCTCGTTGTCGGCCACCCATGCACGATAGCCGCCGTAGGATGGCGACCTACAAGATCAGCCTGTGCAACCTTGTTCGGTGCAGTAATCCTGAGGCGAGTGCCAAGAGACCCGCTTTTGGCAAAACTGCGACGTCGCGAAATAGCCGGGGATACCTGGCGGGAATGCCTGGTGTGGGTTGGGCCGGCGTGCGCGGCGGTGTGTCGCTGGCTGCGGCGTTGGCCGTTCCGTGACGCCGTGCTGACGGCTCGCCTTTCCCGATCGCGGGCTGGTGATTCCTGGTGGCGGGGGCGGTAGTCCTTATGACACTGGTGATGCAGGGCGTCAGCCTGCCATGGCTAGTGCGCCGACTCGGACTCAAGCCACCCGATTTGCGAAGTGAAGAGAACCGGATCCGGCTGCGCGCGGCCCGCGCCGCGTTGGCGTGGCTGGACAACCACCGCGACGGTGACGACAGCGACGACGCCGCCAAATCGGTACGTGCCTTCTACGAGGCCAGGACCCGGCGCCTCCAGTCGACTGGTACGAAGGAGCAGAAATTGGCCGTCGCGGAGGAGATTGACGAGTACATCGCGTTACGGCTGACCCTGCTGCGTGTCGAGCGTTCCGAGGTGTTGGATCAACGACGCGATCGCCGCTTCAACGCGACCCTGTCGCGCACAATCGAACGGGACCTCGACCTCGAAGCGTCCAGGCTCGGCGACTTCTGAGCCTCAGCGGCCTCGCAGCTTATTGCCAGGTTGACACCGCTCAACGTGGGTATCGCTTTCGCTGTGACGGCAGCGGATAGCGGGCGTGCGATACCGGTGCCCTTCGCTCAGGTGTTCAAGCGGATCTTTCTTGGTAAGGCGCTGCTCACCGAGAAGCTGAGGTCGGAGAGATTGTCGAATCCCGTTGCCCTCGGCGCGCTGGCACCCGACTCGATCTCCTCGACCTGCTACGGCAGCGAGCAGATCTTGGTCGAGCTGGTGCCGGCTGCCGGGATGGCCGCCTTCGTGTTGTTGCTTCCTATCACGGGCGCCATCTTGTTTGTCCTGGTGCTGGTTGCCGCATCATATCGGGAGGTCGTGATGGCCTACACCCAGGCCGGCGGCTCCTACATCGTCGCGCGGGAAAACTTCGGTCCGAAGGTGGCACAGGTCGCCGCCGCGGCGCTGTTGATCGATTACGTCGTGACAGTGGCGGTGCAGTCGGCGGCGGGCACGGTGGCGGTGGCCTCTGCGCTACCTGTGCTGGGGCCCTACAGCCTGGAGGTCACCGTTGCCGTGGTGATCGTGATCTGCTACGTGAACCTGCGCGGAGTGCGGGAAGCAGGCCGGCCCTTCGCGGTGGCAACCTACTCCTTCGTGGCCATGACCACGCTGACGATCGTCGTCGGTGTCGTCCGCCACCTCTTCTTCGGGGGATTGCCGACCTACGATCCGCGGCATATTGCCGGTGCTATCCCGGTCCATCACGGCAGCGGCCTGGTTATGGGTGCCACTATTCTGGTGCTCCTGCGGGCGTTCGCCAACGGCGGCTCGTCGCTGACCGGAGTGGAGGCTATCTCTAACGCGGTCAATGTCTTCCGGGACCCGCAGGGTGTTAACGCGCGGCGTGTTATCACAGCAATGGCCTGCATTCTCGGGTTCGTGCTGGCGGGCGTGAGCTACCTGGCCTACGCCACGCACGCCACCCCGTATCGCGATGGATACCCGTCGGTGCTCTCGCAGATCGCCCGGGCCGTCTTCGGCCACGGCCTGAGCGGCAACGTCATGTATGTCCTCGTTCAGGTATCGAGCGCGGCCATCTTGTATACCGGCGCGAACGGCAGCTTCAACGGGTTTCCCGCGCTGGCCAGCTTCGTCGCAGAAGATCGCTTCCTGCCGCGCCAACTCATGAAGCGCGGTCACCGATTGGTGTTCTCCAACGGCATCATCGTGGTGACCACGCTGTCGGTGGCGTTGCTGGTGCTCACCGGCGGATCGGTCAACGCGTTGATACCGCTTTACGCGATCGGTGTGTTCACCGGTTTCTCGATGGCCGGCTACGGGATGACCAAACACCATCTGACGCAGCGCGAACGCGGCTGGCGACACAAGCTGGTGATCAACCTGTCCGCGGGGGTCATGTCGACGATCGTGGTGGGGATCTTCGCGGTGGCCAAGTTCACCGAAGGAGCCTGGCTCATCGTCGTGATCTTCCCCGTGCTGGTGTTCGCGCTGATGCGGCTCAATAGCGAGTACCGGGAAGAGTCCGCAATCCTCGATACCTTCCGCACCGACCGCCCCGAACTTAAGACGTTTGAGCAACACCACGTGTTCGCCTGCGTCAACAACGTCGACATCGCGACATTCGAAGCGCTGCGCTACGGGAAGAGCCTGCGGGCCGACCAGTTGACCGCAGTACACTTCAATATCGACGAGGAGCAGGCTCAGCACTTGCAAAAGCTTTGGGACCGTTTCGATCTCGATATACCTCTGCGAGTAGTCGATTGCCCTGACCGCCAGTTGCCCCGGGCCGCACAAGAGTTGGTTGCCGCCGAGCGAAATGAGCATCCGGATACCAACGTGACCGTGCTGCTGCCACGCCGGGCATATGGGCCCCTTGGGCGACTGCTCCACGACCGCACCGCCGACAAGATCGCCAAAGCCGTCAGCCGAACTCCAGGAGCCGCCGCGACGATCGTGCCCTACGATGTGGAATCCCAGATCAGCGAAGCGTTCCCGAACAAGGTGGAACAACGGATCGCGCGAGGATTCGCTGACGTCGAGGCGCGGATATGGCAGGGCGAGACCCACATGACGGCCTCCTACGAGCACCCGGAGCGGTCACCGACGGTGGTTGCGATGAGCAAGCTCATTCCCGGGCGCAGCGCGACGATTGAAGGCCGGGTCACCGAGGTCGAGGACGTCACCAAACGGCGCCGAACATTTCACTCGATGGTCATCGGCGACGACAGCGGACAGATCCGCATTACCTTGCGACCGGAGCACGGTGGTGCCGAAATCGTTCCCGGTCAACTGCTGCGGATCACTGGGGAGGCGCGCAGAGACGAGAACAACGACGCCATATCTATGGCCGACCCGTCACACCAGGTTGTCGAGTAACCGAGGAGCTGACGCGTCGTGACCACAACGGCTCGCCGGCCGAGCATCCCTCCGTCGATTGGCGACAAGTGCAAGCGTGTCTTGCTGGGCAGGCCGCTGATCAGCGAACGCCATGCACCCGAAACTCTGTCGAACCCAGTTGCCGCGGGCGCTCTTGCACCAGACGCGATTTCCTCGGTCGCCTACGGCCCCGAGCAGATCATGGTGGAACTGCTGCCCCATGCGGGACTGGCCGCCTTCGTGCTAGTACTTCCGATCGCCGGTGTCATTGTGCTGATCCTGGCGTTGGTGACCGCTTCGTATCGCGAGGTCGTGATGGCCTACACCCGAGCCGGCGGGTCTTACGTGGTTGCGCGCGAGAACCTCGGTCCCCGCGTCGCCCAGATGGCCGCCGCCGCATTATTGATCGACTACGTTGTCACCGTTGCGGTGCAGCCAGCGGCCGGCACGGTTGCGGTGGTTACGGCGATACCCCAGCTTCGTCCTTACCACCTGGAAATTGCCATAGCCGCAGTGCTGCTGACGTGTTATGCCAACTTGCGCGGGTTGCGGCAGTCAGGCCGGGCATTCGCCGTGATGACCTACGGGTTCATCGTGATGCTCACGCTGACCATCGTGACCGGCGTCATCCGTGAAATCTTCTGGGGTCTACCCCATTACACTCCACATCACGAGGGAATGGTTCCGGTCCATCAAGGGAATGGGCTGGTGATGGGGGCAACAGTTCTGGTGTTGCTGCGCGCCTTCGCCCACGGCGGAACGTCGATGGCCGGGATCGAGGCGATCTCTAATACCGTCGATGTCTTCCGTAAGCCTCAGGGTCCCAACGCCCGTCGGGTTCTGACCGCAATAGCCTGCATTATCGGTTTCTTCCTGATTGGTGTGGCTTACCTTGCGCACCACACCCACGTCACCCCGTATATCAGCGAATATCCGTCGATGCTGGCCGAGATCGCCCGGACGGTTTTCGGTGACGGCGTGATCGGGCACATTTTGTTCTTGCTGGTCCAGGCCACCACCGCGGCGATCCTATTCACCGGTGCCAATACCAGCTTCAACGGGTTCCCCGCACTTGCCAGTTTCGTTGCTGCCGACCGCTTTCTACCCCGGCCGCTGACAAAACGGGGGTATCGGCTGGTTTTCTCCAACGGCATCATCGCGCTGACCGCGCTGGCGGTGCTCCTACTGCTGGCGACCGGCGCCTCGGTGCACGCACTGGTGCCGCTGTACGCGATGGGGGTGTTCACCAGCTTCGCGATGGCCGGCTACGGCATGACCAAACACCATCTGTCGCACCGCGAGGCGGGCTGGCGATACAAGCTCGTGATCAACCTGTCCGCCGGGATCACCTCGACGATCGTGGTCGGAATCTTCGTGGTGACCAAGTTCACCGAAGGAGCCTGGCTGATCGTCGTTGTCTTCCCCGTGCTGGTGTTCGCATTTATACGGCTTAACAACCGGTACCGGGCTGAGGCGGCAATACTCGAAAGTTCCCGCACCGGCCATCCCGGCCAGACGACGTATGCGCGCCACGACGTGTTCCTTTGTGTCAACGCGGTCGACGTTGCGATGCTCGAAGCGCTGCGGTACGGGAAGGGCCTGCGGGCCGACCAGTTGACCGCAGTGCACTTCATGATCGACGAAGAGCATGCCCAACACCTGCGCAAACTCTGGCAGGGTTTCGATCTCGATACTCCACTGCGGGTGCTGGATTGTCCCGACCGCCAACTGACCCGGGCCGCACAGGAGTTGGTCGTCGCCGAGCAAAACAAACATCGGGATACCCATGTGACGGTACTGATGCCGCGCCGCGCATACGGGCCGCTCGGGCTACTGCTCCATGACCGTACCGCCGACAAGATCGCCAAAGCCGTCAGCCGGGTCCCGAGTGCTGCGGCCACGATCGTGCCCTACGAAGTGCGCAGTCACACATCAACGAAGCAATGATGGCGATCAACGGTCGTTCAGCGTCGGGACGAAAAGCGTTGGTGCTCTAGAGACAACACGTCGGCGCTCGGCCTTCACCTATTGCGACGGGTGTTGAGGATTCGGCGCATTTACGCGGCAGCCGGGCGCTCCGGCCACCGCGTTCGACGACTTTCACGCCTCGGCCAAGGGCAATCCCCGAGTCTTTGTGGATGATTCAGCTCCACCGTGGCCTGGGTGGCACGGCATTCGGTTTGTCGCGTGACGATACATGCACCGCGTGCACACCCGGTTTCTTCGACAGCGCCTCCAGCAGACTCTCGAGGTTCGCCTTGTCCGTGTGCCAGTGCTGCACCGATTCCGGCTTCTGCGACAGTTCGGCCAAGACATGCTTGAGCTTGTCTGACGTCGTGCCGTCCTTGTCGTCCCCTGGGCTTTCCTTGGTATCGCGCGAGCTGGGGCCGCCTGCCCGGGAACCGGTGTCGACCGCAGCGCGGGAAACGGTGTTACCTAGTGTGCTACCGGCCAGGGTCGCCAACGCCATCTGACCGAACACGGTTACCTGGCTGGCTGCCACAACCACAGGAGCGCCGGCCACGCCCATGCCCTGCAACGCGGCGGCGGCGAGCCTGACCGTCGGAGTGGCCGCAGCCCAGCTCGGCGGCACCGACAACGCCCCAACTAAGCCCGCGTCGCCAACGCCACGACACCGCCGACGCGGCCCCGGCGAGGCCCGCTGATCCCGCGGAACCAAGCCCCGCCGCTAGAGGTGACGCAGCGGCGGCGACTGGCAGCGCCCCATTTGGAATCCCCGAGCCGCCAGCGCCATCCCCGAGGTGGCGGAGACTAAGGCGTTCCTTGCCGGCAAGAGCACCGGGCCCCCGAGTTCATATGCCTCAAGCAGCGTCGTCAACGGGGTGCCGGGGGCGATGATGCTCGACAGACTCTGCGCCGACGAGGCGGCCGGCGCCGCCGTGGCGGGCGTCGCGAGGCTTTGCAGCGACGAGGGCGTCTGGGACATCAGCTGGGACAACGTCGACTGGGCGCCGGTGCCGGACCGATGTGCCGGTGGCCTGCGCGACGCCGGCGGACTGGGAGGCCACTCCGCCGGGGTTGGTGGTCTTCGGCGGCGAGGTGAACGGCGTCACTTGCGCGGCCGTCGCGGACTGGCCGGCGTAGCCGTACATCGCCGCGGCATCCTGGGCCCACATATCCGCGTACTGCACCTCGGTGGCCGCGATCGCCGACGTGTTCTGCCCGAAGATATTGGTGGCCACCAAGGACGTCAGCTGCGCGCGGTTGGCCGCGATCAGCGGCGGGGGCACCGTACCCGCAAACGCGGTCTCATACGCGGTCGCCGCGTCTCTGGCCTGTGTCGCGGTCTGCTCGGCCTGCGCGGCGGTGGCGCTCATCCACGTCGCGTAGGCCGCGGCCGCGTCCGCCATCGCCGACGACGACGGACCCTGCCACTCCGCCGTCAACCCCGAGATCCGCGGCGGAATAGGAGTCCGCCGCCGAACGCAGTTCGGTGGCAAGCCGATCCCACGCCGCCGCGGCGGCCATCATCGGCCCCGAACCGGGACCGGAATACATGCGGCCGGAATTGATCTCCGGCGACAACATCCCGAAATCCATTGCGTACTCCTTATCCGGCCGGCGCGGCGTCGCCGGTGGCGGTACAGGATCCGGCCTCTGCGAGTCGGTGGTTCATCGTCATCGAACGTCTCTCCAGGGTGAGGGTGGCTGGTGGCAGGCGCCGCAACGGCGGTTATCAGTCTTCGGGGATCACGATGATGGTGACGGCGGTGTCCGCGCCCGCAATGGCGTCGCCCCCTCCGCCGACCGACCGGGCAACATCACCACCGGCGGTCCCGGCGATGGCCCGTCCGGTCAAACCGGACAGTGCCATGTTGCTGAACACGCTGCCCTGCCCTCCGTCGCGAGCGCCGCCGAGACAGCGCCCGGGCCGGTTTGCGGCAACACGAAGGCGACCGGCCTGATCGCCGGGGCGGCGCTGGCCCAGCTGGGCGGAACCGACAAGTTCCCGACCGCGCCGGAGCTGCCGACCGCGCGCACTACCGGCTGGCCTCCCGAGTACGTGATGGCCGGACCAAGGCCGGCTGCGGCTCTGCTGACGGCCCCGTCGTATGCCAGCTGCAGGTTCTGCCTGTTGAAGCTCCGCGAGGAAGTTCTGGAAGCCGAAGTCGTAGTTGCCGCCGATCGGGGAATACAACTTGAGCGGGTTATATGGGCCGATGAGGAACTCCGAGAGAATCGACGACGAGGTCGGATCGGCCGCCGACGTAGAGGTAGAGGTAGCGAGGCTTTGCGCCGTCTGGGGTGTTGCGGTCGTCAGCTGCGACACCGTGTGCGCGTTGGCGGCGGCTGATGTAGCGGTGGCGTGCGCCACCGCGGTGGCTTGCCCGGTCGCCGCGGCCGGGTTGGCGGTTTGCGGCGGCGGCGCTGAACGGCTGTCATCGCGGAGGCAGTCGACGAGGAGCCCGCATAGCCGTACATCACCGCCGCATCCTGGGCCCACATTTCGGCGTAGTGGGCCTCGGTGGCCGCGATCGCCGCGGTGTTCTGGCCGAAAAGATTGGTCGCGATCAGCGACGATGAGTAAAGCGCGGTTGGCTGCGATCACTGGCGGAGGAACCGTTGCCGTAAAAGCGGTTTCGTACGCTGCCGCCGCCGCGCGGGCCTGGCTAGCGGTCTGCTCGGCTTGGGCCGCAGTACCGATCATCCACGCCCTATAGGGCGCAGCCGCAGCTGCCATCGTGGCCGAGGACGGACCCTGCCACGCGGCAGCCAGCCCAGAGATCACCGACCCGTACGACGCCGCCGACAAGTACAACTGAGCAGCCAAGTCATCCCAGGCAGCCCCGGCAGCACGCATCGGCCCAGACCCCGGACCGGCATACATGCGGCCGGAATTAATCTCCGGCGGTAGCACTCCGAAATCCATCGTTACACCCCTTCCGCGCCCGCAAGGAGATGACGGTCGCAAAGGGCCGCTGATCGGCTGGCATACCCCCGCCGATATCTGCCAAAACGCCTCCCTTGGAGTTTTCGTTGTCTGTCGCGAAATGGATCCGACCCGTTACGCGGCAGGCGTCCAATTCGACGCAAATCGCCGTGAACAGACCAGAATTAGACTACGACCGCAAATGCCTTATCGACCGGTTGGAGCCAGCGGCGGCACATCGGGACGCCAGTACCGACAGCTCTATCCAGGGCGCTTACAGTGCACTGGCCGCAGGGGCACCCTCGAGGACATTGACCGGGGGCTGATCACCGGTTTGGCCAGCGGCTTCTTCAAGGCGTTACGGAAGCGTCGTTCTTTCGTAAACGGGCCGCTGCCGTCGCCTGTGCGATCCGAGATCCCACGTCGTAGGCCACGATCTGCGCGGTCGCGCCCGGGACCCGGCTGATAGCCGCGGCCATCTTGTCGGCGGTGCGGTCATGGAGCAGCCGGCCCACCAGCGGCGCATATGTCCGGCGCGGCAACAACACTGTCACCTTGGTGCTTGGATCGTCTTCCATCTCCTGCACGACGAGTTCTTGCGCCGCCCGACTCAGGTTACGATCAGGACACTCAACCATCCGCAGGCGAGTCTCAGCCTCGAAGCGCTCCCAGCGCTGCTGCAGTCGCGTCGCATGAAGCGTATCGATCACGAAGTGCACCGCCGTCAAGTTGTCATCGGCGTGCAATCCGCTTGCGTAATGCAGTGCCTCAATCACCGCGAGGTCGAAGTGATCCACAAAGACGAATACCCGATGCCGCGGGTGCCCGACCAAGTCCTGACGCTCGGTTACCGACATCTCCAAAACGGAGTTCTCGGAGCGATATTGGCGGTTGAGCCGCATCAAACCGAACACCAGAATCGGGAAGACCACAACCACGAGCCACGCGCCCTCGGTGAACTTCGCGACCGCGAAGATCAACACCACGATCGTCGACAGAATCGCCGCGGACAGGTTGATCACCAACTTGCGTCGCCAGCCGGCCCCACGATGGGTCAGCCAGTGTTTGGTCATGCCGTAGCCCGCCATCGAGAATCCGGTGAACACCCCCATCGCAAACAGCGGCACCACCGCGTCTACCGAGCCGCCGGTGACTATCACCAGTGTCACTGCCAGCGCGGTCAGAATGATGATGGCGTTGGAAAACACCAGGCGATGACCACGTTTCATCATCGGCCGCGGCAAGAAACTGTCCTCGGCAACAAAGCTGGTAAGTGCCGGAAACCCGTTGAAGCTGGTATTGGCGCCGAAGAACAGAATGGCCGCGCTCGCCGTCTGAAGGAGGGCGTACATGATCGTGCCGATCAAGCCGTGGCCGAAGACCGCACGGGCGACCTCGGAAAGCATTGAAGGATATTCGGCGACGTAGGGAGTGGCGTGGGTGGCGTGCACCAGGTAGATGACACCCACCAGCAGAAACCCCAGCACGCAGGCCATCCTCGTCAACACCCGACGGGCGTTGGGCCCCTGCGGCTTTCGAAAGACATTCACCGCGTCGGCGATCGCTTCGACTCCGGTCAGCGACGTGCCGCCGTTGGCGAACGCCCGCAACAACACCAGTACCGTCGCGCCCATGACCAGCCCGTTGCCCTGATGGACCGGCACCGACCCGACAATGTGGGCTGAATCGTATTGCGGTAAATCCCAGAAGATTTGGCGAACCACACCGGTCACGATCATCACCACGAGCATGATGATGAACGAGTACACCGGCACGGCGAAGATCCGGCCCGCCTCCTTCATCCCGCGCAGGTTGGCATAGGACATCAGTAGCAATGCCCCCACGGTGATTTCCAAGTGATAGGGGCCGAGCGACGGTACCGCCGACACCACCGCGAACGTGCCCGACGCGCACTGCACCGCAACGGTGACCACGTAGTCAATCAACAGCGCCGCCGACGAGATCTGCGCAATCCGTGGCCCGAAATTTGCTCGCGCCACCACATACGAACCGCCCCGCGTGGTATAGGCCATCACCACTTGGCGATACGACCCCGTCACCAATGCCAAAATCAACAGGATCACACCGGCGATCGGAAGCACCAGCACGTACGCAGCCATCCCCGCCGCCGGCAACAACTCGACCATGATCTGCTCGGGGCCGTAGACGGTCGACGAAATCGCGTCCGGCGAAAGCGCGCCCAGTGCAACAGTATTCGACAACTGCTCGCCCTCGAGATGCTCGTTGATCAGCGGCTTTCCAAGAAAGAACCGCTTCCACGCATCGGAGAATGTCGACGGGGCCTTCGGGTCGTCACCCTGGTCGTCAGCCAACTCTGTCACCGCCACGTCCTTGCCCGCCGTTAAAGCCCCGGAAACGCACGAACGTGTAGGTTAGCGGTCCGCTCGTGATTTAGCAGACGTTCATGGGTGGCCCTACGCCGATTCGCAGCCAACCATAATGGTCTGCCCAGGCGGAGCTTACCGATAACACGCCCGTACTGCTGGGTCACGGGCTCCCCCGACCTGGTCGACGTGTGGTTACAGCAGGTGCTGGCTTTAGTACCCCGGCCGACTGCGGTGGGCCGGGGGGATTCAGATGACTGGCGTTAGCGCTGCGCCGTTCCGGTGGACTCCAGCGCTTCATCAGGCTGGGTATCTTCACCCCGGAGCGCTCGCGCGTCCCCATCGCGAAGGGCACGCGCCACCCGAGAGCCCACGTCGTACGCCACAATCTGGGCGCTCGCGCCGGGGACCCGGCTGATCACCCGGGCGATCTTGTCGGCGGTGCGGTCGTGCAGCAGCCGGCCCATTAGCGGCGAATACATCCGGCGGGGTAACAGCACCGTCACGGTGGTGTCGGGATGGTCGTGCTTAACCTGCTCGACCAGCTCCTGGGCGGCCCGGCTGAGTTGCCGATCCAGGCACGCGAACGTGCGCAACTCGGTGTCGTAGCCGAAGTGCTGCCAGCGCTGCTGTAACCGCATGGCATGGGCGTCGTCCAACACGAAATGCACGGCGGTCAGCTCGTCGGCGTCCAACCCCTTCGCATAGCGCATCGCCTCGACCTCGGCCAGGTCGACCGAGTCGACAAAGACCAACACCCGGTGACGCGCATGCTTGGCCAGGTCGGGAAGCTCGGTACGCGACATCTCCAACACCGAGGCCTCGGCGCGATACTGCCGGTTGAGATGTATCAAAACGAACACCAGCGCGGGAAAGACCACCACAATCAGCCAGGCGCCCTCGGTGAACTTCGCGACCGCGAAGATCAACACCACGATCGTCGACAAGATCCCCGCCGACAAGTTGATCACCAACTTGCGTCGCCAGCCGGGCCCACGATGGGTCAGCCAGTGTTTGGTCATGCCATAACCGGCCATCGAGAACGCGCTGAACACGCCCATCGCAAACAGCGGCACCAGCGCGTTGACCGACCCGCCGGTAGCCACCAGTAGCACCACCGCCAGCACGGCCAGCATGATGATGGCGTTGGAGAACACCAGCCGATGGCCACGTTTCATCAGCGGCCGCGGCAAAAAACTGTCCTCGGCGACAAAGTGGGCCAACGCGGGAAAGCCGTTGAAGCTGGTGTTGGCGCCGTTGTACAAAATCGCCGCACTGGCCGCCTGCAACAAGAAATACAGGACGTTGCCGATCAACCCGTTACCGAAAACCGCGCGGCCAATTTCAGAAAGCATCGACGGATATCCCGCGACGTACGGAGTCGCCTGGGTCACGAACGCCAACCACGCCACACCGGCCAACAACAGCCCCAGGACCCAGGCCATGATGGTCAGCACCCGACGCGCGTTGGGACCTTCGGGCTTCCGAAACAGGTTGACGGTGTTGGAAATCGCCTCCACCCCGGTTAGCGACGAGCCGCCGTTGGCGAAGGCCCGCAGGATCACCAAGACCGTCGCCCCCATAACCAGGCCATTGCCCTGATGCACCGCGACCGCCCCGTCAAGGTGGGCGGGGTCATACGTGGGCAGCCCCCCAAACACCTCACGGATGGCCCCGACCACGATCATCAGCACGAGCATGCCGATGAACCAGTACGTCGGCACCGCGAACGTCCGGCCCGCCTCCCGCAGTCCGCGCAGGTTGGCAAAACAGAACACGGACACCGCCCCCACGGTGATTTCCAGGCTGTAGGGACCCAGCACCGGGATGGCCGAGACCACCGCCACCGTGCCGGCCGCGCACTGGATGGCCACGGTGACTACGTAGTCGATCAACAGCGCGGCCGCCGCGACCTGCGCCACCCTGGGCCCGAAGTTCTCTCTGGCCACGATGTACGAACCGCCGGCCCGGGTGTAGGCCATCACAACCTGGCGATACGACGCGGTCACCAGCAGCAAGATCAACAGGATCACACCGATCAGCGGAAGCAGCAACACAAACGCCGCCATCCCCGCAGCCGGCAACAACTCGACCATGATCTGCTCGGGACCATACGCAGTCGAAGAAATTGCATCCGGCGAAAGTGCACCCAGTGCAACAGGATTCGACAACTTCTCATGCTGAAGGTCGTCGGTGATCATGGGCTTGCCGAGGAAGAGTCGCTTCGACGCGTCGACGAGAGACGGCGCAACCTTGTACTCGGTAACCGAATCTGTCACGAGCTATTCCTAACGGATCATGACGCTGCCCGCCGTCTTCCTTACGGGATCTTGACGCCCGCCGCTTCCCCGCCATCGGCGAGAGGCCGCAGCCATATTGGATGGGTTGAAATCGCTGAGCAGAAGCGAGACGTCGATACAGTGGTCAGCAGGGGAATTCGCTTGAAATGATGGATGACGTGGCAGACGACGCGAACAACGGTTCCGGGGGATCACCGGTGGCAGCAGACCCTGCCACCGTTTTTTCCGCGCTGGCCGAGATCATCTATCACGGCTCGGAAGCGAACGAGGTCTACGCGGCCATCTGCGTCGCCGCGACGCTGGTCGTGAAGGGATGCGATCACGCCAGCTTGCTGGTGCGCCGCGACGGTCGCTACGTCACCGTCGGCGCCAGCGACCGCATCGCGCAGCGAATCGACGACATGGAACGCGCGGCCGGCGACGGACCGTGCGTCGACGCGATCGAAGAAGAGACGCCGCAGATCGAAACGGACCTGACCACGCCGAACCAATGGCCCCGACTGGCGGCCCGGATGGTCGCCGAGACACCCGTGCGCGGGGCGATGGGTTTTCGCATCCTGGTCGATCGCCGCAAAACCGGCGCGCTCAACCTGTTCAGCGACACGCCCAACGTCTTTGACACCGAGTCCGCCGGCCAAGCCATTGTGCTGGCGTCCTTCGCCAGCGTGGCCATCAACGCCGTGGCTCAGGGCCAGGACGTCTCCACCCTGCGGCGCGGGCTACTGTCCAACCGCGAGATCGGCAAGGCCGTCGGGATGCTGATGATGCTGCACGGCGTGGACGAGCAAGAGGCATTCAACGTGCTGCGGCGGTATTCGCAGGATCTGAACATCAAGATCGCCGACGTGGCGCGGACGGTCATCGATAGCCGCGGCAAGCCGATATTCGGCGAGGATGACCTGTCATCAGGCAGGCGTTAGACCGGTCGGCGATCTATTCGGGCAGACGCAACTCGGGTTTTTCAACCTCTTCGATGTTGACGTCTTTGAAGGTGACTACCCGCACCTGCTTGACGAACCGGGCCGGTCGATACATGTCCCACACCCACGCATCAGAGAGCCGCAGCTCGAAGTAAACCTCGCCGTCGGCATTGCGTGGCACCATCTCAACGCTGTTTGCCAAATAGAACCGGCGCTCGGTTTCTACGACGAAGCTGAACTGGCCCACGATGTCCTTGTACTCGCGGTACAGCGAGAGCTCCATCTCGGTTTCATACTTTTCGAGATCTTCGGCACTCATCTGCTCAGCCGTCCTTCTCCGTACCGTGGTTGATTGCGCGGTTCCATCTTTCCCCACCTGTTTTGGGCGTGTCGATTCGGTGCGCCCGGCGGCCCCGCATCGTCGCCCGGCTGGGCTGGATTGCCGGCCTCCTCCTCGGGCCACAACCGGCCCGCATCGTCGCCCGGCTGGCACTCCGCCACAATCCGGGTTCCCGACCCGGACGCCACCCGCCGCACGTTGATGAACGAGTGCCGATGCTCCGAACAGGGGCCCAACTCGTTGAGCGCCGCCGAGTGCGCAGCGGTGCTGTAGCCCTTGTGCTCGGCGAACCCATAGCCCGGATAGTCGGTGTCCATCGCGACCATCAAGCGATCCCGGCTGACCTTGGCCAGCACGCTGGCCGCGGCGATGCACGCCGCCGCAGCATCGCCTCCGATCACCGGCAGTGACGGCACCGGCAGCCCCGGCACCCGGAACCCGTCGCTGAGCACATAGCCGGGGCGAACCGACAGCCCTGCCACCGCCCGCCGCATGCCTTCGATGTTGGCCACGTGCACGCCGCGCCGGTCGACCTCGACCGTCGGGATGAACACCACGTGGTAGGCCAACGCGTAACGGCGAATCAGTGGGTATAGCTTCTCCCGCGCCTTTTCGGTCAGCTTTTTCGAATCATCAAGAGCGCCAAGGCTTTCTAATCGCCCCGGTCCTAGCACACACGCGGCGACCACCAGCGGCCCGGCGCAGGCCCCGCGGCCGACCTCGTCCACCCCGGCCACCGGTCCAAGACCGCTGCGGTAGAGCGCGGACTCAAGGGTGCGCAACCCCGAAGATTTACGGATCACCGTCCGTGGCGGCCAGGTGGTGGCCATGGCTAATGATGCTGCTGCGGATTGACCGAACGCACACCACCCCATCGCGAGGGCGGCCACACAATGAATCTCGCCTTACCGATGACATTGTCCACCGGCACCGTGCCGGCCGTTGGATCACCGGTGCACAGCAGTCCGTTCATGGCGTCGGTGGGGGTGCTGGTGCAGTGGGCGCGGGAGTCCGCCGAATGAGTACGGTTGTCCCCCATCACCCACAATCGTCCTTGCGGGACGTTGACCGGCCCGAACTCGGGTCCCAGGCACGGGTAGACCGCTGGGTCGGCGTTCAGCGTGGCCGGATCCAGGTAAGGCTCTTTCAACCGCACGCCGTCGACGGTCAGCCCTGTGTTGTTCCGGCACTGCACCGTCTGTCCGCCCAAGGCGATGACGCGCTTCACCAAGTCGTTCTCGTCAGGAGGCACAAAACCGACGAACGACAGCGTGTTCTGCAGCCATCGGATGGCGGCGTCGTGCGAGCGGATCGACTTATAACCGACGTTCCACGGGGGCGGTCCCTTGAACACGATGACGTCACCGGGGTGCTGCGAGGTGAATCGGTAGGTGAGCTTGTCCACCATGATCCGGTCGCCGACACAACCCGAGCATCCATGCAGGGTGGGTTCCATGGATTCCGACGGGATGAGGTAGGGGCGGGCCACGAACGTCAACATGACGTAATAGAGCAAGAGGGCGATCACGGCCAGGATTACGGTTTCTCGCAGCGCCGCTCGCTTCTTGCCGTCGGGCTCGTCGGCGTCGGCCGCGCCTGGCTCCGGTGTGGACGGCGGGCTTGTCGCGACTTCTGGATCGGCCGGATCGGAATCGGGTTGACCCTCAGACGAGTCGGTCATTTCAGTCACGGCTTCAGCGTAGCCAGCATCGCCGCGCAGTTCGGCACGGCCGGCGCAGAATCGCTGACCGGTCGTTGCAAATCAGCGCTTCTCCTTGATTTTGGCTTTCTTGCCGCGCAGCTCCCGCAAGTAGTACAGCTTGGCGCGACGGACATCACCGCGGGTGACGACCTCGATGTGGTCGATGTTGGGCGAATGCACCGGAAAGGTCCGTTCAACGCCGACGCCGTAGCTCTCCTTGCGGACGGTGAAGGTCTCCCGGACCCCACCGCCCTGTCGGCGTAGCACCACGCCCTTGAACACCTGGATCCGCTCTTTGGCGCCCTCGATCACCTTCACGTGCACATTGATCGTGTCGCCGGGGTTGAAGGCCGGGAGGTCGTCGCGCAGCGACGCCTTGTCGAGAAAGTCCAGCGTGTTCATTTCCGAGACACTTCCTTGCGGTCGCGGCTGCGTGCTGCTCACCGCTGCGGGCGTGTGGGCGGTCAACCTAGCCGATGGATCGGGCATCTGAGCGCGTCTCGCAGCAGACGGAAGCAGGCCGGACCCGACAACCGCTGGAGACAACTGGTCAATTGTGCCAGATCGGGACCACGCAGTGAAATCACCGTGAATCGCCGCTGCCGCCTACCCCGCCGTGACGTGGGCGAATAGTACACATGACCGAGGAATGACCCCGGCCCGGTGGCATGAAGCAGATCCCACACGTTAGCCTGGCGCGGCGGGTGGACGGCGGCGTGGCGGGCCCGGGAACCTATTGTGGGTCACCGTTTGGGGAGGGCCATGCGAGCGCGGCCGCCGATGCTTCTGATCGCCACCGCGGCGATGCTGACGGTCTCGACCGCGGGTTGTGAAGCAAAGGTGTACGGCACGCCCGATGGCCCGTCACCGGTGGCCGGTGTCCCCGCGCCGGCCGAGTCGCCGCACGAAGTGCGCGCCGCCGCATTCGACGAATTGCCGGTCCACATCGCCAAGGCCACCGACGACGCCGCCGCCAACGGCGCCACCATCGCGGTTGCCATCCTCGACCGGGCCAACAACCAAATGCTCTCCAACGGCAACGATCAGCTCGTCGCGATCGCATCCGTGGCGAAGCTTTTCATCGCCGACGATCTGCTGTCGCAGGACTCAAGCAGCCCGGACGGCACAGCCCAGCTCTCGTCGGCAGATCGCGAGGCATTGGACAGCATGCTGCAGTCCTCCGACGATGGCGCCGCGGAGACGTTCTGGGCTGCGCGCGGCGGCGAGACGATCATCAACGGTGTCGCGGGCAGATACGGGTTGACGTCCACCACACCGCCCAGCGACGGGCGGTGGTGGAACACGATTAGCTCCGCATCAGATTTGGTTCACTACTACGACATGCTGCTCAACGGGTCCGGTGGGCTGTCTGGCGAGCGCGCCGAGATCATCGTCAACGACCTCGCCGGGTCGACGGCCACGGGGGCCGACGGCTACCCGCAGCGGTTCGGCATTCCCGACGGGCTCTACGCCGAAACCGTCGCCGTCAAGCAAGGGTGGATGTGCTGCATCGGCGACAGCTGGATGCATCTGTCTACCGGCATCATCGGCGCAGACCGTCGTTACGTCATGGTGATCGAGTCGCTGCAACCCTCCGATGACGCCACCGCGCGGGCAACGATTACCCAGGCCGTCAAGACGATGTTTCCTTCCGGGCGCGTCTGACTCATTGGGCTCTAGCGCCGATCTCGATGCCAAAGGTCAGGACGTCGTTCGCGGGTGCGCTGCTCGGCGGCCTGCCGCCGCCAGGCCTCAACGCGGGCATGGTCGCCGGACAACAACACCTCGGGGACGTCCAGTCCACGCCAGCTCGGCGGCCTGGTGTAAGACGGACCCTCAAGCACTCCATCGGAATGTGAATCATTTTGGTGCGAAACAGGATTACCCAAGACGTTCGGCAGCAGCCGGAGCACCGCCTCGATCATGACCAAGGCCGCCGACTCTCCACCCGGCAACACGTAATCTCCGATCGACACCTCTTCGACGCGCATCCGCTGACCGGCATCCTCGACGACCCGCTGATCGATCCCCTCATAACGGCCACAGGCGAACACCAGGTGCGCTTCGCTGCCCCACCGCTGCGCGGTCGACTGGGTGAACAACGCGCCCGCGGGTGTCGGGACAACGAGAAGCGTTTCATGCGAACAGATCTCGTCGAGCGCTTCACCCCACACCGGTGCCCTCATCACCATGCCCGGACCGCCACCATACGGCGCGTCGTCGACCGAGCGGTGCACGTCGTGCGTCCAGCTACGCAGGTCGTGCACGTTGAGCCGGACGAGGCCCGACTCTATTGCCTTGCCCGGCAACGATTGCCGCAGTGGATCCAAGTAGGACGGGAAGATCGTCACGACGTCGATTCTCACAACGGTGCGCCCTCAGTTTTCCAGTTCCAGCAGACCCTCGGGCGGATCGATTTCGACGACACGATCCTCCAACGACACCGATGTGACGATCGCGCTGACGAACGGCACCAGCAACTCGCTTGCCTGGTCGCGGTTGACCGCCAGCAGTTCACCGGCCGCGGTGTGCAAAACCTCGGCGACGGTGCCGATGTCGCGGCCGGCTGTCGTGCGCACTCGAAGACCTTCAAGCTGGTGGTCGTAGTAGGTGTCTGGCTCATCGATGGGCGGCAAGTCCGCGGAGTCGATGACGAAAACGCTGCCCCGCAGCGCATCGGCGCTAGCACGATCGGCCACCCCCGACAACCGCACCAGAAGGCGGCTCCCATGAGCACGGACCGCCTCTACGGCGTAGTTGCGCTCGCGCTGATCAGATCCCTTGGCGCGCAATAACGCGCCCGGCGCGAACCGAAGATCTGGGTCATCGGTGCGAACCTGGACGACGAGTTCGCCCGTGACGCCGTGCGCTTTGACCACGCGCCCGACTGTCAACTCCAAGGGAGTTCCATCGGCTGCGCCTTGCTACTGGTCGGTGTCCACCACGTCGACTCGGATGCCGCGACCACCGATGCCGGCAACGAGGGTGCGTAGCGCGGTCGCGGTGCGCCCACCGCGACCGATCACCTTGCCGAGATCGTCGGGGTGGACGTGCACCTCGACGGTCCGACCACGCCTGCTGGTCACCAGATCAACGCGCACCTCGTCGGGATTGTCGACGATCCCGCGGACCAGATGCTCGACGGCGTCGACGACGACGGTACTCATGGCGGTGGTCAGCTCTCGGTCGCCGGTTCGGCCTGCTCGGCGCTTGCGGCCGGCTCGGCTTCAGCGGAGGGCTTGGCTTCAGCGGACGGCTTGGGGGCTTCGACAGCGTCGTCTGCTTTCTCGGCCTTGCCCGCTGGGGCGGCCTTCTTCGCCGGAGCTTTCTTCTTCTTCGGCGCCGCGGCCTCGGTGTTGGGAGCACCGTCAGCGGCGGCCAGGGCCGCGTTGAACAGCTCGAGTTTGCTCGGCTTGGGTGGGGCTACCTTCAGCCTGCCCTCCGACCCAGGGAGCCCTTTGAACTTCTGCCAGTCACCGGTGATCTTGAGCAGCTTGAGGACGGGCTCGGTGGGCTGAGCCCCCACCGACAGCCAGTACTGGGCGCGCTCGGAGTTGATCTCAATGAGGCTCGGCTCCTGCTTGGGGTGATATCTGCCGATGACCTCGATTGCCCGGCCGTCGCGCCGGTTCCGCGAGTCGGCGACAGCGATGCGGTACTGCGGATTGCGAATCTTTCCAAGCCGGGTCAGCTTGATCTTTACTGCCATGGTTAAGCAACGTCTCCTACAAGTGTCACGCTGCAATTCAGCGATTCGGGCGGGATGCCAGGATCCGGTTTTGCCTCGCGTGTGTGACCGCCGAACAAGCACCGCGATAACGGTGGGTCGCGCGGCGGACAGCCGCTCATTGTGCCAGAACCAGGGCTTAAGTCAGAAATTCACCGGCGCCGGGCCTGCTACAGAATTTTCTGGAAGCACTTGGTTTCCACCCGGCGGGTCATCCGCCACCCTTCGGCGGTGCGCAGGAATTCGTCGTCGTACCACAGCCCGCAGAACATCACCTGGTCCTTTTCGCCGCCGAGCACCATCGGGTTGAAGCAAATCGTCCGCGACGCCGCGGTCGCTCCGTCGATGCGAACCGAGAAGTTGCCCAGCATGTGCGCGTACATCGGGAAGTTCGGCAGCACCTCCGCCAACCAGGCCTTCACCTGCGGATAGCGGCCCTCGATGCCGCCGAGGGCGGTGTAATCGATGTAAGCATCCGGGGTGAACACCGCGTCGAGGTCATCGAAGCGCCGCGTATCAATCGCAGTGGAGTAATCGACGACCAGCTGCTGGATTTCCAACCGGTCAGAGATCTCGGCGTGGCTCAACATGGGTCGATTGAACACCGCCGACCGCAACGACAGGCAGCGCGGGCCGGTAATGCCTCCCGTCAACGATGCGGGTCGCACCGCGAGCCGAGGTGGGTGTACTTCCCAGCTGCCTAGGCGGCGGGGGGCGAGGCGGGCCGGTAGTGTGCATGCCCATGCGGATGCTTCTCGCCGCAGTCGCGGCAGTTTTCTCCCTGGTCGGCTCCAGCACGACCGCGTGGGCGGACTTCGACGTGCAGCCGGCCGGCTCGGTGCCCATCCCCGATGGCCCGGCGCAGACCTGGTTGGTCGCGGATCTGGACTCGGGTCAGGTGCTGGCCGCACGCGACGAGAACCTGCGCCACCCACCCGCGAGCACCATCAAAGTGTTGTTGGCGCTGGTGGCGCTCGACGAGCTGAACCTGGACTCGACCGTTGTCGCCGACTCGGCCGACAGCCACGTCGAATGCAACTGCGTCGGCGTAAAACCCGGCCACACCTACACGGCGCGCCAACTGCTGGACGGCCTGCTGCTGGTGTCGGGTAACGACGCCGCCAACACGTTGGCGCACATGCTGGGCGGCCCGGATGCCACCGTGGCCAAGATGGACGCCAAGGCGGCGTCGCTGGGCGCGGTGAACACCCACGCGTCGACCCCGTCAGGCCTGGACGGGCCCGGCGGATCGGGTTGGTCCACAGCCCACGACCTGGCCGTCATCTTCCGCGCGGCGATGGCCAATCCGGTGTTCGCCCAGATCACCGCCGAGCCGTCGGCTGTGTTTCCCGGCGATAACGGTGATCACCCGATCGCCAACCAGGACGAGCTGTTGCAGCGCTACCCGGGCGCGATCGGCGGCAAGACCGGCTTCACCGACGCCGCGCGCAAGACGTTCGTCGGCGCCGCCGCTCGCGGGGGCCGGCACCTGGTCGTCGCCATGATGTACGGGCTGGTGCACGAAGGCGGGCCAACCTACTGGGATCAGGCCGCCAGCCTGCTCGACTGGGGTTTTGCCCTGAATCCGCAGTCGGCGATCGGCGCCCTGTAGGCCTGTCGAGGACAGTCGCGTTGGTTTGGGCTAGTCTTCCAATGCCGTGGCATGTTATTGGGCAGGAGTCCAATAAGGGCATCCATGGCGTCCTGTCGACACGCGTCGACACTGTCCATGGGTTGAGTCGACAGCCATTGCCAACGATGTCTGCGTCGCAAGCAGCCAACGCAGGTGCCCGTAAGGAATGAGAGATCGATGATGGCCGAAAACCAACACGCTGCACCTGGTTCGCCTCCTCAATCGGACAAGGACGACTTCAGCGCACACGAATCGTCGGTCGACGGGCTGGCCGTGGTATCTGTAAGCGGAAGCGTGGACATGCTCACCGCCCCCGGGCTGGCGGAGGCCATCGATGCCGCACTCGCCAATAAGCCGAAAGGCCTGATCGTCGATTTGTCCAAGGTCGAATTTCTCGGCTCGGCCGGCATCAGCGTCTTGATGAAAACCCGCGACAACCTCGGCGAGTCCACCCCGTTCTGTGTGGTCGCCGACGGGCCGGCCACGCACCGACCACTGACCTTGCTGGGGATCAACGAGCTGATGTTGCTGAGCCGCAGGCTGGAAGACGCCGTCAGCAAACTCACTGACCGCTGACTTTCAGGCCGGCAGACCGACTCCGCTCAGCAGCGACGTCAGCAAGGCGATCCGCCGCTTCTCGATCTCGGGTTGCGGTAGCACCGCGCGCAGTATCGCGGCTCCGTCAAAGGTATTGGTCAACAACGCCACCAGAACCGGGAACGTTTCCTGTGGCAAGCTGTCGGCGCCGGGTAACGCCCGGGCGGCGTCGCAGATCTTGCTGGTGTACTGCTCGAGAACGTTTTGCAAAGTGGCGTTGAGCTTTTCGTCGGTGCGCGCCGCGATCATCAATTCGTAGAGCACCGCGTTGGTTGAGTTGCTGGTGATGTCGCGCAGGATTGTCAGGCCCGCCTCCATCGCCGGCCGGTCCGAAGGTATGGCGGCCACCTGCTTGGTGAACGAATCCAGTTGACGCCGCAGCACTTCGTATGCCGTGGCGGCCATGAAGTCGCCCACGGTGTCGAAATGCCGGAACAGGGCGCCGACCGATACCCCGGCGCGCTTGGTGATCACCGCCGCGGAGGCCCGGGCGTATCCGACCTCGATGATCGTCGCGATGCTGGCCTCGAGCAGTCGCGCCACCGTCTCTTCCCGGCGCTGCTGCTGGGTCCTTGCCATCTGAAGACCTATGCGCCCGAGCCGGCGAGTTGTGGTTGACCCGCGGCGGCCCGCAGATAGCGACCGGACTTCACGGTTTTTCCGTAGCCCTCGCGGAATTGGCCGTTGCGGAACACGATTGCGCCGCCCACACCCGTAGCCACCACCGCTGCGTCGTTGCGGTTGACCATGCGACTGAGGTCGCCGTAGAACGGGACCTTTTCCTCGTGATAGGCGTCCACCGAGTCATCCAGGCCGGCGGGATCGATCACGACGAAGTCGGCGCGGTCGCCTTCCCGCAGCGTGCCGGCGTCCAGGCCGAACCATTCGGCCACTTCGCCGGTCAAGCGATACACCGCACGCTCGATGGTGAGGAATGGCTTGCCGGCCCGGTAGGCGTCAAGCGTGCGCTTGAGCAACCGCAGCGAGAAGTTGTAGAAGGCCATGTTGCGCAGATGCGCGCCGGCGTCGGAAAAGCCCATGTGGATGCTCGACTCGGTGGCCAACTTGTTCAGGTGCTTGGGCCGATGGTTGGCGACGATGGTGGTCCAGCGAACGTTGCGCTCACCGTTTTCGACAAGGACATCGAGGAATGCATCCAGGGGATGTATCCCCCGCTGCTCGGCAATCGCCCCGAAGCTCTTGCCGATCAGCGTCTGGTCGGGGCATTCGACGATCACCGCTTCGTGAAAGTCCTTGTGCCACAGCGACGGACCGAGCTTGACACGGTCGAACTGTCGGCGGAACCTGCGACGGTACTCCGTGTCGGCCAGCAATGTGTTGCGTTCCAGCTGATCACGCAGGTGCAGCGCAGCGGTGCCCGCGCCAAACTCTTCGAAGACCGGTAAGTCGATGCCGTCGGAGTACAGCTCGAACGGCACCGGCAGGTGCTGGAAGCGCACCTTGGAGCCAAGAATGAAGTTGAGCAACCGTGTGCCGACGCCGAAGACGTGCACAGCCAACGGCATCGACTTGGCATCGGCAGAGACCAACAGGCTCATGCGAACCCCCTTGCGCAGCCCGAACATTGGGCTGCTGGCCAGGAAGAACAACAGCCCCGACTCCGCTTTTGCCACGTTTGGTGCGCTTTGCAGAATCCGTCCTCGCTTGCGCAACACCTTGATCAGCTTGCGGCGCTCACGCCACGTCGCGAACGTGGACGGCAGCGCGCGGGAGCGGAAGCGGTCGCCGTCAAGCTTGTCGATCGCCGCGTCCATCCCGGACATGCCGAGCATTCCGGCCTCGAGCGCATCGTCGAGCAATGCCGCCATCTTGTCGAGTTCGGCGTCGGTGGGCCGCACGCTGTCGTCGGTGGCGCGATCAAGGCCCAGCACAGCGGTCCGCAGATCCGAATGACCCAGCAGGGAGCTGACATTCGGACCCAATGGCAGGCTGTCGATTGCCTCGACGTATTCGGCGGGCGTCGACCACGTCTTGTTGTCTTCCAGTGCGCTCAAGACGAACTTGCGCGGCACCGCCTCGACGCGGCTGAAAAGGTCGGCGGCGTCATCGGCGTTCGCATAGACCGTCGACAGCGAGCACATGCCCAGCAGTACCGTCGTGACACCGTGGCGCACCGACTCCCGCAATCCAGGATCCAGCAACACCTCGGCGTCGTAGTGGGTGTGCACATCGACGAAGCCAGGCACGACCCACTTGCCCTTCGCTTCGATGACCTCAGGGCAGCCGGTGTCGTCAAGCGGGCTGGATGACACCGTGCATACGACACCGTCGCGTATCCCCAACGTTCGGGTTTGCGGCGCGCTGCCGGTGCCGTCGAACCACAATCCGTCGCGAATGATCACGTCGTAGCTCACTGTTGTCCTCCGCATCATTGGGGTGAACCGAAATTAGCATAGATAGTGAGTGCTCGCAATCTTTCTTGGCAGGGCTCGCTACAGTCGTCCCCGGGTTCGACGACGACGCGCGTCCGGACTCACTGCGCCGAGAAGCCGGGCGAGTTGGGCGACCGGGATCTCGTCCAGGCGGTGCACGGCGTCGATGATCTCGGCGCGCAGCCCGCCGTCCGCGAACGGTTCGCCGAGCCAGTGGAACTTCTCCACCACCCGGTCCCATGACATGGGCCGGGTGGGCGATCCCTCGAAATCGGATTGTTCGCGGTGAAACTCCCGCCCGTCCTTGAGAGCGATGTGCACGCGAGCCTGGGTGCGTTCGGGATAGGCCTCGGTCAGGTCGGATGCGGCTTGAACATCCACCCGCGCCAGCAGGTCTTGGACATCGCCGCGGCGGACACGTTCGGTCTCAAGCTGTTCCGGGCCGACCTGACCGTCCAGCAGTGCGACGGCCACGAGGTACTTCAGGTTGTAGTCCGCCTGCTCTTTGGTCCATGGGCGGTCCTTGTTGCCGTAACGGCCGCCGCCGGCGATGTCGAATGCACCCTGGAAGACCTCGAGTGTCACCTTCGCAACATCTGCACCGGAGATGTCGTGCTCGTCGCCAAGTGCCAACGTCGCGTCGATGACCACCTGGCCGTGGATCAGTGCGCAGTACTGCTTGAGGTAGGTCTGCTCGACGGCAGTCAGTGACCGGTCGGATGTACGCAAGTCGATTGGCTGGTCGAACAACTGCTCCAGGCCATTGGGACCCTCGAAAAGCGAACGGGGACCAGTGATTCCGCGGCTCGCGAGCATGGTGGCGTACACAGCGCGCATGCCGGTGACCGCCGGAGAGATGCCCTTCCAGGCCGAAACGGGTTCGGTGTGCACGGCGGCAAGCGAGACGTTGTCCACGGCGGAGGCGGCGACCGCATCGGCGGTGTGCGCGATGTCGAGACCAAGCAGCTTGGCCGAGCCGGCTGCCGCCGAGATCGCCAGCTGCAGCGCATGGTTGAGGCCGAGACTCATGACGGGAACCTCTGCGCTGAAACGACATTGGACTTCGTAGGCGATCGCGAGAGCCAGCAGGAAATCCGCTCCGCTGGCGTCGACGTGCTCGGCGACGGCGAACACCGCACCGAAGTTGTCCGCCGGATGGCATAGACCACCGGGCGTCAGATAGGTATCGAGCAGATCGGGATAGCGCACCAGCACCGCGTTGACGAAGGCCGCCTGATCCACCGACCCGCGTCCACCGCCGACGAAGGTCGCTGTCGGGCGGCCGCTGAACTGTTCGGCCTGTGCGCGGATCGCGGGGATGAGTTCTCCGTCGAGCGCGCCGACCGCGCAGGCAATGCTGTCCAGAACGTTACGCTTGAGCGTCGCCAGCACGTGCCCGCTCAAATCGGCCTGCTCGGCGCTGACCACGAATTGCGCTAGCCGATCGACGGTGTATGTGGGGTTTTGGTCTGTCATGGCCGGTCCACCTCCCGCTCAGGAGTCATTCGTGGCGTCGAATATTGTTCCTGCACTGGGGCCGTCACTACTTGCCCGCTCGATGCGGCGACGCATGTCGCCCGACATGTCCGGCAGCTGTGACAAATCGAACCATCGCGCGCAGAGGCTTTCATCGTCTGCGGGAAACGGTTCTCCGGACACCCAATCCATTCGGAATACGTGGTCGAGGTACTGCGCGTGGTCGCCGTTGGCGTGGACTATCGGGCGGGTGACGTGCACCCACGCCAATCTTCTGGCAGCCGCGTGGATGCCGGCCTCCTCAAGCACTTCTCGAGTAGCGCAGTCCGCCGGGTTCTCGCCCGGTTCGACAATGCCGGTGACCGGGGTCCATGCCTGGTTGTCGGCGCGTTGGACCAGGAGCACCTGCTGATCACGGACGACGACAGCGGTCACGCCCGGCAACCACAGTGGTGCATGTCCGATGTGCCGACGAAGCTCGACGATGAAATCGGGGATCGGCATACTCAACTGTCTAACAGAGACCGCGAAGAGGCCATGGCAACGGTCGCCTCAGCGCGGGCGGGCGACGTACTGGGTGTTGCTGAACAAGGCGACTCGAACGGCCGGATCGTTCATTGAGCGGTGCAGGAACGCGTAGTGGGCATCGATTTCATCAGCGGGAACGCCTAATTCGTTCCGATACGCCGCCGCACACTGGTCGAATCCCAGGGCATGAACGAGCTTGGCTTCCGTCGATGCAGCCACCGGCTGGTAGCGGTCGCAGCGCTGGACGGCAAAGCCGGTGTGATCGAGCAGCTCCTCGATGCGTTCGGCGACGTCGTAGGACGCACCGCGTGATCTGCCGAGCGCATACCACCAAGGGCGCCACAAGTCGCTCTCGTGTGTGCCGGGCAGGAAACGCAAGCTGCCGACATCGGCGATCTCCAACAGCAGCGCGCCGCAGTCGGTGAGCATGTCGGCCATCGCCAGCAGAGCGAGACGAACGTCGGCGACGTGCATGAGCAGAAATCTGCTGTAGACCCAGTCGACGCGCACCCCACCTAGCGGATCGTCCTCGACAGCGCCATGGATGAAGGTCACGTCGCGGCGATGTGCCAATGTCGACCGGGCAATCCGCAACTGATCGGCTGAAGCATCGACCGCGTACACCGTTCCGGTATCGCCGACGCGGGCGGCGATCCTGTCGGTGAATGCACCATGACCACACCCGAGGTCTGCGATCGAGTCACCCGCTGCGACACCGGCTGACTCGATAAACGCTGCGGAGTTCGGATCGTAAAACCGCCCGAGTAGTTCGAGTCGTTGAGCGTCGGCATCGCCTAACTGCATGCTGTAAGCACGCTCGGCCCAGGATCTCCCACGGCCCAAACCCCAAGAACTCACTGCTGCGTGACCATCCGCCTCTGCCGGGCA
The DNA here is from genome assembly GCA_963833915.1 of uncultured Actinomycetota bacterium. Lineage (GTDB taxonomy): Bacteria > Actinomycetota > Actinomycetes > Mycobacteriales > Mycobacteriaceae > Mycobacterium. The sequence goes on from CAWHZO010000017.1 coordinate 78,692, forward strand.
CGGCGCGCGTTCTGCCTTCCCGCGCTGACAATCTCCTTGAGTGTCGCGATCACCTGGTCAGGCCTGTCGACCAGCGCACGCGCCGCAGCCCGAACCGCTCGAGACCAGCGGGGAACCCGCGCACCGCGCACCGACAACGACAACGTCGAATCGCTTCACACGGCTCCTGTCATCGCTTGAACATCTGCTGACCGCGACCCTACCCAACTAATAAGGGAATCATAAGACTTTCTTAGATGACGTTTAAGTCAAGGGTCAATGGGCCCGCAGTCAGTACAGCTGCCCGCGCAGGACGCACACGTCGGGGCGGTGCAGCACCTCAGGGCCGTAACGGGGATCGTCGTTGTAGCACAACAGGTCTGCCGAAGCGCCATCGTCCAGGCCTGGACGGTCGAGCCACTGACGGGCGTCCCAGCACGCCGCACCGAGCGCATCTGTGGGGGTCATCCCGATGCGGCCCAGCGCCTCGACTTCATCGCCGATCCGCCCGTGGGCGATCATGCCGCCCGCGTCGGTGCCGGCATAGATCGGCACACCGGCCTCGCGGGCCGCGGTCAGCCGGGGATAGCAGTTGTCGTACAGATCGCGCATGTGGGCGGCGTAGACGGGGTATTTTCCTGCGGCAGCGGCGATGCCGGGAAAATTCTCGACGTTGATCAAGGTCGGCACGAGCGCGGTTCCGTATTCGACCATCAACTCGATGATGTCGTCGGTGAGCCCGGTGCCATGTTCGATGCAGTCGATCCCCGATCGGATCAGTCCGGGCAGCGCATCCTCTCCGAAGACATGCGCGGTGACACGCGCGCCGTTGGCGTGTGCGGCATCGATCGCCGCTTTGAGCACGGCGTCGGACCACAGCGGTGCCAAATCACCTACGCCACGATCGATCCAGTCGCCGACTAACTTGACCCAGCCGTCGCCGCGTTGTGCCTGCACAGCAACCGCTTCCGGGAGCTGTGATTCGTCTTCGATGTCGATCGGCAGGCCAGGAATGTACCGCTTGGGGCGGGCCAGATGCCGACCGGCGCGAATGATGCGGGGCAGGTCGTCGCGGTCGTCGAGGCTGCGAGTGTCAATCGGCGATCCGCAGTCTCGCAACAGCAGCGCGCCGGCCTCGCGTTCAGTCTCGGCCTGTGCGATTGCCTCATCGAGCTCAACCCCGCCCTGCGGCCCCAGGCCGACATGGCAGTGCGCGTCCACCAGCCCGGGCAGGATCCAGCCGCCGTCGAAAATCGTCTCGGCGCCGCCGACCGGTTCGCGGCTGATCCGGCCCTCGATTATCCACAGTTCGATGGGTTCTTCGTCGGGCAGCCCGACCCCTCGAACGTGCTGAGGCACTACTTATTGCCCGGGAAGTTCAGCTTCGACAAATCGAAATTGGCCAGACCGGGTGGCAGTTCGTCAAGACCCTGCGGCATGTTCGACAGATCGGGGAACCCGGCCGGCATGCCCGCGCCGAGCGGGCCGCGGGCCTTGGCCGGCGTCGGCCCCCGCTTCTTGCCCTTCTTGCCCTTGCCGCCCTTGGCTTTCGCGCTCTTTCGGGTCGCGGACTTTCGCCCCATACCGGGTATGCCCATGCCGCTCACCATCGAGGACATCATCTTGCGCGCCTCGAAGAAACGGTCGACCAGTTGATTGACCTCAGATACCGCAACGCCGGACCCGTTGGCGATGCGCAGGCGGCGCGACGCGTTGATGATCTTCGGGTCGGCCCGCTCTTGTGGCGTCATGCCACGGATTATGGCCTGCAACCGGTCGAGTTGACTGTCGTCGACGGCGGCCAGGGCATCCTTCATCTGGCCTGCGCCGGGAAGCATCCCCAGCAGGTTGCCGATCGGGCCCATCTTGCGGATCGCCAGCATCTGCTCGAGGAAGTCCTCCAGTGTCAGCTCGCCGGATCCGATCTTGGCCGCGGCGGCTTCGGCCTGCTGCGCATCGAAGACCTGCTCGGCCTGCTCGATCAGGCTCAGCACGTCGCCCATGCCCAGAATGCGGCCGGCCATCCGGTCCGGATGGAAGACGTCGAAGTCCTCCAGCTTTTCGCCGGAAGACGCGAAAAGTATCGGGACACCAGCTATTTCACGGACCGATAGCGCGGCGCCGCCGCGCGCGTCGCCGTCCAGCTTGGTCAGCACCACGCCGGTGAAGCCGACACCCTCGCCAAACGCCTGCGCGGTGGCCACAGCATCCTGACCGACCATCGCGTCCAGGACGAACAGCACCTCATCGGGCTCGACGGCCGCCCGGATGGCGCCGGCCTGGGCCATCATCTCCTCGTCGATACCCAACCGTCCGGCGGTGTCGACGATCACGACGTCGAAGTGTTTGGCCCGGGCTTCGGCGAGTCCGGCCGACGCGACGGTGACCGGATCACCGGGGCCGGCCTGCTGGTCGGCCTCCGCCTCCACCGACGCGCCGGGGTGGGGTGCGAACACCGCGACACCGGCCCGCTCCCCCACGATGCGCAGCTGGTTGACCGCGCCCGGCCGCTGCAGGTCGCAGGCCACCAACAGCGGAGTGTGGCCCTGGCCGCGCAGCCACAGCGCCAGCTTGCCCGCCAGCGTGGTCTTACCGGAGCCCTGCAGGCCGGCCAGCATCACCACGGTCGGCGGCGTCTTCGCGAACGCCAACTGGCGGGTCTGGCCGCCCAGGATGGTGATCAGTTCCTCGTTGACGATCTTGACGACTTGCTGAGCCGGGTTGAGAGCCCCGGACACCTCCGCGCCCTTGGCGCGGTCTTTGATTCGACCGACGAAGGCCCGGACCACGGGCAGCGAAACGTCGGCCTCCAGCAGCGCCAACCGGATTTCGCGGGTGGTGGCGTCGACGTCGGCGTCGGTCAGCCGGCCCTTGCCGCGAAGTCCTTGCAGGGCACCGGTCAGCCGATCGGACAGCGATTCAAACACGCAGACCAGCCTAGCCGGGTCACGATGGACGCATGCTCGAGGTGATCGACAAAGGGTCCTGCAACGACGCGCATCCGGTGCCGCTGCTGTTCGTCCACGGCGGTTGGCATTCCGCGTCGTGCTGGCGCAACTTCGTGGACTACTTTGTCGATGCCGGTTATCGCGCGGTTGCGATGAGTCTGCGCGGGCACGGCGACAGCCCCACCGCGAAGCGTTTTCACGCGTGCTCGATCGCCGATTACGTCGACGACGTCCACACCACGGCTGACAGCCTCGGCGGCCACCCGGTGCTCATTGCCCATTCTCTGGGCGGCTTCGTCGTGCAGCGATACCTTGAGAACCACGACGCCCCGGCGGCTGTCCTGGTGGCTTCCGTGCCGCCGCAGGGTGTGCTCGGCCTGGCCGTGCGCATCTGGAGCCGTCACCCGTGGATCTCCATGCGGTCGCTGCCGGTCGGCAATTTGGCCGGGTTCATCGGTACCGTGCCGCTGGTCCGTGAGCACCTCTTCAGCACGCACACGCCCGACGACATCGTGGAATCATGCGCGGCGAGTGTGCAATCCGAGGCGGTGCGCGCCTCCCTGATCGACCCGCTGATCCGCCGGGTCAAGTCCAACCGGGTCAACACCCCGATGCTGGTGTTAGGCGCCGCCGACGACGGCATGGTCACCGACGCCGAGGTGCGCGCGACGGCTCGCGCTTACCAGACCGAAGCAGAGTTCTTTCCCGCCATGGGACACAACATGATGCTCGAACCCGGATGGGCCGGCGTCGCCGAACGAATTCACACGTGGCTGCAGACTCGCGATCTCGGTTAGACCGCGGCCGCGTCCTTTGGCGCTTCCAGCACGGCCAACAGGTGATGCTCGATCTCCGTTCGGGTGCCAGAGCCGGGCTCGCCCGCCGCCTTGGCGGCGGCGCTTCGCGCCGGCAACGCAATGCAGAACACGTCGTCCACCATTGATCCCCGCGTGCTGACCTTTGCCCAATCGATGTCCACCCCGGCACGTTCCAGCGCACCGGTGAGCAGTGCCAGCAGACCGGGGCGGTCGTTCGCGCGGATTTCGATGATCAATCGGCCAGGCGTGCCGTCGAACCACAAAATCCGCGGCGGGGCGGTCGAATGGTGAACCGGAACCGCGGTCGGCGCATCACCGATGGGCTTGGGGTGCGAAGCACCGGCCCGCTGCTGCAACGTGCCCAACACGTCGGCCTGCCCGCCCAGCGCACGGATGAGCTGCTGACGCAACAAGCCGGCGGCGGGCGGACTACCGAAGTGCGGCGACACCACGAATTCGCTGATCGCGACGCCGTCCTGAATGTTGACCGACGCCGAATGCACGCGCAGCGAGTTCAGCGCCAGCACCCCGGCCGCTTTGGACAGCAGCCCGCGCTGGTCCGGGGCGATCACCACCGCCTGGTACAGGCGCTGGTCCTTACCGGGCCGCAGTTCGACGTGCACCTTGCGATCGGACGCCAGGGCAATGTACTCGGGGTGCAGCGGGTCGGCTTCGGGCAACGCCTCGCCGTTCATCGCCATCCGACTGCGCCGCACCAGGTCGCCGACCAGCGATGCCTTCCAGTCGCTCCACACCCCAGGCCCGGTGGCCAGCGAATCGGCCTCGGTCAGCGCATGCAACACGTCCAGCAGCACCGGGTCTCCGTCCAACGCCTCGCAAACGGCGGCGATGGTCTGCGGGTCGTTCAGGTCCTGCCGGAACGCGACCTTCGCTAACAGCAAGTGGTGGTACACCAGCTTGGAAAGCAACTCGACATCCGATGGCCACATACCCAGCCTGGTGCCGATCTGGGTGGCCAGCTGAGCCCCCAGCACGCAGTGGTCGACGTCGCGTCCCTTGCCGATGTCATGCAGCAGCGCACCAAGGATCAGCAGGTCGGAACGGGCGACGCGAGTAGTGAAAATCCTTGCCCGCGAGACGGTTTCGGCCAGATGCCGATCCACCGTCCAGATATGGACGACGTCGCGGGGCGGAAGGTCGCGGACTGCGCCCCACTCCGGGAAAAGCCGGCCCCATAACCCGGTCCGATCCAACGTTTCGATGACCGCGATCGTGTCCGGGCCGGCGGTCAACAGGACCAGGAGGTTGTCCAACGCCTCGCGCGGCCACGGTGACGGGAGTTCCGGTGCGGTATCGGCCAGCCGACTCAGCGTCGACACCGCAATCGGCAATCGGGTGACTGCCGATGCCGCCGCCACTCGCAGCAATAGTGTTGGGTCGCTTTGCGGTCGGGCGTCGCGGGCGAGCACGATCTCGCCGGCAAACTCGACCACTCCCTCATCCAAGGGGCGACGCGGACGCCGCCGGATCGCCGACATCCCGCGTCGCGGCAGCGCGTTGGCGGCGGTCCGCAGCGCGGCGTCGACGCGGTAGCTGATGGTGCGGCCGACGTCGGACAACGCCCTGGACAGGTCAAAGCGGTCGCCGATGTGCAGTGCAGCGCTGATCTCGTCGGCAAACTGAGCCAACACCAGGTCGTGCCCGCGACCGGAGACCCGGTGGAGTTCGGTGCGGACGTTGAGCAGGGTCAGGTGGGCCCCGGTGAGCGAACCCAGCGGGTCGTCCGATTGGCCCGAGCCTCCTCGGTCGGCGAGGTGAGCGACGGCCAGCGCGTCGAGCAGTTGGACATCGCGCAGGCCACCACGGCCCATTTTCACATCGGGTTCGGCGCGGTGCGCGATCTCACCGCTGCGGCGCCACCGGCCATGGGTCTCGTCGACGAGTTCGCCGAACAGGGACTGGATTCCGGCCCGCCACTGCCGCCGGATTCCCTCGATGAGTCGGGCCGACAGCTGTTCGTCGCCGGCGATGTGCCGGGCATCCAGCATGGCCATGCAGGCGGACACGTCTGCGCCGGCGACCTCGAGTGTCTGGGCCACGGTTCGAACACTGTGATCAAGACGAATGTTGGCGTCCCACAACGGATACCACAGCGAATCGGCGACCTCCCGAACGCCGTCAGCGGCCATGTTGTCGTGCAACAGCAGCAAGTCCAGGTCGGAGTAGGGCACCAGTTCACGACGGCCCAGCGAACCGGTGGCGACGATCGCAAAGCCGCTCTCGGCCGTGATACCGATCTCGGAAGCCTTTGTGGTCAGCCAGAATTCATGAAGCTCGCCCCACGCTTCCCGCAGGGCGGCCGAATCGAGTTCACTCGGTCCCCGAGCGAGCAGCTTTTCCCGGGCAGCGGCCAAATCGCTGGCCGCGACGGCGCTTTTGCCCGCCGCGGCCTCAGGCCATGACGGTTCGGGTGAATCTGGCTCGCGCTGTCTCATTCCCGCCCGGTCGGATCGGCTACTCCCCGAAGGAGTCTTCACACGGCAATCAGATGGCGTCCGCTCCGCGCTCACCGGTGCGTACCCGCACCACCGTTTCCACCGCGGTCACCCACACCTTGCCATCGCCGATCTTACCGGTGCGCGCGGCCCGCACGATGCCGTCGACCACCTTGTCCGTGTCAAAGTCTTCGACCAAGACCTCGACCCGTACCTTCGGCACGAAGTCGACCGAGTACTCAGCTCCGCGGTAGACCTCAGTGTGACCCTTCTGCCGGCCGTATCCCTGAACTTCGCTGACCGTCATCCCCAGGACTCCGACCTGTTCAAGGCTGGCTTTGATGTCCTCGAGCGTGAACGGCTTGACGATCGCGGTGATCAGCTTCATTTCTGCTCCGCCTCTACTTTGTCGTCCAGTGGCTCTTCCACGCCGTTCGAGCTGTCCGGCAGACTCGCATGAGGAAGGACAGAGCCGGTCGCTGTGGCGAAATCGTAACCGCTCTCCGCGTGCTGAGACTCATCGATACCAGTCGCTTCTGCCTCAGGACTCAGACGCAGCCCGATCGTGTACTTCAGTATCAGAGCCAGAATAAGGGTGACGATAGCGGAGTAGAACAGAACACTGAACGCGCCGACCGCCTGCCGTTCCAGCTGATTCCAACCGCCGCCGTAGAACAAGCCCTTCGACACGCCAGCCACGCCGTTAATGGCAGGGCTCTCCGGCGCGGCAAGCAGACCGACCAGCAGCGTGCCCGCCAGACCACCGATCAGGTGCACACCGACCACGTCCAGCGAGTCATCGAAGCCGAGCTTGAATTTCAGCCCGACTGCCAGCGCACACAGCACCCCGGCCACCGCGCCGATCGCCAAGGCGCCCAACGCGTTGACTGACGAACAGGACGGTGTGATGGCGACCAATCCGGCGACGACGCCCGAGGCCGCCCCCAGCGTCGTTGCATGGCCATCTCGGATCCGCTCGGTGAGCAGCCAGAAGAGCATGGCCGTGGCCGTGGCGATTGTGGTGGTCATGAATGTCGATCCGGCGACGCCGTTAGCGCTGGTGGCCGAACCGGCGTTGAACCCGTACCAGCCGAACCACAGCAAACCGGCACCGAGCATCACAAACGGCACATTGTGCGGGCGGAACAGCGTCGTGGGCCAGCCCTTGCGTTTGCCGAGGACGATCGCCAGGACCAAGCCGGCCGTACCGGAGTTGATATGGACCGCAGTACCGCCGGCGAAGTCGATGGCATGCAGCTTGTTGGCGATCCAGCCGCCGTGCTCGGAGGCGAACCCGTCGAACGCGAAGACCCAGTGCGCGACCGGGAAGTAGACGATCGTCGCCCACAGTCCGGCGAACACCAGCCAGGCGCTGAACTTCAGCCGGTCGGATACCGCCCCCGAGATCAACGCGACCGTGATGATCGCGAACATCAGCTGGAACGCCACGAACACGGTGGCCGGCAACGTACCGGCCAGCGGGATATCGGTCGCCGCAACGCCCTTGGTGGGATCCGCGGCTACAGAGTTGCCACCGATGAGACCCTTCAGACCCCAGTATTCGGTCGGGTTACCGATGACGTCGTCTGTGTCGTTGCCGAATGCCATCGAGTAGCCGTAGAGCACCCACAGCACCGTCACCACGCCCATCGCGCTGATGCTCATCATGAGCATGTTGAGCACGCTTCTGGCGCGCACCATGCCACCGTAGAAGAACGCCAATCCCGGCGTCATCAACAGCACCAGCGCGGAACTTGCCAGCATCCAGGCGGTGTCGCCGGTATTGGGCTGGCCCAGTATCGGGAAACTCACTCGCTATCACCTCCGGTCGGCCATGAATGGCCGTCAGACAGGTGCCTGTGGCCTAGCTGAGAACCTTGCGCAATGGTTGTTTCAGCAATGGGGCCAGCGCGTTTCGGCAGGATTAACGTAGTAGTCCGGCGTGTAAGGAGTTCAGCCAGATCAGCCGAGCAGGGCGTCGACGAAGGCGGCCGGTTCGAACGGCGCCAGATACCCAGCAGGGCGTCGACGAAGGCGGCGGGTTCGAACGGCGCCAGATCGTCGGGCCCTTCGCCGAGTCCCGCGCAGCCGCGCCCGCGCGGCCTCACCGTCACTGTTGGTCAACGACGTCCGCCATATCGCCCTGCCGTATATCGCCCTGCCGTCTCCGACACGAGGTTTTTTGGGTTGCCGGCGCAGGCCGCACGTTCGAGTCCCGCCCCCACACACAAGTGCACGGCACTAATTCATTGCGATGTCGCGGTGCTCGATGAGGTCGCGCACGCCGGCGGCGCCGAGTCGCTCCCGGAACGCCTGCACGGTGTAGCCAACGACGGTCGCATCGGTACGGGCACGCACCGTGGCCGAGCGGGGCATACCGAACAGTGGTCCGATCTCGCCGAAGTAGTCGCCGGACATGGCGACCTTGAGCAGCTCTTCACCGCCAGCCGCCAGCTCGCGTACGACTTCGAGTTCGCCTTCGGAGACTACGTAGATCAGGTCCCCTATGCTGCCCTGCTCAAACAATACGGAATCGCTTGTAAGACTGACCGTTTCGGGCTCCCGGTGGATAGAGATCAACTGCGGCACCATCTCGACGACGCGGTCGGCGAGCGGGAGTATTCGGGTGTCGTGCGTGGCGACCACGACAACCCGCTCACCCGTTGCCAACTCGCGGATCAGCCGCAGCACCTCTTCTACCTGGATGAAGTCCAGGTGCGCCGTGGGTTCGTCGGCCAGGATCAACGGCGGGTCCAATGCGATCGCGCGGGCGACCGCCACCCGTTGCTGCTGACCGCCGCTCAGGTCGCCGGGTCGGTGTCTCATCCGGTCCTGCAGTCCGACGCGCGTCAGTAACTCCTCGGCGCGCTCGCGCGCCGCGCGACGCGACCGTCCGGCCGCCCACAGCGGCACCATCACGTTCTCAACCGCGCTGATGCTCGCTATAAGGTTGAACGCCTGGAATACGATGCCGACGGTGTCGCGTCGGTACGCGGCAAGCGCGCGGCGATTTAGCGCGGTGACCTCGACGTCGCCGAACTCGATGCGGCCGGCGGTCGGGCTGAGGATGCCGCCCAAACACGACAGCAACGTGGTCTTCCCGCACCCGCTCGGGCCTAGCAGGATCACCAGCGATCCCGCGGTGACTTCCAGATCCAGGCCGTCGATCGGGCGGACCGCGTAGCGGTCGCTGGAGTATTCGACGACGAGGTCGTTGATTCGCAGATCAGCCATGGCTTACGGACCTCCGAACGCCAGCGCCGGGTCCACGGTCACCGCACGTCGCATTCCCGCGACGCTGGCCAGCAGACCGATCACCACCGCGATCACCGGAAGCAACACGAAGGCAGAAGTGGGCACCACCACGGGTATCGGGAACAGCGGACCGAGCCCCAGCGAGAGGACCGCGCCGAGCACCGCCGCGACCACCGCCACGACCACCGCCTGCAGCGCCAGGCCGGCGAGTACCGAGCGAGTGGTGACACCGACCGCTTTGAAGACCGCGAAGTCGCGGGTCCGCTCCAGCGCGGATAGGTAGATCAGCGATCCCACGATCAGCGCCGCAACCGCCCACAGCAGAATCGCCAAGTAGGAGATCGCCCCGAGGGCCTTTTGCAGCGGGCGCAGCAGGTCGTCCACCGCAACGTCGCGATGCACGATGCGGTAGCCGTCGGGTATCTCAGCGGCTACGCCGCGCAAGCCGATGGCGGAGACTAGTGGCTGCCCCGAAAACAGCATCTGCTGCGCCCCTGCGACGGTGAAGAAAACGTTGGCCTGTCCCGCGAGCGCCGTGGAATTGTCGACGAGTCCGACGATCCGCGGTCTGCGCGAGCTGATCTGGACATCGCTGCCGACAGCGCGACGCAGGGTGTTCGATACCGCGATCTGACCGTCGCTCGACGGTGCCACCCCCGCCGCCACGGTCGGCGTCCCCGCTGCGTGTCCGGACACGCCGAACACGTTCACGTTCTGTGAAGCGCTGCGGTCTTGCAAAACCCCGACGCCAAAGACCAGCGGGACAGCCGATTTGACGCCCGGGATCCGGGCCACAGCCGTTGCCACTGCCTCCGGGAACGGTGCCGAACCCTGGAATGGACCTACCGCGCCCGCCTTGATGAAGTACGCGTCGAAACTCAAGGAGTCGACCGTGTGCCGAGCCTCGACGCGAAAACCATTGGCCAGGCCGGTGAGAACGAGGGTCATCGCGAAGACGATGCCGGTGCCGATGATCGCAATGATAAAGCGTCGCCGTCGCCATTGCAGATCCCGCAACGCGGTGATCAGCACGGGGATTCGCTCCGCGCCATGCCCGCTACGTTAGCTACCGCGCCGGCCTCGCGATGCTGGTTCGGCGAAATCGGTGCACGAACGGCACGGCGTCGACGCTCGCGCATTCCAACGGCGGCAAGTTTGCTGCAGACACCCTCGACGACACCGGTAGGCGCAGCCGCCACCTTACGTCAAGTTCCGGCAAGCACGTTCGCTATCGGTTAAGCGATGTATTCGCCTAGGGGAGGGACCAATTCGCGAGCATAAGCGCAACTCCGCGTGAAAAGACGTTGCGTCCCTCTTCGGCGGTATGCATGCGAGCTCACGTCGCTTGAGTCCGACCCTTCGATCAACCAAGCAGGGCGTCGACGAAGGCGGCCGGTTCGAACGGCGCCAGATCGTCGGGTCCTTCGCCGAGTCCGACCAGCTTCACCGGTACTCCGAGTTCTTGTTGGACACGGAAAACGATGCCGCCCTTGGCTGTTCCATCCAGTTTGGTCAGCACCGCGCCGGTGATGTCGACGACATCGGCGAACACTCGTGCCTGTGCCAGCCCGTTCTGCCCGATGGTGGCATCGAGCACCAGCAGCACCTCGTCGACGGCGGCACGCCGCGTCACCACGCGTTTGAGCTTGTCCAGTTCGTCCATCAGTCCGGTTTTGGTGTGCAGCCGGCCCGCGGTGTCGATCACGACGACGTCGGCACCCACGGCGATGCCCTTGTCAACGGCGTCGAACGCCACCGAAGCCGGGTCGGCGCCCTCGGCTCCGCGCACCACTTCGGCGCCCACCCGCGCAGCCCAGGTCTGCAATTGGTCGGCGGCCGCGGCACGGAAGGTGTCGGCTGCGCCGAGCACGACTCGTCGGCCGTCGGCCACCAACACCCGCGCGAGTTTGCCGACGGTGGTGGTTTTACCGGTGCCGTTGACACCGACGACCAGCAGCACCGACGGGTGGTCGTCGTGCGGCAACGCGCGCACGGAGCGGTCCAGGTCGGGTTGCAGCTCGGCGATCAACACCTCCCGCAGCACAGCGCGGGCATCGGCCTCGGTGTGGACGTCTTTGCTGGCAAGCCCGCTGCGCAGCTGAGCCACCACCGAACTGGCAACCGTCGGACCCAGGTCGGCGATCAGCAGGGTGTCCTCCACTTGCTCCCAGGAGTCCTCGTCGAGATCGCCGCCGCCGATCAACCCTAATAGGCTGCGGCCCAATGCATTCTGCGACCTGGCGAGTCGGCCGCGCAGTTGCTCCAAACGCCCTTCGGGCGGTGCGATGACTTCGGGTGCCGACGGCTCAGCTGGCGGCGCGACGGTTTCCGGTTCGGGCAGTTGAACGTCGGAGACCGAACGCTTGGGCGCATCGCGCGGAATGGTCGCGTCGTCGCCGACGGCGGGCAGCCCGGTGGTGTCGATGAGGTCGCCGGTTTCGGTGCGGCTGAACGTGATTCCCGACGATGCGGTGTAGCCGCCGGAGCGGTCAAGGGTGGAGGTTTGCTCGCGGGCCGCCAGGCTGATCTGCCGTCGCCGGTAGCGGACCAGGCCCAGCACCAAGACGGCGATGACGATCAGTGCGGCGGCGACCGCGATCGCGATCCATAGACCCTGCGGCAACGTGTTCCTCGCTTAGGTAGTCGTGACCAGCTGGTTGACCTGCTGGCCGCGCATCCGCTGAGAGATCACCGTGGTGATGCCGTCGTCGCGCATCGTCACGCCGTAGAGAGAGTCGGCGACCTCCATGGTCGGCTTCTGGTGCGTGATGACGATCAACTGCGACTGCGCTCGCAACTGCTCGAACAGGCCGAGCAGCCGGTGCAGGTTCATATCATCGAGCGCCGCCTCCACCTCGTCCATGATGTAGAACGGCGAAGGGCGGGCCCGGAAGATGGCTACCAGCATCGCCACCGCGGTCAGCGACTTCTCCCCGCCGGACAGCAGGGACAGCCGTTTGACTTTCTTGCCGGGCGGACGGGCCTCGACCTCGATGCCGGTGGTGAGCATGTTGTCCGGGTCGGTGAGCCGTAACCGGCCTTCGCCGCCGGGGAACAGAGTGGCGAACACCCCTTCAAATTCCCGTTCCACATCGACGTAGGCGTCGGCGAACACCTGCAGGATGCGCGCATCGACATCGGCAACGACGTCGAGCAGATCCTTACGGGCGGCCTTGACGTCCTCGAGCTGGGTGGACAGGAAGTTGTAGCGCTCCTCCAGCGCGGCGAACTCCTCGAGAGCCAACGGGTTGACCCGGCCTAGCTCGGCCAGCTCCCGTTCGGCGCGTTTGGCTCGACGCTCCTGGGTGGGCCGGTCGAACGGCATGGGGGCCGGCGCCATGACCTGCTCGCCGCGCTCGCGGGCCTGCTCGTATTCGGCCATCTCCAGCTCCGTCGGTGGCAGCGAGGCCTGCGGGCCGTATTCGGCAACCAGAACGTCCGACGCCATCCCGAACTGCTCGAGCACCATCTGCTCGAGCTGCTCGATGCGCAGCGCCGCCTGCGCCTTGGCCACCTCGTCGCGGTGCAGCGACTCGGTGAGCGTGCCGATCCGGGCGCCCAACGCGTTCACCTCGTCGCGGACCGCAGCCATCGCGACAGAGCGCTGCCGGCGTTCGGCCGCCAGCACCTCGCGGTTGCGCGACGCGGCACCGACCACCTGACCCAGCCGGCCGGCGAGCCGCCGCCCGGCGTCGGCGACCGCGGCGGCCACCGCGGCCGCGTGCTGACGCGCGGCGCGGGCCTGCTGGGCGCGCACCCTGGCCTCCCGCTCCGCTGCAGCAGCGCGACGCAGCGAATCCGCCCGCCCGCGAACGGCATTGGCGCGCTCCTCGGCGGTGCGCACCGCCAACCGGGCTTCCACTTCGATTCCGCGGGCGGCCTCGGCCGCCCCGGCGATTTGCTGCCGGTCGACGGGCACAGCTGAGATCTGTTGGCTCTGTTCAACATTGCGCAGGCGAGTCTCGAGCTCGCCTAGCTCGGAGAGAGTTTCGGCGCGCCCGGCCTCTAACTCCTGCCGCTGGTGCAGCAGCCTGCGCCAGTCCTCGTCGGCAGCGCGGGTGTCCTGGCCCAGCCGCCCGAGCTGCTCGTAGATCGCCGAGATGGCGGCATCGGATTCGTTGAGTGCGGCCAAAGCCTGCTCGGCGGAGTCCTGGCGGGCGGCTTGCTCGCTCCTTGCCCCGGACAACGCCGCCTCGAGCTGGCCGGCCTGCGCCTCGGCTGTCGCGAGTTCATTGCGCGCCTTGGCGATTTCGGAGGTGATCTCCAGCGTGGAGGGTTTACGGTCCGAACCGCCGCTGACCCAGCCGGCACCCACCAGATCGCCGTCGCGGGTGACCGCGCGCAACTGCGGGCGGTCGGCGACCAGATCCATCGCTTCGGTGAGGCCGCCGACCACCGCTACGTGGGAGAGCATGGCGACCAACGCGCCGCGCAACCGCGCCGGCACCTCGACGAGATCGAGGGCCCACCGCGCGCCGCCGGGCAGCGCGCCCGCCGGTGCCGGATCGTGTGCGGGCCAGTCGCTCAGCACGATGGCCGCACGGCCGCCGTCGGCGTGTTTGAGCGCGCTCACCGCATCTGCGGCCGCGCTGAAGCTGTCGGCGGCCAGCGCGTCGGCGGCCGCACCGAGGACCGCGGCAAGCGCAGCCTCATAACCCGACTGCACTTTGACCAACTTTGCCACCGAGCCGAAAATTCCAGTGCCGCTACGATTTTGGGTGATCCAAGCCGCGCCGTCCTTCCGCTCGAGCCCTACCGACAACGCCTCGATCCTGGCCCGAAGTGAAGCCACTTGGCGTTCGGCGCCGCGCTCGGCGGATTGCAGTTCGGCGACCCGCTCGTCGGCCAACCGCAACGCGACCACGGTCCGGTCGTGGTGATCGTCTAGGCCGACTTCGCCTTGGTCGAGCTCACCTACCCGGCTCTGCACGGTTTCGAACTCGGCCCGAGCTTGATGGGCGCGGGCGGCGGCCTCCTCGATGCGCTCTGACAATTTAGTCACGCCGTCGTCTATCGACTCGACGCGCGCCCGCATGGTCTCCACCTGACCGGCCAGCCGGGCCAGGCCTTCACGGCGGTCGGCCTCGGCCTGCACCGCCGCCACGTGAGCGGCTTCGGCTTCGGTAGCGTCACGCTCGCGGTCGGCCAGCTCGGCACGCGCGGCGTCAAGCCGGGTGCGGGTAGCGGCCAGCTCGCCGAGCAGCTGCTGCTCGGCGGCGGCCACCTCGGCGGCCTCAGCCTCCAACTCGTCAGGATCTGGGCCACTCGTCGCTGTGGTCTCGACGTCCAGATGCTGAGCACGCTCGCTGGCGATGCGCACGGTCGCGCTCACTCGTTCGGCCAAGGCGGACAACCGAAACCAGATCTGCTGTGCCGATTCCGCTCGGTCGGACAATGCCGTCAACGCCGTCTCGTGGGCGGCCAGTTCCTCCGACGCCACCGCCAGCCGGGCCGAGGCCTCGTCGTTCTCGCGACGCAGCGCCGCCTCGGCCTCGTTGGTGTTGTTGAGCTCGGACTGTCGAGTGACCACATCGTCGGCGGCCAGCCGCAGCCGGGCGTCGCGTAAGTCGGCCTGAATGGTTTGGGCCCGCCGAGCCACTTCGGCTTGGCGGCCAAGCGGTTTGAGCTGGCGACGCAGTTCGGTGGTCAGGTCGGTCAGCCGGGCCAGATTCGCCGACATCGCCTCGAGCTTGCGGACGGCCTTTTCCTTGCGCTTGCGGTGCTTGAGCACACCGGCGGCTTCCTCGATGAACGCGCGACGATCTTCCGGTCGGGATTCCAGGATTTCGTTGAGCTTGCCCTGCCCGACGATGACGTGCATCTCACGGCCGATGCCGGAGTCGCTCAACAGCTCCTGGACATCCATCAAACGGCAACTGCTGCCGTTGATTTCGTACTCGCTGGCGCCATCGCGGAACATCCGCCGGGTGATCGACACCTCGGAGTACTCGATCGGCAACGCGTTGTCGGAGTTGTCGATGGTGACGGTGACCTCGGCGCGTCCCAGCGGCGCCCGCGACGAGGTGCCCGCGAAGATGACGTCTTCCATCTTGCCGCCGCGCAGCGTCTTGGCGCCCTGCTCCCCCATCACCCACGCCAGCGCGTCGACGACGTTGGACTTGCCCGACCCATTGGGTCCGACCACTGCGGTGATGCCAGGCTCAAACCGCAGAGTCGTCGGCGAGGCGAAGGACTTGAAGCCCTTCAGCGTCAGGCTCTTGAGGTACACGACGTGCCAGACTACCGCCGCCCGGCGACGATGCGGAACGCGCAGCGTTACGAGGAGAAGCCGGGCTACCGCTCGGTGAAACCGCTGATCGGTTCGCCGCGCTGCGACCAATCAGTGACAACGTTGTCGACGTGGCCTGGTGTTTTTCCGCCCTGCAACAGGAGCAACAACTGCTCGCACGCGTCACGCGATCCCTGGGCCACGATCTGCACCCGCCCGTCGGGACGGTTGGAGGCGTAGCCGGTCAGTCCCAGCTCCAGCGCCCGCGAACGGGTCCACCACCGGAATCCGACGCCCTGTACCCGCCCGTGCACCCACGCGGTCAACCGGACGTCAGGCTCCGACACCTGCTACCTCGAACGTGATCTTGGTGCCCGATTTGAGCGTGCGTCCCACCGTGCACACCTGGTCGATGGCCCGGCTGACCACAACCTGCAGCCGCTGCTTCTCCTCCTCTGACAATCCCGACAGGTCGACCTCGAGGGTTTCTTGCAGCAGCGGATACCGCTCCTGCTCGCGATCGGCGTCGCCGGACACCCGAACCACCGCCTGGTAGCCGTCGCCGAGGCGACGGGCCAGCGGGTGGTCACTGGACATCCCGCTACAAGCGGCCAGCGCGATCTTGAGCAGTTCACCAGGGGTGAAAACGCCCTCGACGTCCTCGGAGCCGACGAGGACCTGCGCCCCCCGCGAGCTGTGCCCGGTATAGCGGCGCACCCCGGTGCGTTCCACCCACAGATCGGTCATGGGTTCTTTCTACCGGGTGTGACGCGCGGTCCTCGCGTCGCCGCGGAGCCCGGCTCGCCTTGCTCCACGGGCGGCCGGTCCTCGGGCTGCAGTTGCGTGCGTCGAGAGTCGTCAGCGCCGCGGACGCGGCTGATCCCGCGGGCAGTAGTACGACGAGCGGTTCATGAACTTGTCCCGGCGGATCACGGCCCCGCAGCGCCGGCAAGGTTTCCCTTCGCGGCCGTAGACGTTCAGCGACCGGTCGAAGTAGCCGGACTGGCCGTTGACGTTGACATACAACGAGTCGAACGACGTGCCGCCCTGCGCCAGCGCGTCGCGCATCACTTCGGCGGCCGCCTCCAATACCGTCGTCAACTGCCGGCGGGTCAGCGCCTCGGCCAGGCGAGCGCCGTTCACCTTGGCCCGCCACAGCGCCTCGTCGGCGTAGATGTTGCCGATCCCCGACACCACGGTCTGGTCGAGCAGCTGCCGTTTGATCTCGGAATGCTTGCGCCGCAACACCTTGACCACCGCATCGATGTCGAAGCGCGGATCCAGCGGGTCGCGCGCCAAGTGTGCGACGGGCGCCGGAACCACGCTGCCGTCCACGGTGACCAGGTCGGCCAACTGCCAGCCGCCGAATGTCCGCTGATCGACAAAGCTCAATGTGGTGCCGTCGTCGAGGATCGCGGCGATGCGCAGGTGACCGGCGTTGGGAACGGGCCCGAGCAGCATCTGGCCGCTCATGCCGAGGTGAACGACCAGCGCCTGGTCGTCGCCGCTCGGCCCGTCCAGGATGAGCCACAGATATTTGCCCCGCCGGTCGCTGCCGGTGATTCGGGCGTCCAGCAGCCGCGCGGTCAGGTCTGCGGGGCCGGCCTCGTGTCGGCGCACGGCACGCGGGTGATGCACTCGGACGGCGGTGATGGTCTTGTCCACCACGTGGGCCTGCAATCCGCGCCGCACCACCTCAACTTCGGGTAGTTCGGGCATCTACCCGGCAGTTTCCCCTGGTAGGGCAGGGTCGAGTTGGTTTAGCGCCTGACAAGCCACCTCGGCCGCCCTTTGTTCGGCCTCTTTCTTGGTCCGGCCCGTGCCGGAGCCGTACGCGGTGTCCATCACAACGACGACGGCGGTGAACTCTCTTAGGTGGTCGGGTCCGGTCGCGGTGACCTGATACGACAACGCGCCGAGGCCGCGGGCCGCGGTCAGTTCCTGCAAGCTGGTCTTCCAGTCCAAAAGGCCGCCGGCCTCCAGCAATTCACTGAACAACCGCAGGATCACCCGTCGGGCAACATCCAAGCCGTGTTGCAAGTAGATTGCGCCGAGCAGCGATTCCAGACTGTCGGCGAGAATGCTGGATTTATCCGGCCCGCCAGATTTGAGCTCGCCACGTCCCAACAGCAGGTGCGCGCCGAGTCCTTGGTCGGTCAGACCGCGCGCAACGTTGGCCAGCGCCTGGGTGTTGACGACGCCGGCACGCATTTTGGCCAGATCACTCTCCGGACGTTCGGGGTGCCGGTGGTACAGATGGTCGGTGACGGTCACGCCCAGCACGGCGTCACCGAGAAATTCCAGACGCTCGTTGGTGCGCAGGCCGCCGTGCTCGTAGGCGTAGCTGCGGTGGGTCAGCGCAAGCGTCAACAGCTCATCGGGCAGGTCGACGCCGAGCGCATCGAGCAGGTCACTCATCGCCGGCTCCGTCGATCTCGGGGCGCAGCATCGCCGTCAGCTTGGCCCAGCGCGGGTCGATCTCGTCGTGGTGATGACTGGGCTCGGCGGTTGCCAGCGGGACGCCGCACCTAGGACACAGCCCCGGGCATTCCGGCCGGCACACGGGCGAGAACGGCAGTTCCAGGCCCACGGCATCGATGATCGGCTGCTCCAAGTCGACGATGTCGCCATCGACCCGACCGACCTCGTCTTCCTCGGTGGTCGCTTCGGTCAGGGTGTCCGGGTAGGCGAACAACTCGGTGAGGGCGACCTGGATGCGCTCGCTGAACGGTGTCAGGCAACGCGAACATTCTCCCGTGATCGGCGCAGACAGCGACCCGGTCACCAAGACGCCTTCGGAAACCGACTCCACCCGCAGATCGAGGTCCAACGGCGCGCCGGGCTGGATTCCGATCATCGCCAGGCCGATGCGCGACGGGCTGGCCACCGTGTCGTGCAGCGGGAACATCGAGCCCGGGCGTCGCCCCAGCCGCGCGATGTTGACGGCTAACGGCGAACCCGGATGCGACCGTGCCTTTGGGCTGTGCTGCCGCGCCATAGCCGCAATTCTACGGGCGGCCACGAGCCGCCTGCGCCGCTGGTAAGCGGGCTACCGCTGGGCGTAGTCGTGCACACCGGCCGCCGTCCGTAGTTGATGGCGGCCACGGTTGACCGAGCGCAGGGTGGTGTTGAGGTACTCCTCGAACTCGGCGAGTTTGCTGTCGACGTAGATGTCGCATTCGCCGCGCAGCCGGTCAGCCTCGGCGTGCGCCGTGTCGATCAGCCGGGTGGACTCGGCGTTGGCCGATTGCACGACTTCGGTCTGCGAAACGAGACGCTGCTGTTCTTTGATGCCTTCTTGCACGGCTTTCTCGTAGGAGATGTTGCCGTTTTCGATGAGCCGGTCGGCTTCCGCCTTGGCACGGCCGGTGGCGGCCTCGTATTCGCGCTTTGCCGCCGCGGCGATGCGGACCGATTCTTCGCGTGCTTCGGAGACCATTCGTTCACTGTGCTGGCGCGCCTCACCGACCATCCGGTCGGCCTGCGCCTTGGCGTCGGCCAAGATCCGGTCGGCTTCCGAGCGGGCGTGGTTGACCAGCGAATCCGACTCGGTGGTCGCCGAGGTGACCATGGAATCCGCATGCGCCTTGGCCTCATGCAGCAGCGAGTCCCGGGCATCGAGGACATCTTGGGCGTCATCCAGCTCGCCCGGAATCGCGTCCTTAATGTCATCGATCAGCTCGAGCACGTCGCCACGAGGCACGACGCAGCCCGCGGTCATCGGGACGCCACGAGCTTCCTCGACAATGGCGCCCAGCTCGTCGAGCGCCTCAAAAACTCGGTACACGGCAACACCCTCCCGGCTTCGTTGTTGTTACCAGTGTGCCTGGTGTTGCTTCTGTGACTGCGTTGCCAGGCCCGGTGTGTCGGGTATTCAGGGCTCCGAACTGCCCCGATTACCTGCACACTTGGCGTAATTATGGCGGTTTTAGCCGATTGACGGCAATCCTGGACGGGCATAGCCCCGCGGGCAGGGGCGACAAGATGGGGCGACAGATACCCCCTAGGGGTATACTCATAGGACCGAATTGGAGGTCTGGTGGCAAACGAAGTGGCGCACGCGGTCGGGCATGCATTGGCGCTGGCCGGGTCCATGACCTGGGAGATCCTGTGGGCCCTGATCCTGGGCTTCGCCCTGTCGGCGGTGGTGCAGGCCGTCGTGCGCCGATCGACCGTCGTGGCACTGCTGGGCGACGACCGGCCCCGGACCCTCGCCGTCGCGGCGGCACTCGGCGCCGCGTCCTCGTCGTGTTCGTATGCCGCGGTGGCCTTGGCCCGGTCACTGTTTCGCAAAGGCGCCAACTTCACCGCAGCCATGGCCTTCGAAATCGGCTCGACGAATCTGGTGGTGGAGTTGGGCATCATCCTGGCCCTGCTGATGGGCTGGCAGTTCACCGCAGCGGAGTTCGTCGGCGGCCCGCTGATGATCGTGTTTCTGGCGGTGTTGTTCCGGCTGTTCGTGCGCTCGAGACTCATCGACGCGGCCCGTCAACAGGCCGATCGGGGGCTGGCCGGGTCGATGGAAGGCCATGCGGCCATGGACATGTCGGTGCAAGGCGAAGGTTCATTTTGGCGGCGGTTGTTGTCGGGGGAGGGTTTCACGTCGGTCTCCCATGTGTTCGTCATGGAATGGGGCGCGATCCTTCGCGATCTCATCCTGGGCCTGCTGATCGCCGGCTCTATCGCGGCATGGGTGCCCGGATCGTTTTGGCAGCAATTCTTTTTCGTTGATCAACCACTTTTGTCGACGTTGTGGGGACCGGTCATCGGGCCTGTCGTCGCGATCGTCTCGTTCGTCTGCTCGATTGGCAACGTGCCGCTGGCCGCCGTGCTGTGGAACGGCGGCATCAGCTTTGGTGGCGTCGTCGCGTTCATCTTCGCCGACCTGCTGATCCTGCCGATCCTGAATATCTACCGGAAGTACTACGGCACGGCGATGATGCTGACGTTGTTGGGCACCTTCTATGCCGCCATGGTCGCGGCCGGCTACGTCGTCGAATTAACCTTCGGCGCAGCGGGTCTCATCCCGTCGCAACGCAACGCAATGGTGATGGAGGCCGGAATTTCGTGGAACTACACCACCTGGCTCAATATCGCGTTCCTCACGTTGGCGGCGGTGCTGGTCGTCAGGTTTGTGACCACGGGTGGCATCCCGATGCTGCGCATGATGGGCGGCTCCCCCGACGCCGAAAACGACCACACTCACCACTGCCATTAACGGCTATGTGCTGCAACGTCTCTCAAAGCACCGGCAAGGGCCCGGCCCATTGCAAGGGCCCGGCCCAGACCCGAGGTCTCCCGCCATATTGGGTTCTGACGTCCGATGGTTTCCCTGGCGGGGCCGCTACTTCTATTTGACCCGCAGCACGGCGGGAGACTTACACGCCGAGGTGTCTTCGATTGACGGACTACCGGCGCGGTACAGCAGCCGCTTGAGTTGGCGTTGTTCGGCCGGGCTGAGGTGGGCCAGCATCTGCTCGTCGGCCGAGCTGACAGCCGCTTCCGCGCGTTTCAGCAGCGCCCGGCCCTTGCGGGTGAGCTGAGCAGGCAGTGCGCGGCCTGACGGAGCAATCGCGGGGCGAGTCACGACGCCGATGTCCTGCAGCCCTTGCAGAACCTGGTTCATTGCCTGCGCAGTGACGTGGGTGTGCCGGGCGAGTTCGGCGCTGGTCCGGCCCGGGTCGTCGTCGAGAATGCGCATGCAGACGAACTCAGGCAACCCCAGCCCGAGCGGTCGTAACGCCGTCGCCGCATGGGGTCGCAGTCGCGCCATCAACCGTCGCACCAAGAAGCCCAGCGGTTGATCGTCGAATTCGCTCATCTCGTCCATGCTGACACGCGATCGAGGATCTCGTACAACGATCTCGATCCGCGCGCCCGGCCCTTTACATCACTGATATCAAGTTACTTGACATACTCGTTACGGGCGCGTATCAACTAAGTAGATCTAATAGTAGCGGCTGCGTCGGTCGACGAGTCGCCTCACAGTTAAAGGAGACAACAGTGTCCGGTGACGGATTCTTTGGCGGACCGGGCTTCGGCGGACCCGGCTTTGGTGGACCCGGGTGGGGCGGACCCGGCTTTGGTGGACCAGGCTTTGGCGGACCAGGTTTCGGTGGGCACGGCTGGGGCGGACCCGGCCGGGGCGGACCCGGTTTCGGCGGGCACGGTGGTCACGGCTTCGGTGGGCGCCGCAAGCGGGTGGTAGTTGGCACCGCCGCACTGCTGCTCGACGGGCCCGCGGATGCCGCGCAGATCGTGCAACGTGTTTCTGACGCGAGCGACGGCGCTCTCACTCCCCCGCAGGAGGTCGTCGAGCTTGCTATCGGACTACTGGCGGGTCGCGGCTTCGTGACGGTCAGCGACGGCGTGGCCACACTGACTGAGCTGGGCACGAATGTGTTGCAGTGGAAGGGCATCAGCAGTGAAACCATCCACGCGAAGCTCGCTCGGGCCGCAAAGTTCGGCGATTTCATCAAGATCCGGTGGGGACTCGTCGAACTCGCAGGGCTGGCGCGGACCATCGCCTGGTCCGGCACGGACGCGCAGAAGGCGGAACTCGCCGAAGCGCGGACAAAGGTTCTGACGGCGATCACCGAAGCCAAGCGGTCACTCCACAGCGCACTCGCGCAGAGCTGACTTAACCAAACCACCAGCGCGGCCGTGGCTTTCGCCCGGCCGCGTTGGTGGTTTAGTGGCGATTAGCCGAGCCCAGTTTTTCTGCCAGCCGGCGGTTCACCGGATCGGGCAGCAGCTCGGACACATCACCGCCCAGTATCGCGACCTCTTTGGCAAGGGATGACGACACGAACGAATACCGCGGCGTGGTCGCCACAAAAAACGTGTCGACGCCGGCGACATGCTTGTTCATCTGCGCCATCTGTAGTTCGTATTCGAAGTCGGTGCCGGTGCGCAGACCCTTGACGATGGCCGTCATCCCGCGGGACCTGACAAAGTCGACCACCAGACCTTGTCCCGGCTCCACTCGCAAGTTGGGCAGATGCGTCGTCGACTCCTCGATCATCGCAATCCGCTCGTCGACGTCGAACATGCCCTTCTTGGCGGGGTTGATCAGGATCGCCACGACCACCTCGTCAAACTGTGCGGCGGCCCGTTCAAAGACATCGATGTGGCCCAACGTCACGGGATCGAAGGACCCGGGGCATACGGCGCCGCTCATCCGCGCCGCCCTCTCTCATCGCGTCGCTCTCCCTCATCGCGGGCGGTCATCTGCGCCGCTCCTCCTCATCGCTCCGCTCTGCATCGTCGCCGGCGGTCATCTGCGCCGCTCCTCCTCATCGCTCCGCTCTGCATCGTCGCCGGCGGTCATGACCGATGACGGTACACGCTGACTCAACGCCATTCGGCCAGCTCCAGACGGGTGTCGCCGTAAACCCGATGCTGCCAGGGTTGCCAGCCCGGCGGCCAGCTCAGCGGCGCGCCGGCGGCCGCGCGCTCGACGATCGCGAGCGTTCCGTCGCGAGCCCAGCCGTGAGTCGTCAGAGCGGCTAGCACGGCGTGGACCTCGGCCGCCTCGACCTCGTACGGCGGGTCGGCCAGCACGAGGTCAACCGGCGCTGCGGCTCCGGCAGCCACGACGGCTGCCACGAGCCCGCGACGCAACGTCGCACCAGCCAGGCCCAGCGTCGCAATGTTGCGTTCGAGCACCGTTGCCGCGCGGCGGTCGGACTCGACGAACAGTGCCGACGCCGCGCCGCGCGACAGCGCCTCCAAGCCCAGTGCACCCGAGCCTGCGTAAAGGTCCAGCACCGACAGACCGTTCAGGTCCAGTCGCGCGGTCACGATGTTGAACAGCGACTCCCGCACCCGATCGGTCGTCGGCCGGGTTCCCCGTGGCGGGACTGCGATGCGTCGCCCCCCGGCGACACCGCCGATAACCCGCGTCATAAGCGCCGCTCCTCCTCATCGCTCCGCGCTGCATCGTCGCCGGCGCGGCGTCAGTCGAGCACCACCAGCAGGTCCCCGCCTTCGACCTGGGCTGTGGTCGACACCGCCACCCGCGCCACGGTGGCGTCGGCGGGCGCGGTGATCGGGGCTTCCATCTTCATCGCCTCGATGGTGGCGATGGTCTGGCCGGCGCTCACCTTGTCACCGACGGATATACCGACGGTGACGACACCGGCGAAGGGTGCCGCGACGTGGTTCGGATTGGCCCGATCGGCCTTCTCGGCGGTCGGAACCGAGCTGGCGATGCTGCGGTCACGCACTTCCACCGGCCGCAGCTGACCATTGATGATGCACATCACCGTGCGCATGGCGCGTTCGTCTGGTTCGGAAATCGCCTCCAAGCCGATCAGCAGCTCCACACCGGGCTCCAGTTGCACCCGGTGTTCCTCGCCTTGCCGTAAGCCGTAGAAGAACTGGTTGGCCGACAGCCGCGACGTGTCGCCGTAGATCTCCCGGTGTGCCTCGAATTCCTTTGTCGGACCTGGGAATAGCAGCCGATTGAGGGTGGCCTGGCGTTTTTGCCCCAGCAGCGCCAGCGTGTTCTCGTCTTCCGGCGTCAATTGCTGGACGGGCTTGGCCTCGCCGCGGCCGGCCAAGGCCTTCGAGCGCAGCGGTTCGGGCCACCCGCCCGCCGGCTCACCCAGCTCCCCGCGCAGGAACCCAAGTACCGACTCGGGGATATCGAAATGCCCCGGATCCGAGGCGAATTCATCGGCACTCAGCCCCGCGCCGACCAGCGCCAGCGCCAGATCGCCGACCACTTTCGACGACGGCGTGACCTTGATCAGCCTGCCCAGCACCCGGTCCGCACCGGCGTAAGCCTCCTCGACCTCCTCGAACCGGTCCCCCAACCCCAGCGCAATCGCCTGCTGGCGCAGATTCGACAGTTGGCCGCCGGGTATCTCGTGGTGGTAGACCCGTCCTGTCGGCCCCGGCAGCCCGGATTCGAAGGGCGAATACACCTTTCGCAGCGCCTCCCAATATGGCTCAAGCGCGCAAACCGCCGACAGCGACAAACCGGTGTCGTACTCGGTGTGCGCGGCGGCCGCGACGATCGAGCTCAGCGCGGGCTGGCTGGTGGTTCCCGCCATCGGAGCGGCCGCACCGTCGACCGCGTCGGCGCCTGCCTGCCAGGCAGCCACGTAGCTGGCCAGCTGGCCCCCCGGTGTGTCGTGAGTGTGCACATGCACCGGCAAGTCGAAGCGACTGCGTAACGCAGCGACCAATCGTCCTGCGGCCTGCGGCCGTAACAGTCCGGCCATGTCCTTGATGGCAAGCACATGCGCGCCGGCATCCACGATCTGCTCGGCTAATTTCAGGTAGTAGTCCAGCGTGTAGAGGTTCTCACCCGGATCGGACAGGTCACCGGTGTAGCAGAGCGCGACTTCGGCAATCGCAGAACCTGTTTCGCGCACCGCGTCGATCGCCGGTCGCATCGAATCGAGGTTGTTCAGCGCGTCGAAAATCCGGAAGATGTCGATGCCGGTGGCCGTGGCCTCCTCGACGAAGGCCGACGTCACCAGCTCTGGGTACGGCGTGTAGCCAACGGTGTTGCGGCCTCGCAGCAACATCTGTAGGCAGATGTTGGGCATCGCCTCCCGCAGCTCCGCCAGACGCTCCCAAGGGTCCTCCTTGAGGAACCGCAGCGCCACATCATAAGTCGCACCGCCCCAACACTCCACGGACAGCAGCTGCGGCATGGTCCGGGCGATATACGGCGCCACCATCATGAGCCCGCTGGTGCGCACCCGCGTCGCCAGCAGCGACTGGTGGGCATCGCGGAACGTCGTGTCGGTGACGCCCACGGCAGGGGAATCCCGCAGCCAGCGCGCGAAACCCTCGGGTCCCAGCTCGACCAACAGCTGCTTGGTACCGGGTGGCGGCCCGGCTTCCAGGTCGACGTCGGGGAGCTTGTCGTGCGGATACACCGTCGATGGTCGTGAACCATGTGGCTGGTTGATCGTGATCTCGGCCAGGTAGTTGAGGATCTTGGTGCCCCGGTCAGCTGACGATCGCGCCGTGAGCAACTGCGGGCGTTCGTCGATGAACGACGTGGTGACGCGACCGGCCTGGAAGTCCGGATCGTCCAGGACCGCTTGCAGGAACGGGATATTCGTCGACACGCCACGGATGCGGAACTCCGCGATCGCGCGCCGCGCCCGGTTCACCGCGGTCGGGAAGTCGCGCCCCCGAGACGTCAGCTTGACCAGCATGGAATCGAAGTGGGCGCTGATCTCTGCGCCCACATTCGTGCCACCATCCAGCCGAATGCCCGCACCGCCCGGGCTGCGGTAGGCACTGATCCGCCCGGTGTCGGGCCGGAACCCGTTGGCCGGGTCTTCGGTGGTGATCCGGCACTGCAGCGCGGCACCATGCGGCCGGATGGCCTCCTGACTCAAGCCCAAATCGTCAAGGGACTCGCCCCCGGCGATGCGCAGCTGACTGGAGACCAGGTCGACGTCGGTGATCTCCTCGGTGACGGTGTGCTCGACTTGGATCCGCGGATTCATCTCGATGAAGACGTGATGACCGCGCTCATCGAGCAAGAACTCCACGGTGCCCGCGCAGCTGTACCCGATGTGGCGAGCGAAGGCCACCGCGTCGGCACATATCTTGGCTCGCAACTCCTCGGGCAGGTTTGGCGCGGGTGCCAGTTCGACGACCTTCTGGTGGCGGCGCTGCACGCTGCAGTCCCGCTCGTAGAGGTGAATCACGTTGCCGTACCTGTCGGCCAGGATCTGCACCTCGATGTGGCGCGGGTTGATCACCGCCTGCTCGAGGTAGACGGTCGAATCCCCGAACGCCGACTCGGCTTCGCGGCTGGCCGCCTCGATCGCCTCGGGCAGCGCTGCGATATCGGTGACCCGACGCATCCCGCGACCCCCGCCTCCGGCCACTGCCTTGACGAACAACGGGAACTGCATGTCGGCCGCGGCGGACACCAGCTCATCGACGGATGCCGACGGCGCCGACGACGTCAGGACCGGCAGGCCGGCTTCATGCGCGGCCGCGACCGCACGGGACTTATTACCGGTCAGCTGAAGGACTTCGGCGCTTGGCCCGACGAATGTGATACCCCTTTTGGCGCAGGCCGCCGCCAGCTCAGGGTTCTCCGATAAGAAGCCGTATCCGGGGTATACCGCATCCGCTCCGGCGCGACGGGCGGTGTCGACGATTTCGTCGACCGACAGGTAAGCGCGCACCGGGTGGCCGATCTCGCCGATCTGGTAGGACTCGTCGGCCTTCAGGCGGTGCAGCGAATTCCGATCTTCGTAGGGGTACACGGCCACGGTGCCGACACCAAGTTCGTAGGCTGCCCGGAACGCCCGGATGGCAATCTCGCCGCGATTGGCAACCAGCACTTTGGAGATCACTTGCGTCCCTTACTTCGGTTGTTCAGATGAGCGTCGACCAGTAGTCCCAGAACCTAGCCAGAATCAGCAGAAAGACAGCCGTAAACCAGATCGTGGCGATCGACCACCGCCAATGGTAGAGCTCGCGCGCGACGATGCTGCCGCGGTCGTCACCGGCCGGTCCGAACGCGATCGAGGCAACCACCACCAGCAGCGAGATGGTCGCCACCCACACGACAATGCAGTACGGGCACAACGCCCCGATGCGGTAAAGGCTCTGGAATATCAGCCAATGCACGAACGCGGTGCCGACCAGTGTCCCGAGGGTTATGCCCACCCAATACCATCGCGGTAGAGGCACTTTCGCCACCGCTAACACACCGGTGACCGCGACGACGGTGAACGCGGCGATGCCGATCAGCGAGTTCGGAAAACCCAGCGCCGATGCTTGCGGTGTGGTCATCACCGAACCGCATGACACGATCGGATTGAGGTTGCACGACGGCACGTACGATGGGTTGAGCAGGATCTCGATCTTCTCCACGGTCAGCGTGGCCGAGGCGATCAGCCCGATAACCCCCGCGATCAGTACCCACCACGCGCTGATCAACGGTACCGCCGCCGGGACCTCTGGCGGCGGTGTCGAATTCTCTACCGGCCCATCGTGTTTGGCTGACGCCGTACCGGTCACGACGTCGCGGGGGTCGCAGCCGAGTCAAGTCCGGGCACATCCCCGACGATCTCTTTGATCTTGGCGACCAACGCATCCGGCGTCGACCACTGGTATTCCTGGCCGTTGATGCGGACCGTCGGGGTGGCATGGATGCCGGTGGCCGTCGCCAAGCCGTTGACCATCGAGATGTGCTTGCCGTCCCGGATGCAGTCCGGCACCTTGCCAGCCACCCCGGCCTCGCGTGCAAGCTCGATCAGCTTCGCGTTGTCGGGGAACGTGGTCCCGGTCTCGGAAGGCTGGATGTCCTTGCTGTACAGCGCGGTGTGAAATCGCCGGAAGGCGTCGATCGACTCGTCGGCGACGCAATAGGCGGCGTTGCCGGCTCGCGCGGAGTACTCGTCGTTCTGCGCCCTGCTGAGCAGCCCCACCATGTAGTAGTCGGCACCGATGGCGCCGCTGTCGATCAGCTTCGACACCGTCGGCCCGAAACCTCGCTCAAAATTCCCGCAGGCCGGGCAGAGGAAGTCTTCATAAAACGACACGACCGCCTTCGGATCGTGGCTGCCGTCCTTGGTCACCAGCTTGCTCGACGTCACCCGGATCGCCTGCACGGCGCCGGAAGTCTTCTTGTTGTGCGAGATCACGATGTAGCCGACGAGGGCGACGGCGAACAGCACCACAATCGAGGTGAGCCCGATCCTCACCAACAGGTCGCGTCTGCGCCCGGCGGCGTTCAAGTCGTAGCTGGCTGGACGTTTTGATTTGGCGGACACGGGCTTGCTCACACTCCGTTATGTGATAGTCGGCTTCGCTGTCCGACCGCGGCGCGGTCGGCGATAGCGTCTAAGCGTACCGGCGTGGTAGCTCCAGGTCAGATGCGGCTGAGGTGAGCCCGCAGTGCCGAAATCAACTCGGTGGTGGCGACGGCACTGCCGCCGCCGAGCGGAAAAAAATTGGCAAAGCCATGGGTCAGCGACCCTATCGAGCGCAAGTCGACGGGCGTCCCGGCATCGCGCAGCGCCGCCGCGTACCGGTTACCCTCGTCACGCAGCGGATCGAAGCCTGCGGTCGCGATCAGCGCGGGCGGCAACCCCGACAGTGTGTCGGCCAGCAGCGGCGAAACCCGCGGATCTGTCGGCTCGATCCCCGAACCGCCCAGGTACTGGGCCTCGAACCAGTCGATGTCGGCTTTGGTGAGCAGAAAACCCTCGGCGAACAGACTCAACGACCTGGTCTTGGCGGTGAAGTCGGTTCGCGGGTAGATCAGCCACTGCAGCATCGGCTTGGCGCCTTCGTCGTCACGCGCCAGAAGGGACACCACGGCCGCCAGGTTGCCGCCGGCGCTGTCGCCGCCCACTGCCACCTTGTCGGGGATCGCCCCAAGGTCGTCGGCGTGTTCGTGCGCCCACTGAAACGCCGCATAGGCATCGTCGACCGCGGCCGGTGCCGGGTGCTCAGGGGCCAGCCGGTAGTCGACCGACAGCACGTGCACGTCGGCGTCGCGGCAGGTCAGCCGGCACAACGCGTCGTGGGTGTCCAAGTCGCCGATCGTCCAGCCGCCGCCGTGAAAGAAGACCAGCAACGGCGTTGGCTTCGCGGTCACCGGGCGGTAGTGCCGAGCTGGGATCTGACCGGCCGGTCCGGGTATCGACAGCTCGCTGACGCCGACGTGCACCTGTGGGCCGGCGAACCCGAGGCACGTCTCTCGCATCTGAGCCCGAGAGGCCGCGACGTCGTTACCTACCGCCAGGCCCTCGATGCCCACAGCGCGCTGCGCCGACAGCATCAGCTGCAACGTCGGATCAAGCGTATTGCCGTCGATCGTGACCGAACGGCCGCCGGCCAGCAGTCGCGCGGCGCGCGTCGGTACCCACGGAATCACCTTGACGCCGACTTTGGTGGCGACGCTCTGCAGCCGACCTGCCCACCCGCTGGGCGCTTTGACCTGCACGTCCGGCGCGCCTGGCAGACTTCGTGTCATGGCTGGCCCCTCAAGTCCTCTGGTCCAATTGAACGACGGTAATTGCATTCCCGCAGTCGGATTCGGCGTATTCAAGATCCCGCCCACGGACACCGAGCAGGCAGAGACGAACTCTACGTGGTCACCAAGCTGTGGAATGCCGACCAGGGCTACGACAGCACGCTGGCAGCATTCGACGCCAGCATGAAGCGGCTGGGCAGCGATTTTCTCCAGGACTGGCCGAACACCGGCCCAGGTCCTGATCCGATGGCGTATCCAGCTCGGTAATATCGTGATCCCCAAGTCGGTAAACCCCAAGCGGATCGCGAGTAACTTCGACGTGTTCGATTTCGAACTCAGCAGCAACGACATGGCGTCAATCTCTTCGCTCGACGACGGAAACCGGCTCGGTCCTGATCCACGAACCTTCGAATTCACAGGCAGGTAAATGACGTGACCGGCGAGTCGGGCGCCTACGTCCCCTCCATAGGACTCAACGACGAGAACACGATCCCAATCATCGGCCTCGGCGTCGCCGAATTGTCGGACGACGAGACCGAGCGCGCAGTGTCGGCGGCACTGGAAATCGGGTATCGGCTGATCGATACCGCCGCGGTATACGGCAACGAAGCAGCGGTCGGCCGCGCTATCGCGGCCTCGGGTATTCCCCGTGCGGGGCTGTTCGTCACCTCCAAGCTGGCCAACGCCGACCAGGGCATCACTTCTAGCCAGGAGGCCGGCAAGGCCAGCCTGGAGCGGCTGGGCCTGGACTACCTCGATCTCTACCTGATTCACTGGCCGGCAGCGCAGCTAGGTAAATACGTGGACAGTTTCGGCGGGCTGATCCAGTTACGCGCCAGCGGTTTGGTCCGATCGATCGGGGTGTGCAACTTCACCGAGGAACACCTCGATACGGTCATCGACCTGACCTTCGTCACCCCCGCGGTCAACCAGATCGAGCTGCACCCGCTGCTCAACCAGGCCGAGCTGCGCGCGGTCAACGCCCGGCACAACGTCGTCACCGAGGCCTACAGCCCGCTGGCGGTCGGCAGGCTGGTCGACAATCCCACGGTGACGTCGATCGCCGGCGAATACGGCCGCACGCCCGCGCAGGTGCTGATCCGGTGGAGCCTGCAGCTGGGCAACGTGGTCATTCCGCGATCAGCCAAACCCGAGCGCATCGCCACCAACTTCGACGTCCTCGATTTCGAGTTGGCCACCGAGCACATGGAAGCGCTCAACGGGCTCAACGACGGCACCCGGGTGCGCGAGGATCCGCTGACCTATACCGGGATCTAGCCCGCTATCCGGTCGGGCAGCTAGCTGCGGCCTGACGCAGGACGTTGCTCGAAACCAGGTCGACGGGAAGCCCGTACCCGCGTGATACCGCGATGTATTGCATGGCGTACTGGCACCAAAATGCGGTGTTCGGCGGCATCCACAGGGCTGGCTGGGAGTCGCTTTTGTCCTCGTTGGCCTGGCCCGACACCGCCAGCAGGTTGGCCGGGTCGTTGGCGAAGCGGATCCGTTCGACAATGGGCCAGTCGTTGGCTCCCATGTCCCAGGCCAGCGACAGCGGCACTATGTGGTCGATCTGCACCGCCTCCCCGATCTTGGCGCCACGGTGAAAGTTGATGGTGGCGCTGGTGTATGGGTCGTGCAGGGTGCCGGTTTCGACGGCGTCGGGGCAGTGTTTGGTCCACACGTAGGTCTTGTCGACCAGGTCGCGGTTGAGGATGTCGTCGCGGGTGTCGCACTCGTTGTGCCCGCCGGGCGCATCGTTGTCGTCGGTCCAGGCGTCGCCGAAAGCCGCACGACGGTAGTCGTAGCGATGAATCCTGATCGGCACCAACACGATTCCGCCCAGCACATCGACACCGGGTTGCACGGTCGGAACGTCGGCTCGCGCGGCGAACTCCCTGTTCCGCTCTCCCGCCGAGGTGGCCACTACCTGATAAGCGACCAGCACCGCGAGCATCGCGATCGCCGATAGCCACAGCAACGTCCTGCGGGTCATCTGCGCCGCTCCTCCTCATCGCTACGCTCTGCATCGTCGTCGGCGGCGGTCATCTGCGCCGCTCCTCCTCATCGCTACGCTCTGCATCGTCGTCGGCGGTCATGACTTGTCCAAGAACTCGATGCGTTCACTGCCGGTGAAAGGTGCTGCCAGTAACGCTAATCCGGGATCTGCGGCCCGCTCGTCGTAGACCTGTTCACAGAAGTCCCGGGCCGCTTCGATGACGTGTCGGTGATCGATCAGCGACAGCAACCGCAGCGTGATCGCACGGCCGGACTGGCTGCGGCCCAGCACATCTCCTTCGCGGCGTTCCTGCAGATCCAAGTCAGCAAGCTCGAACCCGTCGAGGGTTCCGGCGACCGCACTCAATCGTCGGCCGGCCCGGGAATGGGGTGTGACCCAGCTGGCCAGCAGACAGATGCTGGCGTGTGCGCCCCTACCGATGCGGCCACGCAACTGATGCAGCTGGCTGATGCCGAAGCGGTCGGCGTCCATCACCAGCATCACAGTCGCGTTGGGAACGTCGACGCCGACTTCGATGACGGTGGTGCACACCAGCACATCGATGTCGCGGGCGCGAAAGGCCGCCATCACGGCGTCCTTCTCCTCGGCGGTGAGTCGCCCATGCATGAGCCCGAGCCGAAGACCGGCCAGTTGATCGCGACCCAACCGTGCGAAAAGCTCCACCACTGTCGCCGAAGGCCTCTCATCCTTCTCGCTCTGGCCGCCGCTGTCGGTGTCGTCGATCCGCGGCGCCACCACATAGGCCTGGCGCCCTTCGCCAACTTCCTCGATGATGCGATCCCAGGCCCGATCCAGCCATGCCGGCTTGTCCTTGACGAAGATGGCGGTGGTGGTGATCGGCTGGCGCCCACGCGGAAGTTCGCGCAGCGTCGACGTTTCCAGGTCGCCGTAAACGGTCAGGGCCACTGTCCGCGGTATCGGCGTGGCGGTCATCACCAGCAGGTGCGGCGTGATGCCGGCGGGCGCCTTGGCGCGCAACTGGTCTCGCTGCTCGACACCGAACCGATGCTGCTCGTCGACGACCACCATGCCGAGCTGGTCGAACTCGACCGCGTCTTGCAGCAACGCGTGTGTGCCGACGACGATGCCAACCCGGCCGCTGCTGATCTCGGCGCGAACTTGTTTCTTCTGCGCCTGCGACATCGAGCCGGTCAGCAGCACAACCCGGGTAGCGTCGTCGGCACCGCCAAGCTGGCCGCCCATCGCTAACGGTCCAAGCACAGTGCTTATCGATTGAAGATGTTGTGCAGCAAGGACTTCCGTTGGAGCAAGCAGCGCGCACTGGTAGCCGGCATCGACCATCTGCAGCATCGCCAGGACCGCGACGATCGTCTTGCCCGACCCCACTTCACCTTGCAAGAGTCGGTTCATCGGCCGGGTCGCCCCGATTTCGGCGGAAAGCACCTCCAACACCTCGCGCTGGCCGACCGTCAGCTCGAATGGCAAGCGCCGCAGAAGCTCTTGCTTGAGGCCGTCCGAAATTGCCGGCGCCGCCGGCCCGGATTGGGCGAGCTCACCGTGGCGACGACTCACCAGCGCCCACTGCAATCCGACGGCCTCGTCGAACGCCAAACGCTCGCGGGCGCGGCGGCGTTCGGCGCCGTCTTCGGCCAGGTGTATGGCGCGCAGTGCCTCGTCTTCGGAGGCCAGATTGTGCTTGGCGCACAGTGTTTCGGGTAACGGGTCCGCGACCGGGTCGAGCACCTCGAGCACCTGACGAACGCAGGCGAAGATGTCCCAGCTCTGCACCTTGGTGCTGGCCGGGTAAATCGGGTAGAAGCTGCGCTCGAACGCCTCCTGCAACACTTCGCCGCTGACCGCCTGCGAGGCGTCGGCAATCATGCGCAGCGACCTACTGCCGCGGTTCTTTCCGTCCGCGGCATCCAGTACGAGGAAGTCGGGATGGGTGAGTTGCATGGCGCCGCGGAAGTACCCCACTTCGCCGGACAACATGACGCGGGTCCCTTTGGTCAGCTGGTCCTGGATCCACTTCCTGGGATGGAAGAACGTGGCGGTGACCTTGCCGCGACCGGAGCCCAGGGAGACGCGAAACAGCTTGTCCCGTGGGCGGTTTCTTATCGGAAGCAGCACCGCCTCGGTGATCTCGTCGACGAGTGTGACGTGCTCGCCTTCCGGCGGACGATCATCGTCGACGCCACGCACAGTGGTGCCCTCGACGTAACTACGCGGATAGTGGCGGAGCAGGTCGTCGACGGTGCGAATGCCGAAAACCTCGTCGAGCGGGCTCGCGGCTTTGGCGCCGACGATGTAATCCAGGCGGTCGCTCAGCGCCACCATGGCTACTCGACCCCGATCAGCAGCGCGTCGCCGCGGTGCCCGGTGCAATAAGTCACCAGCTCGGTGCCTGGGTGGCGGTCGTGCACATGGGCTCGCAGCTGGGACTCGACGGACTCCGCCTCGATGCACCCACCGACGAGGACTGTCACCAGCTCACCGCCGGCGCTCAGCAACAGATCGATCAGTCCGGCCGCGGCCGAGGCGACGTCGGGCTCCACGATCAGAACTTCGTCGCCGGCGATGCCCAGCCCGTTGCCGGGCTCGCAGGTGCCTGCCCAGGTCAACGCCGTTTCGGTGGCGATGCGCACCGCCCCGTGCCGGGCACTGCCCGCGGCGCGCGCCATCGTATAGCCGTCGTCGACGGCTTGCCGGCCCGGTTCGTGTACCGCGAGCGCAGCCAGCCCCTGCACCATCGATCCGGTCGGCAGCGGCACCACATCGATACCCCACCCGATGGCCGCGGTGCAGCCGGCCACCAGTTCCTCGGCGGCGAGGTAGCCGTTGGGCAGCACCATCACCTGTGCGGCCCCGGTATCGACGACGGCGCGCAGCAGCTGCTGAGCGGTGATCACGGTCGCCGGGTCGTGGGCGAGTGGGTCGGGCCGCAGCACGCAGGCACCTTCCCCGCCGAACAACTCGGCCGCGCCGTCGCCGTCCACGACTGCGAGCACTGCCCTTTCCCGGGTCCAGCTCCCTGGTGGCAGACCGCTGGTACCACTGGTCAGCGCCGATATCTGGATCCGCCGCGGATCGCCGAACGCCAGACCTGCTTCGATCGCCGCCCCGGCGTCGTCGGTGTGGACATGGACCGAGTAGCCACCGACGACGCCGGACGTCGCGATGGCCACTGACTCACCGAGCCCATCCAGCCGTTCGCGCAACAATTCGGCCGCCTCGGTGTCGCAACCGCCGAGCAGGTACATCACCTCGAATTGGGGCGCTGGAGGTCGGGCGGCGGTCTCGACGGCGGGGCGGGGCGGTGCCGGCTCGTACACCCTGCGATGCGGTGCCTGCCCGGTGACCGTGGACCGCAGCGCGTCGAGGAGCACCAGCAGACCGCGGCCACCGGCGTCGACCACGCCGGCGTCGCCCAGCACGTCAAGCTGCTCAGGAGTCTTCTCCAGCGCGACCACCGCGGCGTCACCCGCGGCGGTGACCGCCCGTGGCAGCCCTTCCCCGGCGTTCGCGGATTGCTCGACGGCCTCACCGGCGGCCTTCAGCACCGAGACGATCGTCCCTGGGACCTCCTGGCCGCCCATCGAGGCGACAACCAGATCAACCCCGCGATGCAATGCTGCGCCGAGGAGCGCCGCGTCGATACCGTGCAGTTGGCCACCGGCGTCGGCGCTGGCCCTGGCGGTGACGTCGGCGATACCGCGCAAGATCTGGGACAAGATCACCCCGGAGTTGCCACGCGCGCCGTTGAGCGCGCCCGCCGACAGGGCAGCTGCCAGTCGGACGACGTCGGCGGAATTGGCCTCGGTGTTGGCCTCGGCCAGCGCCGAGCGCATGGTGAACAGCATGTTGACGCCGGTGTCGGAGTCGGCGACGGGGAACACGTTGAGCCGGTTGATCTCGTCGATGTGGGTGATCAGGTCGCCAACGGCGGTATGCGCCCAGTCGCGCAAAGCGGACGCGTCCAGTGCACGACCCGGCCCAACCAGCCCCGAACCCACCTAAAACCCACCTCCTCGCGCGGCCATCGGTGGCCGCCAGCCTATCGACTGAGGCCGACAGCACAGGTCACAAGGCACCCCGCGACTGTTGATGGTTTTGGCAGTTCTGCCCTGCGGCGGCTATTCTGGCCAGGTCGGCGGGCCACCCCTGAGTTGGTTGTTGGCCCCAGAGCTTCGAGGAGTTTCACATATGGCTGCCGTCTGCGATATCTGCGGGAAGGCCCCCGGCTTCGGCAAGTCGGTGTCGCACTCCCACCGCCGGACCAGCCGACGATGGGACCCCAACATCCAGACCGTGCGCGTTGCCAACCCCAGCGGCAACAAGCACCGCGTCAACGCCTGCACGTCGTGCATCAAGGCCGGTAAGGTCGCCCGCAGCTAGAGGCGTCGAGCGTTTGCGACGCTCGACGGCAACTGCCAGTCGATTGGCTCGCCGCCCATCTGAGCGAGCAGTTCGTTGGCGCGGCTGAACGGGCGCGACCCGAAGAATCCCCGCGACGCCGACAGCGGTGAGGGATGCGCCGATTCGATCGAGAGACAGTCGCTACCGACCAGCATCGGTTTCAGCGTCGAGGCGTCGCGGCCCCACAGAATGGCCACCATCGGCTGTCGGCGATTCACCAAGGCGCGAATCGCGCACTCGGTGACGGCCTCCCACCCCATGCCGCGATGGGATGCCGAATTACCCGGCTGGACCGTTAGTACCCGGTTGAGCAGCAGCACCCCACGCTGGGCCCACGGCGTGAGGTCGCCGCAGGAAGGTGCCGGATGGCCTAAGTCGCTGGCATATTCGGTGAAAATGTTCTCCAGGCTGCGGGGTAGCGGCCGCACATGCGCGGCCACCGAAAAGCTCAGGCCGACGGCGTGTCCCGGCGTCGGATACGGGTCCTGGCCGACGATCAGCACTCGGACCTTGTCGAACGGAAAGGTGAAGGCGCGCAACACATTCTCTCCAGCCGGCAGGTATCCGCGGCCGGCCGCGATCTCCGCACGGAGAAATTGGCCCATCGTGGCGACCTGCTCCTCGACGGGCTCTAACGCAGTCGCCCAACCATCTTCGATGAGTTCACGCAGCGGCCGGGCGGTCACCTGGTCACCCTAATGCTCAATTGGCCGCCTCTCCCCCGCAAGCGGGAGGTGCCCCCACCTCGGGCCGCACGCGGCCCGCATCGTCGCCAGGCGGCGGCCCAAACGACTGCCAGCCCGCGTATCCGCGCCACTCCGCGCCGTCGACGAGCACCCTCGCCGGCCCGTCCAGCACGCGTCCGATCACGCGCCACCCCGCGGGCACCGGCCCGGCGAACGCCGCGACCAGGGCATGGTCCTCTCCCCCACCGAACACCCAGGTCCACGGGTCGACGCCGACGACTTCGGCAGCACCCACCAGTATCTGGCGATCAGCGCTCAGCGCTTCGGTGCTCAGGTCGACGCCCACGCCGGACGCCTCGGCCAGATGACGCAGGTCGCCGACCAAGCCATCAGACACGTCGATCATCGCCTGGGCGCCGGCCTCGGCTGCCACCCGACCCTGCCGGTAAGGCGGTTGCGGCACGAGGTGGCGCCGCCGTAACTCGTTGAATCGATGGATATCATTGTCCCACAACGCATATCCAGCTGCAGAATATCCTAATTGGCCGGAGATGGCGATCAGTGAGCCTGGCCGCGCGCCGGACCGCAGCACCGGCGCCCGGCCGGCTAAATCGCCGAGAACGGTCACCGACACCACCCACTGCGCGCTGCTGACCAAGTCTCCCCCGACGATCCCGGCACCGACCCGGCCGGCCTCGTCCCACATCCCGTCTGCCAGCGCGTTGACCTGTGCGGCCGGGGTTTCGGGCGGCGCGCCGAAGCCGACGACGAACGCCGTGACCCGCCCGCCCATCGCCTCGATGTCGGCGGCGTTCTGCGCCACCGCCTTACGGCCGACGTCGTGCGGCGTGGACCAGTCCAGCCGGAAATGCCTGCCCTCGACAAGCATGTCCGTCGACACCACCACGCGGCCGTCGGCGGCCAACACCACGGCGCCGTCGTCGCCGGGTCCGAGAGCGACATCGGCCGACTGGGGCCGACCCCGCGTCAGCCGCCCGATTACCCAGAACTCACCGAGCTCGCCGATCGTGCGATCGGACTCGCCGCTGCCCACACCACCTCCTCGCCGGTCGGCGGTCTGCGAACACGGTAGGTTCGTGACCGCCGACTTCGGGGAGTGTAAGCATCGAGCCGACGATGCCACACATGCGACAGGCAAAGCAGAGGGTGAGGCAATGGCCGACTCCGAGGGCCCGCCACGGGCGGTGCTGATCGCCGCCCTGGTCGTGGCGATCGGTGCCCTCGGCGTCATTCTGGCGATCGCGGCGACCCGCCAGCGGCCCACGCCGGTTGCCATCGCCGCGGTCCCGGCGCCGCATGCGCAAGATCCCGCATGCCAGAAGCTGCTGGAAGTCTTGCCGCAGCGACTCGGCGACTACACGCGGGCCCCGGTGATGCAACCGGCTCCCGTCGGCGCCGCCGCTTGGCAGACCGCAGTTGCAGGAGAACCGGTGGTGCTGCGGTGCGGCCTCGACCGTCCGGGTGACTTCGTCGTCGGCTCCGCGATCCAGCTCGTCGACCGGGTGCAGTGGTTCGAAGCCAGCCAGGATGGACGATCCACCTGGTACAGCGTCGATCGGCCGGTCTATGTGGCGCTTACGCTGCCGCCGGGCTCAGGACCGACGCCGATCCAACAACTCTCCGAACTGATCGACCGAATCATGCCGGCGCGGCCGATCAGCCCCTCGCGGTCGGGCTGACTGGCCGGCTGGCTGATTTGGTGCGCTAGCGCAGACCCGTCCCGCGCGCCAGCGCCGCGTCGACCATGGTCGCCAGCAGGGTTTGATAATCCACGCCGCTTGCTGCCCACATCCGGGGGTACATCGAGATCGTGGTGAATCCGGGCATCGTGTTGACCTCATTGATCAGCGGCCCGTCTTCGGTGAGGAAGAAGTCCACCCGCGCCAAACCCCTGCCGTCGATCGCCTTGAACGCCCGAATCGCCAACTCGCGCACCGCGTCGCTCACGTCGTCGTCGATCTTGGCGGGCACGTCGAGTTCGGCGGCATCGTCAAGGTATTTGGTCGCAAAGTCGTAAAAAGAGTCCTCGCGTCCGCGGATCCCGGCCACCCGGATCTCGCCGACGGTGCTGGCTTGCACTGTGCCGTCCGGGAATTCGAGTACGCCACATTCCAGTTCGCGCCCGACGATCGCCGACTCGACAATCACCTTCGGGTCGTGCTGACGGGCGTGGGCGATCGCCGCGGGCAACTCCTGCCAGCTGGTCACCCGGCTGACCCCGATCGACGACCCGCCGCGCGCGGGTTTGACGAAAGCCGGCAGCCCAAGTCGTTCAAGCTGCTCGGGGTCCGGCGCCGGCTCCGACGGTCGCAGCACCGCGTAGTCGCCGATCGGAAGCCCCTCGGCAACCAGCAGCTTCTTGGTGAACTCCTTGTCCATTCCCGCCGCGCTGGCCAACACTCCGGCGCCGACGTAAGGCACGCCGGCGAGTTCAAGCAGACCCTGGATGGTGCCGTCTTCCCCGTACGGTCCGTGCAAGACCGGGAAGACCACGTCGACCGCCGCCAGCACCTCAGCCCCACCGGGCGACAGCGATACGAGCTGGCCGGCCCGACCCGGGTCAGCAGTCAGGGCCAGCTCGGAGCCCGATTCGGAACTCACCGTCGGTAACCGCCGATCGGCGATCGCCAGCGTGTCGGGATCACCGTCGGTAAGCACCCACGAACCATCCGGGGTGATGCCGACCGCGACCACCTCGAACCGCTCCGGATCCAGGTTGCGCAAGATGCTGCCCGCCGAGACACATGAGATGGCGTGTTCGTTACTGCGTCCGCCGAAGACAACAGCGACCCGGACACGACCATGGTCGGGCGTCCTGGACGGCAAGCGGGCGTTCACAAACTAGAGAGGCTACCGTCTGACGCCGCAGCGCTGGTTACAGGCTCATTCCGGCTTCGCGCTGCGTCCCAAGAGCAGAGCTATCGCTTGGTCCACTGACAACCCTTTGTGACAGACCCGGTGCACCGCGTCGGTCAGGGGCATCTCCACGTCGTAGCTCGAGGCCAGTGCCAGTACCGACTCGCACGACGTCACCCCTTCGACGACATGTCCGTCGCGCGCCCGCAGCGCGGACTCCAACGTCCCGCCCTGCCCCAGACATTCGCCGAAGGTCCGGTTGCGCGACCGGGGCGACGTGCAGGTGGCGACCAGATCGCCCACCCCGGCCAGACCCGCCAGCGTTGCGCCTTTGGCTCCCACCGCAATCCCGAGCCGCATGATTTCCGCCAGGCCACGCGTGATGATCGCCGCCGCGGTGTTTTCGCCCAAGCCCACCCCGGCCGCCATTCCGCAGGCCAGCGCGATCACGTTCTTGCAGGCGCCGCCGATCTCGGTGCCGATGACATCGGCGTTGGTATATGGCCGGAAGTACCCAGCGTTCAGCATGCGCTGCACGGCAACTGCGCGACCCGAATCGCTGCAGGCGATGACGGTGGCCGCCGGTTGCCCAGCGGTGATCTCGCTGGCGAGGTTCGGCCCGGAAATGGCCGCGACTTGCGACGTATCGACACCCGTCACGTCGACGATGACCTGGCTCATCCGCATCAGCGTGCCCAACTCGATGCCTTTGGCCACGCTGACCAGGGTGGCGCCCCCGGCGAACAGACCTGCCCACTGTTCGAGGTTGGTCCGCATCGTCTGCGCGGGCACGGCCAGCAGCACCGTCGTCGCCCCGCTCACGGCCTCGGCCGCGTCCGCGGTGGCCCGGATGCCCGCCGGCAACTGCACGCCAGGCAAGTAGTCGGAGTTATGCCGACTGGAGTTGATTTCCGCGGCGACGTCGGATCGCCGGGCCCACAGGGTGACCTCACCGCCGGCGTCGACGAGCAGCTTTGCAAGCGCCGTGCCCCATGCGCCGGCCCCCATTACCGCTGTCCTGGTGGCCATGGTCTGCCTTGGTTCCCTGTCTGTCGATACGCGCTAACTGCCGGCGCTCCACGGTAGCCCAGCGACGATGCAGATCGCTTCGCGATCTGAGGAGGAGCCGGGCACTCCCACCAAGCCCAGCGACGATGCAGATCGCCCCGCGATCGACACTGGCAGGATGGGCCCATGAGCGGCAGCCGAGCCGACGCCGAAGGTGATGTCGGCCTAATCCTCGCCGTCAAGCGACTGGCCGCCGCCAAGACCAGGCTGGCGCCGATGTTCTCCGCGCCCACCCGGGAGAAGGTGGTGCTGGCGATGCTGGTCGACACCCTCACCGCCGCGG
Source organism: uncultured Actinomycetota bacterium (assembly GCA_963833915.1). Classification (GTDB taxonomy): domain Bacteria; phylum Actinomycetota; class Actinomycetes; order Mycobacteriales; family Mycobacteriaceae; genus Mycobacterium. The sequence goes on from CAWHZO010000017.1 coordinate 119,663, forward strand.
CGAGGGTGAGCTCCGTTCGCCGCATCACCGTCGTCACGCCCGACGACGTCGCGGCCGCTGCGGCGGCCGAGCTCGGCGCGGAGGTGCTCTCCGATCCGACGCCGGATGGCCACCCGGACCCGCTGAATAACGCGATCGCAGCCGCTGAGCGGGTGTTGTCCAAGTCAGCCTCGAATATCGTTGTACTGCAAGGGGATCTTCCCGCGCTACAGACGCAGGAACTCACCGAAGCGATTGCCGCAGCACGTCAGCATGAGCGTAGTTTCGTCGCCGACCGACTCGGCACGGGTACCGCGGCGCTGTGTGCATTCGGAGCCGCGCTGGGCCCGCAGTTCGGGCCGAATTCCGCAGCGCGGCACCGACATTCGGGTGCGATCGAACTCACCGGGGCGTGGCCCGGACTGCGCTGTGACATCGACACACCCGATGACTTGGTCGTCGCGCGTCGTCTCGGCGTAGGGCCGGCGACCGGTAGGGCGGTCACAGCGTCGTCACACCAGCGCAGGTAACGACGGGTAAACAACACCTCAACGGCACATGGATGTCAGCTGGTCGGTAGCAGCACCCCCCACCGATGAGGAATGATCGCAGAGGTGACCGAAATTGAAGCCGCGGACGCACCAATCGCCGCCGCAACGGCCGAGACGCCCGAGTGGCGGTCGGCCAACTCGGCGCCGGGTGCGCTGCCCGCCACCACAGCCGCCGCAATCGAGGACGCACTTCCCGAGGACCGCTACCTCAACCGCGAACTGAGCTGGCTGGACTTCAACGCGCGCGTTCTGGCACTTGCTGAGGACACCTCACTGGCTTTGTTGGAGCGGGCCAAGTTCCTGGCGATCTTCGCCTCCAACCTCGACGAGTTCTACATGGTCCGCGTCGCCGGCTTGAAGCGGCGCGACGAGATGGGTCTGTCGGTGCGCTCCGCGGACGGTCTGACCCCGCGCGAGCAGCTACGCCGGATCGGTGAGAAGACCCAGCAGATCGCCAGCCGGCACGCACGGGTCTTCCTCGACTCGATACGGCCCGCGCTGGCCGAGGAAGGTATCCACATCGTCACGTGGGCCGATCTGGACCAAGCTGAACGCGACGAGTTGTCGACGTACTTCAACGAGCAGGTTTTCCCCGTCCTTACTCCGCTGGCCGTGGATCCCGCTCACCCGTTCCCGTTCGTCAGCGGCCTGAGCCTGAACCTGGCGGTCACGGTCAAATCGCCGGAGGAGGGCGGTCAGCACTTTGCACGGGTCAAGGTGCCCGACAACGTCGATCGGTTCGTTGAACTCGGCGGCCTAGAGAGAACCGACGAGTCGGCCGGCAAGCGAGAATTCCGCTTTCTGCCGATGGAGGAGCTCATCGCGGCCTTCCTGCCGACGCTGTTTCCGGGTTTGGAAATCGTCGAGCACCACGCGTTCCGCATAACTCGCAACGCCGATTTCGAAGTCGACGAAGATCGCGACGAGGATCTGCTGCAGGCGCTCGAGCGGGAACTGGCGCGTCGGCGGTTCGGGTCACCGGTGCGCCTCGAGGTGGCCGATGACATGACCGAGAACATGTTGGAGCTGCTGCTCCGTGAACTCGACGTGCATCCCGGCGACGTCGTCCAAGTGCCGGGACTGCTTGATCTGTCGTCACTATGGCAGATCTACGACGTCGACCGGCCGGCGCTGAAGGATCCGACATTCGTTCCGGCCACCAACGCTGCATTCGCCGACCGGGAAACACCCAAGAGCATTTTCGCGACGCTTCGCGAAGGTGACGTGTTGGTTCATCATCCCTATGACTCCTTCTCCACTAGCACGCAACGATTTATCGAGCAGGCTGCCGTTGACCCCAACGTGCTGGCGATCAAACAGACGCTGTATCGCACGTCCGGTGACTCACCGATCGTGCGGGCCCTCATCGAAGCCGCCGCGGCCGGAAAGCAAGTAGTGGCGCTGGTCGAGATCAAGGCGCGCTTCGACGAACAAGCCAACATCAGGTGGGCTCGCGCACTAGAGCAGGCGGGAGTCCATGTGGCCTACGGCCTGGTGGGCTTGAAAACGCATTGCAAGACGTGTCTGGTGGTGCGCCGTGAAGGCTCCACGATCCGGCGCTACTGCCACATCGGAACTGGCAACTACAACAGCAAGACAGCTCGGCTTTACGAGGACATCGGCCTGCTGACCGCCAACCCCGATATCGGCGCCGACCTGACCGACCTGTTCAACTCGCTGACGGGATACTCGCGCAAACTGTCCTACCGCAACCTTTTAGTCGCCCCGCACGGGATCCGCTCCGGCATCATCGAACGCGTCAATCGGGAGATCGTCGCGCAGCAGGAAACCGGCAACGGGCAGATCCGGCTCAAGATGAACGCCCTTGTCGACGAGCAGGTCATCGATGCGCTATATCGCGCGTCGCAAGCCGGCGTCCGCGTCCAGGTTGTGGTGCGCGGAATCTGTGCACTGCGCCCCGGTGTCCAGGGATTCTCCGAAAACATCACGGTGCGCTCGATTCTCGGCCGTTTCCTGGAGCACTCCCGCATCCTGCACTTCCGCTCCATCGACGAATTCTGGATCGGCAGCGCCGACATGATGCACCGCAACCTCGATCGGCGGGTCGAGGTGCTGGCTCAAGTCAAGGACCCCCGACTGACCACACAACTGAATGACATCTTCGAGTCGGCGCTGGACCCCGCCACGCGCTGCTGGGAACTGGGGTCAGAAGGGCAGTGGACGGCGTCGCCGCGACCCGGCCACACCGTTCGCGATCACCAGGTGTCGCTGATGGAACGACACCGCAGTCCCTGACTGCGGCGAAGCACTCAACCTGCTGGCCACAGGGTCCGCGGGCCCGAATTGACCTGCAGGAGTCCAGGTGTCGACACAATCCTCGTCGAGCAAGATCGTTCATGCCGCCGGTGGGGTGCTTTGGCGACCCGGATACCGCGAATTCGCCGCGGAGATTGCGGTAATCCACCGCCCGCGGTATGACGACTGGTCACTTCCCAAAGGCAAAGTCGATCCCGGCGAGACCGAGCCGGTGACCGCAGTGCGTGAGGTACTCGAAGAGACCGGGCACCATGCTCAGCTTGGCCGTCGCATCGCGACGGTGAGCTATCCGATCGAACAACGAACCAAGAAGGTGCAGTACTGGTCGGCTCGAAGCCTCGGTGGCAGTTTCGCCCCAAACGATGAAGTCGACGACCTCGTCTGGCTGGCGGCCCCCGCCGCGATCAAAAAGGTGTCTTACGCATACGACCGAAAAATATTGCGTAGGTGGGCCAAACAACCGGCAGACACCCAATCCGTCCTGGTGGTCCGGCACGGCAGCGCGGGTAGCAAGTCCCGATTCTCCGGTGACGACAAATTACGACCCTTGGACAAGAAGGGGCGTGCGCAGGCCGAGGCACTCGTCGGACAGCTGTCGAGCTTCGGTCCTACCGATGTCTATGCCGCTGACCGCGTGCGATGCCACCAGACAGTGCAGCCGCTGGCCGAGGAGTTGGGCGTAACCGTCTGCAATGAGCCGACACTGACCGAAGAGGCTTACGCCGACAACCCTAAACGCGGTCGACGGCGCGTTCTGCAGATCGCGGCATTGCACCGCACCCCAGTGATCTGCACACAGGGCAAGGTGATTCCGGATCTGATCGCGTGGTGGTGCGAACGCGATGGGATACGCCCGGATAAGTCCCGCAACCGCAAGGGCAGCACTTGGGTGCTGTCGCTGGCGGACGGCCGCCTGGTAGCGGCCGATCACATCGGCAGCGCGCTGCCACCAACGTCTTGACCTAGCACACAGATTCGCCGCGGAGCGTCTCGATAGAGCCGACTCCGCGGCGAGTCTGCATTTTGATGCGGTTAGCGCTTACCTGCGGCCGCGCCGGGCTGCGGCCTTCTTGGCCGGCGCCTTGGTGGCTTTCTTGGCCGGTGCGCGCTTGGTCACTGCCTTCTTGGCCGGAGCCTTTTTCACGGCTTTGGTGACCTTCTTCGCCACCGACTTCACTGCCTTGGTGGCTTTCTTGGCCGGAGCCTTCTTGGTTACTGCCTTCTTGGCCGGAGCCTTCTTGGCAGCCGCTTTCTTGGCCGGAGCCTTGCTCGCAGCCTTCTTCACGACCTTCTTCGCCGGCGACTTCTTTGCCGCCTTCTTGGCTCCAGTTGCCACGACACCTCTCTTCACTGCGGGTCCTTCGGCTGGGAGACGCTGCGCGCCAGACACAACCGCTTTGAATTGTGCACCAGGCCGGAACGCCGGCACTGAGGTTGGCTTCACCTTTACCGTCTCGCCGGTGCGGGGATTACGAGCAACGCGCGCCGCCCGGCGCCGCTGCTCGAACACACCGAATCCGGTAATGGTGACGCTCTCGCCCTTCTGCACCGCCCGCACAACCGTGTCGACAAAATTCTCGACGGCAGCGGTTGCATGCCGACGGTCCGAGCCCAATTTCTCTGTGAGCACATCAATGAGCTCTGCTTTGTTGACCATCCAAACCCTCCGAAGCTAGTGGCCCACGTTTGGACCGACTAGAGGACACGGTAAACCCTAAGGTGCCTGATTTCCAAGAGCCACGCGCAATTTCAATGGCTTCTGGCGAATTTTTTTGGAATCCGGTTGCCGCGCTTGGTCGGTGGCGCAACCGCCAAATGCGGCCCTGTAGCGCCCGAAATTCGAGCGCGATCGAGCCGTTAGCTAGTGGGCAAAGTCTTCGGTTTCCAGCTCGGCCGAGCCGATTCGAAAACCTCGATCTGATCACGTTTCCGCAGCGTAAGCGCTATATCGTCGAGACCCTCCAGAAGACGCCAGGCGGTGTAATCGTCAATGTTGAACGGCACCACCACCGTTCCCGCCGCCACATTCCGATCTTGAAGATTGACAGTGAGTTCCAACCCCGGGCTGCTCTCGATCAGCTTCCAGAGCAGTTCAACATCGTCCTGAGCAACTTCGGCGGCCAAAAGCCCGGCCTTCCCCGCATTGCCCCGAAAGATGTCGCCGAATCGCGACGAGATCACTACCCGGAACCCGTAGTCCATAAGCGCCCACACCGCGTGCTCGCGTGAGGATCCGGTGCCGAAATCGCGGCCGGCGACCAGTACTGAACCCCCGTCGAACGGGCTGAGATTGAGCACAAAAGACGGATCGGTCCGCCACGCCGCGAACAGTCCGTCCTCGAAACCCGTTCGCGTGACCCGCTTCAAATAAACCGCGGGAATGATCTGATCGGTGTCGACATTGGACCGCCGCAGCGGTACTGCGATACCCGTGTGGGTGTGAAAGGCGTCCATTGCGTTTCTCCTTAAGTCAGTTCAAGTCGGCCGGGGCGGAGAGTTTCCCGCGCACCGCGGTGGCGGCGGCAACCTGCGGTGACACCAAATGCGTACGGCCACCCTTGCCCTGACGCCCTTCGAAGTTGCGGTTCGACGTTGCAGCGCAGCGCTCTCCCGGCGCGAGCTGGTCGGGGTTCATCCCCAAACACATCGAGCAGCCGGCCTGACGCCATTCGGCGCCGGCAGCTGTGAAGATCTCGCCCAGCCCTTCGCGTTCGGCCTCGGCGCGCACCCGCATCGACCCGGGCACGATCAGCATCCGTACTCCGTCGGCCACTTTTCGGCCTCGCAATATGTCGGCCACCGCACGCAAATCCTCGATGCGGCCATTGGTGCACGATCCGACGAACACCGCGTCGACCGCGATCTCACGCATCGGGAGGCCGGGTCGAAGGTCCATGTACGCCAGCGCTTTCTCGGCCGCCTGTCGTTCGTTGTCGTCGGTCATCAGCTCGGGGTCGGGTACCGCGGCCCCCAACGGCACTCCTTGCCCGGGATTGGTGCCCCACGTCACAAACGGGCTCAACGAGGCGGCGTCCAAATGGACTTCAGTGTCGAACTCGGCGCCATCGTCGGTTCGCAGCTGATCCCAATAGGCCAGCGCCGCATCCCACTGCGCCCCGGTCGGGGCATGCGGGCGGTTGCGCAAGAACTCGTAGGTGGTGGCATCGGGTGCCACCATTCCCGCCCGGGCCCCGGCTTCGATACTCATGTTGCAGACCGTCATCCGGGCATCCATCGACAGTAATTCGATGGCGCTGCCCCGGTATTCGATGACATAGCCCTGACCGCCACCGGTGCCGATCTTCGCGATCACCGCAAGGATGATGTCCTTGGCTGTCACGCCGGCCGGCAGCTGCCCGTCGACGTTGACGGCCATGGTCTTGAACGGTCGCAGTGAAAGTGTCTGTGTGGCCAGCACATGCTCGACCTCGGACGTCCCGATGCCCATTGCCAATGCACCGAATGCGCCGTGCGTCGAGGTGTGGCTGTCGCCGCACACGATCGTCATTCCCGGCTGGGTCAGACCCAATTGCGGACCGATGACATGCACGATGCCCTGATCGATATCGCCCATCGGGTACAGACGGATTCCGAATTCGGCGCAATTGCGCCGCAGCGTCTCGACCTGCTTGCGCGAAATGGGATCGGCGATGGGCTTGTCGATGTCGATCGTCGGCACGTTGTGGTCTTCGGTGGCGAGCGTCAAGTCGGGGCGGCGCACCGGACGGCCGGCCAGGCGCAGGCCGTCAAACGCCTGCGGACTGGTCACTTCGTGCACCAGCTGCAGATCGATGTAAATCAGGTCGGGCTCGGCGTCACCGCCGGAGGTCACCAGGTGGTCGTCCCAAACCTTCTGCGCCAGCGTGCGAGGACGCCCGGCGTCCCCAGGATCATGGTGAGTTGAAGTTTTCGTCACGAGGCCATCCCAATTGTTTGATCTCACTATGCGAGACGCTAGTATCTCTCTGTGAGACAGGATAGCGGCATCGGCGTCCTCGACAAAGCCGTGGGGGTGCTGCACACAATCGCGGAATCACCCTGCGGGTTGGCCGAATTGTGCGATCGCACCGGTTTGCCGAGGGCCACCGCACATCGATTGGCCGCAGGCTTGGAAGTTCATCGGCTGCTGGCACGCGACGGCGAGGGGCGTTGGCGTCTGGGTCCGGCGGTCAGCGAGCTGGCCGCTCAGGTCAACGACCCGCTGCTGGCGGCCGGCGCGACCGTTCTGCCACGACTGCGCGAGATCACCGGTGAGAGCGTGCAGCTGTACCGCCGCGAAGGCAGCTCGCGGATTTGTATCGCCGCGGCGGAACCGCCTGCAGGCCTTCGCGATACCGTCCCGGTCGGCGCGCGCTTGCCGATGACAGCCGGTTCTGGCGCCAAGGTGCTGCTGGCATACAGCGACGACGCCACCCGGGCAGCTGTGCTGCCCGGGGCGAAATTCAGCGACCGCACGCTGACCGAAGTGCGCCGCCGCGGTTGGGCCCAGAGCGCAGCCGAGCGCGAGCCCGGAGTGGCAAGCGTGTCGGCACCTGTGCGAGATGGCCAAGGTTCGGTGGTCGCTGCCATCTCGGTGTCAGGTCCCATCGACCGGATGGGACGGCGTCCAGGCGCGCGCTGGGCGGCCGACCTATTGGCAGCCGCCGACGCGCTGGCCCGCCGGTTGTGATTCACACCGCATCGCCCGCAATTCGGGCGCCGATTCGCGACCTGAGACACTGTCGCCATGGGAACGAACCAGCGTACGCAGATCGCCATGTCCGAGGCCGAGATCGCCGACTACGTCACCAGTAGTCGCACCGGCACGCTGGCCACCATCGGTCCGGACGGGCAGCCGCATTTGACCGCGATGTGGTACGGCGTGGTCGACGGCGAAATCTGGCTGGAGACCAAAGCCAAGTCGCAAAAGGCCGTCAACCTCAAGCGTGATGCGCGGGTCAGCTTCCTGCTCGAGGACGGCCAAACCTACGACACCCTGCGCGGTGTGTCCTTCGAAGGCGTCGCGGAGATCGTGGACGATCCGGACGCCATCTTCCGCGTCGGAGTCAGCGTGTGGGAGCGCTACACCGGCCCCTACACCGACGAGGTGAAACCGGCGGTCGACATGATGATGAACAAGCGGGTCGCGGTGCGCATCGTCAGCCGCCGCACTCGCTCGTGGGACCACCGCAAGCTTGGAATTCCCCACATGCCGGTGGGCGGCTCGACCGCTCCCGCTGCCGGCTAGCGCACACCGACGCGCGCTGCTCGCTTCTGGAAAAGTAGCCCCGATGGGATTCGAACCCACGCTACCGCCGTGAGAGGGCGGCGTCCTAGGCCGCTAGACGACGGGGCCAGAACCGATACGAGCAGCCAGCATAGCTCACCGCTGTACGCCCACCTAATCGCTATGCGGTGGAACGACGTTGGAAAAACACTGCTGGGGTACCAGGACTCGAACCTAGAATGGCTGAACCAGAATCAGCTGTGTTGCCAATTACACCATACCCCATTGGCTGCCTAAAACTGCTGGTCAGAGGCCTTCCCGCAAACGAAACGCGGTGGTGCGGCACTGCTGCCAGCCGTTATGGGCCGACGAGCAGACTACCAAACAAACTCCTCACATCTCACGCGCGCCCGATCCGGCCGCGGCCTCCCCCGCAGCCGGTACGGACTGCCGTGGCGAGGCACCCAGCGTCATCGAGCCGCGCGAACGTGGCCGAGATTCCCGACGCCGGTTCGTGACAGCCGCACGTCGGCCGCTACAGTGACGAATTCCCTCTCCGCACAACGGGGTTCGATAACGTTCCGATGTCCGAGATAGTAATGCTGACGGTGTCGCCGTCCTCGATGGGTCCCACGCCGGCCGGTGTACCGGTCAATATGAGGTCGCCCGGCAACAAGGTCATCACCGCCGAGATCCATTCCACGATCGCGCCGACATCATGGATCATCAGCGAGGTACGGCTGTCCTGTTTGACCTCGCCGTTGACTTCGGTGCGCAGTTCCAGATCGGCCGGGTCGACGTCGGTCACGATCCACGGACCAACCGGGCAGAACGTGTCGTGCCCCTTCGCTCTTGTCCACTGGCCGTCGGCCTGCTGTTGATCACGAGCCGACACGTCGTTGGCGATGGTGTAGCCGAGGATGCTCTCGGCGGCCCGCGCAGCCGTGACCTCCTTACAGGGTCGACTGATGACCGCCGCCAGCTCGCCCTCGAAATGCACGGGCGATGCGTTGGCCGGCAATCGAATCGGCACATTCGGTCCAACGATCGCGGTATTGGGCTTGAGGAAGATCACCGGATCAGCCGGCGCCGCGCCGCCCATCTCGGCGATGTGATCGGCGTAGTTCTTGCCGATGCAGACCACCTTGCTGGCCAGGATCGGGGCCAGCAATCGCACGTCGTCCAAAGGCCACGCGCGGCCCGTGAAAGTCGGGGTACCGAACGGGTGCTCGGCGATTTCGCGGGCGGTGATCTCGTCGGGCTCGCCTTCGAAGGTGACGAACGCGACGCCGTCGGGACTGGCAATTCGGCCAAGGCGCATTCGCCTGAGCCTAGTGGCGGTCGCAAGCGCGGCGAAGCCGGGCGCAACGGACCGACACCAAAAGCCCCGTGCGGTCGCAAGCGCGGCGAAGCCGGGCGCAACGGACCGACACCAAAAGCCCCGTGCGGTCGCAAGCGCGGCGAAGCCGGGCGCAACGGACCGACACCAAAAGCCCCGTGCGGTCGCAAGCGCGGCGAAGCCGGGCGCAACGGACCGACACCAAAAGCCCCGTGCGGTCGCAAGCGCGGCGAAGCCGGGCGCAGCGGGCCGACACCAAAAGCCCCTGAGGCTCGACCGGGATCTGCGCAGCAGAAGCACTGGTCGCTTTAACCCCAGCCATCACATGGCTGTGCGAGCATGGGTTGATGCCGACGGACCCGACCAGCACGGTCGGCCTCAGTGCAGGCCGGCGCTGGTCGATTGTGGTCGTCTCATTGCTGGTGACGGCCAGCGCGTTCGTCTTCATCAACGGCGTCGCCTTTCTCATCCCAGCCCTGGAAGAAGACCTGGGCACGCCGCTGGCCGAAGCGGGCTTGCTGTCGTCGATGCCGAGCTTCGGCATGGTGGCGACGCTGATTCTGTGGGGCTATGTGCTCGACAGGGTGGGCGAACGCATCGTGCTGACGATCGGCTCGGCGCTGACCGCGGCGGCCGCCTACGCGGCGACCACAGTGCACTCCATGATTGCGTTCGCGGCGTTGCTGTTCGTCGGCGGCATGGCCGCCGCCAGCTGCAACTCGGCCGGCGGCAGGCTGGTCGCCGGATGGTTCCCGCCCGAGCAACGCGGTCTGGCAATGGGCGTCCGTCAGGCCGCGCAGCCACTCGGAATTGCATTGGGCGCGCTGGTCATTCCCGAGCTGGCTGAGCGCAGCCCGTCGGCGACGTCGGCCCTGGTCTTTCCGGCCGTGCTGTGCGCGGCAGCGGCGGTGCTCAGCTTGGTCGGCATTGTGGAACCGGCGCGCAAGGAATGGGATGAGGCCACCGATCGGGAGCTGGCCAACCCGTACCGCGGATCGTGGGTGCTGCGGCGAATTCACGCGGTCTCAGCGCTGCTGATGGTGCCCCAGACCGTGACCGTCACGTTCATGCTGATCTGGCTGATCGCGAGATGCCGGTGGTCGATCGCATCCGCGGGGTGCCTTGTCACGGTGTCACAGTTGCTCGGGGCCGTGGGCCGGGTGATGGTCGGCCGGTGGTCGGACCGGGTCGGCTCGCGGTTGCGGCCGGTCCGGATCATGGCCGTTGTCGGCGTCCTGATCCTGGCCGCGTTGGCGTTTGCCGATCATCTACGCTCGTCGGTCGCCGTGCCGCTGATGGTTGCGGCGTCGGTTGTCGCGGTGCTCGACAACGGATTGGAGTCCACCGCGATCACCGAATACGCCGGACCGTTCTGGAGCGGACGCGCGCTGGGCCTGCAGAACACCTATCAGCGGTTGATGGCAGCAGGCGCTCCGCCGGCGTTCGGTGAGTTGATCGCCGGAGCCGGCTACCCGTTGGCATTCGCGGTTTGTGGACTGTTCCCGCTGCTGGCCGTGCCGATCGTGCCGGCCAAGACACTGCCGCCCGGCCTCGAGACTAGAGCCCGGACGCTATCCTTTCGCCGACTTCGGCGGTGGATAGCTTTCCAGTCGGGCGAGTGGCCAGATGGGACGCCACGGCCCGGTCCACTCGCGCGGCGGCAGCGTCTTCGCCGACGTGGGAAAGCAGCAGCGCCACCGACATGACCGCGGCGGTCGGATCGGCGATCCCCTGACCGGCGATGTCGGGTGCGCTGCCATGCACCGGCTCGAACATCGACGGGTTGGTGCGGGTGGCGTCGATATTTCCGCTGGCCGCCAACCCGATACCGCCGCACACGGCGGCGGCCAAGTCGGTGATGATGTCACCGAACAGGTTGTCGGTGACGATGACGTCGAAGCGGCCCGGATCGGTCACCAGGTGGATGGTGGCGGCGTCGACGTGCTGGTAGGCCACCTCGACCTCGGGGTACTTCTCCCCGATCTCCTGCACCGTCCGTGACCACAGCGACCCGGCAAACGTCAGCACGTTGGTCTTGTGCACCAGGGTCAGATGCCTGCGACGCTGCTGAGCGCGCTTGAACGCGTCGTCCACGACACGGCGGACACCGAATGCGGTGTTGATGCTGACCTCAGTGGCCACTTCATGGGCAGTGCCGCTGCGGATCGCGCCGCCGGTCCCGGTATACGGACCCTCCGTACCCTCGCGGATCACCACGAAATCGATGTCGGGGTCGCCGGCCAGCGGGCTGCGTACGCCCGGATACAACCGCGCCGGACGCAAGTTGACATGGTGGTCCAGCTCAAAGCGCAGCCGCAGCAGCAGACCTCGCTCCAGCACGCCGCTGGGCACCGACGGATCGCCGATCGCGCCCAGCAGGATTGCGTCGTGGGCCCGCAATTCGGGAACCACCGACTCGGGCAGCACTTCGCCGGTGGCGTGGAATCGCCTGGCCCCCAGGTCGTAATCCGTCTTTTCGACGCCCGGCAGCACCGCGTCGAGAATCTTGACCGCTTCGGTGACTACCTCAGGCCCGATCCCGTCGCCGGCAATCACTGCCAGTTTCACGAGAGGTCAACGACTTCGAGTTTGTTGGCCGCCACGGCGGACCCGATCTCGGAGCGGACGTCGGCGGGGACGTCGCGGTCCAGCCGCAGCAGGATCGTCGCGCCTGGGCCCTCGGTGTCCTCGGACAGTTGAGCGGCTTGGATATTCACGCCTGCGGCGCCGAGCAGCGTGCCGATCTTGCCGAGCGCCCCAGGCTGGTCGGCGTAGTTGATGACGAGGTTGATGCCCTGGGCGCGCAGATCGAAGTTGCGACCGTTGATCTGCACGATCTTCTCCACCTGCTGCGGACCGGACAACGTTCCGGCGACGTTGACAACCGAACCGTCGGCGGCGACGGCGCGGACGTCGACGACGCTGCGGTGGTTGGGACTTTCGGTGGCGGTGCTGATGTCGGCGGCCACGCCGCGTTCTTCGGCTATCGCCGGGGCGTTGACGAACGTCACCTGGTCCTCGATGACCGCCGAGAACAAACCGCGCAACGCCGAAAGCCGCAGCACCTCAACCTGTTCGTCAGCCAACTCGCCGCGTACCTGCACCGACAGCGACGCCGGCAATTCCTCGCTGAGCGCGCCGGCCAGCAGACCGAGCTTGCGGACCAGGTCCAGCCAGGGCGACACCTCCTCGCTGACCACGCCGCCGCCGACGTTGACCGCGTCGGGAACGAATTCGCCGGCCAGCGCCAGCTTCACGCTGGCCGCCACGTCGGTGCCGGCACGGTCCTGGGCCTCCTCAGTCGACGCCCCGAGGTGGGGGGTGGCCACCACCTGCGGCAGGTCGAACAGCGGGCTGTCGGTGCACGGTTCTTTGGAGTACACGTCGATTCCGGCGGCCCGAACGTGTCCGCTGGTGATGGCGTCGGCCAGCGCCGCCTCGTCGACCAGCCCGCCCCGCGCGGCGTTGACGATGATCACGCCCGGCTTAGTCTTGGCCAGCGCTTCCTTATCGATCAGGCCCGCGGTCTCGGGCGTCTTGGGTAGATGCACCGAGATGAAGTCCGCCCGTCCCAGCAGGTCGTCGAGGTTGAGCAGTTCGATGCCTAACTGCGCCGCGCGCGCCGCCGACACATACGGGTCGTAGGCCACGATGTGGGCGCCGAAGGCGGCCAGCCGCTGGGCTACCAACTGCCCGATGCGGCCCAGCCCGACCACTCCGACGGTCTTGCCGAAGATCTCGGTGCCGGAAAACGACGAGCGCTTCCAGGTGTGGGCGCGCAGCGAGGCGTCGGCCGCTGGGATCTGGCGGGCGGCGGACAGCAGCAGCGCCAAGGCGTGCTCGGCGGCACTGTGGATGTTCGACGTCGGGGCGTTGACGACCAGCACGCCGCGTTCGGTGGCGGCGTCCACGTCGACGTTGTCCAGCCCGACGCCGGCGCGCGCGACGATCTTGAGTTTGGGCGCCGCGCTCAGTACCTCGGCGTCGACGGTCGTGGCCGAGCGCACCAAAATCGCGTCGGCCTCGGGCACCGCCGCGAGCAGCTTCTCTCGGTCCGGGCCGTCGACCCAGCGGACTTCTACCTGGTCACCCAGGGCTTCAACGGTTGATTCGGCAAGTTTGTCAGCGATCACAACAACAGGCAGGCTCACGCGGCCAGCCTAATGGTGTTGGCTGAAGCATTTTCGAGCGGTTCGCTTCGGACCTCCGCGACACTACGCGCGATGCTCAACCACGAGTTCGGCACAACCGCCTTACCTACGATGACGCCATGACGAAGCTGGCAATCATCTATTACTCGGCCACCGGCCATGGAACGACGATGGCGAAACACGTCGCTGCGGCGGCCGAGTCGGCGGGCGCCGAAGTCCGGGTACGGCACGTCGCCGAGACCCACGACCCGGAATCGTTCGCCCACAACCCGGCCTGGACAACGAACTACCAAGCCACCAAAGATCTTCCTACGGCCACCGGTGACGACATCGTGTGGGCCGACGCGGTGATCTTCGGTTCGCCTACTCGATTCGGCTCGCCCGCCGCGCAGTTGCGCACCTTCATCGACTCGCTGGGCGGGCTATGGGCTGAAGGAAAACTGGCCGACAAGGTCTACGCCGGCTACACGTCCTCCAACACGCTGCACGGTGGCCACGAAACCACCCTGCTTTCGCTATACATCACGCTGATCCATTGGGGCGGAATCATCGTGCCGCCGGGGTACACCGACCCGTGCAAGTTCGTCGACGGCAATCCCTACGGAGCAAGCCTGGTCGCAACACACGACAACATCGACGAGTTCGACGAAGCGACCAATGCGGCGCTGGAGCATTTGGCACGCCGGGTGGTGTCGGTCGCGGGTCACATGGCATAGCAGCGCCGAAAGTGAAACTGTTGCGAGATTTCGCCCCAGAAAATTCACAACAGTTTCACGCTCGCCGCAAGCCTTAGGCGGTCTCGGTGATCGGGCGGTCGACCCAGCTCATCAGGTCGCGCAGCTTCTTACCGGTGACCTCGATGGGGTGCTCGGCGTTCTCCTTGCGCAGCTGCTCGAGTTGCTTGTTGCCGCCCTCGACGTTGGCGACCAGCTTCTTGGTGAAGCTGCCGTCCTGAATGTCGCGGAGAATTGCGCGCATCCGCTCCTTCGTGTCGGCGTCGATGACGCGCGGGCCCGACAGGTAGCCGCCGAACTCCGCGGTGTCGGACACCGAGTAGTTCATCCGGGCGATGCCGCCCTCGTACATGAGGTCGACGATCAGCTTGAGCTCGTGCAGCACCTCGAAGTAGGCCATCTCCGGCGGGTAGCCCGCCTCGACCATGACGTCGAAACCGGTCTTCACCAATTCCTCTGTGCCACCGCATAAGACAGCCTGCTCGCCGAACAGATCGGTTTCGGTCTCATCCTTGAAGGTCGTCTTGATGACGCCGGCCCGCGTGCCGCCGATGCCCTTGGCATACGACAACGCCAGCGCCTCGCCGTTATTGGTCGGATCTTGGTCGACGGCGATCAGAGCGGGCACACCTTTGCCGTCGACGAACTGACGGCGCACCAAGTGCCCCGGGCCCTTCGGCGCGACCATGGCGACGATGACCTCGGCCGGCGGTTTGATCAAGTCGAAATGGATGTTGAGGCCGTGTCCGAAGAACAACGCGTCACCGGGCTTGAGGTTCGGCTCGATCTCGTTCTTGAAGATGTCGGCCTGCGCGGTGTCGGGCGCCAGCAGCATGATCACGTCGGCCCACTTGGCAACCTCGGCGGGGGTGTCGACGTCCAGGCCTTGCTCCTCGACTTTGGCCCGGGACTTCGAGCCCTCCTTCAACCCGACGCGCACCTGGACTCCGGAGTCGCGCAGGCTCAGTGCATGCGCGTGTCCCTGGCTGCCGTATCCGATGACGCCGACCTTGCGGCCCTGGATGATCGACAGGTCCGCATCATCGTCGTAGAACATCTCCAAAGCCTGTGCTGCCACGTGAATGTCCCTTCTTTCTTTCTAGCCTTCTGGGGTTTCTGATCTGATATTTCGAACTCGACTGGTTATTTGGCGGTACCGATACCGCGCGGGCCACGGGCGAGCGAAACCACGCCCGATTGCACGATTTCGCGGATGCCGAATGGTTCAAGCACCCTCAGCAACGCCTCGAGCTTGCCGCGGTCACCGGTGGCCTCGATGGTCAGTGATTCCGGCGATACGTCAATCACCTTGCCGCGGAACAGGTTTACTGCCTCGATCACCTGGCTGCGGCTACCGGCGTCAGCGCGGACTTTGATCAGCGCCAACTCACGAGACACCGACTTGTCGTCGTCCTGCTCGATGATCTTGATGACGTTGATGAGTTTGTTGAGTTGCTTGGTGATCTGCTCGAGCGGAGTGTCCTCGGCAGAAACCACGATGGTCATCCGCGACATGTCCTTCTGCTCGGTGGCGCCGACGGCCAGCGATTCGATGTTGAACCCACGCCGGGAAAACAGTGCTGCCACTCGGGCGAGCACACCGGGTTTGTCTTCGACCAGCACCGACAAGGTGTGCGTGGTGGTTGATCCGGTCATCAGGCATGCCCTTCGGTTTCGTCGTCGAACAGCGGGCGGATGCCACGGGCGGCCTGGATCTCGTCGTTCGAGGTCCCGGCGGCCACCATCGGCCACACCTGCGCGTCGGCGCCGACAATGAAGTCGATCACCACCGGGCGGTCGTTGATCGCTCGCGCCTGGTTGATCACCTCGACAACGTCTTCCTCACGCTCGCAACGCAATCCGACACAACCCAGCGCCTCGGCCAGCTTGACGAAGTCCGGGATTCGGCGCGAGTGCGTGGCCAGGTCGGTCTGCGAGTACCGCTCCCCATAGAACAAGCTCTGCCACTGCCGCACCATGCCCAGGTTGCCGTTGTTGATCAACGCGACCTTGATCGGGGCGCCTTCGATGGCGCAGGTGGCCAACTCCTGGTTGGTCATCTGGAAGCAGCCGTCGCCGTCGATCGCCCAGACCTCGGTCTCCGGGCGGGCGAGCTTGGCGCCCATGGCCGCGGGGATAGCGAAGCCCATGGTGCCCAAACCGCCGGAATTGAGCCAGGTGCGCGGCTTCTCGTAGGAGACGAACTGCGCGGCCCACATCTGGTGCTGGCCGACACCGGCGACATACACCGCGTCCGGGCCGGCGATCTCACCCAGCTTCTCGATGACGTATTCCGGGCTCAAGCTGCCGTCACTTTGCGGCCCGTAGCTCAACGGGTAGGTGGCCTTCACATCGTCGAGGTAGGTCCACCAGTCGGCGATGTCTGAGACTCCGGATGCGCCAGCATCCCTGTCCTGACGCAGCGCCGCGATCAGATCGGTGATGACGGCTTTGACGTCACCGACGATCGGCACGTCGGCGTGCCGGTTCTTGCCGATCTCAGCGGGGTCGATGTCCGCGTGGATCACCTTGGCCTCGGGGGCGAACGAGTCGAGCTGTCCGGTGACCCGGTCGTCGAAGCGGGTACCCAGCGCGATCAACAGGTCGCTGCGCTGCAGCCCCGCCACCGCCGCCACCGTGCCGTGCATCCCTGGCATGCCCAGGTGCTGGCGGTGGCTGTCCGGGAAGGCGCCGCGCGCCATCAACGTAGTCACCACCGGGATTCCGGTCAGCTCGGCCAATTCCCGCAGCTGCTCGGTGGCCTCGCCGCGGATCACACCGCCGCCGACGTAGAGCACGGGTTTGTGCGCGGCAGCGATCAGCTTGGCGGCCTCGTGGATCTGACGGTTATGCGGTTTGGTGTTCGGCTTGTAGCCGGGCAAATCCATCCGTGGCGGCCAGCTGAACGTGCACTGGCTTTGCAACACGTCTTTGGGAATATCCACCAGCACCGCGCCCGGCCGTCCGCTGGACGCGATGTGGAAGGCCTCGGCCAGCACGCGAGGGATTTCGTCACCGTCACGAACAAGAAAGTTGTGCTTGGTGATCGGCATGGTGATGCCGGAGATGTCGGCCTCCTGGAAGGCGTCCGTCCCGATCAGTGCGCGCCCGACCTGGCCGGTGACGGCGACCACCGGGATGGAGTCCATCTGCGCGTCGGCCAACGGCGTCACCAGATTGGTGGCACCGGGGCCCGAGGTGGCCATGCAGACGCCGACCTTGCCGGAGGCGTGCGCGTAGCCGCTGGCCGCGTGCCCGGCGCCCTGCTCGTGGCGAACCAGTACGTGCCGCAGCTTCTTGGAGTCGAACAGCGGGTCGTAGACCGGGAGCACGGCGCCGCCGGGAATCCCGAAGATGACCTCGACGTCGAGTTCCTCCAACGACCGGATGACTGACTGTGCGCCGGTGAGTTGCTCAGGTGCAACGTGTTTCGGCCGAACAGTCGGCGGCGCAGCGGCGGGTTTCGCCGCGTCTGAGGCGATACTGGCCACATCCTGCGACGCAGGCTTCGAAGCCGGTGCCTGCGGCTCGGAATGTGGCCTGGTGGGTGCGCTCACGGTGTCCTCTTGTCCTTCTTCGTCCATCGTTCGCTCTGGAAAGCCGTACTTGATCTTTTTGCTGACGCCATGTCGATGGTGGGCAACAAAAAACCCCCGTCAGCTCAGCTGCTGTACGAGGGTTGCGCGTTGGTGTGCTTTATCAGTCAGGCACCAACGCGCCGACCTACTACGAGCATTCCGGATGTAATCATCGTCCCCGACGGTAGCCTCCGTACTGGTCAAACGTCAAATCCCGCTGGCCGCCGGGCTGTCGAGGCGGCCCACGTCAGGTGTTGTCGTCGACGCCGGGGATCGATGCCATGATGCATGCATGGCCACCGATTCAGCGGAGGAATCAGCGCCCGCACCCCCGGTGGTGATCAGCATTTCGCCGATGGCGCACTTCGCGGTGGGTTTCTTCGCCCTCGGGTTGCTCGTGCCGGTGCTGACCTGGCCGGCGACAGCTCCACTACTGATCATCCCGGTGCTGTTGTCGGCGTTGATTATTCGGCTTCGCACCCAGGCCGACGACAACGGCGTTACCGTGCGCACGCTGCTCGGCAGTCAATCGGTCCGCTGGGAGGAAATCGACGGGCTACGGTTTCGCAGAAGCTCCTGGGCACGCGCTCAGCTCAAAAGTGGGCGCGACTTGCGGTTACCTGCGGTCACCTTCGCAACGCTGCCGCTGCTGACCGGGGCCAGCGCCGGCCGAGTCCCCAACCCGTACGCGGATTAGGTCACTGGGTTGGCGCCGTTGAGCAGCATCCACAGCGCGATGCCCGCACCGATGCCGACCACCAATGCGGCAAACGATCCAAGGAACGGCCGCCGGGCCCAGCCACGACCGGCGTCGAAGCCGTAGCGCCCGGGGCCAACCAGGATGACGGCGGCCGCCATGACCATCAGCGTGATCTCGTATTCGTGTCCATCCGGCAGGAAGAACGGGAACGGCCGCCCATTGTGCTGAGCATTGTGCTGGGCCGAAACTCCGGCGAGCAGGCTGTTGGTCAGGTAGGCCAACGCGCCCGCAGCGGCCAGCGGGGTGAATAGCCCCAGCACCAGCAGCACCCCTGCGGCGATCTCGCCACCGGCGGCGCAATAGGTGAGGATGTCGGCGTGTTGGTAGCCGGCGTTGGAGAGCGCGTCCCTGAATCCCGTCAGGCCCCGCCCACCCCACCAGCCGAACAGTTTCTGGAGTCCATGCGCGACCAGCACCGCGCCGAGGCCGACCCGCAGAATCAACAGACCCAGATGCTGAGTGCCGCGACGACCTGCAGCACGTACCAGTTCGTCGTCGTGGTGCCCATGCTCGTCCACACCTTCCGGCGCGAACACCGAGTGCCTGCCGGTGGACTGGGGCTGATAGGGCAACGATTCTTGCGGGCCGATCAGCCCGAATCCTGTGCTGGACGAGCGGACGCTGCCGGAGTCATTGGAGTCGTAGTGCGGAATCAGGGTCGTCTCGAAGTCGCCTGCGTACGTGTCTGACGGTAGGTCGTCCTCGGGATCGACCAAGCTTGCTGCGGTCGGTCGCACCGGAGTTGGCACTGCGGAATGGTCCGGTCGTTGCCAATGTGCGTCATTTGGTTGACTGCTCACGCGTGCCAGGGTAAAGGCAAATCCGAGCGAATCGGGGATTTGAGCGGCGCTTTTGCTGTCCCGATTCGCGCCTTGTTCTGCGCTGGGCAAAGTTTTGCGGGCAAATGAGGAAGGCGCGCGACACCCATCACGGGCACCGCAACCGACATATCCGTAATCTGGCAGCTATGCGGTTGTGGTGGTCGGGGCGGCGCCGGCTGGGTGTGCTCTGCTCGGCGGTGCTGGTTCTGGCTGGTTGCGCCCAGTTCAACAATGCCCAGTCGCAACCGTTCACCACCGAGCCTGAACGCCACGCCCCGCCGAGCTCCTCGCCTCCCCCACCCCCGCCGCTGCCGGACAAACCATTCCCGAAGGTATGCCCCGCACCAGGAGTGATGCAGGGCTGCTTGGAGAGCACCAGCGGCCTGCTCATGCAACCCGACAGCAAGTCGGCGCTTGTCGCCGAGCGGACGACCGGCGCAGTCAAGGAGGTGTCCGTCAGCGCCGAGCCCAAGGTGAAGACCGTCATCCCGGTCGACCCGGCCGGCGACGGCGGGCTGATGGACATCGTGCTCTCGCCGACCTACTCACAGGATCGGCTGATGTACGCCTACATCAGCACCCCCACCGACAACCGGATCATCCGTGTCGCCGACGACGATATCCCCAAAGACATTTTGACGGGAATCCCCAAGGGCGCCAACGGGAATACCGGCGCACTGCTGTTCACCAGCCCCACCACGCTGGTCGTGCTCACCGGCGACGCGGGCAACCCGGCGATGGCCAACGACCCGGCATCGCTGGCCGGAAAGGTGATCCGGATCGAGCAGCCGACCACGCTCAACCAAGCACCACCGACCACGGCGCTGAGCGGCATCGGCGCCGGCGGTGGCCTGTGCACCGATCCTGTCGACGGCTCGCTCTACGTCCTCGACCGCGCTCCCACCGCCGATCGGCTGCAGCGAATCACCAAGGACTCCAAGGTTTCCACGGTGTGGACGTGGCCGGACCGACCGGGGGTGGCCGGCTGCGCGGCGTTGGACGGCACTGTGCTGGTCAACCTGATCAACACCAAACAGACGGTGGCCGTGCACCTGGCGCAGGGCACCGGCGCGGTCACCGGCCCACCGGATGTCGTTCGTCAGGACACTCACGGACATGCCTGGGCGCTGCGGATGTCGCCGGACGGCAACGTGTGGGGGGCGACGGTCAACAAGACCGACGGCGATCCCGCGAAGCTCGACGACGTGGTGTTCCCGCTGTTCCCGCAGGGCGGCGGTTTCCCGCGGGCCAACGAGGACAAGACCTAGCTCGCCGACGATGCAGGCCGCCTAGCGGCCTGAGGAGGAGGCGAGCAATCAGACCCGAGTCGCCGAGCGTGCTCAGGCCTCGTGGCCGGGTTCGAGGTCGGCGACGTCGGCAATTCTCACCAGATCGGGCGAGGGCTCGACGACAGCCCCGGTGACCGGTTCCAACAGGTAGCCAATATGGTCGCCGAGGTCGATGCGCTTCAGCGTCTTGCCGACGAACCATGCCGCCGCGTCGTCTAGAATCGGCATGCCCTGCGGACCGGTGTGCCACGAGCAGTGCTCGAATTTGTCGACCTGGTCACCGGTTTGGCCGCCGAACAGGCGCGCCAAGCCAATGTGGCGGCGCGCCAATACATGTACGGCCAAGTAATCGGATCGCGCCGCCACCGGGCAGGTGTGATTGGTCTTGGACACCCCGGCAAGAAACCGTGCGGGGCGGATGCTGATTTGGGTAGCGAAGCCGACCAGGCAGCCCGACGGATCACCGTCGGCCCGGGTCGTCACCACGAACATCGAGTAATCCAGCATCTCGACCAGCCGGTCGAAAGACTCATCGCCCACACCGCCATGATGACCCAACGTCAGGCGCGCGGAATGCTTTAGTCGGGAATGATGTTCACGTGTCCGTGAGCCAAGTCATCCATCCGGAGTTCGCCACGATCGACGGCTTGTCGGTCCGATTCGCCGAGGGCGGGAACGCCGGCCACGACGCGATCCTGCTGAGCCCGTGGCCGGAAAGCGTGTTTGCATTCGAGCAGGTATGGGCGCAGCTGGCCGAGAATGCGCATCTGATCGCGGTTGACCCTCCGGGGTTCGGCGGGTCCCAGCGCCGCGATGGGCTGATGAATCCCAGGGCGATGGGCGACTTCATCGTGCGCATTGCGGACGCTTTCGGCCTGGACCGCCCGCACGTTGTCGCGCCGGATATCGGTACATCGTCGACGTTGTTCGCGGCATCGGCGCATCCCGGCCGCTTCCGCAGTCTTGTCGTCGGCAGCGGCGGTGCTGCCGTGCCGATCACCGTAACCGGAGTGCTGAAAGACTGGGTCGAGTCCACCGACCTCGAGCCGTATCGCCGCATCGGCGGTCGCAAGATCGTCGAGATCGCACTCAGCACAATCGACGGATACACACCGTCCGACGAGATCCGCGAGGACTACATGGTGTGCTATGACGGAGATCGGTTCGCCGAAACCATTCCTTATGCCCAGGCCTACCGCGAGCAACTGCCGATACTGGGTGATCTGTTGCCCGGCATCAAAACTCCGGTCCGTATCGTTCAGGGAAGCGACGATCAGGTTGTGCCGCCGGTCAATGCCGAGTACCTGAACGATCGCCTCCCCCACAGCCGTGTCGACTTCATCGCAGGCGCGGGTCACTTCTGCTGGGAGGAGAAGCCCGACGTGTACGCATCCCTGGTCACCCAATGGTGGGACGAAACCGACACGGCGGCTTGAGAACTCGGGCGCCCCTTTTAGCCCGTCGGCACAACAAGCGAATTACCGCGCTTCAGAGCTGCTTTGGGAACCGCTTTCGCCGTCATCGAACAGAAACTCCTCGACGAGACCGCTCACCAAAGTGGGGTCCTCGAGGCCGGCGAGGTGAGCCACTCCGTCGAGCACCCGCACCAACGAACCGGGGATGGCATCGGCCATCTCGATCGCCTCGCGCGGTGGGAAGGTCATGTCTTCGACACCGCCGACGACGAGCACCGGTGTGCTGATGCCGGCCAGCAGCGCCCGCTGGTCGGGTCGGGCCGACACCACGCTCTTGACCGCCCAGGAGGCGGATCCGATGTTGACGTCGCTGACCGCTGCACGAACGTGTGCCACAACGTCGGGACGTTCCCGAAAGGTGGTCGGCCCCAAGAAAGCCTTGAGTACCGGTCGGATCAGCGACGGTCCTATCTCGCCTTGCCGGCGTGCCATCCGCAGCAAGATCGCGAATTGGACCTTCTGGCGGAGACTGGCCTTGCCGGCTGTGCAATTCATCAGCACCGCCCGGCCGATCCGCTCGGGATAGGTCGCGGCGAATGTCGCGCCGATCATGCCGCCCCACGAGTTGCCGACGAAGTGAGCCCGGTCGATGCCGAGACCGTCGAGGATGTCGACAACACAGCGCGCGCACTCGGCGAAGGTGAACATCTGCGTCAGAGGCTGACTGCCGCCCTGGCCCGGCGGGTCGACCAGGATCACTTGCCGGCGTGCGACGAGATTGTCGGCCACCCCATGCCACATGTCGCCGGTCATCAACAGGCTCGGCCAGAAGACGATCGGCGAACATGATCCGCCGACTTGCACTCGCACTCGTCCGAGCGCGGTGTCCACCGTGCGCTCGTGTAGCTGATCACTGATACCGGTCATCGCGCATCACCATACGTGGATAACCGCTAGCTGCAGGCCGCCAGCACCAGCTCACGCACCCGCGCTGCGTCCGCCTGTCCCTTGGTCGCCTTCATCACGGCGCCGACGATCGCGCCCGCCGCCTGCACTTTGCCGCCGCGGATCTTCTCCGCCACATCCGGGTTGGCGGCCAGGGCTTCGTCGACCGCGGACTGGATCAGCGAATCGTCGCGTACCACGGCCAGTCCACGCGCGGTCATCACCTGTTCGGGCTCGCCTTCACCGGCGAGCACGCCCTCGACAACTTGGCGGGCCATTTTGGTGGTCAGCTTGCCTTCATCCACCAGCGCCGCGACCGCGGCGACTTGGGCCGGGGTGATCGGCAACTCGTCGAGTTCTACGCCGGCCTCATTGGCCTTTTGCACCAGGAAGTTGCCCCACCACGCCTTCGCTTGATCACTGGACGCGCCCTGCTCGACGGTCGCGATGACCAGGTCGACGGCACCTGCGTTGACGAGATCGCGCATCACCTCGTCGGAAATACCCCAGTCCTGCTGGATCCGATTGCGGCGCAACCATGGTAGCTCGGGGATCGTTTGGCCTAGCCGCTCGACGAGCTCACGGCTGGGCGCGACCGGCTCCAAGTCGGGTTCGGGAAAGTAGCGGTAGTCCTCCGCGGTCTCCTTGGTGCGGCCCGGGCTGGTGTAGCCGTCCTCATGAAAGTGCCTGGTTTCCTGGATGACTCGTCCGCCGGACTCCAAAACAGCGCCCTGCCGCCGCATCTCGTAGCGCACGGCGACCTCGACGCTTTTGAGCGAGTTGACGTTCTTGGTCTCGCTGCGGGTCCCGAACTCGGCGACACCGATGGGCTTCAGCGACACGTTGGAGTCGCAGCGCATCGAGCCCTGGTCCATCCGGACGTCGGAAACCCCCAACGCGCGCAACAGGTCTCGCAGTGCGGTGACATAGGCGCGGGCGATCTCCGGTGCCCGCTCCCCGGTGCCCTCGATGGGCTTGGTGACGATCTCGATCAGCGGCACTCCGGCACGGTTGTAGTCGGCCAACGATGTGGTCGCCCCGGTGATCCGGCCCGTATCGCTACCCAGGTGGGTCAGCTTGCCGGTGTCTTCCTCCATGTGGGCGCGCTCGATCTCCACGCGGAAAGTGGTGCCGTCATCCAACGGCACGTCCAGGTAGCCATTGACGGCGATCGGCTCGTCGTACTGGGAGATCTGGTAGTTCTTCGGCTGGTCCGGGTAGAAGTAGTTCTTTCGCGCGAACCGGCCCCACGGCGCGATCGCGCAGTTCAGCGCCAGACCGATCCTGATCGCCGACTCCACGGCGACCTCGTTGAGCACCGGCAGCGAACCCGGCAGGCCCAGGCAGACCGGGCAGACCTGGGTGTTGGGCTCTGCGCCGAACGCATTGGCGCAGCCGCAGAACATCTTGGTGGCGGTGGACAGCTCGACGTGCACCTCCAAGCCGAGCACCGGGTCGTAGCGCGCGATGACCTCGTCGTAGTCGAGCAGCTCCGACCCGGACGCCCTCATAGCGCTCGCAACAGAAGTCATGGAAACGATCCTAATTGGCGGCTAGCCGAAGAAGGCCGCGGCGTCGTCGTAACGGCTCTGCGGTACCAACTTCAGCTGGCGCACTGCATCGGCCAGCGGTACCCGGCCGATGTCCTGGCCCCGAAGCGACACCATCTGTCCGTATTCGCCGGCGTGCGCGGCGTCGGCGGCGTTGACGCCGAACCGGGTAGCCAGCACCCGGTCGTAGGCGGTCGGCGTACCGCCGCGCTGGACGTGGCCGAGCACGGTCACCCGGACTTCTTTGTTGATGCGCTTCTCCACCTCGAACGCCAACTGCGCGGCCACCCCGGTGAACCGCTCATGACCGAACTCGTCAAGGCCACCCTCGCGCAACGCTATCGAACCGGCGGTCGGTTTCGCACCTTCTGCGACGACGCAGATGAAGTGCGCGTCGCCACGCTGGAAGCGCTGTTTGACCAGTCGACACACCTCGTCGATGTCGAAAGGCTGTTCCGGGATCAGCGTCATGTGCGCGCCGGATGCCAGCCCGGCGTTCAGCGCGATCCAGCCGGCATGCCGGCCCATCACCTCCACCAGCATTACCCGCTGGTGCGATTCCGCGGTGCTGTGCAGCCGGTCGATGGCGTCGGTAGCCACCATCAGCGCGGTGTCGTGGCCGAATGTCACGTCAGTGCAGTCGATGTCGTTGTCGATGGTCTTCGGCACACCGACGACGGGCACGTTCTCCTCGGAGAGCCAGTGCGCGGCGGTCAGCGTGCCCTCGCCGCCGATCGGGATGAGCACGTCGATGCCGTTGTCGTCCAGTGTTTGTTTAATCTGGTCCAGACCGGCCTTCAGCTTGTCGGGGTGGACGCGGGCGGTGCCCAACATCGTTCCGCCCTTGGCAAGCAGGCGGTCATTGCGGTCGTCATTGGCCAGTTGCACACGCCGGTTCTCCAGCAGGCCGCGCCAGCCGTCCTGGAATCCGACCACCGACGACTTGTATCGCGAGTCGCAGGTGCGCACCACCGCCCGGATAACGGCGTTGAGTCCGGGACAGTCGCCACCGCCGGTGAGAATTCCGATGCGCATGCCAATATCTTGCCCCGTGACCGCCGTCAGAGCAGCGGGATAAGGAAGAGCTGGACAATAGGGCCTAAATGGCCGACGGCAAAGGTCCCCGCACGGCCTCGTAGGCAGCCGCTACCCGATAGAGCCGGTCGTCGGCCAGTGCGGGCGCCATGATCTGCAGCCCGACCGGCAGGTTGTCGTCTTCGGACAAACCTGACGGCACCGACATCCCGCAGTGACCGGCCAGGTTCAGCGGCAGCGTGCACAGGTCGAACAGGTACATCGCCAGCGGATCGTCGACCTTCTCCCCCAACGGGAACGCGGTCGTCGGCGTGGTGGGCGATATCAGCACGTCCACTTTTTGATACGCCGCGTCGAGATCACGGGCGATCAATGTGCGCACTTTCTGCGCCTGGTTGTAGTAGGCGTCGTAGTAGCCGGCTGACAGCGCGTAGGTGCCGATCATGATGCGCCGCTTGACTTCCGGTCCGAATCCGGCCGCCCGGGTCAGCGCCATCACCTCTTCGGCGCTGTGCGTGCCGTCGTCGCCGACCCGCAGCCCGTAGCGCATGGCGTCGAAGCGGGCCAGGTTGCTCGACACCTCCGACGGCAGAATCAGGTAGTAGGCGGGCAGCGCGTGATCGAAATGGGGACAGTCGACTTCGGAGACGTCAGCGCCGATCGCGGTGAACTGCTCCACGGCACTGTTGAACGACGCCAACACGCCGGGCTGATAGCCCTCGCCGCGCAACTGCCGGACCACGCCGATGCGCACACCGCTGAGGTCGCCGGCCGCCCCTGCCTTGGCCGCGCCGACGACGTCGGGCACGTCGGCGCGGATGGAGGTGGAGTCGCGTGGGTCGTGTCCGGCGATCACCTGATGCAACAGCGCGGTGTCGAGAACGTTGCGCGCGCACGGTCCGCCCTGATCCAGCGACGACGCGCAGGCCACCAGACCATAGCGCGACACGGTGCCGTAGGTGGGTTTGACCCCGACGGTGGCGGTCAGCGCGGCCGGCTGGCGGATCGAGCCGCCGGTGTCGGTCCCGATGGCCAGCGGCGCCTGGAAAGCGGCCAGCGCGGCGGCACTGCCGCCGCCGGAACCGCCGGGTACCCGATCGGTGTTCCACGGGTTGCGGGTCGGGCCGTAGGCGGAGTTCTCCGTCGACGAACCCATCGCGAACTCGTCCATGTTGGTCTTGCCGAGGATCGGGATACCGGCCGCCCGCAGCCGCGCGGTCACCGTCGCGTCGTAGGGCGAATGCCAGCCCTCGAGGATCTTCGACCCGCACGTGGTGGGCATGCCGACGCTGGTGAACACGTCTTTAAGGGCCAGCGGCACCCCGGCCAGCGGTGACGGCGGCTGCTCACCGGCGGCCAGCGACTTGTCAACAGCGGCCGCGGCTGACAGCGCCGCGTCGGCCGCTACGTGCAGAAACGCGCCATAGCGCTGGTCTGTCGCCGCGATCTGGTCCAGGTAGGCCTGCGTGACCTCGGTCGACGACAGTTCCTTGGCGGCGATTTTGGCGGCCAGCGTCGCGGCGTCCAGCCGAATGATGTCCGTCATTGAGGATCCCCGAGGATCTGCGGGACCGCGAAGCGACCGTCGATGGCCTCGGGCGCCTCGGCGAGCGCTTCTTGCTGGGTCAGGCACGGTGCGATCTGGTCGGGGCGGGTGACGTTGACGGCTTTGAGCGGGTTGTCGGTCGGTTCGACGCCGGTGACGTCGACGGCCTGGATCTGGCTGACGTGAGTCAGGATGGCGTCGAGTTGGCCGGCGTAGCTGTCCAGCTCGTCGTCGGTCAACGCCAGCCGGGCCAGCCGGGCCAGATGGGCCACGTCGTCGCGGGAGATCTGGGACACGACCGAAAAGCCTAGCCCGGCGACGATGCGCGCCGCGGAGCGGCGGGAGAAGGAGCCGGGCCATCCGACCCGCCCGGCGACGATGCGCGCCGCGGAGCGGCGGGAGAAGGAGCCGGGCCATCCGACCCGCCCGGCGACGATGCGCGCCGCGGAGCGGCGGGCAGACCGTCGAAATGCCGCGGACGCGTCGCTGTGCGACAGTGTGCGCGTGTCCTCCTATCTGCTGCGAGTTCAGCTGGCCGACCAACCGGGCAGCCTCGGCTCGCTGGCCGTGGCCCTGGGATCGGTGGGGGCTGACATCCTGTCGCTGGACGTCGTAGAGCGCGGGTCCGGCTACGCGATCGACGACCTCGTGGTCGAACTACCGGCCCGGGCCATGCCGGACACCTTGATCACGGCGGCCGAAGCGCTCAACGGTGTGCGGGTGGACAGCCTGCGGCCGCACACCGGGCTGCTGGACGCGCACCGGGAACTGGCGCTTATCGACCACGTCGCCGCCGCCGGCGACACCGCGGCCAAGCTGAAGGTGCTGGTCGACGAGGCGCCGCAGGTGCTGCGGGTGAGCTGGTGCGCGGTGCTGCGCAACTCCGACCAAGAGATTCAACCCGTCGTCGGCAGCCCCGGCGCGCCGGAAACCCGACTGAACGACGTGCCGTGGATGCCTATCGAGCACGCCACTGCGCTGGACGCTACGGCCGACTGGGTGCCGCAGGTGTGGCGCGAGCTGGACACCACCTTGGTCGCCGCGCCGCTGGGCGCCTCGGATACCGCGGTGATGCTCGGCAGGCCGGGTGGCCCGGCCTTCCGCCCGTCAGAGGTGGCCCGACTGGGCTACCTGGCCGGGATCGTCGGGACCCTGCTGCACTGAGCGCACCGATAAACGGGGTATTGATCAGATGTGAACCCGCTATCCGACGCCCAGATCGCCGCGCTGTCCCCCGCCGAACGGCGTCAGTTGATACGGCGCCTCGAGCGGCCGCTGACCGAGCTGGTGCCGATCGCCCAGGTGCACAGGATCCGGTGGGGCTGGTTGGGGATCATGACCAGCGGGACGCTGGTACTGATTCCCTGGATCGTCTATCTGGCTTTCGCGCTGCCCGACGATTATTTGGTGCACGACTGGACGGCAACCTGGGTCGGCTTCGATCTGCTGTTGCTTGCCCTGATGGCGGCGACCGTCATCTTCGGCATGTTGCGCCGGCAAGTGATGCTGTTGACCGCGTTCGCGACCGGCATGCTGCTGATCTGCGATGCGTGGTTCGACCTGATGACGGCCGGCGCCAACGACTTTCGGATCGCAATCCTGACCGCCGCGCTGGGAGATCTCCCGCTGGCCTTCATCCTTATCACCGGTGCCCTGCGACTGGTCCGGTTCACCGTTATCCGCATGTGGCTGCTGGATCCGAAGACCCCGCTGTGGCGGCTGCCGCTACTCCCCTGACTCGGAAGGTCCCTCGGCCAACAGCTTTGCGAACCCGTCCTCATCGAGGATGGTCACGCCGAGTTCGACGGCCTTGTCGTGCTTCGATCCGGGGGAATCGCCGGCGACGACATAGTCGGTCTTCTTCGACACCGATCCGGCGGCTTTGCCGCCGCGTGCCACGATTGCCTCTTTGGCGTCGTCGCGGGAGAAGCCGGCCAACGAGCCGGTGACCACGATCGTCAGGCCTTCCAGCGTGCGGGGCACGCTGGCATCGCGCGCATCGGCCATCCGCACTCCGGCCGACCGCCACTTGTCGACTATCGCGCGATGCCAGTCGACGGTGAACCACTCGGTCACCGCGGCGGCGATGGTGGGACCGACGCCCTCGGCCGCTGCCAACTGCTCGGTCGAGGCCGCGGTGATCGCGTCCAAACTGCCGAACTCGGTGGCCAGCGCGCGAGCGGCTGTGGGGCCGACATGCCGAATCGACAACGCCACCAATACCCGCCACAGCGGCTGTTTCTTGGCGGTGTCCAGGTTGGCCAGCAGGCGCTTGCCGTTGGCCGACAACGCGCCGCTTTTGGTGGTGAACAACTCGGTGCGCAACAGGTCGTTTTCGGAGAGGCCGAACAGATCACCCTCATCGTTGATCACGTCCGCTTTCAAGAGGGCGATCGCCGCCTCGTAGCCGAGCCCCTCGATGTCGAACGCGCCCCGACCGGCGACGTGAAAGACCCGCTCACGTAACTGCGCCGGGCAAGACCGCGAATTGGGACAGCGGATGTCGGCGTCGCCCTCCTTGGCCGGAGCCAACGTCGTCCCGCACTCGGGACACGTTGTGGGCATGACGAATTCGCGCTCGGACCCGTCGCGAAGGTCAACGACGGGACCCAGCACCTCGGGGATCACATCGCCGGCCTTGCGGATCACCACGGTGTCGCCGATCAACACGCCCTTGCGCTTGACTTCGGCGGCGTTGTGCAAGGTGGCCAGCCCGACCGTCGATCCGGCGACGGTGACCGGCGTCATGAACGCGAACGGGGTGACCCGTCCGGTCCGGCCGACGTTGACGCGGATGTCGAGCAGTTTGGTCTGCACCTCTTGCGGCGGGTACTTGTAGGCGATCGCCCACCGCGGCGCGCGCGAGGTCGAGCCGAGCCTGCGCTGCAGCGCCACATCGTCGATTTTGACTACCACGCCGTCGATTTCATGGTCGACGTCGTGGCGGTGCTCGCCCCAGTAGGCGATGCGCTCCAAAGCGCCGGCGGCGTTTTGGACCCGGGTGGTGTGGTCGGAGACCGGCAGCCCCCAGGCGGTCAGTGCCAGGTATGCGTCGTGCAGGGTGGCCGGTCGATACCCCTCGATGTGCCCCAGCCCGTGGCAGATCATCCGGAGCTTGCGGCGGGCCGTCACCGCGGGATCCTTCTGCCGCAGCGAGCCCGCGGCACTGTTGCGCGGATTGGCGAACGGCGTCTTGCCGTCTTCGACGAGTGCGGCGTTGAGCGCCTCGAAATCGGCGAGCCGGAAGAACACTTCGCCGCGGACCTCGAGAACATCGGGCACCGGATGGTCGTCGCTGGGGGTCAGCCGCTCGGGCACGTTGTCGATGGTGCGCGCGTTGAGTGTGACGTCTTCGCCGGTGCGGCCGTCGCCGCGGGTCGCCGCCCGAACCAGCCGGCCGTTGCGATAGACCAATGCCAATGCGACGCCGTCGATCTTGAGCTCACACAGAAAGGGCACCTCCGCACCGACGTCGCCACGCACACGGGCCGCCCACAGCTCGAATTCCTCAGCGCTGAACACGTTGTCCAAGGACAACATCCGCTCCAGATGGTCGGCGGACGCGAAATCGGTGGCGAAGCCGGCGCCGCCGACGAGTTGGGTCGGCGAATCGGGGGTGCGCAACTCGGGATGCTCGTCCTCGAGTACGGCAAGGCTGCGCAGCATGACGTCGAAATCGGCGTCGGAGATGATCGGCGCGTCCCGCACGTAATAGCGGAACTGGTGTTCACGCACCTCGTCGGCCAGTTCACGCCACCGGCGGCGGACCTCGGGCGCAACGGGATCAGCCTCTGCTGAGCTCACCTTGGCAGGCTATCGGAGGGCGCCGACAGCAGAGTCGGTCGCTAGTCGCGGTACAGCTCCGGGAACGTCGACTTGAGCGCGCCCAGCTTGGGCAGGTCGTTTTGGACGATGTACGGATTGTTCGGATTCAGGTCGAGGAAGTCCTGATGGTAGGCCTCCGCGGGGAAGAATTGGGCTCCCTGCGACACGGTGGTGACGATCGGCGCAGGGAAGGCGCCCGCCTGGTTCAGCTGGGCGATGTAGGCATTCGCAATGTTCCGTTGGTTGTCGTCCTGAGCGAAGATGACGGAACGGTACGAGGGGCCCACGTCGGGTCCCTGACGGTTGAGTTCGGTCGGATCTTGCACGACGCCGAAAAAGATCCGCAACAGCTGGCCGTAGGTAACCTGAGCCGGGTCGTAGGTGATGCGCACCGACTCGGCGTGCCCGGTGGTCTCGGTGGTGACTGCGTCGTAATTGGCTGTCGCCGCGTCGCCCCCCGCGTACCCGGATTGCGCCGCTGAGACACCTTTGACGTGCTGGAAGACGCCCTGCACACCCCAGAAGCAGCCGCCGGCCAGGACCGCGGTCTCAGTTTTAGGACGCCCGGTCGGCGGTTCGTCGACCGCAGGTGCCGGAATGGCGGTCGTAGCGCCGTTCGCGGACGGCAGCACCGGAGACCGGACGAGGAACACCGTCGCGGCCAGTCCCACCATTGTCAGCCCAGCGGCCAGGATCGCTCGCCAGCGAAA
Organism: uncultured Actinomycetota bacterium; assembly: GCA_963833915.1. GTDB lineage: Bacteria > Actinomycetota > Actinomycetes > Mycobacteriales > Mycobacteriaceae > Mycobacterium. Next base: position 151,374 of record CAWHZO010000017.1, read on the forward strand.
AGTCGCGGTTTTCACATCAGCCTCCGCATTCGGTTGCATGACATCGTCCTCTCCCCCAGGGACCGTCGCTGCCCGCCCAGCCTATAGCAACTGCATGAACACAGATCAGTGCTCGACGTAGGCCTCGGCGGCTCGCCGGGCCAGACCGATCGCGGTCCGGGCCCACGGCGGGGTCGCGGCGGCCAGCCCACACGCCGGGGTGATGCCGATGCGATCACGCAGCACCGACCGGCTGAAGCCGAGCCGGTCAGTGATCGCCACGACGGCGGCCGCGACCTCTTCCACCGCGGGAAGGCGGGTCGGTGTGCTTGACGACACGACGCCCAGGACGACGACCCGACCCGATTCGACGAATTCCGCGATGGCATCCAGATCGGCGGCCTCCAGCGTCCCGGCATCCACCGATACCGCGCTAATATTACTGCGCTGCAACACTTTCCATGGCAGAGCGGTCGCACAGCTGTGCACCGACACCTCGGCGCCTGCGGCGGCCGCACAGGTGTCGAGCAGTGTGGTGGCCAGCGTCTCGTCGATTGCGGCCACCGGGCTCAGCGTGGTCACCCCGGTCAGCCGGCCGGCGACCGCCGCCGGCAGCGACGGCTCATCGAATTGCACCACCACCGGTGTGTCGAGTCGACGGGACAGCGAAGCCCGGTGTGTGGCGACCCCTTCAGCCAGCGAGGCGGCGATGTCGTGGACGGCACCCAGATCGGTGATCGCCCGGTGTCCGTTGGCTAGTTCCAACTCGGCGGCCAGCGTGATCGGCCCGGGTGCCTGCACCTTGACCGGTCGCCCGCTGCCCCGCAAACCCGCGGTCTCCCACGCCTCTTCCAGCGCGTCGATGTCCTCGTCGAGCAGGCTGACCGCCCGCCGCGTCACCGCGCCGGGCCGGGCCGCTACCCGGTAGCCGCGAGGCACCGTGTCGATGGCCACGTCGATCAGCAGCGCACCGGCACGCCCGACGATGTCGGAGCCCACTCCCCTGGCGGGCAACTCGACCAGGTGGGCCATCGCAGCGCCCAGCTCGCCGACGACGACCTCGGCGGCTTGCCGCGCAGCAATGCCGGGCCAAGATCCGGTACCGCTGGCGGTTGCGAAAACACTCACCGGCCAACCGTATTCGATCGGGTTCCGGACGACCCGTGCCAGGGCATGCCAGCGCGATTACCCTCTGATCAAGGAAAGATGCTGAGGGATGACCATGCGCCGACTGATGCTGTGTGCCGCGGCCCTGCTGGCCGCGGCGTGCACCCGCATGACAGACGGCACGGCCTTGCCGGGATTCGGTGCCGGAAGCAATCTTTCCGGTGTCGACGTCGACCAGGTTCTGCTCGATCAGTCCCGCATGCAGGCGATCACCGGCGCCGACGACCACCTCACCATCATCCCGTCGATGGACGGCAAGTCACCGGTCGACATCGACTCCCTCGCCAAGGTCGCCCCACCGCAATGCCGATTCGTCTACGCCGATACGGCCACCTTCGGACCTGACATCGAGGCGTTCCACAAAACCACCTTCCAGTACCCACCCCGCGGCGGGCTGATCTCGGAGGGCGCCGCCGCTTACCGCGATGCCGATACCGCGCGTCACGCGTTCGGCGCACTGGTGGCGACCGTTCGCGACTGCGCAGACAGCTCGGCCGGGCCGGGGTACATCGGCGCCTGGGACGCCGACGAACGGTCGCTGGCTACCCGACCCGGCGACTGCGGGCGCAATTACCTGGTCAAATCCATGGTGCTGATGGAGGTCACCTTCTGCGGATTCCCGGAATCGGTGTCCACGATCGTGATCACCAACATCGCCGCCAACGTGCCGGGGTAGGTCAGGCTGAGGCAGCGATAGTGGCGCTGCCCAGCACTTCGTCGCCACCCGGGTCAGAGCGGTACAACACCAGCGTCTGCCCCGGCGCCACGCCGCGCAGCGGGGTGCGCAGTCGCACCACAAGCTCATCGCCCGCCAACTCCGCTACCGCGTCAACGGCCTCGCCGTGCGCCCGCACCTGCACCGCGCACTCGACGGGTCCCGCGGGCGCGATGCCCGTGGTGAAAACCGGCTGGTGGCCGGTCAGCTGCCATACTTCCAGGTCAGCCACCGAGCCGACCTGAACGGTGCCGCTGTCGGCGTCGATCGCGGTGACATAGCGCGGCTGGCCGTCCGGACCCGGGCCGGCGATGCCGAGTCCCTTGCGCTGGCCGATGGTGAAGCCGTGCACGCCGTCATGGGTGGCCAGCACGGCGCCCCCCTGGTCGACCACCGAGCCGCGGCGCACCCCGATCCGTTCGCCCAGGAAAGCCCGGGTATCGCCGGACGGGATGAAGCAGATGTCGTGGCTGTCCGGCTTCTGCGCGACGGCCAGACCTCGGCGGGCCGCCTCGGCGCGAATCTGCGACTTGGGGCTGTCCCCGATCGGGAACGCGGCATGGCGCAGTTGATCGGAGGTCAGCACCGCCAGCACGTATGACTGGTCCTTGTCCTTATCGACGGCCCGATGCAGCCGCCCGCCCGACAGCCGGGCGTAATGGCCGGTGGCCACCGCGTCGAACCCCAATGCCAGCGCGCGTGCGGCCAACGCGGAGAACTTGATCTTCTCGTTGCACCGCACACACGGATTAGGGGTTTCGCCGCGGGCGTAGGACGACACGAAGTCGTCGATCACGTCTTCTTTGAACTTGTCCGCGAAATCCCATACGTAGAAAGGGATTCCGAGCACATCAGCGACCCGCCGAGCATCGCCGGCGTCCTCTTTGGAGCAACAGCCCCGCGAGCCGGTGCGCAATGTGCCCGGGGCCTTCGACAAGGCCAGGTGCACGCCGACCACGTCGTGCCCGGCGTCGACCATGCGGGCGGCGGCGACCGACGAGTCGACACCGCCGCTCATCGCGGCGAGGACCCTCATCGTGAGACCCCCGCGGTGGCAAGCGCCGCTTGCCGGGCGCGGGCCACTGCGCCGGGGAGCACCCGCAGTGCCGCGTCGACATCTGACTCGACACTGGTGTGCCCCAACGACAATCGCAGCGATCCTCTGGCACTGGCGGCGTCGGCGCCCATCGCCAGCAACACATGTGACGGCTGCGCTACTCCGGCGGTGCAGGCCGATCCGGTAGAGCACTCGATCCCGTTAGCATCCAACAACATCAGCAACGCATCGCCTTCGCATCCGTCGAAGGTGAAGTGTGCATTACCCGGCAGCCGTCGGGCGCCCGTGGCGCCATTGAGGCGGGTGTGCTCGATGCCGGTCAGCACACCGTCGATGAGACGGTCGCGCAACAGTCGCAGCCGCGCGCTGTTGGCCTCCAGGCCGTCCACGGCAAGCTGAATCGCTGTCGCCATGCCGACTGCACCGGCGACATCGGGGGTGCCGGAGCGAATGTCGCGTTCCTGGCCGCCGCCGTGCAACAACGGCATACAGCCGACATCGCGGCGAAGCAGCAGCGCGCCCGCGCCGGGCGGGCCACCGAACTTGTGGGCGGCCACACTCATCGCGGATAACTGGCTGGCCGCGAAAGCGACCGGCAACTGCCCCACCGCCTGAATCGCATCGCTGTGCATGGGCACGTCGAATTCAGCAGCGATGGAGGCTAGTTCGGCAATCGGCATGATCGTGCCGACCTCGTTGTTGGCCCACATCACCGAGACCAGCGCGACGTCGTCGTGGCGTTCCAGCGCGTCGCGCAGTGCCGCGCTGGACACCGACCCGTCTGTCGCCGTGGGCAACCAGGTCACCTGGGCGTCCTCGTGCTCGACGAGCCAGTTCACCGCGTCCAGCACGGCGTGGTGTTCCACCGCGGTGGTGATGATGCGGCGGTGGCGTGGCTCGGCATCGCGGCGCGCCCAGTAGATGCCTTTGACGGCCAGGTTGTCGCTCTCGGTGCCGCCGGCGGTGAAGATGACCTCGGACGGGCGTGCAGCGAGCTTGGCCGCGATCAGCTCGCGCGATTCCTCCATGCGACGCCGCGCGGCCCGACCGGTGGTGTGCAGCGAGGAGGCATTACCCACGGTGCTCAGGACGGCCGTCATCGCCTCGACGGCAGCGGGGTGCATCGGAGAGGTAGCGGCGTGATCCAGGTAGACCATGACCTGCCCAGGATACCGACGCCCGCCCTGGCGTGGTCAGGACGCCAGCACGGACGGGCGCTGCTCATGACCTGGGTGCGGCGCCGCTGTCACGCGTATCGCTGCCTGGCAGCGACGGGCCAGCTCCCGCCGATCCTGACCCGGCAGCTGCAGCGATGCGACGTAGATCCGAGCCACTGTGCGGCGGGTGACCAGCAGCCGGCCGATCGAGCGCAGCAACGTGTCGTCGCCGATATAAGCCGGGACGGTCGAGACTCGGCCGTCCCGATGCTGGTAGCGCAGCCGCAGCGGCTGGACCGGTCGGCCGGTGTCGACGGCGGCCTGGAACATCGCGGGATAGAACGGCCCCGAACCGCGGTGGATTGGTCCGGCTTCTCCTCGGGCCGCGGCACGGCCCGCATCGTCGCCGGGCGGATGCGATTCGCCGGGCAGGCCGCACCAGGTGGTGCCCTCCGGAAACGCCACCACCGGATGACCCGCGTAGAGGCGCGCGGCGACGGCAGCCACCACGGCGGGCAGCTGGCGCAGGCTGGCGCGCTCGATCGGGATGACGTTGACGATGCGCGCCATCATCCGCACGGCGGGATTGCCCGCCACGTCGGCGCGGGCGACAAACGACAGGGCCGCCGCGCGCGAGCGGCTTGCCGGAAACACAGCACCGATCGTCAGGACGTCGAGCCAGGACATGTGGTCGCTGACCACCAGCACGCCGGGCAGATTGCGAATCGGACCGCCCGATACCGTGATCCGGACCCCGAGGCACCACAACAGCAGCCGGCAGTAAAGCTGTCTCGACCTTGACCAGCCCGGTAAGACAACCGCAAGCAGTGGCAGCGCCGGCGCCAACAGCAGCGTCAAGCTGATCCGCCGCGCAACCCGCAGCGCCACAATCACGCGTCGGGACGCTTCCGAGCCGCCGGCGCGCAGGCATTCCGCATCGCAGGTCGCCCGCGGCAGCCAGGCGTGGTCGAGCGACGTTGACCCGCTCATCACGCCACCCTGTCCGCTGCCTCGGTGGCCGCCGATATCGACCGGAGTCGCCGCAGGTAGCGCGTGTCGGCCTGACGCTTGTCCAGCAGCGCGGGGAAATCACCCACGCCGAAGTCGGCGTCGTAGGCCGGCTCACCGCATATCCGCGCACCCAACCGCAGGTAGCCGCGCATCAGCGGCGGTATTACCGGCCGCGTGGGCGGCGAGATCTCGTCGAGCGGACGTCCGTCGATGATCACCGGCCGGTGCGGATGCACCCGGCAATCGGCCGGGGCGGCGTGACGTCGCAGCACGAAGTCGCGCACGCCGCGAATCTGGCTGCCCGGCGGTACGCCGTCCCCGGCGACCGGCACCGACACGCAGCCGGTTACATAGTCGTAGCCACATCGGTCGAGGTAGGCCAGGATGCCGGCCCACATCAGAAGTACGACAGCGCCATTGCGGTGATCTCGATGAACCACCGCGCGGCCCATCTCCACCAATGACGGCCGCAGCGAGTCCAGCGCTTGGATGTCGAATTCCGTTGCGGTGTAAAGTCCCCCGGCTGCAACGGCGCCGGCTGGCGAAAGCATGCGGTAGCAGCCCACCAACTCGCCGGAGTTGTCCTCGCGGACCAGCAAGTGGTCACAGTGCTCATCGAAGCGGTCAATGTCGAGGCCGGTGTCCTGACGGGTCAGCGCGAAGCCGGGCTCGCTACTGAATACGTCGTAGCGCAGCCGTTGCGCTGCCTCGACTTGAGCGGGATCAGTGGACAACAACAGGGAATAGCGCGGCTCAGCCGACGAACGCATGCCAGGGACCGGTTTTTCAGCGGCGATGAGGACCGACTCAGTGCTCATGGGCGCCACTTCTCCCCATCGCTTCGCTCTGCATCGTCGTCGTCGGGTTCATCGCGCCGCTCCTCCTCATCGCTTCGCTCTGCATCGTCGTCGTCGCGGCTCATGCCACCAGAGTTGCGTTGTTGATCAGCTAACTGGCATCGGGGCCGTAACGTGTCCGTGCACGGCAGATGACGATGTCGCAGCGAACATTCGAACAATCGGCTGCACTCGACGTTGCCTGGTTCACAGAATTGGTCCAGTATTCAGCCGTGACGTATCGCAGCGGCGCAGGAACATTCGACCCCGATGCGCTGCGCACCAAGTACGCCGAGGAACGCCGGCGGCGCCTGCGCTCCGACGGCATCTCCCAGTATGTGGAGGTCAGCGGCGCTTTCCGCCGGTTCGGCGACGACCCGTGGGCCGACCCCGACTTCACCCGCGACCCCATTACCGACTCCGTCGACGTCGCGGTCGTCGGCGCCGGTTTCGGCGGGCTACTGATCGGGGCACGGTGCAAGCAACTCGGCGTCGACAATGTGAGGCTAATCGACAAGGCCGCCGACGTCGGCGGTACCTGGTACTGGAATCGCTACCCTGGAATCGCCTGTGACGTCGAGTCCTACGTCTATATGCCGTTGCTCGAAGAGCTCGGCTACATCCCGACCGAGAAGTACGCCAAGGGTCCCGAAATTTGGGCGCACTGCCGTCGCATCGCCGAGCACTTCGACTTGTACCGCGACGCCTGCCTGCAGACTGAAGTGCAGGAAATCCGTTGGGAACCAAGCAGTTCCCGGTGGGTGATCTCCACCGACCGCGGCGACGAGATTCGTGCCCGGTTCGTTGCGATGGCCAACGGCTACCTGCAGAAGCCGAAACTACCTGGCATAGCCGGGATTACCGACTTCCGCGGCCATACCTTTCATACCAGCCGCTGGGATTACGAATACACCGGTAACGACCTGCGCGGCCTGTCCCACAAGCGGGTCGGGATCGTCGGCACCGGCGCAACGGCCATTCAGTGTGTGCCGCGACTCGCCGAATCTGCCGGTCAGCTGTTCGTCTTTCAGCGCACCCCGTCGACGGTTGACGTGCGCGCCAACCGACCGACCGAACCGGATTGGGCCGCATCGCTGGAGCCAGGTTGGCAACAGCGTCGCATGGAGAACTTCCAAATCCTCACTGCCGGAGGCGCATCCGACGAAGACCTGGTCGATGACGCGTGGACCAGCCTGACCAAGAAAATGCCAATCGTCAACGAAGATGGGCCGAACGCCGCCGAAATGGCCGACTTCGTCAAGATGGAAGAGATCCGGGCGCGCGTTGAAGCCATCGTCACCGACCCGGCCACCGCCGAGGCGCTCAAACCGTGGTACGGGTACTACTGCAAGCGGCCGTGTTTTCACGACGAATACCTGCAGGCGTTCAACCGCGACAACGTCACGCTGGTCGACACCCAAGGCCTCGGCGTTGAGCAGATCACCGCCAGCAGCGTCTTCGTAGACGGTGTCGAATACCCGCTGGACTGTTTGATTTTCGCCACCGGATTCGAGGTCGGCACCAGCTACTCGCAGCGGACCGGCTTCGAGATCGTCGGCCGCGACGGGCTGACCCTCACCGACAAGTGGGCCGACGGCGTCCGTACCTTGCACGGCTTGCACGTCAACGGTTTTCCGAACTGCTTCATCGAGAGCATCGCCCAGTCCGGTTTCACCGTGAACTTCCCGTACCTGATCGACACCCAATCGCGTCACATCGCCTGGGTGATCGCGTGGGCGCTGCGGCACGACGCCACCGAGGTTGAGGCAACCTCGGATGCCGAAGCCGCCTGGGTCGACTCCGTCGTGCAACGCTCGAGCGTCATCGCCGGCCGGCGGGAATCCTGCACTCCCGGCTACTACAACCGCGAGGGCCAGGCGAGCGCACGGCTGAACCAGGACAGCTTCTTCTTCGGCAGCCCGACCGAATACGCCGACATCCTCGACACCTGGCGAACGGCGGACTCGCTTGAGGGACTCGACATTCGAGAGTCGACATCTAGCCGGGTCAACCAGTAAGCGCGATCAACAGAATCAGGCGTGGTTTCCGTCCACGCGCTACAACGCGCTCGATGAAAGTCACGACGATGAACTCCAGGCCATACTTGCGCCGGATCACGCCCGCCAGACGCTGAACCATCGGCGGCTCGGTGATCACTTCGGCGATCCCCCCACCGGCTCAGCGCCTTCGCGGACCTTCCCACCACGGCTGCATGGCACCAGCACGACCCGGGGGTTGTTCTTGGCTCGCTTCGCCTTCCAGCTGTCGGCCGGCGTCCAGACGAAGAGGTGATCGCCGTCGCGGCCAATCCACATCGGCGCCGCGACCGGGGTGCCGTCCTTCTTGAAGGTCGTCAGTGAAACGAATTTCTCTGCACCCAGTGCCGACAAGGCGTCTGTCATCGCGCTCCTTGATTGTCCACTGGACCGAGAAAGTCAGCTGTTAACCGATTCGGATTCTGCTTGCGAGGGTATGGCAGGCGACATGAGCGTTGACCCCCGGCGCTGGTGTTTCGCCGACCAGCTCGGGCCTGCATTCCTGGACCGACCCGACCAGCCGGTGTTGCTGATCGAGTCGCGGGCGGTGTTCGAACGCCGCCGCTTCCATCGCCGCAAAGCCCACCTGGTGTTGTCGGCATTGCGCCATCGGGCGGCCGAACTCGGTGACCAGGCCACATTCCTGCAGACCCGCACCTACCGCGAGGCGCTGGACCGGCTCGACGAACCAGTCAGCGTGTGCCAACCCACTTCATGGGCCGCCGACCGATTCGTCAGGTCGGTACCGACGATCGAGGTGTTGCCTGCCCGCGGATTCTGCACCGACCGAGAAGTGTTCGGCGAATGGGCCCAGGGCCATCGAACGCTCAAGCTGGAGAACTTCTACCGCGATGCGCGCCGACGGTTCGACCTGCTGATGGACGGCGACCAACCCGCCGCGGGACGGTGGAATTTCGACGCCGAGAACCGTGAACCTGCACCGACGAACGCCGATGGTCTGGGGGTGCCGCCGCCATGGCGGCCCGAGGAAGACGACATCGACGAGCAGGTCCGCGCGGACCTGGACCGCTGGGAACGCGATGGCGATGTAGCGTTCGTCGGCCGCGACGGCCCGCGCGAATTCGCCGTCACCGCAACCGAGGCGCAGGATGCCTTCGAGGTGTTTCTGCGAGATCGCCTGCCGCACTTCGGGCCTCACGAGGACGCCATGCTCAGCGACGATCGATTCATGGCCCACAGTCTACTGTCGGCACCGATGAATCTTGGCTTGCTCGACCCACTCGAATGCGCCTACGCCGCCGAAGACGCCTACCGCTCGGGGCATGCTCCGTTAGCCAGCGTGGAGGGTTACATCCGGCAGTTGATCGGGTGGCGCGACTACATCTGGCATGTCTACTGGCATTTCGGCCGGGACTACCGCCGGCGCAACGTGCTGAAAGCACATGCCCGCCTGCCGAAATGGTTCGCCGATCTGGATGCCGACGCCGTCGACGCGCACTGCCTGAAAGACACTCTGGCGCAGGTGCGCGACCACGGCTGGGTGCATCACATTCCGAGGCTGATGGTGTTGTCCAACTACGCGCTGCAGCGGGGCTGGAATCCCGCCGCGGTCACCGACTGGTTCCACCGCTGCTTCGTCGACGGCTACGACTGGGTGATGGTTGCCAATGTGGTCGGCATGTCTCAGCACGCCGACGGCGGGCTGATGGCGACCAAGCCGTACGCCGCGGGCGGTGCCTACATCAATCGGATGAGCGACTATTGCGGCCAATGCCGGTATCGTCCCACCGAGCGGGTGGGCGATCGGGCTTGCCCGTTCACCGGTGGATACTGGTGGTTTCTGGACCGCAACGCGAAAGACCTTGCCGACAATCGGCGGATGAACCAACCGCTGGCCGGACTGCGACGGCTCAGCGATCTCGACGATGTCGTCGAACAGCAGCGACGCCTCGGCGGCCGGGCACCCTAGCCCGCCGACGATGCACGCCGGAACGGCGTGAGGTGGGGGCACCCCCAGCCGCGCAGCGGCGAGGGGGCGAGAAGGGCCGTCAGCCCTAGCCCGCCGAGTCGGTGTCCTTCTCGGCCAATAGGGGTATCTCTTTCTCCATGCTGGCCGTGGACAAGTTGATCGCAGCGTCGTCGTCGGCGGCGTGGGACGTTCTTGTCGATCTCGATGCATGGCCGAAATGGGGTCCTACGGTCAGCGGGGCCCGGCTTGATCCGCCACACACCGAACTGGCATTGAAAGCCACCGGGACCGTGCAGACCGCACTGGGGTTCGGCGTCCCATTCGTCGTCACCGAGTTCGAACCGGGCCGGCATTGGGCGTGGAAGGTGGCCGGCGTGCCGGCAACCCACCACCGCGTCGAGCCGGTTGGCGGCAGCGCGAGGGTGACCATCGCCGTTCCGTGGTGGGCCGCGGCGTATCTGGCTGTCTGCTCCATCGCCTTGCACCGCATCGACGCGATGTTGACCGGTTCACCCTAGAACCGCCGGGCATCACCAACCGGCGGATCCCGGAATACCCTTGAAAGGCCCGACAATCCAGCTGGTGACCCAGCCGCCATAGAAACCACCCGGCTGCGGGATGACCTGCTCGCCGTTCACCGTGCAACGGTCCACCGCTGCAGCCATTACGGCGATCGCACCCGTGATGGGTGCGAAATCACGACTGGGATGTAGGTACGTCCACGCCGCCGTTGGCGCAACGCGCGTGTCGCTCACCACGTCGTAATACGTTGCCTGCCCTTTCCATTCACACCAGGAAGCACCGTCGGCCCGGCGCAGTACCCCCTCGGCGAAGGCATCGTGGGGCAGGTAATAGGTCGGCGGGTGACTGGTCTCCAGCACCCGCCAGGCACGCGTTGTTGAAGCGACAGTGCGGCTACCCAACTCGACGGTGATCGAGCCGGTGAACTCTTCCAGCCTGGGTGGACGCGGGTAATCCCACACCGACTCCTGTCCAGGACCGGCGGTATCGGGCTTGGGCCAAGGTTGCACGGCTACATGATCTCCCTCATCGCCTGGGCGCGCCATTGTGCCCTGCTTCACACAGGTGTGACTCGCCGCGCGCTGGGTACTCCACAGCGTCGGGTCGCACGCGCGCGGCCGGCGGGCGAAAGAGAGCGTTGTGACGGAAACTGTTGAATCGGTCGACCAGCCGCGGTCGGTTACCACCGAGCAGTGGCCCGGAAAGGCCTACCCCCTGGGCGCGACCTACGACGGCTCGGGCACCAACTTCGCGGTGTTCAGTGAGGTCGCCGAGAAAGTGGAGCTCTGCCTCTTCGATGCCGACGGCGCCGAGTCCAGGGTGACACTGAACGAGGTGGACGGCTTCGTCTGGCACGGCTTTCTGCCGGCCGTCGAACCGGGTCAGCGCTACGGTTACCGGGTCCACGGGCCCTACGATCCGGCCAACGGACAGCGGTGCAACCCGAACAAGCTGCTGATCGATCCGTACGCGAAGGCGATTGACGGCAACTTCGAGTGGCACCAGGCGCTGTTCAGTTACAACTTCGGCGACCCCGACAGCCGCAACGACGACGACTCCGCGCCGCGCATGCCGAAATCGGTTGTGATCAACCCGTTCTTCGACTGGGGCAACGACCGCCCACCGGGCCACGAGTACGCCGACACCGTTATTTACGAGGCACACGTCAAGGGGCTGACCCAGCTACACCCCGACATTCCCGAGCGGATGCGCGGCACATACGCCGGCATCGCTCATCCGGTCATCATCGAGCACCTCAAGAGTCTGGGCGTCACTGCGATCGAGCTGATGCCGGTGCACCACTTCGCGAACGATTCCACGCTGGTTGACAAGGGGCTATCAAACTATTGGGGCTACAACACAATCGGCTTCTTGGCTCCGGACTTCAAGTACACCTCCAGCACCACGCCCGGCGGTCAGGTGCAGGAGTTCAAAACCATGGTGCGCGCCCTGCATGACGAGGACATCGAAGTCATCCTCGACGTGGTGTACAACCACACCGCCGAGGGCAACCACCTGGGTCCCACGTTATCGATGCGCGGGATCGACAACGCCGCGTATTACCGGCTGGTCGACGACGATCAGCAGTACTACATGGACTACACCGGAACCGGCAACAGTCTGCACGTCGGCCATCCGCACACGCTGCAACTGATCATGGATTCGCTGCGCTACTGGGTGACCGAAATGCACGTCGACGGGTTCCGCTTCGACCTGGCATCCACACTCGCCCGCGAATTTTACGACGTCGACCGGCTATCGGCGTTTTTTGAACTGGTGCAGCAGGATCCGACGGTCAGCCAGGTCAAGCTGATCGCCGAACCGTGGGACGTGGGCCCGGGCGGCTACCAGGTCGGCAATTTCCCGCCGCAGTGGACGGAGTGGAACGGCAAGTTCCGCGACACTGTTCGCGACTACTGGCGCGGCGAGCCGGCGACCCTGGGCGAGTTCGCCTCCCGGCTGACCGGGTCGGCAGACCTCTACGAGTCCACTGCGCGGCGCCCGGTAGCTTCCATCAATTTCGTCACCGCACACGACGGTTTCACACTGCGCGACCTGGTCTCGTACAACGAAAAGCACAACGAGGACAACGAAGAAGGCAATAACGACGGCGAGAGCAACAACCGATCCTGGAACTGCGGCGTGGAGGGTCCGACCGACGATCCAGAGGTCAATGCGCTACGCGCTCGTCAGCAGCGTAACTTTCTCGCGACGACGCTGCTGTCGCAAGGGGTTCCGATGGTTTCTCACGGCGATGAGCTCGGCCGGACTCAGAGCGGAAACAACAACGGCTTCTGTCAGGACAATGAGATCACCTGGGTGCACTGGGACAAGGCGGACACCGAGCTGTTGGAGTTCACCCGATCGGTGTCCGCCCTGCGGGCCGCACATCCGGTGTTTCGGCGTCGCCGGTTCTTCAATGGGATGCCGGTACGCCGACGAGGTCAAGACTCACAACCCGATATCTCATGGTTCCGACCCGATGGCTCCGAAATGAGCGACGACGACTGGGGTTCGGGTTTCGGAAAATCGGTAGCAGTCTATTTGAACGGCTTGGGCATCCCCGAACTCGACGCCCGCGGACAGCGAGTCACCGACGATTCGTTTTTCTTGTGCTTCAACGCCCACCACGAGCCGATTGAGTTCACCCTGCCACCGCAAGAGTTCGGCTCAGCATGGGTGCCTGTCCTCGACACCTCCGCCTCGACGGCGGATTCGGAAGATCAGGAACCAATTCCGGCCGCCAACCCTATTCGCGTGGCTGCACGAACGACGGTGGTGCTACAAGCCGACGGTGAGTGAACCGTCGGCGCAACCGATTCCCCGTCAGCCGTGTGGCGCCTCGGATATCTTGCTGTCCGGCTTGCCGAGCGTTTGGCAGTAGGTCGCCGCCGATAGCCGGGTCGCGGTGACCTGCAAAGTCGCGGGCTCGGCGCCGCTGTTGTCCTTGAGCATCTTGCTGACTTCTTCGTTCTGCTTCTTCTCGTCTTGCGAGACGAAGTCCTTACACTTGGTGTCACCGCCGGTGTTGATCAACTGTGACGCCGAGCATCCGCTGAACAGGAGCGCGGCGATCACTATCGCGGCAGGCGCCGTTGCCTTCATCGTCTGACCTTTCCTAGATCCGAGTAGCAAGTGTTTGTACACCGCTGCGTCTGATTCCAAACGCTGACTCAACCGGCCCGTGAGTGGGCTTCAAGATCGGCCTGTCGATTTCGCCCGAATGCGGATGGGCCCGCGCGACGGCCGGTCCGGATCGACCACGGCACCGCGTTGGGTGATTTCCACGTCGCCATCGCGGGCCAGTGCGAACGCGATGCTGCGGCTCTGCGCCGTCAGCTCGCGCCAGCTGTCTCCGCCGATGGCACGGGCGGCATCTGAGGGGCAAATGCTGGAGCTTGGTCCGCGATGTCGCGCCAACGCCAGAATCGCCGCGCGTAGCCGAGATGCCGCCGGCCCGCCGCCGAGCGCGGTCTGTGCGGCACTGGCCGCAGGATCGGTGCTGTCGGCCACCCGGGCCAACTCGCGGTGTGGATCCGATCCGCCGGTGCTCACACGACCAGGCTAAGTCGGGTCGTGAGCGGCCAACCAGTCGGCGAGGCGGATATCGGCAAGCACCGCGTCGTCACCGGTGACCAGGCTGGTTTCCGACACGAGCGTGCCGAAGTAGCGAGCTGACGGGTCGACGATTACGGGCGCGGTTCCACCCCGATGTGTCACCACCAAGTTCGCCATGTCGGCAAACCGCAGTTTCTGCGGGCCGCCGATATTGACCACACCGTTGACGGGCTCGGCCTGGGCAACGCGCGCGACTTCCGCAGCCACCTCGGCGGCGGCGATAGGCTGGATAGGCCCATCGGGTACCCGCACCTCGTCGCCGACCGTCATTGAGTCGGTAATGCCTTCGGCGAACTCGTGAAACTGCGTGGCACGAACGATCGTGTAGGGCAACTCCGACTCGGTAATGGCGCTTTCCTGAACGACTTTGGCGCGCATGTAGCCGCTTTCCGGCAGGCCGTCGCAATTCACGATGGACAGCGCGACGTAGTGGCCCACGTTCGCCGACTTGGCCGCGTCCACCAAGTTTTTCGTCGCTGTCGTGAAGAACTGCATCACCGGGTCGTCGTCGTACGACGGCGAGTTGATGACATCGACGAGCACGTTGGCGCCGGCGAGCGCCGGCGGCAGCCCTTCGCCGGTCAGCACGTCCGCTCCTGAACCACGGGAGGCAGCGACCGTTTGGTGTCCCGCGTCGTTCAACGATGCGACCACATCCTTGCCGATCAGACCGGTGGCTCCCAGCACAGTGATTTTCATGATGAGAATTTTGTCTCGCCGACACGACGGACGGCCGAAAATACGTAAAAGCCCCCGGCGTGCGGGGGCTTTACGTCTGCTCGCGGGGAACTCAGCCCTTGCGGGTCTTGACCGCTTCGGTGAGCTGCGGCGCGACCTTGAACAAGTCGCCCACGATGCCGAAGTCGGCGATCTCGAAGATCGGCGCCTCCTCGTCCTTGTTGACCGCGACGATCGTCTTCGAGGTCTGCATGCCGGCACGGTGCTGGATCGCCCCTGAGATGCCCAGTGCGATGTAGAGCTGCGGCGAGACCGTCTTACCGGTCTGGCCCACCTGGAATTGACCCGGGTAGTAGCCGGAGTCCACTGCGGCGCGGGACGCGCCGACCGCGGCGCCCAGCGAGTCGGCCAGTTCCTCGACGACGCTGAACTTGTCGGCGCTGCCGACACCGCGACCACCGGACACCACGATCGTCGCCTCGGTGAGCTCGGGGCGGTCGCCGGCGACAGCGGGCTCACGCGAAGTGACCTTGGCGGCGTTCTCAGCGGGCTCCGGTACCTCCACGGTGACCTTCTCGCCTGCGCCGTCGGCCGGTTCGGCGTCGATCGCGCCCGCGCGCACGGTGATCACCGGGGTGTCGCCGTTGGCCTGCGCATCGACGGTGAACGCGCCACCGAAAATGCTGTGGACGCCCACCGGGCCTTCCTTGACCTCTACCACGTCGACTAGCAGACCCGAACCGATCCGGGCGGCAAGCCGGCCGGCGATCTCTTTGCCGTCGGCGCTCGAAGCCGCCAGAACGGCTGCCGGACTGGCGGACTCGGCCAACGCGGCAAGCACGTCGACGGAGGGGGTGATGAGGTAGTTCTCCGCGGCGTCCGATTCGGCGACGTAGATCTTGGCGGCACCGGCCGACTTCAGACCGTCGACCAGCGAGTCGGCCGTGCCCGGCTTGCCCACCACGACAGCGGCGGGTTCGCCCAGAACCCTTGCCGCGGTGATCAATTCGGACGTGACTTTCTTCAGTTCGCCATCGGCGTGCTCGACGAGCACCAATACTTCAGCCATGAGTTATTCGATGTCTTTCAGCTAGGGACTACGTCTTAGATGATTTTCTGACCGACCAGGTACTTCGCGATGTCGTTTCCGCCCTCACCCTCATCGGTCACCTTCTCGCCGGCCGTCTTCGGCGGCTTGGGGGTGGATGTCAGTACCTTAGAGCCGGCGTTTTCCAGGCCCACCTCGTCGCTCTCGACACCGATCTCGGCCAGCGTGAGCTTGGTGACTTCCTTCTTCTTCGCGGCCATGATGCCTTTGAAGGAGGGGAACCGCGGCTCGTTGATCTTCTCGTTGACGCTCACCACAGCGGGCAACGTGGCCTCGATGGTGAACACACCGTCGTCGGTCTCCCGCTCGCCGGTGATCTTGTCGCCTTCCAGCGACAGCTTGCGCAGGTGAGTCAGCTGCGGCAGGCCGAGGTACTCGGCGATGATGGCCGGCACCGCGCCGCCGGTGCCGTCGGTCGCCTCGTTCCCGGCGATGACCAACTCGGTGCCCTCGATGGTGCCCAGGGCGCGCGCCAGCGCCCAGCCGGTCTGGACGACGTCGGAGCCGTGCAGCCCGTCGTCGAGCAGGTGGACGGCCTTGTCGGCGCCCATGGACAGGGCCTTGCGAATTGCCTCGCCGGCCCGCTCCGGGCCGGCAGTAAGTAGGGTCACCGACCCCTCGGTGCCGTCGGCGGCCTCTTTCTCGCGGATCAGCAACGCCTCTTCGACGGCGCGCTCGTTGATCTCGTCCAGCACGGCGTCGGCGGCCTCGCGGTCCAGCGTCCAATCGCCGTCTTTGAGTTTGCGCTCTGACCAGGTGTCCGGGACCTGCTTGATCAGGACCACGATGTTCGTCATGAGAGTGGCTTGTCCTCCTCCAGTGAGTCCTGCAGCCGTAAGCGACAGGACTTAGGTCACGTCTTGTGCGCCCCGCACCCGCATGTTACTGACCGGTAACTTTGCGCAGTTCGCTCTCACACCATAGCGGGTCGTCCTGCAGGTTCTGCCCCCACATGCCTTCGCTGGCGGACAGAGCCATACCCCTCACTCGGGATTGCCCGTAGTGAAGCATTCGCGAACCCGTCGCCACGCGTTAGCCTGCCTATGCAATGAGCGCATTCATCCCTGATGTTCCCCACGCCCCCGCCGATGCCGTTCTGCCGTTGACCGGTGAACGCACCATCCCGGGTCTCGACGTGGAGAATTACTGGTTTCGCCGCCACGAGGTGGTCTACCAGCGGTTGGCGCAACACTGTGCGGATCGCGAGGTGCTGGAAGCAGGCTGCGGGGAAGGCTATGGCGCCGACCTGATCGCCGGGGTCGCACGCCGAGTGATCGCGCTGGACTACGACCAGGCCACCGTCGCGCACGCGCGCGCGCGCTATCCGCGGGTGGAGGTCATCCACGGCAACCTCGCCAAGTTGCCGCTGCCCGACCACTCCGTCGACGTCGTGGTCAACTTCCAGGTCATCGAGCACCTGTGGGATCAGCCACAGTTCGTCAGCGAATGCTTCAGGGTGCTGCGGCCCAGCGGGCGGCTGATGGTGTCGACCCCCAACCGGATCACGTTCTCCCCCGGCCGCGACACCCCGATCAATCCGTTCCACACCCGCGAACTCAATGCGGACGAGCTCATGGAGCTTCTGCGCGACGCCGGCTTTGCGTCGGTCTTGATGAGCGGGGTGTTCCACGGGCGGGCGCTGGCTGAGATGGACGCCCGGCACGGCGGCTCGATCATCGACGCCCAGATCGCGCGTGCCGTCGCCGATGCGCCTTGGCCGGACCAGCTACTGGCCGATGTCGCCGCGGTCACCGCCGCCGACTTCGACATCGTCGAGGCTGCGACCGAGGAGGCACGTCACATCGATGACAGTCTGGATCTGGTCACGATCGCGGTGCGCCCGTGAAACCGGCGACCGGAAGCCCGGTGCCCGGTCTGTTCACCCTGGTGCTGCACACCCATCTACCGTGGCTGGCCCACCACGGCCGCTGGCCGGTAGGCGAGGAATGGCTCTACCAGTCGTGGGCGGCGTCCTACCTGCCGCTGCTGCGAGTGCTGCGCCGACTGGCCGGGGAGGACCGTCATCGGCTGATCACGCTGGGTGTCACTCCGGTGGTCACCGCGCAGCTCGACGACCCCTACTGCCTCGACGGGATGCATCACTGGTTGGCCAACTGGCAACTGCGGGCCGCTGAGGCTGCCAGCCTGCGTCCCGGAGACGTGTCGGACGCAGCGACGGCTTCGACACCAGAAGCATTGCGTGCTTTCGGGATTCGTGAACTCGCCGAAACCGAGCAGGCGCTCGAGGATTTCACCACTTGCTGGCGCCACGGCGCAAGCCCGCTGCTGCGCGGGCTGATCGAGGCGGGCACGGTCGAGTTGCTGGGCGGCCCTCTCGCGCATCCATTTCAGCCCTTGCTGACGCCGCGGCTACGCGAATTCGCGCTGTGCGAAGGACTGGCCGATGCCCGGCAGCGGTTGGCGCACACACCGATTGGGATCTGGGCGCCCGAATGCGCCTACGCCCCAGGCATGGAACACGACTACGCCGCCGCCGGAGTCGGCCATTTCATGGTCGACGGACCGTCACTACACGGCGACACCGCGCTGGGCCGGCCCGTCGGCGACTCCGACGTCGTCGCCTTCGGACGCGACCTGCAGGTCAGCTACCGGGTGTGGTCACCGAGATCCGGCTACCCCGGTCACGCCGCCTACCGTGATTTCCACACCTACGACCACCGCACCGGCCTGAAACCGGCCCGGGTCACCGGCCGCAACGTGCCGTCGGAGAAGAAGGCGCCCTACGACCCCGAGCGTGCCGATCGCGCAATCGACAGCCACGTCGCAGATTTCGTCGACGTGATCCGCGGCCGACTGCTGGCCGAATCCGAGCGCATCGGCCGGCCGGCGCACGTGGTCGCCGCATTCGACACCGAGTTGTTCGGCCACTGGTGGTATGAGGGGCCGGCCTGGCTGGAACGGGTGCTGCGGGCATTGCCGGAGGCCGGTGTGCGCATCGGCACGCTGAGCGACGCGGTCGGCCAGGGCTTCGTCGGCGATGCTGTCGAATTACCGCCCAGCTCCTGGGGTTCCGGCAAGGACTGGCAGGTGTGGGCCGGTGACAAGGTGGCCGACCTGGTGCGGCTCAACTCCGAGGTTGTCGACACCGCGCTGTCCACCGTGGATAAGGCGCTGGCCCAGACCGCGTCGCTGGACGGGCCGATCCCCCGCGACCACATCGCCGACCAGATCCTGCGCGAGACTCTGCTCACCGTGTCCAGCGATTGGCCGTTCATGGTGAGCAAGGACTCCGCGGCCGACTACGCTCGGTACCGGGCGCATCTACACGCCCACGCCACCCGCGAGATCGCCGGAGCGCTAGCGTCGGGCCGTCGCGAAGTGGCGCAGCGCCTGGCCGATGGCTGGAACCGGGCCGACGGCTTGTTCGGTGCGCTGGATGCACGGAGGCTGCCGCGGTGAAAATCCTCATGGTGTCGTGGGAGTACCCGCCGGTGGTGATCGGCGGACTCGGCCGGCACGTCCATCACCTCTCCACGGCGCTTGCCGCAGCCGGCCACGACGTCGTGGTGTTGTCCCGGCGTCCGTCGGGCACCGATCCGAGCACCCACCCGTCGTCCGATGAAGTCAACGAAGACGTCCGGGTCGTCGCCGCAGCGCAGGATCCGCACGAGTTCAGCTTCAGCACCGACATGATGGCCTGGACGCTGGCGATGGGCCACGCGATGGTGCGCGCCGGATTGTCATTGAAAGGCCGGCGCAACGACCGACCGTGGCGACCCGACGTGGTACACGCGCATGACTGGCTGGTAGCCCATCCGGCGATTGCGTTGTCCGAATTTTACGACGTGCCAATGGTTTCCACGATCCACGCGACCGAGGCCGGTCGGCATTCCGGATGGGTCGCCGGATCGCTGAGCAGACAAGTGCATGCGGTTGAGTCGTGGCTGGTGCGCGAATCCGATTCACTGATCAGCTGTTCGGCGTCGATGCGCGAGGAGATCACCGAGCTGTTCGGACCCGGGCTGGCCGAGACCACCGTGATCCGCAATGGTATCGACGCCGCCCGCTGGCCGTTCGCGCGTCGCAAGCCTCGCACCGGGCCGCCGGAACTGCTGTACGTCGGCCGGCTGGAGTACGAGAAGGGCGTGCACGAGGCGATCGCCGCGCTGCCGCGGATCAGGCGGGCCCATCCTGACACCACATTGACCATCGCCGGTGAAGGCACCCAGCAGGACTGGCTCGTCGAGCAGGCTCGTAAACATCGGGTGCTCAAGGCAACCCGATTCGTCGGGCGGCTCGATCACGACGAGCTGTTGGCGGTGCTGCATCGCGCCGACGCCGCGGTGCTGCCCAGCCATTACGAACCGTTCGGGCTGGCGGCGCTGGAAGCCGCGGCCGCGGGCACCCCGTTGGTGACGTCGAACATCGGCGGCCTGGGCGAGGCGGTGATCAACGGTGAGACCGGAATGTCGTGTCCGCCGCGCGATGTGACGCGGCTGGCCAAGGCGGTCATTGCCGTGCTTGACGATCCCGCGGCCGCCCAGCGCCGGGCCAAGGCCGCGCGGCAACGCCTGACCTCCGATTTCGACTGGCGGACGGTGGCCGATGAGACGGCGCAGGTGTACATGGCCGCCAAGCGCCGCGAACGCCAGCCGCTGCCGCGACTGCCCATCGTCGAGCACGCGCTGCCGGACCGGTAGTCGAGCCGGGCAATATATCCCGCCGGCCGACGCGCAGGTACCGTCGGGCTCATGGGACTTGTGTATTCCAGCGTGATCGACGCGCCGATCTATGAAGTATTCGACTGGCATACCCGGTCAGGCGCGATTACCCGGCTGACGCCGCCGTGGCAGCCGATGCGGGTCGTGGCCGAAGCGGATTCGCTGAAGAGCGGGCGCGCTGAACTCGGCCTGCCGGGCGGTCTGCGCTGGGTGGCCGATCACCAACCGGATTCCTACGATCCGCCGCGGCGCTTCGTCGACACGATAGGTGCCGAGGGGCTGGCGTCGCTGCCGGCCCGGCTGGCGGTGCGGTGGCGGCACACCCACGAATTCGAAGATCTCGGCGACCAGCGGACCCGGATGACCGACCGCGTCGCGACGCCCGTCCCGGCAGCCGCGTTGCGAGCAATGTTCATCTACCGGCATCGCCAGTTGGCCGACGACATCGCCGCACACCGGCATGCGGCCGCCCAAGGGTTGGCGCCGATCACGCTCGCGATCACCGGATCGTCTGGACTCGTCGGCTCGCAGTTGACCGCCTTCCTATCCACCGGCGGTCATCGGGTGATCCGGCTGGTGCGCCACCCGGCCACCAAACCTGATGAGCGGCAATGGAATCCGGATGACCCCGATCCGGGCCTGCTGGCCGGCGTCGATGCGGTGATTCACCTCGCGGGCGCTTCGATCGCGGGCCGCTTCACCGACGAACACCGAGCCGCGATACGTGACAGCCGGATCGGCCCGACTCGCCGGTTGGCTGAGCTGATCGCGCGATCAGCCGACGGGCCCAAGGTGCTGATCAGCGCGTCGGCGATCGGTTATTACGGCTACGACCGGGGCGACGAGACGTTGACCGAGGACAGCGAGCGCGGTGAGGGACTCCTCGCCGACGTGGTCGCCGAATGGGAGGACGCGACCGTTCCGGCCGAAGAGGGCGGTGCGCGCGTTGTGCGCGTGCGCACCGGGATCGTGCAGTCCCCCGCCGGCGGGACGCTTCGCCTGTTGCGGCCGCTGTTCGCCGCCGGGCTCGGCGGCCGACTCGGCAACGGTCGGCAATGGCTGTCCTGGATCGGGATCGACGACCTGATCGACGTCTACCACCGCGGACTGTGGGACACCGAGTTGTCCGGGCCGGTCAACGCGGTGGCCGCCGACCCGGTCCGCAACATCGACTACACCCGGACGCTGGCCCACGTGCTGCGCCGGCCCGCCCTGTTGCCGGTACCGTCGTTCGGGCCGCGGCTGCTACTCGGCGAGCAGGGTGCGCGCGAACTCGCCAGCGCCAGCCAACGTGTGCTGCCGGCGCGGCTACAACAAGCCGATCATCGGTTCCGCCGCCCCGACCTCGAACAGACGCTGCGGCATCTGCTCGGTCGCGCCCCGGCCTGACGCCGGCGTCGCGGCCGGCTACAGGCCGCGAGGCGCCGCGCGGACCGCGGCGATGGTCTGCGGGTCGCCGTCGAACTCGACACGCACGGCATCGCGGCCGGAGACGAACAACAACAGCTCCGGCGGTTCGCCGGTCAACGTCACGGCATCGCCACGACCGACGCGGGCAATACGTTCGCCAGTGGGCGTCTGCAGCACGACCTGCGCGGGCAGCTTGCTGAGCATCATGCGGCTCATCAGTCCGAGCTGGCGGCGCAGCTGCGTGGCAATGGATTTGTCGAGCACGCGGGGCTGCCAGCCGTCGACGGCGCGACGCACGTCCTCGTGGTGGATGAACATCTCGCCAAGATTGGCCACCGCGTCAAGCACCTTGAACGGTGAGTAGATCGGTGGCCCGGACGACACCAGTTCGACAAGGTCGTCCCAGCCAGTTGACTGCGCAACCTTGTTCTGCACCTTTGCCGTGTAGTCGGCGAGGAAGGGTACGGCGATTCCCAGCGTCGCATCCGGGCGCCGTTCGCGAACGACCAGGTGAGCGGCCAGGTCGCGGGTTTTCCATCCTTCGCAGAGGGTCGGCGCGTCGGGACCGACTGCACGCAGGGTGTCTACGAGTGCGCTTCGTTCGCGCCGGGCTGCGGTCATGGTCCTCACGATATGCGAGATATATCTCTAGGCGAGCGAGATAGAAGTTCAGTAAGTTAAAGTTTAACCTTGTGAAGATAAACTGCGAATGGCCAGGCGGACGGGTTTGTCTCCGTCGTCAGGGAGGTATACGCGCGTGAGTCTGAGCCGTACGGGTTGGTCGCGAACCGATCCTTCGAGAGGGGGTTCAGTGGGTGAGGCGCGTGCGCTTTCGTTAGCACCATCAGCGCAGCCCGCTGAGCTGGATCAGGAATCATGGTCAGATCCAGCGCAATTCGACGTATGGCGAATCGGGTTGCGCAGCAAAGTGCTTACGCACGTCACCGAATTCGTGGCAGATCGATGCGCCGCCGGGTTGGATGAGTCCGGTGTGGAGGTGGCCGGCGACATCCTGGTGAATTTCGTGACCGGCGGGAAATGCCTGCGCTCGACATTCATGTATCTGGGTTGGCTGGCCGGCGCAGTGAACAGCGACGAGGCGCTGTTCGCGGCCGCGAGCTTGGAGTTGCTGCACGCCTTCGCGCTGCTGCAAGACGATGTTATGGACGCGTCATCGTCGCGCCGCGGGCGTCCTGCCGCGCACATCCAATTCGGCCAATGGCACCGCAAGCGTCAGCTGTCGGGGCCGGCGGACCGATTCGGCGAATCGGCGGCGATCCTGCTGGGCGATCTCTGCTTGATCTGGGCCGAGCAGATGCTCCGCGAGAGCGGCATCGAGCAGCGCCGTCTGCAGCAGGTATGGCCGCGTTACGACGCCATGCGCACCGAGCTGGCCCTGGGCCAGTTTGCCGATCTCGCAGGCGATGTTCGCGACCTGCCGGCGATGGCCGTTGTGCTGGAGGTGGCGCGGCGCAAGTCGGGCAACTACACCGTGCGCCGGCCGTTGGAAATCGGTGCAGCAATGAGCGGCTGCAGCGATCGCACCATCTGGGGCCTGGGCCGCTACGGCGAAGCAGTGGGCGAAGCTTTCCAGCTGCGTGACGACTTGCTGGGGGTATTCGGTGCCGAAACGGTCACCGGCAAGCCCAACGGCCAAGACCTCATCGAGCGCAAGGCCACCAGTGTGGTCATCGCGGCACACCACCTGGCCGACCCGTCCACCCGCAGGCAATTGACCGACTTGATGAACGCCGGGAACCTCGACGACAGCTCCATCGACCGCTGGCGCACCTTGATCGTCACGACCGGCGCCGTGCAGTGGATCGAAGATACGATCAAAGACCGGATCGCGTCGGCGCGCGAAGCGCTCAACGAACTTCGGATCGACGAACCGGTCCGGCGTGCGCTGGTCAACATGGCCGCCGTGTGCACGGAGCGAACCGAATGATGCCGTCGCCAAGAGGAGATTTTTGCTGATGCGGACCGTTCAGGGTCCAAGCAGTCGGGTTGTCGTGGTCGGCGCCGGTCTGGCGGGCCTTTCCGCGGCACTGCATCTGGCCGGCCGCGGTCGTGAAGTCACGGTGGTCGAACGTGAGAGCTGGCCCGGTGGACGCGCAGGGCGCCTGGACGTCGATGGCTATCGGCTCGACACCGGGCCGACCGTTCTGACGATGCCCGACATCATCGACGACGCCTTCGCCGCCGTCGGTGAAAACCGCTCGGACCGGCTGGATTTGATGACTGTGGATCCGGCGTACCACGCGCAGTTCGCCGACGGCAGCAGCCTCGATGTGCACAGTGACGCCGACCAGATGGCCAACGCCATCGAGGAATTCAGCGGTGCCAAGCAGGCGGCAGGCTACCGGAAGCTGCGCGATTGGCTGACCCGGTTGTACCGCACCGAGTTCGACGGCTTCATCGCCAAGAACTTCGATTCCCCACTGTCGCTGGTGAATCCGCAGTTGGCGCGACTGGCCGCAATTGGCGGATTCCGCAAATGGGACACCATGGTCAATCGCCACATCACCGACTCGCGGCTCCGGCGAGTCTTCACCTTCCAGTCGCTGTACGCCGGGGTGGCTCCGCGACAGGCCTTGGCGGTCTATGCGGTTATCGCCTACATGGACACCATCTCCGGGGTTTTCTTTCCGCGCGGCGGGATGCGGGCGCTACCCGATGCCCTGGCCGCGGCCGCGGCCGCTGCCGGTGTGCGCTTCGTCTACGACGCGACGGTCACCGGTTTGGAACGCTCCGGCGACCGCGTCACGGCGGTGCACACCGACCAGGATCAGCGCATCGCCTGCGACGCGGTCGTTTTGACCACCGAACTGGCTGCCACCTACACCCTGCTGGGCCGCGAGCCGCGTCGCATCGGTCGTCTGCGGCCGGCGCCGTCGGCGGTCGTCGTTCACGTCGGCTGCCCCCGCACGCCGTCAACGAATCACCCTCTGGCACATCACAACATCATCTTCGGCGCCGACTGGGATCAGACGTTCATCGACATCATCCGTGACGGCCGGCTGATGCGGGACCCGTCGCTGCTCGTCACCAGACCGACGGCCAGCGACCCGAGCCTGGCCCCGCCCGACCACGAGCTTTTCTACGTGCTCGCCCCGGCACCGAACCTCACCCGTGGTGTCGTCGACTGGTCCCGGATCGGTGATGCCTACGCCGACCAGCTGCTCGACGTCGTGGCAGAGCGGCTGGTTCCGGACCTGCGTGACGGCGCCGAAGTGCTGCATGTCGTCAACCCCGCCGACTGGGCCCGCCAGGGGATGGTCGCCGGCACGCCGTTCGCGTTGGCCCACACGTTCGCGCAGACCGGACCCTTCCGTCCGGGTAACACGGTGCGAGGCATCGACAATGCGGTGCTGGCCGGGTCGTCGACCGTGCCCGGCGTCGGCGTGCCCACCGCGTTGATCTCCGGGCGACTGGCCGCCGACCGCATCACCGGCATCGTCGAGCGGTCGAATCCAAGCGTCGTGGCGAAAGCCGGCTCGCCATGATCCGCACCGAGCTGACCGCCGCCGGTATCGAGGACCCGGGCCTGCGTGGCGCGTACCTACGCTGCCGCACTCTCAACGCCGCCCACGGCCGCACCTTCTTCCTGGCCACCAGGCTGCTCGCGCCGGATCAACGTCCGCCGGTCCACGCGCTTTACGGCTTCGCACGTTACGCCGACGACATCCTCGACGATTTCGATCCGACGCTGGACACCGTGACCCGGGCGGCGCGCCTGCAGGAGCTGTCCGAGCAGTTCTTCGCCCGCGACGAGCACCCGAGCAATCCCGTGCTCGCCGCCGTGCGGCACACCGCACGGCGCTACGACATCCGCGACGAACTGTTCGACGATTTCCTGGCGTCCATGCGGATGGACCTGACGATCACCGACTATCCCGACCGCGCCGCACTCAACCAGTACATGAAAGGCTCCGCGGAAGCGATTGGCTTGCAGATACTTCCGATCTTGGGTACGACCGGCCCGGCCGAAGAGGCCGCGCCGTACGCGGCGGCGCTGGGCAGAGCCTTTCAGCTCACGAATTTTCTGCGGGACGTCGACGAAGACCTGGTGCGCCAACGCGTTTACCTGCCCGCAGACGAATTGGCCGCCCACGACGTTGATCGCGACCTGCTGATGTGGTGCCACACCAATCGCCGGACCGATCGCCGGGTGCGCAACGCGCTGGCCGATCAGCATGCTGTTGCCCGGCAGGTCTACCGTGCTGCCGCCGGCGGTGTCGCCCTGTTGGCGCCGCGGTCACGGCCATGTGTGTCCACCGCGCTGACGCTGTACTCAGAAATTCTCGACCGCATCGAAGACTGCGAGTTTGCGGTGTTCAGCCAGCGTGCGACCGTGGGAACCGGTCGACGACTGCGCGTCGCCGGCGTCGGTCTGCTGCGTTCCTGGCGGGCACGGCTGACGCATCCGGCATCAGGTGATCGCAGATTCGGTGCGGCGTAATGGATCGCTGGCAATATCTCATCGTTCTTGCGGCCTGCCTGGCGATCACCTTGCCGTTGGAGATCTTTCCCCCCGGCGTCTACCGTCAAGCATGGCGGGCGACGCGCGCTGTGCTACCCGTCGCCGCCGTGTTCGTGCTCTGGGATGAGGTGGCGATCTGTACGCACATATGGACGTACAACCGGGCGTACATCTCCGGCGTGACCATCCCGTTTCAGATGCCGATCGAGGAGGTCTTGTTCTTTCTCGTGATTCCGTTGTGTGCCCTGCTGACCTATAACGCGGTGAGCGCCATTCTCGAACGGATCAACCGCCGATGAGCGGCCTGGGCTACACAGTCCCGGCCGTGCTGGCGGTGCTGGCCGTCGGAGTGCTCGAGTCGACGGCGTTGCGCACCGGTCTTTTTCGGCGCCCGGCCTATTGGGTGTCCATGCTGATCGTGATCGGATTTCAAATCCTGGTCGACGGTTGGCTGACCAAGCGCAGCGCCCCGGTCGTGGTGTACGACGATCGGCAGACCATCGGTATCCGGTTTCCGTTCGACATCCCGATCGAAGATTTCCTGTTCGGCTTCGCGTTGGTGACCGCCGTCCTGCTGCTATGGGAGCGACAACGTGAGCGTCGGTAACACCGGTCTGCCCCGCGCTGATGTGCCGGCCGCTTTCGACGTCGGCGCTCCCGCTTACGATCGGCTCGTCGACGCCAGCCCGGGATACCATGCCCACCTTCGACTCTCGGCACGCCGGCTGCAACTGCCCGGCCAGGGTCGAGGGCTGCGGTTGCTCGATGCCGGCTGCGGCACCGGCGCGTCGACGGCTGCTCTGCTGACCGTCGCCCCGGCCGCCGACATCGTCGCGGTCGACGCGTCACGAGGAATGCTCGACGAAGCGCGGGCCAAGTCATGGCCACCGTCCGTCCGGTTCGTGCATGCTCCCGTGGAGGCGCTCGCCGAAAACGGCATCGTGGGCCCGTTCGACGGGATCCTGGCCGCGTATTTGATCCGCAATCTGTCGGATCCCGATACTTCGTTGCGGACTCTGCGCGACCTGCTGGCCCCCGGCGCCACGCTGGCGGTGCACGATTACTCGGTGCGCGACTCCCGGGCCGCCACCTGGGTGTGGCACGCGGTGTGTTGGGGCATCATCATTCCCTCCGGCTGGTGGCAAACCCGCGACGCGACGCTGTACCGGCATCTCTGGCGCAGCGTGCTGACATTTGACGGCGCAAAGCAATTCCAGCAACGGCTGCGTGACGCGGGCTTCACCGCAGTGCACAGCGAAACCATGCCGGGATGGGAGACCAACATCGCGCACACCTTCCTTGGGGATGCACCGCGATGACCGATCGGCGTCGCCGGACGTTTCCGGCTCCGCAGGGCCTGCCCAGCGCCACGGCGCTGTCGTCGCAGCCGCGAGCCGTTGTCGTCGGCGCCGGAATAGCCGGCCTGGCCGCTGCGACGGGTCTGGCCGAGCGCGGCATCAGCGTCGACGTCGTCGAACGCGAGGACTATCTGGGTGGGCGAGTCGGCGCCTGGACCGAGCAATACCGCGGCACCGAGGTCGCAATGAACCGGGGCTTTCACGCCTTCTTCCGCCAGTATTACAACTTGCGGGCGTTGCTGAGCCGCGTCGACCCCACGCTGTCCATGCTGACTCCGGTCGACGATTATCCGCTCATCGACGGCGTCGGGCGGCGGGACAGCTTCCGTGGTTTGCCCCGTACCCCGCCGTGGAATGCGCTGGCATTCGCCTTGCGCAGCCCCACCTTTCGACTCGCTGACCTGGCTAGGATCGACGCGCGCGCTGCCACGCCGCTTGCCACGGTGTCGCTGCCCGACATCTATCATCGCCTCGACCACATCGATGCCGAGACTTTCCTGAAGAGCCTCAATTTCCCCGAGGCGGCGCGCCATCTCGCCTTCGAGGTGTTCTCTCGCAGCTTCTTCGCCAGTCCCACCGAGCTGTCGGCCGCAGAGCTTGCCACGATGTTCCACATCTATTTCCTCGGCTCCAGCGAGGGTCTGATCTTCGACGTCGTCAACGCCAACTACGACACCGCGCTGTGGCTGCCGCTGCAACAATATCTGGCCGACCTCGGCGTGCGGTTCCATCGGGGCAGCGCCGTGACAAGCATCGGCCGCGGCCACGCACAGACATTCAGCATCCACACCGATGCCAATGACGATCTGGATGCGGATGCCGTCGTGCTGGCCACCGATGTGACCGGCCTGCAGCGGATCGTGTCGGCATCACCGGGGCTTGGCGACGACATGTGGCGGGCGCGGGTAAAGAAGCTGGGTACCGCCCCGCCGTTCATGGTGCACCGCCTGTGGCTCGACCGCCCTGTTGCCGCTGATCGAGCCGCGTTTCTAGGCACCGCCGGCCACGAACCGCTGGACAACATCAGCGTCCTTGACCGCTACGAACGCCAAGCCGCCGAATGGGCACGGCAACACGGCGGCTCTGTTGTCGAATTACACTCGTACGCAGTGCAATCCGCGTACCCGCAGACTGCCATGCTGAATCGGCTGCATGAGCTGTACCCTGAAACTACCGGCGCGCGAGTGGTTTACGAACGAATGCTGCATCACCGCGATTGTCCGCTCTTCGCGCCGGGCAGCCATGCGCATCGACCCGGCGTCCTCACACCGCTGCCCGGGCTGCTGCTGGCCGGTGACGGGGTGCGCATCGACTTACCGGTGGCGCTGATGGAGCGTGCGGCCACCACCGGCTGGACGGCCGCCAACCAGATATTGGCGCAATGGGGACTTGCCGGCCATGAGCTGTGTACGGTTCCTACCCAAGGCCGTTCGGCGCTGCTGCGCTATCTTGCCGGTCGAGAAAGGCTTTCGCGACGATGAACATCGGCAACAACGTGCGGCGCCGCTGGCCCAAGGACTGGCCACTGCAGGCGATCCCGCCGGTAGCGTGGGCGGCCCAGCGTCCGACCTACCGCGAGGCCTCGCCAGCGATCATCGACGCCGCGCTGGACCGATCGCAGCGCCGGCCGACCGGCAACTGGTATGCATTCGCCGCGAGCCGCGATGTCGGTACCGGTCGACCGTTGGGCACCCGCGTCGCCGGCGTCGAACTGGTCGCGTGGCGCGATCAGCAATCTCAGCTGCGCGTCGGCCCGCGCAGTTGTCCGCATCTTGGCGCCGACCTTGCTACCGCAGCCGTGCACCGCGGTGCCCTGATCTGCCGGTGGCACGGGCTTTGCCTCGATGCCAGCACCGACGAATTCGGGTGGCGGCGGCTGCCCAGCCACGACGACGGCGTGCTTGCCTGGGTACGTCTGGACGGTGTCGGTGGCGAGGCGCCACTGGATCGGCCGGTGATTGGGGCCAGGCCAACCGGCGAAACGCTGCACGCCGTCACCCGACTGGTCGGCACGTGCGAACCCTCCGACATCATCGCCAACCGCCTCGATCCTTGGCATGGCGCGTGGTACCACCCCTACTCGTTCACCCGGCTCGAGGTGCTGACCACTCCGACCGACGAGGCGGACCGATTCCTGGTCGCGGTGACGTTCCGCATCGGCCGCGTCGGTGTACCCACCGTCGCAGAGTTCACCAGCCCCGAGGCACGCACCATCGTGATGCGCATCCTGGACGGTGAGGGAACAGGAAGTGTGGTCGAGACTCACGCCACGCCAGTCGGTTTGGGCCCGGACAATCGGCCGCGAACGGCGGTGATCGAAGCCGTTGTCGCGCACTCCGACCGGTCCGGATTCAAGCAGGCGCGCCACGCCGCTCCGCTGATCACCGGGCTCATGCGCATTGCCGCGGCGCGGCTGTGGAAAGACGACCTCGCCTACGCCGAACGCCGCTACCAGCTACGCGCCGGTACGACCTAATGCGTTTCGCCGCCGTCATTCTCACTGTCGGTGCGCACATGGCCTACCTGGTCTATCTGCCCAGCGGTGGATTTCTGGCGTTGCGCTGGCCGCGCAGCTTGGCGCTGCACGTAGCGGTGGTGATCTGGGGTGTAGGCGTCGTCGCCTTCGAATTGCCTTGCCCGCTGACCGAACTGGAACAGCGAGCGCGCGCCCGCGCCGGCATGGAACTCCTGCCGTCGTCTGGCTTTATCGACCGTTATGTTGACGGGGTGTTTTACCCGGCCAACCGGACAGGCGCCGCGCAGGCGTTGGCGTTCTCAGCCGCCGCTGTCTCATGGGTTATGTTCGCGTGGAAGCGTATGTGCCGCGAGCGTTCGAGGTGATGTCGCGGGCGATACCACCCAGCAGCGCACGGCGAAATAGTCTGGACGCCTTCCAAAACGCTTGACCGGCAAGACCATACGGCTGAAACACCGCGCGTTGGCGAAAACGCGAGCCACCGTCGCCGTCATCGCGCACCGACAGTTCAAGCCATAGCCGGCCGGGTAGCGGAACATCCGCGCGCAGCCGCAGCAGGTGGGGCCGATCCATGTGTTCGACGCGCCACCAAGCCGTCGGCGCTGCCGACCAGCCGTGCTTGGCGACGATCGACTCGAAAGCCTGCCAAAGCGTTTCAGCATCGGCATCTACTCGGCGTTCAGACACCTGCTCATACAGCGATCCACCGGCCCAATCCGGGTCGGTCGGCAGCGGGCGCGCAGGTGAGTCATCGGCTCCAGGCCGCGACCAGCGCGTCTGCAGCTCGCCGTCGCGCACCCGGGCCAGGGCGAGTCCGACGGCGTCTTCGAAGTCGGTGAGGCCACCGTCGGGGTCCGCAATATGGGCAGCGATGTCGTGCTCAGTGCACATCACGTCGTTTTCCAGCGACTTCATCAGAGACGAAGCCAGGGCGCGTGGCAGCGGAGTGATCAGGTTGACCCAGTGCGAGGAAAGCCATGGAGTCAGCACTGGCACCGGAATGGCGATGCGACGCCGCAGGCCTGCGATCGCGGCATATTTGCGGATCATTTCGGTGTAGGTGAAAGTGTCGGGGCCGCCGATATCGAAGGCGCGGTTCACCTCGGCCGGGAGCTGCGCCGCGTTCACCAGGTAGTACAACACGTCGCCCACGGCGATCGGCTGAACCTGGGTTCGCAGCCACCGCGGCGTGACCATCAACGGCAGTCGCTCGGTCAGGTATCGCAGTATCTCAAAGCTGGCTGACCCTGCTCCGATGATCGCCGCCGCCCGCAGCTCCGCGGTGGGGACTCCGGACTCTTGGAGCAGCCTTCCCACTTCCTCGCGCGACGCCAGGTGATCCGACAACTGCTGCCGCTTGAGGATGATGCCGCCGACATAAACGATCCGCGACAGTCCGGCCGGGGCGGCGGCATCGGCAACGATTGATGCCGCGCGGGCATCGAAATCGACGAAATCCGAACGCAGTAGTGAGTGCACCAGATAGTAGAGAACTTGCTGACCGTCGAGTGCCCGCCGCACCTGTTCGCGGTCACTGACGTCGCCCTCGACCACTTCGACGTGCCCGCGCCATGGCACGTCCCCGAGTTTTGCAGGGGTTCGGGCCATCACCCGAACGTCGTGACCTGCTGATAGCAGTTCGGGAACCAGGCGCGCGCCCAGGTAGCCGGTGGCACCGAAGACGACGCACCGCATCGCATACTCCTCTGTTGGCCCCTATAGCGATTTCGCTGGAGCGGCGCTGCGCGCTTTTAGGGGCGCTCACGACGCTACTCCGATCCATCCTAGCTATGTACTTCACAAGCTTAATATTTAAGATTATGGTATCAAATCAGAAGGCTTGAAGGAACATGCGATGGGACACCAAAATTGACCAAGGGGACAGGGTCGAATGGAAGAGCCACGGCCAAAACGTGAAAGGAACGGCGGAAGAGAAATCACAGTGACATGGAAAAGCTGACGGTGAGCTCGCAGAGCACCATGTTCTTACAGGCGGCGCGGCTGGTGGCCGAACTGCACCAGCGTGCGTCGTTCGACACAGGGGCATTGCTGCACGAGTTGATCGAAGGTGCCGCCAATCGGTGCCCGGCGCCCAATATGCGGGCATCACCGTGACCCAGAGGCGCCGCCGCAGCCAAACCGCCGCCGCGACTCATCGATACCCGGTAATGCTGGACCAGATTCAGAGTCACTATCAATAAGGACCTTGCTTGACGGCCGCCGCGCAACAACACAGCGTCCGCATCGATGATCTCGACGCCGACGACCGCTGGCCGCTCTACCGTCAAGAGGCGCTCAAACAGACACCGATTCGATCGATCCTCTCATTCGGCATGTTCAGAGAAGGAGCGACCACTGCTGCGCTCAACTTCTATGCCGAACCGGTCAACGCGTTTAATGACGGATCCGTCGATCTGGGCCTGATTTTCGCGACCCACACCGCGCTGGTGTGGAACATGGTGCAACGTGAACAGCAGTTCCGCACCGCGCTTGTCTCCCGCGACACCATCGGGCAGGCAAAAGGCATGCTGATGGAACGCTTCGACATTGAGGCTGCCGGAGCCTTCGAACTACTCAAGCGCGTGTCTCAGGAGTCGAACACCCCGGTTGCACACATCGCCCAGCGGGTCATCACCGGCGATTGTTCACTGCCCGTGAAGTACCCCCGCTGAGCGTCAGTACCGTTGCGCAACTGGGGAACTCAGAGAATTCGATGGCCCGAGCGCGCACTGTCACCCCGTGATATCCTGTTCCCGCGTGCCTCCGACGGGCCATCGTAGCTATCGAACACGTGCCGATACGCTAATCCGACGTCCACCGTGCACCGCGCAGCGGCACTGCACCACGGGGCACTTTTAGCAGTTGCCGACGTATTGTCGCTGCGCCATCGAGTTTCCGATACGCTGCACGAAGAATCGCTAAGAAAGATGGCGTCAGGTGACTAATCGGGGCAAAGACGGTTCACCTCCCAGCAGGCCAGAGCTGGAAAAGCTGATGTCGGCCGATATGCGGGCGGTCACAGCACAGTCTGATCGGGTAGGGCGCTACTTCGCGCGCCAACACGACGTGAGCGGCAACGACTTCCATGCGTTGCTGCACGTCATGGTTGCCGAAAGTGCTGGGACTCCGTTGACGATGGCTCAGCTACGGCAGCGGATGGATGTCTCGCCGGCTGCGATCACCTACCTCGTCGATCGAATGATCGACGCCGGCCATGTCCGGCGCGAATCCGATCCCGCGGATCGACGCAAAGCGCTTCTTCGGTACGAAGAAAGCGGCATGGAACTGGCGCGCGGGTTCTTCACCCCGCTCGGCGTCCACCTGCGCGCCGCGCTCGCGGACCTGCCTGACACGGACCTGATTGCCGCTCACCGCGTGTTCACCGCGATGATCGCCGCGATGTCGACGTTTGAAGGTGAACTCGTTGTCCCGCAACCGAAGTCGCCAGCTGCGCAAGACACCGTCGTGGGCGACCTCGTCTGAATCGTCGCGTGGCGACCTAACGAAACACGCTGACCCTGAAGAATTTTCGTATCTCAGTCGTGGTGTGAACGCCAGCCGATTATTCCCTGACATCCCTGGCGACCGGCTGACGCATGTGCGCCTCGATCAAGTCCGCTCCTCGCGCAACGCCACCGGTCGCGGCGAAACCTGCTGCCACCCGACGAGCGCCGTCGGTCATCGTCATCGCTGCCCGAACGGCTTCGCGCAGCGCTGTCGCGCTGAGTTTCTCGGCCGGTAGCCGGATGCCGCAGCCAGCCACCTCGACGCGCCGCGCGACCTCGGCCTGATCGCGAGCGAACGGAACGACACAGACCGGCACGCCATGGTCCAACGCCTTGACCGTCGTGCCCATCCCGCCGTGGGTGATCGCACAGCACGCGCGATCGAGCACCACACCGTGGGGGACGAATTGGCGCACCGTCGCGTTGGGCTGGGCGGGCAGCCCCTGAGGCACCCCGGTCGGGAAGGTCGCAACCACGTGCACCGGTTCGTCGGCCAACGCCCGCAATGCGGTGCACGCCAACACGGTATCGGCCTGTTTGATCGAGGATGTGCTGACCAACACGATCGGCCGATCGATCGATGCTACCCAGTCGGGCACCGAATCAGGACCGGGCTCGAACACGCAGGCACCCACGAGGTGGACCGCATCGCCCCACCCGGGATGGGGATACTCGAACGGCTCGCCGCCGACCGCTAACAACAACGGAGCCCGCCGCATCAGGTCGTCGACCGAGCTGATCCTCGGCGCCCCAACCGTTGCACGGATCGTATTCACCCGAGGCAAGATTCGCCGGTCGAAGAGATGTGTCACGAACGGCCGAATCAAGGCATCGCGAAGTCGGCCGACAACTCCGGGCAGTGGTCGCAGTCCCGGGCCGAATGGCGGCACACCCGGAGACCGCAGGTAGGGCGTGAACGGTGAAAACACCAGCCAAGGCACATCACCGGCGTCAGCCGCCGACATTGCGCCCCAGCAGTTCGCATCCACGATCACCACGTCCGGTTGCACTCGCTCGATGACGGCCCGCAGATCGTCGACTTCCAACACCGCCCGTTGGCACAGTACGTCGATCGACATCTTCAATACGCCCAGCGCGTTTCGCGCCATCCAATCCGGTGCGACGATGGCCTCGATGCGGGCATCGACCGGCTCGGCGTAAATGCCCGCGGCTTGCGCCTTCGCAACTCCGGTCGACATGGTGCGCAGATGCACCTGGTGTCCGCGTTCGGCCAACTCGCTCAGCAGCGCAGCAAGCGGAAACAGATGTCCGAGGGCCGGCGATCCATACGCCAGGATGACAGCCATGCCCGCCGACCAACCGCGATTACAGGATCGGTGTGACGCCGATGTGGCGCAGGGCCAGTAGATCGGCTGCGCCGGCGCCGTACAGGCAGATTCGTAATTCGTCGATGAGTCGCTGCAGCCAATCCACCACGGCCGCAGTGGATTCGATCGCGGCTGCCAACAGTGGGCGGGCGATCGCCACCACGTCGGCGCCCAACGCCAGCGCTTTGGCCGCGTCCATGCCGGTGCGGATACCACCGGAAGCGACCAGCGGGATTGCGGGCAGCGCCGCACGCACCTCCACGATGGCGCGCGCTGTGGGTATACCCCAGTCGGCTAGGTCGGGGTAGCGCACCTCGCCATAGCGAACGAGTTGCTCCACGCGGGACCACGAGGTGCCGCCGGCACCTGCGACGTCGATCGCGGCCACCGGGACCTCGCCCGACTGACCTATCAACTCCGCGATCGCCGAGGTACCGATTCCGTGGCCGACTTCCTTGAGAAGCACCGGATATCCCAGTGCGCCGGCGACCTGACGCAGCCTGTCGACCGACCCGGAGAAATCACTGTCGCCGTTTGTTTGGACCGCCTCCTGTAGCGGGTTGGTGTGCACCGCAAGCGCATCGGCTCCGACCCGTTTCAACGCATTCGAAATATCATCGACGGCAGCGGCTGTCAGCTGCGCGATCCCAATATTGCCGAACAACAACACATCCGGCGCCACGTCGCGGACGGTGAAGCTGGAGGCCGCCTGCTCCCCCAGCGCGCTGTCCAGCATGATCCGCTGAGAGCCCAGCATCATTCCGATACCCAGCCGTTGGGCGGCTTCGGCCAGATTCCTGTTGATCGTCCCCGACAGTTCGGCGCCGCCGGTCATCGCGCCGACCAATATCGGGGCTCGCAAGGGCACACCGAGGAAGCCGGTGGACAAATCGACGTGGGCGAGACTGGTCTGCGTCAGTGCGTTGTACGGCAGGCGGTAGCGTTCAAGCCCGGTCGTGACACCGGAATACGCCACCCTCTCGTCCAGACACACGTCAATGTGGCGTCGTTTGCGGTTGGTCATCCCGCTCGAATCAGTTGGCACAGCAACTCACCCCCCTCCACTGGGCATGCGCCGGTCTCAGCACGTCGGCTATTCGGGTGGTTCGATCGATGCGAGCTCACGCTGATAACGCCGCATTGCCTCGATTAACGCGTTGAACACCCTACTGGCGGCCGACAGGTCGGCGTCCGGCAAGTCTGCCATCGCATCATGAGTGTGGGTTCCCAGCGGAGCGAAAAACGCTCGGGAGGTCGCGGCACCGGATTCCGAATATCGCAGGATCACCTTGCGTCGGTCGGCAGGGTCGGATTCCCGGGCGATGTGGCCCGACGCCATCATCCGGTCCACCAGGTAGGTAATGGCCGCACCGGACAATCCCATGCGCTGACGTAGTTCACCGGAAGTTATAGGCGCACCCGCCGTTTCGGCGACCATGACATGCAGCAGCGCGCGAAAATCGGTGGGCCGCACGTCATGCAGGACAGCGAAAGCTCGGCCGATCTGTTCGGATTCGGCCGTCAACACGCGCACGTCAGCCGATACCTGCGACTCAAGCGCAGCTCGGCCCCCTGCAATCTCATCTGAGCCCATGACGATGTCCAGCTTATCCACATTCGGGGCTTTACTTCAGTTGATTAATACTTAAATCACTGAAAGACTTCAACGGAGATCGAAGGGATATCAGGTGAGCAAGCAGACACTGGCCGGAACGACCCTTGCCGTCGGCGCGGCTGCAGGAATCGGAGGCATAGCCAGCAAGCCGCGGGTAACCGGGTGGTACTGGCGGCTGCGTAAACCCGGTTATGTGCCACCCGACCGGGTGTTTCCGGTTGCCTGGACCACGCTGTACACCGATATCGCGATTACCTCCGCGACGGCGATCGACCGGTTGCGTGCAACCGGGCGCCACCACGAGGCCCGCAATTACGTCAT
This sequence comes from uncultured Actinomycetota bacterium, assembly GCA_963833915.1. Lineage (GTDB taxonomy): Bacteria > Actinomycetota > Actinomycetes > Mycobacteriales > Mycobacteriaceae > Mycobacterium. The sequence goes on from CAWHZO010000017.1 coordinate 188,367, forward strand.
AGCGCTGGCCGCCAACCTGATCCTCAACGCCGGATGGAGTTGGCTGTTCTTCAGGTACCACAAGCTCGGCGCCTGCGCGGTTGGGGCTGCAGTGCTGGCAGCCAGCAGCGTCGACCTGACCAGGCGGACCGCGGCGGCCGATCCGCGCGCCGGAGCCGCGCTGCTGCCGTATCCGCTGTGGTGCGCCTTTGCCACGGCGATGTCGGGCCACATCTGGGTACTCAACAGACGATGAGGCAGACAACCCGCTGATGCCCGCTTTGTTGTGGTTCCGCCGCGACCTTCGACTGCGCGACCTTCCTCCGCTGCTGCGGGCCGCCGCCGACAGCGACGAGGTACTCGCTTGCTTTGTGCTCGATCCGCGCCTGGAGGAGTCGTCGGGCAGCCGGCGGATGCAGTTTCTGTGCGACTCGCTGCGACGGCTGCGAGATGAGCTGGACGGCCGGCTCCTGGTGACGCGGGGTCGGCCCGAGGAGCGCATTCCCGAACTCGTCAAGGAGGTCGACGCGCCGTCGGTGCATGTCTCGGAGGACTTTGCGCCGTATGGCCGACAACGCGACGATCGGGTGCGCTCCGCCTTGGGAGACGTGCCGCTGGTGGCGACGGGGTCGCCGTATCTGGTGTCGCCGGGTCGGGTGACCAAGGACAACGGCGAGCCGTACAAGGTGTTCACCCCGTTCTTCGGCCGGTGGCGCGAAATGGGCTGGCGGTCGGCTGCACGATCAGGAACAAAGTCGGCGCGCTGGGTCGATCCCCAGCAGTTTGGCAAACGCGCCAAAGCGGCGGAGATACCCGATCCGGGCGTCGAACTTGACCTGCCCGCGGGCGAGGCAGCCGCCAAGCGGCAGTGGAAGAGGTTCGTCGACAAGGGGCTTGAGGACTACGGCGACGACCGAAATCGACCCGACCACGATGGCACCAGTCGGATGTCGGCGCATCTGAAGTTCGGCACCATCCACCCACGGACGATGGTCGCCGACTTGGACCAGCGTCGCGCCGGCGCACGAGCGTACTTGCGGCAGTTGGCGTTTCGCGACTTCTACGCCGCGGTACTGCACCATTGGCCCGATAGCGCCTGGTGGAATTGGAACCGGGACTTCGATGCGATCGAAACGGACACCGGCGCCAAGGCCAAGCAACGCTTCGAGGCCTGGAAAGCCGGCGAAACCGGGTTCCCGATCGTCGACGCCGGCATGCGTCAACTAGGCGAAACCGGATTCATGCACAACCGGGTGCGGATGATCGTCGCGTCGTTTTTGGTCAAGGACCTGCACCTGCCCTGGCAATGGGGTGCCCGCTGGTTCCTCGATCAGCTGGTCGACGGCGACATGGCCAACAACCAGCACGGCTGGCAGTGGTGCGCGGGATGCGGCACCGATGCCGCGCCGTACTTCCGGGTGTTCAACCCGACCACTCAAGCCGAGAAGTTCGACCCCGCAGGGGACTACGTCCGGCGCTGGGTAGCAGAACTCGCCGACGCCGACGATGTCCGTCTGAGCAAAGGCGACCGGCCGTCCGGCTATCCCGAACCGATCGTCGATCACAGCGCGGAACGCAGCGAGGCGCTGCGCCGCTACCAAGGCATGAGCTGAGGGCCCGTTAGCGGGCGGCTTTTTTACGTTCGATGTCGGCCAGCGCCGCAGCCAGCTCGGCGCGTTCGGCGGCCGAGGTCTCCCAGGCGAGCTGCCGGTTTTTGACCACCTTGGCCGGCGCTCCGACCGCGATCGAATAGTCCGGCACATCGCCTCTGACCACGGCGTGCGATCCCAGCACGCAGCCCCGTCCGATGGTGGTGCCCCGCAACACCGTTGCCTTCACCCCGACCCAGGTGTCCGGCCCGATCCGGACCGGGGACTTGACGATGCCCTGGTCCTTGATCGGCAAGTTGATGTCGTCCATCCGGTGGTCGAAATCGCAGACGTAGCACCAGTCGGCCATCAGCACCGAATCGCCGAGCTCAATGTCGAGGTAGCAGTTGATGACGTTGTCGCGGCCCAACACCACCTTGTCGCCGAATCGCAGCGAACCCTCGTGCGCGCGGATCGTGTTCTTGTCGCCGATATGCACCCAGCGCCCAATTTCCAGTTGCGCCAATTCGGGAGTCGCGTGGATCTCGACGCCCTTGCCGATGAAGACCATGCCGCGGGTGATGATGTGCGGGTTGGCCAGCTTGAACTTCAGCAGCCGCCAGTAACGCACGAGGTACCAGGGCGTGTAGGCACGGTTGCGCAGCACCCACCGCAGCGAGGCCAGCGTAAGGAATTTGGCCTGGCGTGGGTCCCGCAGATTCGACCCCCGCCAGCGACGATGGACCGGGGCACCCCACATGCTCGTCATGGCCGAAAAGCCTAACGCCGTGCCGTGTTGCTCGGCGAAGCGGGCAATCAGCCTCCGGTGGGTCGCCGCAGGTTACCCTCGCACCGTGCCATGGCCAATTCCGCGTCATCTCGTGCGGCACTGGTCCTCAGTGGCGTCAGCGGTCGTTCTGACCGCCGCCGTGGCGGGTTGCGGCAATACCGATTCCTGGGTCGACATCGTGCCGGCCCAGGGTTGGCCCGCACAGTACGGCGATGCGGCCAACAGCAGCTTCAGCGCGACACCCGGCGCCAGCGGCCTGACCCTGCGCTGGACCCGCTCGGTCAAGGGGTCGCTGGCGGCGGCGGTAGCGCTCAGCTCGCGCAACTGGCTCGCGGCGAACGCGCAAACGCCGGGCGGCTGCTCGCTTATGGAGTGGGAGAACGACGACAACGGCCGGCAGCGGTGGTGCACCCGGCTATTCCAAGGCGGCGGCATCTCCGGCCCGTTGTTCGACGGCTTCGACAATCTCTACGTCGGCCAGCCTGGGGCGATACTGTCCTTCCCGGTCACCCAGTGGATTCGCTGGCGTCGCCCGGTAATCGGAATGCCCTCCACGCCAAGGATTCTCGGGCACGGTCAAGTGCTGGTTGTCACGCACCTGGGGCAGGTGCAGGTTTTCGACGGCCATCGGGGCACCGTGGTCGGTAATTCGTTGGACCTGGTCGACAACGTCGACCCGAGCGACTTCACCCGCGGGCTCGCGGATTGCGGACCGGCCCGGGCAGGCTGCCCGATCGCAGCCGCGCCGGCATTCGCGGCAGCCAGCGAGATGATAGTGCTCGGCCTGTGGGAGCCGGGCACCACCGCGGAGGTGCTGGTCGGGCTGAAGTATCACCCCGGCCAAAGCCCGCTGCTGACCCGGGAATGGACCAGCAACGCGGTCAGCGCCGGCGTGCTGGCCAGCCCGGTGCTGTCCGGCGATGGATCCACGATTTACGTCAACGGGCGTGACGAGCGATTGTGGGCACTGCACGCCGCCGACGGCAAGCCGAAATGGTCGGTTCCGCTGAAGTTCCTCGCACAGACGCCGCCATCGGTGACACCGGGCGGATTGATCGTGTCGGGAGGCGGCCCGGACACCCGACTGGTCGCCTTCAAGGACGCCGGTGACCACGCCCAGGAAGTGTGGCGCCGCAACGACGTCAGCCCGCTGTCGACATCGAGCCTGGCCGGTCGCGGGGTCGGCTACGCCGCGGTGACCGGTGGGCCCGGCGAGGGCGCGCGGGGCATGACGCTACTGGTCTTCGATCCCGCCACCGGCCGCACCCTCAACAGCTACCCGCTGCCCGAGGCGACCGGATATCCCGTCGGCGTCTCGATCGGCCGGGACCGCCGGGTGGTCGCCGCCACCAGCGACGGCCAGGTCTACAGCTTCGCGCCGAGCTGACTTGGCCGGCCCGGTCAAGTGGCTGAGCGTGATGGCAACGTCACAACTGTCACACGAATCTCTGTGGGTGGGGTGTTCTTCGTGCCCGCGAGCGACAGTTCCCCTGCACGCAGTTTGTCGCTATAAGGCGGGCAAACTGGATACCGTGACTGCTCCGGTCTAGGGCCCTCAGGTCTTTACCGTCAGCGGCGGGATGGCGTTGCGTGGAACGTGGATTTGGCTGGCGCCGGCCAAGGACGGCAGGAGTTCACCCGGCGCGAAGTAGAAGATCAGCTCGTCATCGGTGATGGCGAAATTCTGATAGTGCGACGAGTCGAGGCCGGAACCGGGCGTGACCGCGGCACCGAGCCCCGTCTGCTTTCCCACCTCCCGTTGCACGATCGGGTAAATCGAGTCGAGCGGTTTGGTGTTCGGCGCGAAAAGCGTGTCGAAGGTGATCGCCTTCTGCGCTGCGAGGTCGTAATTGAAGCCTTTGTAGAAGGTGGAGGGGCGCGGACCACCGAGATCTTCGAAGACCTTCAACACCACGCTTCGGGTGCCACCAGGTGGCCGGCCGGAGTGGTATTGCTCGGAGGTGACTTCCATTTGGTAGGGCACATCGCGCGGGCCGGAAGTCTGCGATGACGTCTGCGCGACGTTGACGAATCCATCCCGATTCTGGCTGAGGTAATCGGCCAGGGCCTGCTCGTCGGGATAGTCGACCGGAAACGTCATGTCCAGCATGTAGGTGGACGTGGAGGCGTGCACATGACACGTCTGCTCATCCTGGAGTGCCCCGCCCAGGGTGGCGCACTCTGAGTCCGCGGCCGCGACCGCTCCGCCGGACCAACCCAGCAGGGCTCCGGCCGCTATCAGCGCGGCCGACATCATGTTGCGCATCGGTCGACTTGTCCTCGCAGACTCAGAACGGCTGAAATGCCGCCTCGCAAGCGTACCTGGCCCCCATCTCAAGGCATGGCCAACGCCTCTGCGGGCAGCTGCTCCGCCCGCGAAAGTGATCGCCTGCGCAGGTCAGCGGCCACCGCCTTCGCAACGGTGGCCGCCGACCCAGCAGGCAGTGCGCTTTTAGAACAGCGACGCGATTTCGGTCAGGAAATTGGTCGTGTCGCTTGCGGCGCTCGGAGCGTCGAACGCCGACAGCAGGTCGGTCCAGGCGTTACTGCTGTCGGCAGCCGCGGCGGCAGTGGAGGTAGAGGCATCCTCGTACGTTTTCAGGATGTCGAGCATCTAGTCCGCGCCTTGGGCGTTAGCTGTCGCTAAATCGTTACCTTCGACGTAGGAGACGTCGTAACTGCCAGCACCCGCCATATCGCCACCGGCGTTGGCCGCGTCCCCGTTGCCGATGACGATGACGATGGCGCTATCAAAGGTGCTGGGATCGGCGACGGTACCACCCGAAAACGCGGTGCTACCGTCGCCGTAGACGAATGCCGAGTCGAAGGTGCCGTCGGCGCCGGCGTAGGCGTAGTCACCCGTGCCGTAGGCGGTGGCGGTGGTGCCCCGCGCCGTCCGCGATCGCGAAGTCCCCGTTGGTGCCCGAGTACGCGTGCGCGCTGCCCTCCTGGAGAATCGTGATGCCGTCGACCGAGATGGCCAGATCTGTTGTGTCGGCGGCTGGGGCCGCCCGGCCACTCAGAAGAGTATCGAGCGACGACAACCAATCGGTAGACGAGTCGGCCGCGGCGATCCCGGTCGCCGAGGCAACCGCTCACGCAATACCCAACCCCACGGCCAGAATTCCCAGCCGCGCCACTGTACGAGTGCTCAACATTGACTTTCCTTCCCCCGATGCACCGATAGGGTGCTTGATCTTTGCCGTCAGCGGCCATCGCTGAGTTCTGCAGCTTGTGCGCCAGCGTCAATTTTGTTCGAACAAAATCTAATAAACTGGAAAATTGTCTGCCCGCGTTCCGTGAGCACACTGGCGGAGTTGCTTGCACCGAGTTGCTTGCTTGCACAGCGACGGAAAGCCGTTTCGCGGTCGTTTTTTAATGGTCGTCGCCATACCGACAGTCGCCCAACAAGTCGACTCGGGGGACAGACTGGAGTCAATCTGAGAACGATATTGAAGGCTATGCGCAAGGTAATCTTCGATTTCTCGGTCAAATAGAATGAAAATGCGGGAATTCAACTACTCCCGTATTTAATAGCCCTTTTCGTCGCGCATAGCCGTGTGCGCCGTAGTCGCGCAGCCGGGGGCCGTGAGGCTAAAGCACCCGCACCATGTCCCGGTGATGCGACCGCTGTAGCTGTGCCGGCCCGCCGGCGCGCTCGCATCAGTCTGCAGTGTCCACCCGGCGCAGTTCATGGGGAAAATTCCCCATTTTTGGTGACAATCCCGGGCATCCCCCTATTTTCGGCGGTTCGCATGCCCCTACCGCGACGGCCGGCACACGAACGCCGTCCCCCGCGCTGCTGCACCCAAGCCCACCCGGGTGATCACCGCTGTCAACGAGCGGTTGCCGCGCAGCGCCAACCGCTGCCGCAGTGCATCGGGATCTGCGTCCACACCGCGGACCAGGATCTCCAACGAGCCGCAGTGCAGCGCCGCCAGCGCTTGACGAAGCCGTCGCTCGTCGAACGGCAACTGCTGAAGAACCTCGAAGCCGCGCACGCCCGGGGGTAGCTCGTCGCCGGACAGGTAGGCGATGTTCGGGTCAAGCTGCCACAGGCCGTGCCGCGCGGCGTAGTGGCGCACCAGGCCGGCCCGCACCACCGCGCCGTCGGGGTCGATGATCCACCGGCCCGCCGATAGGACCGGACAGTCATCCGGCTCGGCGTCGGTGATGTGTTCGCCGCGGTCCAGGATGCTGGCTCGGCGGCGCACACCCGGCTCGGCCAGACCCGCCGACCATAGGCAGGCTTCCCGCACCGACCCGCGGTAGGAGGCCACCTCGATCTCACCGTCGAACCCGAGACTCGTCACGGCGTCGAAATCGATTCCGGGAGCGCACTTTACAACCAGCTCCCGGCTGCGATAGACGTCAAATAGGTGATCCAATGCGGGCTGGTAGTCGTGCGGGTTGAAACGCCGCCGCCCACCGCTCCGCCGGTCCGGGTCGGCCAACACCACCGCGTCGCGGGTTACCGGGTGCAGCGCGTCGGCGCGACAGAGGTCGGCGGTGGCACCGAGGTTGTGCCGCGCCATCACCAGTCGCACCGGGTCGATGTCACTGCCCACCACCCGGGTGGCCACGCCGCGCAGCGCCGCGAGCTCGGTGCCGATCGAACAGGTCACATCGTGGATCACCTTGCCGCTCAGCCGCTTTGCCCGATGCAGGGCGACCGGTGCAGCGCTTGCTTGCTGCAGCGCTTCGTCGGTGAACAGCCAGTCGCCGGAACCGGGCAACCCGGACAGCTTCGAGTCCGCACGCCGTCGCAGCAACACCGTTTCCACCAATGTCGGTGTCCGGTTACCGAATTGCTTTCGCAGCGCGGCGATCTCGCTGACGCGATCGGTTAGTGGAAGGTTTTCAACCACGCTCAGCGCAGCGGAGCCCTCGTCCGATGTCAGATAAGCAACGTCGTCGAGGCCGAAGTTCAGGACGGCTTGATCCCGGTGATCATCACGTTGTAGAACCAGCCCTTCGGCACCAGACGGCGCCACAGGTTCTCGTCAACCCAACTCAAGGTCTTCCAGCTGGTGAACGCGAACCTGGCCCAGGCCCAGCCCAGCCGCCCCGGGGGTACGGTCGCTTCGAATGTGCGGACCGGCCACCCCAACATCGCGGCGGTGAACTCCTCGGTGGACGTGCGAACCTGCACGGCGCCGGCGTTGGTGGCCATCCGCTCGAGGTCGTGCGGGTCGAAGGTGTGCAGGTCGACCACCCACTCCAGGGCGGCCGCCCGTGAGTTCTCGTCGAGCTCGGCCTGCGGACGGCGCCAGCCGCCCAGTCCGGGCAGCTTCACGGCTCGGATGGTGACATTCCAGGTCAGGTCCGCCAGCGCACGGGCGTATCCATTGCCGACGGTGGTCGGCTCGCCGGCGAATACGAAGCGGCCGCCCGGCCGCAGCACCCGCAGCACCTCACGCAGCGACTGCTCGACGTCGGGAATATGGTGCAGCACAGCATGTCCGACCACCAGGTCGAAGGTGTCGTCGTCATACGGGATGCGCTCGGCGTCGGCGATCCGGCCGTCGATGTCCAGCCCCAGCGACTGCCCGTTGCGGGTGGCGACCTTGACCATGCCCGGTGACAGATCGGTGACCGATCCGCGCCGCGCCACCCCCGACTGGATCAGGTTCAGCAGGAAAAATCCAGTGCCACAGCCTAATTCGAGGGCACGGTCGTAGGGCAGCCGGTAGATCTCGTCGTCGGGGACGGCGCCGTCGAAGCAGTGCCGGGCGTAGTCGATGCAACGCTGGTCGTAGGAGATCGACCACTTGTCGTCGTAGTTCTCCGCCTCCCAGTCGTGGTAAAGCACCTGGGCCAGCTTGCTGTCGTGTCGGGCGGCCTCAACCTGCTCGGCGGTGGCGTGCGGCTGCGGCGCCGGGTCGATACTGGTCATGGTGGCCCAGCCTATCGGCCGACCGGGTCGGCGAACATCCTGGCTCTGTTAGATTGCCCGGCTCCTCCTCATCGCGCTCCGCGCTCTGCATCGTCGCCTGGCTACGTTTCGGCGGGCTCACGGTGACGGGTGACAGCGCTCGCACCGGCGTTCGACGCGATCACCAGGTCGGCGGCGCTGGGCGCCGAGACGACCTCGCCGCCGGTCACGCTGATCTCAATTCCCAAGCCTCCAGCTGGTGTGAGCCAGCTCATATATCGAGCTGCTCTCACGCTACGTAAAGGCTTCTCTCAGATTTCTAACTTTCCTGTTCCGCTGGCCGCGACAGATTGGCGGCGAACACTTCTAGATAGCGGCGTTCGGCGGCCAACCGCTCGTCCGGCGTCAGCTCGAAGACGTCGTCGATGCCGGCCTTGGCCGCGGCCAGCGCGTACCGGGGTCCGTCAACGAAGCGCCTCGCCCACGCCGCGGCGGCGTCGTACACGTGGTCAGGGGCCACCATGTCGTCGATCAGACCCAGCGCCAGCGCCTCTTCGGCGTCGAAGAAACGACCGCTGTACACCAGCTCCTTGGCCCTGCTGGCGCCGACCGTGCGGGCCAGCCGCGCCATGGCGCCGCCGTCGGGAATCAAACCGGCCAGGATCTCCGTCGCGCCGAATCGGACGTTGTCGCCGCTCACCCGCCAGTCGGCGGCCAGCGTCAGACCCAGGCCGGCACCCAGCGCGTATCCGGTGATCGCCGCAACGGTCGGCTTCGGGATCGCCGCGACGGCGTCGATGGCGTCGCGATGCACCCGTATCCAGCTTTCGGCCTCGGGCGCGGTCAGCGTGCGCAGCTGGGGCATGTCGTCGCCCGCGGAGAAGATCTCATGGCCGCCGAAGACGATGACGGCGGCGATGTCCTTCCGACCGCCGACCTCGGCAGCGGCCTGCTCGATCTCCCGATAGACCTGTCGGGTCATGGCGTTGGTGGGCGGCCGCGAGAGCGCCAGAGTCCCAACGCCCGGATGGTCTGTGCCTAGGTGGACGCTGACGAACTCGCTCAATGCCGCCACCCCAGTCCGCCCTCTTTGCGGGCCCGGTGATAGCGGTCGGAGTCGAAGAACTCGAAAATCCAGTTGTCGCCGTCGATTTCAAGGTTGGGTTGCACGGTCACGATCTGACGCTCGACGGCCAACACGTCGGCGACCGTGCGCCCGGTCAGCGAGTCCAGCTGTGTCCAGGTTGGCGGCAGCAGGAAGGAGCGACCGCCTTCGAACTCAGCGATGGCCGCCTGCGGCGTCGTCCACTCCGCTTGGTCGGACTCGGTGTTGTCCCCGTCGGCGCGCTGGCCCTCCGGCAGCGCTCCGACGAAGAAGTAGGTGTCGTAGCGGCGGGTGCGTTCGGCTTCGGGGGTCACCCAGTTGGCCCACGGCCGCAGCAAATCGGTCCGCAGGACCAGGTTTTCCCGGCGCAGGAAGTCGGCGAACGACAGCGTCCGGTCGGCCAGCGCCTGGCGGGATTCGCGATACACCGATGCGTCGCCGACGATGCCGGCCGGGTCGTCCGCCGGGCCGGCGAACAGCACGCCGCATTCCTCGAAGGTCTCGCGGGCGGCGGCGCACAGCAGCGCCTCGGCCAGTTCGGTTTCGATGCCGAATCGCTGCGCCCACCACGACGGCGGCGGCCCGGCCCAGGCGATCTGGGCGTTGCGGTCGCGGTCGTCGACACCGCCGCCGGGAAAAACCACCACCCCCGCGGCGAATTCCATTGCCGCGTGCCGTCGCATCAGGAAGACGGAGACGCCGTCGGCAGTGTCGCGCACCAGCATCACGGTCGCGGCCGGCCGCGGCGTCAGCGGGACAAGCGAGTCGTCGGTCATCAGCGCCTCCGATGGGCCGCGCGGGTGCGGGTACGACGGGCGAAGTAACGCCCGTCGATGACGTCGACCGCGATCGACTGGTTGAACGCCGCGGACAGGTTCTCCCCGGTCAGCACGTCGGACAGTAAACCCGCCGCGACGACGTGTCCCTCCGACAACAGCATGCAGTGGCTGAAGCCGGGCGGGATCTCCTCGACGTGGTGAGTGACCAGGACCAGCGCCGGCGCATCGGGATCGGCGGCTAGGTCGGTCAGCCGCGCCACCAGTTCCTCTCGCCCGCCCAGGTCGAGACCGGCGGCGGGTTCGTCGAGCAGCAGCAGCTCGGGATCGGTCATCAACGCGCGCGCGATCAAAATCCGTTTGCGCTCACCCTCTGACAGGGTTTCGTAAGTGCGGTCGGCGAGATGCTCGGCCCCCAGGCTTTCCAGCATGTCGACCGCCCGCTGGTAGTCGATGTCCTCGTAGCGTTCACGCCAACGGCCCAGCACCGCGTAGCCGGCCGAGACGACCAGGTCGCGCACCACCTCATTGCCGGGAATCCGTTGCGCCAGCGCCGAGGAACTCAAGCCCACCCGGGAGCGCAGCTCGGACACGTCAACCCGGCCGAGGCGCTCCCCCAGCACGTAGGCGACGCCCGACGAGGGATGCTCGGCGGCCGCGGCGATACGCAGCAGCGACGTCTTGCCGGCGCCGTTGGGCCCGATGATCACCCAGCGTTCGTCGAGCTCGACCGACCAGGTCACCGGCCCGACCAGCAGGTGGCCGTCGCGACGCAGCAACACGTCGGTGAAGTCGATCAGCAGATCGGGGTCGACTGCCTCGTCAGTCTGGTCGGTTCTACCGTCGGATTCTTTCGAATCCTCGGGTTTCACCTCCGGCTTCCGGTTTCGGGCACCCGACCATCGTGCCGTACCGCGACGCCACGGCGGCTGTCGGGTCGCGTGGCGAGCGGCGTCTACTCCGGTGGGATATCGACGCGGCTCACCACGCCGTCGAGCGCGTCAGCGGCCTCGATCTCGCCGCGCGTCACACCGAGTAGAAACAGCACGGTGTCCAGATACGGGTAGCTCAGCGACGCGTCGGCGACTTTCCGTAGCGCGGGTTTCGCGTTGAACGCCACGCCCAGACCCGCGGCGGCCAGCATGTCGATGTCGTTGGCGCCGTCGCCGACCGCAACCGTCTGCGCCATCGGCACGCCGACCTGATGCGCGAAGTCCCGCAGCGCCTTGGCTTTCCCCGCGCGGTCAATGATTGGACCGATCACCCGCCCGGTGAGTTTGCCATCGACGATCTCCAACTGATTGGCGGCGACGAAGTCCAGCATCAGCTCGTGCGCCAACGGTTCGATGACCTGCCGGAACCCGCCGGAGACCACACCCACGTGATAGCCCAGCCGCCGCAACGTGCGCAATGTGGTCCGCGCGCCAGGGGTGAGCTTCACGTCGTCGGCCACCTCGTCGAGCACGTCTGCCGACAGGCCGGCCAGGGTACCGACCCGCTGGTGCAGCGACTCGGCGAAGTCCAGTTCGCCGCGCATGGCAGCTTCGGTGATCGCGGCGACCGCCTCCTGGGCACCCGCCCGAGCCGCCAGCATCTCGATGACTTCCTGCTGGATCAACGTCGAGTCGACGTCGAACACGATGAGTCGTTTGGCGCGCCGCGAGATGCTGTAGTCCTCCAATGCCACATCGACGGCCACGTCGGCTGCCACCCGCGTCAGCACCGCCTGCAGCTGGCCGCCGAGCCCGGGCGGCACGGAGACCCGCAACTCCAGGCCGGTGACCGGATAGTCGGAGACACCACGAATGAGGTCGATGTTGACGCCCAGCGCGGCCACCTCCCGGGCCAGCGCGCCGAACGCCTCGGCGGTGATCGGCCGGCCCAGCACCACGATGTTGTGCGTCGAGGGATCCCGGATGACCGGCATATCGTCGCTGCGCTCGATGCTCACGTCGAGGCCGACCGCGTGGATCGCCGCCTCGACTTCGTCACGGAACGCCGTGCCTTCGGCGACTTCCAGCGGCGCCGACACCAGCACACCCAACGTCAGGCGGCCCCGGATCACCACTTGCTCGACGTTGAGCAGGTCGACCGTGTGACCCGAAAGGACCTCGAAGAGCGCCGACGTAACGCCTGGCTTGTCGACACCGGTGACGGTGATCAACGCCGACACCTTGTGGGGTGTACTCACCCCAGATTGTCGCCGCGGCAGGCCATTAGCTGCGAACCTGCACTTCGTCGGCCCGGGTGACGTCGCCGTCCGCGGGGCCGTGGCTGCGCCCGACGTGCGCCTCGGCGCGAAGCCGCTCCACCATGTGCGGGTAGTGCAACTCGAAAGCCGGTCGCTCCGAACGGATCCGGGGAAGCTCGGTGAAGTTGTGCCGCGGCGGTGGGCAACTGGTCGCCCACTCCAGCGAGTTGCCGTATCCCCACGGGTCGTCGACCGTGACCACTTCGCCGTAGCGCCAGCTCTTGAAGACGTTCCAGACGAACGGGATCATCGATACGCCAAGGATGAACGCGCCGACGGTGGAGACGATGTTGTAGCCCTGGAACCCGTCGGTGGGCAGGTAATCGGCGTAGCGACGCGGCATGCCGAGGTCGCCCAGCCAGTGCTGAATCAGGAACGTCGTGTGAAAACCGATGAACGTCAACCAGAAATGCAGCTTGCCCAACCGCTCATCGAGGAGCCGGCCGGTCATTTTCGGGAACCAAAAATACGTGCCGGCGAAGGTGGCGAACACGATCGTCCCAAAGAGCACGTAGTGGAAGTGCGCGACCACGAAATAGCTGTCGGTGACCTGGAAGTCCAGCGGCGGGCTGGCCAGCAGCACCCCGGTCAGGCCACCCAACAGGAAGGTGATCAGAAAGCCGACCGAGAACAGCATCGGCGTCTCGAACGTCAGCTGGCCCCTCCACATGGTCCCTATCCAGTTGAAGAACTTGATTCCGGTTGGCACCGCGATCAGATAGGTCATGAAGGAGAAGAACGGCAGCAGCACCGCGCCGGTGGCGAACATGTGGTGCGCCCAGACCGCGACCGACAACGCGGCGATCGACAGCGTCGCGTAGACCAGCGTGGTGTAGCCAAAGATCGGTTTACGGGAGAAGACCGGGAAGATCTCGGTCACGATGCCGAAGAACGGCAACGCGACGATGTAGACCTCCGGGTGACCGAAGAACCAGAACAGGTGCTGCCACAACAGAACTCCGCCGTTGGCCGAGTCGTAAACGTGGGCTCCCAGGTGCCGGTCGGCGGCTAGCCCGAATAAGGCCGCGGTCAGCAGCGGGAACGCGAGCAGCACCAGGATCGACGTCACGAGGATGTTCCAGGTGAAGATCGGCATCCGGAACATCGTCATCCCCGGCGCGCGCATACAGACGACCGTGGTGATCATGTTTACCGCGCCCAGGATGGTACCTAGACCGGCGACGATCAGCCCCATGATCCACAGGTCGGCGCCGGTGCCCGGTGAGTGGATGGCGTCGGTCAACGGCGTGTACGCAGTCCAGCCGAAGTCGGCGGCGCCGCCGGGGGTGATGAAGCCGGCCATGCCGATCAGCGCGCCGAACAGGAACAGCCAGAACGAGAAGGCGTTGAGGCGCGGGAACGCCACGTCGGGCGCGCCGATCTGCAGTGGCAGCACCAGGTTGGCGAAGCCGAACACGATCGGCGTCGCATAGAACAACAGCATGATCGTGCCGTGCATGGTGAACAGCTGGTTGTACTGCTCGTTGGACAAGAACTGCAGACCGGGCGCGGCCAATTCGGCGCGCATCAGCAGCGCCATCAGGCCGCCGACGAAGAAGAAGATGAAGCAGGTGACCACGTACATGATCCCGATCATCTTGTGATCGGTGGTGGTGATCAGCCGGTAGACCAGGTTGCCTTTCGGCCCGGTCCGCGGCGGGTACGGCCGACTAGCCTCGAGTTCTCCCAGCGGGGGCGCTTCGGCGGTCAAGAGCTCCTCCAAATTGTCGGGCAGGGCAACTGGGATCAGTGGAAACCGAGTCTAGCCTCCGACCGGGCCCGGCGACGGACTGGTCCTACAAACTGTCGTAATGAGCCGGTGAACACTTTTGCCCCCGCGCCGCCCGATTGCTGCAGCTAGCGTCAGCTGGCCGGATGTTAACGTCGGACGCGTGCTGCTCAGGGGTATGCGACCCACGCTGGCCGCTGCCGCCGCGGCAGCAATTTCAGCCGCCATCTGCAGTGGTTGCACATCAGGGCCGCCCGGCCGCAGCGGATCGGCGTCGGTGATCACCAGCACCACCCAAATCGCCGGAGCGGGCGTTTTGGGCAACCAGCGCAGGCCAGACGAGTCGTGTGCACCGCAACCGGCCGGGCCGGATCCCGGGCCCTCGACCCGGACCGCCCACAACGCGGCGGGGGTGGCGCCCGACACCGTCGAGGTGCCCAACGAGCCGCAACGCATCGTCGTGCTTTCCGGTGACCAGCTCGACGCCCTGTGTGCGCTGGGCCTGCAGTCGCGGATCGTCGGGGCCGCGCTGCCGGACGGCTCCGCCACTCAACCGTCCTACCTGGGCACAGTCGTGCATCAGCTGCCGGGCATGGGCACCCGCGGCAGCCCAGACCTGACCGCGATCAAGGCCGCCAAGCCCGACCTGATCCTCGGCTCGCAAGCCTTCACGCCGAAGCTGTATCCGGCACTGGCAGCCATAGCGCCGACGGTATTCACCGGGAGACCGGGTGCGGCCTGGGAGAACAACCTGCGTGCGGTGGGCGAGGCGACCGCACGGGCTGACGCCGCAGGCGGCTTGATCGACGACTTCACCACGAAGGCTCACGACGACGGCGCCGCGCGCGACGCCGCCCACTACCAGGCCTCGATCGTGCAGTTCACCGAGAACACTATCCGGGTGTATGGGGCCGACAACTTTCCAGGCAGCGTGTTGACCACGGTCGGCGTCGATCGCCCTGCGTCGCAACGGTTTACCGACAAGCCCTACATCGAGTTGGGCAGCACAGATGCCGACCTGGCGAACAATGCGGACTTCTCCGCGGCCGACGCCGACGTCGTGTACGTGTCCTTCGACTCGCCGGCCGCCAAAGACCGCGCCGCCACGCTCTTCGACAGCGACTCGTGGCGCAAGCTGTCTGTCAATCGCGAGAATCGGGTCTTCGCGGTCAACAACGAGATATGGCAGACCGGCGAGGGCCCGGTCGCTGCCCGCGGCGTCATCGACGACCTGCGCTGGATCAACGCCCCGATCAATTGACCGGCAGTGTGACGTCGACCGCATCGAGCGAAATGCATAGCCTACCTATGCTAATCTTGATTGCATTCAACAGAATTCGATACTGACCAAGCGCATTCACGAGGATTGCTGATGAGCACTGTCTCCGCGTACGCCGCTACCTCGGCGACCGAACCACTGACCAAGACCACGATCACCCGCCGCGACCCCGGCCCGCACGACGTGGCCATCGAGATCAAGTTCGCCGGGATCTGCCACTCCGACATCCACACCGTCAGAGGCGAGTGGGGTAAACCCAGCTACCCGGTGGTTCCCGGCCATGAAATCGCCGGCGTGGTGACCGCCGTCGGCTCCGAGGTCACCAAACACAAGGTCGGCGACCAAGTCGGCGTGGGCTGTTTCGTCGACTCCTGCCGCGAATGCAGCAGCTGTCTGGCCGGCTTGGAGCAGTACTGCACGGGCAGCGGAATGGTCGGAACCTACAACGGCGTCGGCAGAGACGGCCAGCGGACCCAGGGCGGCTACAGCGGCGCGATCGTCGTCGACGAAAACTACGTATTGCGCATACCGGACGGGCTGCCGCTGGACGCCGCTGCGCCATTGCTGTGTGCGGGTATCACGTTGTATTCACCGCTGCGGCACTGGAACGCTGGGCCCGGTAAACGGGTCGCGGTGATCGGCCTCGGCGGGCTGGGCCACATGGGCGTCAAGCTGGGCCACGCGATGGGCGCCGAGGTGACGGTGCTGTCGCAGTCACTGAAGAAGATGGAAGACGGTCTGCGCCTGGGCGCCAGCAACTACTACGCCACCAGCGATCCCGACACTTTCAAGAAGCTGCGCAACAGCTTCGACCTGATCCTGAATACGGTCTCGGCGAACCTTGATCTCAGCGCGTACCTCAAACTGCTCGACGTCGACGGCACGATGGTCGAACTCGGCATCCCCGAGCACCCGATGGAGGTGCCCGCGTTTGCGCTGGCGTTGATGCGACGCAGCCTGACCGGGTCCAACATCGGCGGCATCGCCGAGACCCAGGAGATGCTGAACTTCTGCGCCGAACACAACTTGACGCCCGAAATCGAAGTCATCGAGCCGGATTACGTGAACGAAGCCTATGAGCGTGTGCTGGCCAGCGACGTGCGCTACCGCTTCGTGATCGACACCTCAAGCTTGTGAGGCGGCTTCTGAGCTCGCAGCTTCGCCGTTAGATGCGTCGGCGCCGTTAGATCCGTCCGCTAGACCCGCCAGCGGCCAGCCCGCGGCGGCAAGCCTGGCGGCCACCCGTGCGACGTTCTCCGGACCTGCGTCGTATTGGGTCATATCGGAAATGAAATCGGCGATCACGTCGCGGCTAACCTCGCCCTCGACCTCCTCGTCGATGGCGTCGACCACTTGGGTGATCTGCTCCTGGGTCAGCGGTGTGCTGCGCAGCAGCGCGAGCAACGGCACGCGGTCGGGGCCAGGAACGCCCTCTGGATAGCCGACCTGCAACCATTGGATCACTGAACGGAAAAAAGCCGCTGTAGAAGATGGGGTTATCGCCACCCCACCAGTGTCATGGGTGCAGGGTCAGCGCCGCTACCGTCGCGCCCCACCATCCGCACAATTCATAAACCGTTCATCTGTTGAGAAAACGCAGTCCACGGCCAATCCAGCAGACCCCTGCGCGATGCGGCGGAGGGATCAGCTGCCCTGCTCGACGGCTATAACGCGGCTACGATCAGGCCGCATGGAGCCCATGAGCTGGCGCCAGCCCACCGGCACGTTCTGCAAGCGAGGTCATCCGCAGTTCGTCGAAGTACGAATGGTCGAGGCCCGCGGGGTGAAGCAAAATCAGGGCCAGGTCGGCCCGAGTTGCTTTCGTCGATGGTGTCCGGCGCACAAGGAGTTCAAGCGCAACGAGCAACAGCGAGAAGGGTGAACGCCGCCCTCGTGAAAACAGCGATCAGAACGGTCCCTGGGCCAGCCGCGCGACATTTCGTTGGATACGCCGCGAGTTGAGCAGCGAGAGCGGTAGCAGGGTCGCAGCCAGCGCGGCAAGCACGACGAAGGACAGCCTGTCGTCGGTGAACGTCGCCGCGCCGGCGACGACCACGGCGACGAGGACCCCAACCGCGATCCAGGACCAGATCTGCGCGCGCTTGAGTTGATCAGCCGACTTGTTGCGAAGATAGATTCTGCCGAGCCGCGTCGCCGAGGCCCGCACGTCGGGATCAGCAGGCGCGACTCCGCGCAAGACCGCGTTGATCGCATCGGCACGTCCCGATTGGTCCAGTCCGGTTACCGCCTCTTGGGCCGCGCGGTGCATGCCTTGGGTCGTCGCCGTGAAATATCCGCCAAGGGCCGCACCGAAGACGATGCCTGACAGGACGGCGCTTTCGAACTCATAACTCGACTGCAGGCTGGTGAACAGACCCCACCACACAGCGAGGAAGAGCGCCCACACCACAAATCGCACCCACGCGGGTTGAAGTATCAGCCGCAGACGCATGAAAGACCGGCAGGTCTAGAAATCCCAGTCCTCGTCTTCGGTGACGACGGCCTTACCGATCACGTATGAGGACCCAGAGCCGGAGAAGAAGTCGTGATTCTCGTCCGCGTTCGGCGACAAGGCCGACAGGATCGCCGGGTTGACGTCGGTTTCGTCGCGCGGGAACAGCGCCTCATAGCCAAGGTTCATCAGCGCCTTGTTGGCGTTGTAGCGCAGAAACTTCTTGACATCTTCAGTCAGGCCGACGTCGTCGTAGAGATCCTGGGTGTACTCCACCTCGTTGTCGTAAAGCTCGAAGAGCAACTCGTAGGTGTAGTCCTTCAGTTCAGCCTGCCTGGCCGCGTCCTCCAGGGCCAGCCCGCGCTGGAATTTGTAACCGATGTAGTAGCCGTGCACGGCTTCGTCGCGGATGATCAGCCGGATCAGGTCGGCGGTGTTGGTCAGCTTGGCCCGGCTCGACCAGTACATCGGCAGATAGAACCCGGAGTAGAACAAGAAACTTTCCAGCAGCGTGGAAGCCACCTTGCGCTTGAGCGGCTCGTCGCCGCGGTAGTACTGCATCACGATCTCGGCCTTGCGCTGCAGGTTGGGGTTCTCCTCCGACCAGCGGAAGGCCTCGTCGATCTCGACGGTCGAGCACAGCGTGGAGAAGATCGAGCTGTAGCTCTTGGCGTGCACCGACTCCATGAACGCGATGTTGGTGTACACCGCTTCCTCGTGCGGCGTCAGCGCGTCGGGAATCAGGCTGACCGCCCCGACCGTGCCCTGTATGGTGTCCAGCAGCGTCAGCCCGGTGAACACCCGCATCGTCAGCTGCTTCTCGTTGGGCGTCAGCGTGCCCCACGACGGGATGTCGTTGGACACCGGCACCTTCTCGGGCAGCCAGAAGTTTCCGGTCAGCCGGTCCCAGACCTCTGCGTCCTTCTCGTCTTGAAGACGGTTCCAGTTGATCGCGGAGACCCGGTCGATCAGCTTCACATTTTCGGTCACCAGAACCCCACTTCACCAGGACGAATAGTCGAGCATGCCTAGGCCACAAACACTACCTCTGGGGGGCGACAAGCCGCAGTAGCACCAGAAGTTGTGTTTGCGTGTCGCGATCAATCATGTACCATTTGGTACATGATTACCGAAGACATCGTCGAGATCAACGCGCCGGCGCAATTGGTGTGGCAGATCTTCAGCGACGTGGAGCGCTGGCCCGAGTGGACTGAGTCGGTGACGTCCCTGGTCGCACGGGATGGCACCGGTCTGGCCGTCGGCAAACGGTTCGCCATCAAGCAACCCGGCATGTCGAGGCTGGTCTGGAAGGTCACCGAAATCGACCCGGGCTCGTCCTGGACGTGGGTGCAACGATCGCCCGGCGTGCTGGTGAGCGCTCGCCACTGGATCACCCCCCAACCCGACGGCCGCACCCTGGTGCGCCAGCAACTCGACCAGCGTGGCCTACTCGGCGCCCTCGTCGGGCGACTGATGATCAAGAAGACCAAGCGTTTCCTCGAACAGGAGGCCCGAGGACTCAAGGCCCGGTCTGAGCAGCTTGGCCGCGCCGATGGCTCGCACTCCTAACCTGGAGCGGCGCCGGCAGCTACTCGATGCACTCGTTGGCGAGTTCGCAGCACGAGGCGTCGGCGACCGGTCACTACGTGCGGTGGCCGAGGCAGTCGGCACCAGCCATCGGATGCTGCTGCACCACTTCGGTTCTCGAGAAGGTCTACTGATTGCGATCGTCGAGGAGGCCGAGCGTCGCCAGATGGCTCTCGTCCCCGATTTACCAATGAATCCCGCCGAAGGCTTCGCCGCCATGTGGGCCGACCTTCGTCGTCCCGAACTGCGGCAGTTGGAACGGCTCTTCTTCGAGTGCTACTCGCGCGCCGCCCAAGGCGAAGAACCTTTCACGCGCATAATCCCCGGCGCCGTCGACGGCTGGCTGCGCGAGGTCGGGGCCACCGCCGACGTTCCGTACGACGGTGCAATGGCAAGGCTCGGGCTGGCCGTAACCCGTGGTCTACTGCTGGATCTCGTGGCCACCAATGATGACGCCGGCGTGGATGCCGCCGCGAACGCATTCGTAAGCCTGCTGCGCCGCTAACCAGATTGAATGCGTCACTTCGCTTTCGGTAGCAGCGAGATGATCGTGTCGACAAGCTCTTCGGCGTTGGTGTGCCACTTATCCAAATCCAGGTGGCCGCTCAAGTCCAAGCCCGTGATGCCGTGGGCGGTCGTCAGAAGAAGGGCTCCATAGCGTCTCGCCCGCCGCGGACCGGTGATGCGACCCACGATCTCGAGGAACAGGTCCTGCGCGCGTTCGGCTGCCCGGACCGCTGCGGTGGGATCACCCGTCGGCGTGGTGAACATCAGGCGGTACAGGTGCGGCCGGGTGTGGCCGATAGTGATCAGTGACAGCAGCGCAGATCGCAAGCACTTCTCAGGCGAATCCTGGCTGCTGGCCAACACTTCGAGCGCATCACCCAGGTCGCTCATCGCATTGGTGGCCAGGACTGTGAGCAGAGATTCCTTGTCGGCGAAGTGCCTATACGCCGCCGAGCGCGACACGCCACTGCGAGCGCCAACCTCTCGCAGCGTGACCGCTTCGACTCCGCCGAGGTCGAGCAAGACCCCCGCCGCATCGATCAGCGAACGGCGTGTGGCCGCAGCACTCTCTGATCGTGTCGTCACCCGCAGAGCATAAGCCGGTGCTTGAGTTGACAACGTCAACCCAACTGTTAGTTTGAGATGACAGCGTCAACTCAAAAGCTCAACCACTCGATGGAGACCGCCATGAATTCCTCGAATAGCACCGACCGTGAAGAGCTGATCGTCGTGACCGGCGCCTCCACCGGCATGGGCGCAGCCACCGTGAAAGAGCTCGCCCGCAAGGGTTTTCATGTACTGGCTGGCGTTCGCCGCGAGGCCGACGCCGAGGCGCTGCGAGGCTTGGGTATCGAGGGTATCGAGCCGTACATCCTGGACATCACCGTTGAATCGGACATCGCCGCGATCGCCGACCGTGTCGCCGACGACCCGCTGCATCGTCCCCTTCGCGCGCTGGTCAACAATGCCGGGGTCGCGATCAATGCGCCCGTCGAAACGCTACCGATGGATGAGTGGCGCAGACAGTTCGAGGTCAATCTGTTCGGTCACATCGCGATGACCCAGGCGCTGCTGCCGGCCCTGCTGAATAACTCGGGCACCGTCGTGAACATCAGTTCCGTCGGCGGCAAGTTCGCCTTACCGACCTACGGTGCATACGCCGGTTCGAAATTCGCGCTCGAGGCGGTCAGTGACGCGCTGCGCCGTGAGGTCAGCGATGCCGGGATCAAGGTCGTCGTCATCGAACCCGGCGCAGTCAAGACCGAGATGGCCGAGCGCGGAATCGCCACCGCGCAGGGACTGGAGGCCAACATGACCTCCGCCCAACGCGAACGCTATGCCGATATCACCGCCGCCGTCGCGGGGCAAGCCCGATCGTTCAACGTAACCGGCGTTTCGGCAGAACACGCCGCCACGGTGATCGCCAAGGCCGCGAGCGCATCTCATCCGCGGACTCGCTACACCATCGGACGCGATGCTGCGATCCTGGTACGGATCACCCGCGTCGTATCCGACCGCATCTTGGACCGCATCATTCGGCTGAACCTTCGGCGGTTCGCCGAAGGAACTCAGTTGAGCACCATTCGCAGCGGTTAGGCGCGAGCTACTGCACGCGGGCCGGTGCCCACGCCAAAGAACTTGTATTCGGCCAATTTCAGCGAGCGGGTCTCCCGCCAGTACTGCCAGGTCATGCCGCTCCACAGGGTTCGGTTGACGCCGTGCTCGTCGAGGTACCAGCTGCTGCAGCCGCCGGTGTTCCACACCGAGCCGGCGAGCTTTTCCTGCAGCTCCCCGTTGTTCCGGTCTTGGGCGGAGCGGCTGGGCGCCAGCGCCTCCGCCCCGGCCTTATCGACCGCGGCGATCGCCTCGGTGACGTAATGGATCTGCGACTCGATCATGAAGACAACGGAGGTGTGGCCCAGCCCGGTGTTGGGCCCGAGCAGGAAGAACAAATTGGGCATGTCGGCCACGGCGATGCCGCGGTGTGCCACAACCCCTTCCCGGTTCCACCGGTCCACCAGGTCCTCGCCGCGCGGACCTTTCACGTCGACATAGGTGTAGGAGTCGGTGGTGTGAAAACCGGTCGCGTACACGATGACGTCGACCGCGTGCTCGACACCGTCGTCGGTGACGATGCCGTCGGGAGTGATGCGGGTGATCCGCTCGGTGATCAGCGTCGCCTTCGGGTTGGCCACCGCCTGGTAGTAGTTGCCGGAGTAGAGGATTCGCTTGCAGCCAGCCCGGTAGCGCGGCGTGAGCCTGCGCCGCAGAGCTTTGTCGCCGACGTTGCGCCGAATGTTCCACTTACTGACCAACTCGACGGCACGCAACAGGCCGGGGCGCTGTGTCATCGCGTACCCCAAACCCTCGAGTCCCCAGTAGATTCCCGACCGCACCGCCAGCCGCAGACCGGGTACATACGCGAAGGCTTTGCGCACCGGGTCCGGCAGCAGGCTGTTCGGCCGCGGCACCACCCACGGCGGCGTGCGCTGATACAGCTGCACCTCGGCCACCCCGGCGTCACGCACCAACTCCGGCACGATCTGAATGGCGCTGGCCCCGGTGCCGATCACCGCCACCCGCTTGCCGGTCAAATCGACGCTGTGCTCCCACTGCGCGGAATGGAAAGTCGCACCGCGGAATTCATCCATCCCCTCGATGTCCGGTAGGCGGGGGATGTGTAGCGCGCCGGCACCTGAGATCAAGAACTGCGTCACGTACTCTTCCCCGGAATCGGTGAACACGTGCCAGCGGTATTCGGCGTCATCCCAGTGCGCACGGTTGACCTTCGAGCCGAATCGGATGTAGCGGCGCAGCCCGTACTTTTCGGTGACGCCCTTGAGGTAGTCCAGGATCTCCGGCTGCGGAGAGAACAGTTTGCTCCAGGTGGCCTTCGGTTCGAACGAGAACGAGTAGAGGTGCGACGGCACGTCGCACGCGCAACCGGGGTAGCTGTTGTCGCGCCACGTGCCGCCGATCTCGTCAGCCTTCTCCACGATGACGAAGTCCACGCCCTGGCGCTGCAGCGCGATGGCCATCCCGAGCCCGGCAAAACCCGTTCCGATGATGACCGCACGGGTGTGCACGGGCGGGGCCTGGGCCGCGGGCTGGGCTGTCGACTCGGCAATAGTCATCTCGGGTCAGTCTTTCTCTCGCAAGTATCCGGTACCCGTGGTATCGGGAAAGTGTCATCGATGGCCGCGGTGATGTCAACGCCGCCCGATGCTAGCTGGCAGCGGAGTTGTGCGGCATCGCGTTATGAATGGGCTGATCAGGGTCCATCTTGATGCCGAGCAGCTCGGCTGTGCCCTCGATAACGCCCATCGTGATCGTGGTCAGGTGCTCGACGAACTTCTCGCGCGGCATCCGCCGCGGGCTGTCGAGGTCGGATCCCAGCCACCAATCGGTGGCCGATGCGGCGCAACCGAACGCGGCGTATGCCGCGAGCTCGAGCGAGGCGGGATCGAGCTCCATCTCGCGCAGCTCGTTGTTGAACATCTCCGCCATCGCCAGCGTGATCTCACGGCCTTCGTTGAGCGTCCGCGTCGTCGATTCGGACTGCTCGGGGAAACGGCCCTGAATAAAGAACCGCAGCACGTTTGGATGCTCGTCGACCAGGCTGACGTACTCCTCTGCGCTGCGCCGGATGATCTCGCGAGCCGAGTTGGTGGCGAAGTCGATCGACGGGAACACCGCCGCCCACAACATGTCGCGCAGCCGTTTCCCGATCGCCTGAAACAGATCGGATTTGTCGGTGAAGTGCCGGTAGATCTTGGGTTTGGCGGTGCCGGCCTCTTCGGCGATCTCGCGGACACTGAGATCAGGCCCCAACCGGTCGATGGCGCGAAACGCAGCGTCGACGATCTCACCGCGCACCTTCTTGCGGTGTTCGCGCCAGCGCTCGCTGCGCGCGTCGACCTTGACCCCCGGCTTCGGGCCGGGGTGAGGCAGCGGAGGCCGGGGAATTCTGACCACGTCAAGCACCTTACCTCGGCGCTGTCGCTGACCTGGGCAGACTGGCTATCAGGGGACGGAACGTCACAGCATGCAGGAGACGCAGCCCTCGACCTCAGTGCCTTCTAGCGCCATCTGCCGCAGCCGGATGTAGTACAGCGTCTTGATGCCCTTGCGCCAGGCGTAGATCTGCGCCTTGTTCACGTCACGCGTGGTCGCAGTGTCCATGAAGAACAGCGTCAGCGAAAGCCCTTGGTCCACATGCTGGGTGGCCGCCGCGTAGGTGTCGATGATCTTCTCGTAACCGATTTCGTAGGCGTCCTGGTAGTACTCTAGGTTGTCATTGGTCATGAAAGGCGCCGGGTAGTAGACCCGGCCGATCTTGCCCTCCTTGCGGATCTCGACCTTCGACACGATCGGGTGGATCGACGATGTCGAGTGGTTGATGTAGGAGATCGATCCGGTCGGCGGCACCGCCTGCAAGTTCTGGTTGTAGATGCCGTGGGTTTGCACCGACTCTTTCAGCCGCCGCCAGTCGTCCTGGTTCGGGACGCGGATGTTCGCATCGGCGAAAAGCTGACGAACCTTGTCGGTCTTGGGTTCCCAGATCTGGTCGGTGTACTTGTCGAAGAACTCCCCGGACGCATACTTGGACTGCTCGAAGCCCTTGAAATGCGAACCGCGTTCTATCGCAATACGATTCGAGGCCCGCAGCGCGTGGTAGAGCACCGTGTAGAAGTAGATGTTGGTGAAGTCGACGCCCTCATCGGACCCGTAGAAGACGTGTTCGCGGGCCAGGTAGCCGTGCAGGTTCATCTGCCCCAGCCCGATCGCGTGCGAGTCGTTGTTGCCCTGCTCGATCGAGGGCACCGACCAGATGTGGGTCTGGTCGCTCACCGCGGTCAGCGCGCGGATCGCCACCTCGATACTCTGGGCGAAGTCCGGCGAGTCCATCGTCTTGGCGATGTTCAGCGAACCCAGGTTGCACGAAATGTCTTTGCCCACTTTGGCATACGTCAGATCCTCATTGAACAGCGACGGGGTTGACACCTGCAGGATCTCCGAGCACAGATTGGAGTGGGTGATCTTGCCCTCGATCGGATTGGCCCGGTTCACCGTGTCCTCGAACATGATGTAGGGATAGCCGGACTCGAATTGCAACTCGGCCAGTGTCTGGAAGAACTCGCGGGCCTTGATCTTGGTCTTGCGGATGCGCGCGTCGTCGACCATCTCGTAGTACTTCTCGGTGATCGAGATGTCGGCGAAGGGCACGCCGTAGACGCGTTCGACGTCGTACGGCGAGAACAGGTACATGTCCTCGTTGTTCTTGGCCAACTCGAAGGTGATGTCCGGGATCACCACACCTAGGCTCAGGGTCTTGATCCGGATCTTCTCATCGGCGTTCTCCCGCTTGGTGTCCAGGAAGCGGAAGATGTCGGGGTGATGCGCCTGCAGGTAGACCGCACCGGCGCCTTGGCGCGCACCCAACTGGTTGGCGTAGGAGAACGAGTCCTCCAGCAGCTTCATGATCGGGATGACGCCCGAGCTCTGGTTCTCGATGTTCTTGATCGGCGCGCCGTGCTCGCGAATATTGCTCAGCAGCAACGCGACTCCCCCGCCCCGCTTGGACAGCTGCAGCGCCGAGTTGATCGAGCGCCCGATCGACTCCATGTTGTCTTCGATGCGCAGCAGGAAGCAGCTCACCGGCTCACCGCGCTGCTTTTTGCCCGAGTTGAGGAATGTCGGGGTGGCCGGCTGGAACCGGCCGTCGATGATCTCGTCGACGAGCTTCTCGGCCAACCCGGTGTCGCCGGCGGCCAGGGTCAGCGAGACCATCACGACCCGGTCTTCGAAGCGCTCCAGATACCGCTTGCCGTCGAAGGTCTTAAGCGTGTAGCTGGTGTAGTACTTGAACGCGCCGAGAAAGGTCGGAAACCGGAACTTCTTGGCGTACGCGCGATCCAGCAACGTCTTGACGAAATTGCGCGAGTACTGGTCGAGCACCTCGCGCTCGTAGTAGTTCTCCTTGACCAGGTAATCGAGCTTCTCGTCCTGGTTATGGAAGAAGACGGTGTTCTGGTTGACGTGCTGCAGGAAGTACTGATGCGCGGCTTCCCGGTCCTTGTCGAACTGGATCCCGCCGTCTGCGTCGTACAGATTCAGCATCGCGTTGAGCGCGTGGTAATCAGGTTCCACCGCGCCCCCGGAAAAATGGGCTTGCGTGCCAGTGGTTACAGGCTCTGCAGCGACGGTTGTTGGCACGTCTGTTCCTTCCAGAAGTCAGCGAGACCGGCGCGGACGGCATCCACGTCGTCCGGGGTTCCCATCAGTTCGAAGCGGTAGAGGTAGGGCACGCCACACTTGCGGGACACCACGTCGCCCGCGTAGGCGAATTCGGCACCGAAGTTGTTGTTGCCCGCGGCGATGACGCCCCGGATCAACGACCGGTTGTTTTCGTCGTTCAAAAAGGAGACGACCTGTTTGGGGACATAGCCACCGGCGTTTGATGTCGGGTCGAGGTCCGGGTTGCTCCTGCCGCCGCCGTAGGTCGGCAGCACCAGCACGTACGGCTGGTCCACCTCGATACGGCCGTGCAGCGGTATCCGCGTCGCCGGGATACCCAGCTTCTGCACGAAGCGGTGGGTGTTCTCCGAGACACTGGAGAAATAAACCACGCTGGAGGACGGCACGGCGATCCCCTCCTCTTCCACTGCGCCGTCGCCGGCTAAGCGCTCAGTACGGCACCGGTGAGCGCTTTGATCCGGTCGGGCCGGAAGCCTGACCAGTGCTCGTTTCCGGCCACCACTACGGGCGCCTGCAGATATCCCAGCGCCATCACGTAGTCGCGCGCCTCGGAGTCCAGGGTGATGTCGACCTTCTCGTAGGCGACGCCCTGCTTGTCCAGCGCCTTGTAGGTGGCGTTGCACTGCACGCATGCCGGCTTGGTGTAAACGGTGATGCTCATCGGCGGTACGACTCCTCTGTCGACGGTGGGAAACAGACAAGGACTGGCAACTACTCGGGTACTGCATACGCACTACTCTTCAGCAGACCGCCGCGCCTCAGAATTCCCATCTTGCCGATCAGCGTCAGCTGGCGTGCGATGCCGGTTGGCGCGTCCCGGTCGACCAGGTAAACCTGTGGTCTGTCGGTGTCGGAAACACTACACCTAGTGGGTGACAAGAAGAAGGGATACAAGATGTTCTGAAAGACATTCATGAAATTCCCTGGTCGTAAGCCCTACCGGTGGAGCGCCTCCGGCGTGTCGCAGATCACAAAATGGTCTCGCGGTGGTGTATAGACAGGTTTACCACTCGGCACCGACAAGGCACGCCGTGCCGATCCGCCCAGCAAAGGATCTGAAAGGCGTGCGACCCGCTGGCCGCACGCCGGCGTCAGCCCACCTCGGCGACCAACTTGCCCACCGCATCGCGCACATTGGCAACCAGCTCGGCGTGCTCGCGCGGATGTTGGCCGTTCAGCGACTTGAACGGCACCGACAGCTTGACCGCCTCGACGACGTTCGGGCCGGCGAGCCCGAAGGACTTGCGGGTCTCGTCGTGCGCCCATACACCGCCGTATTGGCCGAACGCCCCACCGATGACGGCCAGCGGTTTGCCCTTCAGCGCGCCGTTGCCGAAAGGCCGCGAGAGCCAGTCGATCGCGTTCTTGATCACCGCCGGGATGCTGCCGTTGTATTCCGGGGTCACCACCAGGGCGGCATCTGCATCGGCGGCGGCGGCCCGCAGCGCGGTGACCGCGGCCGGCACATCGGCCTCATTGTCGATGTCCTCGTTGTAGAACGGCAGCTCGCCGAGGCCTTCAAAGACAGTGACGGCAATGCCATCCGGGGCCACCTCCGTCGCCAGCTCGGCGATCTGACGGTTGACCGACGCCGCACGCAAGCTTCCCACCAGCGCCAACACCTTGATGTCCGGCATGCTCTTCTTCCCTTCGATATTTGGTATACATCCTTGCAGGTGCCAACCGGACTATGGTCCGTTTTGTTCCGATCAAGCTACAGTACTGTCGTGAGCCCCGTTGACCCGGTTCGCGACCTACCCGTTTCCGCGCCGCAAGAGCGCGGCGACGCGGTCCGCAACCGCGCACTGTTACTGGACGCGGCGCGACGGTTGGTCACCGAGCGTGGCGCCGACGCGGTCACCATGGACGACATCGCCGCAGCCGCCGGCGTCGGCAAAGGCACGATTTTCCGGCGGTTCGGCAGCCGGGCCGGATTGATGATGGTGCTGCTCGACGAGGACGAGCGGGCCAGCCAGCAGGCGTTCATGTTCGGCCCGCCGCCGCTGGGCCCTGATGCGCCGCCGCTGGATCGGCTGCTGGCCTTCGGGCGAGATCGGCTGCGTTTCGCCCATACCCACCACGAGCTGCTCTCGGCCGCCAACCGCGATCCGCATTCCCGCTACGGCGCCGCGGCGACGGTGCTGCACACGCATGTGCGGATGCTGCTGGCCTCAGCCGGCACGACCGGCAACCTGGACGGCCAAAGCGATGCCCTGCTGGCATTGCTGGAGGCCGATTACGTCGAACACCAGCTCATCGAACGCGGCCAAACTCTGCAGGCACTCGGCGATGCGTGGGAAAGCTTGGCGCGCAAGCTTTGCGGAAGATGAAGCCGCGCTGGATCCTGCACGTCGACCTCGACCAATTCCTGGCCTCGGTCGAACTGGGACGTCACCCCGAATTGGCCGGGCTGCCAGTCATTGTCGGGGGAAACGGTGATCCGACCGAGGCACGCAAAGTCGTCACCTGCGCGTCTTACGAAGCCCGCGAATTCGGTGTGCGCGCTGGTATGCCGCTGCGCACCGCGGCCCGGCGCTGTCCCGATGCCACATTCCTGCCATCGGATCCCGCGGCGTATGACGCGGCCTCTGAACAGGTGATGGGATTGCTGCGCGACGTGGGCTATCCAGTGGAGGTGTGGGGCTGGGACGAGGCTTTCATTTCGGCACCGGCCGAGGGCCCGACCGAGGACCCCGGCGAACTCGCCGAACGGATCCGCAGCGTCGTCTCGTCGGCAACCGGACTGTCCTGCTCGGTGGGCATCAGCGACAACAAACAGCGGGCCAAGGTCGCCACTGGATTTGCGAAACCGGCCGGCGTCTACACCCTCACCGAATCGAACTGGATGACCGTGATGGGCGACCGGCCCGTCGACGCGCTATGGGGCGTGGGCCCCAAGACCACGAAAAAACTTGCAGCCCTTGACATCACAACGGTATGGCAATTGGCACAGGCTGATGCCGAGCTGCTGACGTCGACGTTCGGCCCGCGGACCGGGCTGTGGTTGTTGCTGCTGGCCAACGGCGGCGGCGACGAGACGGTCAGCTCCGAGCCGTGGGTGCCCCGCTCCCGCAGCCACGTCGTCACCTTCCCGCGGGACCTTACCGACCGCACCGAAATGGATTCAGCGGTAACAGAATTAGCGAAGCGCGCACTGAGCGAGGTCGTGGCGGCGTCACGGATCGTCACCCGGGTCGCCGTGACCGTGCGCACCGCCACGTTCTACACCCGCACGAAGATCCGCAAACTCGACGAGGCCACCACTGACGCAGACGTGATCGTCGCGGCCGCGCTGCGGGTCCTGGACCTGTTCGAGCTGGACCGTCCGGTGCGGCTGCTCGGGGTGCGACTGGAGTTGCAGATGCCGGGCTAGCCGGCTCAGCGGGGTACTACCGGCGCCGGTCGCAGCATGCGGGTGAACACCAGGTTGACTTGGCGCATCGCCACGCTGTAGGGCCACCACGCGACCCGTTTGAACGCATACAACGCGCGGATGTCTGCCGAGGTGTAGACCAGAAACCGATTCTTGACGACCCCGGCCAGGATCTTGTCCGCCGCCTTCTCCGGCGACACCGCGTGGCCGCTGAACCGGTCCACCCAGCGGCTCACCTGTGGGTCCTCGCGATCGACGCCGGCGATCTCAACGGTGTCGACCAGCGGGGTCCGCACCGCACCCGGCACCACCACCGACACCCCGATGCTGTACCGGGCCAGGTCGAAGCGCAGCACCTCGGAGAGCCCGCGCAAACCGAACTTGCTGGCGCTGTAGGCGGCATGCCAGGGCAACCCGATCAGACCGGCCGCCGAAGACACGTTGACCAGATGACCGCCGCTGCGCGCCGCCACCATCGGGGGCAGAAAGTTCTCGATGACGTGGATCGGGCCCATCAGGTTGATCGCGATCATCTTGGTCCACTGCTCGTGAGTCAGGCGGTCGACAGTCCCCCATGCCGAAACTCCGGCGATGTTCATGACGACGTCCATGCTCGGGTGATTGGCGTGGATCTCCTTGGCGAACGACGCGACCTCGTCATAGCTCGCGATGTCCAACGCCCGGTATTCGGGGACGTGCGCACCAAGCGCGCGGGCATCATTCACCGTCTGCGCCAGACCTTCGGCGTTGCAGTCGGTCAGGTAGAGCTCGGCACCTTGGTTGGCGAGCCGCAACGCGGTCGCCCGGCCGATGCCGCTGGCCGCACCGGTGATGAAACACCGCTTACCCGCGAACCCAACAGGAAAGGTCTTCGCCATGGGGAATGAGGATACGGCCTGATGGTCCGGCTCCTGCTCGCCCCGCTCCGCGGGCCGCATCGTCGCCGGGCGCGGTAACGGACTAGCTCGTGAGCGAGCCGCCCCACAGCGCGTTGAGCCACAACGCCTCGAGCACCCGCACACCCCGCTGCACGTCACCGTCGGCACCCAGGAAAGCGGTGTCGCCGGACAGTGTCTGCGCTGTGGTGACCGCCAGCGTCCGTACCAGCGCCGGGATGTCGTCGCTGATCGGGTGCGCGGTGCCGACCCGCAACTCGTCTTTGACGATGCGGATGATCTGCTGGATCACGCCTTCGACCTGTTGGTCGAGAAGATCGCGGATCTCGGCGTCGGTGTTGCGCGCGGCGTTGCATGCCGACATCACGGGGTCGTTGTGGGCATAGACAACCGCGGCAGTTCCGACCATCCGCTTGGCGAACGCCGCCGGCGATTCGCCCGGCCCGCGCGGTGCGAAGTACTCGGTCAACTCCTCGAGTTCGTGTGTTGCGTCGGCGAGGATCTGCGCCAGCACCGCGTACTTCGAGTCGAAGTAGAAGTAGAACCCGGAACGAGCCACCCCCGCGCGATCGCTGATGGTGCTCACCGACAACTGCGCGAACGGTTTCTCCTCGAGCAGTTCACGCACCGCTTGCACAATGGCCTGTCGCTGCCGGTCACCCCGTCGCCTCGGAACCGGCACGACCGGGGCGTGCTCAGCCGCTCGATCGGCCCCCTGCTCGATTGGCACCCCTCGACCTTGCACTACGCCACACCCAAAAGGAAACTTGACAGCCGTCAAGTTTCATCTGAGGATGGCAGTCGGTGACGTCTGTCACAAAGCCGATCCACCCTCTGCGCACGGCCCACAGAAGGAGTGACGAAAGTGTCAAACGCGACCATCAGCACCCCGCAGTACCTGCTCGATCAGGCCAAGCGCCGGCTGACCCCGTCATTCAACAATTTTCCCGGCATGGCTGCGGTCGAACAGAAGCTGCTCAACACCGACTGGTCGCCAAGGACGCTCGCGGATCCGCCGCCGGGCAGCGGGCTCAAGCCAGTCACCGGCGATCGGGGCCTGCCGATCCTCGGCCACCTCATCGAGATGCTGCGGGGCGGACCGGACTACCTGCTATTCCTGTACCAAACCAAAGGTCCGGTGATATTCGGTGATTCACCGGTCCTGCCGGGCGTCGCGGCGCTGGGTCCCGACGCAGCCCAGATCATCTACTCCAACCGCAACAAGGACTACTCCCAGCAGGGCTGGGTGCCGGTGATCGGGCCGTTCTTCAACCGCGGCTTGATGTTGCTCGACTTCGAGGAGCACATGCGCCATCGGCGGATCATGCAGGAAGCGTTCATCCGCTCCCGACTGGTCGGCTATGTCGAGCAGATGGACCAGGTCGTCTCGCAGGTGGTGGCTAACGACTGGGTGGTGAATGACTCGCGGTTTCTGCTCTACCCGGCAATGAAGGAGCTCACCCTCGACATCGCGTCGATGGTGTTCATGGGTCACGAACCCGGCACCGACCACCAGCTGGTGACCAAGGTGAACAAGGCCTTCACGGTCACCACCCGCGCCGGCAACGCGATCATCCGCACCAGCGTGCCGCCATTTACCTGGTGGCGCGGTCTCCAGGCGCGTGAGCTGCTGGAGAACTACTTCCGTGAGCGCGTCAAGGAGCGCCGCGGCAAGGAAGGCAGCGACCTACTGACTGTCCTGTGCCACACCGAGGACGAGGACGGCAACAGGTTCTCCGACGAGGACATCGTCAACCACATGATCTTCCTGATGATGGCCGCGCATGACACCTCGACATCGACCTCTACGACGATGGCCTACAACCTGGCCGCCAACCCCGACTGGCAGCAACGCTGCCGCGACGAATCCGATCGGCTCGGCGACGGTCCACTGGACATCGAGTCACTGGAAAAGCTGGAGTCGCTTGATCTGGTGATGAATGAGGCGATCCGGCTGGTGACACCGGTGCAGTGGGCGATGCGCCGGACTGTGCGCGACACCGAGTTGCTGGGCCACTACCTGCCTGCGGGCACGAACGTCATCGCGTATCCAGGGATGAACCATCGTCTGCCGGAAATCTGGACGGATCCGCTGAAATTCGACCCCGACCGGTTCACCGAGCCGCGCAACGAGCACAAACGGCACCGTTATGCGTTCACACCGTTCGGCGGCGGCGCGCACAAGTGCATAGGGATGACGTTCGGCCAGCTGGAGATCAAGACGATCCTGCACCGGCTGCTGCGCCGCTACCGGCTTGAGTTGCCCCGCGCGGGGTACCAGGCGAAATGGGACTACGGCGGTATGCCGATCCCGGTCGACGGCATGCCGATTGTGTTGCGCCCGCTGTAACAGGTTTTCTAGGTTTCGGCGTACAGCCGGTTCGCGCAGGCGATGACCGCGGACAGGGCGGACTGCGTGGGGTCCGCCGAGCAGCCCAT
Organism: uncultured Actinomycetota bacterium; assembly: GCA_963833915.1. Lineage (GTDB taxonomy): Bacteria > Actinomycetota > Actinomycetes > Mycobacteriales > Mycobacteriaceae > Mycobacterium. The sequence continues at coordinate 221,252 of CAWHZO010000017.1, forward strand.
CGCCCACTCGGCCCGGCAACCATCGGTGCCCTGGATGAAGGTCGCGGTCGTGTCGTCTGACCGCAGCTGATGAAACCGCAGCATCTCGACCGCGACGCCGTGGTCGTAGAGCATCGCGGTCAGCGCGGCAACTGGGCCGCTCGCGGCTGCGGTGGCGGTCTCGATGCGATCGCCGAGCGCGAGCGTGGCCCGGAATGTCTGGGGCTGCGGTCCCCATCGGGTGGCGGGGCGCTCGGCGTCCGTGCACTCCCAATGACCGAGGCGCAGCGGCCCGACGCTGGGCGCGTAGGTGGCGGTGAATGTGTTCCACGACATGGTGTCGGCGTCCTCCCGAAGGCCCCGCGGTAACGGCAAGCCGTCAAATCTGCAGGTCGGTTGATCGGATGGAGCGGGCGCGATATCCGCGTTACTCAAGTCGGTGATTGTCATGTGCCGGTCTTCTCTGGTCTGCAGTAGCGACCGACAGGTAGTAGCTTCCGACCCACAGCGGGGGGTCGGTCTGGATCAGACCCCGCTGCGGGTACTGGCTACTACGAGAAGATGGTGCACGATCGCCGAGCCTAGACGCTGACGGGCGGCCGGTGCAACTTCATTAACCGCGAGCCCGACGGCACAGGCTCGGCCGGTAGCGCTGGGTTACAACCACCAGGACGCGGCGGCGTCCAGATGACGTCGGATGCGGTAGCGTGCCAGACTGTCGTCGCCCTGCGCGATCGCCTCGATGATTCGCAGGTGAGCGTGTCGAACGTCGACGAGATCGCCGTGGCTCGGGATCGGCCGCTCGGTACTGGCCCAATGCCGGCGGAATAGCTCGACGAGGATGCGCAGGAACAAGTCCAGCACGGCGTTACCGGCCAGTGTCGCCAATCCGGTGTGAAACAGGAACTCTTCCACGCCTGCCTTGCGGGGATCATCATCTTCTTCGATCACCGACCGATGCCGGTCGAGGAAGGCGCGCACCTCCGGTGCATCGCGGCGGCTGACCACCTTCGCGACATTGTCGATCTCGATCGCATCGCGCAGAAAAATCAGGTCTTCGCGGCGAGGCCGGCGGTATTGCAGATACAGCGCGATGGTGTCAATGCTGGCCTGCGCCTGAGGTTCTGCCACCACAAGCCCGCCGCCGGGCCCTCGCCGCGTGGTCGCGACCGCATGATATTCCAACAGCCGCACCGCTTCTCGAAGCACCGAGCGGCTTACCCGGTAACGTTCCAGCAGCGCGACCTCGGTTCCGAAGACTTCCCCCACCCGCCAGCCGCTGCTGGCGATATCGTCCCGGATGGCGGCAGCCAACACTTCGGCGAGTTTGCCGTGCGGCGCTTCGCGGTCGGATTCGCGCCGCTGGCGGCGGCGGCGTGCGGGGTGGTGATGGTCTTGCAGCCACGCGGTCACCGACTCCGCGTGGCGCTCGCTCAGTGTCATGGCACGCGCAGCGTCGCCGGCGGTGACCGCGGCGACAATGGCCGAGTGCTCACGGTGCCTCCGGTCTATCACCTCGAGTGCATCGCCGGCGGAGTCCAGTCGCGAACCCGCGGCATACCGAACGGTCAAGCGCATGAGGATATCGATAAATAGTTGCAGCACAGGGTTTTTGGATTGCTCAGCCAGTGCGGCGTGAAACTCATCGCTTGGCGCCGTCGGATCAGGCGCCCGGCTCTGTTCGGCGCGCAACACGGCGCGCAGCCGGTCGATGCCCGCTTCATCGATCCGCTCCGCGGCAAGCGATGCCGCTAACGGCTCCAACAGCAGCCGCGCATTCAGCAGGTCACCGATCGTGGTACCCAGGTATTCCAGATAGATGATGATGGCGTGAGTGGCCGGGGCCGCGTCAGGCTCGCAGACCAGCAGCCCGCCGTTCGGGCCGCGACGCATGCGCGCGACCTGGTGATGCTCGACGAGTCGAACGGCTTCCCGCAGCACCGATCGGCTCACCCGGTAGCGCTTTTGCAGCGCCTGCTCGGAACCCAGCGACTGCCCGATCGGCCAGCCACGCCGGATGATGTCGGCCTCGATGCGACGCGCAATCTGTGAAGCTCGCTTATCGGGCCGCCGTTCGGGGGGACTACCCGCTCCGGCATGCAGAAGCGCTTCAGGCCTCAATTGCACGCTCGCACAGGGTGGCTCAGCATGTCAGCAACATGCATCCGGCGATCGGGCCGCCGCCCACCGCAGCCACCGCGACCTCGGGCCGGCGGGGCAGCTGCCGCTCCCCCGCCTCGCCGCGCAGCTGCAGGCAGGCCTCATGCAGCAGCCAGTAGCCATGCATCCGGCCCGCCGAGAGCTGGCCGCCATAGGTGTTCAGCGGCAGCGCCCCGTCCAGGGCGATCCGCTCGGCCCCCTCGACGAACGGTCCGGCCTCGCCGTCACCGCAGATGCCCAGAGCTTCCAGCCAGGCGAAGGTGAGAAAGGTGAACCCGTCGTAGAGTTCTGCGAGGTTCAGATCGGCGGGTGTCAGGTCGGTCCGCGACCACATCTGCGCGGCCGCATCCGCCGACGCCATCTTCGGATAGTCCGCGCGGTGAAACCACCCACCCGCGCCGTCCGTGCCCCCGATCGCCTCCACCTTCACCGCCCGATGCGGACAGTCGCCGGCGTAGTCGGCTGCCGACACCACCACCGCGATCGACCCGTCGATCGGAACGTCGCAATCCAGCAGGCCGAACGGTGTGGACACCGGCCGCGCGCCCAGATAGTCCGCCATGCTCATCGGATCCCGGTACACCGCAAGGGGATTCAGCGCGGCATTACGCCTGCTGTTGATAGCCAGCCAGCCCAGCTGCTCTTTGGTAGTGCCGTACAGGTCCATGTGACGGCGACAGTTCAGCGCCAGCCAGTTCGCGGCGGAATACCCATGGGCGGCAACGAGATCGTTGACGTCGTCCATCGGGCCGACCGCTGGTGGCTCGGCGCCCTCAGGCGTCTCGAACATTCGCGCAAGCGGCGGAGCGGGAGCATTCTCTTCCTGCTTCACCGGGACCGTGCCGCCCAGCATTTGGATCGTGCGGTAGATGACCACATGCCGCGCGCGGCCTTCCGAGACCGCACGGCAGGCCGACATCACCGGGCTCAGCAGACCGCCGGTGCCGAAGCCCGACCCGCAATCGCCAGCCTCGATGTGCAGCGCGGCGTTCACCTCGGCGGCGGGAGTGTCGCCCAATGTGGCGATCCCGTCGATATCTGGGGCGGCCAGGCCGGCGTCGTCGATAGCGGCCCGGACGGCTTCCATGGTGAGCTCCAGCCCGGGAATGCCGGTGCGACGCCCGATTCGCGAAATACCGATGCCGGAAATGATCGCGTCTTTTTCGAAGTAGCTCATCTGCGCCGTCCGTTAGACCTACCCGCTGCACACCGACCCAAGCCAATTGAGTGTACTGTATTGCCCGTGTCGACCGAGACGACGTCCCAGCTACTCATCGAGCACTGCGACAATTGCGCACACTGGGTCCATCCCGCGGCCGGCACGTGCCGCGACTGCGGGGGTTCGCTAGTCGCGCAGCCGGTGTCGGGTCACGGCACCGTATTCACCTATACGGTCAACCATCACGCCTTCAACCCGGAGCTTGCGACTCCCTACGTCATCGCCATCGTCGAGCTCGTCGAGCAGAGCGGCCTTCGGGTGGCAGCGAATATCGTTGACTGTGAGCCCGATTCGGTAACGTGCGGGATGCGCGTCGAGGCTCTGCCCGAACCCGGCGCCGGCGGCGCACCACGCTTCGCACCCGCTTGAGGGCGCCGTTCTGCGGGCTAGTTGATCAGCGGGTCGCGTGGCATGCCGAGTATCCGCTCGGCGATCTGATTGCGGCTCACCTCGGAGGTGCCTCCGGCGATCGCCATGCCGCGTGCGCCCATGATCATCCGGCCGGATAGCGCGCCGGGCCCGTCGAACACCGCGACCTCAGGGCCTAGCAGTGCCGCCATGATCGCCGCGCCTTCAACCATGTGCTCCGCCAATTTGAGCTTGGTGACGTTGCCTTCTGGGCCCGGGCCCGCTCCTTCGACGCTGCGCGCGACGCGGCGCAGGTTCAGCAATCGCAAGGCATTCTCCTCGGCGAGGTACGACCCCAACCGAATTCGCCCACCCGCCAACCGATCCGGCTGCTCCCCGACCAGCTGAACCAGCTGCGTAGCCAGCCCCTCGTAGAAAGACCCGCTGCCGCCGATACTGACCCGCTCGTTGCCCAGCGTCGCCCGGGCGACCGTCCACCCCGTGTTGGGCTCGCCGACCACGTCTTCGTCGGGCACGAACAAGTCGTTGAAGAACACTTCGTTGAAGTCCGAGCCACCGGTGATCTGCCGCAGTGGCCGCACCTCGACCTCGGGCGCCTTCATGTCGACGATCACCGTCGTGATGCCGCCGTGCTTGGACGCCTCCGGATCGGTGCGCACCGTGGCCAGGCCGCGCGCGCAATAATGTGCCCCGCTGGTCCACACCTTCTGCCCGTTGATCGTCCAGCCGCCATCCACCCTCGTGGCCTTGGTCTTGATGGACGCCGCGTCCGAGCCGGCGTCGGGCTCGGAGAAAAGCTGGCACCAGACCTCCTCCTTGCGTAGCGCCTTCTCCACGAATCGTTCGATCTGCCAGGGTGTTCCGTGCTGCACCAGGGTCAGGATCACCCATCCGGTGATTCCGTAGTCGGGGCGTTTGATGCCGGCGGCACGGAACTCCTCCTCGATGACCAACTGCTCCACCGCGTCGGCAGCCAGACCCCACGGCTTGGGCCAATGCGGCATCACATAGCCCGTCTCGATCAGCTTGTCGCGCTGCGCCTGCTTGTCCAGCGCGGCGATCTCGGCGGCGTCCGCCTGAATTCTGGTGCGCAGTTCGTCGGCCTCGGGCGGCAGGTCCAGGCTGTTCTCCCGGGCGACACCGGCTGCGGTGGCCTCGAACACATCGCGGGCCGGTGCGTCGCCGCCGAACAGGGCTGTGGTCACCAGCGCTCGGCGCAGGTGCAGATGCGCATCGTGCTCCCAGGTGAAACCGATACCGCCGTGCACCTGAATGTTCAGCTCTGCGTTGCGCGCATAGGCCGGAATCGCCAGTGCGGCCGCCGAAGCGGCCGCCAGCCGAAACTGGTCCTCGTCCTCCGATGCTGCCCGAGAGGCGTCCCATACTGCGGCGATCGCCGACTCTGCGGCGACCAACATGTTCGCACAATGATGCTTGATCGCCTGGAACGTGGCGATGGTCCGGCCGAATTGCTGGCGCACCTTGGCGTAGGCTACGGCAGCGTCGACGCAGTCAACAGCCCCACCGACCGCTTCGGCGGCCAGCAACGTTCGGGCGCGCGCCAGTGCCGATTCCCGGGCTCCCGGCAGAATGTCGTCGTCGCTGACGCTGACGTTGTGCAACCGAACACGTCCTGAGCGCCGGGTCGGGTCCAAGTTCTCCGGCACCTCGACCGACACGCCTTCACGGCTACGGTCAACCACGAGCACGTCGTCACCCGCGGCGATCAGGAGCAGGTCGCCCAGACCCGCGCCCAACACGACGCCGGCGTCACCGTCGGCCACCCCGTCGTCGATCTTTACCTGGCCGTCCAGGCCGATGCCCGCGGTGACGGTCCCGTCGATCAGTCCTGGCAGCAACCGCGACTTCTGCTCGGCGGTAGCGTCTTTGGCGATCACCGCCGAAGCGATGACGGTCGGCACGAATGGCCCGGGCGCCACCGCACGACCCAGCTCGTCGATGACGACTACGAGTTCAGGCAGACCGTATCCCGAGCCGCCGTGGTCCTCGTCGATGTGCAGGCCGAGCCAGCCAAGTTCGACAATGCCCGGCCAGAACGGAGGGCGCTCCTCCTCGGGCGCGTCGAGCAGGGACCGCGCCGCCGCACGCGCCTTCTGCGAAGTCAGGAAACCGCGGGCGACCTCGGCGAGTTCGCGGTGGTCATCGGTCAGTGCGATACCCATTCGCGGGCCCTCCTCTTGGACGCCATTGGCCGGTTGGAAAGAGTGTACTTAAATGCGCCAGCCGCCCCACCGGCTGGTCGGCCCGCGATGACGGCTATCGCATCACTTGGGCGCGAACCGTTGCCCGGCGTCCAGCCGCAGACACTGGCCGTTCAGCATCGGGTTGTCCACGATGGCCGCGACCAGCTTGGCGTACTCCTCCGGACGCCCCAGACGCTTCGGGAACGCGGCATCTTTGGTCAGCGCGCTGGCGAATTCATCCGGAATGCCCTTGGTCAACCCGGTCGCGAACAGGCTTGGCGCGATGGCCAATACGCGGATGCCCAGTGATCCCAGGTCGCGTGCCATGGTCAGGCACATGCCGGCGATGCCGGCTTTCGCGGCGGTGTAGGCGACCTGCCCGATCTGGCCCTCGAACGCCGCGATCGACGCGGTATTGATGATGACGCCTCGCTCGTCGTCTTCCGGCTCGTTGCGGCTCATGTGCTCGGCCGCCAGTCGGCTGATGTTGAACGTGGCGATGAGGTTGAGATCGATCACCGACTGGAAGGACTCGAGGTCGTGCGGACCGGATTTCGACATCGTCCGCTTCGCGATGCCGCCGCCGGCCGTGGTGACCGTGACATGCAGGCCACCAAGTTTGTCGACCGCGGCCTGCAGCGTCTCCTGGGTGCCGGCGAAGTCGGTGACGTCCACCGGGTAGAACGAACCGCCGATACCGGCCGCGACATCCTTGCCGTCCGACCCCTCGCGGTCCAGCACCGCGACACTGGCCCCATGCGCAGCCAGCAGTTCGGCGCTGGCGCGGCCCATGCCGGAGGCACCGCCGATGACGACTACCTTCTTGCCGTTGATCTCCATCCAAACCTCCTTGTCGGGGCCGATTGCCCGGCTCCTCCTCACGCCGCTGACCGGCGTGCATCGTCGCCGGGCGTAGCTGCACGTTATCGCGACCGTGCGTGACGTTGTCGGTCAGGCGTGTAAAGCTGGGTTGTGCTGCTGATCGACGTCGCGACGACCTCGGTTGACGTGGGCGGCTCCGCATCGCGGCTGGCCAAGATCGCGCGAATCGCCGAGCTGCTCAGCCGGGCCATACCCGACCCCGAGCTGGTCACCATCGTCGTGGCATGGCTTTCCGGAGAGCTGCCGCAGCGCCAAATCGGTGTCGGCTGGGCGGCTTTGCGGTCGTTGCCGCCTGCCGCGGCGCAACCGAGCCTGACCGTCGTGGGCGTCGACGCCACGCTGTCGGCGATCGGAGCCGTATCGGGCAAGGGCTCCCAGGCGCGGCGCGCCGAGCTGGTCGCCGGATTGTTCGCATGCGCAACCGAAGTCGAGCAGACGTTTCTACGGCGCCTGCTGACCGGCGAGCTGCGCCAGGGCGCGCTGATCGGCGTGATGGCCGATGCGGTCGCCGCCGCCGCGCAGATCCCCGCCGCCACGGTGCGGCGCGCGGCGATGCTCGGCGGCGACCTGCCGGCGGTCGCCGCAGCGGCCTTGACCGGCGGAACGGCAGCGCTGGACAACTTCACCCTGCGGGTGGGACGACCGGTCGGCCCGATGCTGGCGCAAACCGCCGCAGGAGTAGCCGAAGCGCTGGAAAAGCTCGGCGGCGAGGGCGTTTTCGAAGCAAAGTTGGATGGCGCCCGAGTCCAGATACACCGGTCAGGTGATCAGGTCACCGTCTACACCCGAAGCCTCGACGACGTCACCGCGCGATTGCCCGAGGTGGTCGAGGCGACACTGGCATTGCCGGTCCGCGAGCTGATCGCCGACGGGGAGGCGATCGCGCTACGTCCGGACGGCCGACCGCAGCCTTTCCAAGTCACCGGGTCGCGCTTCGGCCGGTCCGTCGATGTCGCGGCTGCCCGCACCGCCCGGCCGCTGTCGGTCTTCTTCTTCGACATCCTGCACCGCGACGGCAGCGACCTGCTCGATGCACCGACCAGTGAGCGAGCGGCGGCGCTCGACGACATCGTGCCCGCCCAGCACCGGGTCAATCGTCTGATCACCTCGGATCCGGTCGCCGCCGGCGACTTCCTGGATGCGACGCTGGCGTCCGGGCACGAGGGCGTGATGGCCAAGTCACTGACCGCGCCCTACGAGGCGGGGCGACGCGGGGCCGGTTGGCTCAAAGTCAAACCGGTGCACACCCTGGACCTGGTGGTGCTGGCAGTCGAGTGGGGGTCGGGACGACGCCGGGGAAAGCTGTCCAATATTCATCTGGGCGCCCGCGACCCGGCCACCGGCGGCTACGTGATGTTGGGCAAGACCTTCAAGGGGATGACCGACGCGATGCTGGACTGGCAGACCGCGCGGTTCCAGGAACTGGCCGTGGGTCCCACGGACGGCTACCTGGTGCAGGTGCGGCCCGAGCAGGTGGTCGAGGTGGCATTCGACGGGGTTCAGACATCCTCGCGCTACCCCGGCGGTTTGGCGCTGCGGTTCGCCCGGGTACTGCGCTACCGCGACGACAAGGGACCCGACCAGGCCGACACCATCGACGCCGTGCGTGCCCTGCACCGGGGTTAAGCTGGCCGGCGGCTCATTTCGGCGTGTCGACACGACTGGCCGGACGGATTTCACCAGAAGATTGGTCGCGTAGGGTGCCGCTGGCATGGCGGGTCAGGAGGGAGGCGCCGTGGCAGCACCACCGCAGCACACGGCACCGCCCGACACCCATAACACGCACCTGAGCTACATCCACACCGACGCCAACCTGCCGCCGGTCGCCATCATCGACCGCTCGCCCATCGGCCCCAGGCACAAGATCTTCTTCGGCGTGGTCGCCGTACTCGGCGCGGTGGCGTGGGCGATCATCGCCTTCGTTCGGGGCGAGACGGTCAACGCGGTGTGGTTGGTCGTGGCAGCGATCTGCACCTACGTCATCGGATACCGCTTCTATGCGCGGCTGATCGAGGCGAAGATCGTCCACCCGCGCGACGACCACGCCACCCCGGCGGAAGTCATCGACGACGGCACCGACTACGTGCCGACCGACCGGCGGGTGTTGTTCGGCCACCATTTCGCCGCCATCGCCGGAGCCGGGCCGCTCGTCGGGCCGGTGCTGGCCACCCAGATGGGATATCTGCCGTGCAGCATCTGGATCGTCGTCGGCGCAGTCTTCGCCGGCGCCGTGCAGGACTATTTGGTGCTGTGGATTTCCACCCGGCGGCGGGGCCGCTCGCTTGGCCAGATGGCCCGCGACGAGCTCGGCGCCATCGGCGGCGCCGCCGCTCTGGTCGGGGCCTTCGTCATCATGCTGATCATCATCGCGGTGCTCGCGCTGGTGGTGGTGCGGGGGCTGGCCCAAAGCCCCTGGGGTGTGTTCTCCATCGCCATGACCATCCCCATCGCCATGTTCATGGGCTGCTATCTGCGGTTCCTGCGGCCCGGCCGGGTAGCAGAGGTGTCCGTGATCGGCTTCGCGCTGCTAATGCTCGCTGTGGCTTCCGGCAGTTTCATTAGCCAAACAGTTTGGGGTGCATCGTGGTTGAACTTGTCGCCGGTAACAGTGTCATGGTTGATCGTCGCCTACGGCTTGGTTGCGTCGGTGCTGCCGGTGTGGTTGCTTCTCGCGCCGCGCGATTACCTGTCGACGTTCATGAAGGTGGGCGCCATCGCCTTGCTGGCGGTTGGTATTTGTATTGCACACCCGGTCATGCACGCACCGGCGGTCTCGCGTTTCGCCAGTGGTGATGGACCGGTGTTCCCCGGCTCGTTGTTTCCGTTTCTGTTCATCACCATCGCCTGCGGCGCGCTGTCGGGATTCCACGCCCTGATCTCGTCGGGTACGACGCCGAAGTTGCTGGAGAAGGAAAGCCAGATGCGGCTGATCGGCTACGGCGGCATGCTCACCGAGTCGTTCGTCGCCGTGATGGCCCTGATCAGCGCCGCGATCCTCGACCAGCATCTGTATTTCACCCTCAACGCTCCGGCCGCACGCACCGGTGGCGGCGCGGCGACCGCCGCCGATTACGTGAACCATCTTGGGTTGTCGGGACCGCCGATGACCGCCGGCCAGCTCAGCCAAGCCGCCGCCAGCGTGGGCGAAAAGTCGATCGTGTCGCGCACCGGCGGAGCACCGACGCTGGCGGTCGGCATGTCCGAAGTCCTGCAGCGGGTATTCGGCGGAGTGGGTCTCAAAGCGTTCTGGTACCACTTCGCGATCATGTTCGAGGCCCTGTTCATCCTGACCGCCGTCGATGCGGGCACCCGGGTCGCGCGTTACATGCTTTCCGACGCGCTGGCCAACATCGGTGGTCCGCTGGCTAAGTTGCGAAACCAGAACTGGCGCCCGGGTATATGGGTCTGCAGCCTGGCCGTGGCCGCGGCGTGGGGCAGCATCCTGTTGATGGGGGTGACCGATCCGCTGGGCGGCATCAACACGCTGTTCCCGCTGTTCGGTATCGCCAATCAGCTGCTGGCCGCAATCGCGCTGACCGTGGTCACCGTGGTCGTCATCAAGAAGGGTTATCTGAAGTGGGCCTGGATTCCCGCGGTTCCACTGCTGTGGGATCTGGCGGTCACACTGAGCGCGTCGTGGCAGAAGATCTTTTCTTCTGATCCCAGCGTTGGCTACTGGACGCAGCATTTTCAGTACGGCGCGGCCAAAGCATCCGGAAAGACGGCCTTCGGCTCCGCGAAGACACCTGACCAACTGGCAGAGGTGATCAGAAATGCCTCTGTCCAGGGCACGCTGTCGATCGTCTTCGCCGCCGTCGTGGTGATTGTGCTGTTGGCCGCAATCATCGTGGTATACAAGGTAATTCGCGGTAATGGCAGACCCCTGACCGAGGATGACCCAGTGCCGTCAACGATGTTCGCGCCATCGGGCATGATCTCTTCTGCGGAAGAACGGGAGGTACAACGACAATGGGACACACTGCGCGTCGCGCCGTAGCAGGCCGCCGGTACCGAATTCACAGCTGGCGCATAGCAACACGCGATTTGGGCGACAACGAATCTCGCCGGTTGACGATGCACTCGATCGCACTGATCTAAAGCCACTGAATTACAGCGTTTTTGGCAGATTGGTTGGTTAAATGGCAGATGCCGATAAGAATGAACAAATGGAAAACGGTCGGCAACGGAGAAGGTTGGACTGGTGTCAGTAACAACCGATCGCAGGGTCCGGCTGTTCAAGCGCGATGCGCAGGCGGCAGCGACGAGGATGCTGCGCGGTGCAAAACGCCCGCCGACCGCGCCATTGCAGCAGGCCGAATCCGCCGACTACGTTGACCCGGCCGGCCGCGAGCGTTGGCTCACGTTTGCCCGACGGGTGGCCGTCACCACCTGGGCACTGGTGGTGGCCTACCGCACCTTGACGGACGGGCTGGCATTCAATCGCGAACTGCTGCTGCTCTACATCTCCACCGGGCTGATCGCCGCAAGCATCGGTCGTGGTCGGAAAGTTTTCGGGGTCCTGCGCGATTGGCTCCCATTCGCGCTCGTGCTGCTGCTCTACGACGTCAGCCGCGGGGCGGCGACGCTGCTCGGAGCGCCGACGCTCTGGCGATTCCAACCCAACGCGGACCGGTGGTTGTTCTTCGGCACCGTCCCGACAGTGTGGTTACAGGAGCGCCTGAAGATGCCGCAACCACCGTGGTGGGAAGTGATCATCAGCAGCATCTACATGTCGTTTTTCGTCTTGCCCTACCTGGTCGCCGGCGTGCTCTGGCTGCACAACCGCAGCGACTGGGCGGCATTCGTCCGCCGGTTCGTCGCGCTGTCATTCGCCGCGCTCGTCGTTTACATCGTCATGCCGGCAGCGCCGCCGTGGGCGGCCGCGCGCTGCACCGCAGCCGATGTCGTCGGTGGCCCGTCCGACCCACACTGCATGTACCGAAGCTCTGCACGCGTTCCCGACGGCGGACTGCTGGGCGCGATGCACAGAAGCCAGCCCGGCGCCCATCAGTTCATTGAGCGGATCTCCACTCGCGGCTGGGGAACGCTGCATCTGCAGTCGGCCGGAGCGCTGGTCAACTCCGGACAGGCCAGCGTGAATCTGGTCGCGGCGATTCCCTCCCTGCATGCCGCGTTGACCGCGATGATCTCGATCTTCCTGTGGCGACGGGTCAGGCACAGGTGGCGTCCGCTGCTGGTGGGCTACCCGTTGGCGATGGCCTTCGTGCTGGTGTACTCCGCCGAGCACTTCGTGATCGACATCCTGCTGGGCTGGGCGCTCGCCGCGATGGTGTCGTTGGTATTCGGTCTTTTTGACTCGTGGTGGTCCCGCCGCCGTGCGTCGACGTCAGCTCTCGCCGATCCGGCTGAGCCAGCGACCGATCTTGCCGGCGGCCTCTCCGTAGAAGGTGCGGTAGACCCGGTCGGCGACGTAGCCGATGTGCGGCGTGGCGACCACGGTGTCCAGCGAGCGCAGCGGGTGCACCGCCGGCAACGGCTCGGTGTCGAAGACGTCGAGACCGGCTCCGGCGAGTCGCTGCGACCGCAAAGCATCGATGAGGGCCGACTCGTCGACGATCGGGCCGCGAGATGTGTTGACTAGCAACGCCGTCGGTTTCATCAATCCCAGTTCGGCCGCGCCGACCAAACCGCGAGAGCGCTCGCTGAGCACCAGATGGATGGTCAAGGCGTCCGCCCGGCTGAACAATTCGTCCTTGGACACGTAGGTTGCCCCGGACTGTTCGGCGGTCTCCGGGGTCAGGTTCGTGCTCCACGCGATGACGTCCATACCGAACGCCTTGCCTACCCGCGCCACTCCAGTGCCGATCCGGCCCAACCCCAACACGCCCAGCACCGTTCCGCCCAGTTGCCGGCCGACGGATGTCTGCCATCCACCGCCGCGCACCGAGAGGCCCTCGTCGACGATCCGGCGGGCGGCGGCGAGGATCAGCGCCCAGGTCAGTTCGACCGTCGACTCCACGTAACCACCGGTCGTGCTGACATAGATGCCGTGTTCCTCAGCGGCCGCGACGTCGATCGACGCGTTGAACGGGCCGGTGGAGGCGATCATCTTCAGCCGTGGCAGGCCCTCGATGACGGTACGGGGCAACGGTGTGCGCTCGCGCATCACGCACACCACGTCGAACGGCGCCAGTCGCTCGATGACGGCGTCCTGATCGGCGAGGTGGTCGGTGAAGACGCTGATCTCGGCGCGGCCGGCCACATCTGACCAGTCAGCCATGCTCAACGCGACGTTCTGATAGTCGTCGAGAATCGCGACCCGCATTGTGCCAATCTCGCATACCTGGTTTGGCCGGTTCTCGGGGCGGGTATTTGTCTCCTCGCAAAGCAGCAATGTCGAAAAGAGGGAGCTGGAGCGCATGGGAGCCCACGACAAAGTGAGCAACAAGATTGACGATGTCGCCGGCAAGGCCAAAGAGGGCCTCGGCAAGGCCACTGGTGACGACCACACTGAGGCCGAGGGAAAGCTCGACCAGGCGAAGTCCAGCCTCAAGGACGCGGGCGAAAAGGTGAAGGACGCCTTCAAGAAGTAGCCGCAACGGACCAGAACAAAGGACGGCCACCGGAGGACCTGACCCCGGTGGCCTTCCGCTTGTTCAGGTACCTGACCAGTGTTCGCCTGACGTGTTACCTCCTGGTGGTTCGTTGACGCCATAGATGAATGGCGCGAACACGACTTCACGGCCGTCCGGATCTCGGTAGGTGACAGCGCCCGTTGCCGCCCAATACGGATGGGACTCGACGGGTTCCACTCCTGCAGCGGAAAGTCGCGCTGTCGCATTTTGTTGAGTCGTCGGATCGGGAAAATAGAGGCACAGCTGCTCATGGTTATCGACCGCAACCGGTTCGGCGGCCTCGACGATCTCGAAGGTCAGAGCCGATCCGGGCAAGCCGAATATCGCGCCCGTGCTGCCGTAGCTTTCGGCGAATGTGGCGCACAGTGGCAAGCCGACCAAGTCACGGTAAAACCGGACGGTTGACTCGAAATATGCTGAGCGGCGCGCGAATCGGATCGCCCCGATAGGGGCCAATTCCGCGGGCCAGCCGTGGTCTGACGTGGCTGCTGGTTGCGTCATGGCGACGAGGTTAGGACCTCAACCGCACTTCAGGTCAAGGGCGCCCGACTCCAAGCGTCACTGCGATAGCGTGGGTCATGCCAGAGGTAGATTTGGAAACCCTGTCGGGCCCCGACCACGGGTACACCGTCGACGACCGGGATGAGGACGACCCGGTGTTGCTCGATCAGAACGGCGATCACATCGATACGTGGCGCGAGCGATACCCCTATGACCACCGGATGCCGCACGATGAATACGAGCGACTGAAGCGGCGGTTGCAAATTGAACTGCTGAAGCTGCAGACGCACAGCAGACGCACCGGCGCTCGGCAGGTGATCGTGTTCGAAGGTCGTGACGCGGCCGGCAAAGGCGGCACCATCAAGCGTTTCATGGAGCACCTCAACCCGCGCAGCGCGAGGGTTGTTGCCCTGGAGAGGCCGACGGAACGCGAACAGACACTGTGGTACTTCCAACGCTACGTCAACCACCTGCCTGCCGCCGGCGAGATCGTGTTGTTCGACCGATCGTGGTACAACCGCGCTGGCGTCGAGAAGGTGATGGGATTTTGCACACCTGAGCAGCATGCCGAATTCTTACAGCAGGCACCGCTTTTCGAGCAGATGCTGGTCAATGATGGCATCAGCCTGACCAAATTATGGTTCTCGGTTTCGCCCGCCGAGCAACGCACCCGATTCGCCATCCGGCTGGTTGACCCGGTTCGGCAATGGAAATTCTCGCCGATGGACATGCAGTCGGTGACGAAATGGGACGACTACACGGCGGCCAAGGAGGAGATGTTCAGCGCGACCGATACCGACGTCGCCCCGTGGATCGTCGTAAAAAGCAACGACAAGAAACGAGCCCGCATCAACGCGATGCGATACTTGCTGGCTAAGTTCGACTACGAGGACAAAGACGATGAAGTTGTGGGCGAGCCCGATTCATTGATCGTGGGCCGCGCTCTCGCCGATTGAGCTGTGCGAAGGCTATAATTCACAGGAGATTTCGTACTTGCCGACGGCATTCCTCGGCGATGTGTTGTTCGCGCGAGAACAGCAGCCCGTAGGTGAAGCCGTTCTCTGCGACGGTTGCTCCTGCCGACGTCGCCATTCGCCGCAATACGGATGATGCCACCACGGTGTCCTGATGATCGCCAAGCACGGATTGAATGCCTTTGTAATGCTTCTTGATTCGTTTCGCGCGCTTGGCGCCACCGATGGGCTCAAGCAGCTCGGCTGCGTAGCGGGCGCGCTTGGCTGCCTTGCGAGCCCGATGCAGCGTCGAATCGTCGCCGCCACGTACTGCGGCGGTGAGCCGCCGATCCGCTTTGCGGCCAGCTCGCCGGGTCTTGCGAATCAGCTGAGACTTCGTCGTCTCGGGCTTTATCGGCAGCCGGGTTCGGCAATCGCGCAGCACCGCCATGATTGCCAGATACCGCGGCGAATCCATGGCTTCACGTACCCGGTCGCGCGCCGGAAGCTCGATGCCTTGCAGTTCGTTGCGGATATGCGATCGCACCGGGCCCAAGACGAGTTCCTCCGGGAGCTCATCGAGCGCCGCAGTGAATCTTCGATGCTGCACCTGGCAGTCGCGGACGTCACCGAGCAGGCTCGCGAACCAGCGCAGTTCGCCGTCGAGATCTCCGATCGCCGACCGGTCCAGCAGTTTGCGAAAGACCCGAAGCGTGCTTCTCAGTCGCCGAATCGCGACTCGGGTGTCGTGGATGGGGTCGCGCCCACGACGCAGACCCAGGTCACCCAAAACGACGGCATCAATTTGCTCGCCCAGGTATCTCGTCAATGCACGTCCAGCCGGCGACACTGGCTCGGCAACCGGCGTCGGCGGCAGGACATGGGAGAGCTTGGACGGATAACGCGAAGGTCGCGCTCCTGCGGAGCGAAGGCGACCAGTCAGTCGTTCGAAAAACGAATCGGTACCACGCCCGTACTCGACCTCGATCTCGCGCCAAGCCGACAAGCGCTCGTCTACCCAGGCGTGCACGGAATCATCGGCGACCTCGGCCCACAGCTCTTCGGCTTTGGCATCGTGAATCCGGTATGAGTTACGCACGGTGTGGATAGTCGCGACGCCACTCAGGTCTTTGCCCAAGCTGATGCCGGCGATCAGCTTCGTCAGCGAATCGGGCGGCGAATCCGTAAGAGGCCACCGTAGTTCGGTGCGACCTCCGGCCGCAGGCGTCTTCAACTGCCAGCCCGCGTCCTCGTCGCCGTCGCGGCGACGCAACAGGATGCCGTGAGCCTGCAAATCGCGCTCTCGGGTGTCGTAATAGACGCTGGTCAGATCGACCGTGCGATGGTCGACGTGGCCGTCTGCGATGACGCCGCCGAGATCGGGAAGCTCGAAGTGCTCGCCAACGTCCCACTTGTCCTCACGCTCCAGAACTTCTCGCATTCGATGGGAGTTTCCGTGAGGGCAGATGCTCAAACCGCAGGCGAGCCACCTAGACAAAACCTTTTGTCATTGCCGCCGCGGCAGGCATCCTAAGCGGTACGCATCTGATCAACGGAGTCCGTGACCCGGCGACAAGTTTTCCGCTCGAAACTTTTACCGACGATGCGGGTGAACGCCGGCAGGCCAACCGCGCGGTCGCCATCAGCGCCGTAGGACTGGCGTTGACCGGGCTGATCGAATTGGCCATCGCGTTGGTGTCGGGCTCGGTGGCGCTGCTGGGCGATGCGCTCCACAACCTGTCGGATGTCTCGACCAGCGGGCGCAGCATCGCCGCAGCGCTGGCGCCGCAAATCCCAGATATGCACAGCTTCAGCTGGATGGCGCGCGCCGCCCAAGTCTAACCGGAGTGCCGCAGCACCAGCAATTCGGCAGTCACCGCTCCGCTGTCGAGAAGCTTTGCGATCGCTGAACTTTGGCGCTCGGCAAGCTGCCAGGCTTGGGTGTTTCCGTGTCGATCGGCGAGCGCCTTCTCGATGGCTTCGATGCGGTCATTCCAGGCCACGGGAATCGCGGGGAGCTCGGCGGCGCTCAGCGATTGCTCGACGGACAGCGACGATTCCGTCACCAGGTCCAAGAGACCGCCCGACGTCGGAAAGTGGTTTCCCTCAACGTGATCGCTCGACAGGTCGCGGTGTGCGACAAATGTGAGCAACCCGATGCGCCCGCCGGGCCGCACGGCGCGGCGCAGTTCCTCGAGCAACGCGACTTGATCAGGCGTCGTACACAAAACACCCAGCGACCAAGCGGCGTCGAAACTGGCGTCCGCGAATGGCAGCGCCGACGCGTCAGCCCTCAGCGTCGGGTACCCGAACAAACGTTTCGCCGCGCGGCAGGCGCCCGCCTCAGGCTCGACGAGTACCGGGCCCACCGAACGCGAACGCGCTGCGTACGCCGCAGGTCCCCCTACGCCCGCGCCACAGTCCAAAAGTAAGTCGCCTTCCACCAAGCGCATCTGGTCGAGGAGCCAGTCCAGGGCCGCCGGACTGCCGCTGCCGCGGCAACCCGCGGGAACGTGATATTCCGGGCCGAGCTCAATCGCCACCTCGGCTGTCCATTCGGCGACCGTGTCGAACTCGGCCTGCATCGCCTCGGTCACAACGCCTCCGATCGGATGCGCCGTCCGACCTCCGCCTTGATCTCCGCGCCGACGCGGGGGCCCGACGCTGAGGCGAGCCCGGAGACGTTCACCCCCTCGACACCCTCGATCGACAACAGTGCCCGCGCTTCGCTCACGGCGGCGGTGATCCCGGCGGCCACCGGATCCGCCGCGTTCAACACGTGCTCGGTGACCGCCGGGTCAAGTTCAAGACCCGGCAAGCCCTGCAGCACCGCTGCCGACAAACTGTCGGTATACACCGCGACGGCGGCGATCACCGGGATCGACAACCCCTCCGCGCGTGCCGTTTCCATGAAGTCGGCAATCATGTCGGGAAAGGGCACATGGTTAAGCACCGCGAGGCTTGCTCCGGCGCGTTGCTTTTCCACCAACCGACCGGGCCGGGCACGCACCGGCGGAGCGGTGGGAGTTTCAGGCGCTGCGGCGACCATTCCGAGTGAGGCCGCCAGCGATACCAAGCGTGGCCCGTCGAGATCGAAGGTCTGGGTGACATCCGGTCGCACGTCGTAACCGCGTCCGTCGCCCGTCACGCACAACACCGTGTAAACGCCGATACTCTGCAGCCCACGCAGTTCCTGTTCGAGGACCACACGGTTGCGGTCACGGCACGACAGTGTGATCCACGGCGTCACACCCGCGTCGAGGAGCAACGACCCCATCAGGGTGGGTGGAAAATCCGGCTTGTTCTGATGTTCGCCGACGAGGACAGCGTCGCACCCGGTCGTCAGCACGGCCGCCGTCGCGGCGACGTCAGTGCGATCGAACGGGGTGCAGCTGAAATCGGTCAGCACCAATGGCGCTCGAACATGTTGCAACGCAGCATGATTACCGGACCACGCGACCGCCTCGTCGAATGCGCACGCGCCCGGGCGCATTTCGCATTGGCCGTCGGGGCGTACACCTCCGCACGGTCCGAACACCATTCGCTTGGGACAACCCAACTCCGTCGCCACACCGTTCCTTGCCTGCACTTTTAGCTGTGTGTACCCGTCCACACGTACAGGCAAGCGTCGTAGGCAGAACGGCAGCGAAAATAGGCAAAATGCAGATGCAACCGCGCAGATTCGCTTCGGTGTCAGCCTGCGTGCGGACACCGCTCCTGATCAGCTTGCCTCAAGGGGAGCTGCAGTGCGGCGAAAGCTGCTTGGCGCTAACTCGTCTCGCGGGCGACGAAGACGGCGACGTAACCGATCGGGATACCGGTCCGGGCTGCGATGCATTCTCGCGCGGCCATTTCGACCGCGGCCCGGCGGCCGGTGCGAGCGACCCCACCGATCTCGGGAATTCGGATCATCCATCCGTCCGCATCGCGGCTGATTTCGATATCGAAGTACTGACCGATCATCGGGCCACTCACACGCTGAGCGACACGTCGGGTACGGCCGTTGCGCAGGGATCGTGGGCGCCCCAAAGTGGGCTGAATAGTCATAGGTGTTTTTCTCGAGAGGACAATGGACCGCGCGCAAGCGTAATGCGACTCGAGGTCAGATACCTAATCGGGCGGAACCGCCGGGGGCCTTGTACCCGAGTCTCGGCAACGTCCAAAGGCACAAATCCGAGCGTAACCGTGTTGGAATAGCCAGGCCTAGGCAGAGGAGGATGCGCTGCATGAAAGTTCGCTTCGGCGTCAGTCTGGGTGCGGACACCGCTCCTGATCAGCTTGCCTCGATCGTCGACCATTTGGAGACCAGTGGCGTGGACTCACTGTGGTTCTCCGAATTGGTGTACGCGCCGGCGGTCGACCCGGTGGTCGGCATGGCTTACGCGCTGGCCCGCACGACCCGGTTGAAGGTGGGTACTTCGGTGGCAATACTGCCGGGGCGCCATCCGGTGCTGGTGGCCAAACAGTTGGCGTCGCTGGCGGCTGTCGCGCCCAAGCGAGTTCTTCCGGTCTTCGGGTTGCGTTCAGCGATTGCGGCTGAGCGCGAGCTGTTCGTCGTTCCCGATGGAGAACGGGCAGCAGTGTTCGATGAATCGCTGCAACTGCTGCGCGCGGCCCTGACTGACGACTCGGCCAGCTACCGGGGTCGGTATTTCACGGTGACCGGGGCGGCCGTTGCGCCTCGGCCGGCGGATCCGCTCGATATCTGGCTGGGCGGCTCGGCACCCGCGGCGTTTCGGCGCATCGGCAGGTTCGGCGACGGGTGGTTGGGGAGTTTTCTCACCCCGAGCGAGGCGCGGGCAGGACGCGAGGCGATCGAACGAGCCGCCGTAGCTGCCGGCAGACAGATCGAACCCGATCACTTCGGCATCTCGTTGGCCGTCGCCGACGGTGAGTTGCCGGCGGAGTTGGCGACGGCGGCGCGCCGGCGGCGTCCGGACATCGATCCGGGCGAGCTGATCGCCGCCGGCTGGGATCAGCTGCATCGCCAACTCGACGGCTACCTCGACGCCGGTCTGACGAAGTTCGTCATTCGGCCCGCCGGTCGAATACCACTGAACGAATTCGTCGACCGGTTCGTCACGGAGCTGGCCGGCCGGCAGAACTGAACCGTCAGATGCGTAACAGCGCTTCGGCGTTACCGTGCCCGATAGCGTGCGTCTGCTGATCGGAAAGGTCTGAGCTGGTGAGGAATTCGGCGACATTGTCCCGTTTGACGTAGGGATAGTCCTCGGAGTAAATGATCCGCTCGGCGCCCAGCTCGGCGACTACGTGGTCGAGCTGATGTCGGTTGAACATTCCCGACGGGGTCACCCAGATCTGTTCGCGGTAATAGTCGCTGACATCGCGGTCGCGGCCGGTGCGCACCAGACCGAAGGTCTCATCGAGCCGTTCGAGCCAGAACACCATCACCTCACCCCAGTGCCCGCTCAACAGTTTCAGGCCGGGGTGTCGATCCAGGGCACCGGACAAAATCAACCGGATGAGGTGGATGCCTGCCTCGGCGTGCCAGCCGAAGGCGGGACCGCTGAACATCACGCCGACGGCAGCGGGCCAGTCGCCGAAATAATAGGGTTGCGAGACTTGCGGGTGCGGTAGTCCAGGATGAACGTAGATCGGCAGGTCTACAGTCTCGGCGGCGGCGAGGATCGGGTCGAACCGGGCATCGTCGAGGAAGAGCCCTTCGAATGTTCCGGCGATCAGCGCGCCGACGAACCCCAGATCGCCGACACAGCGACGCAATTCCTCGGCCGCCGTGTCGGGGTCGTAAAGCGGAAGCGTGGCGAAACCCCGGAACCGGTCTGGGTGCTCGGAGATCTGTTGTGCAAGATCGTTGTTGACTCGCCGGCATAAATCCACCGACTCCGGCGCGCCCAACGTGCTCGGGCTGCCGTTGCCGTGAGAGACAACTTGAACATCGACACCCACCGCATCCATGTGCGCCAGCCGATGCCCACCCAGCACGGTCGCAGCGTCGCGGTCGTCGTTGAATATCGACCCGAATTCGGCGAGCGCGTTGAGCGGAAGACCGCTTGGTGGGCCGCCTAGCTGCAGAACCTGCCGGCTGACCTCCGGATGCTCGAAGTGCTCTTCGACGGTGATGATGCGCATTCAGTCGGTCCTTCGCGGGCCCTGACGCACGTACAAAAGCGGCTACAGGCTACTTCACATTGAGCGCAAGAAACTCGAGCACAGCTGAAGCTCTTTCATCGAACAGCAGACCGCTTTGTGGACGTCGATCTGGGGTGGCTCCGCATATCGATAGGGAACCGCCGGGGTAGGGCCGCCCTGGAGTTACACTCACTCCCGCGCCGTCGCGATCCGCGGCGGCGCGCCGTAATCGGCACGCCCGAAAGGCAGACGCGCTGAACGCGCCCACTAGCGACATGACATCCCGCCGGGCAGAGCCGAACGCAGCTTCTTCGGTGCGCGATCCGGTGGCGCCAGTCGTCGACGACTTGCCCCAAGGTCTCGCCGACACCGTCGCCGAGCTCATTGGGAAGCCACGAGCCCGCGGCTGGATCCACCTCTGCTCGGCGGTCACCGCCACCGTGGGCGGATTAGCACTGGTGTCGGTTGCGGCGATCACGTCGTCGCAGAAAGCTGTCCTTGCGACCCTGATCTACACCGTCACCATCGTCGCGATGTTCAGCGTCAGCGCCATCTATCACCGCAAGCACTGGCACAGTCCGGTGGCCTTGAAGTGGATGAAGCGGCTTGATCACTCGGCGATCTTCGTCTTCATCGCCGGCAGTTACACCCCCTTCGTGCTGTTGGCGATGCCGCCCCGCACCGGAGTCGAAGTGCTGGCCATCGTGTGGGCGGGCGCACTCGCCGGCGCTGCACTCAAGATGTCGTGGCCGTCCGCCCCACGATGGGTCGGCATACCGCTTTACCTGTTACTGGGCTGGGCGGCGATCTTCTTCGCCGGCAGCCTGCTCGACGGCGGAGGTCCGATCGTCGTCGGCCTGCTAGTGCTGGGCGGGCTCCTCTACAACGTCGGCGCCATCCTCTACGGGATTCGCTGGCCGAACCCCTGGCCGCACACCTTCGGTTATCACGAGTTTTTTCACGCCTTCACCGCGGCTGCCGCGATCAGTCACTACGTCGCCGTGTGGTTCGTCGTCCTATAACTTCCGCCGCGATCGGCCCGTCCGCCCCGTCAGATCGAAGGATCATGCAATTCCTCGGCGGTAAGGTCCGCCAGGAGGATTGATGGGATACCAAGACCTGAGCAGGCAACACTTGAGGGCGTACTAGTGGCAAAGCCTCAGCGACTTCGCGTCATCGCATGGGGCACCGGAGCCGTGGGCAGTGAGATGGTCACGACGATTCTCGACCACCGCCCCGATCTGGAGATCGTGGGTGCGCGGGTGTATTCGCCGGCCAAGGCCGGCACGGATATCGGCACCCTGGTCGGTCGCGAACCGATCGGCGTCAAAGCCACCGCCGACGTCGACGAAATCCTCGCCCTGCAGGCAGACTGCGTGCTCTATACGCCGCGCAACGCCAGCATCGATGAGGTGTGCGCCATCTTGTCCAGCGGCAAGAACGTGGCCACCACGGCGTTTCTCTTTCACCCCCGCCGCATCACCGCAGCGGACCGTGACCAGGTGGCGGCGGCCTGCGATGCGGGCGGCACTTCGGTGCACGGCAGCGGTCTCAATCCGGGCAATTTGTCCGGCGCGCTGCCGCTGGCCTTGTCGGGGATGAGCCGAACGATCGACAAGATCACCCTGCAGGAACGGGCGGACTGGTCGGTCTACGAAAGCACGTCCATCACCTTCGACAACATGGCGTTCGGCGGGCCCGTCGAAAACATCAGCCCCGACTCCACCGAGTTCCTGGCGTTCAACAGCGGGATTTTCACCGAGCAGGTCTGGTTTCTCGCCGACGCGCTCAACGCCGGCATCGATGCGGTCACCGCCACTGTCGACGCGGTTGCGGCTAAGCAGGACCATCAGATCTTCGATCACCTGCTGCGGGCCGGAACCACCGCGGGTCAGCGGTGGACCTGGACCGGCCGCCGCGCCGGTGAGCCGCTCATCGAGTTCGAGACGCTATGGACCGTCTGCGGGGAGTATCCCGAACACTGGCCTACACCCGAGCACGGCTGGACGTTGACCATCGAAGGCGACCCCTCGATGCGCGCCCACTTCTTCGCCCTGGCCAGCTTCACCCGGGCGGCCACCATGGCAGAACACGTCCGCTCGGCCAGCGTCGCCACCGCGATGCAGGTGCTCAACGCGGTGCCCGCGATCTGCGCCGCACCGCCCGGGTTCGCCACCACGGCGTCGCTGCCGCTGATCCGCAGCCACACCGGGTTTAACAACCCACCGCCCGATGGCCAATGATCAGCGGTCGAGGAGGCGGGTCAGCTCGCGTCTGAGGTCCGGCCAGGGATCTCGTTGAACAGGAGTGGTCCGAGGCTGGATGGTGAGCGTGAGCGCGAGCCCGCGCATGGCATCGAGCGCGACGCTGAACCGCCGTGTCCACTCGGCGCGCGGAATGTTCTTCGGTGCGGCGCCGGCGGCGATCGCGGCGAACACGGCGGACTGTGGCCGCTCCAGCGGGGCAACCGCGGCGTAGAGCTCAGGATCATCGGCGGCAGCGATCCACACCTTCACCCACACGGTGTACAGGTCGTCGGTGAACGCGGTCCAGAGCACGTCGAGTAGAGCAGGTGTACGGCGGACGTCGCCGACCGCGTGCGCGGCCCGAGCCTGCAAATCGGTCTCCATTCGACGCCCGACCTCGTCGAGCGCCGTGGCGATGAGATCAACCCGGGCCGGGAAATGATGTGCGATCGCCCCGAGCGAGGCTCCGGCGGACTCCGCGATCTGCCTGGTTGTCGTGGCCGGATACCCGTGATCGGCAATGGATCTGATGGTCGCCTCGATCAGGCGGGCGCGAGTCTGATCGCGCCGCGCCTGCTGCGTCCGCGGAGCGCCGCCGCGAACCGGAGTCGATGCCACCAGCACACTATATAGACGACAGGTCACTTGACCTGTAACCTAGCGACAGGTCGCCTGACCTGTAAATCAAGCCTGGAGGCGATGGCTATGACCTGTACGGAAACAGCGACACGAACGGCCCCGACCGACGGCGGGCTGCGCGTGCAACACCCGGCGGAGGGTGTACGGGTACTGGTCCTTGATCGCCGGGAGCGCCGCAACTCACTCGATCTCGAAGTCTTGACCCGATTGGCCCACGAATTGGCGGTGATAAGAACCGATTCCGTCGTCAGGGCGGTGATTCTCACCGGCGCGAACGGTGCGTTCAGTTCGGGCGCAGACTTCGCTTCGCTCGAGGATCTTTCGCGGCGAGCCGAGACCGAAGTGGCCGAATTGCTGGCCCGGCAAATGCGGGTCGTCGACATGCTCTGGACATTGCCGCAGCCGACGATCGCCGCCATCGACGGCCCCGCGGTCGGTGCCGGTATGTCGTTGGCGCTGGCCTGCGACATCCGAGTGGGATCCCCGACGATGGCACTGTTCCCGTCGTTCATCAGGATGGGCCTCCTGCCGGATATGGGTGCAAGCTGGTTGCTGCCGCGGCTGATCGGCGAGGGCGCGGCCTTGCAATTGCTGCTCGCGGGGCGACCGATCGACGCCGAGCGCGCGCTTCGTATAGGGCTGGTGCACCAGTTGAGTGACGACGCATTTGCCGCGGCGCTCGATCTCGCCACGACATTCGCCGCGCGCCCCGCCCCAGCGGTCGTGGCGACCAAACGACTGCTGCGTGACGCCGCCGATCGCGACCTCGCGCAGGCGGTCGACCTCGAAGCGGGCGCCCAAGCGGCAGCGATTCACGGCAGCGAGTTCGCCGGCATGTTCACAACATGGCGAGCTACCCGGGTCTTCGACTGATGGCAGGCGTGCGATGCGGAGATGTCTTTCGAGACTACGAGGACGTCCGGACCCGTGCCGGCGCAGTGGCGAACGGGCTTGCCGCCCTTGATGTCACGGCCGGCGACCGGGTCGCCATTTACCTGCACAACGAGATCGCGTTCATCGAAGCGAGCATCGGTATCGGCCTGCTGGGCGCGATACCAGTGCCGGTGAACTGGCACTGGCAAGGGACCGAGCTCTCCTATCTGCTCGATGACAGCGATAGCAAGGTGATCTTCGCCCACACCGGCCTCATCTCCACTGCTGAGGCGGTCGCGGGCGATCGGGCGCTCATCGAAGTCGCCGAGGAGTCTCAACGGCCGACCGGAAGACATCCGGTCTACGAGGACTGGTTGGCGACGCAGAGCAACCGGTCCGAGCCACCACGGCAGGCGCCGACGTCGATGGTGTACACCTCCGGCACCACGGGCAGACCAAAGGGCATCGTCCGCGCGCCGACCACCTCCGCGCAGGCTAAATCGCTTGCCGAGATCGTGTTTTCGACATTCGGGCTGACGCCGGGGATGCGAACTCTGGTCGCGGCGCCGATGTATCACAGCGCACCGAATGTCCACGCGCTCGTCAGTGCGGCCGCAGGCATCGATCTGACGATCATGGCAAGCTTCGACGCCGAAGAGTTGCTACGACTGATCGAAGAGCATCACATCGACCACTTTCAAGCTGTCCCAACGATGTTCGTCCGGTTGCTGCAACTACCCAATCAGGTCCGGATGAAATACGACGTCTCCTCACTCAAGTCTGTCGTGCATGCCGCGGCGCCATGCCCACCCGAGGTAAAACGACGCATCATCGACTGGTTCGGGCCGATTGTCCGCGAGTACTACGGCGGTACCGAAACCGGCGCCTGCGTGTTGTGCGACAGCGCCGAGTGGCTCGCGCACCCGGGCACCGTCGGACGGCCGATCGGGGACGGCGACGTCAGGATCTACTCCGAGTACGGAGATCTGCTGCCAGCAGGTGAATCTGGACGGATCTACCTGCGCCCACCGTCGGCGTGGCCGGACTTCACCTACCACGGCAATCCGGACAAGCGGGCTGCAATGGAGAACGATGGCTACCTCGACATCGGCGACGTCGGCTACCTCGATCACGATGGGTTCCTCTACCTCAACGACCGCAGCACCGACATGATCATCTCGGGCGGAGTGAACATCTACCCGGCAGAAATCGAAACGTGCCTGCTCGAACTCGACGGGGTCCGTGACGTAGCCGTGTTCGGCATACCGGACGAGGAATTCGGCGAAGCGATCGCCGCCCACGTCGAAGCAACCGGCCTGACCGAAGATGCAGTGCGCGAACACGTCCGGACCAATCTGGCGCACTATAAGGCGCCCAAGATCATTGTGTTCGACGACGACCTACCCCGAGAAGACACCGGGAAACTGATGAAACGCAAGATCCGCGCGCGATACTGGCCGACGGCGCGGTGACGGATCGGTCGTTCTCCCCGTGTTGTGGTACGGACGACAACCGCGGCTAACGAGGCGTCACCGAAAATAGCGTCGCGACAATGGCGTTCGTGTCCGAGCACGCCGGCGGGTAGCGGTTGTCACGCCAGCGGCCAGCGAGTCAGCAACGACGGTCCGTCACCTTCGATATGGACGGTTACGCGTTCGAAGTATCCGCCGGTTCCCACGTCGGTGACCCACGACTGTACGCAGAGCACCATGTCTTGTTCGATCACCGCATCGGCACCGCGACCGAACCCGATCAGTGGTGGTTCCGCGCCCAGGCCCAGCCCATGGGCGAGTGCCACCTCGGGTTCGGGGTTGCCGCCTTGGTGCCACGCGCGATACAGATCGGCACCGGTGTTGCCGGGCCTGCAGACCGACAGCAGCGCTTCGAGAGATCGTGCGCAGCGCTCGGCCAGTTCCGCCGCACGCGGCGGTTCAGGACTTCCAGCGATCCGCGTGCTCGCCAGGGCCCCCTCGTATCCGGCGTACAACGCCCCCGGGGCCAGCACGACCAGCTCACCATCGCCGATCGGCCGGTCGGTGGCCAGGTGACGAAACCGCACGGGGCCCACGGTGGGTGTGGCAAAGCAGACCGCCTCGGAGGGCGGATTCGGTGCCCCGAGAACGGCGATGCGCTCGTGGTAGACACCGAGCAGGTCACGTTCTGCAACCCCGGGTTGTAGCGCGTCGTCCATTGCTGTCAGGGCGGACTCCGCCAGTGCCGCTGCGACATTCAAGCAGGTGATCTCGTCGGGTGTCTTGATCCGGCGCGCGGTCTCCATCACGGGTGCGGCGTCGACGATCTCGGCAGCAGTGACGTGGTCGGCGATGAGCGCAGCGAACATCGGTGTGAGCCCGTCGGTGCCCACGCGTGCCGCCGTGCGAAGGCCGGCTATCTCGCCCAGCGCGGTCGCCAGATTGACCGGGTTCCACACCAGTCCGTAGAGATCTTCGCGACCGATTTCCGGCGGTACTCCTTCATCCCAGGTGGAGAGCAAGTGCACTTTGTCGGTATGAGCGACGACCACCGCGGTGGGCGCGAACGGCAGAACGCCGGCGCGGCCGAGTTGACGGGCACCCGAGACGTACCGGACGTTTCCAACCCCCCCGAGGAGTAGGGCATCGATGCCGTGACGTGCCATCCCGTCGAGCACCTTGGCGCGGCGCAGCGCACGCAACCGGGTGAAGTCGGTGCGCGCGTCGTCTTCCAGAGCCATTGTGCCGACTCGTAGGCCGCGGTCGCGCGGAGCCGGGCTCATGTCGTTAAGCCGTACGGTTGGTAAGTGGAGCCACTCAACTTCACCCATCCCGAATCAGTGACGGCAACAATGTCTTCCGACCTGTAGCCGGCCTCTCCGTCATCCCAAATCACTGGCTCAAACACCAGCACCATCCCGGGTTGCATAATCAGCGCGTCGTCGAACGATTCGCCGAAGTCAGTTCCGATCAACGGCATCTCGGCGCTTTCCGTGCCCACTCCGTGAGCGAGATAAAAGTGTGTGATCCAGGGGCGCACCCCGTTGTTGGCCGCGGTGGCAGCCGCACCGAGCTCGAGCGCCGACACACCGGGGGCGAGGATGTCCAGCGCCGCATCGACGACGGAACGCCAACGGCGAAACTGCGTCTCCTGACGAGCGTTCGGACCCGATCCGACCACCCAGGTCCGCCCGTAGTCGGAGGCGTAACCCTGCCACATGATGCCGGCATCAACCCAGATGACGTCGCCGTAGCGCAAGAAGCGGTCGGTGGTCACCGTCGGATAGGCGAGGTCACCGTGAATCGTCCATGGACCTTCCGCTTTGGTCGGGGCCATCACTTGCCAGATCGGGTCGATCCCGCCGGCGGTGGCGCCGAGTTCGAAGACCCGTCGCAGAAAGGCTGCGCTCAGGTCGGTCTGGCGGACGCCCGGCCGCAGCAACCGCAGCGCGTCGACCATGGCCAATTCGTTGAGTCGCTGTGCGGTCCGGATACAGGCAAGCTCATCGGGGGTCTTGACGATCTTGGCCGCGCCCAGCACGCCCCCGGCGTCCACCCAGTCGAAGTCAGGGAGTCCGCGCAACATCGCGTGAGTCTGATCGTCGACACCCAACCGCGCTTTCGAGGCGAAATGTGCGCTCAGTACGGCAACGAATTCATCGAATCCGTCCTCGAGGTCGGGGAACAGCGGGCCGTGCAGGTGGTCGCTGGGTAAGTCGGGCGGTGCTCCGTCGAGATACGGCGTGAACAGATGTGGTGCGGGATCACCCCGGCCGATGATCACGACCGCGCGAAACAGCGCCGCGCGATCACCGTCGGCCGCCGGCGCGGTCGCTCCGGTGGCGTAACTGACCGCGCTGGACCCGAGCAGCACCAAGCCGTCGACCAGTTGGGTTTCAAGTTCGTGCTGTAAGCGCGCATACCGGTCGCGACGCATCCGCGCGAGATCAGGCCGCGCAGGAATCGGCAGACCCCCGATCGTCGCTCCCGCCGCTCGGTCGTCGATCGTCACGCTCCTCCCATCCGCTGCGCGTACCGTGCTGACGACGCCAACCGCTCTGGTCTGAATGTCAAAGTATATAAAGATTGATTAATAGCTTGGTAGCCTAGCAAGAGCACCGTCCCCATGCTTGAGCAGATCCGACAGATTCCTTGTGCTGGAGGGTTTTCCGATGACGACACGCCCAGAGATCAACGATGACGTGAGGGTGGACTTCGATCACCACTCCGATGCGTTCAACCTCAACGAAGTCGAGTCCAACGCCGAGCTGCGCCGCCGGTGCCCGGTCGCGTGGAATGAGAACTACGGGGGCTTCTGGTTTCTGACCAGCTACCAAGCCGTCGCGCAGGCCGCACGCGACGGTGCTACGTTCGCCCACAAATACGAGCCCGACGCCGCCGACGGGGTGAATTACCAAGGTGAGATGGGTGTTCCGCGACCCGAGGGACAGCCTGCCCTCGGCATCGGCGAAGTCGACGGGCCCTACCACCGGGCCCTGCGTCGCGGGCTGGCTCCGTCGTTCTCCCCCCGCACGGTGGCACAGATGCGTCCATTCATCGAACAGGCCGCGCACTGGTTTATCGATCAGCGCATCGCCGATGGCGAGATTGACCTGGTACTCGACTACGCCAGCCCGATTCCCGCCATCCTGACGATGAAGCTCATGGGCCTGCCGTATGACAACTGGCAGCTGTACGCCAACCTGTTCCACTCGGTGATGGCCCACCCGACCGGTAGCGAGGCATACAACGAGGCCATCGCGGCGGTCCCGGCGATGATGGACGGACTCTTGGACTTCGCCAGGGCGCGACGTGCTGAGCCACGAGACGACCTCACCAGCTTTCTGGTGGAATTCGAATTCGACGGCAACCATCTCAGCGATAGCCAATTGCTCGATATTCTGTGGAACCTCATCGCCGGCGGCGTCGACACCACCACCTCGCAGACTGCGCTGAGCCTGCTGCACTTGGCCACCCACCCGCGGCTGCGTCAGCAACTCACCGATTCGCCTGAGCTCTACTCGACCGCCGTCGACGAGTACCTGAGGTACTTCTCGGTCAACCAGCAACTGAGCCGGACCGTCACCCGCGACGTCGTGATCGGTGACCAGCAGCTGCGCCGCAACGACCAGCTCGTGCTGAGTTGGTTGGCCGCGAACCATGACGAAGAGGAATTCGACCGCCCCCAGGATGTCATCCTCGACCGCTTTCCCAACCGCCACCTTGCGTTCGGATTGGGTCCGCACCGTTGCATCGGGTCTCACTTGGCGCGGACGATGTTCGAAGTCATGCTGAAGGCCGTACTGGATCGCATCCCCGACTACCGCGTCGATCTCAACGGCGTCGACGAGTACCTCGGCAATCCGAGCATGACCGGATTGGCAACGCTGCCCGCCACCTTCGTCCCAGGCAGATCTCGGGGAACGGCACGCCCTTACTGACCGCCTCGCTGCGACAACCGCTGGATCTGTCCGTAGGCGTCGATGGGGCTGTGCAATGCCAGTCCGCCATCGGCGAAGAGCGTTTGGCCTGTGACCCAGGACATCTCGAGCAACGCGGCGATCGCTTCGGCGATGTCGTCGGGCTCGCCGATGCGGCCCAGCGCCGTTCGTTCGGTCAGTCCCTCCACCCAGCCCGGAAGTTGCTCAGGCTTAGCCAGCATCGGTGTGCGAGTCACGCCGGGACCCACGGCGTTGACGCGGATGCCGTATCTGCCCCACTCGGTGGCCGCGATTCGCACCAGCATGTCGATCCCGGCTTTCGACACGCAGTATGCGCCCATGTCGCGGTCCGCCAGCGTTCCGCTGATGCTCGACACGGCTACGATCGACCCACCCGACCCCGAGTCGATCATCGTGCGCGCGACGGCGCGCATGGTCAGCCAGGTTCCCGTCAGGTTGGTGTCGATGACCCGCTGCCAGTCAGCGGGACTCTGGTCCAACAACATCCCCGACGCGCCAATACCCGCGCAGGCCACAAGCCGGTTCGGCGCACCGTGAGCGGCCAGTGTCCTGGCAGCTGCTTCCGACACTGAGTCGGGATCGCTTATATCGCAATCGATGTCGCCGTCCTTGATGTCCCATACCACGACTTGATTGCCCGCCAGGCGCAGCCGAGTCACGACCGCGCTGCCGATACCCGAGCCGCCGCCGGTGACGACCGCGGTCATGAGGGTGCCCCGATGAGTTCCACGAGGACTCCGTCGGGTGCCGTGATCACCGCCATAGGTACCGTCTTCCCGCCCGGTGCCGACATCGAGATCCGACGCACGGCGTCGCCAAACCCGAGTTGCGCCAATGTCGCCAACGCTTTGTCTACCTCGCGCTCCAGTGACAACAGAAAGAACCCGTACGTTGGCCGCTCTGGTGGTGACGCGCCAGGAGGGGAACCTTCGAAGACCACAAGCTCGACGATGCCCGTGTCAGGCGTGTTGGGGTCGCCGAGAAATATTGACCGCAACCGGTGGGTCGCCGCATTGAACAGGGTGGGCCAGTCGCCGGTGAATGTCTGATCGAATAATTCAGTGAAACCCAAGCCGTGACACCAGAACCGTATCGAGCGTTCGACGTCAGAGGTAACTATTGCAGTGTGGTGAATTCCGGGCACGCAGATCCTTCCGTGGGGCGTCTGCCGTTCGGGCCGCAGAAGTAGTGTCGACCGGATAGCTCGCAATGATAGCTATCTTTACATGTTGGCAGCCGTGTGTAAAGGTTGGGTATGGCTGGACTGACCCTTGCGCCACGCGATCTCGCGACGACAGGCGCCCAGCTGAAGTTGTTGCAAGCCACGGTCCAGGCGAATGACTTCCATGCTCGCGCACCGCTTCTACCTGCCGGACCGTCGAGGCGATCCGTGCTTGACGTCGCAGCCGACCGCAACTCGGGGCCCTCTCGTGGCTAGCCACACCGCTGGCCCGTCGGTCGCGATAATCGGCGGCGGCTTTGCTGGCATCGCCGCGGCCGTCAAGCTCACTGAGGCGGGTCTGCACGACTTCACCATCTTCGAAAAATCCGATGGAATCGGTGGCACCTGGTGGGACAATCGCTATCCCGGCGCCGAAGTCGATGTGCATTCCCAGCTGTATTCGTATTCGTTCCATCCACACGATTGGAGCCGCACCCACGCCCGTCAAGCCGAATTGCAGCGCTACCTTGAAATTGTCGTCGACGAGTATGGGCTGCGGAAGCATTTCCGGTTGTCGACCTCGGTCGAAGAGGTCGCCTGGGAGCACCAGCACAGTGGCTATGTGCTGCGGACGGCCGACGGCGAAAAAAAAATCTTCCGTGCGGTGATCAGCGCGGTGGGGATGCTCAATATCCCCAACTACCCCACCTGGCCGGGTCTGGATGACTTCGCCGGGCCCAAGCTGCACACCGCGCGGTGGGACCCGATCGATCTGGCCGGCAAGAGAGTTGCGGTTGTCGGCACCGGATCCAGTGCCGTGCAAGTGGTTCCATCGATCGCCGGCGTGGCTGAGCGCGTGACGCTGTTCCAACGTGAACCGGGCTGGGTCCTACCTAAGCCCGACCGCGGCCTCTCCGATGACGAGCGGGCCCGGCTGCGCCAACCCCGGACTCGGCGCCGCGAGAGACTGCGCCAGTTCTGGCTCATCGAGATCGGTCAACTGTTTGGCGCGCTGCACCGCCCGGGCACCAAGATCAATTCGATCGCCGAATCCCGATGCCGCGCCTATATCGCGGCCGTTTTCGCCGACCGGCCCGACCTCGCCGAAGCGGTTACGCCGAAATACCCGTTCCCCGGGAAACGACCGGTGCTAACGAAGCACTTCTATCCCAGTCTGCTGCGCGATGACGTCAAGTTGATCCCCCACGCGGTCGCCTCGGTGACCCGCACCGGGGTCGTCGACGTGCGCGGCGTCGAGCACCCCGCCGACGTGCTCATCATGGCGACCGGGTTTCAGCCGGCGAACTATCTCGCGTCATACCGCATCGTCGGGCGTACCGGCCGCACACTGCACGAGTTTTGGCGAGGTGAACCACAGGCGTTCGCCGGCATCACTGTGCCGGAGTTCCCAAACTTCTACATCCTTTACGGCCCCAACACCAATGGCGGTGAAATTGTCTCAGCCCTACAGCGCCAAGCTGAGTTCGCGGTGCGATCCATCAAGCGCTTGTGTAAGCCGAAGGTGGCCGCCGTGGAGGTACGGCCTACGTTCTACCGCCGCTACAACCAATGGATTCAGGGCGCGATCGCCAAGACCGTCTGGGTGCAGGCCAACAACTACTACAAAAGCCCGTCGGGCCGCGTCGTCACCCAATGGCCTTACGGTGCTGTCATTTACAGGGCGGTGATCAAGCTGCTCGGCCCCTTGTCGGAGAAGGTCACGCGGGTGGCCCCCGCATCAGACAGAACCGACCCTCGAGCGTCGTCCCTCCGGGAAAGGTAGGCGTCCAGACCGTCAGGGGCCACTCCATCAAGCTCCGCGCGACTACGGCGCAGGCTGGATTTGATGCCCCTGCGCCGAGGTGCCCGGGTGGCGGATCGTGTTGTGCCCGAGCTTTCGATTGTGCATGGGTTCGCGCGCCGACTTCTGGTGTTCGAGCTGCCGGATCAACTCATGCTTGGCTTCGTGAAGGGCGCGGGTGATGTCGCGGTTGTCGGCGACGGCCACGAGCGGCGGGAGACCAGGCAAGGTCGTCCGCAACGTGACCCGCTGCTCCCTGCGGCCGCGGTCCTGCAAGGAGACTTCCAGGCTGATGTCGTGCGGATCCCACCGGCCCAGATGCGGCCCGAGCATAGCCAACGCCGCCAGCACTTGCGGACGTTCCTTAGCGACGAATCCCGCACCCATGTGCAGGACGTACTCGCCGAGCGGATCTTGCGTTCTGTCGCTGGACCTTCTCATCGTGCTCACGGTGACCTCATCTCGGGCGATCTGGCTGCTGAACGATCGTGTCCAGCAGCTGCGGAAGCGGCGCGGTGGCAATGCCGATGGCGCCGTCGGCGATGCCGTAGGGGATCACCAGGGTGTCGGCGTGAACGAGCGCGCCGCAGGAGTAGACGACGTTGGGCACGTAGCCGTTCTGTTCGTCGTGGGCGGGGCTCAGCAGTGGGCGTCGTAGCCGGCCGAGCACCCGAGTCGGATCGTCGAGGTTAAGCAGAATCGCGCCGATGCTATACGTGCGCATGGGTCCGACGCCGTGGGTAAGCACCAGCCACCCTGCGTCGGTTTCAATTGGCGGGCCGCAATTTCCGAGTTGCAGCGCTTCCCATGGCTCGGCCGGTTGCTGGCACGGCGAAGCACTCATCCAGACCGCAAGATGGTCGGCGAAGGCGACGGTGTTTGTCTCGCGGTCCGATCGTGACATGGCGGCGTAGCGACCGTGTATTCGTCGGGGGAACAAGGCCAAACCCTTGTTGGCCGCGGCCTTCCCGACGAGCGGCCCGGAAGTGAAGGACTTGAAGTCTTTGGTCTTGAGCAGTTGTTGGCTGATGTGAGATCCGCTGTAGGCCGTGTAGGTGGCGTAGTAGGTGACCGAGCCGTCGTCGTCGACGAAGCGGACGAAGCGGGCGTCCTCCATGCCGGCCTGCTCGGCCTCCATCGACGGCCACAGCACGCGCTCGGAAACCGATACGTCGCTGGGGAATTCGACCGCATAATACCGCGCGGCGATCGTACGGATCAGGGCGACCGCCCGCTCTCCGTGTCCGCGGGTGCTCAGGTGGGCCCGGAGATTGTCGAGTCGCGCATCGAGGTCGGATCGCGTGAAGCGGTCGCCGAGCGCATCGAAGACGTAGTTCGCGGCCTCGCCGGCATTGCCGATGCGGCCGAGTTCGCCGCGGAACACCGCGGCCTCGAGCAGCGCGCCCGACACGCTTCCGGTGGTGGCGAAGCGGGCCGGCTCGTCGATCGTGGCCCGGCCCGCGGCGTCGACGACACCGGTGCGGAACCCGATGGACGAGCGGTGTCCTTCCCCGATCCCCCGCACGCTCATCACGAATCGCAGGCTGCCTGCCGCCGTGTCGGTCTGGTCGGGGTGGGCCACAATGCTGGGGTTGCACAGCGCCGCCCCCTCGATGGCGTACTCGCTGGTAAAGGTCGCTCCCAGCAACAGGATTCGCGCATCGGAGAGATGGATGCCGGGATCCAGGCGGTCGGCGAGCTCGTGGGCGTGCCGACGAAACGTGCCCACGAGGTCACGGTGGCGTCCGTCGAAGCGGATGATGACGTCGTCCAGGGACGACCGAACCTCGTCGTCGGTCAGGGCGAGGATGCGCTTGAGCACCGCTCCCGCTCGGGACTCCTGTAGCTCGAAGCCCTCCTGGCCGGGCACGAAAAGCCGGGTGATCACCCGGGCCGGATTGGCCGCGACCCGGTGAGGGTCGCGGGTGACGAGCCCGGTGTGCATCAAAGTCATTGTGGGACCAGCGAAAAGCGCTGCGCATGCTGCAGGGTGGAGATCACCGCAAGAGTCGATTCGGCGCCCTGGTTGAGGTTGACGCATTCGGCGAGCAACCCGTCGAAACCACCACCGGTCTCGGTGTCCCACATGAGCAACCCGGAGTCGTTGGCGCCCTGGAACCAGCCGGCGCACGACCGGATCGCATCCGGCCAGAGCGCCCGCGGATCGGCGGCTGCGGCGCGTGCGCAGGCATCGGCGAGGGTGGCCACCTCGATCGGCTGCTGGTCGAAGGCGGGCCGGCTGTCCTGCGGTCCACGGCCGCCCGCGGGGGTGGGCGACAGGTGGCCGTCAACGGTTTCGTAGTCGAGCAGCCACTCCAGCAGATCTAGGCCACGCTGTTTCAAGTCCGGGTCGTCCAGCGCGACGCCGGCAGCGATCATCGCTTCGGGGAGAATCGCATTCGCGTAGGTGAGCCTTGGCTCGGGCCAGGGCCAGTCGGACTTGGTCTTGGGTCTCGCGACGGTGGCCGCGTAATCGGTGAGGAGTCGCAGGGCCGCGGAATTACCGGGCTCGACGCTGAGGAGTTCGGCGGCGCCAACGGCGGCGAACGCCATCGCCCGAGGCCACGGCGACCTGGTCTTGGCAGCGCGCTCGAACTGGATCACGGCCAGTCGGCGCACCAGGCTGACGCCGCTGTGGGCGGCGGCGGTGCCAAGCCCCCAGATGCACCGGCCCCAGTGGTCGTCCGTGGTGGGCTGGTCGGTCCAATTTCCGGCGCGGTCCATCCGGTTGCGGCAGGAGCCGTTGTAGGACTGGGCGTCGTTCAAGAACTGCAGGGCCTTGCCGGCGAGGCCCTTCACGACACCCGGTGCGTCGGGCTCGCGGGTGGTGACGACGAGCACCCTGGCCATATCGTCGGTGCAGTACCCGTGGTCACGGCGGGGCTCGGTCATGCAGGCGTGCTCGAAGGTGGCGCGATGGTCGGTCATTCGCAACAGATGCGCGAACACCGGGGTGGGCGCGGCGCCGGTCACGTCAGTGCCGATTGAGTGGCCAGCAGCCGTTGCGCCACGCCGACGTAGGCGTTGGCGACGACGGGCCAGGCAATCGTCGGGGCCAGCCCGCGGGCTTCGGTGGCCATGGAGTCGGCGACGTGCGGATCGGTCAACAGCTGGCGCAGCGCTGCGAGCAGTGCGTCGGGATCGTCGTGAGCGACGACGGTGCCCGCGCCGCTGCCGAGGAGCTCGACCGCGTGGGGGAAAGCGGTGGCGACGATCGGGCGGCCACTCGCAAGAGAGTCGACCAGCACGCCGGAGGTCACCTGGTCCTTCGAGTCGTAAGGCAGGACGACGACGGTAGCCGTCTGGATGAGCGCGGTGAGCTCTCCGGGGGTGCGGTACACGGCGTCGAAGGACACCGAATCGGCGACGCCGAGGCGTTTCGCCTGCGCGACAAGTGCTTCGCGATACCTATCCCCCTGTGCGGCGAGGACCTTGGGGTGAGTGCGGCCGGCGATGATGTACCGCGGCGGTTTGGGCAGGTCCTTGAGCGAAGCCATGGCGTCGATGACCCGCTCGATGCCCTTGCCCGGTCCCAGCAGGCCCCAGGTCAAGATGGTCGGCCGGTCGGGATGCTGCACGCCGTTGGTGCTGGGGAGCGCCGCGCCATGCGGAATGGTGGCGACCTTGTGGCGGTCGACGGCGAAGCCGACGTACAGGCGTTGGCGGGCCACCTCCGACATCACGACCACTTGATCGGCCAATGCCATCACCGATTCGAGCACCGAACGTTGGTGTGGTGTCGGATGTTTGAGCACCGTGTGAACGACGACGATCGACGGGACGCGCAATCCGGCCATGATCTGGACGACTTCGTCTCCGTCGGGACCGCCATAGATGCCGTACTCGTGCTGGATGACGGCGACGTCGCTCTGGTTGAGGAGCTCGGAGGTTGCCGCTACGGACGAAGCCGAGCCGTTGACGAGCTCGCCGGCGACGTTGGGCTCCTCGGAGACCTCACCGTCGGCGATGCGCACGACATTGACGTCGGCGCTTCTGGCTGTCAGTCCGCCTGCCAATGCGGCGCTAAAGGTCGCCAGGCCGCACGGTGTCGGCGAGTAGGTGCCGAGGATGCCAAAGCTAGGCATGTACGAAAAGTGTTGCATCCCAAAGGGAGCAATCAACGGCTGAAACAACGATGGAGCACTCAAAATTATCCCGACTGATCGGTAAAAAACGATGTGTCCGGCGTGAGCGGTTGCTCGGGCAGATCAGCGTCAGAAGCTGAGCCATTCCGGATGGGCTGGGAGTACCAACACCCCTGACGCTACACCCTCACGGGTCCAGAGGCGTGGTCGTGGGTGCGTTGAGGCACCAGCGCAGCAGAACCACACGCGACGCAGGAGCCGTACCCGCGTAATTCTGATGCGGATACGGCTCCTGTCATGCCGGGCCGAGGGTTAGAGCGCTCGGACGTGGCTAGCTTGCGGTCCTTTGGCACCCTGGGTGACCTCGAACTCCACGTGCTGGTCCTCTTCGAGGCTGCGGAAGCCGCTGCCGTCGATCTCGGAGTAGTGCACGAAGACGTCCGGGCCTTCTGTCCGCGCGATGAAGCCGAAGCCCTTCTCGGCGTTGAACCACTTCACAGTTCCCTGTGTCATTTTGTTATCTCCTTGTAAGATTCCGGTCCGCTCTGTGCGGATCCGGTGGCCGATTGATCAGACGGCTTGTTCTGCAAGGAGAAAAAGACGCCCGCACCAACGTTCTGCGCGAGCGTGCATGAAACACGAACACATAAAACTTCGACAACCTCAATACTACAACAATCTACCGACGCATTTGTCTCCAGGCGGGAACCCGCAGAACCAGAACCAGTTGCCGGGCCGGCGACTGGCCCGGCCGGGCGTAGATCGCCAATGCCTCGGCGCCCGACCTGTTCGGCACCTCGCTGAAGCCGGCACATTAGTGCAGATCTTCACCGCGATCTTGACGTGGCTTTCGCGTCCGGTCCGTTTAAGGCCCTTGGGCTGCATTTATACGGTGGAGCCAAGGGGACTCGAACCCCTCCGTTGAGCAGGGAAAATGCGTTCTCAACCAGGCCACTTGACACAGAGAGGCGCCGTTGTTCAGACAGCCCCGGCCGGGTTCTGATCGTGTGACGACGGGCGACCACGACCGGGTGCTTGTGCCCACCTCTCAGCGACAATGTCGGCGTAGCAGGTGCGGAAGTCGCTGAGAGGCGGGCAAATCGGCATGTCCCGGCGCTCGGTGACGGCGGTAACGGGTCTTGACCCCGAAGAGTCCGGTAAACCACAGCACAAAGATGCTTGGCCTCGGAGTGTGAAATCGCGGAGCCGGAATCGGCTTGACAGTGCGACGCGGTCATCCGTGTCGGTGGCGCACTCTAGAACCACAAGCGATATAAGTGGAAGGTTCAGTTATGGCTCTGCCTGTACGACGTACCAGCACTACCCCGACAACGTGGCGCCCATACCGTGGGTTCGAGGACATCTATTCGGAGTTCGACCGGCTGGTCCAGTCGCTAGTCGGTGCTCCCGGCGGTGACGGTGCATGGTTGCCCGCCGCTGATGTGTCAGAGACTGACGCTGCCTACATCGTCGAGATCGAGCTACCCGGTGTGGACCGTGAGGACGTCGATGTGGAACTGGACGGCAATGAACTTGTGGTCACTGGTGAAGTCAGGGAGAAAAAACGCGAGGGTCTGCTGCGGCGTCGCACCCGTCGCGTCGGGAATTTCGAGTATCGCGTGACCCTGCCTGGTGACTTCAGGGCCGATGACGTCGGGGCTTCTCTTGCACATGGTGTGTTGACTGTTCAGGTTCCGAAGGCGCAAACCACCAAGCACAGCAAGATCGAGGTGTCGGAATCGAGCAGCAAATAAGGAGCCATCGGCCGCACCGAAATCTTAATTCTGGCAGGCCACTTCGGTTCCAAACGTTGGCAGCGCCGCCTTCATCGGCTGGCTGGCTCATGACCGAGCAAGCTCAGAAGATCAGCCTGAAGAAAGCCCAGGCCCGCTGCCAGTGCTGTGTCGACGGGTTTTTTAAATTCGGGTCTATCAAGCGGAACGACCTCGCCAGGGCGATGCTCAACCCGCCGAAGAGCTCCGGCAACATCCGTTCGGTGTCCTCGCTGAAAGTCACGTCCGCCGGTGGACGTCGCACCACCTGGCGCAATAGGTCCCGGACCTCCTCAGCCTCGTCGAGCTTGTCGAACTCGCGCATCCGTTCCTGAACGCCTCTGGTGATCGGGAGGTCCTGGGGCACAATGACGTCGCGGCCGTTCCACTTGGCCGCGTCGCGTCCGGCGATGGCGATGCTATCGATCTGCTCGTCGACGAACTCTCGGAACCGTCGAAGGTCGTTTTTATCGACCTTGATGCCCGCGGCCGAGTGAAAGAAGCGTTCGAACAGCGGGATTCCCGTTGGATGGGTCACCCATCACCTCCTGGTCAGTTGGTTGAACGACGCGCTGCTTCTCGGTGATGTCCCGCCGTCCGGACTAGCTTGCCGCGGCTCAGCCGGTAGCGCCTGAGCCTCAGAGTACGAGCAAGTCGCGGTCAAGTTGACCCTCCGAGACAGGTTTTCGGTGTACCGATGTGCCGGGGTATCCAGCGGTACATGCTTGGGGGCGAGCGCTCCGGATAACGAGCATATTTGGATGGTGTTGTAAATCATGGCTGACACAAACGTTCTGGTGACGGGTGGTTCTGGCTTCATCGGCTCGCATTGCGTTGTCGCGCTGCTAAAAGCGGGTTACGGGGTCCGCGCGACTGTGAGATCGCCCGAACGCGAGGCCGATGTGCGAAACATGTTGGAGCATGCCGGTGTCAACGCCTTGGACACACTAACTTTCACCGTCGCCGACCTCACGTCCGACGATGAATGGCCCGAGGCGGTCGAGGGCACCGACTTTGTGCTTCATGTCGCCTCGCCCTATCCACCGGATGAACCCAAGAATGAAGACGAGGTCATCGCGCCGGCCCGCGACGGGACCCTTCGGTTGCTCCGCGCGGCCCGGGATGCAGGCGTCAAAAGGGTTGTCCTGACATCATCGTTCGTCGCAGTCTGCCGTGGCCACGGCATGCCGGAACGCGAGTTCACCGAAGACGACTGGACCGACATCGACGGCCGCGACGTTACGGCCTACGTCAAGTCGAAGGTGCTCGCCGAACGCGCGGCATGGGACTTCATCAAGAATGAAGGCGGCCAGACTGAACTCAGTGTTATCAATCCGACTGCAACCTTCGGACCCACGTTGGGTGGTGACATCTCCGCCTCGCTGATCCCCATACTGACTCTGCTCACCGTTGGTGCCGGGCAAATGGCGAACATCAGCTTTGCTGTCGCTGATGTGCGCGACATCGCAGACATCCACGTGCGGGCCATGACCCATCCCGGGGCCGCCGATGAACGCTTCATCGCCTGCTGTGACGGGAGCCCGATCACGATGGGCGATGCCGCTTGCATCCTGCGCGACTGGACCGGCGTCGAATCAGCTTTCAGGTCACCCATCGTGGGTGAAATACTTAGACCCAGCAACCGAAAGGCTAAGGTCGTCCTGGGTTTTACTCCGCGACCGATCGACGAAGCGTTGTTGTCCACGGCGGGAAGCTTGGTCCGCACCGGGCTGGTACCCGCACCCTAGGGAAGTTGCGAATCACCCCTTGCGCAACTGCGTGGGGTGGCCATGCGAGGGCCGAGCTGATCCGGCGCGATTCGGCGTATCGCGGCGGCCGCCCGTGTAACACCTGCGACGGTGCAAGCTTCATCGCGAGAATCCTCTCCGGCCAGACCTTCGTCCGCCGACATGGGCGTCTGGCATTTGCGAGTCCTTTCGGTGATCCATCAACCATTATGAGGGCGCACGGTACCCCTGTTCGTTGACGGCCTGGACCGGCGGCGGTGCGGCTCAGGCGGCAAGGGCCACGCCGAGGGCGAAGTCGTAGTTCCCCACCCCGTGGCGGGCCAGACCCATGACGACCAGGCCCGTCCCTTCCAGCCAGTGCGCCATGTTCAAGCCGCCGACGTCCAGCGGGCGCAGCTCGAGGCTCTCGATGAACTCCGCCAGGTCCGCCTTCGCGCGCGCGTCGTCGCCGGCGATGAAGACGTCGAGCGGCCGGCCCTGGGCCAGGACAACGCCGAAGATGGTGTTGAATGCCTTCACCACGCTGGCGCTGGCAGGGGCCGCCTCGGCAACATCTTGCGCGATCGAGGCGCCATCGGGGATGGCTAGCCCGTCGGCCGCGGAATTGAAGGGGTTGCTGATGTCGACGATGACCTTGCCCGCGAGGGCGTTTCCGTACTGGGCGACGACCGGAACGACATTGGCGTACGTCAGGGCCACGATGACGATGTCCCCGGCCGGGACGGCGCCGAACTCCCCCGTCGTGGCGCTGCCGCCGAGAGCCTTGGCCAGGTCAGCGGCTTTGGACTGATCGCGGCCGATGACCTCGACGGTGTTGCCGCCCGCTACCGCCAGCGCGCCGATGGCGCGGGCCATGTTCCCGGTGCCGATGATGCTGATGCTGCTCATGAGGTGTCCCGTCCTGACTGATGATCGAAAAGGTTGACTCCTCCACCTTAAGCAGTGTTTGTTGATGCGTCAACCAATCGGGTAGCATGGAGGCTGATGGAACCGAACTGGCTGAACCCTCGTGAAGACCGCGCCTGGCGGGCCTTCATGCACGCGCATCATCAGCTCGGCGTACGCCTGAACCGGGGCCTGCAGGAATCGGGCCTGTCCGGGGCCGACTACGAGATCCTGGCGGTGCTCTCGGGTCACGACGGGGACCGCATGGCCGCCCGCGACCTGTGCAACACACTGGGCTGGGAGAAGAGCCGTGTCTCCCACCAGGTGCGGCGCATGCAGAAGGACGGGCTGATCGGCCGCGCGCCCAACCCCGACGACGCCCGCAGCACCATGGTCTGCCTGCTGCCGGCTGGCCGCGCCGCCATCGAGAAGGCGGCGCCCAGGCACGTGGAGGACGTCCGCCGGAACTTCATCGACCTCCTCACCCCGGCTGAGCTCGACATGCTCGCCGCCCTCAACGAACGAGTCCTGCACCACCTGGCCACAGACGACGACTCCTCCGCCAAAGACAAGCCCTCATAGCCTGCATCAGCCGCGTCCTCACGCCGTCTCGACCAGACGCTGCCGAGATTCGTCGACATCCCCGACCGGCCGGTAGAACTGCTCATACCAGCGGCGGTAGACGGGGATGAGACTTTCGCTGCGGTTGACCAGAGGCTTCGGCAGATACCGCTTGGTGTCCCAAACCTCAATATCGTTGTCCCACTGCTCAAACACCGACTCGGCGATCACATCGACGAACTCGTCGTGGGTCTCGAGACCCTCAGCGACCTGCAGGGTGACAACGCCGCGAAGTTCGAGATGCTCACCGTCGATCGGTGTGGCGTAAAGCCGCTGCAACCCTTTGAACACCCCCGGCAAACCGATCGAACCGGCGGTCAGGCCGGGTCCGTGACAGACCGCCGACCCTTCTAAGTGAATCGCGTCCTCCCCCAGCCGGAACGACTCCGCGACGGCCGTGGGGTCCGATTCGATCAGCACCTCGAAGATCGGACCGTCCTGGCATGGCTTCGCGGTCACCTTCATCGCATGCGTGCCGTGAACGAACCGGAAGTGCGCGAGATCGACGGTGTTCTCCAGGATTTCCTGAGGATGGCTGCGCGTAGTGCGCAATATTCTGCGCGCCGGCGTCCACGTGCGGTCGGCGAACGACGGCATGCTCCAGCACGGCGCCTCGGCACCATTCCAGGCCAGGATGACGTCGTCCTGCTCGGTTACCGGCCACGACCGGGTCTTCGCGCCCGGTGAGATGCGCCCGCCGTAGGGCATGTCGACGCATCTACCCTCTGGCGACCACAGCCAGCCATGGAACGGGCACCTGATGCCGTCGTCAGACACGGTGCCGCCGTGACCCAGATGCGCACCCAGATGAGGGCAGTAGGCGTCGAGCACCGCGGGCCGGCCCGCCGAGTCACGGAAAACGACGACCTCCTGACCGCAGAACGTCGTGGTCTTCACCTCGCCCGACTTGAGGTCAGCGCTATAGGCGATCGCGAACCAGCCCGTCGGGAAGGGCGGTAGAACCTGCGCGGCCATCAACTACCTTCCGTTTCGCTACAAGGTGTTGCGTAACCGAGTCAACCAGAACCGCACCGTCGGCGCAACGAATTGGACCGGGTTCTCCATCAACGCGTATCGGTCACGGCGCGACGGGGGCTGCGTGACCTTTACGGGCAACTCGCCTGGGGCCCGAGCATCAGGCGATCTCTCCGATCAGTCTTTTCAGCAGCGCCCCGTGATACAACAACGCCTCCACGTCGTCGGGTTTGTCCATCTCCCCGAAGTGGATGCGGCGTGCACCGGTGCGCATAAACACACATCCGTACATCAGTGCCGCGTACACGTAAAACCAATGCAGATCATCGAGCTCGACACCGGTGAGCGCGCTGTAGGTGGCGCAGACATCATCGGGCTGCATGAACGAGGGCATGCCCGGCATGTTGGCCAGCGCAGCCAGCTCCTGAAACAGCATGTGCGAGAACAGACTCCACGCGACGTCCATCTCTCTGGGCCCGATGGTCGCCATTTCCCAATCCAGCACTGCCACCGGCGAGAAGTCGATGTAGAGGACATTGCCGATCCGCGCGTCGCCCCACAACAGGACGGGATCGCGGGCATCGGCGTCGACCGGCCAGTGTTCTTCCAACCACCCGAAGGTGCGCTCCAACAACGGCACGCGACCGATGTCGCCGACCGCGAACTCATACCACTCCCGCACCCACCCGAAATGCCGAGACAGCGCCGTCGGTCCAGTTGTCCCCGAAGCATTGTCGGCTACCAAGGCGAAAGTAGCTTGCGGGTTCGGGATGGCGTGCAGCTTCGCCAGCACCTCAATAGTGTTGTCTTGCAACATTCTCTGCGATGCGTGCGCAGCGTCGTAGAGCCAATTCTCGCCGAACGTGTACGGCATCACGTCCGGCGGGACGAGTCCCGCGACGTGGTCCATCAGGAAGAACGGTGCGCCCAGAACCGCACCGGTGGACTCCATCCAGCGCACCCGGGGTACCGGCACGTCAGTGCGTTCGGCCACCAGTCGCATTACTTCGAACTGGCGATCCAGGCGGTAAGTCGGGAAAACCGGGACGTCGTCAGCGCCCGGCGGGACCCGAGCCACCCACTTCTCGTGCATCGGCATATCGTCGCGAGGCCACTCGGCACTGAAAATGATGGTCTCCGAGGACAGTCCATTAGCCGCCACACCGCTTTCCACCGTGACGCGGGGAATCGCGTTGTCAGGCAGCACGGTCGACAACCACTCCGACATCACCGCAGGCAGAGTTGTGACATCCCGGCTTGAGCACTGCAGCCGGCTGACATCCCTATCGATCGCCGGCTGACTCGCCACAGACTCCACCCCTCGCTCGCA
This sequence comes from uncultured Actinomycetota bacterium, assembly GCA_963833915.1. GTDB lineage: Bacteria > Actinomycetota > Actinomycetes > Mycobacteriales > Mycobacteriaceae > Mycobacterium. The sequence goes on from CAWHZO010000017.1 coordinate 265,797, forward strand.
TTCCGCTACAATATGTAGCGTTATGAAAGCAGAGTCACCGCCCGCTGCCAAGCCCCCTGGTGGACGTCCCCGCGATTCCCGTATCGACGACGCGATCCTGCGCGCTGCAGCCGACCTTCTCCTCGAGGTCGGCTACCCCAACCTCACCATGGGGGCCATCGCCGAGCGCGCACGCACCACCCGGACCGCGCTCTATCGCCGCTGGTCAACCAAAGCGGACCTCGTCCACGAAGCGGTCTTCCCCTCCACCCCCGCCGTGATACCGCCGCCGGCAACCAACGTCGGTGAGGAGGTGCGCGCCATGATCGAAACGTCCCGTGACATGTTTTCCAGCCCAACAGTGCGAGCAGCACTGCCCGGCCTGCTCGCCGACGCCGCCACCGACTCACAGCTCGGTACCCGGGTCCTCGCCCGATTCGATGGCCTCATCACCGCGGTGCGAGCACGTCTGTGCGATGGCGCGGAGCGCGGTGAACTACACCCTCACGCGCACATCGATCGGATCATCGAATTGATCGCCGGTGCCACCATCATTCGGCTGTTGCTTACACCCGAGACCCACCTGGACGACTCATGGATGAACGACATAAGCGCGATCGTCATCCATGGTGCCGTCAAGTGATCAAATTGGCTGGATACCTTTCGATTTCCGTCAACAACGGTCGGCCTACGGCCGCGATGGGCTGGAGACGTTGGTCAAACCGCCCCGAAGCCAATTTCTGAAGGCCAAAATGGTCCCTGACCTGCGTCGGGCTGATAGGATCTGAACCGGCGACCATTTGACCCCCGGTCGGACATCGGCCGAATTCTGTTGTCTTGCAATGCGTCTGAATAGCCTCCGACCAATCAAAAAGCTTCTCATGCTGGCTGGATGATTCGCAGACGTTTGATCCACCGACGCCCTGTGCGGCGGTATCGCCCAGTTTCCGCATTGCAGCCTTCGTCGATATTATTCAGCCACAATGACTATTGTGGTCATAGAGTAGTACCGATGACAACCGGTGCGAAGTCGCTGAAGCGCATAGATGAAGCGTGCGGAACCCAGCGAGCATAGCGATGCGCGCGCCGCTGCGCTCGTGTCGGCACCGATCTGACTCGGCAGTGTTGACGTAGGGTGTGTGCCTCAGGGAGCAGGTAGGTGATGGAGCCGAGAACGGTATGGACGACGAGCAGCCGGTTGATCTAGGGGTGGCCTTGTTCATCCCGTATCGGTACATGGAGGACCGAATTTTCCGGGCCATCCAGGGTGCCGGGTTCGATGACTGGACCCTGGCCCAGGTTCGGGTGTTTCAACGCCTCGCCCCGGATGGTTCGCGTCTCACAGACCTCGCCGATCAGGCGCAAATGAGCAAACAGAGCGCCGGGGTGCTGGTCGACCAACTGGAACGCTTGGGCTATGTCCGCCGGGTTCCCGACCCGACCGATGGGCGCGCCCGGTTGATCGTGATCGAGGAACGTGGCCGGCGGGCGGCCGAGGTGGCGAAGGCGACATCGACCGAGATCCTGGCGGAGTGGACGGCCTTCCTGGGCACCCGCAACTTCACGTTGTTGCACCAGATCCTGGATCAACTCCGCGAGATCACCGACCCCTACGCGCACGAATCCTAGCTGCGCCGAGATGTTGGCCCTCGAACCCGTTTGCCAGACGGACCAACCTTGGGTCGGCGTGCGTCAGCGGGCTTCAACCCCTCTTGACTTAGTCAGCTTTACTGACTAGTTTAGTCAGTGATATTGACAGTATCTCGACCCAGCGGGTAGGTGTCACATACTCGGTGCCACGACGAGCCGGACCCGTCGCCGCACGGCCCCGCGGCCACCCCAGAGGCACCGGGGGGTCCGGCGCAGCACGGGCCCGGCACCGCACGCAGACCCGCAACACCCACGAGAAGGAGTATCGCTATGAGTATCAGCCTGACCTGCGGTCCGTCCGGCACCGTCATCACCGGGCAGACCGAAGAGGAGCTGGTGAGCCACGTGCAGGCACACGCCCGCGAGCACGAGAACACCGAACCGTCCTGCGAGCGCATCCTCGCCGAGATCCGCGGGAGGGACCCCGAGCAGCCCATCGATGCGGCGGCCTGGGCGGCCATGAACGCCCCCAGCGCCGCTCAAAAGCTTTGCGACACGAGCGACATGGTGATCGTGCACCGCATGTTCCGCCGCGAATGCGCACTGCTGCCCCGACTCGTCGCTGCGGTACCTGCCGGCGACGTCGCCCGGGCCCGCACCGTCGCCCGGCATGCCCGCGAAGTTCTGGACATGCTCCATCATCACCACCTAGGCGAGGACGAACTGCTGTGGCCGAGACTGTCGGCCCGAACCCGGTTCCACACCGATCTACTCGCCCGCATGGACAGCCAGCATCACGGCCTTGCGGTGCTGCTCGAGCACGCCGCGACCGCGCTGCCCACGTGGCAGGACGCGCCCACCGCGCACACCAGCACACCAATGACCACGCTGCTGGAGCAGATCTCGAACGGACTCGACGAGCACTTCGACGAGGAAGAAGCTGAGATCCTGCCCATCGTTGAACGCGTGATCACCGCCGCCGAATACCACGAGGTGGGGCAACGGGGACTGGTGTCGATACCCCTGACACGCCGACTGACCGTGCTGGGCTACCTCCTCGAAGACACCACCCAACGGGAACGAACCGACTTCCTCGCGGCCATACCCCGACCCGCCCGACTCGCCTACCGACTCGTCGGAGAACGCCAACACCGCAACGAGATCACCCGTCTCCGCGGTCCGCTACAACCCTGAACAGACCACTGGCCCAAATCAACAGCCGGTAAGAAGCGGTCATTGGTGAGCTACGCCGCCGCCGACCTTCAGCCAATTCGAAGGAGAGATCTATCCAATCAGCTTTTGAAGTGACCAATCGCTCGTGCGCTGCCACCAAGGCCAGGCACTCGACATCGCGAACCGGACGGCAAGCAAGTCGAAATGGCGGCATTCTGGACTTGTCCGCGCGCACCGGCAATAGCTTGAACTGCGGTTTCTGAGTGGAGCTAAGGGGACTCGAACCCCTGCCTTGACCAGGAAAAACGCCAGCTTACCTGCGCTTTCGTTACGTCTCGTTCCGATTCACTCCCGCTCGTTACCTGCGGTTTCGTTTTCGCGTTTTGACGGCGTCAAGAGTCGTGACCTGGGCCACCTAGGAATCGACCTCGGCTCGTTCTAGTGCCACTGCCGTAACGACAGCTTGCATGAGGCGGGCGAGTTGTTCTGAGTCGTTGATTGTGCGGTCGCCCGCGACGAGGCGGGTGAAGACGCCGGCGATGAAAGTTGTGACGGCGGTGGTCTGCGCTTCGAGCAGAGCGGGGTCGTCGTTGCCTGGTTGCAGGTAGGCGATCGCGTCTTGGGCCATGGCGATGATCCGCCCAACGAATTCCCGCGACGTCTCCGCAAGGTTGGGATCGCGAGAAGCGCCGAGCAGCAGTTCGTGTCGGGCCCTGACTCGACATGGCTCAACAGTGCCGGAACAGAGCATTGCACACCAGTGGCCAGATAGCCGGGAACCGCTAAGATCTAGCCACGATGATCGTCGCTGTGCTGGCGCTGGACCAGGTCATGGGTTTCGAATTGATGATTCCCGGCCAGGTGTTCGGCATGGCTAACCTTGCAGTAGCGGAGGCTGGTGCTATTGGCGCCGACGCCCAGGGTGTGCCCCGATACGAGATACGGGTGTGCGGGGAACGCCCCACGATCAGCACGACCGCTGAGTGGGGCCAGGTCGAGATCCGCACTTCCTTCGGTTTGGACGCATTGGTGGAAGCAGACCTGGTGGTGGTGCCGGGGTCGCATCGATTCATGGAGAAGCCAGGCCGGCGCGCTCTGGTCGCGCTTCAATCCGCCGCCGATAACGGCGTCAGAATCGCATCGATGTGCGTCGGCGCGTTCACGCTGGCTGCCGCCGGACTGCTCGACGGCAGACGAGCCACCACACATTGGCGGTTTGCCGAGGAGTTGGCCCGGCGGTATCCCGATATCGACGTCGACCCCGGCGTGCTGTTCGTCGACGAGGGCCCCGTGTTGACGTCGGCAGGAGTCGCCTCGGGGGTGGACTTGTGTCTGCACCTGATCCGCCAGCACCACGGCCCAGACCTGGCGGGGCAAACTGCGCGACGGGTAGTGGTACCTGCGTGGCGGGACGGGGGTCAGGCGCAGTACATCGAGCACGTAGGACCCGTCGACGCCGACCATCCGCTGCAACCGACGATCGTGTGGATGGAGGACAACGCACTCGCCGATCTCGACCTGCAGGCCATCGCGAATCGTGCGTCAGTGAGCGTACGAACGCTTAACCGCCAATTCCGAGAGCATTTCGGCACCACACCGATGGACTTGCTTGCAAGGTTACGCGTGGACCGCGCGCAACGGCTGCTGGAGTCCACTGGACTGACCATCGATCGCGTCGCCGAGCAGTCCGGGTTCGGCTCCTACGCCTCGCTGCGCTTTCACTTCCAGCGCACTGTCGGAGTGTCGCCCCAGCGATACCGACAGAGCTACGCCGCCGGGCACTGACGACACGACGGCAGGGACTGCCGATCTCCGATGGCCAGATCTTGTCATCTTGTGACTATCTCGCCACTGGTGCCTCAGCCCGGACGCGGGAACGATTGCCAGCAGAATGAGCAAGGCGGGAATGGTCGGGATGGAGCTTGCGGCGCGAGAGATTCTCTCGGTCTGCGAGACCCTCGATGAGGATCAGTGGCGGCTGCCCAGCGCGGCCACCGGTTGGTCGGTGCAAGACGTCGTGGTTCACGAAGGGTGTCTCCTCGGGGATTTGATTGCCGCAGTGGGCGGCGAGGTCCTGCCCGATCTGAAGATCGAGGCGCTCAACAACATCCAGGTCGACGAAAAGCGTGGCTGGGCGAGCGGGCAAGTGGTCGAATTCTTCCAGCGGCAACTTAATAAGGCGCTGGGTACATTCGCTCCATTGCAGGATGAACCGTTGGCCTCAGTGGAAACTCAGATGTTAGACCTCGGCGCGTATCCGCTGCATTCCATCGTCGATATGTTCACGTTCGACATGACAACTCACCTGCGCTACGACGTCTTGAAGCCGCGCGGCCCCATCGACCAACACCTACCCCCGCTGACTGAAGCAGTGCTTGGCCCAAGCGTGTCATGGCTTTTGGGAGGGCTCCCCAAGATGCAACCCGCACTGCCACAGGCCATTTTGGCGCCGATCGCTCTTCATCTGACCGGTCCGGCCGCCGTGCATTTCGTGATCAGTGTTGTTGACGGAGCTATATCGGTAAGACCCCAGACCGACGCCGCCGCGACGGTGACGTCGTCAACATCAGATTTCCTGGTGTGGTCGACCGAGCGGTTGCCATGGGAGCCGCTGGTGACAATCGACGGCGACCGCGATGCGGCACAACGTTTTCTGAATGCAATCAACTTGATCTGACGAGGAGGGCGTATGGCGAGCTATCAGGACTCCGCGACGTCGACGGCGACGGGTGCCAACGGTGTCACCTACTCTTACCGTCGGATGGGCACATCGAACAGTGCGCAGCCGCTGGTCCTCTTGCAGCACTTCCGGGGCAACCTGGACAACTGGGACCCTGCGCTCATCGACGCCCTTGCCGCAGAGCGCGAAGTCATCGCATTCGACAACGTCGGGGTGGGCGCAACAACGGGCCAGGTTCCTGCGTCTGTCACCCAGATGGCCTACGGCGCAATCGCATTCATCAGTGCACTCGACCTGACCCGTGTCGACTTGCTTGGCTACTCTCTCGGCGGGTTTGTCGCCCAAGAGATCGCGCTGATCCGCCCTGACCTCGTCGAGCGGATCGTGCTGGCCGCAACGGCGCCGCAAGGCGCGCCAGGCATGCACGGTTGGGTGTCCGACATCATTGACGCCGTCGGCAGTCCCGAGACCACCGGGGATCAATTGCTGCACGCGTTCTTCACCACGTCCGAGTCCAGCCGGATGGCCGGCGGCGAGTTTCTCAGCCGCATCTTTGCTCGCACCGATGACCGCGACGAACCAACGGACTGGCCAACCCGCACCGCGCACTACGACGCCGTCGTGCAGTGGGGCATCCCCAATGTCAGTCTGTTGGAGCGGTTGACCGGCATATCTCAGCCGGTACTCGTCGCCAACGGAGACAGTGACCGGATGATTCTGCCGCGCTACTCACACCTGCTTGGCGGCCTCCTGCCCGACGCGACGGTCAAGATTTATCCCGATGCGGCCCATGGCTTCCTGTTTCAGCATCACGCCGCGTTCGCCACCGACGTGAACTCATTCCTCGACGCTGATCTCAAGACGTGATGGTCCCCGTATTCATCTCCGCGGGACAACCCCAGTCCGCGCTCGCCATCGAACAACTGGCTGCCTTCCGGAGGCTGCACGCCTCGATCCACCCGTGCCGTGCCTGACAACGCCACCGCGCTCGACCAGCTCATCGCCTTCACGGTCGCAATCCAGCAATGACTTCGCCGAGCACCATCAAGCGCGTCATAGACATGAACCCCTCCTACCTAATTCACCATGCTCAATCAGCGTGGTCTCAGTAGTCTGTGGCGATTCGGCGGCGCGTGCCAATAGATTCAGCATATTGAACATGGCGAATTCGTGGGCGCCCTGGGCGGGTCCTGCGATACTGCGAAGATGATGTGCGACGAGTTCGCGGCGACCCAGGTGGTGCTCAGGGAGCGCGAAGCGCGTGACCGTTGCTGGTGGGCTGAAATGGCGGATTGCTTTCACGACGAGTCCACCGTCACGATCAGCTGGTTTCAGGGTTCGGGCGCCGATTTCGTTGCGCGGTCCAAGGCGATGACCGAGCGCGGCGTGTCGTCGCGTCATCGGCTTGGGCCTCCGACCGTCCGGATCCACTCCGACCGCGGTGTGGTGATCCTGCCCGCGGTCGTCGAAACCTATCCGAGCGTCGATGGTGTGGCGTGCGCGTTGAACGCATATTGCCGGCTCCTATACCGCGTAATGAAGGCAGGTGATGTGTGGAAGGTCTCGGTAATAGAGGTCGTCTACGAGCGCGACGACCTTCGCCCGCTGGTACCCGGGGCACGCATCGCCGTCGATGATGCGGAGCTGGCCAGCCTGCGTGCTCCGTATCGGTTCGTGGCGTGGACGATGGGCAAGTCGGGTTTCACCATCAGCCAGGAGCTGCCGGGCGACGATCGCCCGGCCGCGGTCGACGCATTACATGTCGACGCTTTCAAGTGGGCTGGGATTCCGTGGCCTGGCGGCAGCCCGACCCCGCCCGCGTCGCACTCCTAATCGCGACAGCGCAGTGCCCCCGGTGGCCTGCCCACGGAATATGCGATCGCTGGCAGTCAATGCCTTGAGAAGAGCCCCCGGGCCCAGCCGCAGTGACGAAGCACCCGAGCGCGACGAGATCGGCCGTATATCGGCGTTGGAAGAGGTCAACAGCTGTCTCTCTTCCTGATCACGAGCTCAGAGCGACCGTTCGAACGATAGCAACTATATATCGATTTGTCGCGGATCTCGACGCTGGCCAGGGCGCCTCCGGCCAGCAAAATGCCTAATCAACGTCGATATCTTCCTTCCGGCACGTGCAGGACGCGGCATCTTGCTGTTATCACATATCGCTGTAAGCTGTGTCCTACGCCACAGTCGCGCCTCGAGGTGTAGGGGCGCCGGCAGAGTAAGGAGCAGCCCTGTCCGCGAGTCCAAAATTTGCCCACATCGGCCGCGCGTGGTCGCTGCAAGCCGGCTTGCCCGATCAAATGTCGATTTTCGTCGGCGCGTGAAGAACCCGACCCGCTCGATCCCTACCTTCGCCGAAATAGGCTGGGGGCCAACTTCGTTCGGCCGGACGACGTCGATAGCGGTCGACATCGTCGAAGGTATACGCGCGATCGGGACGGCGGCCGCTGCCCCGGCGGAGAACTGACTGAACACACCAATCCGGCGACAGAGAGGCACGGGGAGATGACGACAGCGAGTGAAGTAATCGAATACTCCGAGATTCCGGCACGGGCGAAGAAGGTACTGGAGGGATTCCTGCCTCCCGAAGATAAGATCGCCGCCCGGGTCGCCGAATTGGGCCAGGTCCCCGCACGCCCATTCGACTCCGACGGCGATCAGGAAGTGCTGGACGGAGTGACATTCACACACCACTTCGTCGATGCGCTCGGTGACGAGGAGACCATCAGATTTCACTACGTTGAGGCTGGCCAGGGTGAGCCCATAGTGTTCCTGCACGGAATTCCCGACTCGTGGTTTCAGTGGCATCACCAGATGGCCGCGTTGTCCGCAACGCACCGCTGTATCGCGTTCGACCTAAAGGGCTACGGCCAGTCCGGGACCGCCGTCGGCGACTACCGTCACGAGGCTGCTGCTGAGCAACTGCTGCGCGCCATCGATCTCGCTGGTGTCGACAAGTTCAACGTCGTCACACACGACCGGGGTACCGTCCAAGCCGACTTCATCGTCGCCAAACACCCGGCCCGGGTGTTGCGGTACGGACGGGGCGAGCAACACCTGTACCACTTCCACCCTGATCTGGCCCCGCAGGGCGCGCTGTTTGCCGACGCCCCCCACTCCGGGTTGATGGACGACCCTGCTCACTTCGTCACCTGGGTCTACACCTGGATCTGTAAGTACCGCGTGCCCGACGCCGAGATGCGCCGGACGATTCAGGAGTTCTCGTACCCCGATGTGAACCGGGCGGTGCCGCGTTACTTCAATTCGCAGTCGTTCAGACAGGAGTGGTTGCGACGCCGCAGAGACCTCCTGCCGGCATGGAAATGCCCGGTAATGATCATCGAGGGCTACGACAGCAAGACTCAGCCGCGCGAATTCTACGAAAACTCACGTGAATACATTCCCAATGCGGCCAGCGTGGCTGTCGAGTACGTCGATGCCGGCCACTTCTGGTCGATGGAGCGCCCTGAAGCGGTCACGGCCCTTATCAGGAAATTGCTGGAGATGTAACGGTCGGCATACCTGGCGGAGACGCCATGCGCCCAAGCATTGGCTACTCCGCCAAAAGCCAGTGGGCGGACATCGCTGACTTAAGTTGTTCTGCGTCGCCGTTGTTGCCCCGCAAGGGAATCGATGCGGCGACGAATTGGTCGGGGCGGACGAGGGACAGGCGATCAGATCCCAACCGGTCATGTGCGCCGGCGCCGAATGCGTGCGGGCATTCCATCCATGCCGCAACGTCGGCCCGGGCCGGGTCCAGTGCCCACTCAGCAAGATGCTTGGGGTTGTCGACGGCGTGATATCGAATCCGGTATTGCCTCCCGACGTACCCTTGACGAGCGGCCTTGAACTGCGGTTTCTAAGTGGAGCTAAGGGGACTCGAACCCCTGACCCCCACACTGCCAGGAGCGGGCGAAATACACGACCAGGCACGATAGGACCATTTTCGCGTTGTCGTGGGCGTTGTTGGGCGTGCAACTGTCGTCAGGGTTGTCGTCACAATTGTCGTCAGCGATGTTGCGCCGCGGATGTCTCGAAGAAGACATTGGGAGATTAAATCCGCTAACGCGCCAGTAGGACCTCACTCGGCGTCTCCAACGATCCAATCCTGGTTATTGAATGCCGCGGCAACGCCCTCGAAGCGGAAAGCCACCTTCCCGCGGTAGCCGACCTTCCGACTTTCAGGCGGAGTTCGGGCCTACGCCAATGTGTTTCAGCTGGTCAGGCTGGACGCGCGACCGGCATTCGGACGTGTTGGACCAGCTCGTCTGGCGCTTTGGCCCCATGAATCGCACCGACGCCGGTGCGACCCTATGCAACTCCACGAGCCCGCGCATCCAGTCGTCTCAGGTGACTGACGCTACGTATGGCGAACAGTGCGCGCGTATCGACGCGGGTGATCGAGCTGCTCGTCTGCGCAAGTCGGTTGATTCTCGACGCGAGTTCCAGACCGCGATCGGCGGCTTCCGCGAGGTTCTGCCATCGCCATATCGGCGTCTCTATTCGTCCTAGTTCGCTCAGTCGGCGGGCGCGCTGTACGACGGTGTGCGCGCGTCCGTTGTCGAGGATTGCCCGACCACCGTCGGGACAGCAATCCGTATCTGTGCAGATCAGACGCGTCCAGATGTCGCGGTGGTGACAGATCTCCTCAAGGCTGCGCTTGTCGACGCTTCGACCCAGTGGTGCGACAAATACCGGCCGCCCAGACCGGGCACCACCCGATTGAGCTCGCCGCCGGCTCGACATCGTTGCTGGCAGGTCGCAGCGTTCACGCCAACCAATTCCGGTTTCGTACCCTTGTGCGCCTGCTGCGATACCTAATTCCCCTAGGCGACCCTGCTGCCAGAGGACGACCGAGTGGTCATTTCTGAGCTGTTCGACCATGAGGACCAGATCCATCGCGCGTTCGTCAGGGTGTGCGCCATCGTCGATCTTCGACGCCGCCAAAGCGACCTCCCGCGGCGCAAGATCAGCCAGTGCGCGCATCATGGGGCCAAGCGCGCGCGTTCCGTTGACGGGCTGCAACATCCGCCAGCCGACAGCCATGACCGCTAGAACGGGTAGAGCGATCGCTTCGTTGTCGAGGTATGCCCGTGCGTAGTCCCACATTCCGGCCTGTACGTCGATCCACTCGCTTCCGGGTCGATCGATATGTACGTACGGCGGGATGATGGCCGTCGCCCCGTGAACTACTTGGTAGTCGATCGCCCGCCGGGCGAGGTCGGACAGAAACACCGGGCGAGACGCCTCTTCTGGTGTCAGGGCCCGCGGCAGGCCGAAGGGCAAACTGGACCAACGATCATCAACAGGCTGAGCGTCCTGGAAGAGATAGGTCTGTGGGTCAACGATGAAGGGAACTCCGGATTGACGAGCGATCCGGGAAAACTCGGGTGTCCGCGCAGGAACGTGAGCGTCCACGACAATGCGGTCAGGCCGCAAGGATGCACGAGGCTGTTGGGCGCCTGTCCCGAAGATCCTTTCAAGAAGCGCCTGGTCTTGCAAGGACGCCCTGATGAGCAACTCGGCCATGACCATCAACCTCCTTCGTACCGATATCGTACCATCGGGCGAAACGCAACACGCAACTTGACCCGCAACAATATACGAACCATAATTAGCACGTGGGAAAGAACCCTGGCCAATGAGTGATATCCGGACATCAACAAACCGAGCCCGCGCGACCAAGCGGGCTGAGAACAGTGCGTCGGTGACGTACATGCGCGTCGTGGAGAAGGTCACCAGCTCCGGAATCACCCAAGCGGAGCTGGCCAAAGCGGTAGGAGCGGGCCCGCGCTCCGTGCAGAACTGGGCTAGCGGACACAACGCTCCGCGGGGCAGATCGGCCGAGAAACTACTGGACGTCCACGCAATTGTGGACATTCTCAGTGATTCGTATACGCCCGAGGGCATCGATATCTGGTTTCACTCCCGAAACCGCAACCTCGACATGCGTCGCCCGATCGACCTGCTCACCGAAGGCGACTTCGACCGCGTCTTGGATGAAGCGAAATGGGTCGCGGGAGGCATGTGAGGAATGGATTCGCTGCCTGCCAGGCTGTCTCAGGCCACACCCATCGGCGTGGCGGGCACCTGGCAACGCCACGTCCCCGCCAAATACTTGGCGAATGCCCTTGCAGGTCGATCTGCGACCGGCCGCTGGGGCACTGAAGGCGGCTTTCCAGTTCTTTACCTCGGTCGGCCGACCGATTCGGTTGTGGTCGAGGCGTACAGGCACTTGATTGACCCGATCGCCGACAATCCAGTGCCACCGATCAGCCCACGTGCGCTCATCACGTGCGATGTGTCGGTGTCGATGATCCTGGATCTACGGTCGGCGGCGAACCGCGTGTCGGCCAACTTGACGATGGAGCAACTGCAATCAGACACACGCGACCGTGCGGCCTATTCGGCGTGTCAGAACGTAGCGGCCACAGCCCACCAACTTGAGTTCCACGGTCTGATAGCTCCGGCTGCGACTCAGATGGGTGAGACGCTCGTGCTGTTTACTGATCGGCTCGACGACACCGAGCAACCGTCGCTTATCGCCGAAGAGCTCTGGACGGCGCTCCCGCCGGATCCGCGGAATCCAGGAGCGAGTCGCCACTTGCGGCTGCTTCCCTAGGCCGGAAGCCCGCGAGATGGAACCCGCAAAAAACGTCGGAAGCCAACCTGGCCCACTTGTCCCCCAGTCGAACTTGAGGAATTTTCCGTTGTCCCACAATGACTCTGGAGCTCCGCTGACCTGCGCGAGTCGTCTCACTGCGTCTCCGGCAGGGGCTAAGTGAAGCGCGGACTTGTGACAGGCCCGTGACAATTTCCGGTTAGGCGGGCCCGCTTCCCTGAGACGACGCTAATCGCCGCTCACCTGCGACCTCTGGATTATGAGCTAATGGGATCCGAACAGCGAGCCTTCGCTCGATAGGTTCTTGTTCGGGGGACGCTGTTCACCGAGCCGCCGGTTGGTGAGCGTCGTTATGAGCTGAAGCGTTGGTCGACTTCTAAGGCTAGATCACGCCCCGGCCGGTGGTGAGGGTTCCTGTAGCACTGATGGGGTGGCGTGCCGCCGAGCACTTATCCATTAGCTTGTCGCCGGGTGCCCTTGGGCTCGAACATGTTTGATGACCAAGGAGGTGCTGATGATTTTTGTCGGTGACGATTGGGCGGAGGATCACCACGACGTTCATCTGATGGATGACACCGGGGCGCGGCTGGCTTCACGTCGATTACCCGAGGGACTTGCCGGGATCGGCGAGTTCCATCAACTCTTAGCCCGTCACGGCGAAGAACCAGAGCAGGTCGTGATCGGGATTGAAACCGACCGTGGGTTGTGGGTCGAGGCGCTCGTTGCGGCCGGCTACCAGGTGTATGCGATTAATCCGCTGGCAGCCGCCCGCTACCGCGACCGTCACCACGTATCAGGGGCCAAGTCCGATGCCGGGGACGCCAAACTCTTAGCCGATCTGGTGCGTACCGATCGACACAATCACCGCCGAGTCGCCGGTGACTCCGCTGATGTGGAGGCGGTCAAGATCTTGGCTCGGGCACATCAGAATTTGATCTGGACCCGCGTCCAGCACACCAATGCGCTGCGCTCGGCGCTGCGTGAGTATTACCCGGGCGCTCTGGAGGCCTTCGATGATCTGCACGACCGAGACGCGCTAGCGATCTTAGGCCGCGCACCCAGCCCGACCCAAGCTGCCGGCCTGAGTTTGTCGAAGATCCGGTCTGCGCTCAAAGCCGCTGGGCGACAACGCAACCTCGACGTCCGTGCTCACGACATCCAAACCGCTCTACGAGCCGAACAGCTCGCCGCCCCAGCCGCCGTCACTGCTGCGTTCGCAGCCGGCACTCGTGCCATGGTCGGCATCATCGCCGAACTGAACCGCCAAATCAGCGACCTCGAGACCGAGTTGGCGACGCATTTTGAGACACACCCGGACGCCGACATCTACCGCTCCCTGCCAGGACTTGGTGTCATCCTCGGCGCCCGGGTGCTCGGTGAGTTCGGGGATGACCCGAACAGGTTCACCACCGCCAAGTGTCGCAAAAACTACGCCGGAACCTCACCGCTGACTGTCGCGTCGGGCAAGAAACGCGCCGTGCTGGCCCGCCACGTCCGCAATCGCCGGCTCTACGACGCAATCGACCAATGGGCGTTCTGCGCGCTGAACGCCAGCCCTGGCGCCCGCACCTACTACGACGCGCGCCGCACTGCCGGAGACTTCCACCACCAAGCACTACGAGCCCTCGGCAACCGGCTCGTCGGCGTCCTGCACGGCTGCCTACGCCACCGAACCCAATACGATGAACACAAAGCCTGGGCGCACCGTCAAATCCACCCCGACACTCAGGCCGCTTGACAACTACGAACCTGGGATGTCTAGCCGGTCGCGGTCTCTACCCGTAGCGCACGGTCTCATAGCTGCAGGCCAGCGACGTTCAGCCGTCCGACCTGTCTCGCTGCGTCCCACTTGTTCGCATCGGTTCTGCGGTGTTCGGTGTCCAAATCCGTGGCCAACCCACCAAGTGGCACGTGCACCGCCTAGCCGTCTCGGGGTCTCCGACGCCAGTGTGCTTAACGGCGTGCTTGTGTTGCTGAAATTGTCTGGCTGGATACGCTCGGAGCCGCTGCTCCTGGCCGCCAGTGCCATGGCGGCCTTCGCGCTGTGGCGGTTCGCCACCGACGGGTTAGCGCCCGACGGGCGCCTTCCCGTGGTGTGCGCGCTGATCTATGCCGCGGGCGTGTGCTGGCCAGCCTGAGCCCGATCGGCGCCCGCGGCATCCAGAATGCCACGGAACGGGAACCGGCATTCGGTCACCGACGCAGGCCCTGAGCGTCATTCATCGGGGGCGCTTAGCGTAGAAGTCGCCCCACCGCTCGAGAGGATCGCAATGGACACCATGAACGCCTGGGCGCTGACCGACGCCGGTCCGATCGAAACCAAACCCGCTGAGCTACGAGCGCAAGCCGATCCCGCGCCCTGGTGCGGGCGAGTTGCTCGTCCGGGTGAACGCATGCGGGGTGTGTCGCACCGATCTGCACGTGAGCGAAGGCGATCTGGCCCCACATCGCGCGCGCGTCACGCCCGGCCACGAGATCGCGGCAACTGTCGTGGAACTCGGCTCCGAGGTGCCAGGCCATTCAGAGGGTGACAAGGTCGGCGTCGCGTGGCTGCGCCAGACGTGCGGAACGTGCCGTTACTGCGTCCGGGGTTCTGAGAATCTCTGTCCGTACTCGGCGTACACCGGCTGGGACGACGATGGTGGATATGCCGAATATTGCACGGTGCCAGCCGCATTCGCCTATCGCCTGCCGCAGGGCTACGACGACGTCGAGCTTGCGCCGCTGCTGTGCGCGGGCATCATCGGCTACCGCGCCCTGCAACGAGCCAGCCTCCCCCAGGGCGCGGCCGGCTCGGCATTTACGGCTTCGGCGGCAGCGCCCATCTCACAGCCCAGGTCCCGCTCGCGCAGGGCGCCACGGTCCACGTGATGACCCGCGGCGCGCAGGCACAACGGTTGGCTCTCGACCTGGGTGCCGCCTCGGCGGCGGGAGCCTACGACGCACCGCCGGAGCCATTGGATGGCGCCATTCTGTTCGCGCCGGTCGGCGATCTCGTCCCGGTTGCCTTGCGCGCCCTGGACCGCGGTGGCATCCTCTCGATCGCGGGCATTCACCTCAGTGACGTGCCGGTGCTGAACTACGAGCGAGAAATGTTCTATGAACGCGAGATACGCAGTGTCACCGCCAATACCCGTGCGGACGGCGAGGCCTTTCTGCGGTTCGCTGCGGACAACCATCTGCAAGTGACCACGCACGAATACCCGCTCGCGCACGCGCAGCAGGCACTTCAGGATCTCAAGGGGGGCCGCTTCGACGGCGCAGCCGTCCTAACAAATGAAGCCCGCGTGAACTCCACTGTCGACAACACGAAGAGCGTGGGCACCAGGTAACGCAGCGAAATCAATGCGTAGCGCCGCTCGCCCAGCACGCGACACTCGCGCAAACACGCGTACAGCGATTCCAAGCGAATACAGTTGACCCCCTTTATCATTCATAACACGCTTTCGAACAACTCAGAGGCGGCGCACCGGGTTCCGCTTTCAGATGAAGGCCGACCCGTCCAACATCATCACGACGTCGGCAACGCTGTGCCGCGGGCTGGCTGGCAACGGGTTGGCATTGACCGGAGCCCATCCGACACGGATCAGCATCTGTGGGAAGGCATCCACGCCGAATACCTCTGGATTGGATCGCGCGGCGTGTCGCCGTGATCTCCAAGGGTTCGGTCATCGGGCACGTGGCCATCCCCAGCGTCGTGGCGGTCAACAGCACCACACTGGTCGCTTCACCGGCACGCAGACCCGCGGCCGCGTCGTCCTCGGCGGTCCTCAACGCCAGCAGGACGCCGTTGCCGGCGCCGACCGTCGCGTCGGGGGGTTGGGCCAACACCGCCCCCGCGAAGATCCGGCCTGGCACGCGCGCACCGGCTTCTGAGTTCGGCGTGTTCTTAGCCGGCGCTCCCGCAGTCGCGGCGTGCCGCCCACTCCACTTCGCGAGGTAGCCGGCGTCGTCGACGCGTTCGTGCACCGCGCGGGTCAGCGTCGCAGTCAGGCCCACCCTTCACCGGAGATCAATTGTCACTCCCCTAGGCTGCCGCGATCGCCGCGCGGCGACGAGGGTACGAAGGCCCTTGTTCGGGTGACCAACAGCGCCAAGGACGACGCACCGGACGGCACGCATCCCTCAGTGGTGACATGCGTCGGCCTCCCGGGACCTTAGCCCTCTGGGTTGCAGCAAGACGGCCCTAGTGACTGGTCTGACCCTGCGACACGATCAGTCGCAAGGCCTGCAAGGCATCCCCAACTGCGAGGCGTTACGACTCCAAGGAGAGACGATGAATCCTACGAAGAAAATGTTTGTCGCCCTATTGATGACCGCGGCAACGCTGACCGCCGCACCGGTCGCCCAGGCGAGCATTGGAGATGGCATTACCCCCGGTGAGATCGCCTTTCTGAGCGATGTTGCCGCCGACGGTATGCGACCGGCGGCCAGCACCCAAGGCCTGGTGGATGAGGGTTGGACGATCTGTCACGCGCTGACCTCTGGCATGTCTCCGGCCACAGCGGCTGGGAAGGTGTACTCGGGTTCTCAAAGCGCCGTAGGCGCCGATGGCGTCACCCAAGCGCAGGCCATGCGCGTGGTGAACCACGCAATGGACGACCTGTGCCCGTCGGCGACCCAAGCGCGAACGTAGCGACCTGATCGCGGTCGTTCAGACGAATGACGCGTGGGTCGCTCCACACCCGCGTCATCGTCGGGCCAGCGCCTGGTGTAGGTCCTCCGCGATCGTGGCAAGGTATTGCTCGCTGGTCTCGTACGGCTGGTCGGGCGCGATCAGGATCGCGAGGTCCTTGGTCATGTGTCCCCTCTCAACGGTGGAGATCACGACCTCTTCGACCTTCTGGGCGAACTCGGCGACCGCGGGGGTGTTGTCGAGCTTGGCGCGATGCTCCAGCCCACGCGTCCAGGCGAAGATCGAGGCGATCGGATTGGTCGAGGTCGGTTTGCCCGCCTGGTGCTGCCGGTAGTGGCGGGTGACCGTGCCGTGTGCGGCCTCGGCCTCTACCGTCTGGCCGTCCGCGGCCACCAGCACCGAGGTCATCAGGCCCAATGAGCCGTAACCCTGTGCGACCGTGTCGGATTGGACGTCACCGTCGTAGTTCTTGCAGGCCCAGACGTAGCCGCCCTCCCACTTGAGGCAGGACGCGACCATGTCGTCGATCAGGCGATGCTCGTAGGTCAGGCCCTTGGAATCGAACTCCGCCTTGAACTCCTCGTCGAAGATGCGCTGGAACTCGTCCTTGAACATCCCGTCGTAGCCCTTGAGGATGGTGTTCTTCGTCGACAGATAGACTGGGAAGTTCTGCTGAAGAGCGTATGTGAACGACGAGCGGGCGAAGTCCTGGATGGACTTCTTGAAGTTGTACATGCCCATGATGACGCCACCGCCCTCGGGGATCTGAACGACGTCGTGCACCATCGGCTCGCTGCCATCGTCCGGGGTGAAGGTCACTGTGAACGTGCCGGGCCCCGCGACCTTGGTGTTGAAGGCACGATACTGGTCACCGAAGGCGTGCCGACCGATGATGATCGGCTTGGTCCAGCCGGGCACCAGCCGCGGCACGTTCTTGATCACGATCGGAGCACGAAAGATCGTGCCACCCAGGATGTTCCGGATGGTGCCGTTTGGCGAGAGCCACATCCCTTTCAGGCCGAACTCCTTGACGCGGGCCTCGTCGGGGGTGATGGTGGCGCACTTGACGCCGACGTGATGCTTCTTGATCGCGTTGGCCGCGTCGACGGTGACCTGGTCCTCCGTCTCGTCGCGGTGTTCTATGCCGAGGTCGTAGTACTCCAGGTTCACGTCCAGGTGCGGGAGGATTAAGGTCTCCTTGATCAGCTTCCAGATGATGCGAGTCATCTCGTCACCGTCGAGCTCGACAACTGTGCCTTCGACTTTGATCTTGGACATGTTGGGTCCGCATCCTCCTACGCAGGGCGACCGCCTCAAGGGCAGCCGAGTCCTCAAGTACCTGACGTCGTCTACGGCGTCAGATCGGCGATTCCGCGCCGCGCACCTCTTGTAAAGTTAACCATTACCGCAATACATAAATTAACGAATTTCGCATGTAACCAATGTCGGTAATGTCTCACATGCGTTCGATGATGTTGGGCCCCAATCTAATTCGGTGTTCCCACGCATGTCGCCGCTCGGCTGCGATCGGGACTGCGTCGACCAGGGGCACGTCCGAACGGGCAGCATGATGATTCGATGTCGCCGAGATAATCCCCTCGCAGTCGCATGCTGGTATGAGGGCCGTACGGATCCCGCTATTGAGGACTTAAGCCTCCTCCCTGCGCTCGGCACCAGCCCGTAGCGTCGAGATCAAATAAGGGGGCTCGACCGTGGCGCCGAGAGCTTCGGCACAGCCGGAAAAGGACACAACATGAACGGCTCGGAAAAGCATTTCGGCATCGTCGTCGGCGTTGACGGGTCAGGCGACTCCAACGTGGCAGTCCGATGGGCTGCCCGCGAAGCGGCTATACACATGGCCCGCCTCACGCTGGTGCATGCGATCGAAATGCCGAAACCGCTATGGTCCGCAGCGGAGCTGCGTGAACTCTACGAAGCCGACGCCCGAGGGATCCTCGACGATGCGGTCGCAGACGTCACTGACTTCACCAAAGGCGACAGCCCACGTGAGGTCAACCGCCAAACCTACTTCGCTCGACCTGCACCGACACTGATCGACATGTCGAAAGACGCGGACCTGGTCGTAGTGGGGGCTCGCGGGCTAGGCGCCGTAGGCCGCTTGCTGTTGGGGTCGGTCAGCACTGCGCTCGTCCATCATGCCCACTGCCCGGTGTCTGTGATCCCCCAAGACACCGCGTTGCACGCGCCTGCGAAAGCGCCGGTGCTGCTTGGCACCGACGGGTCAGTGGCTTCCGAGCTTGCGACCGAGATCGCGTTTCGCGAAGCGTCAATGCGGGGTGCAGACTTGGTGGTGCTTCACGCGGCGAGCGACACCGATATGTCGCAGCTGTTGAACACGAAATACTCTGCTGGACTAGCAGATGTCGGCGAAATGCTGACCGCGCGCTTGACCCGTCATGAGAAACGCTACCCCGATGTCCACGTCCAGCAGGTCGTGATGGACGACCGGCCGACCACTCACCTGCTCAACCTCTCCGAGACGGCACAACTTGTCGTCGTCGGCAGTCACGGCCGAGGCGGATTCGCAGGCATGGCGCTCGGATCTGTCAGCACCGCCGTGGCGCACGCGTCGCGCACACCGGTGATCGTCGCGCGGAGTCAATAGCTAGGTAACGGTCTCGGGCCAAGGTGCGTCCACTTCAGCCGCTGATCCTGCTCGGCCATTTCGGCGGACTGCGCAGTATGTACCCACGGCTAGCGAGCCGAGCCAGCCCTCCTCGGCGACCGAGACTCCGTTCGAACTACGATGGCCGAGGTGACCCGCGCATTGCTCTCTGCTGCGGTAGCGACCATGGCTCTGTCGACCGGCTGCACCAGCACCCGTCATGGCCTTTGACGCACTCGCACCGTCGGTCTCGGGCGGCACGACGCGCAGGTACGTGAAGTTGCACCCGGCGCGGCCGCCACGGGTCGCGCGCGCGTCTGGCCCCACTGATGGTCACACCCGCGGCCAACTATGGTGCGCCCGACGCGGCCGGAGTCCTAGGTGAATTAGGCGGCTGCACATCGCAATACCGGGACATTGCCAGTCGCCGAAAGCACTATTGGTCTGAACGTTGTCGGTCGAGAGGCTTTAGTCCCGAACCACATGGCCGCGAAACCTGTTGGTTCGCCAGAGTTGCGGTTAACGCGATCGGGCCACGATCACGGGAATGCGGGCAGCTTGTGCAACCGCCGTACTGACCGATCCCAGAACCATCCCCGCGAATCCGCCGCGGCCGTGACTGCCAACGACTAGGAGCTGGGCCGCCTTGGCCTCATCAAGGAGATGATGGGCCGGGTTGTCCCACACGACGTGCGGACGGATGGTGACGTCCGGATAGCGTCCCCGCCAGCCGGCCAGCCGCTCCGCCAGGTTTTTGCTCGCAATCGATTGCTGCGCCGACCAATCCATGTCCATGCCTTTTGATAGGTCCGGGTCTCTCCAGGCGTGTATGGCAACCAAGTCCACACGTCGCCATGATGCCTCGTCGAACGCGATCGCTGTGGCCAGTTCCGAGACAGGCGACCCGTCGATGCCGACCACTACTGGCCGTCTGGAGTCGTTCGGCCCGATTGGGTCCGCGTCGTCGATCACCGCGACTGGGCAATGCGCATGGTGCATCATGCCCGTGCTGACCGAGCCGAGCAGGACTCCACGCAAACGGTGCTGCCCTCGCCGCCCCACCACGACCATTTGCGCGTCTTTGGACAGGTCGACAAGTGTGGGCACGGGCACCGAAAAGAAGATCTCACTTCTGATTTCAGGACGGTCAGTTCCGTGAGTGCTGTCTTCGGCGATCTTGATCGCGTCCGCGATGATCTTTTGGGTTGATTTTGCCAGTGTCGGGTCTTCGTCGGCGGGAAGCGGAAGAGGGGCATTAGATAAGAGCCACGGTGCCGGGCCCCAGGACGGTGTGACGGCCACGTGCACGAGGGTGAGCGGCACATTGCGCATCCTCGCCTCGTGCGCACCCCACTGGATCGCCTTCCTCGACGAGGATGACCCGTCGACGCCAACCACGACGCCTGGATTCATTTGTTGACTTGACATTTCGTGCTCGCTTTCCTTCGGCCCGCGCAAATTGAGTGACGCGATATCGATGACGTTAGTGTTTGAACTTGCCGCTGTAAGGAGGATTTGGTCCCTCACTGAATGGCCATCTGGCCCTCCGAGAGGCTGCGGCCACGCCCCACGTTTTGTCGTGGAGCTTGCTATAGGCCGGGCGACTAGATCGACTACGCCCGTGTGAGTTTCGTGCGCATCAACGTAGGCAACCGCCGTCGACGTCAGTGAATTAGCGAGCCTGTTGGCCATCATCACAACCCCTTGATTGTTTACCGCTGATGGCGATTGGCGGAGCGGCCCTAGGACGGCCGCGCCACGATCACCGGCGTATGAACCGCGTGCACGACCGCATTGCTGACCGAACCCATAAGCGCGCCGGTCAGGCCACCTAGGCCGTGACTGCCCACGACGACCAGCTGGGCCGATTCCGACCGTTCGATCAGCTGTCGGGCCGGCCGGTCGCCAACAACGAGGCGGTGCACCGTGACATCGGGATAACGCTCTTGCCAGCCCGCTAAGCCTTCGGCCAGACTGTTCTCCGCTTCGGCCTTGACACCCGCCCAATCCACCCCCGGGAGTTCGAAGTCCTCCACTTCGCTCCACGTGTGCAATGCCGTCAGCTCGACACCACGACGCGACGCTTCGTCAAAGGCAATGGCCGTCGCAAGCTCCGAGGCCGGAGAGCCATCAATTCCGACCAGCACGGGAGCTTGATGCGGGTGAGGTATCACCGGATCGTCGTCGTGGATGACCGCGACGGGGCAACTCGCGCTTCTTACCACGCCGGAGCTGACGGAACCCAGGAAAAGCCGGCCCACCGCACCACGCCCATTGCTGCCCACGACGACCATCTCTGCCTCTTCGGACATTTCGACAAGCGTCGGCACAGGAGGTGACCACTTCATCTCGGTTGAGATTTTCATCTTCCCGGGCGTTGTCGTGGCGTCCTTGGCGATCTTGACCGCCTCTTCGAGGACCCGGCGGCCGTCGTCTTCTTGCCATACCGCAGCGCCGGTCGGCATCGGTATCTGCGCAAACGTCGGCACAAACGCCTTCAGCATGTGGACCAAGGTCAGCGGGACATTTCGCATAGCCGCATCACGCGCGGCCCAGCAGACGGCAAAATCCGACGAGGGCGATCCATCGACTCCGACGACGATGCCGTAACGCTTTGCGATTGCAGACATTGTGTTCTCCTACGGTCGGTGCCAGTCACTTACCGAGAACGCTATTGACGTGACCGCCGTCAGTCATGAGGCTTTAGTCCCCGATCACATGGCCTTGAGACCTCGACGACTCGCGCTAGATCGATCGAGAAGCGCGGACACGCGTAGCCGCGCAGGTGACCATTTGCCGCGCGACTCGGGCCGAACTTCTGCCGGAAGGCATTGATGCCCAATACCGTCTGGGATTGGCTTACATTGGCAGCACGCCCGGGCAAGCGCGGCGACGTACGGGCCTCGACTTCGGCTTTCTGGTGATCCCGCAAGACATGGGCTCGGGCGGGCAAGTACGCAGCCAGTGCCTCCACCGCCCGTTCAGCCTGAAGTTCCTGAACGAACGCGAACCCGGCGTTCAACACGATCACGGCAACGATCGCCGCCGCGAGCACCGGGGTGCCCGTCCACCACGCCAACACCGCCGCGACCACCAGCACCAAGGCGAGCGGGTGGGTGACCTGCTTACGTAGTTCACTCGGCCACCGCCGCCCAGATACGGTCGGTAATTCGTTGGGCCCGAACACAATCAGCCGCTGTTGTGCCTCCCGGCCAGACAATCCCAGCGCCGACGTCCGTAGATCGCGAAACAACGAACTGAGCGGTTGGCGTGTATCGATAGCTCCCTCGACCGCCGGAGCCTCAACTACCACGTTGCTCCAAAGGTCACGATTACGCTATCGACCCCTGACGCCGACAAATGAGAACAACAAGTCAAGAGATGCACAGTAGTCATGGTGATCCCGACGGGCAGAACGTCACCGGAGTCTCCGGGCGGGGGGCCAGCGCTCCTCACGTTCGTCAGCGGACGACAACCCGGAACTTACTAGTTCGCCAAGTGCCTTCGTGACATTCGAAATCGTGTCTTCCCAACCGTGAACCTCGATGCAGTCGATACCCATTGCCTTGATGGGATAGTCGTTACCGCCCGGGTCCAGCCGGTCGCCGAAGAAGAGAATCTCACGTTCGGTCAGATGGAGTGCCAGCATCAACCTCCTTGCCCCGTAAGCCTTGTCGATACCGCGTCGGGTGACATCGATCGAGGTCGAACCGCCACTTTTGACTTCAAGGTCTGGGAGTCTTTCCGCCGCGAACTTGCGCAACGACTCCTTCTTTGAATTGTCCGGATCCCACGCCGATTTCACATCATCGGGTGCGCCCTGGCCCAGTGCAGAATAGGTGACCTGACTGCCGCGATCCTCAAGCGCGGGGCCCCACGTCTCGTTCGTCCACAGGCCGAGCTTCTCGGCACCGTTTTGCAGCACTTGACACGCGCGGTTCTTCTCGCCGGAAGACAGCTTCTCAAAATACATCTCGCTCCACGCACTTCCGTCCCACCGCAGATACCGGGTCCCGCAGGTGGGCATCAAGTGCAGGCGCTCAAGGTGACAGAGTTTGCTGAGATGCCGCAATACTTGTGCGTCGAATTGCTCGAAGCGTCCGCCAGAGATAATGCACACGTCGATGCCTGAGAGCAGGGCGCAGAGCATCTGGGCGGTGGCCGGCGAGATTTCGCTCTTCGATGCAGCGAGCGTACCGTCCAGATCGAACATTGCCACGCGGTACGGTCTCACCGACCGCTGAGCCGGCGTTCCAGTTCGCCCGCTACTGGGCAACCCGCACACACCATCGGACGGATAACCGCGGGTATCCGAATCACCAACTCTCACATCGATATCCGTACCATTGAACTGCCGATACTGTCCTTCATCGTGGTGTCGGGTGAACGAGCAGGACAGAGCAATGGGCGTGGAATAGCACAGACCGGCCGTCGGCCGCGAGGGTACTGCGCGTCCGATCTTTGCCGTCATTCCCACCGATGATCACCAGCCGTATTGTTCGGTCGGTCTCGGAAAGGAACGTCGCGGCACTGGTGCCGATCGTGACGGCATCGACCTTTACCTCGGGGTAACGATGCCGCCAGTGGCGAAGGCTCTGCCTGAATGGGTCGCTGCCGGCGTCATCAGGATCGAGCGGCCGCACGCATAGCGTCAGCAACGCCAGTTTCCGCAGTCGCGCCTCATCCATCGCCATTCCTAGGAGGGCGTCGTACTGCTGGGAGCCCTCGACGATGACGGCGATGACGCCGGGTTCGGCCGGTGGCACATATGGTGGGCGGATAACCGCGAGTGGACACCGCGCCAACCGGACGAGTGCCGCTGCAGTGGAACCGATTAGCTTTCGAGTGCGATATCCGGCGCCGAATGCGCCGACGACGAGCATCTCGGCGTCTCGTGACTGCCTTGCCAGGACGGCGTTGGGGTGTCCACGGATGATCGCGGTCTCGACCTTGACGGGATGCCCGATCGCTTCGACTGCTGCAGAGGCGGTGAGCAGCGCTGTCTCGGCGTACTCCGTTTCCAGGCGCACGGCTTCGGAATGTCGCTCGAGAACATAGATCAGCCGCAGCGGTCTGTCACGGGAGACGGCTTCGTCGACTGCCCATTGGGTAGCGTAAATGGCGGCTGGGGATCCGTCGATACCGACCACGACCGATGTCATGACGGGGTGGGCTTGTCGTGTTCGGTGCACCAGTTGCATCGGCGGGGGTACTCGGCGCTGGGAGGGTCGACGTAGCGTTCGATCCTCGCGCCGAAGGGACAGTCACTGCTGTCGTGGAAGTGTTGATCCCCAGGGATGCTGGGGGTGTGCAGAAGATCGTGCGCTGACGCGGATACGGCTACATTCGGTGTCGGCCCAACGCTGGCCGTCATGTGGGATCCAGGACGGCGATGGGCGCGTACTGGCCATGGCGGGCGTTCTTATTGTTCTTCGCCCGGATTGCGATAGCGCATTGCGCGGCACTCACGTTCGTGTTCGCCGGCACTCGGGCCGTCGATGTTGTCAACGGGTGGGGTTCCAGGTCCAGTCGCGGATTTCGGGGTGGTCTTGGCCGTGGGCGTTGATGTAGCGGGTGTGTTCGACGAGTTTGTCGGCCATGGTCTGTTTGAGGTAGTCGCCGGCGGCGCCGAGCTGCGGGAGGCGGTCGATGACGTCGCCGACGAGGTGGAAACGATCGAGTTTGTTTTGCACCCGCATGTCGAAGGGCGTGGTGATGGTCCCTTCTTCAATGTAGCCGCGGACGTGCAGATTTCGGTTGGTCCTGCGATAGGTGAGTCGATGGATCAGGCTCGGGTAGCCGTGGAAGGCGAAGATAATGTGCTTGTCGGTGGTGAATAAGGAGTCGTAGTCGCGGTCGCTTAATCCGTGCGGGTGCTCGCTGGCCGACTGCAACCTCATCAGGTCCACCACGTTGACCACCCTGATCTTCAACTCGGGCAAGTGTTCCCGAAGGATCGACACCGCAGCCAGCACCTCAAGAGTTGGAGTGTCTCCGCAACACCCCAGGACCACGTCCGGTTCGACGCCGCGGTCGTTTCCGGCCCATTCCCAGATGCCAATACCCTCGGTGCAGTGCACCACCGCGTCGTCCATGTTCAGCCATTGCGGCATCGCACGCTTCCCGGCGACCACGACATTGACGTAGTGCCGGCTGCGCAGACAATGATCGGCAACCGAGAGCAGGCAGTTGGCGTCCGGCGGCAGGTAGACCCGGACGACGTCGGCTTTCTTGTTGACGACGTGGTCCAGGAAGCCGGGATCTTGGTGGGTGAAGCCATTGTGATCCTGTTGCCAGACATGAGACGCGAGAAGATAGTTCAGCGACGCGATGTCGCGACGCCACGGCAGTTGCGCCGTGACCTTGAGCCATTTGGCGTGCTGGTTGAACATCGAGTCGACGATGTGGATGAACGCCTCATAGCAGTTGAACAGCCCGTGCCGGCCGGTCAGCAGATAACCCTCCAACCAACCCTCGCTCTGGTGCTCGCTGAGCATCGAATCCAGCACGCGCCCCTGTGGCGCAAGGTATTCGTCGTTCGCGGCGGTGCGCGCATCCCATTGCCGGTCGGTGACCTCGAAGACCGCGCCGAGCATGTTCGACAGGGTTTCGTCGGGGCCGAAGATCCGAAAGTTACGCAGCTCGTCGTTGAGTGTGATGACATCACGCAGGAAAGTGCCGAGCACGCGGGTGTCTTCGGCGTGCACCGCTCCGGGCGAGGCCACGGCGACCGCGTGGGCGCGGAAGTCGGGCATCCGCAGGTCTCGCAGCAGTTCTCCGCCGTTGGTGTGCGGATTGGCGCCCATCCGCTGTTGCCCGTTGGGGGCCAGTGCGGCCAGATCGGGTAGGAGCCGCCCGGTCTGATCGAAGAGCTCGCTGGGTTTGTAGCTGCGCATCCAGCTGTCGAGTTGCTCGACGTGCCCGGGATGGTGCGTCGTCGACGAGCAGCGGCACCTGGTGTGCCCGGAAGGTCCCTTCGATCTGCAGGCCGTCAACAACTTTGGGTCCGGTCCAGCCTTTCGGCGAGCGCAATACGATCATCGGCCAGCGCGGGCGGGTGGCCTGGCCATCGGTGCGCGCCGTGCGCTGGATGCGGTGAATGCCCTCGATCACCGAATCGAGGACGGTGGCCATCAGTTCGTGCATGTCCTCGGGGTCGTCGCCTTCGACGTAGTGCGGTTCCCAGCCGCAGCCGCGCAGGAACTGGTCGAGCTCTTCGGGTTCGATGCGGGCCAGTACGGTGGGGTTGCTGATCTTGTAGCCGTTGAGGTGCAGGATCGGCAGCACCGCCCCGTCGCCAACAGGGTTCAGGAATTTGGTGGAATGCCAGGCGGTGGCCAGCGGCCCTGTCTCGGCTTCGCCATCGCCGATGACGCAGGCCACGATCAGGTCCGGATTGTCGAAGGCCGCGCCGAATGCGTGACTTAGCGAGTAGCCCAGTTCCCCGCCTTCGTGGATCGATCCCGGAGTCGTGGGTGCCACGTGACTGGAAATACCACCGGGGAAAGAGAATTGGGTAAAGAGTTTCTTCAGGCCGGCCTCGTCCTGGCTGACGTCGGGATATATCTCGGTGTAGGAGCCCTCGAGGTAGGTGTTGGCGACCAGGGCCGGGCCGCCGTGGCCGGGGCCGGCGACGTAGAACATGTCCAGGTCGTACTTCGTAATGACCCGGTTCAGGTGCACATAGATGAAGTTCTGTCCCGGCGTCGTACCCCAATGGCCGACTACGAGCGGTTTTACATCCGATAGCTGCAGCGGTCGTTTCAACAATGGATTGTCGTACAGATAGATCTGACCGACAGACAGGTAATTTGCCGCCCGCCAGTACGCGTCCATCCGATGCAGCAGTTCAGGTTCCAGCGTTCGGGTCCGCGACATGGGGCGCCCGTTGCTCGACACGTTGTTAATGCTTTGTCGATCGGGTTCGCGGCCGGTCTGTGTCATGGCGCGGAGTCCGTGAGCAGGCGGATGAGCTGGCGCTCGTCCAACGCGGTCCAGGCGCCGCGGGCAGCGCGCCACTGATCCGGATCGTCCTGCAGCCCAAGGACCCCAGCGGCGCGAGTCGCGTGCTGCTCCGGTGCGGCAACCGGCGTCATCACCTGGGGGATCGCATGTTTCTTCAACCAGTAACCACACCCGATGAACGACATAAACATCAGTGCGGGAATCACTCCCGACCCCCCGCGGCGGAGGTTCCGTTGCCCACCGCTGCCGGGATGGGGATCGGCGGCTGTGGCTCTGGCTGTATGGCGGCGCCGCTTTCCCGGGCCAGGAAGGTTCCGAGCTCGGCGATGGTCGACATCAACGGGGCCGGGAACACGACAGTGGTGTTCTTGTCCACACCGAGTTCGACCAGCGTCTGCAGGTTGCGTAACTGCAGCGCCAGCGGATGGGCCATCATGGTGTCCGAAGCGTCGCCCAAGGCGGCCGCCGCCAGCGACTCACCCTCGGCGGCAATAATTTTCGCCCGCTTCTCCCGCTCCGCTTCCGCTTGGCGAGCCATCGCCCGCTTCATGGAGTCGGGCAGTTGAATGTCTTTCAGTTCCACCAGGGTGACCTGCACACCCCACTCGATGGTGGTGACATCCAGGATCGCGCGGATGTCGAGGTTGATCTTGTCGGTCTCAGAAAGCGTCTCGTCCAAGGTGTGCTGACCGACCACCTTGCGCAGCGTCGTTTGGGCGATCTGATCGATCGCGGAGTAGACGTTCTCGATCGCCACCACCGACTTCACCGCGTCGACGACCTTGAAGTAGGCCACCGCCGAGACGTCGACCGAAACGTTGTCGCGGGTGATGATCCCCTGGGATTGGATCGGCATCGTCACAATCCGCAGCGAAATCCGGTGCAGCACATCAATGAACGGAATGATCAACCGCAACCCGGGTTTACGTTCTCCGATCACCCGGCCCAACCGGAACAGCACACCGTTCTCGTATTGCTTGACGATCCGCACCGCCATCGCCAGCACCAGCAGTGACAGCAGGACCACAACAACGACGACGACGCCCAGCACCTTCATCGCCGTGCACCTGTCGCTGCGCCGTGCGCAGGGGTGCTCGCGGCCACGTCCTGCGTAACCGCCGCTGCTCGTGGGCGTCGCCAAGGCTTTAAGGTAGCCGGTCGAGGGGAGAAACTCTGTGAAGCAGTCATGGTGATCCTGACGTGCAGACGATCACCGGCGCGTAGGGGCCTTGGAGCCAATGCTCCTCGAAGTTCTGCAGCGGACAGCCGAACTCATCCCGAACCAGCTGAGATTCTCAGCACCTCTGAGGCTACACCCGTGGGGACTAACCTGCCGAATCCCGTTCGGGGCGGGCCTTGCAAGGCTAGCGACCGTTGGGGGGTCCACAGATTCAGGCGCGTGGTCGTGTTCCTCGGGTCGCCACTACCGGCAGGCGGTCCAGAACTGCCGCGGCGGTATTCTTGGTGCGACAAATCATCTCGTGGCGGTTGCGCCCCGGGTGTGAACCGTCGCGGGTTTGATGCCGGCTTCATAGTTGGCGCCGCCGGTTGGGACGCGTGGGTGTGAACGTACTAGGCGACCGCGTATTTTTCGGACGTGTCGACAGACGGGAGGTAGTCGCGCAGGCTGCTCAGGCGACGGTCAAACTAGTCGACCCCATTCCATCGTTGGGTATCCGTAGTCCGATCGTGGTGTCGGTCGAAGTGTTGTCGTCTGCTTCGAGACACTGCCTATTGATGCCGTAATCCCCTTGAGCACAAGGATTTACGTGAAGGCAATTTATGTGTACTGACCGGCATCACTGTGATGGATCAACGCAAGCTCTCGGCGTGATCGCGCCGCCGCAGGAAGAGGCAGTTGCCACAGAAAACTCAACTAGCTAAGCGGCGGCCAGCCGCGTACCCGGCAAAGTCACCGCCTACCCTCGCGTCGTCGAAGGCGAAAGCTACCGGCAACGCCACAAAACCCGCCATCACCAAACGCCGGCTCAGACGGACGCCGTGGCCACGAAAAAGTAGGCCCTCGGCCATTCCTCGGCGATCCCGTGGTGGCTACTTGAAGATTTCGGCCAACCAGTCGAACTCGACCTGGTGCTTAAGACTCGGGTTATTCATTTGGCAGTGCGCCTCGCCGCCATCTGCTGACCGAAAGATGCGTTCCGCCTTCGGACACGTCAGCTTCTCGTAGAACTCGTGGCCCGCGTCGACCACCTGCGATCCTTCGCCCTCGCCGGCCATGCTTAGGAAAGGACAGGTGATGTGCTCCTCGAGTCCGGCCAGACTGTAGGTGCCCGCCTTGTCCCACATGGCGGCCAGCGACTCACCGGTCATCCCGAATCGATCCTTGAACGCCGTCAAGACCATCTTCGTCAGCGGGTTGGACAAATCAGCCTTGTCCTCGAGATCCTCGCCAGAGGGCACCTCGGGATCAAGGTTGACCAAGGGCATGAGGAGGGGCTTGAGTTCCGGCAGTAGCGAATTGGCGACCACTGCGGTGATGCGCTTCTCGTACGCCGCAGCGCGCGGAGCAAAGTATCCGCCCATGCTGTGCCCGGTGAGGGCCAGCCGCCCGGCGTCGACGTCGCCACGGGACAGCACGTAGTCGACGGCATAGCGTGTCGGCACCTCCCAGTCCGGGCGATAGGTCAACTCTGGATCCAGCGCGTATGCGCCGACCTGACCGGGACCCTCCCACAGCAACGCGTTGTACCCCCGGCAGACAGCCGCCGCACCGCCGCCCCAGTAGAACAGTTCCTCACACGTGGTGTCGCCGCCCCCCAGGATCATGACGGTCGGGCGTGGGCGACCGGTTGCATCGGCGCGCAGGAAATAGCCGGGTAAGGTCTTGCCGTTCTCATAGGGGATGCTGACCGGCTCGATCGGGACATCGAACAGCGCGGCTGCCTGGACGAAGCACGAGCGATGCCGTCCGTACATCTCGAGCTGTCGCGGGTCGCTGTGCTCGAGATAAAAGAACGCGGTGTTCCAGTACATCGACGCCCGAAGGAACGCCTCGCGGGCACTGACCGTATGGCCGGCGCCCAAGCAGTCCTTGGCGATGGCCTCGACCCTTTGTGCGGTGTCACTCCAGGCGACAGTCCAGCTTTCAATATCTCCGTCCACCACCCGCCGTGCCGTCGAGAAGCACTCACCAACCGCACCGCCGTCTCCATAGGAGCCCGCACACATCGCCCGCACGAGCTGATAGTCGAAGTTGGACTTGAAGACTCCGGGCATCCCAGGCGTGGCGCCGAACACCACACCGGTTGGTGCCGTTGAAAAGGTCGAGGCAGTCGGTATAGATGCCATCGCGTATTCTCCTAATGGACGGTCGAGCTCTCAGCGGTCGTCTAGCATCAGCTTCTTCTTGATATGCAAGGTTGCAACCCGCAGCGGATCTAATATTGATCGGCCATGGGTGGTTACGTTCTCCGGGGGGATAACGACGCCGACTCTGTAGGTGTCTGGGGCTGTTTGCCGGCGCCGACAAGGGCGTACCGCATGACTCCTGCGTGGCAGAAGCTGGCCGGCCCTCGATGGTTGGGACATCCGGATCGCGTTGTCGGTCGAGGCAATCACCGGCCCACGGTGATCTGGTGTGCTAGACGGTATGGAGGCTGACTCGAGGCCGAAGGCCTCGGGCTGCAATCGGACGTGGGTTGCCGATGGCGAGTGAACACTCGCACTGGTAGAGCCACAGTTGCAGATCAGGAGGCCTCCGGTGAGTTTCAACGGTACGAGTGTCGGGTTGGACGTGCATGCGCTTTCGGTAGTTGCGCATGCATTCGATGAAGAAACGGGGCGAGTCGAGCGGGCCCGGTTATGCCCGGATCACGGCGAGATCCTGGAGTGGTTGCACCGGCTGCGCGGCCCGGTGCGGGTGGCCTATGAGGCCGGGCCGACGGGGTTCGGGCTGGCGCGAGCTTTGGGCGAGGCCGACATCGACTGCGTGGTGGCTGCGCCATCGAAGTTGATCCGCCCCAGCGGGGACCGGGTCAAGACCGACGCTCGTGACGCCGCACATTTGACCAGGTTGCTGCGTCTGGGTGAGATCACCGCGGTCACCGTGCCCGACGCCGAGGTAGAGGCAGTGCGCGATCTGGTGCGGGCCCGCGAAGATGCCCGCGCCGATCTGATGCGGGTCCGGCATCGGTTGTCCAAACTGCTGCTGCGCCAGTGCCGGGTGTATTCGGGTGGGCAGGCTTGGAATGGGGTGCACCAAACCTGGCTTCGTCGACAACGTTTCGACGATGTTCACACCAGTGCGGCGTTCGATCACCACTTCGACGCAGTGCTGTCGGCGACCGCGGCCAGGGATCGTCTCGACGAGCAGATTGTGACGGTTGCGGGCTCATCGCGGTGGGCTGATCCGGTCAACCGACTGGGCTGCTTGCGCGGGATCTCTGCGCTGACCGGGCTGGCGTTGACTGTGGAGATTGGTGACTGGACCCGGTTTACGGGATCCTCGATCGGCGCCTACGTCGGCTTGGTGCCATGCGAGTACTCCTCGGGGGCTTCTCGGGTGCAGAGCTCGATCACCAAAGCCGGCAACGCTCATGTGCGGCGGTTGTTGATCGAGGCGGCCTGGCACCACCGGGCGGCCTACCGCAACCCCGGTCCGACGATGCGGGCCCACTGGGCCAAAGTGGATCCGGCGTTCAAGGATCGCGGGCATGCCGGCAATCGGCGCCTGCACCAGCAGTGGTGCCGATTCAACGAACGCAACAAGCCTCACGTGGTGGCCAACGTCGCGATCGCCCGCCAGCTCGCCGGCTGGTGTTGGTCACTGGCCACGCTGACCTGAGCGCAGCCACTCCAGCTTGATCGGAGCCAGCCGGTCGGCGGCGAGGTAAGCGAACTGGACCTGCGTTACAGCTATGAGCCACAACAGCATTCACCGAGTGCTGGTTGTGATGCCCGTCTCTAGAGAGCAGCCACCGTTCGCGCCGAACCATCGTCTTGCGGTACCCAACCCGCGTATATCAGTCTGACACCACCGTCGTTGACCAACGACCACCGCGGCACCGACTGACACCGATCAAAACGAAAGCCGCCCCGGCTTTTCACCGGGGCGGCTTTCACCTGCCTCTTGACAAGAAGTGCCTACATATCAGCTGTACCCCCTTGCCCGCCACAACGCTTCCCCAGGCACCCGCGAGCACCGGTCCGTATTCGCCCTTACGTCGGTGGCGGACATGAATGGCCCCGCGACGCGTGCAACAGTCGACCCCGTAGATCATCCGACGGATGTGAGCGAGCGCTTTCCCGGTGTCGGTGGGGTCGAGCAGGACCAGGGTTTCCGGCAGCCGCACCAGAAAATGCGGTCCTCGCCGCAGGAACCACACAGATGCGGTGAGACCGTCAATCATTTCTGAGCAGTGATCCGGGCAGTCATGCCCGAGCCAGAGCAGCGCCGAACCGAGCGTAAACGCCGGTGCGGGACGATAAGTAGGGTCGAGCGCGGTGAGACTATTCATGGTGATTCCCGGCAGGCGGTGGTCACCGGAGTGTTCGGCGCGAGCAACTGCTCAGCGAGGGCAGCAGCGGACAGCTGACCTCATCCCGGACTGGCTGGGTTCCCAACGAGGCTGACGCTACACCCCGCAGCCTGGCTCTGCCGTGGAAGTTTTCAGCGCTATCCAGAACTCAGTCGATGTCGAAATGTCGCTCACCGTCGGCGGCGGTGACCCTCATCGCGATTGAGGCGTGCCGCGCATGTCGGCCGGTAACAGCTCGGGCTGATTGGGCGTTGAGTTGCCAGTGGGCTTGTCGTCGGTTTGTGGAGCTCACCTATAGCGAAAACCTTCTGCGCGAAGTGAAGCGGCGCCTATCGGGGGGACTACCCCGAAGGTATGAAGACTTCGCTCAGCGGGCTCCCCGGCGTTCTCACAGTTCGTCTATCGGTCTGCGCTGGACGATCGAATGGTCGCGGCGGTGGCAACAGCCGAAACGTACCGAGAGGTACTGCGCAAACCGGCCGTGCCGAAGGCCGATGAGCTCGAGTGAGAACTAAGTAGTCGACAAGCAACGGACAGCAACGCAGGTGGCACAATTACCGTAATTGACAGCGCTGCACCAAAATCGATATCGAAGTTCGATGATCATCTGTAACGGTGAGGGGCCCGAAGGTCGGGGTGGGCGCGGAGTCGCTGCGCCGGTGGGTCTTGCAGGCCCAGGTTGACGGCGCCCAGCGGCCGGGTGCCACGACTGCTGAGGAGCAACGGATCAAAGACCTTGAGCGTGAGAACCGAGATCTCAAGGAGGCCAACGAGATTCTGAGGCGGCTTCGATTTTCTTCGCGCGGGAGCTCGACCCGCGCCGCCGCTGATCTGCGGATTCGGCGACCAGATGCTGGCCCGCGGTTTCCGGGTCGAGGCGATCGCCACGCTACCCGGTGTTTCGCGCCGACCCGCCCTCGCCTTTACCTTCTGCCGAAGGACTAGGCGCCAAGTTGAATTTCACGTAGTTGGCGATCGGCAACCAGCCGAATCGACGTCGGTACTTGGCCGACAACAGCGGTGTGGCCGATGCCGCGTCGATGACCTGCGGCCCGACGACGTCATACGTTTGGCCGCCGCACCGGATCGTCGCGCGGCCGGCGGCAAGCACGTTGCGCAGCCAGTCGACCTGAGTGCCGTATGGCAGCCCAACAATGAAGCCGTCCGCTGTCCGGTCGGTCACGACCGGTGTGGCGTAATGCTTTCCGGATCGGCGTCCGGTGTGTTCGATCACGGACGCGTAGTAGTGCTTGCGCCCTGACATGGGCATCATGGCGGGATTGCCAACGTGTTTGTTGAGCACCCGCACAATGTCGAGTACCTGACTCATTTGCGCCCTCCTGAATCTGAAATTCCGTTGATCTTGCTGGCCACTTCCCATCTCCGCAGATCGGCAACGCACTGACGCCCAGCTCGCGCATGTAGTGGGCCGCGCGGTGGTCAGCGTTTCATGCTCGCCGACACATCTCCTCCGGTGTGTATGATCTCTCGGGCCGCTGTCGTGGTCCCGCTCCTGAAACCAAAAAGTTGTGACGGCGGTCTGCCGCGCATATCAACAACGTAGGGACCGACGTTCACGCCGATCTAGGGTCTTTCGGCCCTCGTAGCGCTATTTGATCTGGGTTTACGGTCGATGCCCGGTATCCCCCCTCGCCGGTACCTCGATCGGGCAGGCCTTCGTGGAGCGGACCCCTCTACGACTGAACAACTTCGACGTCGCCATCGACGGCGTCCAACATGCCGGCCCAGCGCTGGTGCTTCCGCTGCGCACCACCGATACCGTGGCCGGGGTGTTGGTCGCGCTGCGGCGTGACGGCGGGCGGACGTTCGGCGACGAGCAACTCGACATGATGGCTGCATTCACCGACCAGGCGGTACCCGCTGGCACCAGTTCGCCGCTGGGAGTACCCGACATTGCCACGGGTATGGATCGGTCAGGTGTCAAGCCGATAATTGTTCCGCCGCCAAAGCAGTTCGTCTCACGGGGCAGCCGGCCCGAATCGACGCCACATTGCACGATCGCAAGACGGCGGGGACCGCGCACAACGATCTCGGCACGTAGACGAGGGTTGGTGTGGTGAAGTCATGGACGCGCGAGTTTCGCATCCAATGTCAAAGGTGCACTTCCGTTATCACCTTGTCGGTCTTGGTGCTCAAACTCGACGACGCTTAGGGGTCCAGAGAGTTAACCGCTTCGCCGACGGAGGCGAACAAGTGGTCCTCGCCGATCCGCGCGAGCAGGCGGCTTCGCGCCAAGCCGACGCGGACCGTTTCATTGGTTCTTGCCATCGTGAAGGACACGCCACTGTGGTCGAGTTGGTCGAGCATCTGGCGTAATGCGCACGCTCCGGTGTAATCAAGATCAGTCATTCCCATCGCGTCGAGCACGACGAGCTGAAGTGAGTGACCTGCGCGGTCGACCGCGGCAGTCAAGTCGGTCCTGAAACGACTGGCGTTGGCATACCAGAGGGGTGTCGCGAACAGCACCACGAGGACCCCGGAATCCTCGATGGCGTGTTCGCTGCCATCGAGCGGGGCCCAACTGGTGGTGGAGGGGATGCGGCCCAGGACGTGCAGGTGCGGGCGGGCGGTGAGGCGGGTGCGGTCGAGGATGGCCAACGCGACCGCGACGGTGATGCCCTGTTCGACGCCGACGAGTGCGACCGTGAGCAGGGTGATCAGAGCCAGCCCGAATTCGAAACGATCGTAGCGTGCGATGTCGACGAGATCGTGGATGTGCAAGATTCGGGTGGCGATGAAGATCAGAATCGCCGCCAGGGTCGCCAAGGGCAGGTCCTTGAGCAGGGCGACGGCAGGGATCAACAGCACGAGGGCACCGGCAGCAGCCAGTCCGGCCACCTGGGTCCGCCCGGAGGCCGAGACCACAGCGGCGGTTCGTGGCGGGCTTGCGTCCACCGGGAAGGCGCCGACCAGGCCGGCGACGACATTGCCGGCTCCGACGCCGAGGAAGTCGCGATTGACGTTGACCTCATATGCGCCCTGGTCGGCGAAAGCGCGGGTCGTCGCCGCCGTCTGGCTGATAATCACCAAGGCGACCACGCCGGCGATCGGTGCGACCGCACCCAACGCCGACCAGGACAGCCCGTGCAGCCCCAGGTGCGGCGCGCCGTGGGCCAGCGCACCCAACACCTTCACCCCGTGGGCGTGCAGATTCATCGCAGCGACGAGGATCGTTGAGCCGATCAGCCCGACCAACGCCCCCGGAATCCGGCGATCGACCCGTGCGGCGACGACCACGACGGTGAGCACGCCGACCCCGATGCCCAGCGTCCACCCGTTGATCAAATGCAGGCCGCTGAGCGTGACACCCACCCGGTGCAGTGTGCTGCCGCTGGCGCCGGGCAGGCCGAGCAGATCAGGTAGCTGGTGTACCACGATGATGATTGCTACCCCGCCAAGGAATCCGCTGATGATCGGCGCCGACAGAAACTCGGCGACCCACCCGAGCCGCAGTAGACCAACCAGGGCCACCACCACACCGGCCATCACCGCGAGGATTCCGATCAACGCCACGTAGTCAGGGGAGACGGCCGACACCACGGCGGCGATGCCGACGGCGAACAGCGGGGCGATGGTCGAATCGGCGCCGACTGACATCTGCGGGTTCGATCCCAACAGCGCGAACATCACGCTGCCCGCGACAAACGCGTACAAGCCGGTGACCGGCGGCATACCGGCCAGCCGGGCGGTGGCTAACTGCTCAGGCACCGCGATCGCCAGCAACGTCAGCGCTGCGGCCAGGTCGCCAATCACCCACGACGATTGGTAGCCGTGCAGTGAGGACAACAGCATCGACCGCGCCCCCAGCACCCGCGCCGTGAACCCTGCTGTCGACTGCATCGGCCCATCATCGCAACCCCTTCAAACCAGGGATGTGCTGGACGCGGTCTTGGCGCTCGGAATTTTCGGCTTCGACAAATAGCGGAGGCCGCACCAGTCAGTGCGACAACTGTACTGAGACAGAAAAACCGTTATGCGTCAACGGCATCGAGGCCGCCGTCCTCGCCAAACTCGTGCTCAGCTGACGGTATGGGCGCACAATTGGAGTGTCCGTCTGAAACCTGGGGAGCTGCGATGAGCGAGCAACTGTACGACTTTTTCGGCGCGATCTTCCAGCGCTACTTCAGACCCGCCATCGACGCATATCCGCGACTGGGTGGCGTACTCGTCGGAAGGTTACTCACGCTCACTGACGACGTCCCCGATAAATTGGCGCAGACCCGGTGCGCTGCAAAGGCATGGGCCAAAGCCGAGACCCCGAACGCCAGGATCACCTCGGAACTCTTCGTGATCACCCAACACGGACTGATGTATGCCGCCGGGTTTAACGAGTCGCGCCGGGCACTGTATTACCTGGCCACGCCGCCCGCGTTGTTCGATCCTTTCGTCGATCAGGTCGACACCGCCGAACTGCATGAGGGCACGGCAGTCGCGGTGGACAGCCGGTTCGGCCGCGACCTCGCATCCGCGCATCCGATGGACGCCGCGCTGCGCCGGATACTCGATGAGCACCTGGCGCTACGGGTGAATCTGCCCGCGTAGAGGATCCGTCGCAGATCGTCCACCACCGTCCGTGCGTAAGCTTCACCGAGCAGCAACACAATGTGGAAAGCACACGCCGGCCCCTCTCGCGAGCGGATGACACTACACCCACCTCCCCGCCCACGCGGGTCCACCTTGTCACGACGACTGTGCGGCCGCGTCACCGTCGTTGCCCACCAACTCCTTCTTTGCCTCTGCCAGCTCAGCTTTGGCGGCGGCGTCGACCTGCGGATACTGCGGGTTGAGATCCCGCAGCGTCTCCAACAGCACTGCGGAAGTCGACACGTGGCTAAACCATTTGTGGTCTGCGGGGATCACATGCCAGGGTGCCCAGACGGTACTGGTGTGCCTGAGCATGTCTTGAAAGGCCCGCTGGTAGTCGTCCCAGAACGCGCGCTCGCGTAGGTCCGCGACGGAGAACTTCCAGTTCTTCTCGGGTTCGTCGATGCGCTCAAGGAACCGGCGCGCCTGTTCGTCCTTGGAGACGTTGAGAAACAGCTTGACGATGACGGTCCCGTTGTCGGTGAGGTAGCGCTCCCAGTCGTTAATGTCGCGATACCGCCGCTGCCAGATGTCCCCAGCGTCGAGCACTGCGGTGCGTGGCCATAACGTCTCAGGGTGCACACGGGTGATCAATACGTTCTCGTAGTGGGACCGGTTGAACACCGCGATGCGGCCCAGTTCCGGTAGCGACCTTTGGTGGCGCCAAAGGTAGTCATGTGCCTGCTCGGTCGCCGATGGCGCCTTGAAGCTGTACACGTCGACACCCTCGGGGTTGAGGCCGCTCATGACGTGCTTGATCGTGCCGTCCTTACCGGCCGCGTCGATCGCCTGAAGGATGATCAGCAGCGAGCGGTCGGCCTGAGCGAAGAAGCGGTCCTGCAAATCCAGCAGCGCCGCTTTCGCGTCTGCCAGCGCCGCGGCACCGTGGTCTTTTCGAAGCTGTTCGTCGTGGCGGCCGGGATCGAAGTCCTTGGCCAACTCCACCTTGGACCCCGGCTTTACCCGGGTAGGCTCCGCTAGTCGTTTCCAGAGCGTCGACATCTTCGCCTCCTGGTTGTGTCATCTGTCCATTGCCCGGGGTGCCGCGTGCGGAGAGCAACGATCTCTCTCAGCCTTGCAGAATGGTGACCGGAGTTCGCCACCACCGTCGGGCGTGCGTTACCCCTGCCTTGCGCAGTGCGGCATGTAGTGATCGCCGCCTTCGCCTTAAGGAAGGTTGTAGTAGTTAGGAGTAAGATACGGGGAGAGAAAAAAGGAAATAAGTGAACCCGCTTGGGGCGAAGCCCTTTTCAAGTCTCACCCTCGCCCAAGATCGACACCGGCGACGATGAGCAGCACTTCGAGGTCCATTGAGCACCGGACGTTGCAGAAACCAGTCGCGGCAGGCCACGCCCGCGGGGTGTAGCGTCGACGATGTTGGGAATCTCAACCAGTCCGGGATGAGGCCAGCTGTCCGCCGCTGCTCTCATAGAGCAGTCGCTCGTGCCGAACCCTCCGGTGACAACCGCATACCCGGGGATCACCATGACCGCTCCGCCCGTTCCGGGAGCACCGAAACCGGATCCTGCACAATACTTTCCGATCGAGAGCGTCTTATGCCTGCTCAGGAGTGACCGGCCAAATCGCCCATGCCGCGAACCTGCCGCCGACGTCGAGCCCACGGACAGACGCCATGACCACCGCCGCACCGCATGTCACGCCCTCCTCCGCGGATGCGGGCAAAGCGGAGGCGGGCCGCGATTTCAAGTCGGCGCCGATGCCCGAGGTGGAGACGGAGCTGGGCTACTGTCCGGACGGATTGAGCACAGCCGAGGCAACACGCCGTTTGGCGCAGTACGGGCCGAATGAGATCGCCGAGCACAAGACCAACCCGCTGTTGAAGTTCCTCAGCTACTTCTGGGGTCCGATCCCATGGATGATCGAGATCGCCGTGATTCTGTCGGGCGCGGTGGGGCACTGGCCGGATTTCTTTATCATCTTGCTGCTGCTGGTGGCCAATGGTGTGGTCGGCTACACCGAGGAACGGCAGGCGGGCAACGCGATTGAGGCCCTCAAAGCCAAGCTGGCGATCAACGCGCGCGTGAAACGCGACGACGCATGGGTCACCGCACCGGCGCGAGAATTGGTGCCCGGTGATGTGATCCGGCTGCGCCTGGGTGACATCGTGCCCGCTGATGCCCGGCTGCTGGACGGCGATGAGATCGAGGTCGACCAGTCCGCGCTCACCGGGGAGTCGCTGCCCGCCACCCGCCTAGCAGGCGACGCTGTGTTCTCCGGATCCATTGTCAGGCAGGGTGAGATCGGCGCCCTGGTCTATGCCACCGGCACTCATACGTACTTCGGCAAGACCGCCGAGCTGGTGGCCGACGCGCACACCGTTAGCCATTTTCAGCGCGCCGTGCTCAAGATCGGCAACTATCTGATCATCCTCGCGGTCGTGCTGGTGACGGTTATCGTCGTCACGGCGATCCTGCGCGGCGACGCGATCCTGACCACGCTGCAGTTCGCCCTGGTCCTGACCGTCGCCGCGATCCCGGTGGCGATGCCCACCGTGCTGTCGGTGACGATGGCTGTCGGCGCACGGCTGCTCGCCAAGAAGCAGGCCATAGTGAGCCGGCTGGTCGCCATCGAGGAACTGGCCGGCGTGGACGTGTTGTGCGCGGACAAGACGGGGACCCTGACGCAGAACTCGCTGACGTTGGGCACCCCGTTCACGATCGGCGGCGTCACGCCCGCGACCGTTATCCTGAACGGCGCGTTGGCCTCCCGCGCGGATAACGACGACCCGATCGACCGCGCAGTGCTCGGTGGCCTCGACGACGCCGAGGTCCTGCACGCTTACACCGTCACCCACTTCGAACCTTTCGACCCGGTGCACAAACGCACCGAGGCCACCGTCGCCTGCGTCGACGGGATCACCTTCAAGGTCACCAAGGGAGCCCCGCAGGTCATCCTGGCGCTGGCCGCGAACGCCGCGCAGATCAGACCTGCCGCTGATAGCGCGGTCAACGATTTCGCTGCTCGGGGCTTTCGGTCTTTGGGCGTGGCCCGCGCCGACGGGGACGGCGAATGGCAGTTCGTCGGTGTGCTGCCGCTGTTCGAGCCGCCCCGCGACGACGCTGCAGCGACCATCGCCACCGCCTCAGCGATGGGCGTCAACGTCAAGATGGTGACCGGTGACGCGCTGGCCATCGCGAAGGAGACCGCGGCCAAGGTCGGCTTGGGTACCGACATCCTTGACGCCACGGCCTTGGGTGATGCGAACGAGGATGAATCGGTGGCGGTGGCCGAATCCATCTTGGCCGCAGACGGTTTCGCCCAGGTCTTTCCCGAGCACAAGTACCACATCATCGACGTGCTACAACAGCACGGCCACATCGTCGGGATGACGGGCGACGGGGTCAACGACGCCCCCGCTTTGAAAAAAGCCGACTGCGGCATCGCCGTATCGGGCGCCACCGACGCCGCCCGCGCAGCCGCCGACATCGTGCTGCTGACCCCCGGCCTCTCGGTGATCATCGAGGCGATCAAACAGAGCCGCAAGATCTTTCAGCGCATGAACAGCTACGCGATCTACCGCATCGCCGAAACACTGCGGGTGCTGCTATTCATGACCGTCGCAATCCTGGTCTTCAACTTCTACCCGCTTACCGCCATCATGATCGTGATGCTCGCGCTGCTCAACGACGGTGCAATCCTGTCCATCGCCTACGACAACGTCCGCTACCGCAACGAACCCGAAGCCTGGAACATGCGCGTGGTGCTAGGTATCTCGACCGTCCTGGGCGTCCTCGGGCCGATCGCCGCGTTTGTTCTGTTCTACCTCGGCGAACGCGTCTTCGGCCTCGACCACCCCCGCGTCCAGACGCTGATGTATCTGATACTATCCGTCGCCGGGCACCTCACGATCTTCCTGACCCGAACCCGCGGCCCGTTCTGGTCCATCCGCCCCGCCCGCATCCTGCTCATCGCTGTCCTGGGCACCCAGGCCATCGCCACATTCATTGCCGTCTACGGGCTGTTCATGACCCCACTGGGCTGGGGCTGGGCCGCCGCGGTCTGGGGATATGCCCTGGCCTGGTTCCTCATCAGCGACCGAATCAAACTGCTCGCCTACCGCATCCTCGACCCGGCGAGAAGCCAGGCCGAGTCGACACGGGAGCCGATCGCAGTCACGGCCAGGAATATCACGCGAACGCACCAGCAGTACAACAACGAGAGGACCGATCCATGACCTCGCACCTGAGTAGTCATCACCGTCTAACGATCGACATGATCTTCAATCATCCGGCGGGCGGAAACGTCGAGTGGCGCCGAACTCTTTCGTTGCTCGAGAATCTCGGAACCGCCACCGAAGAACACAACGGAAAGTTCGCCGTGACTTTAGGACCGGAGACAGAAGTGTTCGACGCTCCGCGAGGCAAAGACATCGACGAGCAAATGGCGGTAGATCTGCGCCGGATGCTCAGGCAGGCCGGATTCGGGCCCGGCGGCGAAGCACCAGTCCCCGATACCCATCAGCGCGACCACGGGGACGGGCAGTGGGGAGCGCCCAGCTAGGTCCCGAGCAATGCGTCATCGGCTAACTCTGCTCAGCCGGTCTTTCGTTGCCGAGCAACACCGCTCGGGTCAGCAAGACCGTTGCGTCGGTGTGCAGTTGTTGGTCACCGTTCTTTGGCAACTAAAACCGTTGTTGATCTGGAGATTTGGGCTCACCGGCGTGGGGCGTGTCGCCAGCGCGGCGTCCAGCAGCCCGGGCTCCCTGCGAATCACCCAGTCCACCAATCCGATTCCGAACGGCCCGGTCACCCCGCGCACATGCCGCAACTCGGTTTCGAGTGTCGATGTCGACGCGGTGCTGCCCATGCCGACCATGCCCAGGCTCCCGGCCGCAGTGACCGCCCCGGCGAGCCGGCCGCCCGCCACCCCGCCCATCGAGGCGTTGACGATCGGCACCCGCAGGCCCATGCCCCGCGACCACGGCGTCGACAACACCACAGTCAGCTACGCCGACGACGCGACAGGCACCGCCACCGTCAGGATGATCACCGAGTCCTCGATGGCCTTCAAGGCGTGCCGTTGCGGCGGGATCGTGAGGTAATCACCCGTCTCCCCCTCCCAGGCATCGCTATCGGCGGTGAGACGGACGTGGCCGTGCAGCAGAATGGTTCGCTGCCGTTTGCCGGTGGTCGATTGCGCGGCGGGTATCAGTTCAGCGTTGAACCCCATCCGTTCGAAGATCTTCGCGGTCATCGCCGTCTGGCGATCGAGGATCTCGCTCGGCTCGCCGGCATCCGGAATACCATGTGTCGCAGCGGGTTTCTGGGGTGACGTCGCCACGATCCGGCCCCCCCACCGCCATCCGGCCCGTTCAGTGCGCCGACGCCGCGTCTCGGTGGTGTTGCCCAGTTCCAGCGCGAGAATCTCGGCGAAACTCTGGTAGCCCAGCCGATCCTGCACGGCGATGTCGCCAGTGCGCAGTCGGCGGGCTGAGGACCTGTGGCCGTGCCCTAGGGACTTTCGGCTCCTCCCGATTACTGCTGCCGAATGAATAACGTCGACGACGCAGATGTCAATTCAGCCGCGTACCAAGGGACCGGAACACATGAACACCGCATACCGATCAGTCATCGTCGGCGTCGACGGCTCACAGGCGGCGATCCGGGCGGCTGAATGGGCAATCGATGAAGCCGTCAGCCGAGAGGCCGAGCTGCGCCTCATCCATGTGATCCATGAGCAAGTCGAACCAGCAACTATCGTGTCGGTCGACAATGAGCGGATGGAACTCGAATACGGGGAGACCGCGCTGAGCATGGCCTCCGCTGCGGTGGCGACCACCGGAAAACCCGTCAAGGTCGAAACCGCGATTCTGCGGGGCGACCCCGCATCGACACTTATCGCCGAATCCCGCGCCGCCAACATGGTCTGCGTCGGCTCGGTGGGCATCGCACGCTTCGCGCGGGCGTTACTGGGTTCCACTGCCGCATCACTCGCCGAGGGCGCCCATTGCCCGGTCGCGATCATCCGCACCCAGCAGCGGCCG
Source organism: uncultured Actinomycetota bacterium (assembly GCA_963833915.1). GTDB lineage: Bacteria > Actinomycetota > Actinomycetes > Mycobacteriales > Mycobacteriaceae > Mycobacterium. The sequence goes on from CAWHZO010000017.1 coordinate 309,178, forward strand.
CCGACGCCTGAAAGTGACTTGATCGTGGTCGCGGTCAACGACTCACCCGGCAATGATGACGTTGTCCAGCAGGCGATGGAAGAGGGCCAGCTGCGTCATGCACCGGTGCTTGCTCTTGGAGTGTGGCGAGAAGACCTCGGTGAGATGCCCCATGACGAAGTGGACAGGCGGGTACAGTTCTGGAGCCGGCGGTACCCCGGCGTGCATATCCATGTCGCCGCCCCACGAACCGGCATCGCCGACTTTCTCGCCGTAAGTGACAGACGGGTACAGCTCTCTGTGATCGGGAGCACCGATGGTGATCAAGTCGCGCGTCTTATCGGGCCGCCCAGCCACCCCATCCTCGGGCATGCCGAGTGCTCGGTCCTGGTCGTGCCCTCTTAGCGTGACAGCCTCAGCAGCTTAGTTGGGTGGCGATGATGGAAAGCGAGCTTGTGGACGATGTATTCGCCTCGACGCTTCGGGATGGCGTCACGGTGCTGCTGCGCCGGCTCGAACCCGCGGATATCGACGCGGTGATTGCGCTGCATGACACGCTCAGCGATCGGGAACGCTACTTGAGGTTTTTCTCGATGCTTCCGGCCTATCTGAAAGCCGTGGCGCACAAGCTCACTGAGGGCAACGGTGAAGACTATGCACTGGGTGCTTTCGAGTCCGGAATTTGGTAGTGGGTCAGTTTGACGCCGAGCGCCAGAACCTATCCATGCGGATGGGTATGCGCCGGTTCACTCGGCTCACCAACGCCTTCTCAAAGAAGGTGGAGAACCTGGCGCACGCGGTGCACTACATGCATTACAACTTCGCGTGCCCGCGCACGCCACGCTCACCAAGGCTGCTGGCGGCTACCCGACCACACCCGCGATGGCTACCGGCATCACCAACCGCGTCTGGACGCACCGCGACATCGCCGCGCTACTCGACTAGACCTGGGTTCGCGGCGTGCTGTTGTCATCCCGACGTGGGGCCGTATGGCCCTAGGTGCTCACGAACGTACGGCAGATGCTTGAGGGTATGAGCGACTATGACGGCGGACTGGGCTTAGGGCGGGCCGCTGCGGGCGCTCAGCGGTTAGACAGTAGTGAGGCGATACGATTGCTGGCCAGCGTCAGCTATGGGCGGATCGTCTTCACTCTCAACGCGCTTCCGGCGATCCGCCCAGTCAATCATCTGCTGGACGAAGGCCGAATAATCATTCGCACCCGTTTGACGGCGTCGATCTCCGCTGCTGTGCGATCCAGCGAAGGCATCGTCGTCGCCTATGAAGCCGACAGCATCGATCCCCAGACTAGGACGGGCTGGAGCGTCGTCGTTACCGGACACGCACACACCATCACCGATCCCGACCAAGTTTCGCGCTACGAGCAACTACTCCATCCGTGGGTCAACCACGCCGATACCGTCGTAGCCATCGAACCTGCCATCATCACCGGCTTCCGCATCGTCGCAACGGAGACGTAAAAACCAGTGGGGCGCCAAACTGACCCACTACCTGACTTTCAAGCCGCTAGTCTGACCGACAACTAAACGGAGTTCGGTCGGGCGCCAGATGCGACACATGTCACGAATCGATCAGTCAGGCGTGTCTGGTTACCGAGCTTTAGGCGGCTACGAGCGCGACAAACCCCGCCTACATATCAGCAGTCACTTAGCTGTGTCATCATGCGGGCGTGTCGCTACGTGCCCGAGTCGCGTCCGCTTGGCGCATTCTGGGGCCGGGCTTCGTCACTGGGTCGTCCGACGACGACCCATCGGGCATCCAAACTTATAGCCAGACCGGTGCACAGTTCGGCTACTCCCAGCTGTGGGTGGCGGCCTGGACCTACCCGTTTATGGCTGCGATCCAAGAGATTTGCGGGCGCATCGGCATGGTCACTGGCCGCGGCCTGGCGTCGGTACTGCGCGAGCACTACCCGCGCCCGGTGCTCCATGTGGCCGTGTCATTGCTGATGATCGCAAATGTCGTCAATGTCGGGGCCGACCTCGGCGCGATGGCGGCGACCGGTCAGCTGCTGGTTCACCTCCCCTTCATAGCCTGGCTGGCCGTCATCGTCGGGATCTCGCTGGCGCTACAGATTTTCGTGCCGTATCCCGCCTATGCGCGGTTCCTGAAATATGCGTGTCTGAGCCTGCTGGCCTACGTCGCCGCGGCGTTCGTCGTCCACCATCCGTGGTGGCCGACCGTCGCATTGGCCGCAATCATCCCGCACGTCGAATGGTCGGGCGCCTATGTGCTGAACATCGTGGCGCTGCTAGGAACCACGATCACTCCTTACTGCTTCTTCTGGCAGGCCGACCAGGAGGCCGAGGAGGACTTCGCCCGCGGCCGGATCAAGTTCTACGGCAAGGGTGTACCGGTGCTGCTCGGAAGCGACATCCGCAACATGCGCGCCGACACCGCTGTCGGGATGGGCTTCTCCAACGTCGTGCAGTTCTTCATCATCTTGACCTGTGCGTCCACCCTGCACGCAGCCGGCGTGCTGACCGTAGACACACCCGACCAGGCGGCCTTGGCGCTGCGGCCGCTAGCCGGTGATTTGGCCTATCTGCTGTTCGCAATTGGGATCATCGGCGTCGGCTTCCTGGCCGTGCCCACGCTCGCCGGCTCAGCCTCCTACGCGCTATCGGAGGCGCTGGGGTGGAAGGCCGGCCTGGGCTACACGTTCCGCGAGGCTCGCGCGTTCTACGTGGTGATCGCCCTAGCAACGCTTGTAGGCGTGGGCCTGAACTTCGTAGGTATTCCCCCGTTTCGGTTGCTGTACTACGCCGCAGCGGTCAATGGCGTGCTCGCACCACCTTTGATGGCGATGATCACATTGGTAGGTAACAACAGGGCAATCATGGGCCGCCACGTCAATAACTGGTTCGCCAACCTCATGGGCTGGGCGATCGTCGTGATCATGGGCGTGTGCGCGCTGGCCTTGATCGGGTCGCTGATCGCCGACATGTAGGGCCCGAGTGGCCGGGGCGCGTCGACCTGGGCGCGCCCATCACGCACTAGGCATCGGGATGATGAGCTGCTTCTTCCTGCGACAGGACGCATCAGCCGATAGCGACCCTGGCAGCATGTGACAGGTTATCCGGCTCTGACGGCCCGTTACGCACTCATCTGTTGTTGGCCCCGGACGATGAGCACGGAGCAGTCGGCGTGGCGAAGGATCGGCAGGCCGTGCGGACCCACTAACTGGGTCACCCGGCCGGCATCCCCGCTGCCGATAACGACCAGCTGAACCGCGCCGCCTAATTCCTGGAGATATCGCGTCACACTCAATCGCGTGGTCGCGACTTCAATCTCGACGTCGGGATAACGCCGCAGCAAGCCGTCGAGGCGCCGGTAGAACCTGTCCCGGCTGCTCTCGAAAAACGCCCTACGCCCGACGCACAACGCGAGCACGGGAGCCTGCCGCACTCGAGCCTCCTCCATCGCGCAACGCACAACGTCGCGGTTGCCGGGCCTGTCATCGACGACCACCGCGATGAGGCCGGCCCCCAAAGGCGGCGATTTCTCATCGAGCCGAATAATCGCCACCGGGCAGTGCGCTTCCTCGGCAAGAATCGCCGCGGTCGACCCGAGCACCATGTTGGCCACCCGACCGATCCCCACAGATCCGGCGCAGATGAGGCTGGCGCCGCTCGACTCGGCGATCAGTGCACAATCGACGTCTCCGTAGAGCACGGCGGTGTCGATCTTGACCGGCAGGCCGGACTCCTCCACCGCCAAACGAGCTGCACGCAAAGAGCTCTCAGCATAGTCATGCTCAGCAGCATCAGCACGATCGGAGCTCATCGGCCCGTCAGGGATCTGGATGACGTAAACGAGACGAAGCGGGACATCTTGATGGACCGCTTCCTTGGCCGCCCATTCGGCTGCTCCAATGGCCGCGTCCGAGCCGTCGACTCCAACCACTACTGGCCCGGATGACTCTGCACTGTTCATTGCCTGCTCCTGATCCGACTAGGACATCAACACGCATGACGCTATGCAGAAGCCGGCCTCAGCACAGGTGCCGTAGGGCCTTTCACCAGTGGACATTGGACTCTACGAGCGGCATTTCTGGATCGCGACGCTGTATACAACGTCTCAAATAGTACGAGGTGAGGTTGTTATGGAAAGTTTCGTGATCCGGCCCACGACGTGGCCGGTCCTTCGGCTCTTCAGCCGCAATCCCCTCATGCGGACCAGCGACCGTGTCGAAGCGGCGGTCACCGCCCTGGCCGTTTTACTGGTTCTCGTCGCCACCACTTGCGCAGGGGTAATCGGCACGATGATCCGCGACACCGAGACCCAGAACTATCTTGAACAGGCTCGAACGCGACATGTCTTGGTGGCCAACGCCGTTGACGACAGCACACCAGCAGGTTCAGCTGACACAACAGCCTCCACGGTGCATGCCCGATGGCAGGTCAACGGCATCGATCACTCCGACGTGATCGCCTCGCAATACGCAGTCAAAGCCGGTGACCCGCTGCAGGTCTGGGTCGACGCTGATGGCAATCTAGTCGATCAGCCGACCCCGGTAGCACGCGCAGATATGGATGCATGGACCGTGGCACTTGTGGGGTGGTTGATCGTCGCGGTGGCGGTCGCGCACGTGGTGGCCGTCGTCCGTGATCACGTGAAACGCATGCGGGATGCCCAGTGGGATCGAGAGATCCGTTCTCTTGTCGAGGGTGACGGTGGACGCGCCAACAGTTCGAAATAATCGGTTTTCTGTTTAAGAGCGTCAGCCGTCGAGTCCGTGAGGCTAAATTTCCTGGCGCCCCGCGGTTTTGGCGTCTGGCGCGCCCTTCGAGGATGTCGATCTCGACCTTGACTGACTTTCCCGTTGCCTCGACGGCGGCATAGGCGTCGTAAACCGCGTCCTCTGCCGCCGCTAGTAGTCCATGGCATGCGCTTCGGTCAGCGCCGAGACCCAGTTCCCTGCTGTAAAGTAGCCGCAACGGGGTCTCAGTGCTGGCAACCTCGTCGACGGCCCATCGCGCCGCTCGAACAGCAGCCTGCGACCCGTCGATCCCAACCACGACCGATTTCGATGGACACATCTCGAACATCTGCACTCCCGTGTTGTCTACGTTTCCAAAAACCATTGACGCGAAAAGTATTGCGGTGCTTGGCTACCGGGAGGGACGCGCCACGATCACCGGCCTGCGGGCGGATTGAACGGCCTGCGACCATGTCGGACCGGCCGGGTTTTCTATGCGCATCTGCGTGAGCGATTCGCCGCGCATGGCCGCCTCGTGTGCAGCCCAGCCGACAGCGAAGTCGGACGCCGGCGATCCGTCGACGCGGACGATGATGCCGTAATGCTTGGTGAGCATTTGTGTCCTTTCGTCGATGAACACGCTATGCAGAGTCGGATCGCCAGTCATGAGGCTTTAGTCCTCACCCAGAGGTTTATTGGTCTCTTTAGTCCGTGCGCCGCCTGCCCGTTGACACCGGTGCGGCATCTGAAGACCAAGGAGCTTTGGGCAGCGGACTCGGTCTTTCTTAGGGGCGGGATTGGCCTACAAATCGACCAGTCGCCTACGTATGGCCCGATGGCTCGGGATCAGGGACCTATGGCCCTGCTGCGGCCAGCCGTCTCGGAGAACCCTGAAGACAGGTAAAAGATCGGGAGGTCGACAGATGCCCACTACCGCGGTGGAAACCGACGTCATCGAGGATGTGGTGCGGACAGCGTGCCGTGCGCCGTCACTACACAACAGCCAGCCCTGGCAGTGGGCGTTCAACCGCGGACAACTGCGGTTATTCCTCGATCCAAGTCGGGTAATGGACACCGACAAGTCCGCACGAGAAGCGCTCATCAGTTGCGGCGCTGCGCTCGATCATCTGCGGGTAGCGATGGCCGCGGCCGGATGGCAGTCGCAAATCGACAGGTTTCCCAATCCCAACAGCCCGAATCATCTGGCATCGATCGAATTCACCCCGTTGGAATTTGCGACCGACCGAGATCGGAGGCGCGCCAGCGCCATCTCAGAGCGCCACACCGACCGGCTGCCGTTCGGCGCACCAACAGACTGGCAGTCCATCGAGGCCGTGGTGGTTAGCAGCGTCAACCGGCAAGCCGTACATCTGGAGGTCATCGCCGACGATTTGCATCCGCGCCTCGAGGAGGCAGCCCAAACCGCGGAGTCGTTACGGTCCTACGACACTCCCTACCATAACGAACTACATTGGTGGACTGCGCCATTCGAGGCATCGGAGGGCATCCCTTATAGTGCCCTCGTCTCGGCAGCCGAGGGTGACCGAGTCGGCATCCGACGAGTTTTTCCGGTCAGCCGTCGACCCGAACGACGCCTTGAAATTCCTGAAGACCACGCCAAGGTCCTGCTAGTGTCCACCGACGACGACGCTCGCACCGACGCGTTGGCTGCTGGCGAAGCGCTTTCCGCAACATTGCTGGAATGCACGATGGCCGGCCTGGCAACCTGCCCGGTAACGCACCTCACCGAGGTCGCCGTCACCCGCGAACTGATCAAGTCGCTCATGGACCATGACGCCGTGCCGCAAGTCCTCATCCGCGTGGGCGTGGTGCCGGTCACCGAAAAAGCTCCACCGGCCACACCGCGGCGACCGCTCTCCGAAGTTTTACGACTCAGGGGTTATGGGGAATAGTGATGCGCGATTCGAACACACCACAACCCTCTGTCGTCGTGGGCATCGACGGCTCGCAAGCCGCGATCCAAGCCGCGGAATGGGCCGTCGATGAAGCTGTCAGCCGAGAGGTCCCGTTGCGCCTAGTCGAAGTGATCCGCAGCAGGTCGAGCCGGCCCCGTTCGCGCCCGTAGGCAATGTGCGGATGGAAGTTGAATATGCGGAGACCGCGCTGAGGATAGCCGCCGCTGCGGTGGCAGCCGACGGGAAACCTGTCAAAGTTGAGACTGCGATTCTGCGAGGCAATCCTGCGGCGGTGCTTCTAGCCGAATCCCGCGACGCCGCAATGGTGTGCGTCGGTTCGACGGGGATCGGGCGTTTCGCGAGGCATTACTGGGTTCCACTGCCGCAGAGCTCGCCGAAGCCGCCCATTGCCCGGTCGCCATCATCCGGACCCGGCAGCACCGGGCGAAGCCCGACATTGATTTGATCGTGGTCGCGGCAAACAATTCACCCGGCAACGACGACGTCGTCGAGCGGGCGATCAATGAGGCTCAGCTACGTCGCGCGCAGGTGATTGCACTTGGGGTGTGGCGACAAGACCTCGGTGAGATGCCTCATGACGAAGTGGAGCGGCGGATCCGCGTCTGGGAGCAGCGCTATCCCAGCGTCCAGTTCCACGCTCTCGCCACCCGAACCGGCATCGCCGACTTCCTTGACGTGAGTAGCAGCCGGATACAACTCGCCGTAATCGGCAGCTCCGATACAGATCAGGTCGCGAGTCTCATTGGGCCACATAGCCACCCAATCCTCGGACACGCCGAGTGCTCGGTGCTGATTGTCCGACCCTAACCGCTGTTGCTTCGGCGCCTATCCGCCGTTTGCCCGCGTTAATAGAATTCGGTACTTGGTCGTAGGCATTCTCGCCACGAATCATTGGCAGCAGTAAAGGCAGAACAAGAGCGCCTTCTGACCGAGGCGCTGGCGGGTTGGCAAACGCTATCCCGACGTGACTGTGCAGACGCACCTCGTTTGGGATCGACCAGCCCGCGCGCTCGTCGAAACATCCCGAATCCGCACTGCTTGTCGTCCTCGGGAGTTACGGGCGGAATGCCCTAAACCCGCACGCTCTTGGGGTCGGTCGGCAACGCAGTCGTTCAATCCGTTCGTGTGCCGGTGATCGTGGCTCGGCCGGTCGAGGCCTAGTCAGCACCACCGTCGCCGCGTCAGGCTTGACCACAACGATTCTCCAGGAGCAGAACATGATCGAGCTCACACCGTAGCCCCTTTTTCAGGTCGAAGTAACTGGGTAATCGGCGAATGCGATTGTTCGACAGCAGATCTGGAGTTGTGACGTCCCGGCGGGCAGATGACCGCCATGATAAGCGATTTCACGTCCAATGCGCAGTCTCGATGGGCTACGAGTGAGTGACCGCGCTGCGCCAGCGCAGGCATGAAAAACGTCAAGTTGGCCGGTCATTTGGCCCACCAGGGCGGGGCTGTCGTAGTTGTCGCAAGCGGCGTGACCGGCAGCAATCAACCGGCCGGGGTGTTCATTTCCCTGCCAGGTTTGAAACGCCGCGTGTTCATGTAGAGGGTCTTCGATGAATAAGAATGCACTGCGCATCGCGGGATCAGGAGAGGTAGATGTTCCTCCGCAACATGACGATCACCGCCGTGGTCGCCATTGTTGCAGCGAGTCTGACCGGGTGTGGAAGCACCAGTGACGGCGGGGCCGCCAGCGGCACCCAGCCGAACATAGCGGGCCAGATCTGTGGTCAGAAGGCGGCCGGGCAATCCCGGCTACCCCAGGACGATCCCCAAGATCGACGGCGGCGCGACCAGTTTGTCGGGTGCCGGGTCGACGTTCGTGGCGCCCGTCATGTCGGTGTGGACCAAAGACTACTCACAGTCCGATGGGGTGCAGGTCGCCTATCAGCCGATCGGCTCCGGCGGCGCTGTGCAGCAGATCATCGCCGGCACGGTTGACTTCGGTGCATCCGATACCCCGATGAAGGACAGCGAGCTGAAAGCCGCGAAATTCGGCCCGGTCCTGCACATCCCGTTGACGCTGGGCGCCGTCGTACCCACCTACAACGTCAAGGGCGTCCAAACCGGCCTGAAGTTCGACGGTGACACATTGGGCAAGATCTTCGCCGGCAAGATCACCAAATGGAATGACCCGGCGCTGGTCGCGCTGAATCCGGGCGCGAACCTGCCCGACCAACCGATCGCGGTGGCCCACCGCTCGGACGGCTCCGGCACCACCGCGGTGTGGACAGACTTTCTGACCAAGGAAAGCCCGACCTGGGTGCAAACTCTCGGCGGCTCCGACAGGAGCTTCGGCAAGGACATCGCATGGCCAGTCGGCATCGGCGGTAAGGGCAACGAGGG
>CAWHZO010000018.1:0-214155 GCA_963833915.1 uncultured Actinomycetota bacterium
CGCACACCCAGCGGCAACAGCAGGCCGCCGCTGCCTGCGACCTGGACGTCGGGATGAGCCGCGACGGACTGGAAACAGGCGTCCAGCAGCGCGGGGTGCACGCCGTAGGCGGCCTGCTGTGAGCGGATCGAGCCGGGCAGCGCGACCTCGGCCAGCACGGTGCCGACTTCCCCTCCGTCGGTGTGCGCGGCGGCCAGGCCGGTGAAAGCCGGACCGTACTGAACACCGCGCTCGTCGAACCGCTTCCGCATCTCGGCGCCCTCCATCGCGGCGCGGGTGCGCCGCGAGCAGGGCGGCCATGTCGTGCGCGGGTGGCTGCTCGTCATCCTCGGCGGCGTGCAGGACCGCGGTGGCCCGCCGCACGTGTTCGCCGTCCTGGTCGGTCTCCACCGCGAAGTCGACGACACCGGGCGACGCGACCGATGCGAGCGGCGCCGACCGGGGTCTCGCTCGTCGAGCAGCAGCATCTGCTCGAAGCGGATGTCGCGGACCTCGGACGCGTCGCCGAGGACCGTGCGAGCCGCGGCCAGCGCCATCTCGCAGTAGGCGGCTCCGGGAAGCGCGGCCACATTGTGTATCTGGTGGTCGCCCAGCCAGGGCAGCGCCGCGGTGCCGACCTCGGCCTGCCACGCGTGGCGCTCCGGCTCCTCGTGCAGACGCACGTGCGGAGCCCAACAGCGGATGCACCGAAACTGTGCAACCGCCGCGTGCTTGGGGTGTCCTGACCGTCGCGAGTCAACAGCAGCGGACGGTGGGTCCAGGTCGGCAGCGGCGCGTCCACCAGGCGCCCATCGGGGTAGAGCACCGAGAAGTCCACCGCGGCGCCCGCGCTGTGCAGATCGGCCAGGAGGCCGCGCAGCCCGTGCGGCAGCGGCTGCTCGCGCCGCATGCCGGCCAGAGCGGCCACCGGCATGTCGAGGCTTCGGGCGGTCTGCTCGACGGCATGGGTGAGCAGGGGGTGCGGCGCCAGCTCCGCGAAAACCCGGTAGCCGTCTTCCAGCGCGGCCTGCACCGCCGCGGCGAACCGCACCGTGTGCCGCAGGTTGTCCGCCCAGTACCCGGCGTCGCACACCGGCTGGTCGCGCGGGTCGAACAGCGTCGCCGAATAGTACGGAACTTCCGGCGTCATCGGGGCTGAGCTCGGCCAGGACGTCGGCCAGCTCGTCGAGGATCGGATCGACTTGGGGGGAGTGCGAGGCGACGTCGACGGCCACCTCGCGGGCCATCACGTCGCGCTGCTCCCAGGCCGCGACGAGATCGCGAACCGATTGGGTTGCGCCGCCGATGACGGTGGACTGCGGGGAGGCCACCACCGCGACCACGACGTCGTTGACGCCGCGAGCCATCAGTTCCGAAAGCACTTGCTGGGCGGGCAGTTCCACCGATGCCATCGCGCCGGCACCGGCGATGCGGGACATCAGCCGCGAGCGGCGGCAGATGACGCGCACCCCGTCTTCCAGCGACAGCGCTCCCGCGACGACCGCCGCCGCGGCCTCGCCGAGGGAATGCCCGATGACCGCGCCCGGGCGCACCCCGTAGGACTTCATGGTGGCGGCCAGCGCGACCTGCATGGTGAACAGGGTCGGCTGGACCCGGTCGATACCGGTCACGGTCTGCGGCGCCGACATCGCCTCGGTCACCGAGAATCCGGACTCCCGGGCGATCAGCGGCTCGGCCTCGGCGACGGTGGCGGCGAACACCGGTTCGGTCGCCAGCAGCTCAGCGCCCATCGCCGCCCACTGCGAGCCCTGCCCGGAGAACACCCACACCGGTCCCCGGTCGTCCTGGCCGACCGCAGCCGGATACGGGGTGTCGCCGTCGGCGACTTCCCGCAACGCCTCGGCCAGCTCCTCGGCGTGCCGGTAGCCGTCACGGCCGTCCGCACGGGCCGGTGCCCACGCCGACGGGCCAGGGTGTAGGCCAGATCCGGCAACGCCACCTCGTCCGCGTGCGCCTCGCACCCAGTCGGCCAGCCGCCCGGAGGTCCGGCGCAGTTCGTCAGCCGAGGTCGACGACAGCGCGAACAGCAGCGGTGTCGCCGATCGCGGATCCGGTCGCCCCGTCTGTGCTGTGCAGCGGTCTCGGGAGCTTGCTCGAGAATGGCGTGCACGTTGGTTCCCGACATCCCATACGACGACACCGCCGCGCGCCGGCGCGTGCTGGCCGTTGCGTGGGCCACGGCGTGATCGCTTGCGGCACAAAAAGTTCGGTCTCGATCCGGGCAAGCTCATCGGGCAGCCGGGTGAAGTGCAGCTTCGGTGGAACCACGCCGTGCTGCAGCGCGAGGATCGCCTTGATCAGCCCCAGCGCTCCCGCGGCGGACTGGGTATGCCCGAAGTTGGTCTTCACCGATGCGAGCGCGCAGCGGGCCGTCGGTGCCGTATACCTGGGCCAGGCTGGCGTATTCGATCGGGTCACCGACCGGGGTGCCGGTGCCGTGCGCCTCGACCATGCCGACGCGTGTCGGCGTCCACGCCTGCCGCAGCCAACGCCGCCCGGTACACCGCGACCTGCGCGTCCACCGACGGTGTCGCGATGTTCACGGTGCGGCCGTCCTGATTGGCGGCCGTGCCGCGCACCACGGCCAGGATCCGGTCACCGTCCCGCAGCGCATCCGGCAGCCGCTTGAGCAACACCACCGCGCAACCCTCGGACGGCACGAACCCGTCGGCCGCGACGTCGAACGCATGGCAGCGTCCGGTCGGCGACAGCATGCCCTGCGCCGACGCCGACGGCGACTTCCGCGGTTCCAGCATCACGTGCACGCCGCCGGCCAGGGCGAGGTCGCTTTCGCCGTCGTGCAGGCTGCGGCAGGCCATGTGCACCGCGATCAGGCCCGAAGAACATGCCGTGTCCACCGTGATCGCCGGACCGTGGAGCCCCAGGGCGTAGGCGATCCGCCCGGACGCCATGGCTGAAACTGGTGCCGGTGAACCCGTACGGCCCCTCCAGCGGCGTCCGCGTCGGCGGCGAGCAACTGGTAGTCGCCGTGCGTCAACCCCACGAACACACCGGTCAGCGAGCCGGCCATCGTCTCCTGGGTCGAGACCGGCGTGCTCCATGGCCTCCCACGAGGTCTCCAGCAACAAGCGGTGCTGCGGATCGATCGCGGTCGCCTCGCGCTCGTTGATCCCGAAGAACTCGGCATCGAAGCCGCGCGACGTCGTCCAGGAACGCGCCCCAGCGCGACACCGACCGGCCGGGCACACCCGGCTCGGGGTCGTAGTACTCGTCGGCGTCCCACCGGTCCGGCGGAATCTCGGTGACCAGGTCATCGCCGCGCAGCAACGCCTCCCATAACTGGTCCGGCGAGTCGATGCCTCCGGGAAGTCGGCAGGCCATCCCGATGATGGCAATCGGAGTAGCGGGAGTTTTGTTCATAGCGAGCAAAGAATTGCTCGAATCTGGGTCCTGCGCGCGGTCGTCATTCGCCTGGACGGTAGCCAATTCCCCTCCTCACAGCAACAGCACAGTTTTCCTCACAGCAACAGCACTGTGAGCGTGCCCGGAGCGTAGGTCAAAGTGTCGGACCCCGCATGGGCTCAGCGGTTGTTTACCCCCACGTAAATTTCGCTGTAGTGACGCAGTCGAAGCTTTCGTGCACGTCAGAAGCTATAGAATTAGGAAGACGGTATTCCACACGCGGAAAATTTCCAAAGCCCTGTGACCGGATCGTTACCTGATCGTGATGTTACTGGGGTGTCTCATGTGGTCAACAGCCAGTTTTTAAACTCGTGTTAACATTGCCTTAGCGATTAGCCAACTATTGTGGTCGTACAGATTTTTGTTGCGGACTTAGTATATTTCTATTGTGGGCTCAGGCAATTCTTATATTCAATTCTTATATTGTTGTTCCTTTCGGGGTTAGGTCTGCCTTATTCACGTCTGGGGCTATTGGAGTGGTACACCAGCGGATTGGATTTTCGGCTCTTTTGCGTGATGGTGCTTCCGGTCGTGTATGGCTGGCGGGCTACCGGGCAACGCGGCTCTGACGCTGCTGCGATGTCGACGTCGCCGTGCCCGGCCGGACTTGGGCGATTCAGCGAAAGACGTTGAGCGACAGCGGTATAACTACGGGCTCATGGCGCTCGCAACCTTCCGCCTATTGAAAATCGTTTTCGACAAGTCTCGCGTGGCAACTGTAGCGTGATCGCGGGCTTATTGAAAAGTATTTTCAACAAGGAGTGGTGATTGCGGACACCGGGGTCCACTGGTCGCATCTGTGCCGTCAGGCCGAGTCTCTCGATTGACTCGTCAGTCAAGAGCTCTTTAATGTGCCGATATGGCGGACGACGCGGTGGCGCAGGCGTTGGTACTGGAAGCGCCGCGCCGCCTGGTCGTCCGGGAGCTTCCGCTCCCGAACCTCGGCGACGACGATGCGCTGGTGCGGGTAGCGGCCTGCGGACTGTGCGGGACCGACCATGAGCAGTACACCGGCGAGCTCGCGGGCGGGTTCGCGTTCGTTCCCGGTCACGAGACCGTCGCGACCATCGACGCCATCGGCCCCGAGCGGCACAGCGTTGGGGGGTGGCCGCCGGCGACCTGGCCGATATGTACAGGTTTCTCTCCGTCGACCGCGAGCCCGGCCTGTGCCGCGGGCTGTGCGCCGACGCGGCTAACGAGGCCGGCGCCGGGTTCGTGATGGTGACCGGCTTGGGCGCTCGCTGATGCCGACCGGTTGGCGTTGGCGTCGAGGTTCGGCGCTGACCTTGCCTTCGACGTGAGCGCCGACGATCCGGTCGTCGAGTTGACGAAGGCAGCCGGCGCGCTGGCCGATGTCGTCGTCGCCGTCACCGCTTACCGGGCGGCGCTGGATCTGCTGGCGTCCGGCGGTTACCCGTTCGCGAGCCTGCCGCGGCGCTGCGTGGGCCTCGACGATGCAGAAGACCTGCTCGCCACCGTGGCCGGCGAGCGCGACGATGTCCCGCCAGTTCCCGGAGTGCTCACACCATGACCGAAGCCCGTGTTCCGCGTCTGCCGGTCGACGAGGCCAAGGCCGCCGCCGACGAAGCTGGCGTGCCCGATTACATGGCCGAGCTGGCCATCTTCCAGGTGCTGTTGAACCATCCGAGGCTGGCCTGCGCCCTCAACGACCTGCTCGCCATCATGCTGTGGCGTGGCACTCTGGACCCGCGGCTACGCGAGCTGGTGATCATGCGCATCGGCTGGCTCACCGCCTCCGATTACGAATGGACGCAGCATTGGCGGGTCGCGCAGGGTCTAGGGGTAAGCGCCGACGACCTGCTCGGTGTGCGCGATTGGCAGGCCTACCAGACGTTTGGGCCCGCGGAACGGGCAGTGCTGGCGGCCACCGATGACGTGGTGCGCGACGGCGCGGTGAGCGCCGAAACCTGGGCGGCCTGTGAGCGCGAAATCGGCGCCGACAAGGCAGTGCTCATCGAACTTGTCACCGCGATCAGCGCGTGGCGAATGGTCGCCTCGATCCTGCACAGTCTGCAGGTGCCGCTGGAGGACGGCGTGGCGAGCTGGCCACCCGACGGGCTGGCACCCTAGGCGCGCCGAGTGTGGGCTTCTACGCAGGCTTCGATTGAAAAGGCGTGACACAAGCCCACATTCGGCACCAATATTGACGGCCCGGTACGTCCGCACGGGGTCTGCTGCACACGATTGACACGTCAATCAGTAACTCATAGCGTTCCGGCAATGCGAACAAGGGTCGCCGAAATGCTCGGCGTGGAGTTCCCGATCTGCGCGTTCAGCCATTGCCGCGACGTGGTGGCTGCCGTGTCCAACGCGGGCGGGCTGGGCGTTCTCGGGGCCGTTGCGCACAGCCCCCAGCGGTTGGAGACCGAGCTGACCTGGATCGAGGAACAGACCGGGGGAAAACCGTTCGGTGTCGACCTCCTGTTGCCGCCCAAATATGTCGGCGCCGAGCAGGGCGGAATCGACACCAAGCAGGCCCGCGAACTGCTGCCCGAGGAGCACCGGGCGTTCGTCGACGACCTGCTGGTCCGTTACGGCATCCCGGTGCCCACCGACGACGAGCGGCCGCCACCCGGTGAACTCAACATCTCGCCCAAGGGCTACGAACCGCTGCTCGAGGTCGTCTTCGCCCACCGCATCCGGTTGATCGCCAGCGCGCTGGGGTCGCCGCCGGCGGACCTGGTCACCCGCGCCCACGACAACGACGTAGTGGTGGCCGCGCTGGCCGGAACCACGCAGCACGCCCGGCGCCACGCGGCCGCCGGTGTCGACCTGATCGTCGCCCAGGGCACCGAGGCCGGTGGGCACACCGGTCAGGTCTCGACGATGGTGCTGGTCCCTGAGGTCGTCGACGCGGTGGCCCCGGTGCCGGTACTGGCCGCGGGCGGGATCGCCCGGGGCAGACAGATCGCCGCGGCGTTGGCGTTGGGCGCCGAGGGTGTGTGGTGCGGCTCAGTGTGGTTGACCACCGAGGAGGCAGAAACGCTGCCCGTCGTCAAGGACAAGTTCTTGGCCGCCACCTCGTCGGACACCGTGCGATCGCGTTCATTAACCGGCAAGCCCGCGCGCATGCTGCGCACCGCTTGGACGGAGGAATGGGAGCGGGTTGATAGCCCGGATCCTCTCGGAATGCCGCTGCAGAGCGCCCTGATCGGTGACCCGCAACGGCGTATCAACCGCGCTGCCGCTCAACCGGATTCCAAGGCCCGCGAGCTAGCCACTTACTTTGTCGGCCAGGTCGTGGGCTCGATGAATAAAGTGCAGCCGACCGCATCGGTGGTGCTGGAGATGGTCTCCGAGTTCATCGATACGGTCGGGCGTCTCGACGAGTTGGTGGACCGTGAGTGATGAAGCCCGGACGCGCAGGCGCCCTGCGGTCAGCGACGACGCCAAGTTGCAGCGGCGTGACGAGATCATGGCCGCGGCGAAAAAAGTATTCGCGCGCAGCGGATTTCACGCCACGACGATCGCCGACATTGCCAAGGAAGCGAATCTGGCTTACGGCTCCGTCTACCAGTATTTCGACTCGAAAGACGAGTTGTTCCACGCGCTGATGTCCGCCGAGGGCTATGCGCTGCGTACCCACGTTGCGGTGGCGCTGTGCAGGCGACCTTTGAGTTTTTCGAAAACCACAAGGCGGCCGCCAAGCTGTTGCTGCGCGACGCCTACGCGCTGGGCGCACAGTTCGAGACGCACCTCAACAACATCTACGAGCAGTTCGTTGACGACATCGACCAGTACATGGCCGTTGCCCAGCAGCGCGGCAAAGTTATCAGCGCCCCGCCGCGGATGGTGGCCTACAACCTGGCGGCGCTGATCGGGCAGCTGGCCCACCGGCGGCTGACCACCGACGACGGCGTCACCGCCGCCGATGTCGCCGATTTCGTCGTCTCGCTGGTCCTCACAGGGTTGCGACCGGATTAGAGCCGGCCCGGGTCGCGAACTCATAACGGCTGGTCAGCGAGCTTCGCGCCAGTGACGAATCTCATCGGCGTGGCGAATTGACCCCAGTGGAATGTTCGTGCATCATCGACAGAGTAAGCACCTCGTTAGGTGAGGCGTCTACACGGATACAGGCCACTGACCCCGAACGTCGAGAGACGCCCAGGGTCAGGACAGCTCCTCCCGGCTTAAGGGTTGAGCCCAAGTGGCTTCCGGAATTTCCGGATACGGCGTGTAGTGCCGAAACTCTATCGAGTGGGGTGCGGTTTCCCGATTTTTTCGGGTTCTGTATTCCTGCTTGCGTGGAATTGTGCGGTTAGCCGCACGTGTCGCGACCGCGAGGAGGTGAGGGACAAATGAGTTCCAGTGATAGTCCGGATCGATATCCGGGCTCCGTTCCGTCCCGATCCGGCCTGCGGCGAGTCGCTTTCATCTGAGCCTTCTTCGGCTTACGTAGCACGTCGCCTCATCGGACGAGCGGTCTGTAGCAGACCTGCTCGACGCCGTTTCGGACGGACATCGAATCCCGTTGTGCCCGTTCGACTTTCTGCTTAGGAGGCGACCATGACCGCTGTTCTGTACGACGAAGTAGTAGTGCCGATGCCCGCACACCGACTCAGGGCGGTACCGGTGCCTGCGCCGATGGCAGTGCCGACGCCGAAGACGTCCAAGCGGCCCGACCCTCGGTTTTTGGGCGACGACCTGTTGGTCGTGGGAGCCGCTCGGCTGCTTTGCGTTCCGCTGCGTCAGCTCTACGCCGCGCTGTGGCGCGCGGGTGTGCTGGAAGTTGGCGCCTGACCGGCGCCTCACCGTGTTGTGCCGCTCCCGGCATCCAGGTGTTATCGCACTTCGGATGCCGGGAGCGCTCTGTTACTGCTGGGCCGCGATGAAAGCGGTCAGCCCGTTTCGGTAGGCGGCAAGGCTGTGCCGCCAGGCGATCTGCACCTGCCCGCCGCTGTCGACAGAGATTTGTGCACCGACGTGCACGTACGGCGCGGGGGGCAGGTAGGGAACGATGTCGAGGAAGTTGACGACGCGAAAACAGCTTTCGATGTCGGCGTTGAACTTGTCGACGAAGTCGCTCAGTCCGACTCGGGGCCCGGCGAACGTGATCAGCCGTGGCTCGATCTTGTTCGGCGGCATGTTCCGGAAGACGTCGGGTGCCGCGAGCACAGCCAGCGCCGCACCGAGGCTGTGGCCGGTGATCAGGATCTGATCGCAGCCGGCCGTCGCGGTGGCCAAGTTGGTGGCGATGTTGGTGCGGACCAGTTCGTAGACGTCCTGAAAGCCGGCGTGCACCTGCCCGAACCCGTCGATCGGGCGGTAATCGTCGGGTACGGCGTCGATGTCGGCGACCCACTCTCCGACGTCGGAGGTGCCGCGAAATGACACAAATGCGGTGCGGCTGGTCGGGTTACGGCCCATCAAGCCGAAGATGTCGGTGTTCTTCGTCATCGCGGTAACCGCGGGATGCGGTGCGACCATCGCGGTGAGCGCGACGGGGTCAGCCTGTATCACGTCGGTCTGGCTGTACCCAGGGGGCAGGGTCGCGGGGCTGCCATCCATCACGGTGTAGGCCGCCTGAGCCAACGGCAGAACCACGTCACGCGCAAACGCTGGGTCGAATGCCACAGTCGCAGTCTAGAAAAGCTGCGCTGAGTCGACACACGATCCGCGTGGTCGGGGCTCGATTTGCAGCGAACCGTAGAATCGGTGAAACGGCATCGATCCGGCCATCACCGGGGAGCCTTCGGAAGAACAGCCGGCATCTGCATTGTCGCCGGCCCAGTAGAACCGAACGGGTAGGCCCGTCACAGCCCACCGACGAGCGGCCACGCCCCGGCGCGGCAAGCGGGGTGGTACCGCGGCGCTTGCGTACCAGCGCAACGTCGTCCCCGGGCCCTGAGAGCGGCACATGGAGACGACGCGCAGTGACCGAGAACGCCTACCCGAAGCCTGCCGGCGGCGCACCCGACCTGCCTGCGCTGGAACTCGAGGTCCTCGACTACTGGGCCGCCGACGACACGTTCCGGGCCAGCATCGATCATCGCGCCGACGCCCCCGAATACGTGTTCTACGACGGGCCACCGTTCGCCAATGGTTTACCGCACTACGGGCATCTGCTCACCGGCTACGTCAAAGACATCGTGCCTCGTTATCGCACCATGCGTGGCTACAAGGTAGAGCGTCGGTTCGGTTGGGACACCCATGGGTTGCCCGCCGAACTCGAGGTCGAGCGGCAGCTGGGCATCACCGACAAATCTCAGATCGACGCGATGGGCATCGCGGCGTTCAACGAAGCCTGTCGCGAATCTGTGTTGCGGTACACCGATGAATGGCGGGCCTACGTAACCCGTCAGGCACGGTGGGTCGACTTCGACAACGATTACAAGACACTCGATCTGCCCTACATGGAATCGGTGATCTGGGCGTTCAAACAGCTGTGGGATAAGGGCTTGGCCTACGAGGGCTACCGGGTGCTGCCGTACTGCTGGCGTGACGAAACCCCGCTGTCCAATCACGAATTACGGATGGACGACGACGTCTACCAGAGCCGGCAAGACCCGGCCCTCACGGTCGGATTCGCCGTGACCGACGGTGAGTTGTCGGGGGCGCACCTGCTCGTGTGGACGACGACGCCCTGGACGCTGCCGTCGAACCAGGCCGTGGCCGTCAACCCCGACGTGACCTATGTGCAGGTGCGCGCCGGCGAACACCGAGTCGTGTTGTCCGAGGCTCGACTGGCCGCCTATGCAAGAGAATTGGGTGACGAGCCCGAAGTGCTCGGCGCCTATCGCGGCAGCGATTTGGTCGGCACCCGGTATCAGCCTCCGTTCCCGTACTTCATGGACTCGCGCTTCAACGACTCGGCTAAAGCCTTTCAGGTGCTCGGCGCCGACTTCGTGACCACCGACGACGGCACCGGGATCGTGCACTTGGCTCCGGCCTACGGCGAGGACGACAAGGAGAGCGCCGACAAAGCCGGGATTGTGCCGGTGACGCCCATTGATGCCAAAGGTCGATTCGACACCACCGTGCCCGATTACCAGGGTCTGCACGTCTTCGACGCCAACCCGCAGATCATCCGCGATCTGAAGAATCACACCGGCCCGGCCGCGGCGAACGGCGCGGTGCTGATTCGCCAGGAGACATACGACCACCCGTATCCGCACTGCTGGCGATGCCGCAATCCGCTGATCTACCGGGCGGTTTCGTCGTGGTTCATCAAAGTCAGCGACTTCCGGGACCGCATGGTCGAGCTCAATCAGCAGATCACCTGGTACCCCGAGCACGTCAAAGACGGTCAGTTCGGTAAATGGCTGCAGGGTGCCCGGGACTGGTCGATCTCACGAAATCGCTATTGGGGCACCCCCATTCCGGTGTGGGTCTCCGATGACCCGGCTTATCCGCGGATCGACGTCTACGGCAGTCTCGACGAGCTGGAGCGTGACTTCGGCGTGCGGCCCGACAACTTGCACCGGCCCTACATCGACGAGCTCACCCGGCCCAACCCTGACGACGCGACCGGGCGTTCGACGATGCGGCGTATCCCGGACGTCTTCGATGTGTGGTTCGACTCCGGCTCCATGCCGTACGCCCAGGTGCACTATCCGTTCGAGAACCGCGACTGGTTCGACACGCATTACCCGGGGGATTTCATCGTCGAGTACATCGGGCAGACTCGCGGCTGGTTTTACACCCTGCATGTGCTGGCCACCGCGCTGTTTGACCGGCCGGCGTTCAAAACCTGTGTGGCGCACGGGATCGTGCTGGGTAGTGACGGCCAGAAGATGAGCAAGTCGCTGCGCAACTACCCCGATGTCAGCGAGGTGTTCGACCGCGAGGGCTCCGACGCCATGCGCTGGTTCCTGATGGCCTCGCCCATCCTGCGCGGCGGCAACCTGATCGTGACTGAACAGGGAATCCGTGACGGGGTGCGCCAGGTGCTGCTGCCGTTCTGGAACGCTTACAGCTTCCTGGCCCTCTACGCGCCGAAAGTCGGTACCTGGCGCGCTGATTCACGACACGCCCTGGATCGTTACATCTTGGCTAAGCTGGCCGTGCTGCGCGACAACCTGACGGCCGAGATGGATGGCTGCGACATCAGCGGGGCATGTGAGCAGTTACGACAGTTCACCGAGGCGCTGACGAACTGGTATGTGCGACGGTCACGTTCGCGATTCTGGGAGGAGGATCCCGACGCCATCGACACCTTGCACACCGTGCTCGAAGTGACCGCGAGGCTTGCCGCGCCGCTACTTCCCATCACTACCGAGATCATCTGGCGTGGGATCACCGCCGAGCGCTCAGTGCACCTGTCCGACTGGCCCGCGCCCGACCTGCTGCCCGCAGACCCCGGGCTGGTCGCAGCGATGGATCAGGTGCGCGAGGTGTGCTCGGTGGCGTCGTCACTGCGCAAGGCAAAGAAGCTGCGAGTACGGTTGCCACTGCCGAAACTGACGGTGGCGGTGGACAATCCGCAGCTATTGGAGCCGTTCACCGATCTGATCGCCGACGAGCTCAACGTCAAGAAGGTCGAGCTCACCGAGGACATCGACAGCTTTGGCCGTTTCGAGCTGACGGTGAATGCCCGGGTCGCCGGGCCGCGACTGGGCAAAGACGTGCAGGCGGCGATCAAGGCGGTCAAAGCCGGTGAGGGCGTCGTCAACGCCGACGGAACGCTGGCCGCGGGTCCGGCGGTGCTGAGACCCGACGAATACAGCTCGCGGCTGGTCGCCGCCGACCCCGAGTACACCGCGCCATTGCCGGGCGGAGCCGGACTGGTGGTACTGGATGTCACGGTGACGCCCGAACTCGAGGCCGAGGGGTGGGCCAAAGACCGCATCCGCGAGTTGCAGGAGCTGCGCAAGTCGGCTGGGCTCGACGTGTCCGACCGGATCAGCGTGGTGATGTCGGTGCCCGCGGCGCGGGCCGACTGGGCGACGATGCATCGCGACCTGATCGCCGGCGAGATTCTGGCCACCAGTTTCGACTTCGGCGAGCCGGGACCGGGCGCTGCTGAGATCGGTGACAACGTGCGGGTGGCTGTCGCGAAGACTTAGTAGCGCGGCTAGAGGTTCCGCAGGGCCCGGCGTGCGTGTGGCCAGAACGGCATGCCGGCGACGATTGTGCCGCCGGCGGCGATGAGACCGATCGCGAAGTCGACGCTTTCGCGACCCTCGGCCTTCCAGTAGACGTCCTCAAGATCGAGCAGCAGCGCCAACTCGTCGGCGATCATCGCGTTCGCCGCTCCGAAAGCGACGGCCGCGACAGGGTGGCGCCGTTGTTTTTCCGATCCGCGCAGGCCCACCGCGCCCACAGTCGCCAGCAATGCGATTCCGAGGTTGTAGTGGTGAAAATGCCTACTGCCCAGCTTGATACCGCCACCCTCTGGGCCGTGACCGGCGTGGATCCAGTGGGTAAGCGCCCTGAGTCCCGCGAACGTGACGGTGAATGCCGCCCAAGCCAGCACGGCCGACCGTTCCTCGGATTCGAGTCGTTGCGACCATTCCCGACGCAGCTCCGACCATCGTCCCGCGGTGGGATGATCCTCATGACTGAGCGGCAGCGGAGCGTTGCCCGTTTTGCCGGCCATTATCCGGCCTTCACCGCGCGCCAGCGCTGCTCGCCACCCTTGATGTCAACATGCGCGTCGGTAAACCCTGCCGCGCGCAACCGGTCAGGCAGCGTCTCCGGCTGAACGGGGTTACAGGTGTCGCGGAAATGCGCGATCGTGAACGGGATTGACGGCACACCGTCGCTGCCCGCGAACACCCCGCCGGATTGCAGCATCCGGTATGCCTCGGCGAACAACTGATCCTGCAACGCCGGCGTCGGAACATGGTGCAGCATGGTGAAACACACCACCGAGCTGAAGTCTTCGGCAGGCAAACCGGTGTCGGAGCCGTCGCCGTGGATGATGCGGGCCCGCTCACCGTACTTGCCGCGAAGCCGTTCGGCCATCGCCGCGTCGATCTCCACCGCCGTCAGCTGGCGCGTCTTGTCCACCAGCACCCGCAGGTTGGCGCCGTAGCCCGGCCCGATCTCGAGGGTGTTGTCGCCCAACTCCACATCGGCCAGCGCCCAGGGCAACAGGCTGCGTTCGACGGAGCGGGCCCAGGCGTTGGAACTGCACCACACGCGGTGCACGAGATTCATCGCCATGATTTGAGACGTTAGCGCAATAGCATCGTGATTGTGGATGCCCGCTGGGTGCTGCACCTGGACATGGACGCGTTCTTCGCGTCCGTCGAGCAACTCACCCGGCCGACGTTGCAGGGTCGGCCGGTGCTGGTCGGCGGGCTGGGCGGGCGCGGCGTGGTGGCCGGCGCGAGCTACGAATCACGGGTGTTCGGGGCGCGGTCGGCCATGCCGATGCATCAGGCGCGCCGGTTGATCGGCGTGACGGCGGTGGTGCTGCCGCCGCGCGGCGTGGTGTACGGAGTCGCCAGCCGCCGGGTGTTCGAGACCGTGCGCGCCGTGGTGCCCGTCGTCGAGCAGCTCTCCTTCGATGAGGCGTTCGGGGAGCCACCGGAACTGGCCGGCGCATCCGCGACCGACGTCGAGCGGTTCTGTGCGGAGTTGCGGCGACGGGTGCGCGACGAGACCGGCCTGATCGCCTCGGTCGGCGCCGGCTCGGGCAAGCAGATCGCCAAGATCGCGTCCGGCTTGGCCAAACCCGATGGCATCCAAGTGATCCGGCGTGCCGACGAGATCCCGCTGCTGGATGGCCTCGCCGTGCGCAAGCTGTGGGGGATCGGGCCGGTCGCCGAGGAGAAACTGCATCGTCTGGGCATCGACACGATCGGGCAGCTGGCGGCACTGAGCGAAGTCGAGGTGTCCAACATTCTGGGGGCGACGATCGGGCCCGCGCTGCACCGGCTGGCCCGCGGGATCGACGACCGCCCGGTGGCCGAACGCGCCGAAGCCAAACAGATCAGCGCCGAATCGACCTTCGCGGCCGATCTGACCACGCTCGACGAGTTACGCGAGGCGATCGCCCCGATCGCCGAGCACGCTCATCAACGGCTGTGCCGCGACGGCCGTGGCGCCCGGACCGTCACGGTCAAGCTGAAGAAATCGGACATGAGCACCCTGACCCGCTCGGCCACCCTGCCCTACGCGACCACCGACGGTGCCGCGCTGGCGGCGCTGGCCCGGCGGCTGTTGCTCGATCCGCACCAGATCGGGCCCATTCGCCTACTGGGCGTGGGTTTTTCGGGCCTGAGCAACGTGCGGCAGGAGTCGTTGTTCTCCGACTTGGAGCTGATGATGTCGGATGCCGAGCCGGGTGCCGACACCGCGCATGCGGGGCCGGACGTCGCCGTGCCGCGAACCGAAGACAGCGCGAGATGGCGGGTGGGCGACGACGTGACACACCGCGATCTGGGGCACGGCTGGGTGCAGGGCGCCGGCCACGGCGTGGTCACCGTGCGGTTCGAAACCCGGGGCTCGGGTCCGGGCCCGGCCCGGACTTTCGCTTCCGACACCAACGACATCACGCCGGCGAACCCCGTCGACAGCCTCGACTGGCCCGATTACGTCGCCGCCCTTGCCCAAATCGCGTCAGCGCAGGCGGTCGATGACGTCGTGCAACGGTAGCCGCGCTGCCAACGCCGCCATCACCAACACCCTGGCCTGACTCGGCGGTAGCCCCGACACCATCACCGCGCCCGCGTCGGCGAGGTCATGGCCCGGACCGTAATCGGGGCTGACGCGTCCACCCGGGACCCGGGTGGACACCGCTACCAGCACTCCGTCGCTGCAGTGCCGCCGTACTCCGTCGACCACCGCGGCCCCGGCATTGCCCGCACCCAGCGATTCCAGCACGATGCCGCGGGCGCCCGCAGCCACGCACGCGTCCATGGCCACGGCGTCACCTCCCGGATATGCCGCGACGATGTCGACTCGCGGGGCGCTTGCTGCGCTCAGGTCGCCGAAGAATGCGCGTTGCTTGGGCCGGTCGAGCACCACGCCATCGTCGACGGTGCCCAGCAGGTCGCCGGCGAAGCCGTCCCGCGTCGCCACCTTTCGAAGACCCAGCGGCCGTAGCACCCGGCCGGCGAAACACACCAACACACCAAGATCGCGGACTGCGGGATTCGATGCCACCGCAACGGCGTCCCGAAGATTCGCCGGACCGTCGGCGTCAGGCGCGTCCGCGCTACGCATTGCGCCGGTGAGCACCACCGGAACGTCGCCCGCGTAGGTGACATCCAGCCACAGCGCCGTCTCCTCGAGGGTGTCGGTGCCGTGCGTCACGACTACACCTGCGGCACCGCCGTTCGCCGCTGCCCGTGCCGCAGCCCCGATCACATCCCAGTCGGCCGGGGCAAGCTGCGAGCTGTCCAGGGCGAGTACGTCGACGACGTCGACGTTCAGGCCGGTGGTCAACTGCGCGCCGCCGCGTGTCGGCCGTCGCACCCCCTTGGCGTCAGTGGTAGTGGCGATAGTCCCACCGGTGGCGATCACGGTGACGCGGCTCATGCTGAGATCATCTCGCATCCTTGCCGGCGGTGATCGCAAGCGCGGCGAAGCCGGGGGCAGCGGGTCGCCGCCGATGATGTAGCGGTGATCGCAAGCGCGGCGAAGCCGGGGGCAGCGGGTCGCCGCCGATGATGTAGCGGTGATCGCAAGCGCGGCGAAGCCGGGGGCAGCGGGTCGCCGCCGATGATGTAGCGGTGATCGCAAGCGTGGCGAAGCCGGGCGCAGCGGGTCGCCGCCCCACGGACTAGTGGATGATGGGGGAGTGACGGACCAACCAACGGGATCGGCTGAGCCGGAGACTGAGGCCGATACGGCCGGGGAGGCGCAGGCTCCCGCGCCGCAGAGTCCTTCGAGGCGGCAGCCTTTGCTGCTGTCGGTCGCGGCGGTCGTGCTGACGCTCGACATCGTCACCAAGGTGCTCGCGGTCAAACTGCTCACGCCCGGCCAGTCGGTGCCGATCATCGGTGACACCGTGACCTGGACCCTGGTCCGCAATTCCGGGGCCGCGTTTTCGATGGCGACCGGATACACCTGGATGCTGACGCTGATCGCGAGCGGCGTCGTGGTGGGGATTTTCTGGATGGGACGCCGGCTGGTGTCGCCGTGGTGGGCCATCGGCCTCGGGATGATCCTGGGCGGCGCGACGGGAAACCTGGTCGACCGGTTCTTCCGCTCACCGGGGCCGCTACGCGGACATGTCGTGGACTTTCTGTCGATCGGATGGTGGCCGGTGTTCAACGTCGCCGACCCGTCGGTGGTCTGCGGGGCAATCTTGCTGGTCACGCTCTCGGCGCTGGGTTTCGACTTCGACACCCCCGGCCGTCGGAGAGCCGGCGACGCGGCGGACGAGCCTGCCGAAGTCGTCGAAGAGAGCCAATGACCGCCGGCAGCGATGCCGAGGAGCGGCGCGTGTGACCGATCGGTCGATGTCGGTGCCGGAGGGCCTTGCGGGTATGCGGGTCGACGCCGGGTTGGCGCGGCTGCTGGGCGTCTCACGCACTGCTGCCGCGGCGCTGGCCGAAGACGGCGGGGTCGAACTGGACGGGGTGCCGGCCGGCAAGTCGGATCGTCTGGCCTCCGGGGCGTGGCTGCAGGTGCGGCTGCCACAGCCGCCGGCGCCGGTGGAGAACACGCCCGTCGACATCGAGGGCATGACGATTCTGTACTCCGACGACGACATCGTCGCTGTCGACAAGCCGGCCGGGGTCGCTGCCCATGCATCGGTGGGTTGGACCGGCCCGACGGTGCTCGGCGGGCTGGCCGCGGCCGGTTACCGGATCACCACCTCCGGGGTGCACGAGCGGCAGGGGATCGTGCAGCGTCTCGACGTCGGAACCTCCGGGGTCATGGTCGTCGCGATCTCCGAACGGGCGTACACCGTGCTCAAGCGCGCGTTCAAACAGCGCACGATTGACAAGCGTTATCACGCGCTGGTGCAAGGGCACCCGGATCCGTCCAGCGGCACCATCGACGCGCCGATCGGCCGTCACCGCGGTCACGACTGGAAATTCGCTGTCACCACCGACGGCCGGCACAGCCTGACCCACTACGACACCGTCGAAGCCTTCGTCGCCGCGAGCCTGCTCGACGTGCACCTGGAAACCGGTCGCACGCATCAGATTCGGGTACACTTCGCCGCGCTGCATCATCCGTGCTGCGGCGACCTGACCTACGGCGCTAACCCCAAGCTCGCGAAAAGGCTTGGGCTGGAACGCCAATGGCTGCATGCCCGGTCGCTGGCATTCACGCACCCCTCCGACGGGCGGCAGATGGAGATCGTCAGCCCCTACCCGCAGGATTTGCAGCACGCCCTGGACGTGTTGCGGGCCGAGGGCTGAGGTCAGTTCCGCACCCGTCGCGGATAGCTCTTTGTCTCGTCGACCCATTCGCGCTCGATCCGGCCCATCTCCAGCGACAGCAGTGCCACAGTCGGATTGTCGCAGTGGACTTCGTGTGCGGTGCGGTACTCGGCTGCTTCGCCGGTGATGGGCAGGTGCGGTCGCAAGCCCTCAAACCACTCGTCGCCCACGACATTAGGCGCGTCGTGATCGCGGGGTTCGGCAGCCCACTGCCGATACGCGTCCCGTGCATTCGCTAAGCCGACTCGCCACCGCTGAACTGCCTCTGCCCGATGCGAGTGCAGGTTGGCCATCATCTGGTGTTTGTGCTCAGAGTTTGTGGCGAGCCACGGAAACCACGTGTCGGCCATCAATCTCACGATGCCCAAGACACCCGCGGTCGATGCGCCTGCTGCGACACCGGGGAGGCCCATCGTCGCTATGCTCATCCGCTGATCGTTTCATCCAAGCGTGGTTCGGGCAGTCCGATCGGCAGTTATGGCTTACGAGCCTCGACGAGCAGTCGAGTTGCGTGCGCTACGAAGGGGCCGTCGGCCTCGATGCGCTCATGCAGCTCGCGCAGCCGCTCACGATAGCGGTCGACGCTGAAGTCTGGCACGGTCCAAACCACCTTGCGCAGAAAGTAGATCACCGCGGCGACGTCGAAGAACTCTGCTCGGAGCCGCTCCATGCGTATTTCGACGATCTGCAGGCCGGCGGCCTGCGCCTGCGCGCTCTGGACGTCGGGGTGCAGCTCGGCCCATTTCCGTGGTTGCGGACCGATGAAGTATTCGACCAGCTCAGACATCGTCGCGGGTCCGATCTGCTGCGCGAAGTAGCTGCCACCCGGGCGGAGCACCCGGGCAATCTCGTTCCACCGCACAATGATTGGGTGCCGGCTGGTCACCAGGTCGAATGCCTCGTCGGCGAACGGCAAGGACGCCTCGTCTCGAGTTGCCACCACCACGACACCGCGGGGGTGGAGCAGCTTGGTGGCCAATGCTGCGTTCGGCGGCCAGGACTCGGTGGCGACCATCGTCGGCGGGAAGGTCTGCGCGCCGGCTAGCACCTCGCCACCGCCGGTATCGAGGTCCAGACCGGCCGACGCCGTCGCCAGCCGTCGGCTCATCAGTCGTTGGTAGCCCCACGATGGGCGTTCCTCGCTGGCACGGCCGTCCAGCCACGAAAAGTCCCAGCCGTCGACCGGTGCCGCAGCGGCCTCAGTGACCAGATCCTCGAATATTGCGGGCATGGATGCATTGTCGTCGTCCTCGAGCCGGAACGGACAGCGCCGTGCCGCCGGCTAACAGCGGCTTGTCGACGAGCCGACGTGTCTCAGGGTGCGAGCCTGATGTGGCCCGGCGGCGCCGGTGGCGCTGGCGCAGGGCTCTCTGGCGCCGGAGCGCCACCGCTGCCGCCCCCGGGCTGTGGAGCAGGGGCAGGAGCTTGCGGCGGTTCCGCCTGCGGTGGTGGTTCTTGCGGCGGTGGTGGTTCTTGTGGTGGTGCTGCTTCTGGCGGTGGTTCCACCTGTTGTTGCCGCGGCGGCGCTTGCTGTACGCGTTTTGGCGGCGGCGGGGGTTGCTGCGGTGCAGGCGCCAGTTCCTCGGGAGGTGACGGCGGCGGTTGCGCCGGAACCGGCAACGGCTTTGTCGGCGCAATTTCTCCGGCGGGAACTGGTCCGACGAGCGAGGCGAGTATTAGGCCCCGGGACGCCACCGCGTTATGCCCGTACGCGGCGACTCGGTATGTCGGGTCACCCGGCGGCGTCGCGCGATAAGCCGTGATGGAGGCGATCTTGCCTCTGTCGTAGGGGCAGTAAGCCTCCACTGACGCGATGATGAATTGGTTGATGGTTCTGGTGATGCGGTCGGCGGGATCCAAGCGGGTGAGCGGATTTTCGTTATAACCGTTATTCCTGATCAGATTGGCCAAGTCGCCGACCGACATGCCGCCATCGAGTTTGGAACACGCTTTATGCGCTGTCTCGATGAGGCTGTTCGCGTTGTCGACGGGGGGAATTTCCTTCTGGCCGAGGAGGTCGAAGAACTTCTGGTCCTGGCCTGGGTCGGCGGTTGCCATATCGCCGGGCAGAACTACCGCCGCACTCATTAAGGCGACAGCGGCCACCGCGGCGGGGAGGTGGCGGATGATTCCGGAAAACATGGCCGGGTTTCCGTTCTGCTGAAGCCATCGGCTCGCGACCCTATGAATTCTAATCTAGGCCGCGTGTGGCAATTCGGCAGATTTCCCGACTTGCGGGGAGGTCCGCCGAGCGTGGTCGACGCGAGAACCCAGGCCGCTAATTCGCAGCCGACACACGCTCGGCGAAGCTTCAGAAGGCGTTCAGATGACCGCCTTGGTGTGTTCCGATGCGATCTCGCCGGCCAGCGGCGCGATAGCACCAAGTATTTCGGTGATCGTGTCCGGATGCAGGCCGGCCGCGCACAGCGAGTCCGCCAAGTGCGCAGCCACCATGGCGAAGTGGTGCATCGTGATCCCGCGGCCTTCATGCGCGTGCTTTATCGGCAAGCCGGTGTAGGGCCCGGGCCCGCCAAGCACGGCGCTCAGGAATTCGACTTGCTTGGCTTTCACCCGCTTCATATCCGATCCGGCGTAAAAGCTGGACAGGTGGTCGTCGTCAAGCACGCGGCAATAGAAGTCCTCGACCACGACTTCGAGCGCGTCGTGACCCCCGATCTTCTCGTACAGCGTGGACGTCCCGGGCTTGCGGAAGCGGGTGAGCATTCCCATGCGTACAGCCGACCACCTGACGATTGC
This sequence comes from uncultured Actinomycetota bacterium, assembly GCA_963833915.1. Taxonomy (GTDB): domain Bacteria; phylum Actinomycetota; class Actinomycetes; order Mycobacteriales; family Mycobacteriaceae; genus Mycobacterium. Next base: position 20,490 of record CAWHZO010000018.1, read on the forward strand.
CCGACCGTTAGAGCGCCATCACCGGGCGATTACCCGGCGTAACAACCGGATTGCCACAGAATCACCTGAACTCCGCAGCCGTGTAGCAGACTCGGTGGGGAATCCAGGGGAAATAACCACCGGGGAGCGAGAAATCTATGAATCTGGGTGACCTGACCGGTCTCGTCGAGAAGCCGATCGCCGCCGTGTCCCACCTCGTCAACACCCCGAACTCGGCCGGCCGGTACCGACCGTTCTACCTGCGTAATCTGCTGGACGCAGTGCAAGGCCGCACGCTGCACGATGCCGTCGAGGGCACGATCACCCTCATTACGGGCGGATCGTCGGGCATTGGCGAAGCGGCGGCGAAGAAGATCGCGGGGGCCGGCGGCGAGGTGGTCCTGGTCGCGCGGACCCAGGAAAACCTGGACAAGGTCGCCGACGAAATCCGCAGCAGTGGCGGCACCGCGCACGTCTACGCGTGCGATCTGACCGACATGGATGCCATCGCCGCGATGGCCGACACGGTGCTCGACGATCTCGGCGGCATCGACACGCTGATCAACAACGCCGGGCGATCGATTCGGCGTTCGCTGGCGCTGTCCTACGACCGCATCCACGACTATCAGCGCACCATGCAGTTGAACTACCTCGGCGCGGTGCAGCTCATCCTCAAATTCATTCCGGGAATGCGGGAACGCGGTTTCGGGCACATCATCAACGTCTCCTCGGTCGGTGTGCAGACCCGCGCGCCGCGGTTCGGCGCCTACATCGCCAGCAAGGCGGCCCTGGACAGTCTGTGCGACGCGCTGCAGGCCGAGGTCGTCGACGACGACGTCAAGTTCACCACCGTGCACATGGCGCTGGTACGAACGCCGATGATCAGTCCGACCAAGATGTACGACAAATTCCCCGCGCTGACACCGGATCAAGCCGCTGGCGTGATCACCGATGCGATCGTGCACCGTCCCCGGCGGGCCAGCTCGCCCTTCGGCCAGTTCGCCGCGGTCGCCGATGCCCTCAACCCGGCGGTCATGGACCGACTGCGTAACCGGGCCTTCAGCATGTTCGAAGACTCGTCGGCGGCTAAGGGCAGCGAATCCGACAGCAGTGCAACGAAATTCGATACGCGAAGTGAGACGTTCGTCCGGGCGACCCGCGGAATCCACTGGTGAGGCAATCATGAGTCTTCCGAAACCGACAAACCAAGCCCCCGTGGTCATCACCGGAGCGTCCTCAGGTATCGGCACAGAACTGGCCCGCGGCTTGGCCAGGCGCGGCTACCCGCTGGTGCTGGTCGCCCGCCGTCAGGAACGCCTGGACGAAATTGCCGATGACCTGCGCACGCAATACACGGTCGGGGTCGACGTCCAGCCGCTCGACCTTTCCGACGCCGGGGCTCGCGAGCAGCTCGCAAAACGGCTCCGCACCGAACCGATCGCCGGTTTGTGCAACAGCGCCGGCTTCGGCACCAGCGGCGTCTTCCAGACTTTGCCGATCGAGCGGGAAAGCGAAGAGGTCGTCCTCAACTCGCTGGCGTTGATGGAACTGACTCATGCCGCGCTGCCCGGCATGGTCGAACAGGGAGCCGGAGCGGTGCTCAACATCGCCTCGATCGCGGGCTTCCAGCCGATGCCGTTCATGGCTGTCTATTCGGCGACCAAGGCCTTTGTGCAGACCTTCTCCGAAGCCGTCCACGAAGAATTGCACGGAACGGGCGTATCAGTCACGGTGTTGTGCCCGGGCCCGGTGCCGACCGAGTGGGGCGATATCGCCAACGCCGAGCGCTTCAGCATTCCCGTCGCACAGGTATCGCCGCACGACGTCGCCGAGGCCGCCATCGGCGGGATGCTGGCCGGTAAGCGCAGCGTGGTGCCCGGCATCGTGCCCAAGGTCGTGAGTATCGGCGGCCGTTACGTCCCGCGCAGCCTGCTGCTGCCCGGAATCCGGATCGGCAACCGGTTCCGGGGCGGACCCAGCCACTGATGGCCGCTGTGGATCTGGCTGCCGATGTGCCGATGAGCCCGCAGGACATGTGGGATCACGTATCCGATCTGTCCGAACTGGGCGACTGGCTGGTGATGCACGAGGGGTGGCGCAGCGAGCTTCCCGAGGAGTTGAGCGAAGGAATCCAAGTCGTGGGCGTCGCCCGTGCCAAGGGCTTTCGCAATCGGGTGACATGGACGGTGACGACGTGGCAGCCGCCGCACCGGGTCGCATTGTCGGGATCCGGTAAAGGCGGGGCGAAGTACTCGGTGATGTTCTCCGTCTCGCCGACGAAACAGGGTTCGAACCTGGGTGTGCGCCTCGAGTTGGGCGGCCGTGCGTTGTTCGGCCCGGTGGGCGTGGCGGCGGCCCGCGCCGTCAAAGGGGATGTCGAGAAATCGCTGAAGCAGTTCGTCCAGCTGTACGGATAGCGTTTTGCGCGGCCGACTCGCTGCGCCCGAAGACTCCATGACGCAGGCAAATGGCGGTAGCCTAGCCGGATGTCGCGGGGGGCGGTGGCGACTGAGGTCGGAGCTAAAGGTCTATTCGGTAGGGTAGGCGTTTTTGTGCTGCGATGGCCGTGGGCTGTCATCGGGTTCTGGGTCGCGCTCGCCGCCGTTCTGTCGGTGACGTTTCCACCGCTGACCGAGATGGCCAGCAAGCGGCCGGTCCCTATCCTGCCGTACGACGCCCCGGTGCTGGTCACGACCCGACAGATCACCGAGGCGTTTAACCAGTCCGGCTCCGAGAATGAAAACGTCCTGTTGGTCGTTCTGACCGACGAGAACGGATTGAACCCCTCCGACCTCACCACCTACCGCAAATTGGCCGACAACCTGCGGCCGGACACTCGCGACATCGTCATGCTGCAGGATTTCATCCGCACACCGGCCCTGCGCGAGGCCATGACCAGCAAGGATCACAAAGCCTGGTATCTGCCAATGGTGCTCGCCGGCGGAGTGGGCACACCCGAGCTGCACGAGGGGTACGGCCGGGTCGCCGACATCGTCAAACAAGCCGTCGCGGGATCCACGCTGACGTCAAACCTGACCGGCCCCGCGGCCACCGGCGACGACCTCACGTACATCGGTATTCGCGACATGCATGTGATCGAGACTGCCGTCGTGCTCATGGTCCTGATCATCCTGTTCGTCATTTATCGAAATCCGTTCACCATGATGTTGCCGTTGATCACGATCGGCGTATCGGTAGCGGTTGCGCAGTCCATCGTGGCGGGAGTCGCCGAACTTGGTTTGGGCGTTTCCAGCCAGACGATTACTTTGATGACGACGATGATGGCCGGCGCCGGAATCGATTACGCCGTGTTTCTCATCAGCCGTTACCACGACTATTTGCGGCTAGGCATGGATTCGGGTCAAGCCGTCGTCAAGGCGTTGACGTCGATCGGCAAAGTGATCACCGGATCTGCGGCCACCGTGTCGATCACCTTTCTTGGGATGGTCTTCACCCATTTGGGAGCCTTCAGAAACGTCGGTCCGGCGTTGGCCATTTCCATTGGGGTGGCGTTACTGGCCGCAATGACGTTCCTCCCGGCCCTGATGGTCCTCGCCGGAAAACGTGGTTGGATCACGCCACGCCGCGACCTCACCACCCGTTTCTGGCGGCGCTCGGGAATACGCATTGTGCGCCGACCCGCGATCCATCTGGTCGGCAGTCTGACCGTGCTGATCATTTTGGCCGGCTGCGCGACGTTTGCCCGCTTCAACTACGACGACAGCAAAACACTCCCGCATTCCGTCGAGAGCTCTGTCGGATATACGACGCTGGCCGCCATTTTCCGTTGAACGCCACCATCCCTGAGTATCTCGTCGTCCAATCACCACAAGACTTGCGGAAACCGGCAGCCCTGGTTGATCTGAAGCAGATGGAACAGCGGGTGAGCCAACTGCCCGATATCGCGGCGATCCGAGGCGCCCCTCCGCCCACGGCAAAATCGACCGACAAGAATCTGCGGCATGGCGAATCAGACGGCGGGGGAGCCGAGGCGTTCCCCAACGTGGCCGCCTTGCTGTACTCGGTCGCCGGTACCGGAAATCCATCCCCCGACATTGGCGAACCGGCCGGCCCGGCCGGGGAAGTCGACAACACGGCCACGTTCGTCAGCACCGTGCGTGCGCTCGGCTTCGCCATGTCAATCGACGTCGCAGAGGTCGCCAACACCGTCAACGCTGCGCCGGTGACGGTGCTGGACGTCGTTGCGACCACTACGCGCGACGGTGGAGCGCTCAAGAAGATCTCTGATTTCGCTGAACAGCTGGAGTCCCTTCCAGACGCGAACACCATCGAGTCGGCGGCGCGAGATGTGCGCCAAATACTGGACGACGCCATCAACGACCTACGGGCACTGGGCAACGACGGTCCCGCCGAGAGGCACCGCACGGCGGCCCCGCAGCAAGATGCGCATACCTTCGCCGAAGCGATTCGGCAACTGGTCGACGGGATAAAGGCGCTGATCAAGCAGACCGCACATACAGGGGGAGGGTTGAACAGCGCATTGACGGCTTTCATCTCGCCCGATGGGCACACGGCGCGGTACTTGGTGCAAACCAAACTCAACCCCTTCGGCACCGATGCGATGAATCAGATTCAGGGGATCGTCGATGCCGCTCGGGGGCCTCACCCGGATGCGTTGCTTGAGGAGGCCTCGATATCAGCATCGGGAGTCACCGCGATGCTGCGAGACACGCGCGCCTATTACGGACAAGACATCAACCTCATCATCGTGATGACCATTCTGATTGTCTTCCTGATTTTGGTCGCGATACTGCGTGCCGTTGTTGCGCCGCTGTACCTGATTGCGTCAGTGGTGATCTCGTACTTGTCGGCACTCGGCGTCGGCGTCATCGTCTTTCAATTCATCCTCGGCCAGGAATTGACGTGGAGCATCCCAGGACTGACTTTCATCGTCTTGGTCGCAATGGGTGCGGATTACAATTTGCTGCTCATCTCGAGGCTGCGGGAGGAGTCGCCGCACGGCGTGCGCTCCGGGGTTATCCGCACGGTGGGCTCGACCGGTGGTGTGATCACTGCGGCGGGTGTCATTTTCGCCGCCTCGATGTTCGGCATGTTGTTCGCCAGCATCAGCACCTTGGTGCAGGCAGGTTTCATCATCGGGACCGGGCTTCTGCTGGATACCTTCTTGGTGCGCACCATCACCGTGCCCGCCATCGCCGTGCTGGTCGGGAAGGCGAACTGGTGGCCCTCGCGACCACCGCCGCCCTCACCGCGTGGGCGAACGGAAAGGTTACCTAGGCCCGTATCGGGATCAGCGTCCGAAGTGCCGGACGGCACCGCGGATCATCTGGGAGCGAGCCGGAACGAAATGCAGGCCGACGTCGCTGACGGCACCGATTCAGACGTCGTCGCGCTTCGCTCGTGAGTTGGCAGGGTGTAGAAGACCACCAGCCGGATCATGGTGCAAGACACACTCGCCGACACGCCGGGGACGCGTCGGTGTGCGGCCATAGACTGGCGTCCCTATGAGCCAGTCGTTCGTGCACCTGCATAACCACACCGAGTACTCGATGTTGGACGGTGCCGCGAAGGTCGCGCCGATGCTCGCCGAGGCGCAGCGGCTGGAAATGTCCGCGATCGGGATGACCGACCACGGCAACATGTTCGGCGCCAGCGAGTTCTACAACGGGGCCACAGCTGCGGGGATCAAGCCGATCATCGGCATCGAGGCCTACGTCGCGCCCGGTTCACGTTTCGAGACCCGCCGCATTCTGTGGGGCGATCCGGGGCAGAAGAGCGACGACGTGTCCGGCAGCGGCTCTTACACGCACCTGACCATGGTCGCCGAGAACGCCACCGGTTTGCGCAATCTGTTCAAGCTGTCGTCGCTGGCGTCCTTCGAGGGCCAGCTGGGCAAGTGGTCGCGAATGGACGCCGAGCTGATCGCCGAGCACGCCGCCGGCATCATCGCCACCACCGGTTGCCCGTCCGGTGAGGTGCAGACCCGGCTGCGGCTCGGGCAACACCGCGAAGCGCTGGAGTCGGCCGCCAAGTGGCGGGAGATCTTCGGAGCCGAGAACTACTTTCTGGAGCTGATGGACCACGGGCTCTCCATCGAACGCCGGGTGCGCGACGGGCTGCTGGAGGTCGGCCGCGCGCTGAACATTCCGCCGCTGGCCACCAACGACTGCCACTACGTCACCCGCGACGCCTCGCACAACCACGAGGCGCTGCTGTGTGTGCAGACCGGGAAGACGCTCTCGGATCCCAACCGATTCAAGTTCGACGGCGACGGCTACTACCTGAAGTCGGCTGCCGAGATGCGCGAGATCTGGGACAACGACGTGGCCGGCGCCTGCGACTCCACCCTGCTGATCGCCGAGCGGGTGAGCTCGTATGCCGACGTGTGGGCACCGCGCGACCGAATGCCGATCTTCCCGGTGCCGGACGGACACGACCAGGCGTCCTGGCTGCGCCACGAAGTGGACGCCGGCCTGCGGCGACGGTTCCCGAACGCACTGCCGGACGGCTATTCGCAGCGGGCCGCCTTCGAGATCGAGGTCATCTGCGGCAAGGGTTTTCCGTCTTACTTCCTCATCGTCGCGGACCTGATCAACTATGCGCGGTCCGTTGACATCCGGGTCGGCCCGGGCCGCGGCTCGGCGGCCGGCTCGCTGGTGGCCTACGCGCTGGGCATCACCGACATCGACCCGATCCCGCACGGGCTGCTGTTCGAGCGGTTCCTCAACCCCGAGCGCACCTCGATGCCCGACATCGACATCGACTTCGACGACCGCCGCCGCGGCGAAATGGTGCGGTACGCCGCCGACAAATGGGGACATGACCGGGTCGCGCAGGTCATCACCTTCGGCACCATCAAAACCAAAGCCGCGCTGAAGGATTCCGCCCGGATCCACTACGGGCAGCCCGGCTTCGCGATCGCCGACCGGATCACCAAGGCGCTGCCGCCGGCGGTGATGGCCAAAGACATCCCGCTGTCGGGCATCACCGACCCCAACCACGAGCGCTACAAAGAGGCCGCCGAGGTCCGCGGCCTGATCGACACCGACCCCGATGTGCGCACCATCTACCAGACCGCCCGCGGGCTGGAGGGTCTGATCCGTAACGCCGGCGTGCACGCCTGCGCGGTGATCATGAGCAGCGAGCCGTTGACCGACGTGATCCCGCTGTGGAAGCGGCCTCAGGACGGCGCGATCATCACCGGCTGGGACTACCCGTCGTGTGAGGCGATCGGCCTGCTGAAGATGGACTTCCTCGGCCTGCGAAACCTGACGATCATCGGCGACGCGATCGACAACATCAAAGCCAACCGTGGGATCGACCTCGACCTGGAATCCCTTTCGCTCGACGATCCGGCCACCTTCGAGTTACTGGGCCGCGGCGAGACGCTGGGGGTGTTCCAGCTCGACGGCGGCCCCATGCGCGACCTGCTACGCCGCATGCAGCCCACCGGGTTCGAAGACATCGTCGCCGTCCTTGCGCTGTATCGGCCCGGCCCGATGGGCATGAACGCCCACAACGACTACGCCGATCGCAAAAACAACCGGCAGGCGATCAAACCGATCCACCCCGAACTCGAGGAGCCGCTGCGCGAGATCCTCGCCGAGACCTACGGCCTGATCGTGTATCAGGAGCAGATCATGCGTATCGCGCAGAAGGTGGCCGGCTACTCGCTGGCCCGAGCCGACATTCTGCGCAAGGCGATGGGCAAGAAGAAACGCGAGGTGCTGGAGAAGGAGTTCGAGGGCTTCTCAGAAGGCATGCAGGCCAACGGGTTCTCGGCCAAGGCCATCAAAGCGTTGTGGGACACCATCTTGCCGTTCGCCGACTATGCGTTCAACAAATCCCACGCCGCCGGCTACGGTTTGGTGTCGTACTGGACGGGCTATCTCAAGGCCAACTATCCCGCCGAATACATGGCGGGGCTGCTCACCTCGGTCGGCGACGACAAGGACAAGGCTGCGGTCTACCTGGCTGACTGCCGCAAACTCAGCATCACCGTGCTGCCGCCAGACGTCAACGAATCGGGCCTGAACTTCGCCTCGGTCGGTACCGACATCCGCTATGGGCTGGGCGCGGTGCGCAACGTCGGCGCCAATGTTGTTGCCTCGCTGGTGAACACCCGGACGGAGAAGGGTAAGTTCACCGACTTCTCCGATTACCTCAACAAGGTCGACATCGCGGCGTGCAACAAGAAGGTGACCGAGTCGCTGATCAAAGCCGGCGCGTTCGACTCGCTGAACCATCCGCGCAAGGGGCTGTTCCTGGTGCACACCGACGCAGTCGACTCGGTGCTGGGCACCAAGAAGGCTGAAGCGATGGGGCAGTTCGACCTGTTCGGTGGTGACCCGAATGATGGGGGAGTGGGCGCCGACGCGGTATTCACCATAAGGGTTCCCGACGAGGAGTGGGACAACAAGCACAAACTCGCATTAGAGCGCGAGATGCTCGGCTTGTACGTGTCCGGACATCCGCTCAACGGAGTCGCGCATTTGCTGACGGCCCAGGTCGATACCGCTATCCCGGCAATCCTTGACGGCGATGTCGCCAACGAGACCCAGGTGAAGGTGGGCGGCATTCTGGCGTCGGTGAACCGGCGGGTCAATAAGAACGGAATGCCCTGGGCTTCAGCGCAGTTGGAAGACCTCACCGGTGGCATCGAGGTGATGTTCTTCCCGCACACCTATTCCGCCATCGGCGGAGAGATCGTCGACGACGCCGTGGTTCTGGTCAGCGCCAAGGTCGCGATCCGGGACGACCGGATTGCGTTGATCGCCAATGACCTTGTGGTGCCGGACTTTTCCAACGCACAATTGGATCGGCCGCTGGCGGTCAGTCTGCCAACACGGCATTGCACCATCGACAAGGTCAGTGCGCTCAAGCAGGTGCTGGCGCGTCACCCAGGCACGTCGCAGGTTCATCTGCGGCTGATCAGCGGGGACCGGACCACCACCCTCGAACTGGACGCATCGCTGCGGGTGACGCCGTCCCCGGCGCTGATGGGAGACCTCAAGGCGCTGCTCGGTCCGGGATGTCTGGGCGGTTAGCGCGCCGAGTGTGAAGCCAGCTACACACTCGCGATCGAGTGTGCAGCTGGCCTCACACTCGATGATGTGCACTAGTCGGACACTGTACTTCTTAGTACATAGCACCGCTAGCAATTTGTAGCTCGCCTCAGCAGCCTGATTCGCGGTCGATACGCGTTGAACTAAATCCGCGCGGGAAACGTGCTATTTGGCGTAAACAGCGCGAGGGTGGCCCCCGTCACTTCGTGTTACAACACTCTGTACTAAACAGTACAGTCGTTGGATCCAACGAGAAGGGACATCTACGATGCGATTCAGGACATTCGCGGGCGCAGTTCTGTTGATTGGGGCTGCGGCCTTGACGGCTTGCGGCACGTCGACCCAAAGCGCCGGACCCAGTACGCAATCATCTGCGATGACGACCGCAATGGCGCAGGGCATGTCGCATGCGCGAACGGGCACCTTTATGGGTCTGAACGATAAACACGTCGCCGGGGCGGTCAAGATCGCTGGTGGGCAGGTCGCATTGTCAGACTTCTCCACCGATCCGGGCCCCGATCTGCACATCTACTTGACCAACGGCACCGACGAAAACTCGGTCACCGCAGGTAAGGCGCTCGGCAAGATAGCACTGGACATGCCTGCTCAGACGTTCTCGACTGCCGGCGTGGACGCGTCCCAGTACACCACCGTGGTGATCCACTGTGACAAGGCAAAAGCCGCGTTCGGAGCAGCCGCACTGACATGAAGTTCCAGGTGAAGTTGGCCGCCCTCGCTGCGCCGGCCGTGGTCGGTGCAGCGAGGGTTGGGCTCGGTGTCCTGTGGCTTCACGAGGGACTTTTCAAGTACAGCGCAAACTTCGGCCGCGCCGACATTCTGTTGGTCGCGGACAGTGCGAGATCTAATAACCGGGTGCCCGAATACTTCACGGCGGTAGCGGAATTCGCGCTCCGCGGCTGGCCGGGGCTATTCGGGCTTCTCATACCGTTGCTTGAAGCCTGCTTGGGCCTGCTGCTGATACTGGGCGTGCTGACTCTGCCGGCCGCTATGGTGTCGCTGCTGACGCTGATGACCTACTGGAGCTCTGACCAGCTTATCGCCCAGTACCCGATCATGGGGGCACTGTCGGTCGTAGTCATCGCGTGGCCGCTTCTGGCTGTGCGCTTTTCGGCAACGTCGCTGTTCGTGTCGATTCTGCAACGAAGGCAACAAGCAGGCTTACCGATCGGCCGGCCGCCGCGACGCTGGCTCTGATGCCGATATTTGCTGCGCAGTAACCAATTAACGCGCTTGCCGAGGCTACCGGGTGGCGCTTATAAAATCGGCTACCAGCCGTGCGAGATCTTCGCCCTTGTCCTCTTGCAGGAAATGACCAGCGCCTTCGATCGTCACCGGCGGGTGGTGACGGGCACCGGGTATGTGGGCTGCCAGGACTGCGTCAGCTCCGCGGGTGATGGGATCTGAATCAGAGAATGCGCAGAGGAAGGGGCGGTGATAGTCGGAAAGGGCCGCCCACGCCGCTCGGTTGGTCGGGGAGGCGGGATCGTCGGGCGAGGTGGGAACCAGCATCGGGAATTGCCGAGCGCCTGCCTTGAAGCTGTCGTCCGGAAATGGGGCGTCGTAGGCCTTGATGACGTCCGTGGACAGCGCTGTGGTGCAACCGCCGTTCACGATTTCGCCGGCTGTGAATTGTGGTGTGTCCTGGCTGTATCGCTGCCAGGTCAAAAAAGCTTTGCCTGGGTGAACATCGCCGGTCGGCAGGAAAGTGTTGGCTGCTACTACGCGGGCGAACCGTTCCTGATCCTCTGCGACCAAGCGGAGTCCGATCAGCCCACCCCAGTCCTGACAAACCAGGGTGATATCCCGCAGCCCGATGGCATCGATTGCCCCGCGCAGCCAATCGACGTGGGCCTGGTAGGTGTAGTCGGTGCGGTCGGCGGGCTTGTCGCTACGGCCAAAACCCACCAAGTCGATGGCCACCGCCCTCAGGCCGGAGGCGGTGAACACCGGAATCATGTGCCGGTAAAGGTACGACCACGAAGGTTCACCGTGCAGGAGCAGAACGACCGGCGCCGCCTTCGGTCCCTCGTCGATGTAGTGCATCCGAAGCGTCACGCCGCCAGCATCAACGTCGACGTAGTGGGGGCTGAACGAATAGCCGGGCAGATCGACAAACCGTTCGTCGGGAGTACGTAAGATTTGCAACTGCGCTCCCCTCTGTAGCCGTGTCAACGGACGCCGCCTACGTTGCCCGAGCAATGAATGTACTGTCAAGTACATTCATTGCTCAATTCCAACCGCCGACGTGGGGTCCCATCGAATGCCCGGCTGGGCGATGTCACGGCTGTAAACTAAGTCGATGTCTGTGTCGTCGGCAGAATCCGCACGTGCACTGCCGGTCACTGAGCGCGGCCGCCGTGCCCGCGCGTCGATCATCGATGCCGCGGCTACGTTGATGTACCAAAAGGGTGTCAGCACGACGAGCCTGGACGACGTGCTCGCGGCGGCAGGCTCGGGTAAGTCGCAGCTTTACCACTACTTCGATGGCAAAGCCGATTTGGTGGCCGCGGTGATCGAGCGCCAGTTGGAGTTGGTACTGGCCAGCCAGCCACGGCTGACGCACATCGAATCCTGGGACGGCATTGACGCTTGGGTCGCGGACATTCTGACCGCACATTCGGCGCCGGGTGGCCCGTTTTCCTGTCCGCTGGGCACCATGGCCGGGGAGCTGAAAAATGATGAGACGTTTCGGCCGCTCCTCGACGACGCATTCCGTCGTTGGGAGGCTCCGTTGGCGCGCGGCTTGCAGACTATGCAGGATCGCGGACAGCTGGTGGCCGACGCGGATCCCCGCCGACTGGCCAGTACGGTGATCGCGGAGCTACAGGGCGGGATGCTGGTGGCGCGTGTCCGAGGAGACATCGCGCCGCTGCGCGACACCCTCGAAGGCGCTGTGACGCAACTGCGGCAGTGGCAGGCGACAACGTCTGGCCGGCGCCGTTCAACGGGCACGGCCGTCGACAAGACTCGCACGGCGGTTCGCCAGCAGACGGCTAAGACGCCGACGCGCACGCGGTCGGCGGGGACGGGCCGAAATGGTTCGGCAAAGACCGCGAGACGCGGCCGCACGACGCGGGGTTGAAGCGGCAGCTGGAGTGGCGACACGTCAACGGCCCGCGCGAGCCAAATCTCAGCCGTGCGCGGGTTTGGCTGTGCCAGCCGAATCCTTGTAAATCACACCGTTTTTCATGACGAAATCCACCTGACCGGTGACATTGATGTCGGCAAAGGGGTCACCGGGCATGGCGATCAGATCCGCGATCTTGCCCTCGGCGATCACCCCGAGATCGTCTAGGCGCAGCAGTTCGGCGGCGACGCTGGTGGCAGCGCGCAGCGCGCGCAACGGGGTGACACCGGTGGACACCATCGTCGGGAACTCGCGCCAATTGTCTTGATGCGGGAACATTCCGGCGTCGGTTCCGAAGGCGATCCGAACGTCGCTGGCCGCCAGATGCTCGGCGGCGTCCAAGAGCGCGCCGCGATATTTTGCGAACTTGCGGCGCATGTGCTCGGGCACCGCCGCCCAGTAGGGGTCGTCTTTATCGCGTCGCGCGGCGGACAGGATCGTGTATTGAGTGGGCACCATGAACACCCCGGCGTCCTGCATCATGCGCAGCGTCTGAGCCGACGCGAGGTTGCCGTGTTCGATGCTGCGCACCCCCGCCCGAACGGCACGCTGAATTCCCTCGTCCCCGTAACTGTGCGGGGTGACCGGGACGTCGAGGTCGGCGGCCGTCGCGACCAGGACATTCATCTCCTCCTGGCTGTAGGTGGCGTGCCCGGGGTCGTCCGACGGTGACGCGAAGCCGCCGGTGGCGGCGAACTTGATCCAGTCGGCGCCGGCCCGGATCTGCTGCCTGACCCGGGTGCGGATCTCGTCGCCGCCGTCGGCCGCACCCAACTCCAGCGGCCTGGACACCCCCTGATATTCGTCGGCGACCATTGCGCTGAAGTCGCCGTGGCCGCCGCGCGCGGAGATCATGTGCGGCGCCACTACCATCCGCGGACCCTCGACGATGCGGGCCGCCACGGCGTTACGAAGGTCGATCGTGGGGTAATCGACGTCCCCGCAACCCAAGTCACGCACCGTGGTGAAGCCGTTCATCAGCAGGGCTCGCAGCACCGGCAACGACTTCAACGTCTTGGCGGTGCTCGAGTCGAGCGCCAGCATCAGGCCCACCGGAGGTGCCAACGTCACGTGGGTATGGCAGTCGATGAAACCCGGCGTCACGGTGTGCCCGGGGAGGTCCACCACCCGCGCATCGGCCGGCGCCTCGATCGCGTCGGCGATTCGCTGGATGCGGCCATCGACGACCAACACCTGCCGCGGCGCCACCTGGGTGGAGATCCCGTCCCACACTTTGGCACCCGTGATCAGCGTCGCCGGAATCATCGCCACCTCTTTCGGTTTCGGGCTCAGAAGCCGTAGCGCAAGATCCGCGCCTTACGGGCACCGGCCTTGGTCATCCCCATCAGTCGGGTCGACACGCGGACCGCCAACGGGTATAGGTCGACCTCCGGCGCGTGGGCTAGGCTGGCTTCCTCGATCAGCGTCAGACGCGGACTCCACCGCTGCGGTATCGGGGCGTCCTTAAAACCTCGGTAGGCCCATTGGGTTCCGACAACGCTGAACGCAATCTTCATGGCCAGGATGCTGAGCCGACCGACACGCCCATAGTCGTTCAACGCCAATTCGCCGGACTGGAAATGCTCGGGAATGTGGCGGAACAGGGAGAAGAAAGAACGCCAGCAAGCCGTCGGCGATCAGGATGGTGGGCCGTTCGGACGGGATCTGGTCAGTCCACCGATCGTCGGCCACCGAGGCCGCCACCGAGTATGCGTGGTCACGAGCGGGCACCAGGTGATCCCGCAACGCGATGACGTTCGGCAGATCGACGTTGTACCAGTCCACCGTGGCCGGCGGCTCGACCCGCAGCATGCCGGTGTCCAGCCCCGCGCCGAGAGCCACCACGACGGCGTCGGGGTGTCGGGAGATGAACCGGCGCACCCGATCGTCGAGCATCTTGGCGCGCAGCGCGGTCTGTCGCACCGCGCTCGATGGCACACCCATACCGTCAAAGTCGTAGTCGATCTTGGCTACGACTTCGTCGGCCAGCTTGTCGCCGAGTATCGGCCTGGGCCAACGGCTGTCGAGTGCGCGGGCGTACTGGGTCACGAACGCGGTCCGCTCGACGGGTGTCAAGTCGGTGATCGCAATTCCCATACCGGCAACCTACTCCCGGACTAGCCTCGGCTGCGTGACCGATCCGAAAAGCCAGATGAGCAGGCCGACCACGCTGTGTGAGGCATTCCAGCGGACCGCGGCTATCGATCCGGACGCTGTCGCGCTGCGCACCCCCGGTGACACCCAGACACTGACCTGGCGGGAGTACGCCGCCGGGGTGCGTCGCGTCGCGACCGGCCTGGCCGGTCTCGGGATCCGCCGGGGCGACACCGTTTCGCTGATGATGGCCAACCGGATCGAGTTCTATCCGCTGGAAGTGGGCGCCCAGCACGTCGGTGCCACTTCGTTCTCGGTGTACAACACGCTGGCCCCCGAACAACTCAATTACGTTTTCGGCAATGCCGGCACCAAAGTGGTGATCTGCGAGCAACAGCACGTGGACCGGGTTCGGGCCAGTGGCGCGAACTTGGAACACATCGTCTGCATCGACGGTTCTCCGGATGGCACGCTCTCGCTGGACGATCTCTACGCTGCCGGCGGCGAGGACTTCGATTTCGAGTCCACCTGGCGTTCGGTGCAGCCCGACGACGTGATCACCCTGATCTACACCTCCGGTACGACGGGAAATCCCAAAGGGGTGGAGATGACTCACGCCCACCTGCTGTTCGAGGCTCAAGCCCTCGACGCCGTTCTGGGTGTTCGGTTCGGCGATCGTGTCACGTCCTTCCTGCCGTCGGCCCACATCGCCGACCGCACGATGGCGTTGTACAACCAAGAGGTTTTCGGAGCCCAGGTCACCGTGGTTTCCGATGCTCGCACCATTGCGGCCGCGCTGTCCGACACCCGCCCGACCACCTGGGGCGCGGTACCTCGGGTGTGGGAAAAGCTCAAAGCTGCAATCGAATTCGCCGTCATCCACGAGCCAGACGAGGCGAAGCGCCAGGCACTGCAATGGGCGATGTCGGTCGCCGCGAAGCGTGCCGCGGCGATGGTCGCCGACGAACCTCTGGCCGAGGAGGTGGCGGCGGAATGGGACAAGGCGGACGAGCTGGTGCTCTCGAAGCTGCGCGAGAAGCTGGGGCTGGACCAACTCAGATGGGCGGTCTCGGGTGCGGCGCCGATTCCGAGGGAGACGCTGGCCTTCTTCGCCGGTATCGGCATCCCGATCGCCGAGGTATGGGGGATGTCGGAGCTGAGTTGTGTTGCCAGCGTGGCCCATCCGGCCGAGGCGCGACTGGGCACGGTGGGCAAGCTGCTGCCCGGGCTGGAGGCCAAGATCGCCGAGGACGGTGAATATCTGGTGCGGGGACCGCTGGTGATGAAGGGATATCGCGGCGAACAGACCAAGACTGCCGAGGCCATCGACCCCGACGGCTGGCTGCACACCGGCGACATCCTGCAGGTGGACGACGACGGCTATCTGAGCATCGTCGACCGCAAGAAGGAACTGATCATCAACGCGGCCGGAAAAAACATGTCACCGGCCAACATTGAGACCACCATCCTGGCCGCCTGTCCGACGGTCGGTGCGATGCTCACGATCGGCGACGGCCGCCCGTACAACACCGCGTTGCTCGTTTTCGACGCCGATTCCGTCAGTCACTATGCGGCTGAGCTCGGACTCGCCGACGCCTCGCCCAAAGCCCTGGCGGCCCACCCGGAGATGCTCGCAAAGATTTCCGCGGGGGTGGCCAAGGGCAACGCCAAGTTGTCGCGGGTCGAGCAGATCAAACGCTTCCGCGTGCTGCCCACCTTGTGGGAGCCGGGCGGCGACGAGATCACCCTGACGATGAAACTCAAACGCCGGCCGATCTTGGCCAAGTACGCCGAGCAGATCGACGAGTTGTACGCCGGCGAACCGGGCCCGGACGTCCAGGAGCCCAGGCACGTATCGACAGCCCAACCGGCCTGACAGAAACGCCTAGGCCTGATACTGCTTTTTGGGCTGGCGCTGGTCCCGGTGGGCAAGTATTGCTGTCGCCAAACCGCGCCGCCCCAGATCGTCGCTGACGCCGGAACTGTGTGATCGTTTCGCCACATTCCGGAATCTGTGTTCGGACGCTGTCTCTGGCGCGTCGTCGCAGGTAGCTGTAAGAAACCGGTTCGGCAGCGCCAACTTGCAGATTGTGCGCACGGTGAGCAGGAACTGGCGATGCAACGGACCGGTCGTGTACGGCAGATCGTAGGTGACGCACAAAGCGCGCACCCGCTCGGCGATCTTGGGATACCGATTGTGCGGCAGATCAGGGTAGAGGTGATGTTCGATCTGGTAGCACAGATTGCCAGTCATGAACCCCAGCACCGGCCCGGCCTCGAAGTTCGCAGTACCCAGCATTTGCCGGAGATACCATTCGGGCTTCGTCTCATCGTCCAGCACTGAGGCAGTGAATTTTTCCGCTCCGTCCACGAAGTGGCCGCAGACGATCACGATGTAGGCCCAGCCGTTACGTAATCCGTTGGCAACCACGTTGGCCCCCAGCGTGCGCCGCCACCGCCGGCGGCTCAGGGCAGGGATGAGAACGTAGTCCTTGACGGCTTGACGAGCCATCTTGTGGATGAGCGCTGATTTCTGGGCGGATTTGGCGGTGGCGTCATTGGTTTCGTCCTCTTGCACTGAGTTCAGGCCGTGCAGTGCGACGCCCCATTCGAAGGCGGTCGCGAGCAGCAAGGCGCGCAACGGCTGCAGCAACAGGGCCGGCCACCATTCTTGGTCCCGAGTGACCCGCAAGACCCGGAATCCGAGGTCATCGTCTACGCCGACGATGTTCGAGAAGACGTGATGCCGGTAATTATGGGAGTACCGCCACTGTGACGTGAGACCGGCCGTGTCCCACTCCCAGGTATTGGAGTGGATTTCCGGGTCGTTCATCCAATCCCATTGACCGTGGCTGATGTTATGGCCAAGTTCCATGTTCTCGATGCACTTGGCCGCGGCCAGAGCGACGGTTCCGAGGGCCCAGCCAAACTTGCCTTTGCTCTTGGCGATGGTCAGTCGCGCCGCGATTTCAAGGCAGCGCTGAAAACCGATAGCTCGCATGATGTAAGCACGGTCCTTGGCGCCCCGCGAAACCTCGACATCGCAGCGGATCTCGTCTAACTCAGCCGCGAGCGCCTCAACATCCGCATCGCTGAGATGGGCGTATTCGGGTACTTCGGTGATGGCCATCGACGCTTACCGGGGATCCGGCAAGGTGGCGTGCCGCTCTGTCCGCGCGACGGCGCGCAGATGGAGAAGGCCCGAGTACCGCAACATCGTGTGTCACGTCCGATCTCTTGGTGGATGGCTACGCGCGAGCGGCGGAGATCGGCGCAAGTTCAGGTAGGTGGGGAGCTGCTGGGGCGGTGGCGGTATCCGACGATCCGACGCCGGACCGGCAACCTGGTAGTCCGGCGCACGGCTGAGCCATCTGCTTGGCACCTGCTTTATCGGCTCTACGCCGTCAGTTTGACCGAGGATTCTCGGGTCGATCGCAGACTGTACACGGCAGATGCAACGCCTTGGTTACTCCGTAGCGGATCGTTAACAGGCTGACGTCATCGAATTACCAGTACGCCGCCTCGCTTGCGGTCGGTGCTGCGCTGGTCAGCAGGGGAGTTTCGGGCCACCGAAACATCGTATGAGGTGGCCGTTTGTGGTCGTCGTCGTAAGCTGGTGACCATGCCGCTTTCTGGAGAATATGCACCCAGCCCGCTGGATTGGTCCCGCGAACAAGCCGACAAGTACGCCGAATCCGGCGGAACCGATGGCACCGATCTGGGGGGATTGCCCGTCATACTGCTGACCACCGTCGGCGCCAAGACCGGCAAACTTCGCAAGACACCGCTGATGCGGGTCGAGCACGACGGTCAGTACGCGATCGTCGCCTCACTCGGCGGGGCGCCGAAGAACCCGGTCTGGTACTACAACGTCGCGAAGAACCCGCGCGTCGAGTTGCAGGACGGCAGCGTCACCGGCGACTACGACGCCCGCGAGGTCTTCGGCGACGAGAAGGCGACCTGGTGGGAGCGCGCCGTCGCGGCTTACCCGGACTACGCCGACTACCAGCAGAAGACCGAGCGGCAAATTCCGCTGTTTGTGCTGACCCCTGTGCACTGAACTCGCAGCTTGGTGGCACGATTAACCGGTGTCCGCCGAACTGAGTCAAAGCCCGAGCACCCGGGGCAGTGGGCCGGTGTCCGCGGCCGATGTCGATAGTGCGGCGAAGCGAGTCGCCGGGGTGGTCACGCCCACCCCGCTGCAGCTGTCCGAGCGGTTGTCCGCGACTACCGGGGCCACTGTTTACCTCAAACGCGAAGACCTGCAGATCGTGCGCTCCTACAAGCTGCGCGGTGCCTACAACCTGCTCGTGCAGTTGTCTCCGGAGGAGCTCGCCGCCGGCGTGGTGTGCTCGTCGGCGGGCAACCACGCACAAGGCTTCGCCTTCGCATGCCGGACGCTCGGCGTTCGCGGTCGCGTCTACGTACCGGCCAAGACGCCGAAGCAAAAACGTGACCGCATCCGCTACCACGGCGGGGAGTTCATCGAGCTGATCGTGGGCGGATCGACGTACGATCTGGCGGCCGAGGCCGCGCTCGCTGACGTGGCGCGCACCGGTGCCACGCTGGTCCCACCGTTCGACGACCCGCGCACCATCGCCGGCCAGGGCACGATCGCCGTCGAAGTCCTCGACCAGCTCGACGCAGAGCCGGATCTAGTGGTGGTCCCCGTCGGTGGTGGCGGATGCATTGCCGGCATCACTACCTACCTTGCCGAGCGGACGACGAACACCTCCGTGCTGGGTGTCGAACCGGCAGGCGCGGCGGCGATGATGGCGGCGCTGGCCAGCGGAGGTCCGGTGAGCCTGGACCACGTCGACCAGTTCGTCGACGGCGCCGCGGTGAGCCGGGCCGGGAGGCTGACGTACGCCGCGTTGGCCGCCGCAGGCGACATGGTGTCGATCACCACCGTCGACGAGGGCGCCGTGTGCACCGCGATGCTCGACCTGTATCAAAACGAGGGGATCATCGCCGAGCCTGCGGGTGCGCTGGCGGTCGCGGGTTTGCTGGAAGCCGACGTCGAGCCGAATTCCACCGTGGTGTGCCTGGTCTCCGGCGGCAATAACGACGTGTCCCGGTACGGAGAAGTGCTGGAGCGATCGCTGGTTCACCTAGGCCTCAAGCACTATTTCCTGGTCGACTTTCCGCAGGAGCCCGGCGCGCTGCGCCGGTTCCTCGACGGCGTGCTCGGACCCCATGACGACATCACGCTGTTCGAGTACGTCAAGCGCAACAACCGGGAGACCGGTGAGGCACTGGTTGGCATCGAGTTGGGCTCGGCCGCCGGCCTGGACGGCTTGCTGGAACGAATGCGCGCCACCGAGATGCAAATCGAAACCATCGAACCCGGCTCGCCGGCCTACCGTTACTTGCTGTAGCCGCGGTGCTGAATCTTTCGCGGGGGTTGGGTCATTAAACGGACTCGACGGCGGCCGTTGTTTCCCGACGTTGAAAATAATCAGCTGCCTATTTCGGGAAACCTCAACTGGCCGATCAGTTCGAGGGATTCGTCGTTGGCGCGGAAGATCGGCTCGAGCGGGACGGCGAACCTTTCGGCCATATCGGTCAGCGACTTCGACCACACCAAGTCAACCGAAGAAATCGGCCCGCGGCCGGGTCCCGACAGCAGCAACGCCACGGTGGTCCCCGGTTCCAGGTCATCGAGCAGCGTGCGCAGCGCTGACATGAGGTTCCACAGGATCCGGCCCCGGGGCCGGGGACGCATCGGCACGTGGCTGAGTTTCTGGGTAAAGCAACGATCCGGCCCGATCAGGCCGAACCACAGTAAGCGTTCCTCGAACCCCAGCGGCCCCATCAGCGCGCGCCACCGCTGACGCAGATCTTCAGCCGAATACACCGGATCGGTGGCGGTCTGGATGGGCGGGATCGGTAACAGCTCGTGATGGCTCATCCGCGCATCATCGGCGGTCACTGGCGGCGCCGGTAGTCAGTTATCCACAGCGCGCAGGATTGCGAACGAGTACGCCGCCAGCTCAGTGCTGTCGTCGCTGACGCTGGGTGAATCCGAGGACAGCACCAGCTCACCGGTGAACGGAACAGCAACCGGCTCGGCGCCCAGATTGCAGGCCACCGCCAATCGGCCGCGACGCATGACGATCCAGCGGGCGTCTTCGTCGTAGTCGATGATCAGGTGCTCCAGCCACGGGTCGGCCAGGTCGATTTCACTGCGCCGCAACGCAATCAAGTCGTGATAAACGCGAAGCAGCCGCGCATGGTCTCCGGTGTCGAGTTCGGACCAATCCAGCTTCGAGCGCTGAAAGGTCTGCGGGTCCTGCGGGTCGGGAATATCGTCGGCGTCCCACCCGTGATCGGCGAACTCTTTCTTACGGCCCTCGGCGGTCGCGCGCGCAAGCTCGGGTTCTGGATGGGAGCTGAAGAATTGGAACGGGGTCGACGCTCCCCATTCCTCTCCCATGAAAAGCATTGCGGTATAGGGTGACCCGAGTACCAGCGCGGCCTTGACGGCGAGCTGGCCATAGGTCAGGTTTTGCGACGGGCGGTCCCCGAGCGCACGGTTGCCAACCTGGTCGTGGGTGCAGGTGTAGGCCACCAGCCGAGTGGCCGGAACCGCTGCGGTGTCCAACGGCCGGCCGTGGCGCCGTTGCCGAAACGACGAGTAGGTAGCCGCGTGGAAGAAGCCGTTGCGCAACGTCTTTGCCAGGATGGCCAGGGATCCGAAGTCGGCGTAGTAGCCCTGCCGCTCGCCGGACACCGCAGTGTGGATGGCGTGGTGGACGTCGTCATCCCACTGCGCGGTCATCCCGTAGCCGCCGTCCCGACGGGGAGTGATCATTCGCGGATCGTTGAGGTCACTCTCGGCAACCAGCGACAACGGCCGGCCCAGTTGCTCGGCGAGCGCCTCGGTTTCGGCGGACAATTCCTCGAGAATGGGGATCGCGGTGGTGTCCACCAACGCGTGCACGGCGTCCAGGCGCAGGCCGTCGGCGTGGAACTCGCGCATCCAGCGCAGCGCACAGTCGATGATGTAGCGGCGTACTTCGTCGGACTCGGCGTCGGCGATGTTGATGCCTTCACCCCACGGGTTACTCGCAGACGACAGGTATGGCCCGAACCGCGGCAGGTAATTGCCCGACGGGCCGAGGTGGTTGAACACCGCGTCGATCAACACCCCCAGACCGCGGCGATGGCAAGCGTCGACAAGACGGATCAACCCGTCGGGTCCGCCATAGGGCTCGTGCACGGCGTACCACAGCACGCCGTCGTAGCCCCAGCCGTACTTGCCGGAAAAAGCATTGACCGGCATCACTTCGACGAAATCGACGCCGAGATCGACTAATTGGTCCAGCTTTTCGATCGCCGAGTCGAAGGTGCCCGCAGGTGTGAACGTGCCGATATGCAGCTCGTAGATCACCGCGCCCTGCACCGAGCGGCCGGACCAGCCGTCGTCCGTCCACACCTGTTCGCCGGGCTCCCACAGTTGCGAGCGCTCGTGCACGCCGTCGGGCTGACGCGACGACCGCGGATCGGGCAATACCGTCGGGTCGTCGTCGAGCAGATATCCGTAGCGGGCGTCCGGGGACGCGTCCACGGTGGCCCGCCACCAGCCGTCGCGGCCCCGCGTCATCGGATACACCGCACCGTCGACGTCAAGGCGGACCGTTTCCGGTTTCGGTGCCCACACCGCGAATTCAGGCATCGGAGCGCTCCAGAAGGGCGACCGGCAATTCGGCGAACAACTCAGCCGCAGGCACCGGCCCAGTCAGCGCTCTGCCGGTTAGCACGTCGGTCCACGATCCTTCCGGCACCGCGACAACGGTGTCGCCCCAACCCGTCTCGGCGAGTCGCACCGTCCAACGGACGACAGCGGCCAGCACGTCGTCACCGCGCCGGAACGCCACCACATGATCGGCGCCGGCTCCGGCGGCGAGCACCGGATGGTGGCCGCCCCGCAAGAAGGTTTCCGGTCGGGCCCGCCGCAGCCGCAAAGCCGCTTTGACAATGCGAATTTTCTTATGCTGCAAAGACTTCAACGCCTCTCGTCGGGCGGCGTAGTCCACGGCGCGACGGTTGTCGGGGTCGACCAGGCTGTCGTCCCACAGCTCGGTGCCCTGATAGATGTCGGGGATTCCGGGCACTGTCAATGCGAGCAGCTTCTGACCCAGCGCGTCGTTTTCGGCGTGGGTATTGAGGTGGTTGACGAGCTCGGTCAGCTGTGCGGCCACCGGTCCATCGAGGACCGAGTCCACCCAATGATGCACGGCCTCTTCGAAGTCAGAGTCGGGGTCGTTCCAGGTGGTGTGCAATGCCGCTTCCCGGATCGCCTTCTCGGCGTAGCCGTGCAGCCGATCACGCAGTTCATCCGTGACCTCGCCGCTCGGCGGCCATACACCGAAGATGTTCTGCCACAGAAACAACCCGGTCGCCGAGTCAGGGGAGGGGGTAATGCTTTCCCACCGGTTGACGAACTCGGCCCACAACGACGGCACCTGCGACAGCACCCCGATGCGAGCCCGAACATCTTCCCCCCGTTTGGTGTCATGCGTCGTCAGCGTCGTCATCGCGTCCGGCCACAGTCGCGCCCGGGTAGCGCCGCCGGCGTGGAACTCGGCGGCGCCGACACCGAATCGCTGCGGCTCGCCGCCGACCTCGTTCAGCGAGACCAGGCGGGCGTCGCGGTAGAACAGGCAGTCCTCGACCGACTTGGCGGTCACCGCGCCGCACAACTGCTGCAGTCGGGTATCGGGTTCACCTCCGCCGGCCAGGGCCGCGGCTACTATCTGCAGCGGTTGCTGCAATTGTGGTGCGACAGATTCGGTTTCGGCCAGCGCTGTGGGCAGTATGGCCGCCAGGCCCTGGTAGTCGAAGCGGTAGACCTCGATGTGACCGAGTAGCGCCGCCACGGCGTCGGGCAGTCGTGGGTGCTCGGTGCCGACGGCGGCCACGATGGCGCGACGCAGCCGGGCCGTCTCGCTGCCGAGCGTGCCGGTGGTCACGGCCGTCTTGAGGTCGCGCAGCACCGCGGGCGTCGCGGAATAGTCGACGCCGGTCGACTCGTACAGGGCGGTCAGTGCCTCAGCTCCGCTTGGGTCGACGAACAATCCGCCCACCTCGCGCAGTGCGTCGTAACCGGTGGTGCCGGCCACCGGCAGCGTCGGCTCCAACGCCTCGTCGACCGCCAGGATCTTCTCGATCACGATCCACGCCTCAGGTCCGGCCAGTTCGCGCAGCCATGTCAGATATCCAGCCGGGTCGGACAATCCGTCCGGATGGTCGACGCGCACACCGTCGACAAGTCCCTCGGCGAACCACCGACCGACTTCGGCGTGGCTGGCGTCGAAGACCGTGTGGTCCTCCTGCCGCAACCCCGCGAGCGAGGTGATCGAGAAGAACCGGCGATAGCCGACCACGTCGCGTCGCCACCCGACTAGCTGGTAGTGCTGGCGGTCATGCACTTGCGGGCCGGTCCCGTCGCCGGTGCCGGGCGCGATGGGCAGTGCCAGGTCGCCGAGGCGCAACAGGTCGCCGTCGACCTGAAGATCGGCAACGTCGTCGTCAGAACCCAATACCGGCAGCACGATTCGCCCGTCTGCCAGATTCCAGTCGATGTCGAAGAACGGCGCGTATGCCGACGACCGGCCGTTGCGCAGCACATCCCACCACCACGGGTTCTGCTCCGGCTTGTCCACCCCAAGGTGATTGGGGACGATATCGACGACCAGACCCATGCCGCGATCGCGCGCCGCCGCCGACAGTCGGGCCAACCCCTCTGCGCCGCCGAGTTCGGCCGACACCGTGGTCGGGTCGGTGACGTCGTAGCCGTGCCCCGAGCCGCTGACCGCGGTCAGGATCGGCGACAGGTACAGGTGCGAAATCCCGAGTTCGTCGAGATAGTCCAGCAGCAGCTCCGCGTCGGCGAAGGTGAACGCGAAACCACTCGACGCACCCCGTAGCTGCAACCGGTAAGTGGACAGTACCGGAAAAGCCATGTGCTACCCGGTCTTACGAAACACGAGTAACGCCCGTCCGGGTAGCGAGACCTCGTCGCCGTCGTGCACGACCAGCTTCACCTCTCCGGTGGGATCGGTGGTGTCCAGCTCGGCTGTCCACTCCTTGGCGTAGTCGTCGTGGGGTATTACGAAGTCCACCTCATGGTCGTGGGCGTTGAAGCACAACAGGAACGAGTCGTCGACCACCCGCTCGCCGCGTGCGTTGGGTTCGGGCAGCGCCTCGCCGTTGAGGAACACCGTGATGCTCTTGCCGAATTGGCTGTCCCAATCCTCCGACGTCATCACCTCGCCGGCAGGGGTCAGCCAGGCGATGTCGCGGACCTGGTCGGCGCTGCGGATCGGGCGTCCGTCGAAGAACCGGCGGCGCCGAAACACGGGATGGTTTTTGCGCAAGGCGGTGGCTTTGCGGGTGAAGGACAGCAGGTCACTGTTCTTGTCCACCAGCGACCACTCCATCCATGACAATTCGGAGTCCTGGCAGTAGACGTTGTTGTTGCCGTGCTGGGTGCGGCCGATCTCATCACCGTGCGCGATCATCGGAGTGCCCTGGCTCAGCATCAGCGTTGCCATGATGTTGCGCATCTGCCGGCGGCGAAGGTCGAGGATTTCCGGGTCATCGGTCGGCCCTTCGACGCCGCAATTCCAAGAGCGGTTGTGGCTTTCGCCATCCCGGTTGTGTTCGCCGTTGGCTTCGTTGTGTTTCTCGTTGTAGGAAACGAGGTCGTTGAGCGTGAATCCGTCGTGAGCGGTGACGAAGTTGATGCTGGCGCCCGGGCGCCGGCCGGTCGCCTCGTAGAGGTCCGACGACCCGGTCAGCCGCGACGCGAACTCGCCCAGTGTCGCGGGCTCGCCCCGCCAGTAGTCACGCACAGTATCGCGATACTTCCCGTTCCACTCGGTCCACAAACCCGGGAAGTTGCCGACCTGGTAGCCGCCTTCGCCGACATCCCACGGCTCGGCGATCAGTTTCACCTGGCTGACCACCGGATCTTGTTGCACCAGATCGAAGAACGCGCTCAGTCGGTCGACGTCGTAGAACTCGCGGGCCAGCGTGGAGGCCAGGTCAAAGCGGAAGCCGTCGACATGCATCTCGGTCACCCAGTAGCGCAGCGAATCCATGATCAGCTGCAGCGTGTGCGGATGACGCGCGTTGAGGCTGTTGCCGGTGCCGGTGAAATCCTTGTAGAGCCGTAGATCCTCGTCGAGGAGCCGGTAGTAGGCGGCGTTGTCGATGCCGCGGAAGTTGATGGTGGGGCCGAGCTGGTTGCCTTCGGCGGTGTGGTTGTACACCACGTCGAGGATGACCTCGATGCCCTGCTCGTGAAACGCCCGGACCATGGACTTGAATTCGGGCACCGCACCGCCGGCCTGCGGGTTGGCGGCGTACTGGCTGTGTGGAGCGAAGAATCCGAAGGTGTTGTAGCCCCAGTAGTTTCGCAGGCCCAGGTCCAGCAGCCGGCTGTCGTGCAAGAACTGATGCACCGGCATCAGTTCGATCGCGGTGACATTCAACGATTTGAGGTGGTCGATGATCGCCGGGTGAGCCAGGCCGGCGTAGGTGCCGCGCAACGCCTCGGGGATAGCGGGATGGGTCTGAGTCATCCCCTTGACGTGTGCCTCGTAGATCACCGTCTCGTGATACGGCGTGCGCGGCGACCGATCCGTCGCCCAGTCGAAAAACGGATTGATCACCACGCTGGTCATGGTGTGCCCGCGCGAATCGACCCGCGGCGGGATGCCGGTCTCGGCAGGGTCCTCAGCTGCGACGTCCAGGTCGTAGGAGAACAGCGCCTGGCCGAACTTGAACTCCCCGTTGAACGACTTGCCGTACGGGTCGAGTAGCAGCTTGCTGGGGTCACATCGGTGCCCGGCTGCGGGGTCGAACGGCCCGTGCACCCGATAGCCGTAACGCTGTCCCGGGCTGACGTTCGGCAGGTAGACGTGCCACACGTATCCGTCGACCTCGTCCAGGCAGATTCGAGCTTCCTGACCCTCGTCGCCGATCAGGCACAACTCGACTTTTTCGGCGATCTCGGAGAACAGCGCGAAGTTGGTGCCGCCGCCGTCGAAATTAGCGCCCAGTGGATAGCTGCTTCCGGGCCATACGGTGGCCAGAGCGGGTGAAGCCGCCGCGGCACCACTAGCTGGATCTGACGGGGGCATCTCTCGACCTTAACGGCGTTAGCCGGGATCTTGCTGTCCGGGCGATGCAGCCCACAGCCGTCGCCGGGCTGTTTGATGGCCCGGCTTCTCCTCGGTCCGTTGCACGGCCCGCATCGTCGCCGGGCTTCCTACCACCAACCGGTGGCGGTCGCCATCTGCTTACCCAGTTCGTTGGTCATGGTGCGCATGTACGTCGCGGACAGGTGATGAGCGTCGTGGTATACCAACACGTTTCCCTCTACGGCGGGGCAGATGTCGGCGCGGCAGACCGCATCGCTCATGTCCAGCGGCTTGAGCATCGGGAACTGCTCGACAAAATCGAGGGTCGGGTTATGGTCTGCCAGCACGTCGGAGCGTTTGATGCCGCAAGAGATCGCATCGCCACCCTTGGCCAGGCAGTCCGAGGGGTTGAACGGCTGACCATCCTTGACCAGCCAGGGGGTGTCTCGCATGGCGAGGATCGGAATGTTGTTGTCGGAGAACGTCTGCCAGATCCCGACGTAGGTTCCCGGCATCACGTCGCCGGGTTTGGTGTTCCACGGTCGTGTCGAGGTGGTGAACACGTAGTCCGGATGGTCGGCCACCACCTTGGCCATGGCCTTGGGCACCCAGTCGCGGCACTCCGGGTATGGCGCGTTGCTGCCCATCACCAACGGCATCTTTTCGGTGGACAGCGGGCAGCCCATCTTGAGGTAGGTCGTCACCTTGAAATGGTGCCTGCGCCCGAGCAGATCCAGGGCGGTCAGCCAGTGCTCGGCGTGCGAGCCACCGGCAAGCGCGATGGTCCGGGTGGAGTTCTTGTCGCCGTAGGTGCACGTGATCAACGACGCGTTGGCGAAGTCACTGATGCA
Organism: uncultured Actinomycetota bacterium; assembly: GCA_963833915.1. GTDB lineage: Bacteria > Actinomycetota > Actinomycetes > Mycobacteriales > Mycobacteriaceae > Mycobacterium. The sequence continues at coordinate 47,761 of CAWHZO010000018.1, forward strand.
GCCGTCTCGGGTGGACGGCGGGTAGTCGGTCTGGGCTTCCAGCACGGTGGGCCGCATCCGGAGCCTGGGCACCCGCACGTGTTTGACCAGGGCGCGGGCACCGGGATAGTCGATGGAACTCAGACCGCTCAGCTCCTTGCCGCTGGCCCGTTCGACGCTGACATGCTCACGCCAGGTGAAGGCCGTCGCGGTCAGCGTCACGCCCAGCAGCCCAATCACCGATCCCAGCACCATCGTGGGGCGGCGCAAGCCGTGTTCGCCAGGGGATGACCGGCACTGGCTGGGACGCGGCGTTGGCCGCCCCGCGGTGCCGTAGCGGGTCTTCGACGAACCGGGTGGTCAGATAGGCCAGCACACCGGAGATCAGCAGTACCGCGGTGCCCTCGAAAAAGTTGGCGTGCGCGTGACCGGTATAGGCCAGCCAGAAGATCAGCAGCGGCCAGTGCCACAGGTACAGCGAGTACGCCATCGCGCCGAGCCTCACCAGCGGCCCCGTCGCCAGCAGCCGGTTGGGCAGCGGCAACGTGGCACTGGTCGTCGGGTCGGCTTGCCGGTTGGCGCCGGCCAGGATGAATAGCAGGGCTGCTCCGACGGGGACCAGCGCCCACGGCCCGGGGAACTGCTTGACGCCGTCGATGAGCGCACCGCAGGACAGCACCGCGGCCAAGGCGACGGTTGCCGTCGCCGTGCGCAGCCACATCGGCCATCGGACGTAGGGGACCAGTGCGCCCGCGAGCACCCCCAGCAGCAACTCCCACGCCCGCGCAAAGCTGTTGTAGTAGGCCGTCGCCTGATTGGCCTGGTGGGCGAAGATCGCGTAGACGAAGGACGCCACGGCCAGCGCGCTCAGCAGCATCACAAATGCCATCCGTAGCCGGTTGCCGAGCCGGCGTCGGAACAGAAACGCGAAACCGAAAACCAGCGCCAAGAATGCGATGTAGAACTGGCCCTGCACCGACATCGACCAGATGTGCTGCAGCGGGCTGACTGCCTCGCCGGCCCGTAGATAGTCGGCCACCGTGTTGGCCAGCTCCCAGTTCTGGTAATAGCCGAGGCTGGCCAGGCTCTGGTCGGCGAAGGTCTCCCAGCGGGTCTGCGGCTGAATCAGGACGGTCAGCGCCGCGCACCCGGCCAACACCACCACCAGAGCCGGCAGCAATCGCCGCACCAACCGAACCACCTCGGGCACCGGCGACAACGATGACGCCGGATTGAGGGCTGCGCGAAGCAATTTGCCGCCGAAGAAGAAACCGGAAAGAGCCAGGAACACGTCCACCCCGCCGGAAACCCGACCGAACCACACGTGGAACATCGCGACCAGGGCGATGGCAATGCCGCGGAGCCCGTCGAGATCGTGGCGATAGAACCCTGCCGTCCGGTTTCCCGCCGCGGGCTGAGCGGAGTCCGCAACGCCCACAACGGCCGGACGGGTCGGGGAGACGGTCATCATGATTGACAGACAATCTACCGAATCCGTCGGCCGTTGCGCCTGCCCGACAAAACGGGCCGGTGAGTTCCCGGTCAGGACTCCAGGATTCGAGTCAGGTACGGAATCATCCCGTTGGTGCGCGCCGCCGAGACCGTGACGGCGGGCTCGGTGGCCTCGATCATCTGGCCGTTGCCGAGGTACATCGCCACGCTTTGGGTGCCGCCGGGGCCGTAGCAGAGCAGGTCGCCCGGGCGCGCCTGTGCGGGCGGAACTTTGCGGCCGACGTTGCACTGCTCCGCCGAGGTCCGCGGCATCTTGAGGCCGGCGCCGGCATAGGCGTACTGGATCAGGCCTGAGGCGTCGAAGCCGACGACGTTTGCTTTCAGCCCGGTACCGCGGGTGGGGCCTGCGGCGTTCCCGCCTCCGTACAGGAACGGCACACCGCGCTGGGAAAGCGCGCGCTGCATAACGTAGTTGGTCGTCTGCTGGTAGCCCACCAGAGTCGGACCCGGGTCGGCGCTCGCGATGTGTGGGACCATCGGCAGCGTCAGCAACAGGGCCAGGCCGAGCGGGACGGCGTAGCTGCGTCTCATGTTGATCACCTCTCTATGGCGTCAGCGCGGTGACTTCGCGCATCCGCTGCCATTCCTGCCGGTTCACCGCAGAGACTCTGGCCGCCCCGTTGGGGGCTGCACGCCGCCACCTCAGTCCACATCTGGACCTGGGGAACGGTGCCCCGTCGGTAAACCGCTGAATTCACAACAGTCACTACAGACACTGTGGCAACAAATGGCCGCGGGAGCCACTGCACAAGTGCCTTTGGAGGGATTTTTTGTCGTACCGTGACCGAACAGTGACCGCCCGCAGGCCGGCGGCTCAATCGTCAGCGGGCAGTTGTGATTTCGCTCTCATTCGGACGTGTCGCCGACACTGCGTTCGCCGTGCCAGTAGGTGCTGCTGAACTCGGTCAGTACCGAACCGGCCGCGGAACTGAGCAGCACGATGACGATCGCCAAAACCGGCCAGAAGGACAGATGCCAACCCTTCAGCAGGGAAACGAACGGCCCGACCAGTGCTGCCGCGATCGCGGCGCCGATACCGCCCCACACCACCGGGTAGATGTAGAAATCGACGCCGAAGGGGACCGACGGGCAGGTGTCACCCGTGCACACGTCCTTGAGGAAGCCGAAGAGCCAGGAATACCAATCTGTCCAAAGCGCGACGAGGACGAGCAACGCCAGCAACGCGACCAAGCAGGAGACGTCCCATGGGACCAGGCGCAGCCGCAGCACCGGCCGCCGGGAGGGGGCTGGGTCGGCAGGGGACGGGGCGTCGGATCGTTGCGGCGAAGCCATGGTTGTCCAATGCTCCCATGCCCGGCGTTTCTGCGAGCGAACGCTTAGTGTGGCCCGCATCGTCGCCGGCGCGTCCATAGCGCTGCTTTACCCTCAGTCTCTATGACTTCTGCGGCCGCAGGGACGTCTGGGCTCACACCCGAGCAGATCAGCGCGATCGACGCGGCTCATCTGTGGCACCCGTACAGCACGATCGGCGCCGAAGCAGTGCCCGCAGTGGTGGCAGTCGCCGCCCGGGGTGCCTGGCTCACGCTCGTCCGCGACGGTGTGCAGGTCGAGGTGCTCGACGCGATGAGCTCCTGGTGGACGGCCATCCACGGGCACGGTCACCCGGTGCTGGACGCGGCGCTGGCTGCACAGCTGGCGACGATGAATCACGTCATGTTCGGCGGACTCACCCACGAGCCCGCCGCGCGGTTGGCGCAGCTGCTGGTCGACATCACCCCATCGGGGCTGGAGACGGTGTTCTTCTGCGACTCCGGATCGGTGTCGGTGGAAGTCGCGGTGAAGATGGCCCTGCAGTACTGGCGCAGCCGAGGCCGGCCCGGCAAACGGCGGCTGATGACCTGGCGCGGCGGCTACCACGGCGACACCTTCACGCCGATGAGCATCTGCGACCCCGACGGCGGCATGCACACCCTGTGGACTGACGTTCTGGCCCAGCAGGTGTTCGCCCCGCAAGTTCCCTCCGAGTACGACCCCGCCTACAGCGTGGCGTTCGAGACGCAACTGGCCGACCACGCCGCCGAACTAGCGGCCGTGGTCGTCGAGCCGGTGGTCCAGGGTGCCGGCGGGATGCGTTTCCACGATCCGCGCTACCTGACCGACCTGCGGGAGATCTGCCGACGGCACGACGTGCTGCTGGTGTTCGACGAGATCGCCACCGGATTCGGCCGCACCGGCGAGTTGTTCGCCGCCGACCATGCGGGCGTCAGCCCCGACATCATGTGCGTCGGCAAGGCCCTGACCGGCGGCTACCTGAGCCTGGCCGCGACGTTGTGCACCATCGACGTCGCGCACACGATCAGCTCCGGTGAAGCCGGAGCGCTCATGCACGGGCCCACCTTCATGGCCAACCCGCTGGCCTGCGCCGTCTCGGTCGCCGTCGTGGAGTTACTGCTCGGCCAAGATTGGCGCTCAGCAGTCGCCGAGATCAGTGCCGGGCTGACCACTGGGCTTGAGCACGCGCGGGCATTGCCGGGCGTGATCGACGTCCGGGTGTGCGGGGCCATCGGCGTCATCGAATGCGACCGACCCGTCGACCTGGCAATCGCCACGCCGGCGGCCCTGGACCGCGGGGTTTGGCTACGGCCCTTCCGCAACTTGGTCTACGCCATGCCGCCGTTCATCTGCACGCCGGAGGAGATCACGCAGGTCACCTCGGCGATGGTCGAGGTGGCCCGTCTCACCGGTTCTCGTAGGCTCTAGTGCGATGACGCAGATCGATACCTCGCCGCTGGCTTGGCTGGAGGCGTACGCCCAGCAGCGCCGGCAGGCCGGGCTGCGCCGGGCGTTGCGCCCGCGTCCCGCGGTGGCCACCGAACTCGACCTGGCGTCCAACGACTACTTGGGCCTGTCGCAGCATCCCGACGTCATCGAAGGCGGCGTAGACGCGCTGCGCACCTGGGGCGCCGGCGCCACCGGTTCGCGGTTGGTCACCGGCAACACCCTGCTGCACGAGGAGCTTGAGTCAAGCCTCGCCGAATTTGTCGGCGCTGCAGCGGGTTTGGTGTTCTCCTCGGGATATACCGCCAACCAGGGCGCGGTTGTCGGATTGTCCGGCCCGGGTTCGCTGCTGGTGTCGGACGCCTACTCGCACGCCTCGCTGGTCGACGCGTGCCGGTTGTCGCGGGCCCGGGTGGTGGTGACCCCGCACCGCGACATCGACGCCGTCGACGCGGCGCTGGCCGCGCGGGACGAGGAGCGGGCCGTGGTCATCACCGAGTCGGTGTTTTCCGCCGACGGCGCGTTGGCTCCGGTACGACAACTGCACGAGGCGTGCCGCAGGCATCGGGCGCTGCTCATCGTCGACGAAGCCCACGGCTTGGGTGTGCGTGGCGCCGGCGGGCGCGGGTTGCTGCACGAGCTGGGATTGGCCGGCGCGCCCGATGTCGTGATGACGACGACGCTGTCCAAGGCGCTCGGCAGCCAGGGTGGCGCGGTGCTGGGGTCCGCAGCCGTACGCGATCACCTCATCGACGCCGCCCGGCCGTTCATCTTTGACACCGGCCTGGCGCCGGCGGCGGTGGGCGCCGCGCTGGCCGCGCTGCGCGTCCTGAGCACGGAGCCGTGGCGGCCCGGGGCAGTGCTGCAGCACGCGGCCACGTTGGCCAAGATCTGCGATCTAGCGCTCGGTGACGATGCGGGCCGCGCAGCGGCCAGAGGAGGAGCCGGGCAATTGGGCTTGAACGTGCCGCAATCGGCGGTGGTGTCGGTGATCCTCGGCGCGCCGGAGGTGGCGCTGGCCGCCGCTACGGCATGCCTTGAGGCCGGAGTTCGGGTGGGCTGCTTCCGGCCGCCGACCGTGCCCGCCGGCACATCTCGGTTGCGCCTCACCGCGCGTGCATCGCTGGATCCCGACGATCTCGAGCTCGCCCGTGTGGTGCTGACCGACGTGCTCGGCGCGGCGCCGCGTTGACGATCCTGGTCATCACCGGGACGGGGACCGGGGTCGGCAAGACCATCGCCACTGCGGCCCTGACGTCGGCCGCACGCCACGCCGGCGTGGACGTCGCGGTCTGCAAGCCGGTGCAGACCGGCACCGAGGCCGGCGACGACGACCTCGCCGAGGTGACCCGGTTGACCGGACTGACCAAGGTGGTCGGGCTGGCGCGTTACCCGCAGCCGTTGGCGCCGCTGGTCGCCGCCGAACAGGCGGGTAGATCCCTACCCAGTCGCAACAATGTGCTGAAACTCATCCGGGCAGTGGACCGCCCAGGACAGTTGACGCTGGTCGAAGGTGCCGGCGGCTTGCTGGTTGAGCTCGCCGACGCAGGCATCACATTGCGGGATCTGGCAGCCGATCTGGGAGCCGCCGCGCTGGTAGTGGCCACTGCTGAGCTCGGTACCCTCAACCACACCGCGTTGACGGTGGAATCGCTTGCAGGACATGGACTGTCCTGCGCAGGGTTGGTGATTGGCAACTGGCCGCTGCGGCCGGGGGTGGTGGAGACCTCCAATAGGTCTGCGCTGGCACGCCTGGCGCCGCTGCGTGCGGCGTTGCCCGCCGGTGCCGGATTGATGGGCGCCGGCGAGTTCGCCGCGATGAGCGCGAACGCGTTTGACCGGGATTGGGTAACCGGGCTGGTCAGCTGATGGTTCATTCGATTGAGCTGCTCTTCGACGGCGCCACCGAGGCGGCGATCAACCGCATCTGGGATGACCTTGCCACCGCCGACCTACCCGGCCGGGTTCCGGCCGGTCGACCGCATGTGACGCTGGCGGTGGCCGAGCGGATCGCGCCTGACGTCGACGAACTGCTGTGGCCGGCATCCCAGCGGCTGCCACTGGCATGCACCGTCGGGGCACCGTTGCTCTTCGGCGGTTCCAACGCCGTGCTGGCCCGCCTTATTGTGCCGACGGCCGAACTACTGGCTTTGCACGCCGAAGTGCACCGCATTTGCGGCCCATATCTAGTGCCCGGGCCGCTGCCGAATACCCTGCCGGGCCAGTGGACGGCGCACGTCACGGTGGCCCGCCGAGTCGGGGGACCCCAACTCGAGCGGGCCTTCCAACTGGCGAGTCAACCGTCTGAGGTACGGGGCTCCCTGGCTGGCCTGCGCCGCTGGGACGGCACTGACCGGGTCGAGCACCCGATCAGCTGACTTACCGACCGCTACTGCCGGGGCTGGCGGCGCTGCCCGCCGGTGTAGGACGCCTTGCCTGTACCGGCGAGCCCGCCGCCGGACACGATCAGGTACTCATCCCCGGATGGATTTGTCGGCGAAGAAGTCCTCGAGTAGGAGCCCAAAATCATTGCAGCCCAATAGATCATTACTTGGTCTCTCATTCGCTAGGCCGGCGACTCAGCCAGCAACCTCATCGCGGCGCTGGGTGAACTTGATGTCGAGACTGCGCAGGTAGGTCTGCAGCCCGGCGTCCTGGACGGGAATCAGGTGAGCAGGCGTATCGGTCTCGTTGTAGTGCGCGTGCCACATGCCCGGCGGGGTGGTGAAGGCACCGCCGGCCTGCCAGTCCACCCGGATCGGGTCGACGATGTCGCCGCGCTCGTCGAGTCGGGTGCCCAGCAAGGTGTAGCAGCCGGTCGGTGGCGCATCGAGGATCAGATCCAATGCGACCGATTGGTGCCGATGAGGGCGCTGCTCTTGGCCTGCCGGCAGCACACCGAACATGGCCCACAACACGTGAGTGATGGTCAGCGTCTGCTCCTGGTCGGCGTTGGCCAGTAGGACGCTGACCCTGCTCTTCTCATTGGCACCTGGGCGCGACGCGATGTCCTCGAGCTTGGCGACGGCGTCGGCGCGGCGAAACTTGGTGGGCCGGAACCTGGGCCGGGTCGCGTCGGCACCCAGGTAACGCAGCAGCGGTTCGTCGTGCACCCAGTACATGGCCGTCTCGGCGTCGGCGTGGAAAACCGAATGGGATCCGGCGGGCAGCGTCAAAAAGTCGCCCTTTTCCCACCGGACCCGGTGGCCGTTGACCGCGGCAAAGCCGCGCCCATAGAGCACGTAGTACAGCTGACTGGTGGCATTGGGGTTGCTGTCAATCTGCTCACCGGCGCGGATGCGCACGAAGTTGGCCAACAGCGCCGGGCTGGTCGCCGCACCGGTCGTGAGGCCCAATTCCTTCGACAAATCCAACGGGACCACGCCGGTCGGCTCGTCCAGATAGATCTCAGGCCCGAACCGGACGATCGGCACCTGTGGCGCGTTACCGGCGCCGATCGGGTTGACAGCCTTGGAGTACTCGAAATAGCGGGCATCATTAGCCCACTCTTCAAACCGGCCCTCAAACCCGTACTCGGCGACGTTGGTCATCGGCGCGGGAATCGTCGGGTCCAGATTCACCGATGCGGCAGTTGAGTGGTCCGGATGCGCGATGGACATTGCCGGTCTCCTTTCAGCGGTCCAAGTAGCTTGCAGTTAAATAGTATCTAACTTGTATCTCAGTTACAAGTCGCTGCGGTCCCGATCGGAAATCGGGGCAGGATCGTCAGTCAGGGACGTAATCGAACCTGTCGGGGTTGGGGCCCGTTCGGCCCGCTTCGCCACGGTCCAGGCCGGTGATGGCGTCCATCTCGCCGCTGTCCAGGCTGAAATCGAAGATGTCGAAGTTTGACTTCATCCGCTCGGGGTGCACCGACTTGGGGAACACGATGTCGTCGCGCTGGATGTGCCAGCGCAGTACCACCTGCGCGGGAGTTTTGCCGTGCGCATCGGCAATGCGAGTGATGACCGCGTCGTCGAGCACTTTGCCCTGCGCGATCGGCGACCAGGCCTCCGTCGCGATCTGGTGCTCGTGGTCGTAGGCGCGCACCTGCTCGTTGCCGAAGTACGGGTGCACCTCGATCTGATTGACCGCGGGCACGGTCTGCGAACCCTGGGCGAGCCGATCCAGATGCGCGACCTGGAAGTTGGACACCCCGATGCTGCGTGCCCGGCCGTCCCCGGTGAATTCCTCCAGCACGTTCCACGTCGAAACGAAGTCGCCGTCGTACAGCGTGGGCAGCGGCCAATGAATCAGAAACAGGTCGACGTACTCAGAGCCCAGCGCGCTCAATGTGGCGGCGAACGCGCGGCGCGCGTCGTCCGGCCGGTGATCCCCGTTGTTGAGCTTGCTGGTAACGAACACCTCACCGCGGTTTATGCCGGCATCGCGGATCCCTTGGCCGACTTCCTTTTCATTGCCGTACATTTCCGCGGTGTCGATATGCCGGTACCCAGCCTCGAGCGCAGAACGCACTGCGGCGGCGGTCTGATCCGGTTTGATCTGGAAGACGCCGAAACCCAGTTGCGGGATCGTGTTGCCGTCGTTAAGCGTGATCGATGGAACAGAACTCATGTGCGTGACCTCCTGGCGATCGGGGTGGTTGCGATCGGGGTTATAGCTGCCCGTCACTGCGCAAGAACAAACTCGGCCTGCGAAACCACTTTGCGCCGATTGTCGACCGATGTCGCCTCTTTGGTCGAGTTGTTCAGCCGGGCGAGGTGACGCCAGGAGCGGATTGCCTGCCCGGCCAGCTCCACTGCGCGAGTGCCTGCGGTGTCCTCGGCGGCCCGCGTGTGGGCGCGCATCGCGAATGCGATCGCGGCGTCCAGCGTCGACTGATAGTGGCGCACGTTGACGAGTGTGGTCGACTCGTACGCGGCCCGAAGGGCGAATGCGCCGGCGGTGTTTGAGGCGGGGCTCGTCGCGCGCGCGGCGGCGCGTGCGGCACGGTCGGCGGCGTCCCAGACGGCGATAGCAGGCGCTTCGCCGCGGGCGGCCTGGCGGTGCAGCTCGGCGATGTCCAGGATGGCCTTCACCGCGGTGATTTTGGCGTACTGGACAACGCCCCAGACGGGGTTGGTCAGTAGTTCGGCCAGCCAGGCGTGCACAACGCTGTCGGCGACGTCGGCGGTTCCCACGGTCTGCCAGGCGAGTTCGAGCGCAAGCACGCTGTTTTCCGGTGACAGGTAGCCGCCGGGCCCGGCCAGTAGGTCGTTGCACGACTGGACGACGATGGCCAGGGGACGGGCCGAGCAGGTGGGAAAGTCTGTGATGCGGTCATCGCCGTTGGTGTAGGAGATGGCGTTCATGGCGCAGCCTTTGCCTGAGCGCGGCTGGTGGGATCCTCGGGCCAACCTCAGCGGGTGAGTGATGCGGTCCAGATCCAGTTGAGTTTCCGCGGCGGACATTGCGCGCCTCCCTAATGTTGTGCACGTCTTAGATCTTCGCGAGGCATAACTCGGGTTTATCTTGTATCTCATCCAGCGGGGCCTGCGATATCGGTCACACCGCGCCTACTGAGCAGCAATGACGCACTGGTGTACTGTCATGTACACATGTGAGATACGGCTTAGCTGCAGGGAGGGGTGTGGTGGCGACCAAGGCAACTGGTGGTGGCCGGGTTGCGGCCAAGGACCGCGCGCATGACTACGTGAAGCGCCAGGTGCTGACCGGAGCCTTTGCGGGCGGCGAACTGATCAGCGAGGGCGAGGTTGCGGCTGCGCTGGGCATGTCGCGCACTCCGGTGCGTGAAGCCTTCTTGCGCTTGGAGGCCGAAGGGCTGCTCCGGTTGTACCCGCAGCGCGGTGCGCTTGTCGTGCCGGTTTCCTCGGAAGAGGCCCGCGCGGTCATCGAGGCCAGGCTGGTTCTAGAGCAGTTCGCCGCAGGCAAAGTCATCGCACGCGGCCCCGCGGTGTGCGCTGCGGTGTTCGAGCGGCTATCGGCCGAACTGCAACGGCAGCGCGAGGCCGTCATTGAATCCGATTTGCAAGAATTCGCCGACGCCGACCGCGCCTTTCACAGCGTCGCCCTTCAGGAGTCGGGAAACTTCATCGTGGCCGGCTTCTACTCGTCACTGCGCGACCGTCAGACGCGAATGAACCGTGAGTTGGTGATCCACGATGAGCGAATCACGACGATCATGGACGAGCATCGCGTTATCGCCGAAGCGGTGCGCGACGGCGATCTCCAACGGACCCAGGAGGCCCTGCGGATGCACCTGGCAAGCACGATGCGCACGCTAGGGCTTGCCGTCAAGGATCCAGCCTAGGGGCGCGCATGACGAAAGAATTCCGCGCCGTCACACTTGACGCCATGATGGCTGGCTCGGGTCGACCAGCTGCACGTCGACAGGGCCAAGGCCGAAGATCGCAATAACGGCCGGGTCGGGCTGGTCGGCCGGTACACCGTCGTAGTGTGGGGTACGCGCGGTGCGCTTCACATAGCCACCCGGTCCGACCGGAACCGCATCTTGCGGCTGGAAATCATTCCCGCTGTTGACAAACCAGGTGCCGAACACCACCACCTGAATCCGGTCGGTCGCATAGGTATGTGGTGCGCTGAACCAACCCGGATTCCACTTCATCAGCACCAGATAGGGCCCTGGACTGTTGAAATCTCCATACAGCATGGCCATTTCACCACTGCGCGGCGGCAAGTTGCCCCATGGCTCGAAAGTGATGCCCTGGTACGGCTGGACAAGGGTCTCACCGGGGTCCGGGCCGACTTCGGGTGGGGGCGCCAACTTGATGTCGGCGAGGCTGCCTGTCTTGTCACCGGCGGCGATTGCCGCCAGCAACAGTGGTCCCGCGGCCAGTATCGATCGCCGGTTCAATCCCATACCGCTCATCAGATGCCTCCCGATACTCGCCTGAAAGAACAATTACGCCGCGAGCTCCAGCGCGCAACCGTTGAATGCCCAGCGGAGCGGCCAGACCACCGCGACTGGAGGGTAGAGGCCGGTGGTCCCGTTGACGACGTGGCGAATGAGCGAAACAATCCGGCGTGGCCTTTGATCCAGCCGAGTCGGCAGCGGGCATATTGCGCGGTTGGGCGCACGCGATGCTCGCGCATCGCCACGGCAACGAGGTGTATCAGACCTCGACGATGGGGGCGTTGCTCGATGGCGTGTACGACGGCGACGTCACCATCCGAGAGCTGTTGCGGCACGGCGACTTCGGCCTTGGCACCTTCAATAGTCTCGACGGCGAGATGCTGGTTCTCGACGGCGTCTGCTATCAATTGCGTGGCGACGGTAGTGCACGGGTCGCCGATCCGGACCAACGCACCCCCTTTGCGGTAGTCACCTGGTTCGCCGTCGACCGTAGTTTCGACGTGTCGGCGCCGGTCAACCGTGCCGAGCTCAAAACGCGCATCGATGAGTCGTTGCCGAGCGCCAACCTGATCGTCGCCGTTCGTGTTACCGGCGATTTCAGCGTGATTCGCACCCGCACGGTAACCGAGCAACACCGGCCCTACCGACCGTTCACCGAGGCCACCGAAGACCAACAGGAGCTGACTTTCACCGACGTGACAGGCACGCTGGCCGGCTTCCGGATGCCCGACTACGAGCAAGGTATCTCGGTGGCGGGCTATCATTCCCATTTCCTCGACGCCGAGCGCCACCACGGCGGACATGCCCTTGATTACCGGTTAAGCCGGGGCACCGTCGAGATCGGTGTCCGGTCCGATCTGCACTTGAGTCTGCCGCGCACGCCGGAATTCCTTGCCGCCGAGTTGAACAAAGCCGACCTCGACACCCAAATCCGCCACACCGAGGGAGAATGACGTGAGCGAAAGCGACGCGCGATCCGCCCAGCGCGTGGTCGAGACGCTGTCCGCGTACGGCGTCCAATTCATCTTCGGCGTGCCGGGAGCCAAGATCGACTCCGTCTACGACGCTCTGCTTGACGGCGGACCGGAATTAATCGTGTGCCGCCACGAGCAGAACGCGGCATTCATGGCCGCCGCGGTCGGGAGGCTCACCGGGACGCCCGGCGTCGCACTGGTCACGTCGGGGCCGGGCACCACCAACGTGGCCACCGGTTTGATCACCGCTACCACCGAGCAGGATCCCATGGTCGCCATCTGCGGGGCGGTCGCCCGAGCCGACCGGCTTAAGCGCACCCATCAGTCGATGGACGCCGTTGCGGCGCTCAAACCCTTCACCAAACACACTGGGGAGGTCAACGACCCCGATAACGTGCCGGAAGCGATCGCCAACGCTATCCGCGCCGCAGTCGCTCCACCTCGTGGTGCCGCCGCGGTGGTGCTCCCGGCTGATGTGTCGGCGGCTACCACGTCGGCGGCAATCGTGGAGCCATCACCGGTGCCGCCGCTTGGTCCGGCCCCGGCAGCCCGGATTGCGCAGGCCGCCAACTTGATTCGGGTGGCACAGCGCCCGGTCTTGTTCGTCGGCATCCGGGCCGGCGATCCGGAACCATGCGCGGCACTGCGCGAGTTGCTTGCGGTCACCGATCTGCCGGTAGTCGAGACATTCCAGGCCGCCGGTGTGGTGTCGCGCGAACTCGAGGATCACTTCGTCGGGCGCGCCGGGCTGTTCCGCAACCAGCCCGGCGACATCCTCATCGGCGTTTGGCGCCAAAGGCATCCGAGTCGGTGGCATGAGCGAGTTCGAAGCGGCGCTCAAACAATCCCTGAACGAACCCGGAATCACCATTATCGACGTGGTCGTCGACTACAGCCGCAACACCGAACTTTTCGCGGAGCTGCACGAGGACGCCGTCGAATAGGGGTCCGATGACGGCCACCGCGGAGCGCAGCCGTTAGGCACTGAACAGCAAGTACAACCCGGTGAAGGTATAGCCGACCATGACCAGCATCATGGTGAGCTGCCCAGTGAGTTGATGGCCCGCGGGTAACAGCCGCAGCGCCTTGTCATGCGCTGCGATCACCGCCACGATGTGTCCGGTGACCACGGATGAAACCTTGATCACGGCCAGCACCGCGGGGTGCAGGGACACCACATAGGCGACGTGTAAGTGTGCCAGCCCGAGCAGGTTCCAGCCCCGTCCCAGCGGATCGGCGAGGGCGAACACCGCCTGCTGCCCGCGCTCCAACAGATACGACAAGTAGTGGGCCAAGATGTAGCCCACCACGATCGGGATCAGCGAGTGCGCCAGCTGGCCCGGTAACGCGCGACGCTGCTCGCGATCGACCCCGCCCGTCGCACGGGCGGCCAGCGAGAAGGTGATCGCCACCACCGCTATGAAAACCAGCAACCCGACGGTGCGCAACGCGGACAGCGAAACCGTCACCGGCACCACGTGAACAGCTTTGGCTAACCGATCGGCGAAATTGCGCCAGGTCACCGAGGATGAGAAGCTGTCGAATGCGGTGGAGCCAAGCAACACCGCCAGCACTGCGACGACGCCCGGTCGAATGGGCAGCGACAGTAGATGATCGAACGGGTTGCCGATCGCGATTCTCCCGGTCTCCGGGTCGCGTCGAAATGGCGAGAGCCGCGAAACCGCCATGCTGTACACCCCGAACGGGTCGGCCCGGGCGAACCACCGTTGCCCGCATAGCCATGCTCCGCCCAATAGCACCAGGGCATAGCTCAGCAGCCATGTTTTGACCCACGGCAGCGCGGCCGGGTTGGGGCTGGCCAATTCCATCCACACGAAGGCGAACAGGCCCACCGCGGCTGGGCGATACCCCCAGCCCTCCGGGTAGGACAGCCGCGGCCGGGTGAGGCGTTGCGGTGTGATGCGTTGCAGCAGCAGGTAAACCGTGCGCACCGGTGAGATGACTCGCCACACCGGTCCGAACAGCAGCGAAATCGCTAGCAGCCCAACCCACAACAACACGTAGAAGACGCCGAGCAGTGCGTTGGTCTGCGTCTGCGGTCCCCATAGCCCGGCCAGCAGCACCCACCCGGTGAACGCCAACGCGGCGGCCGCCGCGATGCCGCGGGTGACGCGCGAGTCCACTAGCGTGGTCAGCGCCGCCGGTAACGGGTGAGCGGGTTTGAGCGGATCAAACCGGGGTCGCCGCCACGCAAAGGCGACCAGGGCGAACGTGAACGTCAACGCCCACGCCGCTCCGATCACCGAAAAGGCGTACGGGACAGGGAGATCGCTCGAGCCGCCGAGACCGTGCGCCAAGATGACGGCGTCGGTCATTGGCGCCGCTCCTTCTCATCGCTTCGCTCTGAATCGTCGCCGGCGCGGGTCATTGGCGCCGCTCCTTCTCATCGCTTCGCGCTGAATCGTCGCTGGCGCGGGTCACGGACGGACTTGAATTGTGGCAACGGTGCGGTCGAGATGGTGCAGCTCCACATCGACGTTGCCCGGAACGTCGACGATGAACTGGAACGTCTGGTTGGCTGCCACGGCCACCTGGAACTTATGATCGGGCACCGAATGCACATGCAGCTCGTCGGCGGCGTCGCTGGTGACATGCAGTGTGATCGGCTGGTGAACTGTTGCCTGAAGGGTGGCGTTGGCCGGCGTGACCTCTCCGTGCGCGATGGTCACGTTGACCGACAGCCCGGCGCTGGTAGCCGTCTTCGACGCGCTACCGCATCCGGCGATGTCACCGATCAGCGCTACCGCTATTACCACCGCAATTGGGAAGCGCGCCAAGCGAAACGCTGCGGCCGCCCTCATGCCGCCTTCGGGGAAGAGCGGTCCAATGCCGGTTCCTGCGGCTGCGGCGGCGCGGTGTCGCGGGCATTGATCCTGCCGGCGCCCCAGGTCAGCCCCGTGATGACGCTCAGGGTAAAGAACAGCACGACGACTCCGCCGGCGTTGAACAGCCAGGCGGGGACGCCCGGGTCGCGTTCACGCTGCAGGATCGAGACTTCAAGCACGAACGGGCGGGTGCTGATCGCCTGGGCGGGAATCTCGGGTACGGGGATGGCCGCGTCAGCCGGTGCCCAGATCGGCACCGCGGTCAGCGTCCTGCCGTCTTGGACGCGGAGCAGCGTCTTCCATTCCCCCCACACCGGAATTGGCTGGGTGGACACATAGTGTCCGGGTCCGACCTTCTTGAGCCGGTCGATCTGCAGGCCGCGGTCGTTCTGCATTTTGCCCTGCCAGGACAGGATCGTCAGCCAGTCGGGGTGGTCGCTGACCAGGTCGGGCGGGTTGATCCGCACATCGGCCGACACCAGTCGTTGTCCGGCGGGGCTGGGCAGGTCGGTCAGCTTGATGGTGGCGGCGTCCTGCTTGGGCACATGTATGTGCAAACCATTGGCCACCGTGCCACCGATGACAAGCACCGTAAGGGCCACGGCGGTAATTCCGAAGGTCCGGCCCGGCAGCTTCTGGCTGGTGAGCACCATGCCGAGCAACGCCGCGCAGATGCCGACCAGTACCGCCACCGGGACTGCCGTGGGCAGCGCCTCACGCCACAGCGTGATGGGCCACGGGTAGTGGTAGACCTTCCCGATCCACAGCGATTCCAGCCACAGACCGGCGGTGCCGATGCCGAGACCGGCGACCGCGCCGAACAGGATCGGCCGGCGGAACAGCGGGGTGAAGGCCAGCAGCTCGACCACGAGCGCGGGCCCGAGATACAGGGGGAACCAGTTGATCGGGGCGCCCAGAATGGGCCCGACGATCAGCGCGACGATGCCGCGGAGCGCGATGGCGAACAACGCTGCGATGATCGCCGCCCCGCGGCCCAGCGTGATCCGCGCGACGATCGTTCCGATGGCGGCGGCCGCAGCGATGAGCATCGGCTGGAACACCAGCCGGAACTGGGGGACGCCGAAGTCGAATTCGATCTGGTAGACCGACATTCCGATGAGTAGCCCGCCGCAGGACAGGTAGCGCACGAATCGGACGAAGGGGCGGTCTTTTCGCTCCAATGCACCATCGGCGGGCGCGCTTGCCTGCAGGTACCGCTCGCCCTCGTACTCCAGCATCAGCACCGCGAAAAGGGAGAAGTTGGCGCCGCCGATCATCATCAGATGTGTGGGGCCCCAGAGCGTTACGTCTTGGCCGAAGATGCGATGCCAGACGTCGTCGAGCGGGAAACCGGTCATCGCGTACAGACCGCAGGCTGCCATCAGCAACCCGCCTACCGGGGCGTACCAGTTGCGGGTGACGCGCAGCGCAGCCGGCCCCGGCTTGTCGAAAGGCAACACCACGGCCAACATGCCGCCCACGAAGATGCCGAACAGGCCAATGATGATGAAGTAATGCGCCGGATTGGCCAGCGGACCGGGGTCGCGGCCGTTGCCGATGTGCCAGCTGACATCCCAAATGAACCCGAACAGAGCGCAGATTATCGAGGTCGTGAACACCAAGACGGGCAGCGCGACCCACGACGGGCGGTCGAACTTTCCTCCCAGCCATTCCGCAATGGTGGTCAGCCACGTGATCCGGTGGGTCCGGTGAGCCCAGCCGACATACAGCATCACGGCGCCGATCACCATCGCGGCGATCGACAGACCGATCACCTGGTCGAGGCCGGCGCCGCGCGCCGGCGGATCTGCCATAACCGTGAGTTCCACCCTGATACCTCCCACCGCGATGTGGCCGCCCTGAAGTGCTGGACGCAACTTACTTCACGGTAGGTTGCCTGCGGGCGTTCCGTTCAAACTTCGATTGATTTTGCTGCCGATGCGGATCAGTCACGCTTGTCGTCAGCCGAAGCTTGCTGATCACCTTCGGGGCTGCGCCTGTCCCTGATCGCGACGTACAACACCACGCCGACGACGATTACCGCCGGCAGGAACGCCGGCCCGGCCAGCAGGAGCCAGTGGTGAGCCTGGTACTCGACGTGTGCATTACCCAATGTCGTTCACTCCCGGGGCTCTACTGCTTACCCCAGTTGGGTACCCAGCGATCGCCGAGGCGACCACGTCACGTTTGTGCAGGTGCACACCGCTAGCCTAGCCTGGGCACCGTTCATGCCGGCTGCGGATGAGCCCGGGGCCGTTTCCGTCCCGCGTGTGTGGACATGACAAGGACTCGGACATAAGGAGTAGCTGGTGACTCAGGCGGCGACTCGGCCAACACCCGACACCGACAGCACCGACATCCTCGCCGTAGCCCGCCACCAAGTGCTCGAGCGC
This sequence comes from uncultured Actinomycetota bacterium, assembly GCA_963833915.1. GTDB lineage: Bacteria > Actinomycetota > Actinomycetes > Mycobacteriales > Mycobacteriaceae > Mycobacterium. Next base: position 65,039 of record CAWHZO010000018.1, read on the forward strand.
GGTGAGGGACTGAGCCAGCAGCAGGTGCTCGAGGTGTTGCAGCTGCCCGGCGAACGGCTCGAAGAGCTGCTCGCGCTGGCGCACGAAGTGCGGATGGCCTGGTGCGGTCCCGAGGTCGAGGTCGAAGGCATCATTAGCCTGAAAACCGGTGGCTGCCCGGAGGATTGCCATTTCTGTTCGCAGTCCGGGCTGTTCTCCTCGCCGGTGCGCAGCGCCTGGCTCGACATACCCAGCCTGGTCGAAGCGGCCAAGCAGACCGCCAAGACGGGCGCCACTGAGTTCTGCATCGTCGCCGCGGTGCGCGGCCCCGACGAGCGGCTGCTGTCCCAGGTGGCGGCGGGAATCGAAGCGATCCGCGACGCCGTCGACATCCAGATCGCCTGCTCGCTGGGCATGTTGACCGCCGAGCAGGTGGATCGGCTCGCCGCGATGGGCGTGCACCGCTACAACCACAACCTGGAGACCGCTCGCTCGCACTTTCCCAACGTCGTCACGACGCACACCTGGGAAGAGCGCTGGGAGACGCTCTCGATGGTGCGCGAGGCCGGTATGGAGGTGTGCTGCGGAGGCATTCTCGGCATGGGCGAGACCGTCGAGCAGCGCGCGGAATTCGCCGCAAACCTGGCCGAACTGGACCCCGACGAGGTGCCGCTGAACTTCCTCAACCCGCGACCGGGCACACCGTTCGGTGACCTGGAGGTACTGCCGGCCAGCGAAGCGCTAAAGGCGGTGGCCGCATTCCGGCTGGCCTTGCCGCGCACCATGTTGCGCTTCGCCGGTGGTCGCGAGATCACGCTGGGCGACCTCGGCGCCAAGCAAGGCATTCTCGGCGGCATCAACGCCGTGATCGTCGGCAACTACCTGACCACGTTGGGACGGCCCGCCGAAGCGGATCTGGAGCTGCTCGGGGAATTGCAGATGCCGATCAAAGCACTCAACGCGAGCCTGTAAAACGAGAATTTAATGGTCCGCGATCTGCCGGCGCCGGTCGGCGCTGGCGTCTACAACGTCTTTACCGGCGCTATGTGCCGCGACGAGCCGACCGAGAGCGCCGAGCCGACGGCGGCGCAACTCGGTCTGGAGCCGCCGAGATTCTGCGCCCAATGCGGCCGCCGAATGGTGGTGCAGGTCCGGCCCAACGGCTGGTGGGCGAAGTGTTCGCGGCACGGGCTGGTGGATTCAGCCGACCTGGAGGCGCGCCGATGACGGACGGGCAGACTGTCAGCGCGCCGCGCACCTCTCGACGGCGGGCGGCCATCACGGTCGCGGCGGCACTGCTGCCCGCGGGTGTGCTCGTCGGCGGCCTCTGGGCGTGGCTCGCCCCGCCGGTCCACGGTGTGGTGGCGTTGACCCATACCGGTGAGCGGCTGCACGACTACCTGGGTAACGAATCCGATCATTTCTTCGTCGCAGCGTTCCTGATGCTCGGGCTGTTAAATGTGGTTGCCGCAGTGGCAGCTGTGCTGGCATGGCAGTGGCGGCCGCATCGCGGGCCAGGGATGGTCGCTGGGCTGTGCGCCGGTATGGTGGCCGCCGCCGCGGCCGCGGTCGGCGTGGGCGTGCTGCTGGCGCACTTGCGCTACGGCGCAGTGAATCTCGCCGCGGTGCCGGTGAGCCACGACCACCCGCTGTACTACTTCACCGAGGCGCCGCCGGTCTTCTTCGGCGCTTCCCGGCTGCAGATCGCTTGCACGCTGCTGTTACCGGCGGCCGCCGCCGCGCTGGTGTATGCGGTACCTGCCGCGGCGACCGCGCGGGATGATCTGGGCGGGTATCCGGTCGTCGACACGGTTTATCCGCAGACTGACAGTGCGCCGTCAGCGCCGTCATAGCGGGCGGCGGTGCACCGACTTTCCGGTGATCACCTTGGCCGCAATCACGGCCAGCCGGGCCATGCCGACGTAGGTGGCCGGGTTGAACATCGTCGGCCACTTCGTTCTGACCAGATGATCGCTCAGCGGTCGGCGCGCGAACCGGTCCTGCAGCCAGCGCAACGCCATCGGTGCCGAGAGCGGATGCAGCAGCAGGTGCTCGTTGAACGCGTCGCGGTGGTAGGTGACGTCAGCGCCGCCCGCCGAGTAGGCGTCAGCAAGCCTGTCGATGTCCTCGACGTCGATCAGGTAGTCGTGCACGGCCTGCACGATCAGCACCGGCGGCGTCGGCACCTTGGCGCCCAACCTGATGCTGTCGAAGACGTGTTGAACCTCGGGCATGGTCAGGATTTCTTCCAGCGGGCGGTCCAGGTACATGCCGACGTCCTTTTTGGCCATCCGGAGAACCGCGCCGACCGTCGTCATCCCCTCCAGTCGCTGCAGCACGGCGCGTCCCTCGTCGCTGGTGTGGTCCTTGATCACGCGGTCCAATTCGGGATAGACGTGAGCCAGTGCGGCGATCACCATGGCCGGCAGGCCGGCCAGGACGCTGCCGTTGAGCCGACGGAAGGTGTGGCCGAGGTCGCCAACGGGCGACCCGAGGACCGCGCCGACGATATCGAGTTCCGGGGCGTAGTCGGCGCACAGCTCAGCGGCCCAGGCGGTCGCCAGGCCACCACCGGAGTAGCCCCACAGGGCTACCGGCGCCGACGCCGAAAGCCCTAGCCGCTCGCTGCTCAACGCCGCGCGAACGCCGTCGAGGGTGCAGTAACCGGGTTCGAACGGCGCGCCCCACATGCCGTTGCGGCCTTCATGGTCGGGTATCGACACCGCCCAGCCTTCGGCCAGCGCGGCACTGATCAGCAGCAGCTCCAGCTGCGCCAGCGAGCCCACGGCCTGTGCGCGTCGCCGCAACGCATAGGACGGAAAGCAGCGGGAGGACACCGCATCGATCGCGCACTGATACGACAACACCGGGCAGGGACGTTCGGGACTGGCATCGGCCGGGACGATCACCGTCGTCACCGTCGCTTCCGGCTTGCCGTTCATGTCCGTCGTCCGGTACATCAGCTGGGTGGCCATGGTCCGCTGTGGGATCAGGCCCAGAAACGCCAGCTCGACGTCGCGCGAACGTAGCACCGTGCCCGGCTCGGCGTGCTGATAGCCGGGCGGCGGCTGGTAGAACGGGTCGTCTGACGGGAGCTGAGGACGTGCTTTGGCCTGTAATTCCTTATGTGGCGCTACGCCGATCCACTCCGCACCGGTTGCGCTTGCAAGGTTGCCAATGTCCATCGGGGCATTGTCGCTTAAGAGGCCGTTAAGAATCCACTCGGCCCGCCGGAAAGCGCAATTTAGGTGGAGCCCGGAGGGCGCAGCGCGGCGAATTCGTCGGTGATCCGCAACTGCGAGTCGGCGAAGCGGTAGAGCGCCGCTGGGCGGCCGCCGCTACGCCCGGATTGCGCGACGGTGCCGGTCGGGCTGATGACGCCGCGACGGGCCAGCACCCGCTGCAGGTTGGTGGTGTCGACCTGATAGTCCAGCGCGGCGCTGTAGATGTCGCGCAGCGTCGACAACGCGAATTCGGTTGGTGCCAAGGCGAACCCGATGTTGGTGTAGGACATCTTGGCGGCCAGTCGGGTCCGGGCGTGGGCGACCATCGGGGCATGGTCGAACGCCATCGGCGGTAACGCAGTGACCGGGTGCCAGCAGGTGTCGGGCGGTAGCTCCGGGACGGCGGGGGAGGGGACCAAGCCGAGGAAGGTCGACGCGATCGTCCGGGTGCCGGGCACTCGCTCGGGTTCGGAGAACACCGCGAGCTGCTCCAGATGAGCGACTTCCCGCAGGTCAACCTTTTCGGCCAGCTGACGCCGTACCGACGTCGTCATGTCCTCGTCGTGGCGCAGCCGACCGCCGGGCAGCGACCACGCACCACGCTGCGGGTCGCGGGCGCGTTGCCAGAGCAGAACGCCGAGCTCGGGTGTCTGGCTTTTGGGGCCCGGCCCGAGACCGCGAACCTGGAACACGACAGCGAGCACCTCGTGTGCAGTGCTACCATGTGACATGTTTTCGATTATAAGTCGAAAACCGGGTCGGGGTCGAAAGGAACGGCGATGACGGTCCTGAATCGCACGGGCTCGCTGTCAAAAGACCTGGCAAGCGATCTGGCCGCGGGAATCACCAGTGCGCCCACCGGCTACGCCGGCGTCGACGGCGACGAGCGATGGGCGGCCGAGGTTCGCCGGCTGGCCGACCTGCGGAACGCCACGATCCTGGCGCACAACTACCAGCTTCCGGCTATCCAGGATGTCGCAGACCATGTCGGTGACTCGTTGGCGCTGTCCCGGATCGCCGCCGAGGCGCCCGAGGACACCATCGTGTTCTGCGGCGTGCACTTCATGGCCGAGACCGCGAAAATCCTCAGCCCGGAAAAGACCGTGCTCATCCCGGATCAGCGGGCCGGGTGCTCATTGGCCGACTCGATCACGCCCGACGATCTGCGGGCCTGGAAGGACGAACACCCCGGCGCCGTCGTCGTCTCCTACGTCAACACCACCGCTGCGGTCAAAGCGCTCACCGATATCTGCTGCACCTCGTCCAACGCCGTCGACGTGGTCGCTTCCATCGACCCGGACCGCGAGGTGTTGTTCTGCCCCGACCAGTTCCTCGGTGCGCACGTGCGCCGGATGACGGGTCGAGACAACCTGCATGTGTGGGCCGGCGAGTGCCATGTGCACGCCGGGATCAACGGTGACGAGCTCGCCGATCAGGCTCGCAAGCACCCCGACGCCGAGCTGTTCGTCCACCCGGAGTGCGGGTGTGCAACCTCGGCGCTGTACCTGGCCGGCGAGGGCGCCTTCCCGCAGGACCGGGTCAAGATCCTGTCGACCGGCGGCATGCTGGACGCCGCGCGTGCCACCCACGCCCGTCAGGTGTTGGTCGCCACCGAGGTCGGGATGCTCTATCAGCTGCGCAACGCCGCCCCGAGCGTCGACTTCCGCGCGGTCAACGATCGCGCGTCGTGCAAGTACATGAAGATGATCACCCCTGCGGCGCTGTTGCGTTGCCTGGTCGAGGGCGCCGACGAAGTCCACGTCGATGCGCAGACCACGCAACGGGCGCGGCAAAGTGTCCAACGGATGATCGCGATCGGCCGGCCCGGCGGCGGCGAGTGAGCATGCGTCCGGGCTGGGAGCAGAGTGCCGATGTCGTCGTCATCGGTACCGGGGTGGCCGGCCTGGCCGCAGGGCTGGCCGCCCATCGTGTCGGCCGCCGAGTGGTCGTACTCAGTAAGGCGGGTCGCAAGCCTGGCGTGACGGCCACCCACTACGCGCAGGGCGGGATCGCGGTGGTGCTGCCGGATACCGACGACTCGGTCGACGCGCATGTCGCCGACACCGTCGCCGCCGGCGCCGGACTGTGCGATCCCGACGCGGTGACGTCAATCGTCGCTGACGGGTTCCGGGCTGTCACCGAACTGGTAAGCGACGGAGCACGATTCGATCAGTCGTCGACCGGCGGTTGGGCGCTGAGCCGTGAAGGCGGACACTCACGGCGGCGCATCGTGCACGCCGGCGGCGATGCCACCGGCGCCGAGGTGCAGCGCGCGCTCGATTACGTGGCGGGCACGCTTGACATCCGCGCCAACCATGCCGCCCTGCGACTTCTGCACGACGCAGGGTCGGGGACCGATGCCGTGACCGGGGTGCTGGTAGCCAGTCGCGAGGGCATCGGCATTGTTCACGCGCCGTCGGTGATCCTGGCCACCGGCGGGTTGGGGCATCTTTACAGCGCGACCACCAATCCCGCGGGCTCCACCGGCGATGGGGTCGCGCTGGCGCTGTGGGCCGGTGTCGCGGTGAGCGACATCGAGTTCATTCAGTTCCACCCGACGATGTTGTTTGACGGCCGTGGTGGCGGCCGTCGACCGCTGGTCACCGAAGCCATTCGGGGTGAAGGCGCGGTTTTGCTTGACAGCCAAGGTGATTCGGTGACGGCGGGAGTGCACCCGATGGGCGATCTGGCGCCACGCGATGTGGTGGCCGCCGCTATCGACTCCCGGCTGCGCGCAACCGACGAGGAGTGTGTTTACCTCGACGCCCGCGGCATCGACGACTTCGGGCGCCGCTTTCCGACCGTCAACGCCGCGTGCCGGGCGGCCGGCATCGACCCGGTTCGCCAACCCATCCCGGTAGTCCCGGGTGCCCACTACAGCTGCGGCGGCGTGCTGACCGACGTCCACGGACAAACCGGACTGCCCGGCCTGTACGCCGCCGGGGAGGTCGCTCGGACCGGGATGCATGGCGCCAACCGACTGGCATCTAACAGCCTGCTGGAAGGCCTGGTCGTCGGAGGCCGGGCGGGACGGGTCGCGGCTGCGCACGCAGCGCGGGTCGGCCGTGTGCATGCCACGGCACTCGAGCCGACAGGCCATGCGGTGCTGGTCCGCAGCGAACTGCAGCGGGCGATGAGCCGCGATGCCTCGGTGATTCGCGACGCCGACGGCCTGCACCGGTTGACAGGCGCGCTGTCGGCAGCGCCGGTGGCAGCCGTCGCGACTCTTGCCGGCCTCGAAGACGCGGCACTGACCGTCACCGCTCGCGCGGTGGCGGCGGCCGCGCTGGCCCGCGAGGAGAGCCGAGGTTCTCACCACCGGGCCGAATACCCCGATACGGCCCCCACGCCGGCGCGCAGCATCGTCGTCCGGTTGGCCGATGACGACAGCGCGCAGGTCGAAGAGCCGGTAGCGGTGGCCTGATGTGCGCGGCGGCGACGATGCAGAGCGTCGCGATGAGGAGGAGCGGCGCCATGTCGTTGTCGGAATGTGAGCTCGCCGAGGCTCGCGCCACGATCAGCCGCGCGCTCGACGAAGACCTGCGCTACGGCCCGGACGTCACGACGGCGGCGACCGTGCCCGATGGCGCGAAAACCACCGCGTCGCTGATCACCCGCGAGCCCGGTGTGGTCGCCGGGGTGGACATTGCACTGCTGGTGCTCGACGAGGTACTCGGCGCCGACGGCTACCGGGTACTCGACCGCGTCGACGACGGCGCGCGGCTGCAGCGGGGGGAGCCGCTGTTGATTGTCGAGGCTCAAATGCTCGGCCTGTTGACCGCCGAGCGGACCTTGCTCAACCTGGTGTGCCACCTGTCCGGGATCGCTACCGCAACAGCGGCGTGGGTCGACGCGGTGCACGGAACCAATGCGAAGATCCGTGACACCCGCAAGACGCTGCCCGGTCTGCGAGCCCTGCAGAAGTACGCGGTCCGCATCGGCGGTGGCGTCAACCACCGGCTCGGCTTGGGTGACGCGGCGCTGATCAAGGACAACCACGTCGCCGCGGCGGGGTCGGTGGTCGCAGCGCTGCGCGCGGTGCGGGCAGCCGCGCCTGATCTGCCGTGCGAGGTGGAAGTCGACTCGCTCGAGCAGCTCGACGACGTGCTGGGCGAACAAGCCGAGTTGGTGTTGCTCGACAACTTCCCGGTCTGGCAGACCCAGATTGCGGTGCAACGCCGCGATGCCCGGGCGCCGGCAACCAAACTCGAGTCTTCAGGCGGCCTTTCGCTGGAGACCGCCGCTGAATACGCCGGGACCGGCGTGGACTATCTGGCTGTCGGGGCGCTCACTCATTCGGTGCGGGTGCTCGACGTGGGTTTGGATGTCTAGTCTCGTCAGCCACGACCTGCTGCTCAGTGACGTCCAGGGACCGGATCTCAACGGGCTGTATCAGTTTGGGCAGAACCTCTGACGTCGCGGCCACAACCTCGACGCCAGTGGCCGCCGATCACCAGCGCGGTGGCGCGGCGCCCCGGCCGAAGCCCCACGTCGACTGACCCAATCGAGGCTTGCGTGGTTCGTCGGGTGGACGCCGAAAGTTGGCTTGCAGCAACGGTTCCGCGTCAGCGCCCTCGGTGATGGCCGAACACGGCACGTCGAATTCGCAGTCATGACAATGCGCCGCGAACGTCGGGTAAATGGTTGGCCAACTGGTCATATCGACCGCCTCAGCGGCGATCAGCGACCCGACCGAGGTGATCTCCTGGCGGCTCCGACGGACGCGAGTACGACGCAGCACACCAGCGGTGATCTGCTCGGTGCGGCCGGTTGCGGTGCGGCGTGATGCCTGCGTCGACGCCCGCTGGTGCTGCGGGAGCGATCGACCACCACCGCTGGGCTCGTGTTGGGCGACCGCTTTAGGCAGGCGTTTCGTCGCGGACCCAGGAGCCGGGAATTTGAGCTGGCCGGTGATGCGCACCTCGTTGTGGATGGTTCCGGCGATCTGAAGGCCGATGTAGTCATACTCGAATGCCCAGCAGGCCGCTAGCGCCTGCTCGTCGCGGACCAACCTATCGATGTTCTGCCACTCGTCGACGATCTGATGACAGACCACCCAGTACTCGTCGGCAGCGTCTACGGCCACCAAATCGATTCGGCACGGGTAGATAACCGGAGATCCGTCGTGCACCAGTAATCCGCGCTCGGGGTCGTCGGGATCTGGGACCAACGCCTCGACATCGAGATTGATCTTGACTGGGGCGAAGTCGTCGACAGCGTTGGCCCAGGCGTCATAACAGTCCAGCAGCGCTGCGGCCTTGTCGAGCATGTCGGTTGCGTCGGCGTCAACCAGCGACTGCTCGAGCGCCTTGTGCACCAGCGGCTGGGTCACCTCGTGTTGCCAGTCCCAGGTGCCGGGGTAGTAGTACACGGCCAATGCGTCTTTGAGGGCGGACGGCAGAGCCGGTTCGACGATCCCCGTCGATCGCAGGTTGCGGCGATGCGGCGACGCGAAATCCCACTGCCGTCGGCAGCGCTTGAATCGGGTGCGCTCCTCGGCGGTGATCCGATAGTCGACCATGTGCTCAGCCGCTCTAGTGATAGTGCTCGGGCCACGGCTCGTCGATCGGCCACCGGCACCGGTCCGCGGTGTCGGCCATCGACTCGAGCTCGGCCAGCAGATCGTCGAAGAACGCGCGCAACCGTGTTGGTTCGTCGAGGGGCCAGGCGGCCGAAAACGACATCCACACGTCGGGGGCGGTTGCTGCAGAAGGGATCTGCCAGGCGGTCACCATTCGCCATTCGTAGGTTTCGCCGCACCGCTGTATGTGCACGACGTCATCGCGACCGGGGCGTGCCGCCACGATCGAGGCGAATAGTTCATCTCGAGTCATTGCCGGGCCCCGTCTGACCAGAATAGCCCTGCTGGCGGCCGCGATCTAGCGGCGAAGTAAGCGGCGCGCCGCCGGTTTTGCGGCCCTGAGCGCGCCCGCGTCGCCGGCGATGCGCGATAAGATCAGCGCGCCCTCGATCAATGAAATCACTGCAACGGCAACGCTTTCCGCTTCGACCGCTGGCCAATCTTCGGCCCGCAGCCGTTCTTCGATCGCCCTGGACCAGCCGGTGAAGGCGCGGGCGGACGCCGCGCGCACCAGTGGACTGGCGCTCACCGACTCGGTGGCAATCGGCTCGATAGGGCAGCCGTCGCGTCGATCGGCGCTCAGCCCAGCGACCAGCAAGTCGACCCACTGATCGACGATGTCGGCCACCGGCAGGCCGCCGGCCAGAAATCTGCGCAGCAGTTGCTCGATGGCGGCCCCGGCGCCATCGACGACGGCGGCGGCCAGTTGCTGTTTGCCCTGCGGAAAGTGGTGATACAACGAGCCGGGCCTGACGCCTGCCTCATCGAGGATCTGGTTGAGCCCGGTTGCGGCGTAGCCCTGACGGCGGAACAGGGTGGCCGCGCTGTCGATCAACGCGGCCCGGCTGCGATCGGGCCTCGGCACGCGGTTGACAATACTTGAATAATCACTCAAGAATGCTGTGATGAGGCAGCTGATGTTCGACGAGCCCGGCCGATACGCATGGCGCGAGGCGCCCGACCCAAAGATCACGGCGCCGGGACAAGCGCTGGTCAGACCCTTGCAAGTAGCGTGCTGCGACCTCGACGTCGCGGTTGCGCGCGGCGCAGCGCCGCTGCCACCCGGGTATGCGGTCGGACACGAGGGATTAGCGGAGGTCGTCGCGATCGGCGACGCTGTTGCGGGCGTCGGGGTGGGCGACCGGGTCGTGGTGCCATTTCAGATCAGCTGCGGGACTTGCCGTGAATGCCGCCGCGGCGTGACGAGTTCGTGCGGTTCGGTGCCGTTGATGGCGATGTATGGGTTGGGTCCGCTCGCCGGCCTCGATGGCGGCGGGTTCATGTCCGATCTGGTGCTGGTGCCGTATGCCGATGCGATGCTGATTTCGCTTCCGGCGACCGTCGACCCGATCGCCGTCGCCTCGCTCTCGGACAACATCCCCGACGGCTGGCGCGCGGTTGGCCCGTTCCGGGCAGAGTTGGCCGGCCTTGACCCGGCCGACCGCCGCGTGCTGGTGATCGGCCGGCTGTCGATCGGGATCTATGCGGCGGCTCTCGCGACGGCGCTCGGCTGCCATGTCGACTACGTCGACACTGACCCGGGTCGCCTCGCTGCGGCGGAAAAACTCGGCGCGGTCGTGCACGACGCGGCCAAGCCGGACAAATCCTGGGACCCCTATCCGGTCACCGTGCACACGTCCGGCGACCCGTCGCTGCTGGCCGCGACGTTGCGGGGGACCTGGCCAGACGGGGTATGCACCGACACCGGAATCTACTTCCAGGCAGGCGTTGAAATACCAATGCTGCAGGCCTACACCCGAGGTGTGCGATTCGTCACCGGGCGGGTCAGCGCGCGCGCCGTCATCCCGGAAATCCTGGAGCTGCTGGCGGGCGGTTGCGATCTGTCCCCGGTCGTCGACCGCGTCGTGGACTGGGAGGACGCGCCATCGGTGTGGCCGAAGATGACCGGCAAAACCGTTTTTAGCCGCGTCTAGGCGATATCGCCGACGAAGACTGCGACCCGGCCGATCTGCTGTCGGGCCAAGAAGGGCAGCCCCGCGCCGTCGCTGCCGGGGGGCAGCACCCGCGGGTTGGTGATGTGCACGTCCTTGCGGATGAAGTGCACGTCGGCTTCGCCCGCAGCCAGGACGTTTTTGACCCAATCGGTCTTGCCGTGGGCCAGTCCGATCGCCAGCACGTTGCCCTTGCGATAGGCGGTGACGATGGTTTCGTACTGCTTGCCGGAGGTGCGGCCACGGTGCTTGATCACCGAGAACGTCGGAAGGTAGCGCGCGATCGGCTTGACCAACGGGTTGAAGTACTTGGTTTGGAAGTTCTCAAACCACACCGGGAAGATCATCGGGATGCCCGGGGCGTTGTTGGGATGGTCCTGTCGGGACATGGCGACTCCGTTTCGTCGGGTGCGGTCACACTACCGGTCCGATATGCAGTTGCTCTGCTCTGGGACAATGGTGAGCGTGAACGTTATGGCGCGTATCGACCTGCGGGGCGCTGACCTGTCCGTCGCCGGGCTGCGGGCGGCGCTGCCCCGCGGCGGAGTGGATGTGGAGGCCGCCCTGTCCACGGTCCGTCCGATCGTCGAGGCGGTCGCGGATCGCGGCGCTGAGGCCGCGCTGGAATACGGAGAATCGTTGGATGGGGTGCGACCGCCGACGGTCCGGGTGCCCCGCGCCGAGTTGGACGCCGCGCTGGCCGGCCTGGACCGCGACGTCCGGTCCGCCTTGGAGGTGGCGATCGAACGCACCCGTGCCGTGCACGCCGACCAGCGCCGCTCGGACTCGACGACAACGCTGGGTGATGGCGCCACCGTCACCGAGCGCTGGGTTCCGGTCGAGCGCGTCGGGCTGTACGTGCCCGGCGGCAACGCCGTCTACCCGTCCAGCGTGGTGATGAACGTCGTGCCGGCGCAGGCTGCCGGCGTCGGCTCGCTGGTGGTGGCCAGCCCCCCGCAGGCGAAGTCCCAAGGCCGCTTTACGGGCTTGCCGCACCCGACGATCCTGGCCGCCGCCCGGCTGCTCGGCGTCGACGAGGTGTGGGCGGTCGGCGGGGCGCAGGCCGTGGCTCTGCTGGCCTACGGCGGCGAGGATACCGACGGCGCGGAGCTGCTGCCGGTCGACATGATCACCGGGCCAGGCAACATCTACGTCACCGCCGCCAAACGGCTCTGCCGCTCGCGGGTGGGCATCGACGCCGAAGCCGGGCCGACCGAGATTGCCATCCTGGCCGATCACACCGCCGACCCGGCGTATGTCGCCGCCGATTTGATCAGCCAGGCCGAGCACGACGAAATGGCCGCCAGCGTCCTGGTGACGCCCAGCGCCGACCTCGCCGATGCGACCGACACCGAGCTGGCCGCCCAGCTGGCGACCACCGTGCATCGTCAGCGGGTGACGACCGCGCTTGCCGGGCGGCAGTCGGCCATCATCCTGGTCGACGACATCGACGCCGGCATCCGCACCGTCAACGCCTACGCCGCCGAACATCTGGAGATCCAGACCGCCCACTCGGACCAGGTGGCGGCTCAGATCCGTTCGGCCGGGGCCATCTTCGTCGGCCCGTATGCGCCGGTTAGCCTCGGCGATTACTGCGCCGGCTCCAACCACGTACTGCCGACGGCGGGCAGCGCCGCGCACTCCAGCGGCCTTTCGGTGCAGACCTTCCTACGCGGTATCCACGTCGTCGACTACACCGAGGCGGCGTTGAAAGATGTTTCCGGACATGTGATCACCCTGGCCGAGGCCGAAGACCTGCCCGCGCACGGTGAGGCGATACGGCGGAGGTTCGGGTAATGACCAACCGCCCGTCGCTCGATGATTTGCCGCTGCGTCAAGACCTGCGCGGCAAATCGCCATACGGCGCGCCGCAGCTGGCGGTTCCGGTGCGGCTGAACACCAACGAGAACCCGCACCCGCCCAGCAAGGCACTCGTCGACGACGTCGTCGTATCCGTGCGGGATGCTGCTGTCGATCTGCACCGCTATCCCGACCGCGACGCCGTGGCTCTGCGCACCGACCTGGCTGCCTACCTCAACGTGCAGACCGGTGTTCAGCTCGGAGTGGAAAACCTCTGGGCGGCAAATGGATCCAACGAGATCCTGCAGCAGCTACTGCAAGCGTTCGGCGGTCCGGGACGCAGCGCGATCGGCTTCGTCCCGTCGTATTCGATGCACCCGATCATCTCCGACGGCACTCACACCGATTGGGTCCAGACGGTTCGCGCCGCGGACTTCAGCCTCGACGTCGATGCCGCGGTCGCCGCGATTGCCGACCGCCGCCCTGATGTGGTGTTCGTCGCCAGCCCGAACAACCCCTCGGGGCAAAGTGTTTCGCTTCCCGACCTGCGCCGGCTGCTGGATGCGACACCCGGGATCGTGATCGTCGACGAAGCCTATGGCGAGTTCTCCTCGGCGCCCAGCGCGGTGGCGCTGATCAAGGAGTATGCGACCAAGCTGGTCGTGACCCGCACCATGAGCAAGGCGTTCGCTTTCGCCGGAGGTCGACTGGGCTACCTGATCGCCACCCCGGCGGTGATCGAGGCGATGCTGTTGGTGCGGCTGCCGTATCACCTGTCCTCGCTAACACAGGCCGCAGCTCGTGCGGCGCTGCGGCACGCCGACGACACGTTGGGCAGCGTGGCGACGCTGATCGCCGAACGCGAGCGGGTGACGACGGCGTTGAGCGGCATGGGATTTCAGGTCGTTCCCAGCGATGCCAACTTTGTGTTGTTCGGGCGGTTTGCCGACGCGCCGGGCACCTGGCAGCGTTACCTCGACGCCGGGATCCTGATCCGCGACGTCGGCATCCCCGGATATCTGCGCGCGACGACGGGACTGGCCGCGGAGAACGATGCATTCCTGGCGGCCAGCACACGCTTGGCCGCCACCGAATTGGCCCAGCCGTTAGGAGCCTCATGACCGCCGGTCGCCGCGCACGCGTTGAGCGCACCACCAAAGAATCCGAGATCGTCGTCGAGCTCGACCTCGACGGCACCGGAGTCGTCCACGTCGACACCGGCGTCCCGTTCTACGACCACATGCTGACCGCGCTGGGCAGCCACGCCAGCTTCGATCTGACCGTGCGCGCCAAGGGCGACGTCGAGATCGAAGCGCATCACACCATCGAGGACACCGCGATCGTGCTCGGTCAGGCGCTGGGGCAGGCACTGGGTGACAAGAAGGGCATCCGCCGCTTCGGCGATGCCTTCATCCCAATGGACGAGACGTTGGCGCACGCGATCGTCGACGTTTCCGGCCGGCCCTACTGCGTGCAGACTGGAGAGCCGGATCACCTGCGGCACACCACGATTGCCGGTAGCTCGGTGCCGTATCACACCGTGATCAACCGGCACGTGTTCGAGACGCTGGCGAACAACGCCCGCATCGCACTGCATGTCCGCGTCCTCTATGGCCGCGACCCGCACCACATCACCGAGGCCCAGTACAAGGCCGTCGCCCGGGCATTGCGTCAAGCGGTCGAAGCCGACCCGCGGGTGTCCGGCGTGCCGTCCACCAAAGGCACCCTGTGAGAACCAAATCCGTCGTGGTGCTGGACTACGGCTCGGGCAACCTACGGTCAGCGCAACGTGCGCTGCAGCGCGTCGGTGCCGCGGTGGACGTGACGGCTGACTTGGTGGCCGCCGCGGCCGCCGACGGGTTGGTGGTGCCCGGTGTCGGTGCCTTCGAGGCGTGTATGACCGGGCTGCGGGGGATAGCCGGCGAGCGGGTCATCGCCGAGCGGATTGCCGCCGGGCGGCCGGTTCTCGGTGTGTGCGTCGGTATGCAGATCCTGTTCGCCCGCGGTGTCGAGTTCGGGGTGGAGAGCAGCGGCTGCGGCCAGTGGGCCGGTGCCGTGACCCGGTTGGCCGCGCCGGTGATCCCGCACATGGGGTGGAACGTGGTGGCGGCCGCGCCCGGCAGTGCGCTGTTCAAAGGACTGGACGCCGACGCACGGTTCTACTTCGTGCACTCCTATGCCGCCCAGCGATGGGAAGAGGGACCCGAGGCGTTGCTGACGTGGGCCACCCACGGGGTGCCGTTCCTGGCCGCGGTCGAGGACGGGCCGCTGGCCGCCACCCAATTTCATCCGGAAAAGAGCGGGGATGCCGGGGCGGTTGTGCTGAGCAACTGGGTTGAGGGGTTATGACGTGTCGTTGATTTTGTTGCCCGCCGTGGACGTGGTCGAGGGCCGGGCGGTGCGCTTGGTGCAGGGTCGGGCCGGCAGCGAAACCGAGTACGGCTCAGCGCTGGACGCCGCGCTGGGTTGGCAACGTGACGGCGCCGAATGGGTACATCTGGTCGACCTGGACGCGGCGTTCGGCCGCGGGTCAAATCGCGAGTTGCTGGCCGAGGTCGTGGGCAAGCTCGACGTGCAGGTCGAACTCTCCGGCGGTATCCGTGACGACGATTCGTTGGCGGCGGCATTGGCGACCGGCTGTGCTCGGGTCAATCTTGGGACCGCCGCTCTGGAAAACCCGAAGTGGTGCGCGCAGGCGATCGTCGAGCACGGCGAGAAGGTCGCAGTCGGCCTGGACGTGCAAATCGTCGACGGTGATCATCGGCTGCGGGGCCGCGGCTGGGAGACCGACGGCGGAGACCTCTGGGAAGTGCTGGAACGCCTTGACAGCGAAGGATGTTCGCGGTTCGTCGTCACCGATGTCACCAAGGACGGCACGCTGACCGGGCCCAACCTCGAATTGCTTCGCACGGTCGCCGAGCGCACCGACATCCCGGTAATCGCGTCCGGCGGCGTGTCGAGCCTCGACGATTTGCGCGCTATCGCCACCCTGACCGGCAGTGGCGTCGAGGGTGCGATTGTCGGCAAGGCGCTCTACGCCGGACGATTCAGTTTGCCGCAGGCACTCGCCGCGGTAGCAGGATAGGGCCGCAATGGATCTCGACGCGCTGGTGGCCGAGGCGTCGGCGATCCTCGACGCCGCGGCGAAGCCGTTCGTCGCCGGTCATCGCGCGGATTCCGCGGTCAGCAAACGAGGCGACGATTTCGCCACCAACGTCGATCTGGCCATCGAGCGCCAGGTGGTCGACGCGCTGGTCTCGGCAACCGGAATCCCGGTACACGGCGAGGAGTTCGGTGGTGCGGACCTCGACTCGCCATGGGTCTGGGTGCTCGATCCGGTTGATGGGACTTTCAATTACGCCGCCGGGTCGCCGATGGCCGCGATTCTACTGGGCCTGCTGCACGACGGAGATCCGGTAGCGGGCCTGACCTGGTTGCCGTTCATGGGCGAGCGTTACGCCGCGGTGTCGGGCGGTCCGGTGCTGAAAAACGGCGTGCCGCAGCCGCCGTTGGTCCAATCCGACCTGAACCACGCGATCATCGGTGTCGGAACTTTCAATGCCGACTCGCGAGGCCGATTTCCAGGGCGGTATCGGTTGGCGGTACTCGAAGAACTCAGCCGGGTGTCGTCGCGGTTGCGGATGCACGGTGCCACCGGCATCGATCTCGTCTATGTAGCCGACGGGGTTCTGGGCGGCTCCATTAGCTTCGGCGATCACGTGTGGGACCACGCCGCCGGTGTGGCGCTGGTACGGGCCGCAGGCGGTATCGTCACCAACCTGGCGGGCGAAGATTGGACCCCCGATTCGCGTTCTGCGTTGGCCGCCGCCCCGGGTGTGCACACCCAGCTGCTCGAGATGCTGCGCAAGGTGGGACGTCCGGATGAATACTGAATCCTCTTGCAGCACAAGCCTTGCGGTGCGGGTGATTCCCTGCCTGGACGTGGACGACGGTCGGGTGGTCAAGGGTGTCAACTTCGAGAACCTACGGGACGCAGGCGATCCTGTAGAACTCGCCGCCGCCTACGACGCTGAGGGTGCCGACGAGCTGACCTTTCTCGACGTGACCGCGTCGTCGTCGGGACGGGCCACCATGCTGGAGGTGGTCCGCCGCACCGCCGAGCAGGTCTTCATCCCGCTGACCGTCGGCGGTGGTGTGCGGACCGTCGCCGACGTCGACGTGTTGTTGCGGGCGGGCGCGGACAAGGTGTCGATCAACACCGCCGCCATTGCGCGACCGGATCTGCTGGCCGAGATGGCGGCCCAATTCGGTTCGCAGTGCATCGTGTTGTCGGTCGACGCCCGCACCGTGCCGGTCGGCTCGGCGCCGACACCGTCAGGCTGGGAGGTCACCACCCACGGCGGGCGGCGCGGCACCGGCATCGATGCGGTCGAGTGGGCGGCCCGGGGTGCCGAGTTGGGGGTGGGCGAGATCCTGCTCAATTCAATGGATGCCGACGGCACCCGGGCCGGCTTCGATCTGCCGATGTTGCGGGCGGTTCGTGCGGCGGTGACGGTGCCGGTGATTGCCAGTGGCGGGGCGGGTGCGGCCGAACATTTCGCGCCTGCGGTGGTCGCGGGCGCCGATGCGGTATTGGCCGCGAGCGTATTTCACTTTCGGCAGTTGACGATAGGGCAAGTGAAAGAGGCCATGGCCGCAGAAGGGATAACCGTGCGATGACGCTCGATCCTGCCATCGCGGCGCGCCTCAAGCGCAACGCCGACGGACTGTTCACCGCCGTCGTGCAGGAGCGCAACAGCGGCGACGTGTTGATGGTCGCCTGGATGGATGATGAGGCGCTGGCCCGCACCCTGGAAACCCGTGAGGGCACATACTTTTCCCGGTCCCGCGGCGAGCAGTGGGTCAAGGGCGCCACGTCCGGCCACACCCAGCGTGTGCATTCGGTGCGGCTGGACTGCGACGGCGACGCGGTGCTACTGGTAGTCGATCAGGTCGGCGCCGCCTGTCACACCGGCGACCACAGCTGCTTCGACGCCGACGAGCTGTTGGGGCTAGAGCAAGGCTGAATTGCGTACTGAGATCTTTTGTGGTGGACCACACTGCTGCGATCATCCATGATGGCTTACATGGACAGGGCAACCCGCGACATCGACAGCATGCCGCGCGGCATCTTGAAGCTGGCGGCGGGTACGACTGCGACCGCACTACCGTTCACCGGCGTCAGCCGTGTCGTACCAGTGACAGATGAGCAACGCAATCTCGACGTCGAGCTGGTCGTCGTCGATCAGCTTGCCGCGACGTTCGACCGCGCTGCGCACCCGGTCCACCGATGAAGTGAGCCCTCGTCCGCATTACGGCGTGTCGAGCGTCGGTGGTGCGCGCGAGCCGGCGGCGGCTGGCCGCATCTGCGTGCCCGCGTGGCCGGCATCGCCTCCGCCGACAACGAATCGGAGCGGCGTCTGCACCCGAGTTTCGTCGGCGTCGCAAGAAGATTCCCGGCCAACGCCCTTGTTACATGTAACATGGGCGCATGGCTAGCATACGACAGCGGGTACGCGAACACCGCGAGCGGTTACGCGCGCAGGGGCTTCGACCTATCCAGATTTGGGTGCCCGACGTACGGGCGCCGGAATTTGTCGCGGAAGCTCACCGCCAGTCGGCTGCCATCGCCGCCAGCGAGCATGAGGCCGACGACCAAGCGTTCGTCGATGCGATCTTCGTCGACTGGGCCACCGCTGAGGGGGAGTCCGCCGAGTGAGGCGAGGCGATATTCACATCGCTGCCGCACGAGATGCCTACTCCGGTAAGCCAAGACCTGTTGTCATCGTTCAGGACGATCGGTTCGATGCGACGGCCTCAGTCACAGTCTGTCCACTGACAACCGACCTCGTCGAGGCGCCACTTACCCGAATCGCTGTGAAGCCGACGGGGGTGACCGGAATTGAGCAGCCAAGCCACATCATGGTCGACAAGATCACCACGATGCCGCGGGCAAATGTACGCGATCATCTCGGCCGTCTCGCCGATGGCGATCTCATCCGGCTCGATCGCGCACTTCTCGTATTCCTCGGGCTTGCCGAATGACCCGAACGCAGCCCGGCCCGCAGGCGGTCGACCTGCAGAGCTTCACACCCAACGCTTTCCGGACGCGAGCGCCTGCGGCCGCGGAACTGCGGGTTTCCCTGTCCTGAAAACGCTGCTACAAAGCCGCTGGCTAGCTACGAGCCCTTAGCGTCTGCAACGCC
Source organism: uncultured Actinomycetota bacterium (assembly GCA_963833915.1). Classification (GTDB taxonomy): domain Bacteria; phylum Actinomycetota; class Actinomycetes; order Mycobacteriales; family Mycobacteriaceae; genus Mycobacterium. The sequence continues at coordinate 83,781 of CAWHZO010000018.1, forward strand.
TTGTCGGCGTGGGTGTCCATGCTCAACTCGCTGGAGATCACGTCGAGCACCTTGCGATCTGTGTCGATGACGAACGTGGTGCGTTTGACCGGAAGCAGCTTGCCCAAAAGCCCGCGCTTCACCCCGAACTCGGCGGCGACCGCGCCGCTGGTGTCAGACAGCAGTGGGTAGTCGAAGCGCTGAGCGTCGGAGAACTTGGCTTGTTTTGCGACGGGATCGACGCTGATGCCGACCCGGTGTGCGCCCACGGCGGCGAACTCTTGAGCCAAGTCGCGGAAGTGGCAGGCTTCCTTGGTACACCCCGGTGTCATCGCCGCCGGGTAGAAGAACAACACGACGGGTCCGTCGGACAGCAGGGCGCTCAGCCTGCGCGGGGTGCCAGTGTGGTCAGGAAGTTCGAAGTCAGCTGCGGTGTCACCGGTCTTCATGGCTGTGAGGCTACGCCAGTAGTGATCAGAGCCAATCTGTCCATCTGGGAAGATGGCTGCGTGCACGCCAACCTCGCCGCCGCCACCACGTCGCGGGAGCATTTCCGCGCGCTGGCGGCCGAGCATCGCGTGGTGCCGGTGACACGCAAGGTGCTGGCCGACGCCGAGACACCGCTATCCGCGTACCGCAAACTGGCCGCCAACCGGCCCGGGACTTTCCTGCTGGAGTCGGCCGAAAACGGCCGGTCGTGGTCGCGGTGGTCCTTCATCGGTGCCGGTGCGCCGTCGGCGTTGACGGTGCGCGACGGCCAGGCGGTGTGGCTGGGCGCAGTGCCGCATGACGCGCCCACCGGCGGGGACCCGCTGCAGGCGCTGCAGGCCACCCTGGAGTTACTGGCCACGGCTGCGCTGCCGGGGCTGCCGCCGTTGTCGGGCGGCATGGTGGGCTTCTTTGCCTACGACCTGGTGCGGCGGCTGGAGCGGCTGCCGGAGTTGGCCGTGGACGACCTCAACCTGCCGGACATGCTGCTGCTGCTCGCCACCGATCTGGCGGCCGTCGACCACCACGAGGGCACCATCACGTTGATCGCCAACGCGGTGAACTGGAACGGCACCGACGAGCGGGTCGACGAGGCGTACGACGCCGCGATCGCGCGACTTGACGTGATGACGGCCGCGCTGGAGCAGCCGTTGCCGTCCACCGTTGCGACGTTCACCAAGCCCGAGCCGAGGCACCGTGCGCAGCGCACGGTGGAGGAGTACGGAGCGATCGTCGAACGTCTCGTCCATGAAATCGAGCGCGGCGAGGCATTCCAGGTGGTGCCGTCGCAGCGCTTCGAGATGGACACCGACGTCGAGGCGGTCGACGTCTACCGGATGCTGCGAGTGTCCAACCCCAGTCCCTACATGTATCTGCTCCAGGTGCCTAATGATGAAGGCGGCACAGCTTTTTCGATCGCGGGATCCAGCCCTGAAGCGCTGGTGACCGTGCAGGACCGCTGGGCGACGACGCATCCGATCGCCGGGACCAGATGGCGCGGCCAGACCGAAGAAGAGGATCAGCTGCTGGGAAAGGAATTGCTGGCCGACGAGAAGGAACGCGCCGAGCACCTGATGCTGGTCGACTTGGGCCGCAACGACCTGGGCCGAGTTTGTGTGCCCGGCAGCGTTCGCGTCGAGGATTACAGCCACATCGAGCGCTACAGCCACGTCATGCATCTGGTCTCGACGGTGACGGGGATGCTCGCCGAGGGTCGCACCGCGCTGGACGCGGTGACGGCCTGTTTCCCGGCCGGCACGTTGTCGGGCGCCCCGAAGGTACGCGCCATGGAACTGATCGAGGAAGTGGAAAAGACCCGGCGTGGCCTCTACGGCGGGGTGATCGGCTACCTCGATTTCGCCGGGAACGCCGACTTCGCGATCGCGATCCGCACCGCCCTGCTGCGCGACGGCACCGCCTACGTACAGGCTGGTGGCGGGGTAGTGGCCGACTCCAACGGTCCTTACGAGTACACCGAGGCGACCAACAAGGCGCGGGCGGTGCTCAGCGCGATCGCCGCCGCGGAGACGCTGACCACCCCGAATGCCGATCGGGATGGCTGATGCCCAGCCGGACGTCCCGGGTCGGCTGACCATCCGGATCGCGCAGGGCCTGCTGGTGGTCTCCGCCGCCGGATTGTGGGCCGCATCGCGGCTGACCTGGGTCGACCTGCGCACGTTCGACGGACTGGGGCCGCCGAAGCTCGTCACGCTGTCCGGTGCGGCATGGTCGTCGGCCCTGCTTCCGCTGGGGCTGGTGCTGTTGGCCACCGCCGTCGCCGGGTTGGCGGTGCGGGGTTGGGCATTGCGACTGCTCGCGGTGCTGGTGGCACTCGCAAGCCTGGCGACGGGATATCTGGCGATCAGCATGTTGGTGATGCCGGACGTGGCCCTGCGAGGAGCCGACCTCGCGCATGTGCCGGTGCTCGACTTGGTTGGTAGCAAACGGCAATACCCAGGTCCGGTGATTACCCTGGCGGCCGCGGTCTGCGCGCTGGTCGGCGCCGTGCTGTTGATGCGTGCGTCGACCTCGGCCGGCGGCACGGCCACGAAGTACCTGGCGCCCGCCGCGCGCCGGTCGATGGCGCTGCGCGACGAGCGCGACGAGGAAACGATGTCGGAGCGAATGATCTGGGACGCGCTCGACGAGGGCCGTGACCCGACCGACCAACCGGTCGAATTGGCGTCGCCGCCGGATGACAACGCAGCACCGGAACCCGACACCGAGGGTCGGTGACAGAGCGCGCCCCGGCGCTCGCTACCCTTCGAAGGACGCTGTCAATAAACTGGCGGCGCCCGGGGAGAGGAACCGACAGCATGACTTCGGCAACCGTGCTCGACTCCATTATCGAGGGAGTCCGTGCCGACGTTGCCGCTCGTGAGGCCGTCGTGAGCATGTCGGCGATCAAAGCGGCCGCTGAGGCTGTCGCGTCACCGCGGGATGTCTTGGCGGCGTTGCGCGAGCCCGGTATCGGCGTCATCGCCGAGGTGAAGCGGGCCAGCCCGTCGGCGGGAGAACTCGCGTCGATCGCCGACCCAGCCAGTTTGGCCCGCTCTTACGAAGACGGCGGCGCCCGGATCATCAGCGTGCTGACCGAAGAGCGCCGCTTTCACGGCAGCCTGGACGATCTTGACGCGGTGCGCGCGGCGGTGTCGGTACCGGTGCTGCGTAAAGACTTTGTGGTGGGGCCCTACCAAATTCACGAGGCCCGTGCGCACGGTGCGGACATGCTGCTGCTGATCGTCGCGGCGCTGGATCAGCCTGTGCTGGAGTCGATGTTGGAGCGCACCGAGTCGTTGGGGATGACCGCACTCGTCGAGGTGCACACCGAGGAAGAAGCCGACCGGGCGCTGACGGCCGGAGCCCGGGTGATCGGCGTCAACGCCCGCGACCTGCGGACGCTACGAGTGGATCGGGATTGCTTCGCGCGCATCGCCCCCGGGCTGCCCTCCGGCGTGATCAGGGTCGCTGAATCGGGCGTGCGGGGCAGGGCTGACCTGCTGGCCTACGCCGGCGCGGGCGCGGACGCAGTGCTGGTCGGCGAGGGTCTGGTCACCAGCGGCGATCCCCGCGCGGCCGTCGCCGACCTGGTCACCGCGGGTAAGCATCCGTCTTGCCCCAAGCCGGCGCGTTAGGCGTCTAGGAGACGCATGCGCGGAAATGGTTGAACCCGATGAGCCGCTTGCGCGTTGAGCGTTCGTGATGGCAGACATCTTGCGTCCGGAACTTCCGCGTTCCAGCGCGGCGATCGCCGAACCCACTGACCACGATCCGGATTCCCGTGGTCATTTCGGTGTGTATGGCGGCCGGTTTGTGCCCGAGGCGCTGATGGCGGTGATCGAGGAGGTCACTGCGGCCTACGAGAAGGTACGCACCGACCAGGCATACCTGGATGCGCTCGATAAGTTGCAGACGCACTACACCGGAAGGCCGTCGCCGCTGTACGAGGCCGCCCGGCTCAGCGAGCATGCCGGCGGCGCGCGGATATTCCTCAAACGAGAAGACTTGAACCACACCGGTTCTCACAAGATCAACAACGTATTGGGTCAGGCGCTACTGGCGCGCCAGATGGGTAAGACGCGGGTGATCGCCGAGACCGGCGCCGGCCAGCACGGGGTGGCCACCGCGACCGCATGCGCGCTGTTGGATCTGGAATGCGTCGTCTACATGGGTGCCGTCGACACCGCGCGCCAGGCACTCAATGTCGCGCGGATGCGACTGCTGGGCGCCGAGGTCGTGTCGGTTCAGTCGGGCTCGAAGACGCTCAAGGACGCAATCAACGAGGCGTTCCGCGACTGGGTTACCAACGCCGACACCACCTACTACTGTTTCGGCACCGCCGCCGGACCGCATCCCTTCCCGACGATGGTTCGTGACTTTCAGCGCGTCATCGGGCTTGAGACGCGGGTGCAAATCCAGGATCAGGCCGGTCGACTGCCCGATGTCGTCACCGCGTGCGTGGGCGGGGGATCCAATGCGATCGGAATTTTTCACGCGTTTCTCGACGATTCCGGTGTCCGGTTGGTGGGCTTCGAGGCTGCCGGCGACGGCGTCGAAACCGGCCGGCACGCCGCGACGTTCACCGGCGGTTCGCCCGGGGCGTTTCAAGGGTCATTTTCGTTTCTGTTGCAGGACGACGACGGGCAGACCATCGAGTCGCACTCGATCTCGGCCGGACTGGACTATCCGGGCGTAGGTCCAGAACACGCGTGGCTGAAGCACACCGGTCGCGCAGAATACCGGCCGATCAGCGACAGTGAGGCGATGGACGCATTCGGGCTGTTGTGCCGGACTGAAGGCATCATTCCGGCGATCGAATCGGCGCACGCGGTGGCCGGTGCACTCAAGCTTGGCGTCGAGTTGGGCAGCGGGGCAGTGATCGTGGTGAACCTGTCCGGCCGCGGCGACAAAGATGTCGAGACGGCCGCGAAGTGGTTCCACCTGCTCCCAAATGAGGACGAAGCGGGTAGCGGCTGATCATGACTGTCAAGCAGAGTGAAATGAGCGGCCTGGCGGTGCTTTTCAGTGCTTGCCAACACGATAACCGTGCGGCGCTGATCGGGTATCTGCCGACGGGATACCCCGATGTTCCGGCGTCGATCGAGGCGATGAAGGCCTTGACCGAATCCGGGTGCGACCTCATCGAGGTTGGCGTGCCCTATTCGGATCCGGGTTTGGACGGCCCGACCATCGCGACCGCGGCAGAGGTTGCGTTGCGTGGGGGCGTGCGAGTTCGAGATACGTTGACCGCCGTCGAAGCGATCAGTGCCGCCGGCGGACGCGCCGTCGTCATGACGTACTGGAATCCGGTGTTGCACTACGGGGTTGATGCCTTCGCGCGTGACCTTGCTGCAGCGGGTGGGCTCGGCTTGATCACTCCGGATCTCATTCCCGATGAGGCCGACGAGTGGTTGGCGGCATCTGATCAGCACCAGTTGGATCGCATCTTCTTGGTCGCGCCGTCCTCGACCCCGCAGCGCTTGGCGGCCACGGTCGAGGCGTCCCGTGGATTTGTCTACGCGGCGTCGATCATGGGTGTGACCGGCGCCCGTGACGCGGTGTCGAACGCTGCGCCGGAATTGGTGGGCAGGGTCAAAGCGATTTCTGACATACCCGTCGGAGTCGGGTTGGGAGTGCGGTCGCGGGAACAGGCGGCTCAGATCGCGAGCTACGCCGACGGAGTCATCGTGGGTTCGGCGCTCGTCTCTGCACTCACTGCCGGATTGTCGACGATGCGCACGTTGACTGAGGAACTCGCTGCTGGTGTCCGCCAAAGGATTTCCGAGTCATGACGACGACTGTCATCGCGTATTTTCCGAGTCCGCCTCGCGGAGTGTGGCATCTGGGACCAGTGCCCATCCGAGCCTACGCGTTGTTCATCATCGTCGGGATCGTCGCTGCGCTGCTGATCGGCGATCGACGTTGGGAGGCTCGCGGCGGCGAGCGCGGTGTCACTTACGACATCGCGCTGTGGACAGTGCCTTTCGGGCTCATCGGCGGCCGGCTGTATCACGTGGCGACCGACTGGCGGACCTATTTCGGTGAGGGTGGTGCCGGACCTGCTGCGGCGCTGCGTATCTGGGACGGCGGCCTGGGAATCTGGGGTGCCGTCGCCCTGGGCAGTGTGGGTACGTGGATCGCCTGCCGACGTCGTGGCATTCCGTTTCCCGCGTTCGCCGACGCGATGGCCCCCGGCATCGTTCTCGCGCAGGCGATCGGCCGTCTCGGGAACTACTTCAACCAAGAGCTCTTCGGCCGCGAGACCGCGATGCCGTGGGGTTTGGAGATCTTCTACCGTCGCGACCCGGCCGGATTTGTGGATGTGCATTCACTCGACGGGACGTCGACCGGACAGCTGGCGATGGTTGTCCAGCCCACATTTCTTTACGAGTTGCTGTGGAACCTGGTGGTGTTCGCGGTACTGATCTACCTTGATCGGCGGTTCACCATCGGGCACGGTCGACTGTTCGCGCTTTACATCGCAGGGTATTGCGTCGGGCGGTTCGGTATCGAGCTGCTACGTGAGGACTCCGCCACCCATATCGCCGGAATTCGGATCAACTCTTTCACATCGACGTTCGTCCTCATTGGCGCGGTGGTGTATCTGATCTTGGCGCCCAAGGGCCGCGAGGATCCGGCGACGCTCAGTGGTTCGGCTGCTGAGCTACTTGAACCGGACGAAATCGAAGACAACGCAGCCGATTCTCCGACCGAGACGTCAGAGACGCCCCCATCCGCCGTCGCCGCGGACAAGACCGAGACGACGGTCGACGAACCTGACGTCGAAGCAGAGGCCGTCGCCGTCGAGGCCGACGCGGCTGAAGTCGACGCGCCCGAGGTCGAAGTAGCGGCAAAGCCGCCAGAAGAGGATGAGGCGGCCGACCAGTCCGCCCCGGAGCCGACCGACTCGACCGCGGCGCGGCCGGACCCCGGCTGATGACCATACCGGCTCAGCACGGCGCCACACCGTCCGATGGGCGCTGGTATCGACGTCATCTGTGCCCGGTGCTGGGGTCGGGCGCACTGCTGGCGGGCGCGCTCGGCTACATCGGCCTGGTCGACCCGCACAGGCCGGATTCGGTCTTTCCCATTTGTCCGTTCCGGCTGCTTACCGGTTGGAACTGCCCGGGATGCGGCGCGCTGCGCATGACCCATGACGTGCTGCACGGTGACCTGGCCGCAGCGATCAACGACAACGTATTCCTGCTGGTCGGCATCCCGGTGTTGGCCGGATGGATCTTGCTGCGACGCCGTCGCGGAAAGTTGCCGTTGACGATTCCCGCGGCGGTGACCGCCGTGATCGCGATGCTGGCCTGGACAGTAGTGCGCAACCTGCCGGGATTCCCGCTGGTTCCGACGCTGCTCACCCATTGGTGAGCTGTCCGATCCGGAACTGACGCGAGATGATCAGCTAGCGCGACTATGCTGATTCGTCGTGGCGAGACGCGGCAAGATCGTCTGTACTCTCGGTCCGGCAACCAGCACTGACGAGGCGGTCAGAGCGCTGGTCGAAGCCGGAATGGACGTCGCCAGAATGAACTTCAGCCACGGCGACTACAGCGATCACAAAGCCGCCTACGACCGGGTTCGCGCCGCATCTGATGCCACCGGGCGCGCAGTCGGATTGCTCGCCGATCTGCAGGGCCCGAAGATCAGGCTGGGCCGTTTCGCCGACGGACCGACCTACTGGGCCGACGGCGAAACCGTGCGCATCACGGTCGCCGATTGTCTGGGCAACCATGACCGGGTCTCGACCACGTACAAACAGTTGGCCGAAGACGCGGTTCCGGGTGATCGCGTTCTAGTCGACGACGGCAACGTCGCATTGGTCGTCGAAGACATCGACGGCGACGACGTCGTGTGCACGGTTCTCGAGGGTGGCCCGATCAGCAACAACAAGGGAATGTCGCTGCCCGGGATGAGCGTGTCGGCTCCTCCGATGTCCGAGAAGGACCTCGAGGATCTGGAGTTCGCGCTTCAGCTCGGCGTCGACATGGTGGCGCTTTCGTTCGTCCGCTCGCCGTCCGATGTCGAGCTGGTCCACGAGGTGATGGATCAGGTCGGCAGACGGGTGCCGGTCATTGCCAAACTCGAGAAGCCGGAAGCCATCGACAATCTCGAAGCCGTTGTGCTGGCCTTCGATGCGGTGATGGTCGCCCGCGGTGATCTCGGTGTCGAGCTGCCGCTGGAAGAGGTTCCGCTGGTGCAGAAGCGCGCCATCCAAATGGCCAGGGAGAACGCAAAACCCGTCATCGTGGCGACGCAGATGCTCGAATCCATGATCGAGCACTCGCGGCCGACAAGGGCCGAGGCCTCCGACGTCGCCAACGCTGTGCTCGACGGCGCCGACGCGGTGATGTTGTCCGGTGAGACCTCCGTCGGGAAGTATCCGCTGGCTGCGGTCCAGACAATGGCCCGAATCATCTGCGCGGTGGAAGAGAATTCGACGGCCGCCCCGCCGTTGACGCACGTGCCTCGCACCAAGCGGGGAGTGATCTCCTACGCCGCCCGCGATATCGGCGAGCGGCTCGATGCCAAGGCGTTGGTCGCGTTCACCCAATCCGGTGACACCGTGCGGCGATTGGCGCGGCTGCACACCCCGCTGCCGCTGCTGGCTTTCACGCCACTACCCGAAGTCCGCAGCCAACTGGCCATGACCTGGGGCACCGAGACGTTCATCGTTCCGGTCATTCAAACCACCGATGGCATGATCCGCCAAGTCGACAAGTCGCTGCTGGCGCTCGGCCGATACAAACGCGGCGACTTGGTGGTCATCGTCGCAGGCGCACCCCCGGGCACCGTCGGGTCGACGAACATGATCCACGTGCACCGAATCGGCGAGGAAGACGTCTAGCCAAGCGCCGATGCGCTCGGCCAAGCGGCGGCGCCGGACAACTAGGCTGGGCCGGTGTCTGACTTCGACGAGCTGATGGCGGTGTTGGACCTCCATCCCGCCGGAGACGACGTCTTCATCGGATCCCACCCCAGTAAGAACCCGCCTCGGACATTCGGCGGCCTGTTGATGGCGCAGTCATTCGTTGCAAGCAGCCGCACATTGACTCGCGATCTGCCCCCCAACGCGCTTTCCGCTCACTTCATCAACGGCGGCGATACCGCCAAGGACATCGAATTCCAGGTGGTGCGGTTACGCGACGAGCGTCGCTTCGCGAACCGCCGCGTGGAAGTGATTCAGGACGGAACTTTGCTGGCGACGGTGATGATCTCCTATCTGGCCGGCGGCCGCGGTCTTGAGCATAATGTCGAGCCGCCCGATGTCGCCGATCCGCAGACATTGCCGTCGGTCAAGGAGCTGCTGCGCGGCTACGAGCACACCGTCCCGTTATTCGTGAATGCGCTGCAACCAATCGAATGGCGCTACACCAATGACCCTTCCTGGGTGCTGCGGGAAAAAGGCGGCCGGCTGGACTACAACCGCGTCTGGGTCAAGGCCGACGGTGCGCTTCCCGACGACCCGGTGCTGCACACCGCCACGATGCTGTACTGCTCGGACACCACGGTGCTGGATTCGATCATCACGACGCACGGACTTTCGTGGGGATTCGACCGCATCTTTGCCGCGACCGTTAATCACTCGGTCTGGTTTCACCGCCAGGTCAATTTCGACGACTGGGTGTTGTACTCCACATCCTCGCCGGTTGCGGCCGACTCCCGCGGGCTCGGGACCGGCTATTTCTTCGACCTCTCCAGGCGGCCGGTCGCCACCGTGGTGCAAGAAGGCCTGGTGAAGTATTTCCCCGCCGCACCCCGGTAGAGGGGCGGAAATCGCCAGGCAACGATTCGATTTCGGCACTCGTGTGCCACTGCGGCAAACCCGGTCTGAAGCGTAACCTTCGGGGTGGTTGGGTAGCTGAACCAGCCGGAGGTGCTCATGAAAGAGTCATCGCTCGGTGTCGCGCCCCGGGTCCGCTCAGGTGAGCGGGTCGTTCATGTCAACTCGCCGGCGGCACGTTGGATGGGCGCAGTGGCGCTGCTCGGCGCGACCTGCTGGCTGATCACGGTGATCACACGCGGCCACGATAAAGCGGGCTGGCACGCGGCGGGCCGGCTGGAATGGTCGTTGACGGTGCTGGCCGCGGTCGCCTTGGTAGCGCGCGGCCTCCTTCTGGGTCGCCCGGTCACGGCCCGGCACGCGAGCATCGCGGCCATCGTCTTGTTCGCCGGGATTGCCGCCCGCGTGCTGTCTTTCGATCAATTCGGCGACGCGCTGATCGCTGGGTCCGGCCTCACACTGATGTGGCCCATCACCGCGCGACAACAGTCCGGCGACCTGTCTCGGGTGTGGGCACTGATCAACGCAACCAGCGGCGACCCGCTGGCGCCGTTCGCCATGCAGGCGGGCAAGTGCTATCTGTTCAGCGCGGACGGCACGGCGGCACTCGCTTACCGCACGCGTATCGGCTACGCGGTTGTCAGCGGTGACCCTGTCGGTGAGGAAGCGCAATTTCCCCAATTGATCGCCGACTTCGCCGCGCACTGTCACATCCATGGCTGGCGAATCGCGGTGTTGGCGTGCAGCGAACGTCGCCTTCCGCTGTGGAGCGACCCGAAGATCCTGGGCCAATCGCTGCGGCCGGTACCGATCGGGCGGGATGTCGTCATCGACGTGGCCAACTTCGCGATGGTCGGGCGCACGTTTCGCAACTTGCGTCAGGCGGTCCAGCGCACACACAACTGCGGGATCACCACTGAGATCGTCGCCGAGCAGGACCTCGACAGCCGGCAGGTCGCTGAGCTGACCGAGGTGCTGCGGGCGTCGCCTAAGGGAGCCCACGCCGATCGTGGATTCTGTATGAGCCTGGACGGCGTCCTGCAAGGCCGGATCCCGGGGATGCAACTGGTGGTCGCGAGGGACAAATCTGGGCGCGCGCAGGGCTTTCACCGGTACGCCACCGCCGGTGGTGGCAGCGATATCACCCTTGAAGTGCCGTGGCGCCGCCGCGGGGCGCCCAACGGGATCGACGAACGACTCAGCGTGGACATGATCAACGCAGCCAAAGATGCTGGTGCGCAACGGCTATCGCTGTCCTTCGCACCGTTTCCCGAGATCTTCGACGAAAAAGACCGCAGTCGACTGCAGAGCATCTTCTACTGGCTGATCCATCTATTGGATCCCTTGATCGCGCTTGAGTCGTTGTATCGATACCTGCGCAAATTCCACGCACGGGACGAACGGCGTTACGCGCTGGTGTCACTCACGCAGCTGGTCCCGTTGGTCTACGTGCTGCTGTCGCTGGAGTTCATGCCGCGTCGACGTGGCCTGTGACGCTCTAGGGGACCGGTGTCGGCGTCAACGTGACGCTCAACCGGTCCTGGACGCTATGCCGAAACTGATCGGCGCACTGCTGCTGTTGGAAGTGATCGGAGCCGGCTTTCTGCATGCAGTCGATGTAGTCGCCGCCGCCGACGTCCTTCCAGACCGCCGTCCATATCGCGATGAACGCCAACCCGACAATGATCGCCAGGGCGCCCAGCACGATGCCGGCGATCGCGACCCCGCCATTGTTGGCGGTACCGCGCTTGACACGTCCGTGTCCAAAGAACCCGATGACCACCGCGACAGCTCCCAGAACGATAGGGGCGAAGACGGTCGCGACACTGACAAGCGCGATAACCGCCAGCACCAGCGAGGCGACACCGAGCCCGTTCTTGGGCGGCACCGGCGGCGGGGGGTAGCCGTAATAGGGCGGTGGCGGTGGATAGCCGGCAGGGTATGGGCTGTACTGATACTGGTTGGGGTAGGTATACGGCGATCCGGTTTGCGGTGCTCCCGCGAGGTTTTCGCGTCTGTCCGGCGTATCCGGAGATCCGGTCATGGCTCGCTCTCTGATCGGGCGGCGTTGGACGACTGTCGGCCAGAATACCCGCCGGCGCAGCTGCCTAGTTCGGGACACCGACTGTGGTCGGCCGGCTGGCGATGGCGACCGCCACAGCCGCATCGTCATCGAAATAGCGGACCGCACAACCTAATTCATCTTCGATAGGAAGGTGTATGCCGCCGGTCAAGCCGCGTGCGGCGGTTCCCCTGACAGAGCCTTGTCTACCCGTTTGGAGGCACTGCGGATACCGAACGACGACACGACCTCGAAAACCCCGATGACGACCAGCCAGATGCCGACGATGAGCGTCAGGATCGCCAAGGATTCGAAGGGTGATGCGATCAGCACAATGCCCGCCAGAAGGCTGATCAAACCGAGGAATATCTGCCAACCGCGGCCGGGCAGATGAGGATCGCTGATGGCCGAGATCGACGTCGCCACACCCCGAAAGATGAAGCCGACGCCAATCCAGATGGCAAGCAAGAGAAGTGCGTAGCCTTCGCCGAAATGCCGGAAGCACAGCACGGCCAACACCAGCGAGGCGGCGCCGCTGATGAACAACAGCACTCGCCCGCCGGCGGAGACATGCAGGCTGAACGCGAACACGACTTGCGCGGCACCGGTGACCAGCAGGTAAAGGCCGAACAGCACAGCCGCTACGACGAGGGAATCTCCCGGCAGCACCAGGACCAGAACGCCCAGGACGAGTGCCAGAAGCCCCGACACCAGGGTCGACTTCCACAGATGCGGCAACAACTTTGGAACAGCAGTGGTTTCCATTCCCGGAGTTTCCCACAAACGGCCGTTGCGGTGGGACGTTTGCGGGACGCGTCAGACGCGGGCCGCCTGTGCTGCCTCAGCAGGCACGCCGCCGGAACCGGCGCCTGGATTCCGTCCGATGAGATACCACGTGCGCATGACGCCTTTCCCCTTGACTTCGACGACACCTCGCTCCTGGAGTACGAAGTCGCTTTTGAGCCGCCGATAAACGTCCTCGGGCACTTGGATCCGCCCGACCGAATCGGTGGATTCCATCCGGGACGCGACATTGACCGCGTCGCCCCACACGTCATAGAAGAATCGGCGCGAACCCACCACCCCCGCGACAACGGGGCCGCTGGCCAGCCCGATTCGCAGCGGCAGCGCATCGCCCCGCGAATCCTTCAGTCCGTTTGCGACATCGGCCATGTCGAGCGCAAGGGCTGCCAGCGCCTCGACATGATCGGCCCGCGGTTGGGGGACTCCGCTGACCACCATGTAGGAATCACCGCTGACCTTGATTTTCTCCAGTCCGTGCTTGTCCACCAGTGCGTCGAAGTCGCTGTAAAGCCGGTCCAGGAACAGGATCAGCTTGTCCGGCGCCATGTCACTGGCCCGCTCGGTGAAGCCGGCAATGTCGGCGAACAGGACTGAGGCGTCGTCGTACTTGTCGGCAATGATATTGCGCGCCGGGTCTTTTAACCGTTCGGCGATGCTGCTCGGCAAGATGTTGGCCAGCAGCGCTTCGGATCGTTCGTATTCCACTTCCATGGCCTCTTCGGCACGGACGATCTCGCGCACTGCGTACCACACCGTCGTGACCACCATCACGCAGGCAGAGACCGTCGTGACGACGAAGCTCAGCGACAAAGACCACGCCGGCTGGGCGCCGGTGTCGCGGGGGACGAGGAACTGCAAGGCGATGACCAGCCCGGCGGCGATGGCGGCCAGGCTCGCCGCCAAGAAGATACGGTCAACGCCCAGCTGCAACACGATGAGGCAGGACGCCACGAGGAAATAGAACTGCAAGCCCGAACCGGTGCCCACGAACCAGCAGATCGCGAAGATTGACACGTATGCCGTGCCGATGAACGTCAATGGCGGGACAAGCTCGCCGAAGCGGTGCAGTAGCGGGACTACGGCGTAGATCGCTGCGGCGACGATATTGATGACCCCGGTCCACCACAACGTGGGGGTGGCCACGACTTGAATAACCCCGAAGCCGGCGCTGACGAATACCGCCATCGACGTGGTGAGATTCAGGATCCGCCGGCGCCGCGCGATGCGGTCGGTATAAACCTGATTTCGGGCACGCGGTTGCGCCCGCACTGCCTCTACGCAGTCCGGCGTTCGCCCCGAACCTGCTGGTTGTTGGGCGGCGCACCGCTTAGCCACCACGGGTAAAGCCTAACGGCTGGACGGAACGCCCGTGTGGAGTCTCGCGGTGCCTGATGTCATCGCCGCCCGGCGGTGAACCGGGACGACAGCCAATCGACGTTTCCGGTGTCCTGCCAGCTCATCGCTTAGGGGTGCAAGGATCCCAGGTGGGGCGGGTATTGGCACTGTCCGGAGTACCGTTGGAAGGATGACTGACCCGACACCACCGCGTCCGTGGCCGGCTCTGACCCGACGGCGAATACTGTTCGGCACCGCGGCGCTCGGGGTGCTCGCCGGTGGCGGTTCACTGCTTGACTCCATCGCCGCCGGTGCGCCGACCACTTCGAGCGAAACATTCGAAGTTAGCCACACCGACGCCCAGTGGCGACAAATTCTGACCCCCCAGCAGTACGCCGTGCTTCGCACGGCGTCCACCGAGACGCCCTTCAGCAGCCCGCTCAACGACGAGCACCGACCCGGCACCTTCACATGTGCGGGCTGCGCACAGGACCTGTTCTCGTCAACCACCAAGTTCGACAGCGGCACCGGCTGGCCGAGCTTCTGGAAAGCGCTGAACAATGCCGTACTCGAGCGACAAGACGACACCATTGGCATGTCACGCACCGAGGTGCTCTGCCGCCGCTGCGGCGGGCACCTCGGCCACGTCTTCGACGATGGCCCCCAGCCGACCGGACTGCGCTATTGCATGAACGGGGTAGCGCTGGGCTTCCGATCGGCCTGATCGAAGCGAGAAGCCTTGCGCCGTAGCTTATTAGAAGCCCTTTATGCGCCTGGCCTCTGTGCTTGCGCCATCGCATTGGCGGCCTGATCCGGGCACTGCTGGCGAATAGTGGTGCCGGTTAGAACGCCGGCTTTCGATGCGCTGTAACCGCGGGCCTCAAGGCTGGTTTCGATGGCGGCGAGACTCGTACCGTTCCGCAGCGCCGCGCACACGTCGAAACGTGTGTCGACGGAGGCTGCCTGCGCGGGCACGGCAAGCGTGGACGCGGCGACCAACGCACCCGCCGCGGCGAAGAGAAACGATCGAACCGTGGTCTTGGCGTGGTAGCTCGCGTTGTGGTGTCCGCTGATGGTGGTCTGCCGCATCTCAGCCTCGCTGTTTTCGAGGTCACCGTCGGAAATTAGTGGCCGTTTGGGTCAACGCCCTAACGATGGAAAGGCTGCCCGTTGTGGGGTGATGGTGACCCACTTCACGACGGCGACGGGTCGGACGGCGAAGTCATCCAGCTCGCCAATGCGCAGCCAGATCGACCGAGTGTTCTCATTGGCCTAGTGCGGAAATGTTTGCGGGGCCGTCAACGCGGCGAGAGCCGCAGTATCCGGATCGCCCGAATGCCATTGACTCGTTCGGCGTACTTGGCGTAGCCCGGGTAGAAATCGACTGCCAGATCAAACAGCCGGTCATGATCGGCGCTCTCGGTTTCGCGCGCCACAAACCGCCCGCCCCGCGGCCCGATGTGCAGTTCGCATTGCGGATCGGTGACCAGGTTGTGGTACCACCCGGGGTGCCGAACACCGCCGTAGTTCGACGCGATCAGGATCACGTCGTCGCCGTCGGTGAAATATCCGAGGGGAACTTCGCGCAGTTGGCCGCTGCGCGCTCCGGTCGAGGCCAGAACCACCAGCGGCATAGCGCCAACGGCGAGATTCGCGCGCCCGCCGGTGATTTTCATGACCGCCGCGTCGAGTGGAGCGGCGATCGTCCGGTGCACCGCGGCGCCCGGCTTGGTGGAGGTCAGCCGTGCCAGCCCCCGCTTCCACGCCGCACGGCCGGCGCGCGGGTCTACCCGGGGAATGCCGTTGATGGTGCTGTCAGACATGATGCGCCCGAGCCTATGCCGTCTTGCCGGTATCGACACCCTGTTGTGGCTTTAGTGGTGCTGCGGCAGGACTTCCCAGTTCCCGATGGTGGGGACGTTCTGGCCCTGGACGTCTATATAGGAAGCCTCAGTCAGAACCGGCGCCGAAAAGGTCCGGCCGCCAGATCCATTTTCAGTCACGCTGACGCCGTAGGGCCCACGCTCGACCTTCACGCTGGGGTCGTCAAGCTTCAGACGCCAGCGCGGCTGGCTGCTGATCGGCGTCAAGAACTTGAATGCCTCTTCCAACGTCGGGAATGACGGGCCCCAAATGGGAAGCTGCTCGTCCCAGCGATAGATCAGGAAGCTGACCTTCCCATACCAGTTTCGATACACCACCCAGTAACCGAGTTGCGAAGCTAGCTTGCCCAATTCCTCCACGCCACGCGTCCTTCCGCTTCGATCATCGCCTCGGGTCTGACTTTGGTACGGCAGTCAAGCGGTCCATCTCGTCGGTGCGGGCGGTCGGCCGCGCCGCAACTGCTCCGACGTTAACCCAGGGCCGTCGAGCAGGTGAGCCAAGGCGCTCCTCGCAGAGATCCAAGAACTGCCTTCCCTCGACCCTGACAGTCAGGTCGGGCGGCGAGCTTCTCGACAGGGGACTGCGGCTTGTCGTATAGGTCGATGTGCGTGGCGCCCTCGATCAGAAAGAGCTCCTTCGGCTCGCCGGCCCTGGCGAATAGCGGTCGTGGAGAGATGAGATCGACTGGTCGTATGAGGAGCACGCCGCGACGGAGATAATGCGAGACGCCACCTACCAGTCGGGAGAAGTCGGGTATCCCCTCGGGGATTGCGGTAATAGTCGGATCAGCCTTTGCTGCTGACGCCTTCGACATAGCAGTTGCGCTCCCATTCGTGGGCCGACACGGGGTGTGCCAGCGCCAGCCTTGTCTCTGCCACGAACTGGTAGATGTTGTTCGCGATCTGCAAGTAGGGATGCGGGCGGTTGTGCAGGTACCTGCGCTTGGCCTTTCACAGATCTGGTGCCCTCGGTGAGATTCGAACTCACACTGGACGGGTTTTGGAATGGTACTTCTCGCGTTTTAGGTGTTTGCGGGTTATTCGCTCATATGCCGTAGTGATGACTAACAGCACCGGTTAAAACACTGTCCTGCAATGTATTTCGCCGTAGCGCGGTGCTTGTGGGTGTCTGTCTGATATTGCTGGAGCTGAGCATGGTGCGGGCTGAGTGCGGGCTGGCCCGCACTAATTGGCTTACGAGACCGCGGTTGATCGGTCCATCGTCGGATGCGGGGCCATGCTGGCCTCACTGATGCCTCGGTTCACGTCGTCGGCGTAAAACTTCGGTCGGCTCATCACCCCCGTTCGCGGGGGCAAACAGTACAGTTGAGCATGTGGCCTACGAGCATGGCGATATTGAGCGAGCGCGCGAGGACCCGTTTTCATAAAACCCTCCCGACCAGGGTTAAAAGCCCCATCGGGGGATGGGCCGCGAGAGTATGCCCGAAAGGGAGACTTCACAAGAGCATGACCCGTAAAAATTCTGTATTGGTTGCGCTGGTGAGTTCCGCGGCAAGCACGGATACGCGAGTGGCTACTCAGAAGGCTACCAAATCTCAAATGCGTTGCACCACAACAATTTTAGCGGGTACCGGCAGATGTTGCTACGCGACGCATTTCACGCACCTCGCCACCTAACCCAAACCTCAGGTTCAGCGCAGAGTTTGCCGCGGGAATCGCTAGAAATTGCCACCGGAGCGGCGTACCGTGATGCGCCTACGTCCATGTTATGCATACGTCAAACGAATCGCTTTGGCACCTAAATGGACGAGAATCGAAGCCCTAATTATGAGGCAATCAATTGTTGCGGTCGCAGGCGCAGCCTTAGCGATAACCGGAATCATGGGAGCGAGCGTATTAGGCATCCTGGTCTCGGCTCCGGTAGCTAATGCGGCACCATGCGTTGCCCATCCAACAAGTCAGGCACAGGCCGACGTGTGCGCCGCCTGTCTGCACCAAATTCCAATGGGCATACCGCAGGACCAGTATCTGGCGCAGCAAAAAGCCTGCTACCCAACATACAACCCCAACGCCGACCTGGCTTGCATCCAGGCAGGTGAATGCTCATGAAATACCTACTAGGTGCAGCGGCCCTCGCGATCAGTGGCTTCCTGTTTGCGCCACCCGCGCACGCTGGCTATTGCGACATGCCGTGGATCACCGACAAGGCTGCATGCGAAGCCAGCAGGCAGCAGACATTGGAAGCTAGACAGGACTGGGACAACTGCGCCGCTCAGTGGAAAGGCGCCCAAGCCACAGACGGTGGTGACATGGTAACTGAGCAGTGCGGGCCGAAGCCGTAACCTGTGGTGGAGGAATTTGAGACGGACGGCAGGCGTGCCGATCTGCTGGCCGCAATCGGGGCATTCGTAGGTGTGTGCGCCGCCGCGGACGCCGAGCTACGGAGTCGTCCGCCAGGCGTTCGACGGAGAAACGCTGCCCGGCCCGAAGATTGCCGAACTCCTCGGCGTCTCCGTGGCCCGCGCTTACCAGTTCTGCGACGGCCGGCGCTGACAGAGGTCGCCTACGCGGAATGAAGCGGCGGGTGTCTCACCTGACTGCGGCGGGTCCGTTCATCACCGAGCAGTCCGGGCCGAGCGCCAGGCCCGTAAACCGTGTCGTTGCACCGTACTGGCGGAGTGCACGTATTCCAAACGTGCGCTATTCCTACTCCGGCAGTCTTAGCGGTCCTTGCCCGGGCACGAGCCGCTGGTTCCGACTCGACCGGACGGATTTCCGCTCGAGTTTGCAGAACCCGCCGATTCCACGGCGAGGCTCGGGGTAAGAAAGAAGCGATTGTGCGGATCACACTTCGGGCGCGCCGGCCATTGACAGGTGACCGAATTGCCGCGTTGCCGACTAGTAGTGACCGAATTCCCGCGTTGCTGGTGACGTGATCCGTATTCCGTTGTAGCGCATCATAATTCGACATCGCAGCAGCAAATCCGCTCAGTTTAGTGGTGGAGTGCACGTATTCAAACCTGCGGTATTCGTTTGCGTCAAACCATATCGCGATAGCCGGCCAGATTAGCCTCCAGTTCAGTCGCCGCCGGCCTGCAAATCGGCTAAAAACTTGACCAAGGCGCCGCTGACCTCATCGGCGCGTTCCTCCCGAAGCCAATGGCCCCCGCCGTCAAGTGTGATTTCGTCATACGGGCCGGTGACTACCTTAGCGACGCGGTCACATGTTTGGCAGTCCAGTGGTGCCGCCATGGGACCACTGGGTGATCTCATCGGTCACGAGACGTTTGGGCACCACGCGCAGGGCCGCGTTGCGCGTTAGGTAGCCGATCCGGGTCCGTGGAATCATAAAGGGTGCCAACGACCGTGACCAGCCCTGGATCGTGTCGACGCGGGCGCGGCGCCGACGCACGTATCGCTGCAGCGCGCCGGGGATGCAGGCTGAATCGACCTCCGTCAGTTCCTCGGCAAGGACCTGCGCGGACTCCATCGCCATCGACGCCCCGACAGCTGCCGACGGGAGAAACGCCGCTGCGGCGTCGCCGATCAGCACGATCCGGCCGAACACCCAGTTCTCCATCCGCAGATCGTCGAGGTCGAAGCACTCCAGCTGTGGGACGCTGTCAAGGCTATCGAGGATCCAGTCGGCGCGGCCGGCAATACCGGCGAGGCGAGTTTTCATCTCGGCCGGGTTCGCTGGCGCGCCGTCGGCCTGCAGCACTGCCGCGCAGCCCAGTGGTCCAGTGGTCGGGTTATAGGCAAAAAACCGTCGTACACCCCAAAATTCGTGCACCGCGTCGACGACATCTGTTTCGATGTCCGGAGCCCACCAGCTCCACAGCCGCAATCCAGTCGAGCGCACCGACACCTCGCCGGCGACCAGCTGGCGCAGTCGAGATCCGATCCCGTCGGCGCCGACCACCAGGTCGTATTCGGCGGCTTCGCCGTCGTTAAAGCGCACCCGCACAACCTGATCGGTCTGCTCGACCTCATCGACGGAGCACGCCATCCGCACCTCGATACCTTCGTCGTAGGACCGCAGCAGGTCCAGCAGCGCAGCACGCTTGAGGACCCGCGGCACGTCGTCTCCGAGCCGATTGCTGAAATCGAAGCGGCGCAATCGTCGTCCGCCATCAGCGTGGACCACGTAATCGTTCACCGGGACAGTGATTTCGCCGAATCGCCGACCAAGATCGAGCCGATCAAGCACGCGACGGCCCATCGTCCAGAGGCCAATCACGTAACCAACGTCACCATAGCGCGGCACCTGCTCCACGACGGTCGGTTCAATGTCACGGCGTCGCAACGCCGCAGCGAGTGTCAGACCCGCGATCCCACCGCCAACGATGAGGATCCGCGGCTCTCTCGGCGATGCCTCATGTTCGGATGCCTTCAACTGCTGCATGACATCGACTCTCCAATTGCTGCGTTCGCCGGGCGGATGGTTATGGCGCTGGCAAGGAGGGCTTGTGCTGTCTGGCACAGCATTTCGGCGGCCTCTGACTTGGGTAGGCCGGCTACGTCGACGAGCCAGACGAATGCTTCGATGCCGGTGGCCGCGCGGATCGCGATGGCCAGCCGGTGCGTGTCGATGTGGGGGTGGCTGCGATGCAGCGGGGTCAGCGCGTCCTCGATCCACGTGATGGCGTGGCCGCGGCGCAGCACCGGCAGCTCTGCGCTGTCAGGTTCGAGTGAGAGCCGCAGTGAGGTGCGCAGTTCGGGTTCCCAGTTCGTGGTGATCCGCGCGCATTCGCGCATCACTATCTCCAGCCGGTTTTGGGGCTCGCCGGGGGCGGGATCAGGCAGCAGTGAGGTGGCGTCGATCTCCGGGTGGACCGCTGCCAGCAGGGACCGCTGATTCGGGAAATACCGGTAGGCGGTGGTGCGAGAAATGTCGGCGGCGTGGGCGGCGTCCTCGACGGTCGGGATCAGCCCCTGCGCCAGCAGGTCTCGAGTCGCGGCCACCAGCGCGGCGCGGGTGCGGGCCTTCTGGCTGCGCCGGCCGGTCGCCTCATATGGCACTTCCATGCTCATCATGGTACAACAATCCCATATTCGGGCCCGCGCGGTCTCAGGCCTTCGTCGGCGGTACCAGGAAGATCAGACGGAACTTGCCCATCTGGATCTCGTCACCGTTGGCCAGTGCCGCCGAGTCGACCAATTCACGGTTGACATAGGTGCCATCGAGGCTGTCGACGTCGACGACCTGGAATTTTCTGTTGTTCCGACGAAACTCGGCGTGGTGCGGGCTGACGGTGATGTCGTCGAGGACGATGTCGTTGTCGGCATGCCGGCCGGCGGATGTGACGGGCCGCTCCAGGAGGAACCGGGACCCTGCGTTGGGGCCGCGCTTCACGACAAGCAGGGCCGCGCCTACCGGCAGCCCTTCGACTTTCCAGTCTTTGTTGCTCACGTCTCCGGGTTGACTCCATCTGTATGGCGACCGCGACTGCCGAATCGTTTGACTAGTAGAAGCTTTGCGATGCTGGTCGCTGCACCGACGGTTCCGCCGACATAGGCTTTCACCGTCTGCGCGATCGATGGCTGGTCGGCGGTGGCTAGAGAGGCTAGCCACCGCGCAGCGTCGTCGCGGTGGCCGTTGTCGTAGACCCGCACGGGGCAGGGCATCCAATTGCCGATGCTTTGTCCCGGGTCTCGCATCCAGTCGATGTCTGTAACTATTGCGCACCCATCAAGCACGGGCAGGTAGCATGCGCCGAGCCTACTGTCGGCCCAAAGCGCTCCCATTGTGAAGCGATCGAAATCAGGCCCGAACTGGTAAAGCAGCCGCAATCGCTGGCCGCTTTGGCGGTGGCGCTCGACCAACGGCGCAAAACCCCGTGCGTAGTCGCTGGATGTGAGAGTTCCTCGGGCTTCGAGGCCTTCCACGCCATCAGGGAGACCTGAAATCTGCGCAAGCACGACTCCAGTTAATCAACACAGCGCCGGTGCCTGTCAATGTCGAGCCTGCTTCTACGGCGTGAGAGGCCGAGGTTTGATAGGTCGGCTAGAGCTGTCAGGGTGTGTGCGGTGCTTTGGGCATCGATCAGTATGCCCAAGCCGTCCCACGCGCATCGAACTGAGTTGCCTTCGGCGGCCGGCTATTCGTCTGTTTCGCTGGGCATTTCGCTGATCTTGCGTTGGAGATACCACGAGAAGTATCCGCAGTACCTGCGCTGGAGGTCGCGCCGGCGCCAGTCGTGTCCGTCGATCACGCGCCGGCATGAAGCAGTATTGCACTGGCAGGTCATTTGCCCGTCGTAGTCGTCGAAGAGCGCGTAGTCGGTGGTGAGTTCTTCGCCTGCGGTCACGTCACGGATCGTGATCAAGACCACGTTGCCAGCGAAGCCGACGTTGGGTTCGCAGGAGTGGTTGATGAACAGCATCACTGATTCGTATTCCTTCGGCGACAACGCCACGAGGTTGTCGGCTGCCAGCGATCTGGATCTCAGAGTTCGGTAACGGGTCAGGGAGTTGACGCAGTTGCGTCGTGGTCACGATGTGCCCGGCTTTAACAGCGACAATGTCACCGGCGCTGATGTGTTCGATAGCAAACAGCCCGCGCCCTGCTATCCCGCTGCCGAGGCCTTTGCGCGCTTTCGGGCTGACCCACGAGGAGACCATGGTCCCACGCTAAGCTGCCCAGGGTGGTGCTCGGTGACTACTCGGGATGTCACGCCACGAAGAGCCCGAAGGCGACTCAAGGCTAGAGCTGGCCACTCTGAGCGTAATCAAGCAGGGTGTCCCTATCCCCACCCCGGCAAACTACCAACCGACATTGATGAATACCCCTGGTGTATAAGCCATTTCACTGCAACACCGCCTATTTGTTGCAGGTCCACGTCAGGTGCCGATCCCTGCACGTGCACACCAACGTGCCGACCAGACAGTGATCCCGCAGACGGTGGCCGTTGGCGCAGCGTTCCGGTGGCCGAACCATCCACGAACCATCCAGGCCGGGGACAAGATCACCAACGCCGTGCATGTGCTTGGTATACCCGGCGACGGTGACTGATGCCGTCAACCCCAACTAATCCCGTTGACCTCAATCGGTCTCTGACTGCATTAGCAAAATCATTGACCGCAGCCGTCGCAGTCGCCGGAATAATATTTTGCGGCGCGAGGGGACCAAAAGATTTACAGGAGACAGGAGAGCCCCGCGTGGATGCCGCAGGCTATACGCGCCCGGGCGAAGCTCCGATAAGTTGAGGCGCTGGGGGAGCGGGACTGAAGCGCGGCCCCTAGGCTTTACCGGGGCGGGGCAGCCCGCGTGCGGCGTCGGCGCTCCCACACCCAACCGCCCGCCACCATGACGACGGTGAACGCCACCACCGCGTAGTCCCACCACCGCGCATGAATGAGGAGGTTGCTGCTCATCGCAGCCAACGCGACGTACATGAGGATTAGTCTGCGGCGTTTGTCTTGAGTGGAGACCATCCAGACGATGGCGACTATCGTCGTGCACGATAGAGCGATTGACAGATAGACCATGCCACCCCCCGTCAACGCCGGATGTGTGCAGTCTAAAGCCTTTCGGCGGGTAGATTCGGCTATCCAATACGGTTCGCAGGTGCGGCAATACCGCACCTCAAGACCGTTTTGGGTTGTAGATTGGGGCCATGCGGCGATGGTTGGCCTCAGCGCATGTGAGGTTCGGGATACGCGCTGGCATGTGGCTATTCATGGCGGGCTGGCTGATGTACACGGCTGGCCATCCGAGCGAAACGCCGTTGGCTATCGCGTCGATCGCATTCGTGCTCTTGGCGTGGTCCGACATTCGAGCCGCTGGGCAGGCGCGCCGAGAGCGGTGGGCAGCAGAAGCCAGGGAAGCGGACCTCAGGGACGCGGCAGCCAGAGAAGCGGAACTCAGGGCAGCAGAAGCCGGGGCAGCAGAACTCGGCTAACCGGTAGACATCCCGTCACCCCGATATCCGCCAGCGAGGCGTGTCCGAGGCATCTCGCACGGGTCATAGCTCGAAGCTGGCCCATCCTGGGCCGTCGTGGCAGACAACCCAGTTGCCGGAGCTGTAGTTGGTTTCACACTCAATCAACACCCTGCCGCCGATGAAGAACTGAGTTTGATACGGGTGCGAACCCAGCGCGTTCTCGATTGCTACGCCCTCCTCGCAAGTCATTGGCTCGTGCACCACGAGCGTGCCAAGGCCGGGCGAGCAGATTTGGTTGGCGTGAGCTGGTGGGGATAGCGGGCAGGACAAGGCCCAGATGGTCGCTAGGAGCGCCGCGGTGCGCGGTAGGAACGTCAGCTTCACTAGGCACCCCCCGGTGCGCACAATCGAGACACAGTTGCGAGGGATTACTTTATGGGGGACCTGGCCGTCATTGACGCCGAATTGAAGGTTGGTAGCGGCGCTACGCCTGGCGGCGCAGGAGCGGGGCGGGGCCGCTGCCGTCAACCACGTTCGCGGATGAACTGCTGGACGAGCGCGAACGGGTTACTGCTCCGGTGACTCACCGGCAGGTGCAGGAGGCCCAGGCTCCTCTGGTGGCCTCACGCGGAACCGAATCAATTCCGTTGGAGCGTCGTTGCTTTCGGGGTTGAGGGTCGCTCGGAAGTAATAAGTTCCCGGGTCAAGCGGTATGCCGGGTCCAATCGTCAAGGCAAAAGGTACGAACATCGGTTCGTGGAATTGCCACTCCGGGGCGTTCTCTGCCCATACTGCTGAGGTGTTACCCGTCACGGAGAAAGCTCCCGACTCACCTCTGGCATCAGGGGGTAAAACGGCCGGAAGTTAGTCCGCATCAAGTAGTTCGAACTTGATCTCAAAGGCGGTCGGTACCTCTTCGGGCTGCAATTCGACGACCGAGACAATCGCAATTGGAGGTGTTGGCGTGGGTATGTGGGTCCATCCGAGGCCCAGGGCGTGGATCTTTGCTTGCGCATCGACCTGTGCCGCGTCGGCCAGCAGCAGGTCGCGAATCCTCACCCAGCCGCCCTCAGTAGACCTCGCCCGGGGCCGTTGAACTGAACTCTAAGCACGGTGCCGGGAGCGGATCCCGCTCCTGTCGGCGACCGCTGAGCAGCCGAAACCATGTCGCGCCGTGACGGGACCCAACTATCAATGCTGTGCTCAGAGAGGCTCGCCCAGTCCACATCAAGGGCCACAATTGACCGGGAAGGTTCGATGGCCGCGATAACAGCATTCGCGCGAACGCCGTCCTCCGGCTCGAACACCACAACCTGCTCGCCGACTTCGGGCGCTGGATCTTCGTACCTTGCTAGGGTTTGCCCAGCGCTGTTTCGGCGGTTCAGGTCGATTTGGATTCGACGCATCGTTGCCCTAACTCCGATTCCATGCCGGGTTGTTAACTTTGTGCTCCGCCCACAGTAGTGCCAGCGATTCTACGTCGGGAAGATCAACTAGACCGTCTTGACCGACCAGGTAATGCATGTCAGGTGGCATATCAGGATGTACCTCCCAGCCCTGCTTCTGTAGCTCATCGGCCCAGACGACGGCGACCTTTCGACCTCCGACGGGCACGCAAGCACAAATTCGGCTTATCAGGTCCTCCGTGCTTTCGTCGGCGCGAAGATGCCCGCCGAAGACGGAAACCCCGTTATCGGGGTGGGACACGTCCGTTTCCGACGTCATCGTCGTATGTGTCCCGGGCGTTCTCGGCGCATCTGTCAGCCGCCCAAGGGCCGAACCGCGCAATAAGCAGCGGGGCCTCGGGCATCGGCACAGTTTAAGCGTCGTGCCGGGATCGAGTCCGCCGCAGAGAGTTGGGATTGCCGGGACCGAGCCAGATTTGCTAGCTACGGTTTTCCGTTGGTAGTGCCTACTCTATGGCCGGGTTGCCGGATTGAGGGTAAACGACCAGGAATGTGTTTTTTGCCCGGCTACCCAGCTGCGGCGCTCGCGGCCCTGTCCATCGCTGCGGCGAGGGTGTCGAAGTCCCCGTCAAGCATGTGGCTGTAGATGTTCGCCGTCGTTGTGACGTTGCGGTGTCCCAGCAGCTTGGACGCCAGCAGGACGCCAGTAGCCGTGGGGGATTCGCTGATCGCCAGTGATCCGGCAGTGTGCCGCAGGGTATGCGGCGTGACGCCCTCCACGCCGAGCTTTGCGACGGCCCGGTCAAACCGGATACGGAACCAGCCGATGGACATGGAGTCGCCGTTCGGGCCTGGAAACAGGAATTCGGACGGGTCGCGCCCCTCGACCAGCTGGCCCAGCTCGTCCGCGAGTGCCGTCGTCAGGATCGGGACGTTTCGCCGCTGGTGGGTATTGGTGTCGCCCTCTACGCGGCCTTTGCCCCTCACGCCCGTAATGGAACTGCCGACCACGATGCGCCGCTTGCCGATGTCGATGTTGCCCACTCGCAATGCCGCGCACTCGCCGTAGCGGAGGCCCGCATACGCCAGCAGGCGAACCACCGTGGCGAGGGCCTGCGGCGAGGTGCGGGCCTGCACGGTGTCACTGCGGTGCCGTAGCGCGCCCTCGGCGTTGGCGGTCTCCTGGGCAAGCATCTGCACCTGTTCGTGCGTCAGGGCGATGCCCTTCCCCTCGGGCTTGCTCGGCAATTCGATGTTGTCGGCTGGGTTCGTCGCTATGTACTTTGCGCGGATTGCGTAGGACAGGATCTGATGCACAACCTGGTGGGTCTGGATCACACGGGCAGCCCCGAGGCCGTTGCCCTTGCCGCGTTGCCGCGCATCGGGGCTACTGCCCAGCCAGTTAATCCAGTCCTGCATCCCGGAGTGGTCGATATCCTGTAGCGGCACGTCCTCCCACTTGGGCAGGATCAGGGTTTCGAGCAGCGACCGATAACCGCCGATGGTTTTGGGGGCCCGCTGAGCGGACTCCTTGCCTTTGATCCACGTCTCGGCCACTGTCCCGAAGGTCACGGCTGATCGCTGCGGATCGGCGTAGGTGCCAGTTGCCAGGGCCGTGGTCACGCCGGTCATGTGCCGTTGCGCATCGGCCTTGCGGTCGAATGACTTGGAAAGTTCCTTGCGTTGCGCGTCAACCCACCGGACCAGCCAGCGCTTGCCCTGCCCGTGGCGTCCCGTGGTCACCAGCGTGGCGGGTTGCCCGTGCTTGGCGTCGAGACACCAGGAGCCGGGGCCGCTGTCGTCGGCGGGATACGGGACGTTCTCGCCCTGACCTGGGTCACGATGCCAGCGATCCTCGACCCTAGCCGTCCCGACGTTGCGTCTTTTCATACGGCTGATCTTAGCTCAGTGCGGTCTGAGTGCGGGCTGACGAGAGATTCCTAAGAACTGTTCCGGTATTTAAGTCTCTGAGCTGGTACTTTGGTGCCCTCGGTGAGATTCGAACTCACACTGGACGGGTTTTGAATCCGTTTCCTCTGCCAGTTGGGATACGAGGGCCTGCTAGCTACGGCCTCCCACCATAGAGGATGGGTTCGGTCGTCCCGACTCATAACCCCGCAGTCGATGATCAACGTGGTCCACGAGAGAATGTCGTCTATGACCGGCTCCACGACCGACCCCGACGCCCCCGCCCCGCACCGGGTTCTCATTGCCGAGGACGAGGCGCTCATCCGCCTTGACTTGGCCGAGATGCTGCGCGAAGAGGGCTACGAGATCGTCGGCGAGGCCGGCGACGGTCAGGAGGCTGTCGAGCTGGCCGAACAGCTCAGCCCCGACCTGGTGATCATGGACGTGAAGATGCCGCGCCGCGACGGCCTCGACGCCGCGTCGGAGATCGCCCGCAAACGCATCGCACCGATTGTGGTGCTGACCGCGTTCAGCCAGCGCGACCTCGTCGAACGAGCACGGGACGCCGGGGCGATGGCCTACTTGGTGAAACCCTTCACGATCTCCGACCTGATCCCGGCGATTGAAGTGGCGCTGAGCCGGTTCAGCGAGATCAGGGCGCTGGAGCGCGAAGTCGAGACACTGTCCGACCGGCTGGAGACCCGCAAGCTCGTCGAACGTGCCAAAGGCCTGCTACAGGCCAACCAGGGCATGACCGAGCCGGAGGCGTTCAAGTGGATCCAGCGTGCGGCGATGGATCGGCGCACCACGATGAAGCATGTCGCCGAAGTCGTCCTGGAAACCCTGGACACTTCGAAGGACGCGTCGAGCTGATTCGATCGCGCGACTGGCCTGATTGCCTGGCTAGGCCTGATTGCCGCGCTAGCGGGCGACGATCACCGACGAGCCGTGCCCGAATAGGCCTTGGTTCGCGGTGATCCCGGCTTTTGCGCCGTCGACCTGACGGCCCGTTGCCTGGCCGCGAAGCTGCCAACTGAGCTCGCAGACCTGTGCGATCGCCTGCGCGGGGATCGCCTCGCCGAAGCAGGCCAGCCCACCTGACGCGTTGACCGGAATTTTTCCGCCGATGGTGGTGGCACCGCTGCGCAGCAGCCCTTCGGCTTCGCCCTTGGCGCAGAGCCCCAGATGCTCATACCAGTCGAGCTCCAAGGCAGTAGACAGGTCGTAGACCTCGGCCAAGCTCAGGTCTTCCGGCCCGATACCGGCCTCGGCATAGGCGGCGTCGATGATCTGGTCCTTGAACACCCGGTCCGGTGCGGGCACTACAGCAGTGGAATCCGTTGCAATATCGGGCAATTCAGGCAGGTGCTGTGGGTAGCGTGGGGTGACTGTGCTGACCGCGCGAACCGACGGTACGCCATTGAGGGAGCCGAGGTGTTCACGGGCGAATTTGGCATTGGCAACGATCAGCGCGGCGGCGCCGTCGGACGTGGCGCAGATATCCAGCAGTCGCAGCGGATCGGCGACCACCGGGCTGGCCAGCACGTCCTCGACTGATGTCTCCTTACGGAACCGCGCGTTCGGGTTCTGCAGGCCATGGCGGGCGTTCTTGACCTTCACCTGTGCGAAGTCTTCGAGCGTGGCGCCGTAGAGATCCATCCGTCGCCGCGCAAGCATCGCGAAGTACACCGGGTTGGTGGCGCCGATCAGATGGAACCGCTGCCAGTCGGGGTCGTTCTTGCGCTCGCCGCCGACCGGAGCGAAAAAGCCCTTGGGTGTGGTGTCGGCCCCGATCACCAACGCGACGTCGCAGAAGCCGGCCAGGATCTGCGCGCGGGCGCTCTGCAGGGCCTGCGAGCCGCTGGCGCAGGCCGCGTAACTCGAGCTGACCGGCACACCGTTCCAGCCCAGCTTCTGGGCGAAGGTGGCGCCGGCGACAAAGCCCGGATAGCCGTTGCGGATGGTGTCCGCGCCGGCCACCAACTGGATCCGCCGCCAGTCCAGGCCGGCCTCGCCCAGCGCGGCACGGGCCGCGGCCACACCGTATTCGGTGAAGTCGTTGCCCCATTTGCCCCACGGATGCATCCCGGCGCCGAGGATGTAGAGCGGTTCGGGCGTGCTGGTCATGAGCGCCTCTCCTCCGACCCTTTTCCGATCGCACTGCTCTGTGTGTCGTCGCCGGCGCGTGCGATCCTCCACGCGTAGACGATGCGCTCGACGCCGTCGTCGTCGATGAACAGCGGCATGGTGGTCAGCTCCATCTCCATGCCGACCTTCAGGTCGGCGGCCAAGGTGCCGTCCACCACCTTGCCCAGCACGATGAGACCCTCGTCGGCCAACTCCACCGCGGCGACGGCGAACGGCTCGAATGGATCAGACACCGGGTAGGGCGGCGGTGGCGCATAACGGTTTTCGGTGTAGCTCCACAGCTTGCCGCGCCGTGACAGCGGAACTTGGTCGAGCTGATCACCGCCGCAGCCGGGGTTGGGGCAGTTGTTGGCGCGCGGCGGGAAGACGTATGTCCCGCACTGCGGGCACTTGCTGCCGATCAGGTGCGGCGCTCCGGCGTCGTCGGCGAACCAGCCGTCGACTGCCGGTTCTTGGCGGGTAGCAGCTGGCATCCGGTCAGCGTACCGACAACGCGAGCAAAACTGAAACGTGTTGCAGTTTGGGCCGGCTGGCGCCGTCGCATCCGGGTCGGGTCACATGACCAGCGATGGTGAACAGGCGACCCGACACGTCAGCCGAGGTCAGGGTGTTGTCGGTAGGTGCTGGGATGCTCACCGGTGAGATGAGTCGACACACCACGTTTAGGTTCTGCCTGGACCCAACCGTGGAGCAGCGCGAGGTGCTGGCCCGGCATGCCGGGGCGGCCCGGTTCGCATTCAATCAGTGTCTGCGGATGGTGAAGACCGCGCTCAGCGAACGCAGAACGAACTTGAGTGTTGAGGTGCCGTGGACGGGGTTTGATCTGATCAACGGGTTTAACACGTGGAAGAGAACCGAGGCCGCGGGGCGGGTCTTGGCCGTCGACGGCGATGGCATCGCCGAGGTGGTCATTACCGGATTGGACTGGCGGAACGAGGTGTGTCAGCAGGTATTCGAGGAAGCCGCCGTCGACTTGGGCAAAGCACTGAAGGCCTGGTCGGATTCCCGCTCGAGTAAGCGGAAGGGCAAGCGGGTCGGATTTCCCCGGTTCAAGAAGAAAACCGCCGCCGTGGCGTCGTTTCGGCTGCGGAATAGGCATCCGAAGGGTCGCCCAGCGACGATCCGGGTTGGCGATAACAATCAGCAGCGCTCAGTCACGCTGCCCGGTATCGGATCAGTCGGGGTGCATGATGACACTCGCCGGTTGCGGCGCATGCTGGCCAACCGCAGGGCCAGGGTTTTGTTCGTCACCGTTACCCAGCGTGCGGGTCGCTGGTGGGTGTCACTGAACGTAGAGGCTGCCGACCTGCACCCCCTCCGCCAGCACCCGGCTCGCAACGTCGCCGATCATGGTGGTTGGGTCGGCGTCGACCGCGGTTTGTCGGCGTTTGTGGTCGCGGCCGAAGTCGACGGCCGCGAGGTCGCCCGAATCACCAATGCCCCGTCGGCGCTATCCGCCGGATCAAGCGACAACGGCAGCTAACGAAATCGTTGTCGCGCAAGCAAAGAGGATCACGCAACCGGCGTGACGCCGCCGCCAAGCTGGCCCGTCACCACCACCACGTCGCAAATGTGCGCCACCATTTCCTGCACCAGGTATCGGGCCAGCTGGTCAAGACCCACGACCGACTGGTCATCGAAGACCTGAACGTAGCTGGAATGCTGGCCAACCGTTGCCTGGCTCGCGCTATTTCCGATGCGGGCTGGGCCGAGTTCGCCCGGATGCTCTGCTACAAACAGGCCTGGCGTGACGGCACGATCATGATCGCTGAACGCTGGTATCCGTCGAGCAGGCTGTGCCCGGCCTGCGGTTCCATCCGTAGCGATCTCAACCTGGCCGATCGGGTGTTCACTTGCGGCTGTGGGCGTTCCGGCGATCGCGACTGCAACACCGCGGTCAATCTCGCCCGCTGGGGCCAAATGCACCACCTCGATCCCCGGACCCCCAAGCAACGGGGCCGGGCCATCAATGCCCGCCGACGGGATGGCGCTGACCAGCACGCACGTGTGCCGGTGAAACCAGCTCGAAAGACGCGGGAACCGACGTTCACGCCGCACCGGCTGCCTGAACCGACGACGCCCGAGAAGGGCGGTGCCGACTACTCAACAGTGGCTCGACACGCTTTAGAGTTGAGGCCGTGAGCCCAGCCAGGACCGCAAGCAAAAAGACGGAAGCCGGCCAGGCCGGCGACGACAAGCCGACGTTGATGCTGCTGGATGGCAATTCGCTGGCGTATCGGGCGTTCTACGCGCTGCCGGCCGAGAATTTCAAAACCCAGGGCGGTCTGACCACCAACGCGGTCTACGGGTTCACCGCCATGCTGATAAACCTGCTGCGGGACGAGTCACCCAGCCACATCGCCGCCGCCTTCGACGTGTCGCGGCAGACTTTCCGCGCCGAGCGCTACCCGGAATACAAGGCCAACCGGTCATCCACCCCGGATGAGTTTCGCGGGCAGATCGACGTCACCAAGGAAGTCCTTGCCGCGCTTGGTATTACGGTGCTCGCCGAAGCGGGGTTCGAAGCCGACGACCTGATCGCAACGCTGGCGACCCAGGCCGAAAAGGAGGGCTACCGGGTGCTGGTCGTCACCGGCGACCGCGATGCGTTGCAGCTGGTCAACGACGACGTCACCGTGCTCTACCCCCGTAAAGGCGTCAGCGAACTGACCCGCTTCACCCCAGCGGCCGTGGTCGAGAAGTACGGCCTGACCCCCGCGCAGTACCCCGACTTCGCCGCCCTGCGCGGCGACCCGAGCGACAACCTGCCCGGCATTCCGGGGGTGGGCGAGAAGACGGCGTCGAAGTGGATCATCGAATACGGCTCGCTGCAAGCGCTGGTCGATGACGTCGAGTCGGTGCGCGGCAAGGTCGGCGACGCGTTGCGGGCGAATTTGGCCAGCGTGGTGCGTAACCGGGAGCTCACCGACTTGGTCCGGGACGTGCCGCTGGCCCAGACCCCGGACACGCTGCGGATGCAGCCGTGGGACCGCGACCAAATTCACCAGTTGTTCGACCA
Source organism: uncultured Actinomycetota bacterium (assembly GCA_963833915.1). GTDB lineage: Bacteria > Actinomycetota > Actinomycetes > Mycobacteriales > Mycobacteriaceae > Mycobacterium. The sequence continues at coordinate 115,950 of CAWHZO010000018.1, forward strand.
GCTGGAATTCCGGGTACTGCGCGACCGGCTGTTCGACACGCTGGTCGCCGTCGAACCCGAGGTCGACGAGGGGTTCGACGTGCGCGGGGGAGCGCTGGAGCCCGGCGCGGTCGGGCAGTGGTTGGCCGAGCACGTCGCCGACGGCCGGCGATCGGGGCTGGCGGTTGTGGGCACTCATTTGCCTTACGACGGCGATGCGACCGCGCTGGCTATCGCCGCTGCCGACGGCGACGGCGGCTACATCGACACCACGACCTTGACGCCCGAGGACGACTCGGCGCTGGCGGCGTGGCTCGCCGACGCCGAGAAGCCGAAGGCCTTGCACGAGGCCAAGTTGGCGATCCACGACCTCACCGGACGTGGCTGGACGTTGAACGGGGTCAGCTCCGATACCGCGCTGGCCGCCTACCTGGTCCGGCCCGGACAACGCAGCTTCACGCTAGATGACCTGTCGCTGCGCTACCTACGTCGCGAGCTACGTGCGGAAACATCTGAGCAGCAGCAACTCTCACTACTTGATGACGACGACGGAGTCGACGAGCAAGCCGTGCAGACCTCGGTGCTGCGCGCTCGCGCTGTCTTGGACCTCGCTGAGGCGCTGGACGCCGAATTGGCCCGTATCGACTCCACGTCATTGCTGGCCGAGATGGAACTGCCGGTTCAACGGGTGTTGGCGGGCCTGGAGGCCGCGGGTATCGCGGTGGACTTAGGCCAATTAGGTTCGCTGCAAAGCCAATTCGGCGACCAGATCCGCGATGCGGCCGAAGCGGCGTACGCCGTGATCGGCAAGCAGATCAACCTGGGCTCGCCAAAACAACTGCAGGTGGTGCTGTTCGACGAACTGGAGATGCCGAAAACCAAGCGGACGAAGACCGGATACACCACCGACGCCGATGCGCTGCAATCGCTGTTCGACAAAACCGGGCATCCGTTCCTGCAGCATCTGCTGGCACACCGCGACGTCACCCGGTTGAAGGTGACCGTCGACGGGTTGCTGAATTCGGTTGCCGGGGATGGCCGTATCCACACCACGTTCAACCAGACGATTGCCGCGACCGGCCGACTTTCATCCACCGAGCCCAACCTGCAAAACATTCCGATCCGCACTGACGCCGGCCGCCAGATCCGCGACGCTTTTGTTGTCGGTAAGGGAGGCGGTGCCAACTACGCCGAGCTGATGACCGCCGACTACAGCCAAATCGAGATGCGGATCATGGCGCATCTGTCCCGCGACGAAGGCCTCATCGAAGCCTTCAACACCGGAGAAGACCTGCACTCGTTCGTCGCGTCGCGGGCCTTCGGCGTGCCGATCGACGAGGTGACCGGCGAGCTGCGGCGCCGCGTCAAGGCGATGTCCTACGGGCTGGCCTACGGTTTGAGCGCTTACGGCCTGGCGGCGCAGCTGAAGATTTCCACCGAAGAAGCCAAAGTTCAGATGGATCAGTACTTCGCCCGGTTCGGCGGGGTGCGCGACTACCTTTTGGACGTGGTTGAGCAGGCTCGCAAAGACGGCTACACCTCGACCGTGCTGGGTCGCCGTCGCTACCTGCCCGAGCTGGACAGCAGTAATCGGCAGGTGCGCGAGGCCGCCGAGCGGGCAGCGCTCAACGCGCCGATCCAGGGCAGCGCGGCCGACATCATCAAGGTGGCCATGATCAAGGTCGACCAGGCTCTGACGGAGGCGGGGTTGGCGTCGCGAATGTTGCTGCAGGTCCACGACGAACTGTTGTTTGAAGTCGCGGCAGGTGAGCGCGAGCAGCTCGAGGCGTTGGTGCGCGCCAGCATGGGCGGCGCATACCCGCTTGACGTGCCGCTGGAGGTTTCAGTGGGCTTTGGCCGCAGCTGGGACACCGCCGCCCACTAGCGGCATGTCGCAGTCGCGGCGGCTAATCGTATGTCGTGCGTCATCACCTCGAGATGATCCGCGTCGCCGACTGTTCACAGATCCCGCCGTAAACGGCTGTAAGCGTCTGCGCCGTCGTGGGTACTTGATTCATACCGACAAGAAAGGAGTTTCATGAATGCAAGCTGGATGATTCCCTTCATCGTCCTCGGCGGTGCCCTTCAGACATGCGGGGCGGCGATGAACAGTCAGCTCTACAAGCACATGATCAACCCATGGCTGGCGTCGGCGATTTCGGCTGCCGTGGTCGCTATTTTCTTTATCGCAGTTTTTGTCGTCAGGTCGAAACCGCTGCCTAGCGCACAGGACGCCTGGTCGATGCCGTGGTGGGCTGTTATCGGGGGTCTCGTCGGAGCCGTCCAGGTGTATGCGGGTTTGACCTTGGTGCACAGGGTGGGGGCGGGCGTCTTTATCGGCCTGACGGTGACTGCGGCGCTCATCATGTCGCTGCTGGTCGATCATTTTGGCTGGCTTCGGGTAGATCCTCACCCGATCAGCCTCGGCAGGGTCATAGGTGGCCTTCTCCTGATCTCCGGCGTGGCGCTAATTTCCAAGTTCTAGTGCGCGCGAGCAGCTGAACGCCGCGGTGCCGGCCTGGGCTCGACCAGTCGAGAGGCCGAGTTTGGCCAGCGTGTGCACAGTCGAGTAACCTCGACGGGTACACCAGCTGTGTCCCTACGACCCCAACCTGTCCGGAGCAACCCAACAATATGCCGAGTCCCACCGTCACCTCGCCGCAAGTAGCCGTCAACGACATTGGCTCGAGCGAGGATTTTCTCGCCGCCATCGACAAAACAATCAAGTACTTCAACGATGGCGACATCGTCGAAGGGACAATCGTCAAGGTTGACCGGGACGAGGTCCTGCTCGACATCGGCTACAAGACCGAAGGGGTCATCCCCTCCCGAGAGCTGTCCATCAAGCACGACGTAGACCCCAACGAGGTTGTGTCCGTCGGCGACGAGGTGGAGGCCCTGGTCCTCACCAAAGAGGACAAAGAAGGCCGGCTGATCCTCTCCAAGAAGCGCGCGCAGTACGAGCGCGCCTGGGGGACCATCGAGGCGCTCAAGGAGAAGGACGAGGCCGTCAAGGGCACCGTCATCGAGGTCGTCAAGGGTGGTTTGATCCTCGACATCGGATTACGCGGCTTCCTGCCCGCCTCACTCGTCGAGATGCGACGCGTCCGCGATCTGCAGCCCTACATCGGCAAGGAGATCGAGGCCAAGATCATCGAGCTGGACAAGAACCGCAACAACGTGGTGCTATCCCGCCGCGCCTGGCTGGAGCAGACCCAGTCCGAGGTGCGCAGCGAATTCCTCAACCAGCTACAGAAGGGCGCCATCCGCAAGGGCGTGGTGTCGTCCATCGTCAACTTCGGCGCCTTCGTCGATTTGGGCGGGGTGGACGGTCTGGTGCACGTCTCTGAGCTGTCCTGGAAGCACATCGACCATCCGTCCGAGGTGGTCACCGTCGGCGACGAGGTCACCGTCGAGGTGCTCGATGTCGACATGGACCGCGAGCGGGTTTCATTGTCGCTCAAGGCGACTCAAGAAGACCCGTGGCGGCACTTCGCCCGCACCCATGCGATCGGCCAGATCGTGCCGGGCAAGGTCACCAAGCTGGTGCCCTTCGGAGCGTTCGTCCGCGTCGAGGAGGGCATCGAAGGTCTGGTGCACATCTCCGAATTGGCCGAGCGCCACGTCGAGGTGCCCGACCAGGTGGTTACCGTGGGCGACGACGCGATGGTCAAGGTCATCGACATCGACCTGGAGCGTCGCCGCATCTCGCTGAGTCTCAAGCAGGCCAACGAGGACTACACCGAGGAGTTCGACCCCGCCAAGTACGGCATGGCCGACAGCTACGACGAGCAGGGCAACTACATCTTCCCCGAGGGCTTCGACGCCGAAACCAACGAATGGCTTGAAGGTTTCGACAGTCAGCGCACCGAGTGGGAAGCCCGCTACGCCGAGGCCGAGCGCCGGCACAAGATGCACACCACGCAGATGGAGAAGTTCGCCGAGGCCGAAGCCGCCGCTGCCGAGCGCCCGCAGGCCAACGGCTCGTCGGGCGACGACCAGCCGAGCGGCGGCTCGCTGGCCAGTGATGCGCAACTCGCCGCCCTGCGGGAGAAGCTCGCGGGCAGCGCCTAGCCCTCACACCGGATGCTTCGCATCGGTCTGACCGGCGGTATCGGGGCCGGCAAGTCGACTGTGTCCGCGACGTTTTCGCAACGCGGCGGGGTCATTGTCGACGGTGACGTGATCTCTCGCGAGGTGGTCGAGCCCGGCACCGAAGGATTGGCCGCCCTCGTCGACGCGTTCGGCGACGACATTCTGCTGGCAGACGGTGCATTGGACCGACCGGCCTTGGCGGCCAAGGCATTCAGCAGCGATGAAAGCCGCAAAACCCTCAACGGGATCGTTCATCCGCTGGTCGGCAAGAGGCGCTCCGAGATCATCGCCGCGGTCCCGGAGGACTCCGTGGTGGTGGAGGACATCCCGCTGCTGGTCGAGTCCGGGATGGCGCCGCTGTTCCCACTGGTCGTCGTGGTGTACGCCGATGCCGAACTGCGGGTGAAGCGACTGGTCGAACACCGCGGCATGACCGAGGCCGACGCCCGCGCCCGCATCGCCGCGCAGGCCGACGACGCGCAACGCCGCGCCGTCGCCGATGTCTGGCTGGACAATTCGGGTTCTTCCGAGGCGCTTGTCGAGCGTGCTCGTGAGGTGTGGGATCAGCGCATCACGCCGTTCGCGCGCAACGTCAGCGCACGCGAGGTTGTCGGTCCACCGGCGCGGCTGGCACCAGCCGATCCGACCTGGCCCGACCAGGCGCGGCGCATCGTCGCCCGCCTGAAGACCGCCTGCGGGGCAAAGGCGTTGCGCGTCGACCACATCGGCTCGACCGCGGTGCCGGGGCTGGACGCCAAGGACGCCATCGACGTTCAGGTCACCGTCGAATCACTCTCGGCGGCAGACGAACTCGGCGCGGCTCTGCTGTCCGCCGGTTACCCGCGCATCGAACACATCACCGCCGACGTCGGCAAACCCGACGCCCGAAGCACCGTCGCACGCTACGACCACAGTGACGAGACGGCTCTGTGGCAGAAGCGGGTTCATGGATCAGCCGATCCCGGTCGGCCGGCGTACGTCCACCTCCGCGTCGATGGGTGGCCCAATCAGCAGTTCGCCCTGCTGTTCGTCGACTGGCTGGTGGCCAATCCCGATGTGCGGGAAGAATATCTGACCGTCAAGCGCAACGCCGAACACGCAGCGGCGCCTGACGAAGACATCGCGGCATATGTCGCCGCCAAGGAACCCTGGTTTCTCGATGCCTACCGCAGGGCGTGGGCCTGGGCGGACACATCAGGCTGGCGGCCTACGGATTAGGCAGCGGCGCGCCGCAGGACAGCACGCCGTTCATCGGTTGCCGGCGACGGTTACTCCGGTCGGCTTCGGACCGGGTTGCCCCCGGCCTCGGCCCCGCCGTCTTGGCGCTTGAGCAGCAGCCACGTCTCGTCCTCACCCTCGCGGACCCGGGTGAGTGCATAGCCGCCGTGCAATTTTTTGCCGTGGAGATGAAATGACAGGTGGCCGCGCCCGAGGCATTTGGTCATCGCATGGTCGGTCTTGTTGGCGTAAGTGCCGCGATCCCAGACGATCACGTCGCCACCGCCGTACTCACCGTCGGGGATCTCCTCGACCGTGGCGTATTCCAGCGGGCGATCTTCGGTGCGGCGCGCCATCCGCCGGTCCCTGGGGCTGGTCGAGGGCCCCTTGGGGATGGCCCACGACACCAGCACGCCGTCGATCTCGAGGCGCAAATCGTAATGGTCACTGCGCGCTGCGTGGTGCTGGATGACGAACTGCGGCCCGCTTTTGCCTCCTCTGCGTCGTCGCGGTTGCCGTGTACGTGACTCCGGACTGCGGCCGGATTGCCGCGTGCGCCGGTCTTCGTTCAAACCCATGCCTCAGGGTTTACCCGCTTCCGCGCGGAGAAACTCTAGGGACCGCCGCGCCAGTGCTCGATGCGGTGGTGGTCGGGTGTAAACCCGTGGTCCACGCCCCACAGCACGGCCTGAGTGCGACTGCTCACACCGAGCTTGCGATAGATCGTGCGGATGTAGGACTTCACGGTGTTGGGGCTCAGGTATGTCAGCCGCGCGACGTCGGCGTTGCTCATGCCCTGGGTGATGAGCGCCAGAATCTCCGCCTCGCGTTCGCTGAGCCCTTCGCCGCGGCCGGGCCAGTCGAGTCCGGGTGCGCTGCGTGCCCGCGCTGCCGCGTCGCTGACGATCACTTGACCGGAATGCACGGCCTCCAGGGCCGCGACCAGCTCGCGCGCGGGCAGGGTCTTGGACAGATACCCCTGGGCGCCGTGTTGCCGCGCGCTTTCGACGAGTTCAGGGTGAAAGTTCCAGGTGTAGACCACAACTCGGCGGGCTCGGGGATTAGCTACCAGGACTCCGATCTCTTCGTGATCGGATTCGGGTTGGGCGAATGAGTCGTACAGGACGATGTCGACGTCGTCTTTGACGGACATGCTGGAGTCAAGTTCCGCGATCACGATGCGGTCGCGGTACGGCTCCAGCATGTTGGCCACACCTTTGACGACGACGTCGTAATCATCGACGAGCGCAACGGTGATCGGCGCGCGAGGTGGTTGTGGCATGAGGGGAGATTACCTCCCTAGGGGTGTAGTGGTACCACCCCTACGGGTGGTCGACTGATTTCGGGCCGGCCGACCCGAACATCGGTCAACCATCATCTGAGGGAAGGCTCAATCATGATCGTTCTCGGCATCATCCTGCTGATCGCGGGATTTCTACTCAAGATTTCCATCCTGTGGACCCTGGGGATCATCTTGCTCGTCGTGGGCGCGATCCTGGCGATCCTGGGCAGCACCGGACGCGCCATCGGCGGGCGCCGGCACTATTTCTGAGCGGCCGGAAGTCAGGTCCCGCCTCGGCATCCTGGCGGTGTGTCACACATCACAAAATGACGTTTACGCCATCGCCGGACGGGTTATTACACATGTGTCGGAAAGGAGTCTGTGATGCCCATCTGGGAATGGATCTTGATCGCGGCCGTCGCCGTCGTGGTGCTTGTCGGGGCGATTGTCGCAATTAGCATGGTCAGCTTTCGCACAAAAACTAAGCGGCTCAAACAGCACTACGGCAGTGAGTACGAGCGCCTGGTATCCGAGACCGGAAGCGCGAAAGGTGCCGTGCGTGAACTCACTACGCGAGAACGCAAGGTAGGCAAGCTGGATATCGTTCCGTTGACGCCTTCGGCGCTGTCGGATTTCACCGCCCGCTGGCAAGAGGTGCAGGCCGGGTTCGTGGATAACCCGGCGAGCGCTGTCGGCGTCGCGGATCGTTTGGTGACCGAGGTGATGCGCCAACGGGGTTATCCCGTAGACGATTTCGACCAGCGGGCCGCAGACATCTCGGTGGACCACCCGCAGATCGTCGAGAATTACCGCGCCGCCCACGGCATCCACACGTCGCAGCAGCATGACATCAGCACCGAGCAACAGCGGGAGGCGTTCGTGCACTACCGGGCGCTGTTCGACAAGTTGCTCGAGACCACGACCGACAAGGACACAGCACAGGAGGCAAGCGCATGACCACGCATGAACAACACACACTGACCGATTCGCCTGAGGAAGCCGCGGTCCCTGTCTCGGAAGCACCGCGGATCGAAGACGAGAGCACGGCCGTCGCGCCCGAGCCGGTACCCGCCGCCGACCCGGTGGAACCCGCTGCCGAGTCGGCGGAACCCGGTGTCGACTCGGCGGAACCCAGTATCAACACAACCGCACCGCCTAGTGCCGAGGTCCCCGAAGCGGAGCCACCGAGCGCGAAACATGAATCGTCAGCCGACGAATTGCTTTTTGCCGGCGACGATCTCGCGGATTTGCGTGCGCGGTGGGCCGGCGTTCAGGCGGCCTTCGTTGATGATCCCAAGGAGTGCGTCCAGAAGGCGGACGGCTTGGTCTCCGATCTGGTCGAGCATCTCACGACTGGATTCGCCGAGGCGCGGTCGCGGCTCGAAGAGCAGTGGTCTCGCGGCGAAGAGGCTTCCACCGAAGACCTACGCCTGGCTCTGATGCACTACCGCGAATTCTTCGAACGCTTGCTTGCCGTCTAATTGGCTGTACTGCAACAGCTTTCGGTATTCATCGCCATACGAGCCGCATGCCGTTGCCGGCCAGCCAGGTATTGAGGTCGTAGTCGTTGCGGGCCAGGCCGTCGACGGCGTGCACTGCGCGCCGCACGGCCTGCTCGGCAACCGCCGGAGCCAGCAGCCCGTGCCGCACGGCATCCAACAGCTCGTCGACGTCGGCTAAGTCCGCGCCCCGGCCGGTGCGCACTTCGAGATCGAGGTAATGGTCTTCGGAACGCCACACCGCCGGCCCTGGCGTGTACTCGCCGACGTCGAGGTAGTAGTCGAGGTCGCGTTCGTGGCCGGGGTTGAAATGAAAAACCGTGGCCCGCAAACCCAGTGACGGCAGCAACCACGACTCGAGGTAGTGGAACTGCGCGCGACCAGGGGTAGGACGGGCCAGATACAGGCCCCACGGCCGCACGATGTAATCCTCGACGGCCCGCACGATGCCCTTGGGGTCGGTGTTGGTGCGGGCGCGCAGGTCGAACGTCTCGTGCTTGGGCGGATGGATGGCGTCACCTCGAGTCAAGGCGGCTCAGCGGCGGAGCCGAATCTTCCAGCGGACAAAGCAGGCGAAGAACACGGTCAGCCCGGCCAGCATGCCCATGTCGAGCATCCAGAAATGTCGGGTGTGCTGCCAGAACTGGTCCTGGGGCAGCAGCGTGACCGGTACCAGGTGCCGGACGTCGACGGTCGACGCCGCCGCCGCATAACCCCAGCGCGCCGGCATCAGCCAGGACAGCTGGTCTAGACCGAGCCGACCGGTCACCGGGACCATCCCACCGCACAACACCAGCTGCGCCATGACCCCTACCACGAACAACGGCATGATCTGCTCGGTGGAGCGGACCAGTGACGAGATAGCCAGGCCGAGGACGGCCGAGGCGACACAGGTTCCGGCGACGGTGATGAACAGCTCGGTGGTGGCCGCCACCGTCGAGTGGCCCAGCAGCACCGCGCCGCGGCTCGGCGCGCCCTTGCCGGCCACCACGAGGGCGGTGATGATCGCCGATTGCAGGATCGCGAACCCGCAGAACACCAGCGTCTTGGCCAGTAGATAGGCCGTGGTCGAGAGGCCGACCGCCTGCTCGCGCTGGAAGATGGCGCGCTCTCCGACCAAATCGCGAATCGTCAGCGCGGTACCCATGAAGGCGGCAGCGGGCAATAACAGGGCCAGGATCTGCGCGGCCTCGTCGGGCGTCTCGGCGTGCGGGCCAGGGGTGCGGAACCCGGTGCTGCCGGGAACGGTGAGCGATAGCGCACCCAGGATGAACGGCAGCAGTGCCAGGAAGATGAAATACGCCCGGTCGGAGACGACGAGGCGGACCTGGCGGCGCGCGACCGTCGAAATCTGCCGGCGCACGCTGGTGTGCACCGGTTCGCCCAAGTCGGCCGGCTGGTCCGCCTGCGGGGCAGGTTGCTGCTGCTGGTCGCGCTCGCGGAACCGGCGGTTGGCTTCGTCGGGATCGGCGCCAACCTGACCGAAGATCTTGGCCCAGTTGGTGGTGCCCATCACCTCGCCGATGCCGTCCGGCGGCCCGGAGTAGGCCGTCTTCCCGCCGGGTGCCACCAACAGCAGCTGGTCGCAGGTATCCAGGTAAGACAGCATGTGCGTCACGACGATCACCACGCGACCGGCGTCGGCCAGTTGACGCAGCATCATCATCACCTGGTGGTCCAGCGCGGGATCCAGACCCGAGGTCGGTTCATCGAGGATCAGCAGTGACGGCCCGGTGAGCAGTTCGAGTGCCACCGAGGCCCGTTTGCGTTGTCCGCCGGACAGCTTGTCGACCCGCGTGTTGGCGTGCTTGGTCAGGTCGAGTTCCTCGAGCACCTGCGCGACGACGCTGGCCCGGTCGGCTTTGCTGGTATCGGGCGGCAGGCGCAGTTCGGCGGCGTAGCTCAACGCTTGGTTCACCGTCAGCTGGCGGTGCACGACGTCGTCCTGGGGCACCATGCCGATCCTGCTGCGCAGCGACGCGTATTCGGTGTGGATGTCGTGGCCCTCGAATGTGACAGAGCCGGAACTGGGCGTCGTGTAACCGGCGATCAACCTGGCCAGCGTGCTCTTTCCGGCGCCAGATCCGCCGATCACGGCGGTCAGCGTTCCCGGACGCGCGGTCAGCGAGATGTCGCTGAGAAGTTGCTTGCCGTTGTCGACGACATAGCGGACGTTGCGCACCTCCAAACCGCCGGTGCGCGTTGCGGCTTCGGTTTCGCTGCGCCGGACCAGCAAGCCCCCGCTGACAACCAGGTCCACGTTGCCTACGGTCACGACGTCGCCCTCGCGCAGGATCGCCGACCCGACCCTGGTGCCGTTGACGAATGTGCCGTTGACGCTGGTGTCGCGGATCTCGGTGCCCAGCGGCGTCAGAATCAACGTGGCGTGATGTCGCGAGGCCAGCACGTCGGGGATCACGATGTCGTTGTCGGATGCCCGGCCGATCGTCACCGAGCCGGCCGGTGTGGCCGCCGGCGCCGACCTCTGCGACAGCAGTTTGACGAACCTGGTCGCAAAATTCGACGCATCGCCGGACTGCGCGTTGAGCACCGTGACTTCGGTGGGCGGCACCTCCGGCTGCGATGGCGCGGGACCGGCGTTGACCACTGTTCTCTCGTCGAGCGGCGGGCCTGCCGGCGGCGGTGCCCCGTGCACGTTGGTCGGATACTCCGACGGCGACTGCGGCGGCAGCGGCCGGCCGTGCGGAGCGGGTCGGCCCTGCGATACCGGTGAGGGCGCGGGCTTGGCGTCGCCCTGCCGCGAGCCGACGGGCGGTCCCGGCGGCTGGGCGGGCGGCGGACCCGGCGGGGCGGGCGTCGACCACGACGCGGTCGATTGCGCATCCTGCGGAGACGCACTTCCCGGGGGCCGCCCTCCTTTGCCGCGGCGTGGACCGACCTCGAAGGTCAGCCGCGGTCCATCGGCATTCCCGATGTTGATGCTTTGCCCGTCATGGATGTCGACGACCGGTCTGCGGTAGCCGTTGACGAAGGTCCCGTTCACCGAACCGTTGTCGATAGCCACCCACTTGCCCTGTTCGAAGCGCAGGATCAGGTGCGCGCGAGAGATCCGCGGATCGGCGATCCGGATGTCAGCGCGCAGATCACGCCCGACGACGACGTCGTGACCTGGCGCGAACGTACGGTCTGAGCCGTCGTGCCAGATGGTCAGAAGGGGCGGGGCTGGTCGACTCACCACTCCAGTATCGACTCCGCGACGGCCACGTTTCCACGTGACGCACTGTGATTGCGCTGTAACTTGCCGCGAGCTGCGCCAAAAGCGCGATTCACAGCTGTTTCATACGTGGCACTACAGGAGCTCACCGCGTCTCACGGCATGATCGCCAAGAGTAAGACAACTCTCCGAATTCGGCTGCGCGTCGGGGGTGTCGAAAACGTCCGGCCCGCAACCAATTCAAGAGTTGAATCGCGGCAGGCAACCGGGAGCGTGTTCGTTGGCACGCCTATTGTGTGGATGTGAGGGGGCAGTCGTAGATGGATGAGGCGACCAGAGCGACGCAGCGCTGGGACGCCCCATCAGGCCCGGCTGCGGAGCCGCAGCGCGACCCCAACCCGCTCCGGCGTGGTTATGCGTCGCTTCCCTATCTCGCGGTGACCCGCTTACTGACCCGAGTGCCGTTGATCCGGTCGCGTCCCCACCGGAGTTCCGCGGACGTTGGTCGATCCGGCACGAACGATGCGCCAGGCAGTGCGATATCAACCCCGACGACCTTCGCCGGCTACACCATCCTGCGTCCATTGGGGTCTGGTGGGATGGCCGACGTCTATCTCGCCAAGCATCCCCGTTTACCGCGTCGTGACGCGCTCAAGGTGTTGACCGAGGGAACAACCACCGACCCCGAATTCCGCGAGAGATTCAATCGCGAAGCCGACCTGGCCGCCACGCTGTGGCATCCCCACATCGTCGCGGTGCACGACCGCGGCGAGTTCGACGGTCACCTTTGGATTGCGATGGACTACGTCGAGGGCACCGATGCGGCCCGACTGATGCGCGAGCGTTTCCGGGAAGGGATGTCAGAGCACGACGTCTGTGAGATCGTCACCGCGGTAGCCGGCGCGCTCGACTATGCCCATGCCAGAGGGCTGCTGCACCGGGACGTCAAACCCGCCAACATCCTTCTCACCCACCCCGACGACGAGGACCGTCGGATCCTGTTGGCGGACTTCGGCGTAGCCCGCCACCTCGCCGATATCAGTGGCATCACCGAGACCAACGTCGCGGTGGGCACCGTCGCTTACGCCGCCCCTGAGCAACTCGTCGGATCGAACATCGATGGCCGCGCCGACCAATATGCATTGGCGGCGTCGGCATTCCACCTGCTCACCGGTGCGCCGCCGTACCGGAACTCCAACCCGGTCGCGGTGATCGGGCAGCACCTGCATGCAGAACCGCCCAGACTGAGCCACTATCGCCCCGATCTGGCAGATCTCGATGACGTGTTTTTCAAAGGTCTGGCGAAGGATCCGGCGGACCGATTCGATCGGTGCCGCCAATTCGCCGCTGCGCTCAGCGAGCACGTCTCCCACCGCGCTGCCGGCGACCGCAGCACCAGGTTGGGTGCCCTCGGCGCGCCGTCATTGCTACTCCGCCGCGCACGCTTCCGGAAAGCCGGTCGAAGGCCCTCCCTGAAAGTCGGCATCGCCCTCGCGATGATCGTCACAACGGTCGTCGCGCTGACCGTGACGTGGGCGATCTCCTTCTTCTCCTGGGACGACCAACCTCAAGCGAGCCCCGCGTCACCACCACGCGTGAGCGCGACGTCGTCGGCGTCCTCTGCGTCGGCCATCGCCGCCCCGCCACTCAACGGCAGCTTCCGACTGGACTACGACCGCGCGAAGCAGACGTCCAACGGAGTCATACGCAATAACGGCGGGGTCACCAGCTGGTGGGCCTTTTCCTCTGCCTGCACTGCGGCCGGGTGCGCTGCCACCGGGACCAAGCTGGACGACGCCAGCCATCAAGCAGCGAAGACCACCGGCAGCGGTAATACCGGCACGCTGCATTTCGTCGACGGGAAGTGGCAGGGTGAGCCCCGGCAACTGCAGGTGCAGTGCCAAAAGGCGCACGGCGGGCCGACGGCCACGCAGTCCGAGACCGTGGTGTGGTCGTTGACCCCGGAACCGGACGGCACGCTGCGCGGCGTTCAGACCCAGACGGTGCAGAGCAACGAGTGCGGCTCACAGGGGGCCACGCTGCGGATCCCAGTGGTGGCAACGCGCACCGGAGACGTCCCGCCGTACGTGACAATCGCCGATCCCGCGCAGGCGGCCAACATCACGGCCACGCCGGTCGGAACCTCGACGCCCCCGGTGCTGGGCGGGCCGTGCACCGACGTCGACAAGGTCGCCTACGATTCCACGGCCAATGAACAGGTCGTATGCGAGGGCAACACCTGGGACAAAGCCCCGAGGACCACCGGGGTGCACCCGGTCGGGACCTCGTGTGACGAACCGGACACACCGGTGTTCACGATGTCGATGTCCGACGACGGACACCTCATCGAATGCGACCCCGGCACCCGGGTCTGGAGTCGTCAGCACAGCTGACCCTCCTGCTGGCCTGCATCGTCGGCGCTCGGGTTGAGCGGGGTGTCGGTGCTGAGTTCTACCCTGGTCATCATGGCGTTTGCTACCGAACATCCCGTGGTTGCGCACTCCGAATACCGCCCGGTCGAAGACATGGTTCGTGCCGGCGGCCACTTCGAGGTGGTCAGCCCGCATTCGCCGGCCGGGGACCAGCCGGCCGCGATCGACGACTTGGAGCGGCGGATTGTGGCAGGCGAGCGCGACATAGTGCTACTCGGCGCCACCGGCACCGGGAAGTCGGCGACCACCGCGTGGCTGATCGAGCGGTTGCAGCGTCCCACCCTGGTGATGGCGCCCAACAAGACGCTGGCCGCGCAGTTGGCCAATGAGCTGCGAGAAATGTTGCCGCACAACGCAGTTGAGTACTTTGTGTCCTACTACGACTACTACCAGCCGGAGGCGTACATCGCGCAGACCGACACCTACATCGAGAAGGACAGCTCGATCAACGACGACGTTGAGCGGCTGCGGCACTCCGCGACGTCGTCGCTGCTGTCACGCCGCGATGTGGTGGTGGTGGCCTCGGTGTCCTGCATCTACGGCCTGGGCACACCGCAGTCCTATCTGGACCGGTCCGTCGAACTGCAGGTGGGGACCGAGGTGCCGCGCGATGGGCTGCTGCGATTGCTGGTCGACGTGCAGTACACCCGCAACGATCTGTCGTTCACCCGCGGCTCGTTCAGGGTGCGTGGCGACACCGTCGAGATCATCCCGTCCTACGAGGAGCTCGCCGTTCGCATCGAATTCTTCGGCGACGAAATCGAGGCGCTGTACTACCTGCACCCGCTGACCGGTGACGTGGTCCGTCAGGTCGACTCGCTGCGGATCTTCCCTGCCACCCACTATGTGGCCGGCCCGGAGCGGATGGCGCACGCAATTTCCACCATCGAGGAAGAATTGGCCGAGCGGCTCGCGGAGCTCGAGGGCCAGGGCAAGCTGCTGGAGGCCCAGCGGCTGCGGATGCGGACCAACTACGACGTCGAGATGATGCGCCAGGTCGGGTTCTGCTCCGGCATCGAGAACTACTCGCGGCACATCGACGGGCGGGGGGCCGGCACGCCGCCCGCAACACTGCTGGACTACTTCCCGGAGGACTTCCTGCTCGTCATCGACGAATCGCACGTCACTGTGCCGCAAATCGGCGGTATGTATGAGGGCGACATGTCGCGGAAACGCAACCTCGTCGAGTTCGGCTTCCGGCTGCCGTCAGCCACCGACAACCGGCCACTGACCTGGGAGGAATTCGCCGACCGGATCGGGCAGACGGTGTATCTCTCGGCAACCCCTGGCCCCTATGAGCTGAGTCAGTCGGCCGGGGAGTTCGTCGAGCAGGTGATCCGCCCGACCGGACTGGTTGACCCCAAAGTCGTGGTGAAGCCGACGAAGGGCCAGATCGACGATCTGATCGGCGAGATCCGCAAGCGCGCCGAGGCAGACCAACGGATCCTGGTGACGACGCTGACCAAGAAGATGGCCGAGGACCTCACCGACTATCTGCTGGAACTGGGTATTCGGGTGCGCTACCTGCACTCCGAAGTCGACACACTGCGGCGGGTGGAACTGCTGCGTCAGTTGCGGCTGGGTGAGTACGACGTGCTGATCGGGATCAACCTGCTGCGGGAAGGCCTGGACCTGCCGGAGGTATCGCTGGTCGCAATCCTCGACGCCGACAAGGAAGGCTTCCTGCGGTCGTCGCGCAGCCTGATCCAGACCATCGGCCGCGCCGCCCGCAACGTCTCCGGGGAAGTCCACATGTACGCCGACAAGATCACCGACTCGATGAAAGAGGCGATCGACGAGACCGATCGGCGGCGGGCCAAGCAGATCGCCTACAACGAAGCCCACGGCATCGACCCACAGCCGCTGCGCAGGAAAATCGCCGACATCCTCGACCAGGTCTACCGCGAGGCGGACGACACCGAGGCCGTCGGCATCGGCGGTTCTGGGCGCAACGCGTCGAGGGGCCGCCGGGCTCAGGGCGAGCCCGGTCGGGCGGTCAGCGCCGGGGTGTTTGAAGGGCGCGATACCGCCAACATGCCGCGGGCCGAACTGGCCGACCTGATCAAAGACCTCACCGAGCAGATGATGGCCGCGGCACGCGACCTGCAGTTCGAGTTGGCCGCGCGGTTCCGCGACGAAATCGCCGACCTCAAGAAGGAGCTGCGCGGAATGGACGCCGCCGGTCTGAAGTGAGCTCACCCCTCGGCACGACAGCCATCGACGGCTGGCGCGCGCTGTTAGGTCCCAGGTTTCTCGGGACTTCAACGCTGCTCGCCGGCGGGGTGGCGCTGTACGCAACCAACGAGTTCCTGACCGTCAGCCTGCTGCCGAGCGCGATCACCGACATCGGCGGAGAGCGCTTCTTTGCCTGGGTGACCACCCTTTACCTGGTGGGATCGGTTGTCGCGGCCACGACGGTCAACGCGGCGCTGCTGCGAGTCGGACCGCGATGGTCATATCTGTCGGGGTTGGCCGTGTTCGGGATCGGCAGCGTGGTGTGCGCGGCGGCTCCCAGCATGGAGGTGTTGCTGGTGGGTCGCACTCTGCAGGGCGCGGCCGGGGGCCTGCTGGCCGGTTTGGGCTACGCGGTGATCAACGCCGTCCTGCCACAATCGCTGTGGACCAGGGCATCGGCACTGGTGTCAGCCATGTGGGGCGTCGCGACAGTGGCGGGGCCGGCGGCGGGCGGCCTTTTTGCCCAGTTCGGGCTGTGGCGCTGGGCGTTCGGCGTGGTGGCGATGCTGACCGCGGCGATGGCCGTGCTGGTTCCGCTGGTGCTGCCGGCCGGGCGTGTCGATCCCGGCAAGCCTGCGCTCGCGCTGAAAATTCCGGTGTGGTCGCTGCTGCTGCTGGGAGCTGCGGCGCTGACGGTCAGCGTCGCCCAGGTTCCGCAAAAACTCGCCGCGACCGTAGCGTTGCTTGCGGTCAGTCTGGTCCTGGTCGTCGTGTTCGTACTCGTCGATCGGCGGATGGTGGTATCCGTGTTGCCTCCCAGCACTTTTGGTGCCGGGCCGCTGAAGTGGATCTATCTGACCCTGGCGGTGCTGATGGCCTCGGCGATGGTCGACATGTACGTGCCGCTGTTCGGGCAACGCCTGGCGCATCTGGTTCCCGTTGCGGCGGGGTTTCTGGGCGCGGCGCTGGCGGTCGGCTGGACCGTCAGCGAGATCCTCAGTGCGTCGCTGAGCAGCAAGCCGATCATCAACCGCGTGGTAGTGGCCGCGCCGCTGGTCATGGCCGTGGGTCTGATGTTGGCCGCGGGTACCCAAGTCGACAACGCGCCGGTGGGCGTTGTTGTGACGTGGGTGCTGGCGCTGACGATCACCGGGATCGGCATCGGAGCGGCCTGGCCGCACTTATCGGCCTGGGCGATGCAGTGCGTCGATGACGCGAAGGAAGGCGCCGCCGCGGCCGCGGCGATTAACACGGTGCAGCTCATATCCGGCGCCTTTGGTGCAGGGCTGGCTGGTGTGGTGGTCAACAGCGCCCACGGCGGCGTCGTGGTGGCCGCCCGCGCGCTGTTCGCGGTGTTTGCCGCAGTGGGCTTGGCGGGCGCGTTGGCCGCTCACCGTGCCACCCGGGGATTGCGCTGATCGGCTGCACATTCAAGGATTGCGTTTGCGCACAAGCTATTTGCAGCTCAGTCAAGCTCATCGTCGCCTGAAAGCACCGCGGAGACTCCTTCGAGATTGGAGAGCACTTGTGCTGCGTTGCTGATCGGTTGCCCGACAGTGTCATCGTCACGCCGACCTGGTCGGCGTCGACGTTGTGCTCGTCCGCGTCGAGTTCGGTCAGCTGCCAGTTCCTTTGACCACAGGCGCGCAATATGGTCCGCAGCACTCCCCGGCCGTTTTCATAGATGATGTGCAGGCGCCACGGTCCCGCGCAGCCGCGCGGTGAGCTGCCGCTCCACCACATTGAAAGCCAGCGCGCTGACAAAGTGGAGGGCCACCACGGCGGTGGCCAGCAACAGCAGCCCGGCTCCCGCCGCCAGGCCGATCGCGGCCGATTCCCAGACCGCCGCCGCGGTAGTCAGCCCGTGCACCGCACCGCGTCGGGTGATGATGATGCCGGCACCCAAAAAGCCGATTCCAGAGACGACCTGGGCGGCGACCCGCGATGGATCGAGCACAACGGTCTGCACGGAGAGCACGTCGGGGGAAACCGTACTTGCTCACCAAGAGAATCAGGGCCGATGCAGTTCCGACGATGGTCTGGGTCCGTAGCCCCGCGACCTTGCCCTGGACCGTGCGTTCCAGGCCGATCAGCGCCGTCAGCCCGAACGCGGAGAAAACCTCGATGAGGTGCCGGCCGTTCTGCACGGCGCCACCGAACAGCGGGTCGGCAAGCCAGATCTGCATGTCCGCCAAGCTACTTGTCTTCGGGTGGCGTTCCCAACGCTCAGCGGGTCGACTTGACGACCTGGGTCCGGTGGAATTGCCATCGTTCGACGATGTGAAATCCAAGCTGCTTCGGCGTCAGATAAGCGGGCGCGCGTGCCAGCAGCCGCCCGGGCGGCAGAGTTTTACCGTTTTGGTGATCGGGCAGCGTCGTGTCATGGGTGGAAATCGTCCATACCGTCGTGCACTTGTTCAGCTGATCTTGCACCAGCCAAACCGCCTTGTGACCGTCCCAGAGGGTGCCGCGCTCGGGTCCGCGGCCGGCGCGGCCGATGTCGACCAAGGGCCGGTACGCGGCCGGGCGAGCCGCAAGGAGCGCCCGGATCGGCCCGGGCAGCCAGCCGACCGTGTTGTCGACCAGCAGGCAGTCGCCGGGTGCCGCGTGGGCGCTGATGACGTCAGCGACGTCGCTGTAATCCCAGCCTTCTTTGGGGTAGCGCTGCCGTTGCGACAGAAGATAATTAGGGAGGGCGGCTGCGGTGAGCGCTATCAACACCATGGCAATCCATCGCGGCGTGCGTGCTACCGCCACGAGGCAGACAGCCAGCACGACCGCCATCGCCGGCGTGCTGAAGAACAGATACCGCGGGTAATAGAACGGATCACTGATCGCCGAATAGATCAGGCTGACGGCGGTGGGCACCACGATCCATGCCGCGCAGATGATCAGGAGTCGGCGGGTATCGCCGGTATCGCCAGCCGAACGCCATCGACCTGTCAATCGAATCGTCAGCGCGACAGCGAAAATGAGCGCCGCCAGGATTGCGAAGGGAACACTGTTGTCGAAATATTGGTGTTGCACGACGTCGAGCACGTTGTGCCAATTCAGCGGATAAATCCAGGCGACCTGAAAGCTCTGGCCGTGCGCGAACAGCATTAACGGCGTCAGGGCGCCCACTGCCACCGCTGAAGTGATCGCCCACCACAGCAACACCGATTTATGGCGCCGGAGTACCGGTGTAGCGACGGCATAAGCCGGCACCAGCAATACCAGGTAGACGTTGAGCAGTATCGACAGCATCAGTGCCAGCGTGTAGAGCAGCCACAGCCACCACCGGTTTCGCCGTATCGAGGTGACCAGTAACACGGTCAACCAGACCGCGGCAGCCGCCGTCAACGCATACGAGCGGCCTTCGACAGCGGCCCAGGTCACGCGCGGCAGGATGGCGAACACGATGCCCGCGCAGACCGCGGTGGTCCGCGGCAAGAACTGCTTACTGAGGACCACCACACCGGCTGCCGCACTGCCGACCGCCAGACAACTGGGAACCCGCGACCAGAACTCGGTCGGCGGGAAGAGAGTGAACCAACCGTGCATCAGCAGGTAAAACAGGCCGTGCACGGCGTCGATGTGGCCCAGCAGCCGCCACAGTTCGGGCAGCGAGCGGCTGGCGGAGGCAGAAATCGTCGCGCTCTCGTCGAACCACAGCGACGGCCGGCTGGCCCCGGCGCCGCCGACGAGGGACGCCAGCACCGCGACCGCAAGCGGGTCGAGCAGCCTGCCGCGCAGCCGCGGACGCGAATCGCTTGCGGCCAGCGCCGTCCTGGGTTCGTCGACTGTTGTAGCAACCATGATTCGTGTCACTGTAAGGGCCCTTTAGTGAACCTGCTTACCCATCCCACCTGCCCACAAACCGCTCTGCCCAGTGGCATCGAAGCCGGCGGTCCGACCGGTCGCGATTCGCGATTAACTAAATAGCTTGTGAATCAGGGTATTTCATCAATTTCGGAGGTTAGCTGAGTACGGTGCTGATGCGATTGGCGCCCCAGAGAGGGATCTGCGGGGGCGGTAGCGCGGAATTGTCCAGGGCGTCGGCGTGTCTCAAATCCGACCATCTGTCTCAAGCGAGGCGCTACTGTCTTGGGTTGGCGGTAGCAACCGATACCTGGGAGGGTAAATGAGCGCCTATCGGACCGTGGTGGTAGGAACCGACGGCTCGGATTCGTCGCTGCGCGCGGTGGAGAAGGCAGGCAGCATCGCCGGGGAGCACGCAAAGCTGATCGTCGCGACGGCGTACTTGCCTCAGCACGAGGATCCACGGGCCGCCGACGCCCTGAAGGACGAGAGCTACAAGGTGTCGGGCAGCGCCCCGATCTATGCGATCCTGCGCGAGGCCAAGGATCGGGCCCACGCCGCGGGCGCCAAGAACATCGAGGAACGGTCGGTTGTCGGCGCCCCGGTCGACGCGCTGGTCGGACTCGCCGAGGAGGTCAACGCCGACCTGCTGGTCGTCGGCAACGTCGGCCTCAGCACCATCACGGGCCGACTGCTGGGATCGGTGCCCGCCAACGTGTCCCGCCGGTCCAAGGTCGACGTCCTGATCGTGCACACCACCACCTAAGCGGTCGTGCGCGCTTCAACCGGTGATCGACACCGCTAAGTACGGGTCGCAGCCTTTGCCGACGCCATGAAACCGATGGGCCGGATCGGGGACCCTTACCTCGATATCGCCCCGGTCGCGGTGTTTCTGGCCGGTGAGGGCTGCCGCTATCCCACCGGCAACACGTTGTTCGTCGACGGCGGCAGCCACATCAATGGGGTGGCGTGGACGCCCGATCTCGACGCCGCGACGTAACTGCCCGTTACGCGCTGGCGAGGTCGTGCCGCGCCAAGCGGAAGGTCCGGCTCAGCCGGGCCGGACGCGTCGTGAGGGTCACTTCGACGGCTCCGCCGGATGTGACGACGTAGCGCTCTTCTACATCCGGACCGTCGTCGCGTCGCCGCACCGCCCGACGCGGCAGATCCTGGTCGTCGTCGAGATCCGGATCAAACGGAAAGAACACCGGTTCATACGGTGTTACGTCGCCGTCGGGGTGGCCGTCGCGCAACCGGCTGCACTCCACGAAGCGGAAGTGTCCGATGTTGTGTGCCGCGCGGTAGGTCCGCGTGACGACGAAGGGCGGCTGACCTGCGGTGGGCAGCGCCGCGCCTTTGGGCACGATCGGGTCGAAGCAGACGTCCTCGCCCGCGCACGCCTCGCGAAACACCCCGAAGTGGCGCGAAAGACGTTCGGAGAGAGCAAATCCCGCCTCTCTATCGAGGAAGGCCGCCAGGCCGATTGCCGTCGCGGCGAACGGGTGCAGTGAGCGTTTGACGCGTTTCTCGTCGAACACGGTGCGCAGCGTCCGGGCAACTAGTGGGAAGCTCCCGGCTCCGCCCACCACATAGATGCCGGCAACTTCTGACCAGTCGATGTCGCCGCCGGCCTGATCGTGTAGCACCCGGGTGAGAGCGGCAATCGTCTTGTCCACCAGCGGCGCACAGGCCGCGTAGACGTCGTCGATCGGGCAGGAGAACGGCGGTTTGCCGACCGCGGTGAGATCGACCAGGAATCGGCGGGTGTTCGGGCCGACGGCCTCTTTACGGACCGCGCACTCCTCAAGCAGCAGATCACGTGTGCCCGCGGGCAACGTGCGCAGGCCGGCGCCTTTGCGAACGAGCTTGAGGATCGCCTCATCGAAGTCGTCGCCGCCCAGGCGCTGGATGCCTTCGCTGAAGACGACCTCGTTCAACCGTCCCGTCATCTTCAGCAGCGACGCGTCGAATGTCCCACCGCCGAGGTCGTAGATGAGAACGTGCTCACGCTTGACGGTAATCGTGGGGCGATACCGGTGGGCGTATTCGAAGCCCGCCGCCGACGGCTCGTTGAGCAGTGCGACCACCTCGAAGCCGGCCTGCGTGAAGGCGTCCAGTGTCAGGAAGCGCTGCGCGCTAGACGCGTTGGCCGGAACGCTGATTGCGGCTTCGACTCGCTCACCCGGCGCCAGGTCCACGTTCGATCGCTGCCGCAGCTCGCTTTTCAGCTGGGCGAGAAAGCCCGCGAGCAGGTCAGCCAGTCGATGACGGCGCCCCGCCAGATTCACGGTTGTCGTCGGCCCGGCGTCGTTGAGCAGTCGCTTGAACGAACGCAGCACCGACCAATCCGGGTCGTGACGGACAGCGGCGGCGTCCAGACCGAACCGCAGCTCGCCGGCCTGATGGGCGGAAATGATCGACGGCCACGCCTCGACCCCGTCGAACGACACCACGGGATAGTTGCCCCGATCGACGACCGCCGCGACAGTGTGCGTTGTGCCGAAGTCGATCCCCACCCTCATCGGCTAAGCGTAGGTGCTGCACCGCGTTTCGCGGCCGTGATTCACCAACCCCGCTCGCGCACGGGGTTGTTGGGGTCGCTCGCGCCGCTTACCAGCCGCGCTCGCGCACGGGGTTGTTGGGGTCGCTCGCGCCGCTTACCAGCCGCGCTCGCGCACGGGGTTGTTGGGGTCGCTCGCGCCGCTTACCAGCCGCGCTCGCGCCACGCTGCCAGGCTGGGACGCTCGGCACCCAACGTGGTGTCGTCACCGTGACCGGGGTAGACGACGGTGGCGTCGCCATAGACGTCGAACACTCGGGTGGTGACGTCCTCGAGCAGCCGCTCGAAGTCGCCGGGCTGCCAGGTCTTGCCCACTCCGCCGGGGAACAGGCAATCGCCGGTGAACAGCTGGGTGACTCCGCCGGTAGCCGGACCGTCGAGGGCCAGTGCGATCGATCCCGGCGTGTGTCCGCGCAGATGGATGACGTCGAAGGTCAGCTCGCCGATCTGGACGGTGTCGCCGCCGGCCAACAAGCGGTCGGGCTTGACCGGCAGCGGATCGGCGTCGATCTGGTGTGCGGCGGTCGGCGCTCCGGTGGCCTGCGTCACGGCTTCCAGCGCCTGCCAGTGGTCGAAATGCTGGTGGCTGGTGACGATCAGCGACACTTTCGGGGCGTGGCTTCGCACCAACTCGATGAGGACGTCCGCGTCATTGGCGGCGTCGATCAGCAGGGTCTCGCCGGTCGCGGAACACGTCACCAGGTAGGCGTTGTTGTCCATGGGGCCCACCGACGCTTTCACGATCGACGCGCCCGGCAGGGTGCGGCGGGCCGGAGTACCCGGTTCAACGTGGCCGGTGTAGTTGTCGTCCAGGACGGTCATACCCGTCACGGTACTGGCCGGCAGTCGCTTGTCGGTGTGGGCACATAGCATGGAGATGACGTGTGTGATGAACGTTCGAACGGGCTGGGGTGAAAGAGAGAGCGTGGCTGACCGCCTGATCGTTAAGGGTGCGCGCGAGCACAACCTGCGCAGTGTCGATCTTGATTTGCCGCGCGACGCATTGATCGTCTTCACCGGGCTGTCTGGCTCGGGAAAGTCTTCGCTGGCGTTCGACACCATCTTCGCCGAGGGTCAGCGCCGTTACGTGGAATCGCTGTCGGCCTACGCCCGCCAGTTCCTGGGGCAGATGGACAAGCCCGACGTCGACTTCATCGAGGGACTGTCGCCCGCGGTGTCAATCGACCAGAAGTCGACCAACCGCAACCCGCGATCGACGGTCGGAACCATCACCGAGGTGTACGACTATCTGCGGCTGCTCTATGCGCGTGCAGGCACGCCGCACTGCCCGGTCTGCGGTTCGCGGATTGCCCGCCAGACTCCGCAGCAGATTGTCGATCAGGTGCTGGTGATGCCCGAAGGCACGCGGTTTCAGGTGCTCGCCCCCGTGGTGCGCACCCGCAAGGGCGAATTTGCCGACCTGTTCGAAAAGCTCAACGCTCAGGGCTACAGCCGCGTCCGCGTCGACGGCGTGGTGCATCCGCTGACCGATCCACCCAAGCTGAAGAAACAAGAGAAGCACGACATCGAGGTGGTGGTGGACCGCCTGACCGTCAAGTCCAGCGCCAAGCAGCGACTCACCGATTCGGTGGAGACCGCGCTGAACCTGGCCGACGGCATCGTGGTGCTGGAGTTTGTCGATCACGACCACGACGCCCACAACCGCGAGCAGCGGTTCTCCGAGAAACTGGCCTGTCCCAACGGGCACCCCCTGGCCGTCGACGACCTGGAGCCGCGGTCGTTCTCGTTCAACTCGCCGTACGGCGCCTGCCCGGAGTGCGCTGGTCT
The DNA here is from genome assembly GCA_963833915.1 of uncultured Actinomycetota bacterium. Classification (GTDB taxonomy): domain Bacteria; phylum Actinomycetota; class Actinomycetes; order Mycobacteriales; family Mycobacteriaceae; genus Mycobacterium. The sequence goes on from CAWHZO010000018.1 coordinate 139,954, forward strand.
GGGAATCCGCAAGGAAGTCGATCCCGATTTGGTGGTGCCCGACCCGGACCGCACGCTGGCGGAGGGGGCGGTGGCGCCGTGGTCGATGGGCCACACCGCGGAGTACTTCACCCGGATGCTGGCCAGCCTCGGCGATGCGATGGGCTTCGATGTCGACACGCCGTGGCGCAAGCTGCCGGCCAAGGCGCGCAAGGCGATTCTGGAGGGCTGCGACGAGCAGGTGCACGTCCGCTACCGCAATCGCTACGGCCGCACCCGCTCTTACTATGCCGACTTCGAAGGCGTGCTGGCGTTCCTGCAGCGCAAGCTGGACCAGACCGAATCCGAGCTGATGAAGGAGCGCTACGAGGGCTTCATGCGTGACGTCCCGTGCCCGGTCTGTCACGGCACACGGCTCAAGCCGGAAATCTTGGCTGTCACCTTGACCGCCGGCGAGCACGGCGCGAAGTCGATCGCCGAGGTCTGCGAGCTGTCCATCTCCGACTGCGCGGACTTCCTCAACGGACTCACTCTGGGCGCGCGCGAACAAGCGATCGCGGGACAGGTGCTCAAGGAAATCCAGTCGCGGCTAGGCTTTCTGCTCGACGTAGGGCTGGAGTATCTGTCGCTGTCGCGTGCGGCTGCCACGCTGTCCGGCGGTGAGGCGCAGCGTATCCGACTGGCCACCCAGATCGGCTCTGGTCTGGTTGGCGTCCTGTACGTGCTCGACGAGCCGTCCATCGGGCTGCATCAGCGCGACAACCGTCGGCTCATTGAAACCCTTACTCGGTTGAGGGATTTGGGTAACACCCTGATCGTCGTCGAGCACGATCAAGACACCATTGCCCACGCCGACTGGGTCGTCGACATCGGCCCGGGCGCAGGTGAACACGGTGGCCACATCGTGCACAGTGGCACCTACCGCGAACTGCTGGCGAACAAGGAATCGATCACCGGGGCCTACCTGTCGGGCAAGGAAAGCATTGCCGCCCCGGCGATTCGGCGTCCGGTCGACAAGCGACGCCGACTCACGGTCGTCGGCGCGCGCGAGCACAACCTGCGTGACATCGACGTGGTGTTCCCGCTTGGCGTGCTCACCTCGGTGACCGGCGTGTCCGGTTCCGGCAAGTCGACACTGGTCAACGACATCCTGGCCGCGGTGCTGGCGAACAGGCTCAACGGAGCCCGGCAGGTCCCGGGCCGGCACACCCGCGTGACCGGGCTGGACAACGTGGACAAGTTGGTCCGTGTCGACCAGTCACCGATCGGCCGTACGCCGCGATCCAACCCGGCCACCTACACCGGGGTGTTCGACAAGATCCGCACCCTGTTCGCGGCGACCACCGAGGCCAAGGTCCGCGGCTATCAACCGGGCCGATTCTCGTTCAACGTCAAGGGTGGTCGCTGTGAGGCGTGCACCGGCGACGGCACCATCAAGATCGAGATGAACTTCCTGCCGGATGTGTATGTGCCCTGCGAGGTCTGTCACGGCGCCCGCTACAACCGGGAAACCCTGGAGGTGCACTACAAGGGCAAGACCATCTCCGAGGTGCTGGACATGTCGATCGAGGAAGCGGCGGAGTTCTTCCAGCCGATCACCGGCATCCACCGGTATCTGCAGACGCTGGTCGACGTCGGCCTGGGGTACGTGCGGCTCGGCCAGCCGGCGCCCACGCTGTCCGGCGGTGAAGCGCAGCGAGTCAAGCTGGCGTCGGAGTTGCAGAAGCGCTCCACCGGGCGCACGGTCTACATCCTTGACGAGCCCACCACCGGCCTGCATTTCGAAGACATCCGCAAGTTGCTGGACGTCATCAATGGCCTTGTCGACAAGGGCAACACGGTGATCGTCATCGAACACAACCTGGACGTGATCAAGACATCGGACTGGGTCATCGACATGGGTCCCGAGGGGGGTGCCGGAGGAGGGGGAATCGTCGCCGAGGGCACACCGGAGGACATTGCGGCGGTACCGGAGAGCTACACCGGCAAGTTCCTCGCGGAAACACTCGTGGGCGCCAGTGGGGCATCGACAAGCGCCCCTCGCCGATCGACCAAGCGCCGAAAGGTCAGCGCTTAGCTGCCGGCGTCGTCGCGCATCGATTCACGGATTTGGGCCAACCGCTCGGCGGCCCCGCGCTGGCGGGCCTCATATTGTTCTTCGACGTCACGGCCCTCGGCGCTCTCGGCATCCAATTCGGCTGCACCAATTGATGTTTCGTACCGGGTTTGGATCTTCTCGCGGACCGATTCGAACGTCGGCACCCCGGAGTCCGTGTAGGCCGGGTCGATGTCAGACTGCGCAGCGGAACTTTCCGGCTCATCGGGCACAGTCTTACGTTACCTGCCGATAGGCTCGGCGTGCGGAGCCGGAGCTGACGCGGGCGGCGACGTGGACGGCAACGCAATGCGCCGCACCCCGGGCGTGCCCAGCCGGCCGGCCAGCCAGGGTAGCGCCGCGGCGAAAGCATTGCTCGCAAAAGGCCAATCGTGCTTGCCCGGCTGAGCCACGATGGCGCAGTTGATGCCGTTGGCGCGGCCGAGTTCGCACAACGACTCGGCCGCGGCGGTCTGGTCGTTGGGGTTCGCGATAGTCCCCTGACCGCCCAGTGCGACCTCGTCGGCGCCGGTCACCGAGAGGCCGTGATGACGCTTCGGCGGGTTGCTCGACGAGATGTCGAACCAGCCCGAAACCCCGTTGTATCGACCGTGTTTGGTGATGACGGTGGTCGGATCGAAGGCGGCCCACGCGTCGGGGCTGCCGCCGAACAGCCGAGCGATGGTCTGCGCCTTGGTTCCTGCATCTGGGCCCATGTTGCCGGCGATGTCGACGAATGAGCTGAACAGCTCCGGATGCATTACCGTGAGGTCCAGCGCGCAGGTCCCACCCATGGACCAACCGACGATACCCCAATGCGCCGGCTCGGGGCTGACGCCGAACCTCGAGACCATGTATGGCACAACGTCTTTGGTTAGGTGGTCGGCCGCCTTTCCACGGCTTCCGTTGACGCATTCGGTGTCGTTGTTGAACGCTCCGCCGGAGTCCACGAAGACGAACACCGGGGCGCTACCGTCATGAGTGGCCGCCAGTTCGTCGATCGTCTTCACCGCGTTGCCGGCCCGCAGCCAATCGGCAGGCGTATTGAACTCGCCACCGATCATCATCACGGTCGGCAGCTGTGGTGGTGGGGTGCTGGAAAACCACGCCGGCGGCAAGTAGACGACTTCACCGCGATGTTTGAAATGCGATGCATCGTCAGGGATTGTCACCGACACGACGCCGCCGTGCGCGGGCTGGATGCCGATGGCGGCCATTGCGCTGACGCTGGCCGAATCGGTTTGGTCGGGCAGCGGACCGGCGGTGAGCTGATCCCACGCCGTCTGCACGGTGGGGAAGTAGCCGACCCAGAGGTTGAGCGTCAGTGCGGCGCTGAGCAGGCACAGTGGCACGGACACCAGCGATGCGCAGCGCCGCCACCAGCGCGCGCCCTGCCAGCCCAGGACCAAGATCGCGAGGGCTGTACCACTGACGGCGATCCACCACCACAGCAGACGGGGCGCGGGGTCGTCAGCCAGACCGCCGCTGGTGATGTACCAGTGTGACCAACCGGCCAAGGCTGCGCCCAGGACCGCCGCCACCGGCAGCAACAGCAACCGCCACCGCCGCGATCGCCACCCGATCGCCACCAGCAGCATGCTCAGGGAGACAGCCTGGATCACCCCGGGAACCCACCCGTGCATCAACGAGGTGTGGTTCTCGGCCAGCACTGCAATCGCGAGGTTCGCCGTTGAACCCGTCACGCATCCATTGTGGTCTTTTTTGTGCGCGTTGAGCACGACTTTTACTCATCCGATGCCGGGATTGCCCGGGCGGCGCGCGAACGTCGGGCTGGTTAGCGCGGCTTCGCCAGCGGGAAGGGCAGCGTGTCGCGGATGCTCCGGCCGGTGATGAGCATGACGACGCGGTCGACGCCCATCCCCAGGCCGCCGGTCGGCGGCATCGCGTATTCCATCGCTTGCAGGAAGTCTTCGTCGAGCTCCATGGCTTCGGGATCCCCGCCGGCGGCCAGCAAGGACTGTTCCTCGAGGCGGCGCCGCTGCTCGACGGGGTCGGTGAGCTCGCTGTAGGCCGTGCCCAATTCGACGCCCCATGCCACCAAGTCCCAGCGTTCGGCGAGGCCGGCCTTGGCGCGGTGCGGCCGGGTCAGCGGCGATACCGACAGGGGGAAGTCGATATAGAAGGTCGGTTGCTCGGTCCGCGCCTCCACCAGATGCTCGTAGAGCTCGAGCACCACCGCGCCCGCATCCCACCGTGCCAGGTAGGGGATCTGCACGGTGTCGGATAACTTGCGCAGCTTGGCCAGGCTGGTGTCAGCGTCGATGTGCTCACCGAGCGCCTCGGATACCGCGTCGTGCACGGTCTTCACCGGCCAGGCGCCGGAGATGTCGACCGCCTCCAGGCCGCTACTTGCGGCGCCGGGGCCGGGCCGCATCACGACCTGAGCGCCGTTAGCGGCCTGGGCGGCATTCTGGATCAGCTCTCGGCATCCGTCGATCCAGTACTTGTAGTCGGCGTGCGCCTGATACGCCTCCAGCAACGTGAACTCGGGGTTGTGGCTGAAGTCGACACCCTCGTTGCGGAAAGCTCGGCCCAGCTCGAACACCCGCTCCACACCACCGACGCACAGCCGCTTCAGGTACAGCTCGGGCGCAATCCGCAGAAACAGGTCGAGGTCGTAGCTGTTGATGTGGGTGATGAACGGGCGGGCGGTCGCACCGCCGTGAATCTGTTGCAGGATCGGGGTTTCGACTTCCAGGAATCCCTTGGCGTTCAGAGTATCTCTGATCGCGCGTAACACGTTGCTGCGAGCTGAGATCAGCTCGCGCGACTCGGCGTTGACTGCCAGGTCGACGTAGCGGCTGCGCACTCGCGCTTCGGGATCGGTCAGCCCTCTCCACTTGTTCGGCAGCGGTCTCAGGCATTTGCCGATCAGCCGCCAGCTGTGCACGATCAGTGACTGGGTCCCGGTTTTGCTGTATCCCATCTGCCCGGTCACCTCGACCAGGTCGCCGAGATCGATAGCCTTGGTGAAATCGGCGGTGCACCCGTGCTCCAGAACTGAATTCTCCAGCAGCACCTGCACTTCCGACGACCAGTCGCGCAGCTGGGCGAACAGCACACCGCCGAAGTCGCGGATTCGCAGCACTCGTCCTGACACTGAGACAGTCGTCTCATCGTCGACGCCCAGCGCCTGGGCGACCGTGTGGCTGGGTGCCTGCCCCACCGGGTAGGCCTCAATGCCGTTGGCCTGCAGTTTCTTCAGCTTGGACAGCCGGACTCGCATCTGTTCTGGCAGCCGGCGACCTCGGTCGTCGGCGTCTCCGAAGTTGGCCTCCTGCAATGCCGACACATCCGGCGCCGAGCCGTCGTGCTGCAACAGCCCGGTCGCCAACAGCGTCGGTGGCACCGAGGGGTGATGGCCGGTGTGTTGTTCGTCGCGCCGACCGAACGGCAAGACCAGGAAGCCTTCCGCGATCACCGAGGCGACGCCCACCCGCGGAACCATCCGAGCGTCTTCGTAGCAGGCGTAGCGAGGTACCCAGTCGGGCTGGTACTTCATGTTCGAGCGGTACAGCGTCTCCAACTGCCACCACCGTGAGAAGAACAACAAAAACCCGCGCCACAGCCGCGCCACCGGGCCGGCACCAAGTTGGGCGCCCTGCTCGAACGCGGAGCGGAACATCGCGAAGTTCAACGAGATACGACTGATACCGATGCGCTCGGCATGTAAGGCGAGTTCGCTCACCATGAGTTCGATGGTGCCGTTGGGGGACTGCGGCGAACGACGCATGAGATCCAGCGAAACGCCGTTGCGGCCCCAGGGCACCAGCGAAAGCATCGCGACCACAGTGTCGTCGGCTGCGATGGCTTCGACCAGAAGGCAGTCGCCATCGGCTGGATCGCCCAGCCGACCCAGCGCCATCGAGAAGCCGCGCTCGCTGTCGGTGTCCCGCCATGCATCCGCACGCGAGGTCACCTGCGCCATTTCGTCAAGTTCGATGTCGTGGTGCCGACGGACGCGCACCGTCAGCCCGGCGCGGCGCGCCCGCGTCACCGCCTGCCGTACCCCGCGCATCTCCCGTCCGGAAAGCCTGAACTCGGCAGTTTGCAGGATCGCCTCGTCGCCAAGCTCCAACGCGTTCAGACCTGCCTCGCGAAAGGCTTTAGCCCCGGCCGAACTGGCACCCATATTCCCGGGCGTCCAGCCGTAGCTCTGACACAGTGCCAACCAGGCGTCGATGGCCTGCGGCCAGGCTCGTGGGTCGCCGATCGGATCCCCACTGGCCAGACAGACGCCGAGCTCGACGCGGTAAGTGATCGCCGCGCGGCCGCTTGGCGCGAAAACCACCGACTTGTCGCGGCGGGTGGCGAAATAGCCCAACGAATCGTTCTTGCCCCACAGCTCGAGCAACCCGCGGATCGCGGATTCGTCCTCACCGGTGAGCGCATTATCGGACCGCTGCGATTGGAACAGCACGATCGCGGCCGCAATCAGCGCCATTGCGCTGAACAACCCGAAGAGCGCATTCAGGAAAGCGGGGGGCCGGCCGGTGAACGACGCCGAGGCGACCACAGCGAATCCGACTACCCGGTTCACCACGTAGAAGAACCGGTCCTCGGATGCCAGCGAGCGGGGAAAAGTCTCCACCAGAGCCCAGGACAGCAGGATTCCGATCGCCCACCCGGTCAGCAGCACCCCGGCCGCCTTGTACAACGCACCCCGGCGGACCTTGGCCCAAAACTCCCGGTAGGCGAACATCAGCACCACCAGCACAGCCATATGCAGACCGAGTCCGAGCGTCTCGCCCAACGCCTTTGCCGGGCTGACGTGATCCGCTGTCAGCCCCGCGACGTTCAACCCGGCGGCCCCGAGCAGGTTGAGCACCAACAGCCACCAGGCGACGCGCTTGCGCGCGGTGAGCGCGCCGGCCAATAAGGCCAGTACGAACGACCACGCGAAACTGGTGTCGGGGAAGTTGAAGAGGTAGTCGTTGATGAATTCCCGCGGCACCCTGATGAGCCACCGAATCACCGGCGAGACACTGGCGATCAGCGACAGCGTGGCGATGACGCCGACCGTCCAGCCGGCGGCCGCCGGTACCCAGCGCAGCCGAGTACGCGACTGGCTTCGCGGGCGAGACGCAGTGAGGGTCACAGACCGCGAGGATATTCGGTCAAGCTATGGAATGCCTATGCCGGGGAGGCATGAAATCGCTCGTGTCGGCTGGCCGGACGCCTCGCGGCGGTCTCGTCCTGCATCGGCGGCCGTGGCGGGCCAGGCCGCGGGATGACCGAGCGAAGCGTCCTGACTGGTAGACTCTCCTGCGCGACCGTCTCGGGCGAAGCCAGAGACAGCAAGTGGAGTCCCACTCCCACCGTTGGCTGAGAGATCTCAAGAGATCACTGCAAGGCTCAGCGGTCCGGTCACCGGCACATTAGCTGTGTCGGTTCTGCACGATGCAGGCGGCTGAAGCCGCGATCGGTCGGCACCGGGCCCTGCTTATGCAGGGCTTTTTTGCTGATGGGCGGTATCCCGACCGCTGACTCTGGACGAACCAGGTGGCGGTGGCAACGAAAAAAGCCATTGAACTAGGGAGGCCCCATCAGCACTGAGACCCGCGTCAACGAGCGCATCCGCGTACCTGAAGTCCGTTTGATCGGCCCGGGAGGGGAACAGGTAGGCATTGTGCGTATCGAAGATGCCCTTCGCGTCGCCGCGGATGCCGATCTCGACCTTGTCGAAGTTGCGCCGGACGCCAGACCACCAGTCTGCAAGATCATGGACTACGGCAAGTTCAAGTACGAGGCGGCGCAAAAGGCGCGCGAGTCTCGCAAGAACCAGCAGCAGACCGTCGTCAAAGAACAGAAATTGCGCCCCAAGATCGACGATCACGACTACGAGACCAAAAAGGGTCACGTGATCCGCTTCTTGGAGGCGGGAGCGAAAGTCAAGGTGACCATTATGTTCCGCGGACGTGAGCAATCGCGACCCGAACTGGGCTACCGGCTGCTGCAGCGCCTGGGCGGCGACGTCGCCGACTACGGATTCGTCGAGACGTCGGCCAAGCAGGACGGACGCAACATGACGATGGTGTTGGCACCGCACCGCGGCGCAAAGACGCGTGCTCGTGCGGCCCAAGACGCCAGTGGTCCCACGCCCCAGGCCGCACCCAACAGCGATCCCGAACCATCGCCGAACTGATACAGACGGAACAGAGGACCTAAAACAGATGCCCAAGACCAAGACCCACAGCGGCGCGTCGAAGCGATTCCGGCGCACCGGTACCGGGAAGATCGTGCGTCAAAAAGCCGGCCGCCGCCACCTGCTCGAGCACAAGCCGACCAAGCGGACGCGACGGCTGGATGGACGGACCACGGTGTCGGCTAACGACACCAAGCGGGTCAAGAAGCTGCTGAACGGCTGACCGGCAGCACAAGCGCCGGAACAACCACTTCCCAACGAGATAGGAACACCCCATGGCACGCGTGAAGCGGGCAGTCAACGCCCAGAAGAAGCGCCGCACCATTCTGAAGGCCTCCAAAGGCTATCGCGGCCAGCGGTCCCGCCTGTACCGCAAAGCCAAAGAGCAGCAGCTACATTCGCTGACCTACGCCTACCGTGACCGTCGGGCACGCAAGGGCGAGTTCCGCAAGCTGTGGATCTCAAGGATCAACGCTGCTGCTCGGGCCAATGACATCACCTACAACCGGCTGATCCAGGGTCTGAAGGCCGCCGGCGTCGAGGTCGATCGAAAGAACCTGTCCGAGATCGCGATCAGTGATCCCGCGGCGTTCACTGCGCTGGTCAATGTTGCGCGGGCGGCACTGCCCGATGATGTCAACGCGCCGTCCGGAGAGGCCGCCTAACCCCGCCCGACGGATCTGGTCGGGCGACGATGCGGGCCGGGACGGTCCGAGGAGGAGCCGGACAATCGGATCTCAACCGCACCCAGTGCTCACCGAACGATCGGCCCGGGTGGTCGCGGCGGTCAAACTGCATCGACAGGTCACCCGGCGCCGCACCCAACGTTTTCTGGTCGAAGGCGCCCACCTGGTCGATGCCGCCTCGCGACGGGGACTGATCCGCGAGATCTTCGTCACCGAGGCCGCCGCGCAGCGCTACGCCGCTCTGCTGACGGACCGCGACCCCGCGGTGCACCTTGTCACTGAGCGCGCTGCAAAAGCCCTGTCGGACACCGTAACTCCGGCTGGCTTGGTGGCCGTGTGCGAGCTGCCCAATCTCCGTTTGGAGGATGTGCTGGTCGGCGCGCCCCGACTCGTCGCCGTCGGTGTGGAAATCGGCGAGCCGGGCAACGCGGGCACCTTGATCCGCATCGCCGATGCCATGGGCGCCGCAGCAGTGGTCTTCTGCGGCCACAGCGTCGACCCGTACAACGGCAAATGCCTGCGTGCTTCGGCAGGCAGCATCTTCTCCGTGCCGGTCGTCGTCGCGCCGGATGCCGGTGCGGCAGTCACGGCCCTGCAGGTTGCCGGGCTACGGGTATTGGCCACCACCGTCGGCGGTGAGGTGTCGCTCGATGATGCCGAGCTCGCGGCACCGACGGCATGGCTGTTCGGAGCCGAGGCCCACGGACTGTCGGCTCAGCTGGCCCAACAGGCCGACCACCGAGTGGCCATTCCGATGTCCGGGGGTGCCCAAAGCCTGAATGTGGCTGCGGCGGCGGCGATTTGCCTCTACCAAAGTGCCCGAGCGCAGCGGGCCGGTCCTGATCGTTAGGCGGCCTTGCCGCGGCCCCGCGCCGGACGCAACCCGGCCAGGGAGAACGTGGTGTGCACCAGCGAACCGGCACGCTCAATGATGCTCTTGGGGAGGGGGGTGCGGGGCGGGAAGTAATGCATCGGCAGCCCGCGGCGGTCTGATGGCGGCGCCATGAAGCGCGGCGCCTCGACCAGCGGGGAGTCGGCGCAGGCCCGGCCCTCGGCCCGGCGGTAAGCGGCCAGCGCCCGCGGATGCAGTCGGATTTCGTCGGGAACCACCAAGAACGCCAGCTCGATCAATTTGCCGAACAGCCGCAGCGCCACTTCGTCGCTCGGAGTCCAACGCATGCCGGCCTTTTCGCGCACAGCCGGCTCGAACAATCCGGCCGCGATCCAGCGTTGTCCCGCGACAAGCGGTTTGAACAGCTGGTCCCATACCGGTGTGGGCATCAGCACGAACTTCGGCTTGGGAATACGTATCTGAAAGATGTCCAGGGTGGCCTGATTGATCTCCAGCTCGTCGCGGCAGACCCGTTGCCAGTACTGCTGAAAGTCCTCCCACGACGTGGGCACCGGCCGCATGCTCATCCCATACATCCGGTACCACTGCACGTGTTCGTCGAACAGCTGGCACTTTTCGGCCTCGGTCAACCCGCCGCAGAAGTACTCGGCCACCTTGATCACCAGCATGAAGAAGGTGGCGTGCGCCCAGTAGAACGTCTCGGGGTTCAGAGCGTGGTAGCGACGGCCGGTGGCGTCGACCCCCTTGATGGTGTGGTGGTACTGCTTGATCTGCGCGCCGGTCCGGGCCGCCCTGTTGCCGTCGTAGACGACGCCCATGATCGGGTACACCGAGCGCGCGACCCGTTGTAGCGGTTCGCGCAACAGGATCGAGTGTTCCTCGACACCGGCACCCAATTCCGGATACATGTTCTGGATCGCGCCGATCCAGACGCCCATCATTCCGGTGCGCAGGTCGCCGAAGTATTTCCAGGTCAACGAGTCCGGCCCGAGTGGATTGGGCGGGTCCGGCGTCTGGTTGACCGGATCGACCGGCTCGCGCGGAGCGGACGTGCGCGGTGGCTTCAGCGGCACCGACGTCACTGTCATCACGGCCTCCCTGATCCTGATCCGGCGATGATGCGTCCACGATAATATTGACAACACTTGTTGTCCACGATCTCGGGCGCGTCGCGGCGCGTTGTTATCGAGTGTCGATACAGGCGTCGTAACCCCGTGATCAGGCGGTTCAAGCCAGATGGTGTCGGACACCACGATGACGGTCGTTGTCGGTCTCTCCGGGTACCACCTACCCTGAGCATTGTGGAACTCGGGCCCCACCCGGCGTCCGGCGAGCCCGAGCAAGCGGTGGCCACGTCGGATCCGCCTGGTTCGCGACAGCATTCGTCGGCGTCGCTACGTGGCGCCGCGGAGTGGCTGCGCGGCACAAACAGAAGTCCGGGCGTGATCGCGCTGGTCCGCCGGGCGCGCCGGGTCTTGCCCGGCGATCCCGATTTCGGCGACCCGCTGTCCAGAGCCGGCGAGGGCGGACCGCGCGCCGCCGCTCGGGCCGCGGGCCGCCTGTTGGGCGAGCGCGGCGGCGCGTCGCGCGAGTTCAGTCTGGGCGCGCTACAGGTGTGGCAAGCCGTAACGGAGGCGGTCTCGCGCCGTCCGGCAAACCGCGAGGTCACGCTGGTCTTCACCGATCTGGTGGGTTTCTCGGAGTGGTCGCTGCAAGCCGGTGACAAGGCGACCCTCAAGCTGCTCCGCCGAGTGGCTCGCGCGGTTGAACCGCCACTGCTGGACGCCGGCGGACACATCGTCAAGCGAATGGGTGACGGGATCATGGCGGTGTTCACCGACCCACTCGTCGCGGTGAGCGCGGTCCTGGAGGCTAAGCGAGCGGTCCGATCGGTCGACGTTGACGGCTACAAACCGCGGATGCGGGTGGGTGTGCACACCGGGCGCCCGCAGCGATTGGCCGCCGACTGGCTCGGTGTCGACGTCAACGTCGCCGCGCGGGTGATGGAGCGGGCCACCCGAGGAGGAGTCATGGTGTCCGGTACCACCCTGGACCGGCTGGCGCAGGAGGATCTGGACGCATTGGGCATCGCCGCCAAGCGAGTACACCGGCCGGTTTTCTCGGGCAAAACCCCCGGGCTTCCGGCCGACTTGGCCATTTACCGGCTCAAGGCCTCCAGAGAAACTGTCAGGGACTTGGCAGGTTTGGACAGTCCGGATGACGAAAGCTCGCAGGCATAGTAGATGGCGATGATATTGCAGATATTGTCGCGGCTTTTGCGCGTGCGGATCACGCTGGGCTATGCGGCCGTGCTGGTCGCTGTCAGCGCCGCGCTCGTGGATCTCGGACCACGGGTGCGCGCGCAGGTCATCGCGCAGGCCAGCACCAATCTGCACAACCTGGCACACGGTCACCTGGCCACCCTGTTCGGTAGCGCATTCGTCACCGATGCCGGTCCGATGTACTTCTGGCTACCGTGCTTGGTGTGCCTGCTCGCGTTGGCCGAACTGATCTGGCGCAGCGGGCGGCTGGCCATCGTGTTTGTCGCCGGCCACATCGGTGCGACGCTGCTGGTCGCCGTCGGCCTCACCGCCGCCATCGAGGTCGGCTGGTTGCCGCTGTCGATTTCGCGTGCGAGTGATGTCGGTGTGAGCTACGGCGCTGTGGCGGTGTTGGGCGCGCTGACCGCGGCGGTACCTCGCCGGTGGCGGCCGGCCTGGATTGGCTGGTGGGTCCCGGTCGGTATCGCGGCGGCGGCAATGGGCGACGATTTCACCGACGTCGGGCACTCCGTCGCGCTGGTCTTGGGCATGCTGGTCTCCCTCCGGTTGGGGGGGCCCGCCCGCTGGACGCGGGTCCGCTACGCGTTGCTGGCGGTTTCCACCGTTTTCGGGTTCCTGGTGTTGGCGCACGGCGCCTGGTCGATGCTGGTCGCGGCGGTCGCCGGCGCCGTGGGCGCCGTGGCGGCCGAGCGGATCGCTCGGTCCCGCATGGCGCGCCGACGGCTGGCGTTGGACGCGTTGGCGCCGGAGCCGGTGCTCAACGGCTGAGGGAATCGCTTAAGGCATCTCCCGCGAGTACAGCCAGACATCCCACAACTGCGCCAGCGATTCGTCGCAATAGTCGGCGGCCAGACCAGTGAAGTCGTCGGTGACGACGCTGGCATGGCGATACCGCGTCGTCCAATCTTTGAGCAGCGCAAAGAATTTCTCGTCGCCCAGCTGGCGGCGCAGCGCATGCAGGGTCAACGCGCCACGCTTGTACACGCGGTCGTCGAACATGTCGCGTGGTCCGGGATCGGCCAGCAACAGATCCTGTGGCGCCTTACGCAGCTGCTCGTGGTGGCGACGGGCAAGTTCGTCGGCGCTGGGTCCGCCACTGTGTTCCGACCACAACCACTCCGCGTAGCTCGCGAATCCTTCGTGCAGCCAGATGTCGCGCCACTGCCGCGCGGTTACGGAGTTGCCGAACCACTGGTGGGCCAGCTCGTGGGCAATGAGCCGCTCGCTATCCCGCGAGCCGTCGCAGTGATTGGCCCCAAATATTGAAATCCCTTGAGCCTCAACGGGTATCTCCAGCGCGTCGTCGGTTACGACGACGGTGTAGCCGTTCGCCAGCGGATATGGACCGAACAACTCGACGAACAGTTCCATCATCTCGGGCTGGCGAGCGAAGTCGTGGTCGAAGTTGCCTCGCAGGCGTTCGGGCAACGCCGCCTGTATCGGCACCGGCGTTTCGGTCAGCCGTGTCATCTCGTACATCCCGATCTGCAGGGTGACGAGGTAGGTCGAGGTCGGCTCGGGTTGTTCGTAGGTCCACCCCGTCTGCGCGGCCCGCACCCGCCGCGACGCCAGCTTGCCGTTGGCGATCACCCGGTAGGGATTATCGGTGCTGATCTGTATGCGATAGGAGGCCTTGGCGCTGGGGTGGTCGTCGCACGGGAACCACGATGCGGCGCCGTTGGGCTGCCCGGCGACCAGTGCGCCGTTGGTCAGTTCCTCGAAACCGACGTCACCCCATAAAGATCGCAGTGGTCGCGGTGAACCGCGATAGTGCACGACGATCGACATCGTCGCTCCGGATGCCAGCTTCGAGGACAGTCGAATGCGCAGTTTGCGGTCGCGGCAGGCGAAGTGGGCGGCGCGCTTGCCGTTCACCGACACCTTGGACACCGTCATCGCTTCGGTCAGGTCAAGCGTGAACTGCTCCAGCTCGGTAAGTGTGACCGCGGTGATCGTCACCGATCCCGACAGTCGATTTATCGCGACCTTGTACTCCAGATCCAGTTCGTAGCGTGATACCCGATAGCCGAGATTGCCGTTCTTCGGCAGGTATGGGTCGATCACCGTCTGTTCAGCGCTGTTCGAAGCGTTCCTTGCCGCCGGCTTCTTGGCAGGAGGTTTCACGCCGCGGTGTCCTCAACGCCGCGATCGGGCTTCTTGCCGGTCTTCTCCCGGACAACATTCCACGGCCTGATCGGATTGCCTTGCCAGCGTGTCGACCGCGGCACCTCGTCGCCGCGCACCACCAGCGAGGCGGGACCAACCGTCACGCCCGCCCCGAGCCGGGACGCTGGCAGCGCGACGCCGTGCGGACCCAGAGTCGCACCGGGCTCGAGCACGACGGCGTCCATCCGCAGGATCCGGTCGTGAAACAGATGTGTCTGCACTACGCAGCCACGGTTGACCGTGCTGCCCCGGCCCAGCATGACGAGGTCAGCCTCTGGCAGCCAATAGGTTTCACACCACGCGCCGCGGCCGACGGTGGCCCCCAACGCGCGTAGCCACAAGTTCATGACCGGCGTCCCACTGGCCGCGCGGGCGAACCACGGCGCCGCGACGGTTTCCACAAACGTGTCGGCAAGCTCGTTGCGCCATACGAACGACGACCACAGCGGAAACTCACCCGCCCGAATACGCCCGACCAGAAGCCATTTCGCGGCCACCGTGACGCCGGCGGCGAGCCCACCCGCGGCCAGTAACACCAGCCCTCCGCACAGGGCGGCGCACCAGATACCGAAGATCCGTGCCAGCGCCTGCAGGGTGCCCAGCACCGCCAGCCCGATCGCGACTGTCACCATCACCGGCAGCACCCGCCATAACTCCACGATCGCCCGCATCGCCTTCAACCGCCGAGGTGGTTCATACGTGCGCGCCGCGTCGGCCTCAGCGGGACGCCTGCGCAGCCGCATCGGCGGGCTGCCCAGCCAGGACGAACCGCGTTTCGCTTTAGCCGGAGCCGCCGACAGCACCGCGACCAATCCGTCGTCGGGCACGCGGCGGCCCGGCTGGGTGATGCCCGAGTTGCCGAGAAACGCGCGTCTGCCGACCGTCGTCGTGGCCGCGTAGATCCAGCCGCCGCCCAGCTCGTAAGAAGCGACCATCGTGTCGTCGGCCAGGAAGGCGCCATCCTCGATCACGGTGAACTTGGGGGTCAGCAACACCGTGGAGATCTCGGTGCCGCGGCCGACCTTGGCACCGAGCAGCCGCAGCCAAGCGGGCGTCAGCAGGCTCGCATACAGCGGAAACAGGTAATTGCGTGCGCCGTCCATTAACCGCTCAGTGGCCCACAGTTGCCAACCGCTGCGGCTGCGCACCGGGTGGTAGCCCTCCCGCAGCCCAATCGAGAGCATCCGCACCGCCACGACCGTCGTCAGCGCGTACACCACCAGAACAGCCGCCGTCGCGACCGGTGTCCACAGCAGCGCGGGCAGTACCGCCTGCGACAGCCGGCGAGTGTGATGCACACCCACCCCGATCAGCACCAGCCCCGCCGCTAGGGCGGTCAGGGGCAAACCAGCCAGCAGCACCGACGTCAGCGCGTACACCGCGACCCAGTGGGCTCGGCGCGCCGGGCGTTCGTCTGGCCACGGGTGGTTCACCCGGCCGGACTTCACCGCGGGCGAGCCCTTCCAATACTGGCGGCTTTTGACTTTGCCGACGACGCCCGAGCCGGGTGCAACGTCGGCGTTCTTGCCGACGATGGCGCCGGGCAGCAGTGTCGTCCGCGTCCCGATCGTCGCGTCGTTGCCGATCGTGATCGTGCCGATGTGGAACGCGTCGCCGTCGATCCAGTGCCCGCACAAATCCACTTCGGGTTCGACCGCGCTGCGATGCCCGAGCGTCAACAGCCCGGTGACCGGCGGCATTGAGTGCAGATCGACACCCTTGCCGACATCTGCGCCCAGGGCGCGCGCGTAGTACACCAGCCACGGCGCCCCAGCCAGGTTCTGGGCGCCGCTGGCCTCGGCGAGCCGCTCGGCCAACCACACCCGCAGGTGCACCCACCCGCCGCGGCGGTAGGTGCCCGGCTGCACGCGCGACAGCAACATCCGCGCGGCCAGCACGGCGATGGCCATTCGGCCCACCGGCGTGACGAACACGATGAAAGCCACCGCAACCAGCCACCAGTTCACGGCGACGGTCCACGGCACCAGATGCAGGGCGCGGGCGACATTGTTGCCCAGCGCCAACCACGTCACCCACGCCCACGTCGCCAGGGTCGCCAACGGCACCGACAACAGGATCTGCGCGAGCTGTGCCAGCCGCGGGGTCGGTCGCACCACACGTTCGGTGACCTCCGGCGATGGTTCGAGCTCGTCGAGGAAGCCGGCGAGCGACCCGAGTCGTGGATGGTCGTACAGGTCGGCAACGGTGACCTGCGGATATCGGTCTCGAAGCGCGGCGACGAGCTGCGCCGCGGCTAGCGAGCCACCGCCGAGAGCGAAGAAGTCGGCCTCCGGACCCGCTACGGCCGCCCCGAGGAGGTCCCGCCACAATCCGGCCAACCAGCCGGTCGTGCCGCCGAGGTCGGGTGTCCGTTCCGTGTCGGCGCCACCTGGCGGTGGCCAGGGCAGCGCGTCGCGGTCGATCTTGCCTGACGTGCGGGTGGGCAGCTCGTCGACCCGGACCAGGCGCGGCACCAGCGCAGCGGGAAGCCGCCCGCCGAGCTGGATACGCGCGGCGGCCATGTCGAATTCCGGGTCGGCGCTGACGACGTAGCCCACCAGCACCGGCGTTCCGGCAGCCGTCCGGCGAACCGCCGCCGCACCGCCGCTGACCCCCGGAAGGTGCACCAACGCCGCGTCGACCTCGCCCAACTCGATGCGCCGGCCCCCGACCTTGACCTGGTCATCGGCGCGGCCGCAGAAGATCAAGCCCTCGCCTTCCAACCGCACCAGATCGCCGCTGCGGTAGGCGCGCCGCCAGCCCAGCGTCGGCATCGGCGCGTACTTCTGGGCGTCTTTGTCGTCATCGAGGTAGCGGGCCAGGCCTACGCCGCCGATCACCAGCTCACCCACGTCACCGTCACTCACCGGTTGGCCGTCGGCATCGACGACGGCCAGGTCCCAGCCCGGCAGCGGCAGACCGATGCGCACCGGGCCGGCACCGTCGAGCCTGGCCGCGCATGCGACCACGGTGGCCTCGGTGGGGCCGTAGGTGTTCCACACCTCCCGGCCGTCCACGGCGAGCCGCGCGGCCAGCTCCGGCGGGCAGGACTCCCCGCCGAAGATCAACAGCCGCACCGCTTCAAGCGCCTCGGCAGGCCAGAGCGCGGCCAGCGTCGGCACCGTCGAGACCACGGTCACGTCGCGGGTGACCAGCCACGGACCGAGGTCCATGCCGCTGCGCACCAGCGATCGCGGCGCAGGGACCAGGCACGCGCCGTGCCGCCACGCCAGCCACATCTCTTCGCACGACGCGTCGAACGCCACCGAGAGCCCGGCCAGCACCCGGTCACCCGGCCCAATCGGGTTGTCCCGCAAGAACATCTGCGCCTCTGCGTCGACGAACGCGGCGGCGCTACGGTGCGTGACGGCGACGCCTTTGGGTGTGCCGGTCGATCCGGACGTGAAGATGATCCACGCGTCGTCTCGGGGCAGCGGCGTCCCGGCCCGCCAGCCACGCGACGAGCCCGGGCCTCGTGCCATACCGGCTTCGGTGACCACCGCGACGACGTCGGCCTCGCCGAACACCAATTCGGCACGTTCGTCGGGGTCGTCGGCATCGACAGGTACGTAGGCCGCGCCGGTGGCCAGCGTCGCCAGGATCGCCTCATACAACGCAAAGCTGCCCGACGGCATCCGGATGCCGATCCGGTCGCCACGACCGATGCCCCGGGCGGCCAGCCAGGCGACGCTCGTCTCGATGTCACTGATCAGCTCGCTGTAAGTGAGCTGGACAGTGCCGTCGTCGATTGCCGCGGCTTCCGGGTAGCGCGCGGCGGTGTCGTAGAGGATGTCGATGAGCGTGCGCGGGCTCGATGCGCGCGGCGACAACAGATACTGCGCCGGGACGCGATCGGGAGCCTGGGGCATCGCCACCTGTACGAAAATACTCAAACACGGGCGTTGCGACGGCGAGCCCGCGCGGCGCGTGGGAAAACAGGTTGACGGCTTCCGATCGACAGCGATGTGACCACCTATGATCGGCTCTTGCGCGTCACGCTGTGCCGCGAGCCTCGCCAGAAATCCCTGAGCAAGGTTCATCCCCCGATAAGGAGAGTGTCGCCGCGTGGGTGACCAACCCGTCGACCTGTCGCAGGAGACGTTGACCGTCGCGGTCAACGCGGCCCGGCAAGCCTTCGCGGCCGCGGCCGATCTCGACGCGCTGGCGCGTGTCAAGACGGAGCACCTCGGTGACCGCTCGGCACTGGCGGTCGCGCGCCAGGCGTTGGCCACCGTGCCCAAGGCCGATCGCGCCGACGCCGGCCGGCGGGTCAACACCGCCCGGGCTGACGCGCAGGCCGGTTACGACGAACGCCTGGCGGCGTTGCGCGCCGAGCGGGATACGGCCGTGCTCATCGCTGAACGGATTGACGTGACCCTGCCGTCAACCCGCCAGCCGACCGGAGCACGGCACCCGATCACGATCCTGGCCGAACACATCGCCGATACGTTCATCGCGATGGGATGGGAGCTGGCCGAAGGCCCCGAGGTCGAGACAGAGCAATTCAACTTCGATGCGCTGAACTTCCCCGCCGACCATCCGGCCCGCAGCGAGCAGGACACCTTCTACATCGCTCCCGACGGCTCACGGCAGCTGCTGCGCACCCACACGTCACCGGTGCAGGTGCGCGCCCTGCTCGAACGCGAACTGCCGGTCTATGTGCTATCGATCGGTCGCACGTTCCGCACCGACGAGCTCGACGCCACCCACACCCCGGTCTTCCATCAGGTGGAGGGGCTGGCGGTGGATCGCGGCCTGTCGATGGCGCATTTGCGCGGAACGCTCGACGCATTCGCCCGTGCCGAGTTCGGGCCGCGGGCGCGCACCCGGATTCGTCCGCACTTCTTCCCGTTCACCGAGCCGTCAGCCGAAGTCGACGTGTGGTTCGAGAACAAGAAGGGTGGCGCCGGCTGGGTGGAGTGGGGCGGCTGCGGAATGGTGAACCCGAACGTGCTGCGCGCCGTAGGCATTGACCCACAGCAGTATTCGGGTTTCGCGTTCGGTATGGGTCTGGAACGCACCTTGCAGTTCCGCAACGGCATCCCCGACATGCGGGACATGGTGGAAGGCGATGTCCGGTTCTCGTTGCCGTTCGGGGTGGGTGCCTGATGCGCGTTCCCTACAGCTGGCTCCGCGAAGTTGTCACCGCCGGTGCCCCGGGCTGGGATGTGTCGGCCGAAGACCTCGAGCAGGCACTGGTGCGCATCGGACACGAAGTCGAAGAGGTCATCACCCTCGGGCCGGTTGACGGACCGCTGACCGTCGGGCGGGTAACCGACATCGAAGAACTCACCGAGTTCAAAAAGCCGATCCGCGCATGCAAAGTCGACGTCGGTGAAGATCAGCCACGCGACATCATTTGTGGTGCAACCAACTTCGTGGCCGGCGATCTGGTGGTGCTGGCGTTGCCCGGGACCACTCTGCCCGGTGGCTTCACGATCACGCAGCGCACGACCTATGGCCGCACCTCCGACGGGATGATCTGCTCGGCGGCCGAACTCGGTTTGGCCGCAGACCATTCCGGCATCCTGGTGCTGCCGGCGGGAACCGCCGAGCCAGGTGCGAGCGGCGCGGAGGTGCTCGGCCTCGACGACGTGATCTTCGACCTGGCCATCACCCCGGACCGGGGTTACTGCATGTCGGTGCGCGGCTTGGCCCGTGAGATCGCCTGCGCCTACGACCTCGACTTCGTCGACCCGGCCTCCAGCGATGTAGTGCCCCCGCAGCCGCGTGAGGCTGACGCCTGGCCGCTGACGGTGCAGCCCGAGACCGGTGTACGCCGGTTCGCGCTGCGCCCGGTGACCGGCATCGACCCGAAAGCGGTGTCGCCGTGGTGGTTGCAGCGTCGGTTGTTGCTCAGCGGCATCCGGGCGATTTCGCCGGCCGTCGACGTGACGAATTACGTGATGCTGGAACTGGGTCATCCGATGCATGCGCACGACCTCAAGCGGATCACCGGCGGCTTCGCGGTGCGGTTCGCCCGGCCCGGCGAGACGGTGGTCACCCTGGACGACATCGAGCGCCGGCTCAATCCATCAGATGTGCTGATCGTCGATGACGTCGCCACCGCGGCGATCGGTGGGGTGATGGGGTCGGGCAGCACCGAGATGCGCGACGACTCCACCGATGTGCTGCTGGAGGCCGCGGTGTGGGACCCGGCCGCGGTGTCTCGGACTGCGCGACGGCTGCATCTGCCCAGCGAAGCTGCGCGACGATACGAGCGGGAGGTCGACCCTGCCATCTCGGTGGCGACGCTGGACCGCTGCGCCACCTTGCTCGCCGACATCGCCGGCGGGCAGGTGTCGCCGAGGCTCACCGACTGGCGCGGCGATCCGCCGCGCGACGACTGGTCACTGCCGCCGATCCGGATCGCCGCTGACCTGCCGGACCGCGTGGCCGGAGTGAGCTACCGCCCGGGTACGACGGCCCGGCGGTTGACCCAGATCGGCGCCGGGGTCAGCGATGCCGGCGACAGCCTGACCGTCACGCCGCCGAGTTGGCG
Organism: uncultured Actinomycetota bacterium; assembly: GCA_963833915.1. Lineage (GTDB taxonomy): Bacteria > Actinomycetota > Actinomycetes > Mycobacteriales > Mycobacteriaceae > Mycobacterium. The sequence goes on from CAWHZO010000018.1 coordinate 160,683, forward strand.
GCCCGATCTCTTGCAGCCGGCCGACTTGGTCGAGGATGTGCTGCGGCTGGAGGGTCTGGACGTTATTCCGTCGGTGCTGCCGTTGGCGCCGGCCGGCCGTGGGCTGTCGGCGACGCAGCGCCGCCGCCGGGCCGTCGGTAAGTCGCTGGCGCTGGCGGGCTACGTCGAGATCCTTCCGACGCCGTTCCTGCCCGCCGGTGTTTTCGACGCCTGGGGCCTGCCCGCCGACGACGTACGGCGTAACACCACGCAGTTGCTCAACCCGCTGGAGGCCGATCGGCCGCATCTGGCCACAACGCTGCTGCCGGGGCTGCTTGAGGCTCTGGCGCGCAACGTCTCTCGCGGCATCGTCGACGTAGCACTGTTCGCCGTCGCGCAGGTGGTGCAGCCGACCGAGCTGACCAAGGCCGTCGAGCTGATCCCGGTGGACCGTCGTCCTACCGACGACGAGATCGCCGGACTGGACGCGTCGCTTCCGCGGCAGCCCCAGCACGTCGCCGCGGTGTTGACCGGACTGCGCGAGCCGCGCGGACCGTGGGGGGAAGGTCGGCGATCCGAGGCGGCCGATGCTTTCGAGGCGGTGCGAATCGTTGCCCGCGCCAGCGGAATTGACGTGACACTGCGGGCCGCTCAGCACCTGCCGTGGCATCCGGGCCGTTGCGCAGAAGTACTCGTCGGCACAACCGTAATCGGCCACGCCGGGCAGCTGCACCCAGCGGTGATCGAGCGTTCCGGCCTGCCCAAGGGCACCTGCGCGGTCGAACTCAATCTCGACGCCCTCCCGATCGTCGATGCGTTTCCGGCACCGCGCGTGTCACCGTTTCCCGCGGTATTCCAAGACGTCAGCCTCGTCGTGGACGCCGACGTCCCCGCACAGGCGGTGGAGGATGCGGTCCGCGACGGCGCAGGGGAGCTCTTGGAGGACGTCCGGCTGTTCGATGTGTACACCAGCCCGCAGGTCGGCGAGGATCGCAAATCGCTGACCTTCGCGCTGCGGTTTCGCGCGGCGGATCGCACCCTCACCGAAGACGAGGCCAGTGCCGCTCGGGACGCGGCGGTGCGCTGCGCGGCCGACCGGGTCGGTGCGGCGCTGCGCAGTTGATGGCGAGCGGGCGCAAACTCCCCTTTCCCGTCGAGTCGGGGATCTTTGCGTCTACTCGGGTGCAGAATGAATTTGCATCCGTGTGCATAGTCATGCAACGATTGGCGCCATGACCCAGGCGATACGGGTGGCGGTGGCCGGCGCCAGCGGCTACGCGGGCGGCGAGGTCCTGCGACTGCTGCTCGGGCACCCGGCCTACCACGACGGACGGCTGACGATCGGCGCGGTGACGGCCGCCGCCAGCGCGGGCAGCGTGCTCGCCGAGCACCATCCACACCTCGTGCCGTTGGCCCAGCGAGTACTCGAGCCCACCGACGTCGACGTACTGGGCAGCCATGACGTGGTTTTTCTCGCGCTTCCGCACGGGCACTCGGCGGCCTTGGCGCAACAGCTCAGCCCACAGACGCTGGTGGTGGACTGTGGTGCGGATTTCCGTCTTGTCGATGCGGGCGTGTGGGAGCGCTTCTACGGCTCGCCGCACGCCGGCAATTGGCCATACGGGCTGCCGGAATTGCCCGGCGGTCGCGAGGCGCTTCGCGGTGCCCGGCGTATCGCCGTGCCGGGCTGCTATCCGACCGCCGCATTGTTGGCGCTGTTTCCCGCGGTGGCGGCAGATCTCATTGATCCCGCCGTCACCGTCGTCGCGGTCAGCGGCACGTCCGGCGCCGGCCGCGCCGCGAAAACCGACCTGCTCGGTTCGGAGGTCATCGGGTCGGCGCGGGCCTACCACATCGCCGGCGCGCACCGACATACTCCCGAAATCGTTCAGGGGCTGAAGCAGGTTACCGATCGGGACGTCACAGTGTCATTCACCCCGGTGCTCATCCCGACCTCACGCGGCATCCTGGCCACGTGTACTGCGCGTACCCGATCTCCGCTGTCCCAGCTACGAGCCGCCTACGAAAAGGCCTACCACGCCGAGCCTTTCGTTCATCTGCTGCCCGAAGGGCAACTGCCGCGCACGGGCGCGGTCATCGGTAGCAACGCCACGCACATCGCCGTCGCCGTGGACGAGGACGCCGCCACGTTCGTCGCCATCGCGGCGATCGACAACCTGGTCAAAGGCACCGGAGGTGCCGCCGTGCAGTCGATGAACCTGGCCCTGGGTTGGCCTGAAACGGAGGGCCTTTCGGTGGTCGGGGTGGCGCCGTGACCGACCTGACCGACGTCGCGCCGCTCATACGCACACAGGGCATCACGGCCCCGGCCGGTTTTCGTGCCGTCGGCATCGCCGCCGGTATCAAGGCATCGGGTGCACTGGACCTCGCGTTGGTGTTCAACGAGGGTCCGGATCAGGCAGCCGCGGGAGTGTTCACCCGCAACCAGGTCAAGGCGGCGCCGGTGTTGTGGTCCCGCCAGGTGCTGGCCGACGGACGGCTGCGTGCGGTGGTGCTGAATTCTGGCGGTGCCAACGCCTGTACCGGACCTGGCGGTTTCCAGGACACCCACGCCACCGCTGAGGGGTTGGCCGCGGCATTGTCGGAGTGGGGCACTGAGACTGGGGCAATCGACGTCGCGGTGTGTTCCACCGGCTTGATCGGTGACCGGCTGCCGATGGACAAGATTCTCGCCGGTGTCGTGCATCTGGTGCATGAGATGGCCGGCGGCATCACCGGTGGTGAAGAGGCCGCCCGGGCGATCATGACCACCGACAGCGTGCCTAAACAGGTTGCGTTGCACCATCGGGGCAACTGGACCGTCGGCGGGATGGCCAAAGGCGCCGGGATGCTGGCGCCGTCGCTGGCCACCATGCTGTGCGTGCTGACCACCGACGCCGTCGCCGAGTCGTCCGCGCTCGAGCAGGCGCTGCGCCGGGCCACTGCGCGGACCTTCGACCGGCTCGACGTCGACGGCAGCTGCTCGACCAACGACACCGTGCTGCTGTTGGCGTCGGGCGCAAGCGAAATCACACCCAGCCAAGCCGATCTCGACGGCGCCGTGCTGCGGGTCTGCGACGATCTCTGCGCCCAACTGCAAGCCGACGCCGAAGGGGTCACCAAGCGTGTCATCGTCAGCGTGACCGGCGCTGTAACCGAAGACGACGCCGTCACCGCGGCCCGAGTGATCGCGCGGGACAGCCTGGTGAAGACCGCGCTGTTCGGCTCCGACCCGAACTGGGGCCGGGTCCTCGCCGCCGTCGGCATGGCACCGGTACAACTCAACCCCGACCGGATCACTGTGTCGTTCAACGGTTCAGCGGTCTTCGTCGACGGCGCCGGCGCACCGGGGGCGCGCGAGGTGGATCTGTCGGCCACCGACATCGAAGTGGTCGTCGATCTGGGGGTGGGCGCCGCCCAAGCTGCCATCCGGACCACCGACTTGTCTCACGGTTACGTCGAAGAGAATTCGGCGTACTCCTCATGAGCACCGCCGCGCTGTCTACTCACGTCAAGGCGCAGGTCTTGGCTGAGGCCTTGCCGTGGCTGACCCGCTTGCACGGCAAGATCGTGGTGGTCAAATACGGCGGCAACGCCATGACCAACGACACGCTGCGGCGTGAGTTCGCCGCCGACATGGCGTTTCTGCGCAACTGCGGCATTCATCCGGTCGTGGTGCACGGCGGGGGCCCGCAGATCAGCGCCATGCTCAAGCGATTGGGCATCGCCGGCGACTTCAAGGGCGGATTTCGAGTCACCACGCCCGAAGTGCTCGACGTGGCGCGGATGGTGTTGTTCGGTCAGGTCGGCCGTGAGCTGGTCAACCTGATCAACGTGCACGGTCCGTACGCGGTCGGGGTCACCGGCGAAGACGCGAATCTGTTCACCGCGGCGCGGCGCAGCGTCAGCGTCGACGGTGTTGACACCGACATCGGTCTGGTGGGCAACATTGCCCGGGTAAACCCGGTGGTTGTGCTGGATTTGATTGCCGCCAAACGGATTCCGGTTGTGTCGACGTTGGCGCCGGATGTCGATGGCGTGGTCCACAACATCAACGCCGACACCGCCGCGGGCGCACTGGCCGAGGCGCTGGGAGCCGAGAAGCTGTTGATGCTCACCGACGTCGAAGGTCTCTACACCCGCTGGCCGGACAGGGAGTCATTGGTCAGCGAAATCGACACCGGCGCTTTGGCGCAACTGTTGCCGACGCTGGAGACCGGCATGATTCCGAAGGTCGAGGCCTGTCTGCGGGCGGTCAGCGCCGGCGTGCCCAGCGCACACGTCATCGACGGCCGCGTCGAACATTGTGTGCTGGTCGAATTGTTCACCGATCAGGGGTCCGGCACGAAGGTGGTGAGCGTATGACCCGCACGCAAAAACTGCAGGAGCGCTGGTCCGCGGTGATGATGAACAACTACGGCGTCCCGCCGGTGGCCTTGGCCAGCGGGGACGGTGCCGTGGTCACCGATGTGGACGGGAAGTCCTACCTGGACCTGCTCGGCGGCATCGCCGTCAACGTTCTGGGGCATGGGCACCCCGCCGTGCTCGACGCCGTGACGCGACAGATGTCGACGCTGGGGCACACCTCCAACTTCTATGCCGCCGAACCTGGCATAGCGCTGGCCGAGGCGCTGGTCGGGCTGCTCGGTGCCGATGCCGAGACCCGAGTGTTCTTCTGTAACTCCGGCACCGAGGCCAACGAGCTGGCATTCAAACTCTCCCGCCTCACCGGCCGGACGAAACTCGTTGCGGCGCAGGAGGCTTTTCATGGCCGGACGATGGGTGCGCTGGCGCTGACCGGTCAGCCGGCGAAGCAGGCGCCGTTTGCGCCACTGCCCGGTGACGTCACACATGTGCCCTACGGCGACGCCAACGCCCTGGCCGCTGCGGTCGATGACGAGACCGCCGCGGTGTTTTTGGAGCCGATCATGGGGGAGAGCGGCATCGTCGTCCCGCCCGACGGCTACCTCGCGGCCGCCCGCGACATCACCTCCGGTCACGGGGCGCTGCTGGTTCTCGACGAGGTGCAGACCGGAATGGGCCGCACCGGAACGTTTTTCGCTCACCAACACGACGGCATCACTCCCGATGTGGTGACGCTGGCCAAAGGACTTGGCGGGGGGCTGCCGATCGGAGCGTGCCTGGCGGTCGGTCCGGCCGCCCAGCTGCTCACCCCCGGCCTGCATGGCAGCACCTTCGGCGGCAACCCGATCTGTGCGGCGGCGGCTCTGGCGGTGCTGCGGGTATTGACCGGCGAAGACCTGGTGCGACGTGCCGGCGTGCTCGGAAAGACGTTGCACCAGAGCATCGAATCGCTTCATCACCCGTTGATCGACCACGTCCGGGGCCGTGGCCTGTTGTGCGGGGTGGTACTCACTGCTCCCACCGCAAAGGAGATCGAGGCGGCGGCCAGGGCCGCCGGGTTCCTGGTCAACGCCGCCGCACCTGACGTCGTGCGTCTGGCGCCGCCGTTGATCATCACCGAGCATCAGATCGACACCTTCGTCACTGCGTTGCCGGGCATCCTGGACCTAGCCGCCGAGGGGGCGCAATGATCCGACACTTCCTGCGCGACGACGACCTGACACCCGATGAACAGGCCGAGGTGCTTGCGCTGGCCGCCGAAGTGAAAAAGGATCCGCTGCGGCACCGTCCCCTGGACGGGCCGCGTGGAGTCGCGGTCATCTTCGAGAAAAACTCGACCCGAACCCGGTTTTCGTTCGAAATGGGTATCGCCCAGCTCGGCGGGCATGCCGTCGTCGTCGACGGCCGCAGCACCCAGCTGGGCCGGGAGGAAACGCTGAGCGATACCGCAAAGGTATTGTCGCGCTACGTCGACGCGATCGTGTGGCGGACATTCGGCCAGCAGCGATTGAACGCGATGGCCACGACGGCGACGGTGCCGATCGTCAACGCGCTCTCCGATGAATTCCACCCCTGTCAGGTGCTTGCCGATCTGCAGACGATCGCCGAGCGCACCGGATCGCTGCGTGATTTACGGATGTCCTACTTCGGTGATGGCGCCAACAACATGGCGCATTCATTGATGCTGGGCGGCGTCACCGCCGGCATGCACGTGACGGTCGCGGCTCCGGACGGGTTTGCGCCCGATCCGTCGGTTGTCGCCGCCGCCGAGCGGCGCGCCACGGACACCGGAGCATCGTTGACCATGACCGCAGACCCCGCCGCGGCCGCGTCGGGCGCCGATGTCCTGGTGACCGACACCTGGACATCGATGGGCCAGGAGGACGACGGGCTGGACCGGGTTCGGCCATTTCGGCCTTTTCAGCTCAATGCCAATCTGTTGGCCCTGGCTAACTCGGAAGCCATTGTGCTGCATTGCCTTCCGGCTCACCGCGGCCACGAGATCACCGACGAGGTGATCGACGGCCCGCACAGCGCGGTGTGGGACGAGGCCGAGAACCGGCTGCACGCGCAAAAGGCGCTGTTGGTGTGGCTACTGGAGCAGTCCAAATGACACGCAGCGGCTCGAAGACCACGCCCGAAATCACCCGCGCCGGACGGCAAGCCCGCATCGTGGCGATCCTCTCGTCGGCTGAGGTCCGCAGCCAGAGCGAGCTGGCCGCGCTACTCGCGGCCGACGGTGTCGAGGTCACCCAGGCCACGCTGTCGCGCGACCTGGAGGAGCTCGGGGCGGTGAAGTTGCGCGGCGCCGACGGTGGTGTCGGCGTCTACGTCGTGCCTGAGGACGGCAGCCCGCTGCGAGGGGTATCCGGTGGTACCGCGCGACTGTCCAGGCTACTGAGCGAAGTGCTGGTCTCCACCGACGCCAGCGCAAACCTCGCCGTGCTGCGCACCCCGCCCGGCGCGGCCGACTACCTGGCCAGCGCCATCGACCGGGCAGCACTGCCGTACGTCGTGGGCACCATCGCCGGGGATGACACCATCTTCGTGGCGGCCCGCGAACCGATGACCGGGGCAGAACTTGCAACCTTGATCCAAGACCTCACATAACCGCACAACTTAAGGAGATCTATTCATGTCCGAGCGCGTCATCTTGGCGTATTCCGGCGGTTTGGACACCTCGGTGGCGATCAGCTGGATCGGCAAGGAGACCGGCCGGGAGGTTGTCGCGGTCGCGATCGACCTGGGCCAGGGCGGTGAGGACATGGAGGTGGTGCGCCAGCGGGCGCTGGACTGCGGCGCGGTTGAAGCAGTCGTCGTCGACGCTCGTGACGAATTCGCCGACGACTATTGCCTGCCCACCATCTTGTCCAACGCCCTTTACATGGATCGCTACCCGCTGGTGTCGGCGATCAGCCGGCCGCTGATCGTCAAGCATCTGGTCGCGGCGGCCCGCGAGCACGGCGGGGGTATCGTCGCGCACGGCTGTACCGGTAAAGGCAATGACCAAGTCCGCTTCGAAGTCGGATTCGCCTCCCTGGCACCGGATCTGGAGGTGCTCGCGCCAGTCCGCGACTACGCGTGGACGCGGGAGAAGGCCATCGCTTTCGCTGAAGAGAACGCCATCCCGATCAACGTCACCAAACGCTCACCGTTCTCGATCGACCAGAACGTGTGGGGTCGTGCGGTGGAAACCGGCTTCCTGGAACACCTGTGGAATGCCCCGACCAAGGACATCTACGCCTACACCGAAGACCCCACCGTCAACTGGAACACCCCCGATGAGGTGATCATCGGATTCGAGCGTGGCGTGCCGGTATCGATCGACGGCAAGCCGGTGTCGGTGCTGCAGGCTATCGAGCAACTCAACGAGCGTGGTGGCGCGCAAGGAGTGGGGCGCCTCGACGTGGTCGAAGACCGGCTGGTGGGCATCAAGAGCCGCGAGATCTACGAGGCGCCGGGCGCGATGGTGCTCATCACCGCGCACACCGAACTCGAGCACGTTACGCTCGAGCGGGAGCTCGGACGATTCAAGCGCCACACCGACCAGCGCTGGGCGGAACTGGCTTACGACGGGTTGTGGTACTCGCCGTTGAAGGCGGCGCTGGAGACCTTCGTCGCCAAGACTCAGGAATACGTGTCCGGCGAGATTCGAATGGTGTTGCACGGCGGGCATATTGCGGTCAACGGCCGGCGTAGTTCCGAGTCGCTCTACGATTTCAACCTGGCCACCTACGACGAGGGGGACAGCTTCGACCAGTCCGCCTCCCGCGGATTCGTCTATGTGCACGGCTTGTCGTCGAAACTCGCCGCTCGCCGCGACCTACGCGGCGAGGAGTCAACCCACCGGGATCCGGAGTGAGCCGGTGAGCACCAATGAAGGATCGCTGTGGGGTGGGCGGTTCGCCGACGGCCCGTCCGACGCGCTGGCCGCGCTGAGCAGGTCCACCCACTTCGACTGGGTACTGGCGCCCTATGACGTCACCGCATCGAAGGCGCACACGAGCGTGCTTTTCAACGCCGGATTGCTCACCGAAGACCAGCGCGACGGGCTGCTGCTCGGTCTGGATAGCCTGGCCGAAGACCTCGCCGACGGAAGTTTCGGACCGCTGGTCACCGATGAGGACGTGCACGCCGCGCTGGAGCGCGGGCTGATCGACCGGGTCGGTCCTGACCTGGGCGGTCGGTTGCGGGCCGGCCGCTCCCGAAATGACCAGGTGACCACCCTGTTTCGGATGTGGCTGCGGGACGCGCTCCGGCGAGTGGCCGCCGGCGTGCTGGATCTTGTCGGCGCACTGGCTGCCCAGGCCGCCGCCCACCCGAGCGCCATCATGCCGGGCAAGACGCACTTGCAGTCCGCTCAGCCGATCCTGCTGGCCCATCATTTACTCGCGCACGCCCACCCGTTGCTGCGCGACGTCGACCGGATCACCGACCTTGATGCACGTACTGCGTTGTCGCCCTACGGTTCCGGCGCACTGGCCGGCTCTTCGCTGGGGCTGGATCCTGACGCGATCGCCGAGCAACTCGGCTTCGCGGCAGCAGCCGACAACTCTGTCGACGCAACTGCGGCCAGGGATTTCGCCGCAGAGGCGGCGTTTGTGTTCGCGATGATCGGCGTCGACATGTCGCGGCTTGCCGAGGACATCATCATCTGGAGCTCAACCGAATTCGGCTACGTCACGTTGCACGACTCGTGGTCGACGGGCAGCTCGATCATGCCGCAGAAGAAGAACCCGGACATCGCCGAGCTGGCTCGCGGTAAGTCCGGCCGGTTGATCGGAAACCTGGCCGGGCTGCTGGCGACGCTGAAGGCCCAGCCGCTGGCCTACAACCGCGACTTGCAGGAGGACAAAGAGCCGGTGTTCGATTCGGTCGCCCAGCTAGAGCTGCTTCTGCCGGCGATGGCCGGTCTCGTCGGCAGCCTGACGTTCAATGTCGAGCGGATGGCGGCGCTGGCCCCGGCCGGCTACACCCTTGCCACTGATATCGCGGAGTGGCTGGTGCGCCAGGGTGTTCCGTTCCGGGATGCCCATGAGGCCGCAGGGGCGGCTGTCCAGGTCGCCGAAAAGCTCGGTGTCGGGCTCGAGGAGCTGACCGACGACCAACTGGCTGCCGTCAGCGGCGACCTGACCCCTCAGGTGCGAGAAGTGCTCACCATCGAGGGGTCGGTGTCATCACGCGACGCGCGCGGCGGAACCGCGCCCAACCAGGTTGCCCGACAACTTGACTCAGTCCGCGCCGCCGCCGAGCGTCTTCGAGCACAGTTGAGTCGTTAGCGGCGAACACGCCCTCGGATGTGAATCCGTCGGTCAACTAGCGGGTTGCCCGCACTGGATTGGAGAGGACGTGCGGAATTTCGCCGCTTCCCGGTTGGCGCCGGTATTGACGATGCAACCGGCCTCAGTCTGACAAACGAGGTAACCGGTGGAACTATTCGACGACCTCAGAAAGTTGCAGCCACCGGTTCTCCAGTTCGGCAACGGCGTCTTCAAGTTCGTGCAATTGCTTGGTGAGCAGGGCAATGCCGACGTGGTCGGATTGGTCATGCTCAGCGAGTTCGCCATGCTTGGCCGCGATCTGGCCGGCCAGCCGCGCCAGCCTGCGGTCGATTGCAGCGATCTCCTTCTGGGCGGCGCGCAGTTCGGATCCTGAAATCTCCTGCGAATCAGATGGTCTGGCGGCGGCCGGCACGGCACGCTCTGCGCTGGCTTGCGCGGCCAGCCGGAGGTACTCGTCGATGCCGCCAGGCAGGTGTCGCAGCCGGCCGTCCAGAATCGCATACTGCTGGTCGGTGACGCGCTCCAAAAAGTAGCGGTCGTGAGAGACGACGATCAATGTGCCCGGCCAGGAGTCGAGCAGGTCTTCGGTGGCGGCGAGCATGTCGGTGTCGACGTCATTAGTGGGTTCATCGAGGAGCAACACGTTGGGTTCGGCCAATAGCGTGAGCATGAGTTGCAACCGGCGGCGTTGCCCGCCGGACAACTCGCTCACACGCGCCGACAACTGACCGGCTGCGAACCCGAGCCCTTCCAACAACTGGGCCGGCGTGACGTCGCGGCCGTCGACCGGGTAGCCGCTGCGCAGCCGGCCCAGGACGTCAGCGACCCGCTCGCTCGCCAACGGCGCCAGCTCAGCACCCCCCTGGTCAAGCATTGCCAACCGAACCGTCTTGCCGCGCTTGACCTTTCCGCTTTCAGGTTCGACGGCGCCGGTGATCAATCCCAGCAGGGTCGACTTGCCGGCTCCGTTGGCCCCGATGATGCCCGTGCGTTCACCAGGAGCTATTCGCCACTCGACATCACGCAACACGGGTTGGCCGTCAAACGAGACCGACACGTCAAGCAGATCAACGACATCTTTGCCGAGCCGCACGGTGGCGAGTTTGGCCAGCTCGACGGCGTTGCGCAGCGGCGGCACATCGGCAATCAGCTCGTTCGCCGCATCGATACGAAACTTCGGTTTCGAGGTGCGGGCCGGGGGACCGCGGCGCAGCCAGGCCAACTCCTTACGCATCAGGTTCTGCCGCTTTGCCTCGGCGACGGCGGCCTGCCGGTCCCGCTCGACCCGCTGCAGTACATAGGCGGCGTAGCCGCCTTCGAAGGGCTCGACGATTCCGTCGTGTACCTCCCACGTCGCGGTCGCCACCTCGTCGAGGAACCAGCGGTCGTGGGTCACCAGCAGTAGTCCGCCGGTGTTGCGGGCCCAGCGCTGACGCAAGTGGGCGGCCAGCCAGGTGATCCCCTCGATGTCGAGGTGGTTGGTCGGCTCGTCCATCGCAATAACGTCCCAGTCACCGACCAGCAGCGTGGCCAGCTGAACTCGTCGCCGCTGGCCACCGCTGAGCGTGCCAATCGTGGCGTCCCAAGCCATGTCAGCCACCAGGCCGCCGACGACATCGCGGATGCGCGGATCACCGGCCCACTCGTGTTCGGGCCGTGCACCGACGAGCGTCCAACCCACCGTGGCGTCCGGGTCGAGCGTCTCGGCCTGGCTCAGAGCCCCGACGCGTAGCCCGCTGCGCCGCGTGACTCGCCCGGCGTCCGGGCGCACCTGCCCCGTGAGCAAACCCAGCAAACTGGATTTTCCGTCGCCGTTTCGTCCCACGATGCCGATGCGGTCGCCGTCGTTGACCCCGATGGTCGTCGACTCGAAGACGACCTGAGTCGGGTACTCCAAGTGCACCGCCTCGGCCCCCAGCAGGTGTGCCACCGTCCCGACCCTAGCTCGCCGCCTGGTAGCGGCGGCTCGCGAGGCAGAAAGACTAGGCTGGTCGAACGGACCAGCACCGTGACCAAAGCAGCGGGCCCACCCCCTGCGATGTGCCATGATGTCCACGCTGTCAGGCCCACGCGCAGCACAGGATGGTCTGGAGTATTCGAGGGAGCGGCGGCATGGATCTGAGGTTTTCGGCGGTCACCCGACCGGTTGAACGCCTGATGGCGACAGCGCAGAATGGCCTGGAAGTTCTGCGGCTCGGGGGCCTGGAAACCGGTAGCACGCCTTCGCCGTCACAGGTCGTGGAGAGCGTGCCGATGTACAAGCTTCGGCGATACTTCCCCCCCGACAGCCGCCCGGCTCAGCCGAAGGCCGGTCCGCCGGTGCTGCTGGTGCACCCGATGATGATGTCAGCGACCATGTGGGACGTCACCCGGGAGGACGGGGCGGTCGGCATTCTGCACGCCGCCGGGCTGGATCCTTGGGTCATCGACTTCGGCTCACCCGACAAGATCGAGGGAGGTATGCGCCGGACCCTGGCCGACCACATCGTTGCGCTGAGCGAGGCGCTTGACCTGATCGCAGAGATCACCGGTCAGGATGTGCACCTGGCCGGCTATTCACAGGGCGGGATGTTCTGCTACCAGGCGGCGGCCTACCGGCGCTCGAAGAACATCGCCAGTATCGTCACGTTCGGCTCGCCGGTAGACACCCTGGCCGCGCTGCCGATGGGGCTGCCGCCCAACCTGGCTCCCGGTATCGCCAATTTCATGGCCGACCATGTCTTCAATCGGCTGGATATCCCAGGTTGGTTGGCGCGCACCGGCTTTCAGATGCTCGATCCGCTCAAGACCGCTAAAGCGCGAGTCGATTTCGTGCGCCAACTCCACGATCGTGAGGCGCTGCTGCCAAGGGAAGCCCAGCGCAGATTCCTGGAGTCGGAGGGCTGGATCGCCTGGTCCGGACCGGCGATCTCCGAACTGCTCAAGCAGTTCATCGCGCACAACCGGATGATGACCGGCGGTTTCGCCATCAACGGTCAATTGGTGACGCTGACCGATATCACTTGTCCCGTACTGGCTTTCGTCGGTGAGGTCGACGACATCGGTCAGCCGGCCGCGGTGCGCGGTGTCCGGCGCGCTGCGCCCAACGCCGAGGTCTACGAATATCTCATCCGAGCTGGCCATTTTGGGTTGGTCGTCGGATCCAGAGCTGCACATGAGACTTGGCCGACTGTCGCCGATTGGGTGTTGTGGATTTCCGAGGGCGGAGACAAACCCACGGACATCTTCCCGATGGCGGATCAGCCAACCGAACCAGACGACCGCGGTGTGGCGCTCAGTTCCCGGATGATGCACGGCCTGGGGGAAGCTTCCGAGGTGGCGCTGACTCTCGCCCGCGGCGCCGCCGACGCCGTCTGTCGCCGCGAACAGGTCCATGCGCACGCTGGCCGTCGAAACCGTCCGGACACTGCCTCGCCTGGCCCGGCTGGGCCAGATCAACGATCACACCCGGATTTCGCTCGGCCGGATCATCGGCGAACAGGCGCACGATGCCCCCAACGGCGAATTCCTGCTCTTCGACGGACGCGTTCACACCTACGAGGCGGTGAACCGGCGTATCGACAATGTGGTGCGCGGCTTGATCGCGGTCGGGGTGCGCCAGGGCGAACACGTCGGCGTGTTGATGGAAACCCGGCCGAGCGCACTTGTCGCCATCGCCGCACTGTCGCGGTTGGGTGCCGTCGCGGTTTTGTTGCAACCCGACGCCGACTTGGCTGCGGAGGTCCGGCTTGGGGGAGTGAGCGAAATCATCACCGACCCCACCAATCTCGAGACCGCGCGGCAACTACCCGAACAGATCCTGGTCCTTGGTGGCGGTGAATCCCGCGACCTGCACCTGGCCGATGACGGCAATGTGATCGATATGGAAAAGATCGACCCGGACGCCGTCGAACTCCCGGCCTGGTACCGGCCCAACCCGGGCTACGCCCGGGATCTCGCGTTCATCGGCTTCAGCACCGCCAGCGGGCAACTCGTCGCCAAGCAGATCACCAACTACCGCTGGGCGCTGTCGGCCTTCGGGACCGCATCGGCCGCCGCGCTGGGGCGCACCGACACCGTGTACTGCCTCACGCCACTGCACCACGAGTCCGGGCTGCTGGTCAGTCTCGGCGGCGCGGTGGTCGGCGGCACCCGTATCGCGCTGTCCCGTGGGCTGAAACCCGAACGATTCGTTGCCGAGCTACACCAGTACGGCGTCACCGTCGTGACGTACACGTGGGCGCTGCTTCGCGAAGTCATCGACGATCCTGCGTTTGCGTTACACGGTAATCATCCGGTGCGGTTGTTCATCGGCTCGGGTATGCCGACCGGTCTATGGCAGCGGATTGTCGATGTGTTCGCGCCCGCGCATGTCGTCGAGTTCTTCGCGACCACCGACGGGCACGCGGTGCTGGCCAACGTGGCCGGCGCCAAGATCGGCAGCAAGGGCCGGCCGTTGCCCGGAGCCGGACGGGTCGAACTGGGCGCGTATGACGCCGAGCACGATCTGATTCTGGAAAGCGACAGTGGGTTGGTCCGCGTCCCGGATGCCAATGAAGTCGGGGTTCTGCTGGCCGAGCCGCGCGGACCGATCGACCCGAGCGCGTCGGTCAAACGTGGTGTCTTCGGCCCCGCCGACACCTGGATCTCCACCGAGTACCTATTCCGGCGCGACGCCGACGGCGACTTCTGGTTGGTCGGCAGGCGCGGCTCGACAGTGCCCACCGAGCGCGGCGTCGTGTTTTGCGACCCGATCACCGATGCGCTCGGGCTCATTCCCGCGGTCGACCTCGCAGTGACCTACGGCGTGTCTATGGACGGTCACCAAGTCGCGCTGACCGCGGTGACGACGCGTCCGGGCGCAACCATCACTGCTGCGGATCTCACCGAAGCAGTGGCCGCCATGCCGTTCGGACTGGGACCCGACATCGTGCATGTCGTCCCGGAACTCAAGCTGAGCGCCACCTACAGGCCGGTCGTCAGCGCGTTGCGGGCGGGCGGCATCCCCAAGGCGGGACGACACGCGTGGCATTTCGACGCCGGAGCCAATCAGTTCCGGCGGTTGACGGGCCCTGCGCGCGCGGAGTTGTCTGGTGCGCAATGACGTTGGGGGCAAGGGTGATTGACGAAACGTTGCTGAGCATCCTGGTCTGCCCGGCCGACCGCGGCCCGCTGTTGCTGGTGGGCGAGGGAGACGAGGAGCTGCTGTACAACCCGCGGCTGCGGCGGGCCTACCGCATCGAAGACAGCATCCCGGTGCTGCTGGTCGACGAGGCGATCGAGGTGAGCGATGATGAGCACGCGCGGCTCACGGCGCAGGCAAATCCGGCCAGTCCCCAGTAAGGTAGCGCTGCAGGTTCGGTGCGATGATGTCCGCGATCTGCTGAGGGGGAAGCGACGCGAACGGCTCCAACTCCAAGATGTAGCGCGCCATGACGACGCCCACCAGCTGCGAGGCGACGAACTGGATGCGGATGATGCCGCTGCCGGCCGGATTGTCGACGCGGGTGCCCACTTCGGCCGCGATCACGTCCTGGATGAATGTCCGAAACAAGTTGACCTCCGACCCGGCCAGGATTGACCGCAGCGTGGCAATGAACCCCGCCCCGATCTCGGAGTCCCACAGCGGCAACAATATTGACGGCAGCTTGTAGCCGAGTTCCTCGACGGGAACCTCGCGCAGCGGGATCAACACGTCCATCGGGTCGATCGGGATGTGAACGGCCGCAGCAAACAGCTGTTCCTTGGTGCCGAAGTAGTGATGCACCAACGCCGAATCCACATCGGCCGCCGCGGCCACCGCGCGTATCGATGTATTACTAATTCCGTTGCGGGCAAACAATTCTCGGGCGCTGGCCAGAATCCGATCACGCGTATTCGAGCTGCCGGCTGGACGACCGGGTCGCTTGCGTCCGGCATTGGTGGCCGTCACGTCAGGGCGTCCGTCGACGCAGGGTCGCGGCGGCCAGGCACAGCGCCGCGATCGCAAAACCCAACACGACGGCGATGTCGCGCACCGCGACACCGGTCAGTCCGGTATGTGCGCCTACCTGTTGCAGGGCCTCCAGGGCATAACTGGCCGGCAGTACATTGCTGATCCACTGCAACCAGGTGGGCATCAGTGCGCGCGGGACGATGATGCCAGCCAGCAGCAGCTGCGGCACCATCACCAGCGGGATGAACTGCACGGCCTGAAACTCCGTCCGCGCGAACGCACTACACAACAATCCGAGGCCGACTCCGAGCACCGCATTGACAATCGCGATCACGAACACCCAGAACGGACTGCCCGCGGTATCGAAGCCGAGCAACCAGAACGAGACGACGCACGCCAAAATAGCTTGCGTTGCTGCGGCGATCGAGAACGCTGTCCCATAAGCGATCAGCAGGTCGAGTCGACGTAGCGGAGTGGTCAGGATGCGCTCTAAGGTCCCCGAAGCCCTTTCGCGCTGCATGGTGATCGACGTGATGATGAACATCAAGAAGAGCGGAAACAAGCCCAGCAGAATCAAACACGCGTTGTTGAATGGCGTCGGGGAGCCCGGACGGTGCGGGGCGTTCTCGAACATGAAGTACATCAGCGTGATGACCAGAACCGGCACCAGCAAGATCATCGCGATGCTGCGAGGGTCGGCCAACAGTTGACGCAGAATCCGCAACGTGGTGGCGCCGTAGGGTTTCAGATATCCCCGCAGGCCTACCCGGCTTGGCGCTTGGTGTTGCGCGTGATGATGGACAGAAACGCGTCCTCCAGTGACGTGCATCCGGTGTCCTCTCGTAGTTGGTTCGGGGTGGTGTGCGCGACCAGGTGACCGTCGCGCATCAGCAACAGATAGCCGCAGTGGTCGGCTTCGTCCATCACATGGCTGGAAACCAGCAGTGTCGTCCCGGCGCGGGCCAAGTCGGTGAACTGCTCCCATAGGTCTACGCGCAGCACCGGGTCCAAACCCACGGTCGGTTCGTCGAGAACCAGCAACTCGGGCCGGCAGACCAGCGCACACGCCAGCGACACCCTGGTGCGCTGGCCGCCGGAGAGGTTGCCGCAGTAGGCCGTGCGGTGATCGCTGAGACCTACCCGATCGATCGCGGAGTCGGCCGCGTGGCTGTCAAAGCCGTACAGCGACGCAAAGTATCGAACGTTGTCGACGATCCGCAGGTCGTTGTAGATCGTCGGGTCCTGCGGCAGATATCCGATCCGGTGGCGCAGTGGGGAGGACCCGGCGGGCAGACCGAGCACCCGGACGGTGCCGGACGCGATGCGCTGGGTGCCGACAACACAACGCATCAAGGTGGTTTTTCCGCAGCCTGACGGCCCGAGCAGGCCGGTGATGCTC
Source organism: uncultured Actinomycetota bacterium (assembly GCA_963833915.1). GTDB lineage: Bacteria > Actinomycetota > Actinomycetes > Mycobacteriales > Mycobacteriaceae > Mycobacterium. The sequence continues at coordinate 177,622 of CAWHZO010000018.1, forward strand.
CCGCGCGGTAACCGTACCGAGAAGTCATGCAGCGCCGGCCTTTTGCCGCGAATCACCCGCAAGTGGCTGATGTCGACGGCTGGTTCGTGACCGTCCGGCGTTAATTCATCATGCGATGAAGTCATCATATGATGAATATCCGCCCCTATTGGTCGGCTGTCAAGGGTCGAGGCAGAATCTGTCCGGTGGGCGCTGACCAGCTTGCGGTCGACCCGGTCGAAGCGGCGCATCGGCTACTCGGCGCCACCCTCACCGGTCGCGGCGTCACCGCCACGATTGTCGAGGTAGAGGCCTACGGCGGGGTGCCCGACGGGCCGTGGCCAGATGCCTCGGCGCATTCATACCGCGGTCCAACCGGACGCAACGCGGTGATGTTCGGTCCTCCCGGCCGGCTCTACACCTACCGCAGCCACGGCATCCACGTCTGCGCCAACGTGGTGTGCGCAGCCGACGGCGTGGCGGCCGCCGTCCTGCTCAGGGCGGCAGCGATCGAGACCGGGCTCGACATCGCCCAGTCCCGGCGCGGCGCATCGGTCCGCACCAGCGCGCTGGGGCGCGGACCGGGGAACCTTTGCTCGGCTTTGGGAATCACCATGGCCGACAACGGAATCGACCTGTTCGACGCCGACAGTCCGGTGCGGCTGAAACTCAACGACGCTGTCGCAGCAGCGTCCGGGCCTCGTGTCGGTATCAGCCAGGCCGCCGACCGACCGTGGCGGCTGTGGTTGCCAGGGCGAACGGAGGTCTCGGCCTACCGACGCAGCCCGCGAGCGCCGGCGCCGGGCGCCAGTGACTGATCGGCGATGCCCGTCTCGACGCGCCGTCACGTCGCCCGCCGCGGCCGCCTCACCTAAATGCGAGAAGATCTATGACTGTGAGCGCTGAATCCGGTGGATCTGCCGGGATCCTCGACGAGCTGAGCTGGCGTGGGCTGATTGCGCAGTCGACCGACCTCGATGCGCTGGCCGGCGAGGCGGCCCGCGGTCCGATCACCCTTTACGCCGGATTCGATCCCACCGCACCCAGTCTGCATGCCGGGCACCTGGTGCCGTTGCTGGCGCTGCGGCGCTTTCAGCGGGCCGGCCACCGACCCGTCGTTCTTGCCGGCGGCGCAACCGGCTTGATCGGCGACCCGCGCGAAACCGGCGAACGGGTGCTCAACACCGCTGAGACCGTCCAGGAATGGACCGGGCGGATCCGCGGACAGCTCGAGCGCTTCGTCGACTTCGACAGCTCACCGACGGGCGCCATCGTCGAAAACAACCTCGAGTGGACCAGCGCGATGTCAGCGATCGAGTTGCTGCGCGACGTCGGTAAGCACTTCTCGGTCAACGTGATGCTGGATCGGGACACCATCCGGCGGCGGCTGGACGGTGAGGGGATCTCCTACACGGAATTCAGCTACATGCTGTTGCAGGCCAACGACTACGTCGAGCTTCACCAACGCCATCGTTGTGTGTTGCAGATCGGCGGATCCGACCAGTGGGGCAACATCATCGCCGGCGTCCGATTGGTGCGCCAGAAACTGGCCGCCTCGGTGCACGCCCTCACGGTTCCGTTGGTGACCGCCGCCGACGGGACGAAGTTCGGAAAGTCCACCGGCGGCGGGAACCTGTGGTTGGACCCGGAGATGACGACTCCGTACGCCTGGTATCAGTACTTCGTCAACACCGCTGATGCCGACGTCATCCGGTACCTGCGCTGGTTCACCTTCCTGTCGGCCGACGAGTTAGCCGACCTGGACGAGGTCACCGCGGCCCGACCGCAGGAACGTGCCGCCCAACGCCGGTTGGCGCGCGAACTCACCACGCTCGTACACGGCGAGCAAGCTACCGAGGCCGTTGAACACGCGAGCCAGGCGTTGTTCGGCCGCGGGGAACTCGCCCGCCTGGACGAGGCCACGCTGAGGGCCGCACTTCGGGAGACCTCGATTGCTGAGCTGAAATCGGGTACGCCCGACGGGATCGTCGACCTGCTGGTCGCGACCGGGCTGGCGCAAAGCAAAGGGGCTGCGCGACGCACGATCGCCGAGGGCGGCGTCTCGGTCAACAACACCAAGATCGACGACGAGGATTGGGCACCCCAACCAACCGACTTCCTGCACGGACGCTGGCTGGTGCTGCGCCGCGGCAAGCGGAATATCGCCGGCATCGAGCGCGTCGGTTGATCTTGAGACAACCGAAACGCGCCGTCTAGCAGCTTATTTGACTCCGAGTTTCCAGTCACGTAACTTAGGCGAGTCGTCGCGACACGGCTGGTCCGTCGAGCGCGGCGATGTCCCAGAGGGAAACTCCACTTCGGTGGGATCCTTCGTCGTCCGCACTGCGAGCAAGCGGCCAAAAGCCGCAGGTCTTGTTGCGCGGCCGGTGGGGTGTTGTTTGAGAACTCAATAGTGTGTTTGGTGGTTTTGTTTTGTTGTTGTTTTTTGGCCATGCTCTACGTTTTCCCGTGTTGGGGTGTGGTTGTTTTTGTTGGATGCCAGTTTTTGGTGTCTTTTTGTTAGGTCAGATTGTTCTGATTCGAATTCGCCCGCGGTTTGTGGGGGTTTTTGTTTGGAGAGTTTGATTCTGGCTCAGGACGAACGCTGGCGGCGTGCTTAACACATGCAAGTCGAACGGAAAGGCCCTTTCGGGGGTACTCGAGTGGCGAACGGGTGAGTAACACGTGGGTGATCTGCCCTGCACTTCGGGATAAGCTTGGGAAACTGGGTCTAATACCGAATAGGACCATGGGATGCATGTCTTGTGGTGGAAAGCTTTTGCGGTGTGGGATGGGCCCGCGGCCTATCAGCTTGTTGGTGGGGTGATGGCCTACCAAGGCGACGACGGGTAGCCGGCCTGAGAGGGTGTCCGGCCACACTGGGACTGAGATACGGCCCAGACTCCTACGGGAGGCAGCAGTGGGGAATATTGCACAATGGGCGCAAGCCTGATGCAGCGACGCCGCGTGGGGGATGACGGCCTTCGGGTTGTAAACCTCTTTCACCATCGGCGAAGCCGGGAGCTTTTGTTTCTGGTGACGGTAGGTGGAGAAGAAGCACCGGCCAACTACGTGCCAGCAGCCGCGGTAATACGTAGGGTGCGAGCGTTGTCCGGAATTACTGGGCGTAAAGAGCTCGTAGGTGGTTTGTCGCGTTGTTCGTGAAATCTCACGGCTTAACTGTGAGCGTGCGGGCGATACGGGCAGACTGGAGTACTGCAGGGGAGACTGGAATTCCTGGTGTAGCGGTGGAATGCGCAGATATCAGGAGGAACACCGGTGGCGAAGGCGGGTCTCTGGGCAGTAACTGACGCTGAGGAGCGAAAGCGTGGGGAGCGAACAGGATTAGATACCCTGGTAGTCCACGCCGTAAACGGTGGGTACTAGGTGTGGGTTTCCTTCCTTGGGATCCGTGCCGTAGCTAACGCATTAAGTACCCCGCCTGGGGAGTACGGCCGCAAGGCTAAAACTCAAAGAAATTGACGGGGGCCCGCACAAGCGGCGGAGCATGTGGATTAATTCGATGCAACGCGAAGAACCTTACCTGGGTTTGACATGCACAGGACGCCGGTAGAGATATCGGTTCCCTTGTGGTCTGTGTGCAGGTGGTGCATGGCTGTCGTCAGCTCGTGTCGTGAGATGTTGGGTTAAGTCCCGCAACGAGCGCAACCCTTGTCTTATGTTGCCAGCGCGTTATGGCGGGGACTCGTGAGAGACTGCCGGGGTCAACTCGGAGGAAGGTGGGGATGACGTCAAGTCATCATGCCCCTTATGTCCAGGGCTTCACACATGCTACAATGGCCGGTACAAAGGGCTGCGATGCCGTGAGGTTAAGCGAATCCTTTAAAGCCGGTCTCAGTTCGGATCGGGGTCTGCAACTCGACCCCGTGAAGTCGGAGTCGCTAGTAATCGCAGATCAGCAACGCTGCGGTGAATACGTTCCCGGGCCTTGTACACACCGCCCGTCACGTCATGAAAGTCGGTAACACCCGAAGCCAGTGGCCTAACCCTTGTGGGGGGAGCTGTCGAAGGTGGGATCGGCGATTGGGACGAAGTCGTAACAAGGTAGCCGTACCGGAAGGTGCGGCTGGATCACCTCCTTTCTAAGGAGCACCACGAAAAGCATCCCCGTTCGGGGGGTGTGGGCCGTGAAGGGGTCGTGCTGCTGTAGTGGCGCGCGGCCGGGTGCACAACAACAAATGTCTTCTTCTGTTTCGGGAGAGGCGGAACTGCCGGCACACTATTGGGTCCTGAGGCAACACCTGGGTCCCTGTTGGTTGGGGGTGGTGTTGTCCCGCCATTTTGGTGGTGGGGTGTGGTGTTTGGTAATTGGATAGTGGTTGCGAGCATCTTAAGCAAAATTTGCTGTTTATTCAGCGTGTTTTGTTCGAGTTTGTTTTCTTGTGTTGTAAGTGTTTTAGGGCACATGGTGGATGCCTTGGCATCAGGAGCCGATGAAGGACGTGGGAGGCTGCGATATGCCTCGGGGAGCTGTCAACCGAGCGTGGATCCGAGGATGTCCGAATGGGGAAACCCGGCACGAGTGATGTCGTGTCACCTGGCGGTGAATGTATAGCCGTCGGGAGGGAACGCGGGGAAGTGAAACATCTCAGTACCCGTAGGAAAAGAAAACAAGTGTGATTCCGTGAGTAGTGGCGAGCGAAAGCGGAGGATGGCTAAACCGTGCGCATGTGATACCGGGTAGGGGTTGTGTGTGCGGGGTTGTGGGGATAATGCGTCTCAGTTCTATCCGGCTGGGGGGCAGTAGTGTGTGGTTAGTCGAAGTGGCCTGGGATGGTCTGCCGTAGACGGTGAGAGCCCGGTAGGTGAAAACTCATATCCTGTCTTGTGTTGTTACCCGAGTAGCAGCGGGCCCGTGGAATCTGCTGTGAATCTGCCGGGACCACCCGGTAAGCCTGAATACTTCCTGATGACCGATAGCGGATTAGTACCGTGAGGGAATGGTGAAAAGTACCCCGGGAGGGGAGTGAAAGAGTACCTGAAACCGTGTGCCTACAAGCCGTCAGAGCCTTCCCTTTCCAGGGTGGGGTGATGGCGTGCCTTTTGAAGAATGAGCCTGCGAGTCAGGGACATGTCGCGAGGTTAACCCGTGTGGGGTAGCCGCAGCGAAAGCGAGTCTGAATAGGGCGTATCCCCGTGATTGGGGTGTAGTGGTGTGTTCTGGACCCGAAGCGGAGTGATCTACCCATGGCCAGGGTGAAGCGCGGGTAAGACCGTGTGGAGGCCCGAACCCACTTAGGTTGAAGACTGAGGGGATGAGTTGTGGGTAGGGGTGAAAGGCCAATCAAACTCCGTGATAGCTGGTTCTCCCCGAAATGCATTTAGGTGCAGCGTTGCGTGGTTCACCGCGGAGGTAGAGCTACTGGATGGCCGATGGGCCCTACTAGGTTACTGACGTCAGCCAAACTCCGAATGCCGTGGTGGTACAGCGTGGCAGTGAGACGGCGGGGGATAAGCTCCGTGCGTCGAAAGGGAAACAGCCCAGATCGCCGGCTAAGGCCCCTAAGCGTGTGCTAAGTGGAAAAGGATGTGCAGTCGCATAGACAACCAGGAGGTTGGCTTAGAAGCAGCCACCCTTGAAAGAGTGCGTAATAGCTCACTGGTCAAGTGATTGTGCGCCGATAATGTAGCGGGGCTCAAGCACACCGCCGAAGCCGCGGCAACGAGTAATCGTTGGGTAGGGGAGCGTCCCCTCACCAGTGAAGCCACCTAGTGATGGTGTGGTGGAGGTGTGGGGAGTGAGAATGCAGGCATGAGTAGCGATAAGGCAAGTGAGAACCTTGCCCGCCGAAAGACCAAGGGTTCCTGGGCCAGGCCAGTCCGCCCAGGGTGAGTCGGGACCTAAGGCGAGGCCGACAGGCGTAGTCGATGGACAACGGGTTGATATTCCCGTACCCGTGTGTGCGCGCCCGTGATGAATCAACCCTGCTAACCACCCAAAAGGTCGCTGATCAATCCCTTTCGAGGGGGCGAGGGCGCCCGGCTGCGTGGGACCCGGGTTGGTAGTAGTCAAGCGATGGGGTGACGCAGGAAGGTAGCCGTACCAGTCAGTGGTAATACTGGGGCAAGCCCGTAGGGAGACATCCAGGTAAATCCAGATGTCACATATCCCCAGAGGTGATGCATAACCGAATGAGGTGAATTCGGTGATCCTATGCTGCCGAGAAAAGCCTCTAGCGAGCACACACACGGCCCGTACCCCAAACCGACACAGGTGGTCAGGTAGAGAATACCAAGGCGTACGAGAGAACTATGGTTAAGGAACTCGGCAAAATGCCCCCGTAACTTCGGGAGAAGGGGGGCCGGACTACCGTCAACACCTTCGCGGTGGGCAGCGGGATCCGGTCGCAGAAACCAGTGAGAAGCGACTGTTTACTAAAAACACAGGTCCGTGCGAAGTCGCAAGACGAGGTATACGGACTGACGCCTGCCCGGTGCTGGAAGGTTAAGAGGACCTGTTAACCCGTTCAGGGTGAAGCGGAGAATTTAAGCCCCAGTAAACGGCGGTGGTAACTATAACCATCCTAAGGTAGCGAAATTCCTTGTCGGGTAAGTTCCGACCTGCACGAATGGCGTAACGACTTCTCAACTGTCTCAACCATAGACTCGGCGAAATTGCACTACGAGTAAAGATGCTCGTTACGCGCGGCAGGACGAAAAGACCCCGGGACCTTCACTACAACTTGGTATTGATGTTCGGTACGGCCTGTGTAGGATAGGTGGGAGACTGTGAAATACAGACGCCAGTTTGTATGGAGTCATTGTTGAAATACCACTCTGATCGTATTGGACCTCTAACCTCGAACCGTATATCCGGTTCAGGAACAGTGCCTGGCGGGTAGTTTAACTGGGGCGGTTGCCTCCTAAAATGTAACGGAGGCGCCCAAAGGTTCCCTCAACCTGGACGGCAATCAGGTGTTGAGTGCAAGTGCACAAGGGAGCTTGACTGCAAGACCTACACGTCAAGCAGGGACGAAAGTCGGGACTAGTGATCCGGCACCCCCGAGTGGAAGGGGTGTCGCTCAACGGATAAAAGGTACCCCGGGGATAACAGGCTGATCTTCCCCAAGAGTCCATATCGACGGGATGGTTTGGCACCTCGATGTCGGCTCGTCGCATCCTGGGGCTGGAGCAGGTCCCAAGGGTTGGGCTGTTCGCCCATTAAAGCGGCACGCGAGCTGGGTTTAGAACGTCGTGAGACAGTTCGGTCTCTATCCGCCGCGCGCGTCAGAAGCTTGAGGAAACCTGTCCCTAGTACGAGAGGACCGGGACGGACGAACCTCTGGTCCACCAGTTGTCCCACCAGGGGCACCGCTGGATAGCCACGTTCGGACAGGATAACCGCTGAAAGCATCTAAGCGGGAAACCCCCTCCAAGACCAGGCTTCTCACCTTTTAAGAAGGATAAGGCCCCCCGCAGACCACGGGATCGATAGACCAGACCTACACACGCAGCAATGCGACCAGGGAACTGGCACTAACCGGCCGAAAACTTACCCACAACGCAACCACCATCCAGCCACACCCACCCCACCACCAATAACACCTAAATAAAGTTACGGCGGCCACAGCGACAGGGAAACGCCCGGACCCATCCCGAACCCGGAAGCTAAGCCTGCCAGCGCCGATGATACTACCCAACCCGGGTGGAAAAGTAGGACACCGCCGAACACAACCCCCAACCCCGTGCCCCCCAAAAACCTTGGGGGGCACGGGCATTCCACCTAATAGAATTGGAATTGCTTTCACGCCAATGGCGTTCTGCGGCAGAAATCGGTAGGGGGCGCCTGACCTTCCGGCTACGACGCCTGTCGCATCTTTGCGTTGCCCGTATCCTTTGGTACGACGACGCCAACGTAATTCGAGGTGAAGGGTCCGAGTGGTCGACGACACGCACGGCGAGTGGGCACGACGACCGAAGCGAACACCGCGTTCCCAAGCACCCACGTCGGGCCCCGGTCGTGCTCGCAGGGCACAGCCCCAGCATGGACCCAGCAACGAGGACCGCGACGCGCCGCAGATTCCGCCGGACATCGAGGCGAAACAGCTGGCACCCGAAATCCGCCGAGAGCTCAGCACTTTGGATCGCGCCAACGCCGACGCCGTAGCCCGCCACTTGGTCGCCGCGGGGGCGCTGATCGACGACGACCCCGAAGCTGCGCTCAGCCATGCGCGCGCCGCACGGGCCCGCTCCGGCCGTATTGCGGCCGTCCGGGAAGCCGTCGGTATCGCGGCCTACCAGTGCGGTGATTGGTCGCAGGCCCTCGCGGAACTGCGGGCGGCCCGCAGAATGGGCAGCAAGTCCCCACTGCTTCCACTGATCGCCGACTGCGAACGCGGCCTCGGCCGGCCGGAACGGGCGCTCGAGCTGGCGCGCGGACCCGAGGCGGCCAAGCTTAGCGGCGATGAAGCCGACGAGCTGCGCATCGTCGCCGCCGGCGCCCGCGCCGACCTCGGTCAGCTCGAACAAGCCCTTACCATCTTGTCCACCCCGCAGCTGGACCTGACGCGGACCGGGGCGATCGCCGCCCGGCTGTTCTATGCGTACGCAGAGACGTTGCTGGCGCTCGACCGCGGCGACGAGGCGTTGGAGTGGTTTCTGCGCGCCGCCGCTGCCGACGTCGAGGGTGTCACCGACGCCGAAGACCGAGTAAGCGAGCTCGGCTGACGTGGGAACGCTTGCGCAGGAATACGATTGCCTACTTCTCGACCTGGACGGGACGGTGTTCCGCGGTCATGAGCTGACCGAGGGTGCCGCGGAGTCGTTGGAAAAGGTGCCGGGCCGAAACCTATTCGTCACCAACAATGCGTCGCGCAGTGCCGAGCAGGTGGCCGGCCACCTGCATGACCTCGGTCTCCACGCGACCGCCGACGACGTCGTCACCAGCGCGCAAAGCGCCGCCCGCGTTCTGGCCGCCCAACTAGCGCCCGAGTCTCGGGTGCTGGTCGTCGGCACCGAGTCGTTGGCCGCTGAGATCGCGGCCGTCGGGCTGCGGCCGGTACGCCAGTTTCAAGACGAACCGCACGCCGTCGTCCAAGGCCACTCGCCGGAAACCGGGTGGATCAATCTCGCCGAGGCGGCGCTGGCCATCCGGGCCGGAGCCCTGTGGGTAGCGGCCAACGTCGACCCCACCTTGCCCACCGAACGGGGTTTACTGCCCGGCAATGGATCCATGGTCGCCGCGCTGAAGACCGCAACCGATGTCGAGCCCCAGGTCGCCGGCAAGCCATCGCCGACGTTGATCAAAGATGCGTTGGCACGCGGCCACTTTCGTGCGCCGCTGGTGGTCGGTGACCGATTGGACACCGATATCGCCGGCGCCAACGCCGCCGGGCTGCCCAGCCTGCTCGTACTCACCGGTGGCAGCTCCGCGCGGGACGCGGTGCACGCGGTGCCCGAACAACGCCCGACCTACATCGGTGACGACCTGCGCTCGCTGCACCGCGATGCCGATGTGCTCGCGGTCGCCGCACAACCGGCGTGGCACGTCGAGACCGCGGACGGGTCGCTCACGGTCAGCGCCGCACGCGACGAGGAGGCCGCGGACCGCTCGGCGAGCGATGACCTATCGGTCGTTCGCGCCGTCGCCAACGCGGTCTGGTCGGGCCACCACGACGAACAAGCCGTCACCATCAAGGCCGGCGACGACGCCGCACACAGCGCCCTGCAGCGGTGGTCCTTAACGTAAATCCGATAGCGTAGGAACGCGATGAATACCGACCCCGATGAAATTCGCGCACGGATCGACGCAATCCTCGCCCGGCTGCCTGATCCTGGCAACGTCGAGAAGATGCCCGCTGAAGCCGATCTCGAGGAGATGGCGCGTCAGCTGTCTGAGGCGCACGACCTGTTGGTACAGGCGCTGGAATCGGCGGAGAAGGGCTGAGTCCGCCGTGCCGCGGCGTACCCGTGTTGACGTCGAGCTGGTCCGCCGCGGGCTGGCTCGATCCCGCCAGCAGGCCGCGGAGTTGATCGGCGCCGGCAAGGTCAGCATCGACGGGATGCCTGCGGTCAAACCGGGCACCGCCGTGGCGGCAACGGCGGCGCTGAGCGTGGCCGGCGAGGCCGAACGCAGCTGGGTTTCGCGTGGCGCCCACAAGCTCATCGGCGCGCTCGACGCCTTCGGTATCAGCGTGGAGGGTCGACGCTGCCTCGACGCGGGGGCCTCGACGGGGGGATTCACCGAAGTCTTGTTGGATCGCGGTGCGCGCGAGGTGATCGCCGTCGACGTCGGCTACGGCCAGCTGGCCTGGTCGCTGCGGTCAGACCCTCGGGTAGCGGTCATCGAGCGCACAAATGCGCGAGAGCTCACGTCGGCCGTGATCGGCGGCCCGGTGGAGGCCATCGTCGCTGACCTGTCGTTCATCTCCCTGACCACGGTGTTGCCCGCGCTGACTGGATGCGCGTCGCCCAACGCGGATATCGTTCCCATGGTGAAGCCGCAGTTCGAGGTGGGCAAAGGTCAAGTGGGAGCCGGCGGGGTCGTACACAGTTCCGATCTGCGGGCCGGCTCGGTGCTTGCCGTCGCACGTCGCGCCGACGAGCTGGGGTGGCGCACCCTCGGCGTCACCCCGAGTCCGCTCCCGGGGCCATCGGGCAACGTTGAATACTTCCTGTGGTTACGCGCCGAGACCGATCGGGGTCTTTCTGCTGATGACTTGCAATGCGCTGTACACCGGGCCGTCGAAGCGGGGCCGCAATGACCCGTGAGCGAACCGTCCTTCTCGTGGTCCACACCGGACGCGAGGAAGCTACCGAGACCGCGCATCGGGTCGAGAAAGCGTTGAACGCCAACGGTATTGGCCTTCGCGTATTATCAGCCGAAGCCGTCGACAGGGGTCCGCTGCATCTGGCCCCGGACGACGTACGCGCATTGGGCGTCGACATCGAGGTCGTCGATGCCGACCCAGACGCCGCCGACGGATGCGAGTTGGTGATGGGTCTGGGCGGCGACGGCACCTTTTTGCGGGCCGCGGAACTCGCCCGCAATGCCAATATCCCGGTGCTGGGCGTCAACCTGGGCCGGATCGGTTTTTTGGCGGAGGCCGAGGCGGACGCTATCGATTTTGTGCTCGAGCATGTTGTGGCGCGGTCCTACCGCCTCGAGGAACGTTTGACCCTCGACATCTCGGTGCTGGTGAAGGGAGAAGTCATCGGCCGCGGCTGGGCGCTCAACGATGCCAGCCTGGAAAAGGGGCCGCGGCTGGGTGTGCTGGGCGTGGTCGTGGAGGTCGACGGCCGGCCGGTGTCGACCTTCGGCTGCGACGGCGTGTTGGTGTCAACGCCCACCGGATCCACGGCCTACGCGTTCTCCGCGGGGGGACCCGTGCTGTGGCCGGACCTGGAAGCGTTATTGGTGGTGCCCAACAACGCTCACGCGCTGTTCGCCCGGCCGATGGTCACCAGCCCTGACGCTCGCATCGCCATCGAAATCGAGGCTGACGGGCATGACGCCCTGGTGTTCTGTGACGGTCGCCGGGAGATGCTGGTGCCGGCCGGTGCGCGGTTGGAAGTGCGGCGCTGCGACGTATCGGTGAAATGGGCGCGGTTGGACAGCGCGCCGTTCGCCGACCGTCTGGTGCGCAAGTTCCGCCTGCCGGTCACCGGCTGGCGCGGACGGTGATGGAGCGCTGGGGTGCTGAGTGAAATACGGATCGAGTCGTTGGGCGCCATCAGCGCCGCGACGGCCGAATTCGACCGTGGCCTTACGGTTTTGACCGGGGAAACCGGCACGGGTAAGACCATGGTGGTCACCGGGCTGCACCTGCTCGGCGGCGCCCGCGCCGACGCCAACCGGGTGCGCTCGGGGGCCGACCGTGCCGTCGTCGAAGGTCGCTTCAGCACTGCCGATCTCGACGAGAAAGCGGCAGCGCATATCGACGAGATGCTGGATGCCTCCGGAGCCGAGCGCGACGAGGACGGCAGCATCATCGCGCTGCGCTCGGTCAGCCGCGACGGTCCTTCGCGGGCCTATCTCGGTGGGCGCAGCGTGCCCGCCAAATCGCTGAGCGGGTTCACCACCGAGCTGCTCACTCTGCACGGGCAAAACGACCAATTGCGGCTGATGCGGCCCGACGAGCAACGCGGGGCACTCGACCGGTTCGCGTCCGTCGGCGCCCGGCTGGAGCGTTACCGCAAACTGCGGGACGCATGGCAGTCGGCCCGCCGTGATCTGGTCGACCGAAGCAACCGGGCCCGTGAACTGGCCCAGGAAGCCGACCGGCTGAAGTTCGCGCTGCACGAGATCGGCACCATTGATCCCGCACCCGGCGAGGACGATGGGCTGGTCGCCGACATCCGTCGGCTCTCGGAGTTGGACGCGCTGCGCGAGGCCGCGTCCGGGGCACGCGCCGCCTTGTCCGGGGCCGGCGAGGACGCCACAGCCGATCCAACGGGACAGTCCGCGTCCGCGGCGGACAGCGTGGCGCGAGCCAAAACGGCATTGGAGTCGACCGAGGACGCGACCCTGCGAGGGTTGGCCGATCAGCTGGGTGAAGCGCTGACGGTGGTCGAGGATGCCGCGCGTGAGCTCGGCGGCTATCTGAGCGAACTACCCAGCGACGCCAGCACGTTGGATGCCAAGCTTGCTCGCCAAGGCGAGCTGCGCATACTGACCCGAAAGTACGCCGCCGACATCGACGGCGTGCTGCAGTGGGCCGGCGAAGCGCGAGATCGGTTGGCGCACTTGGATGTTTCCGAGGAGGCACTGGCCGCCCTACAACGTCGCGTCGACGAATTGGCGCTCCAATTGGCTGATGCAGCAACGGAACTCAGTAAGGCCCGCAGCCAAGCCGCCAAGCGACTGGCCAAGGAAGTCACCGGTGAGCTTTCCGGCCTGGCGATGACCGACGCCGAGTTCACCATCACCGTGTCGACCATCCCAGCTGGTCTCGACGATCCCGCCGCGCTGGCGCTTGCCTCGGGAGCGCGCGCCCATGCCGGCGGAGACGGCGTCGACCAGGTCGAGTTCGGCTTCGCCGCGCATCGGGGCACAACGGTGTTGCCGCTGTCAAAGAGCGCGTCGGGCGGCGAACTGTCGCGGGTGATGCTGGCCCTGGAAGTGGTCCTGACGGCGTCGATGGCGGGCACCACGATGGTGTTCGACGAGGTCGACGCCGGCGTCGGCGGCCGGGCGGCGGTCCAAATCGGTCGGCGGCTGGCCCGGTTGGCCCGCAGTCGCCAAGTCATCGTGGTGACGCATTTGCCACAAGTCGCGGCTTACGCCGATGTGCACCTCATGGTCGATAGCACCGGGCGTGACGGCGCCAGCGGGGTGCGGTGCCTCGACGGTGACGACCGGGTTGCCGAGCTGGCCAGGATGCTGGCGGGACTGGGGGATTCGGACACCGCGCGGGCCCATGCCCGCGAACTGCTCGAGGCCGCTGACTGTGACCGGGTTGCGACCTCGTGACACCATCCAAGCCTGTGACAGATGTGACAAGATATAACTTCTGAGGCTGTTGTTACGGCGCGCCTCCCCGTTCGCGGTCGGGTTCACCGACAGAATCGCCTCCATGAGCGTGACCACCACATTGACATCACTTCTGTCCCGCAATACCTCCCGGCCCGGTGTCATCGGCACCGCCCGGGTCGACCGTGACATCGACCGGCTGCTGCGGCGGGTGTGCCCCGGCGACATCGTCGTCCTCGATGTGCTGGACCTGGACCGGATCACCGCCGACGCGCTCGTCGACGCCGAGATCGCCGCCGTCGTCAATGCATCTCCTTCGGTGTCGGGCCGCTATCCCAACCTGGGGCCCGAGGTGCTGGTGGCCAACGGCGTCACTCTGATCGACGAGACAGGGCCCGACGTCTTCAAGAAGATCAAAGACGGCGCGAAAGTCCGCCTGCACAACGGCGGGGTGTACTCCGGCGACCGCCGGTTGATCCTCGGCACCGAGCGTACGGACGAAGAGATCGCAGACTTGATGCAGGAAGCCAAGAGCGGATTGGTTTCCCACCTGGAGGCGTTCGCAGGCAACGCCATTGAGTTCATCCGAAGCGAGAGCCCGCTGTTGATCGACGGGATCGGCATCCCCGACGTCGACGTCGACCTGCGCCGCCGTCACGTCGTCGTGGTCGCCGACGAGGACGATGCCACCGAAGACCTCAAGCGCCTCAAGCCCTTCATCAAGGAATATCAGCCCGTCCTGATCGGAGTCGGCGCCGGCGCAGACGTGTTACGAAAAGCCGGATATCGCCCGCAACTCATCGTCGGCGATCCCAGCACCCTGAGCACCGAAGTACTCAAGTGCGGAGCTCAGGTGGTGTTGCCTGCCGACGCCGACGGCCATGCGCCAGGCCTGGAACGCATCCAGGACCTCGGCGTCGGGGCGATGACCTTTCCCGCCGCGGGTTCCCCGGCTGACTTGGCGTTGTTGTTGGCCGATCACCATGGTGCCGCACTGCTGGTAATCGCAGGCCAACGGGCCAACATCGAGACGTTTTTCGACCGGACGCGTCAACACAGCAACCCTTCGACGTTTCTCACCCGGTTGCGCATCGGAGAAAAAGTAGTGGACGCCAAAGCGGTTGCCACGCTTTATCACAATCGGATCTCCGGCGGCGCGGTCGCGTTACTGATCTTGACGATGCTGATCGCGGTCATCGTTGCGCTGTGGGTGTCGCGCACCGACACTCTGGTGCTGCACTGGCTCGTCGAGTACTGGGATCGTTTATCTGTCTGGGTGCAACACTGGGTCCATTAGGACGGTACCGACGTGATATCTATACGCCAGCATGCGATTTCACTGGCCGCCGTGTTCCTCGCACTTGCGGTCGGAGTCGTGCTTGGCTCGGGTGTCCTCTCGAACACGATGGTGTCCGAATTGCGGGACGAATCGCGAAATCTGCACAACCAGATCAATGGGCTCAACGACCAGAAGAACGTCCTGAACGGAAAGCTCGGTTCTGCGAACGCTTTCGACGCCCAGATGGCAGGCCGGATAGTGCATGACGCACTCAACGGCAAGTCGCTGGTGATCTTCCGCGCTCCCGACGCGAAGGACGACGACGTCGAGGCGGTGTCCAAGATCGTCGGTCAGGCCGGCGGAGCGGTCACCGGCACGGTGTCGTTGACCCAGGAGTTCGTCGACGCCAACTCTGCTGAGAAGCTGCGCTCGGTCGTCAACTCGTCGATTCTGCCCGCGGGTGCCCAGCTGAGCACCAAGCTCGTCGACCAAGGTTCGCAGGCCGGTGACCTGCTGGGTATCACCCTGCTGATCAACCGGGATCCCGCAGTCCCGCCGGTGGACGACGCGCAGCGCGATACCGTGCTGGCGGCGCTGCGTGACACCGGCTTTATCGGCTACGGGAACCAGCACGTCGGCGCGGCGAATGCCGCGATGGTCATCACCGGCGGCGCCCTCGGCAACGACGCCGGAAACCAGGGCGTCAGCGTGGCCCGGTTCTCCGCTGCGCTGGCGCCCCACGGTTCGGGTGTCCTGCTTGCCGGGCGCGACGGCTCATCCAGCGGGCCTGCTGCGGTCGCGGTGGCCCGCGCCGATGCCACGGTGACGCCGGTGATCAGCACCGTCGACGACGTGGACGCCGAATCCGGCCGCCTCACCGCGGTCCTTGGCATGACCGACCTGATCAACGGCGGTCACAGTGGCCAATACGGCACCGGCCACCACAACACCGGACTCACCGTCGGGCAGTAGCTCGCCGCGCCACCGGGCGTGTTAGCGACGAGGTGGCGGAGTGGATGTTAGGGTGGGTTTCCGTGGGTCGGCAGGCCCAAGCTCCACACCAGCCCTCACCAGAGGCTAGCCCTGCGCCGTCTTCACGGAGGTCGACATTGCGAAAGCATTCGCAGACCACCACCAAGCATCTCTTTGTCAGCGGCGGGGTTGTTTCGTCGCTCGGCAAGGGCCTGACCGCGAGCAGCCTGGGGCAGTTGCTGACCGCGCGCGGGCTGCAGGTGACGATGCAGAAGCTCGACCCGTACCTCAACGTCGACCCCGGCACCATGAACCCGTTTCAGCATGGCGAGGTTTTCGTCACCGAGGACGGCGCCGAGACTGACCTCGATGTCGGTCACTATGAGCGCTTCCTCGATCGCGATCTGTCCGGTTCGGCGAATGTCACTACCGGACAAGTGTATTCGACAGTCATCGCCAAAGAGCGCCGCGGCGAATACCTGGGTGACACCGTCCAGGTCATCCCGCATATCACCGACGAGATCAAGAGCCGCATCCTGGCGATGGCCAAGCCGGACGCCGACGGCAACCGGCCCGATGTTGTCATCACCGAAATCGGCGGTACCGTCGGCGATATCGAGTCGCAGCCCTTTCTGGAGGCGGCCCGGCAGGTTCGTCATGATCTGGGCCGAGAGAACGTCTTTTTCCTGCACGTATCGCTGATCCCGTACCTGGCGCCGTCGGGAGAACTGAAAACCAAGCCCACTCAGCATTCGGTGGCCGCGTTGCGCAGCATCGGTATCAGTGCGGACGCTTTGATCCTCCGCTGCGACCGTGACGTTCCCGAGTCGCTGAAGAACAAGATCGCGCTGATGTGTGACGTCGACATCGACGGCATTATCTCTACGCCTGATGCACCGTCGATCTATGACATTCCGAAGGTGTTGCACCGCGAGGAGCTTGACGCCTACGTGGTGCGCCGGCTCAACCTACCGTTCCGTGACGTGGACTGGACGGAGTGGGACGACTTGCTGCGCCGAGTGCATGATCCGCAGGAGACGGTGCGAATCGCGCTGGTGGGCAAGTACGTCGACCTCTCGGATGCGTATCTTTCGGTTAGCGAGGCGCTGCGCGCAGCCGGGTTCAAGCACCGCGCGAAGGTGGAGATCCGCTGGGTGGGCTCCGACGACTGCGAAACGGCAAGCGGCGCGGCGGCGATGCTCGAGGATGTCCACGGTGTGCTGATCCCCGGCGGGTTCGGCATCCGGGGGATCGAGGGCAAGATCGGCGCTATTGCATACGCACGATCCCGCGGACTGCCCGTATTAGGGCTTTGCCTTGGCCTGCAGTGCATCGTGATCGAGGCGGCCCGTTCCGTCGGTCTGACGCAAGCCAACTCAGCGGAATTCGATCCGTCCACACCCGACCCCGTCATCTCCACCATGGCCGATCAGAAGGAGATCGTCGCAGGCGAAGCCGACCTCGGCGGCACCATGCGGCTGGGAGCCTATCCGGCAGTGCTTGAGCCGGATTCCATTGTCGCCCAGGCGTATCAGTCGACCGAGGTGTCGGAGCGGCATCGGCACCGCTACGAGGTCAACAATGCGTACCGGGATCGCATTGCCGAGAGCGGCCTCAGATTCTCCGGGACTTCCCCCGACGGGCACCTGATCGAGTTCGTCGAGTACCCGCCGGAGATGCATCCATTCGTCGTCGGTACCCAAGCACATCCCGAGTTGAAGAGCCGGCCGACCCGTCCGCACCCGCTTTTTGTTGGCTTTGTCGGCGCGGCCCTTGATTACAAGGCAGCCGAGCGGCTGCCGGTGGAGATTCCCGAACAGCGGACGAACGGCAGCGAACAGCACGACGGGGCCGAGCCGTCGCTGACTGAGCCCGAACCTGTTGCCCGTGGCTGAACACGTCTTCGAGACGACGTCGTCCGAAACCTTGCATACCGGAAAGATTTTCGCTTTGCGCATCGACCAGGTGCGGATGCCAGGCGGGAAGATCGTGACGCGTGAAGTCGTCGAGCATTACGGCGCGGTGGCGATCGTCGCGATGGATGACGACGGCCGAATCCCGATGGTGTACCAGTATCGTCACCCCTTCGGCCGGCGTCTGTGGGAGCTGCCCGCCGGATTGCTCGACGTCAACGGCGAAGCGCCGCACCTGACCGCCGCCCGGGAGCTGCGCGAGGAGGCCGGGCTGCAGGCACAGACCTGGCAGGTGCTGGTTGATCTGGATTCCACGCCCGGTTTCAGCGACGAGTCAGTGCGGGTCTACCTGGCCACCGGCTTGACGCAGGTAGGCCGACCCGAGGCGCACGACGAAGAAGCCGACATGACCGTGCAGTGGTATCCCATCGCCGAGGCCGTGCAGCGGGTATTCAGCGGTGAGATCGTCAATTCCCTTGCGGTGGGCGGAATTTTAGCGGCGTACGCGGTCAACACGGGTATCGCAGAGCCGCTGCCGGTAGACACCCCGTGGATCGATAGGCCGACGGCGTTCGCCGCTCGACAGGACGGAGCCCGGTGACGATGCGGGCCGGGACGGCCCGAAGAGGAGCCGGGCGATTGGACGGAGCCCGGTGACGACGCTGGCGCCGCCGCTGGAGAGCCAGCTGCAGGGATATCTCGATCACCTGACGATCGAACGGGGAGTTGCGGCCAATACGTTGAGCTCCTATCGGCGCGACCTGCGCCGCTACTTCGACCACCTCACCCTGCGCGGCATCGACGACTTGGCCAAGGCCAGCGAGGACGACGTCAGCGAGTTCCTGCTGGCGCTGCGGCGCGGAGATCCGGATTCCGGCGTCTCGCCGTTGTCGGCAGTGTCTGCCGCACGGACCCTGATCGCGGTGCGCGGTCTGCACCGGTTCGCCGCGGCCGAAGGCCTGGCCGAATTCGACGTCGCGCAGGCCGTCAAGCCACCGACTCCGAGCCGACGGCTGCCCAAAAGCCTGAGCGTCGATCAAGTGCTCGCCTTACTGGCCGGCGCCGGAGGCGACAGCCCGTCCGACGGGCCGTTGACGCTGCGTAACCGCGCACTGCTCGAGCTGCTGTACTCCACCGGCGCCCGGATTTCGGAAGCGGTCGGACTCGATGTCGACGACATCGACACGCACGCACGGTCGGTGCTGCTGCACGGGAAAGGCGGCAAGCAGCGGCTGGTTCCGATCGGACGGCCTGCCGTGCAGGCGCTGGACGCTTACACGGTGCGCGGACGTGCAGAGTTGGCGCGTCGCGGCCGCGGCACCCCGGCCATCTTTCTCAATGCCCGCGGCGGACGGCTGTCGCGCCAGAGCGCGTGGCAAGTGCTGCAGGACGCCGCGAAGCGCGCCGCTATCAACTCGGGTGTGTCACCGCATACGCTGCGGCATTCGTTTGCGACCCACCTGTTGGAGGGCGGAGCCGATGTCCGCGTGGTCCAGGAGTTGTTGGGACACGCCTCGGTGACGACGACCCAGATCTACACGATGGTCACCGTCCACGCGCTGCGCGAGGTCTGGGCTGAAGCCCATCCGCGGGCGCGCTGAGCGCGTGACCCGCGACGAAAACTAGCCGCCCAGGTACTCCGATTCCAGCACCAGATCCGCGATCAAGCTCTGATACTCCACGTGCGTCTTGTGCTCGGTCGTGTTGAACAGCTTGCCCTGCTGCTGACGCATGTATTCGCAGGTACTTCGGCGCGCCGGGCACCTTGACGTTGTCGGCGACCACGATCGAGCCGGTATGCAGCCAGCCCCGGTCGACGATGCTCTGCAGGTCCGAGAGATAGGCGTCCTTGTCGTGGTCGAGAAACAGGAAATCAAGTGCGCCGGCGGTGAAGCCATGCTCGCCGGCCAGCGCATCCAGCGTGTGCCCGCCGTCGCCAACGGTGCCGACCACACACGTGACCCGGTCGGCGACGCCGGCATGCGCCCAGATCTGGCGGGCATTGACGGCGTTGGCTTCGGCGAGCTCGACGGAGTACACCTTGGCCGCAGGCGCGGCCCGGGCGATGCGCAGCGCACCGTAGCCGCAATAGGTGCCCAGCTCGAGCGCCAGTTTCGGGTCGGCGCGCCGGACCGCGACGTCGAGCAGCGCGCCCTTCTCGTCGCCGACGTTGATCAGCATCGACTCCTCGTAGGCGAACCGGTCGATGGTTGCCAAGACGTCGTCGGCGTCGCCCGCGCGAGCGTGCTTCAGCACGTATTCGACCGCGGCGGCTTCCCGCCCGTCGCCGATCTGGCCCGTCGTGGTGATGTTGCGGGCCCAGTCGCCATCCGTCATATCGACCACCGCAATAGGGGAATCCGCTGCCTCAGACTCATGACCGCCACACTAGCCCGCTTGCCCACGGGACCGAGCCGCGCCCAAATTCGCTGGTGACGTTGTTGCGGGTCTCCCGGCACGAGCGCCTATAACCGTTAGACTTTCCTGCGATGTCCGCCATTTCCCGACCGCCGCGCATGCTGGGGCGATCCACGCTGCCGAGCCGCAGACGGACATGACCCGCGCGGCCGACGATGCAGAGCGCAGCGATGCGGAGGAGCAGCGCTCATGACTGACGCGGCCGACGATGCAGAGGAGCGGCGTTTATGACTGACGACGCCGACAGCGGCACCGAAGTCGGCTTGACCGGGCGCCCCCCGCGGGCAATCCCGGAACCCAAGCCGCGCACTTCGCACGGGCCGGCCAAAGTCGTCGCGATGTGCAACCAGAAGGGCGGCGTCGGGAAAACCACGTCGACCATCAATTTGGGCGCCGCGCTCGCCGAATACGGCCGCCGCGTGCTGCTGGTCGACCTCGATCCGCAGGGAGCGTTGTCGGCGGGCCTGGGTGTGCCGCACTACGAGCTGGACCGCACCATCCACAACTTGCTGATTGAGCCCCGGGCATCGATCGACGACGTGCTGATCCACACCCGGGTGGCAATCATGGATCTGGTGCCCAGCAATATCGACCTGTCGGCCGCGGAGATCCAGCTGGTCAACGAGGTGGGTCGCGAGCAGACGCTCGCCCGCGCGTTGCATCCGGTGCTGGACCGCTACGACTACGTGCTGATCGACTGCCAGCCGTCGCTCGGTCTGCTCACTGTCAACGGTCTGGCGTGCGCCGACGGGGTGATCATCCCGACCGAGTGCGAATATTTCTCGCTGCGGGGTCTGGCGCTGCTCACCGACACGGTCGAGAAGGTGCGGGACCGGCTCAATCCGAAGCTGGAGATCAGCGGCATCTTGATCACTCGCTACGATCCCCGGACTGTGAACTCCCGCGAGGTCATGGCCCGTGTTCTGGAGCGCTTCGGCGATTCGGTGTTCGACACGGTCATCACCCGAACTGTGCGCTTCCCGGAGACCAGCGTCGCCGGCGAACCGATCACCACGTGGGCACCGAGATCGGGCGGCGCGGCCGCCTACCGCTCGTTGGCCCGCGAGGTGATCGACCGGTTCGGCGCGTGAACGGTGGAGTGAGCTGCGAGGAATCCCCCCAGAACGGCTTCCAAGTCAGGCTGACCAACTTCGAGGGGCCGTTCGACTTACTCCTGCAGCTGATTTTTGCCCACCGCCTCGACGTCACCGAGGTGGCGCTGCACCGAGTCACCGACGACTTCATCGCCTACACCCGCGCGATCGGTTCCAAGCTGGAACTTGAAGAGACGACCGCATTCCTCGTCGTCGCCGCAACGTTGCTCGACCTCAAAGCCGCCCGGCTGCTGCCGTCCGGCCGAGTTGACGACGAGGAGGATCTGGCGCTGCTGGAAGTCCGCGACCTGCTGTTCGCCCGGCTGCTGCAGTACCGGGCGTTCAAGCACGTCGCCCAGATGTTCGCCGAGCTGGAGGCCGCGGCACTGCGCAGCTATCCACGCGCGGTATCACTGGAGGACCGGTTCGCCGACCTGCTGCCCGAGGTGATGCTGGGCGTCGACGCCGAGCGGTTCGCTCAGATCGCCGCGATCGCCTTCACGCCGCGGCCGGTGCCGACGGTGGCCATCGAACACTTGCACGAGCTGATGGTGTCGGTACCCGAACAAGCCAAACAGCTGCTGTCGCTGCTGGAAAAGCGTGGGACCGGGCAATGGGCATCGTTTTCTGAACTGATCGCCGACTGCCAGGCACCGATCGAGATCGTCGGCCGCTTCCTGGCTCTGCTCGAACTGTATCGATCGCGGGCGGTAGCATTCGACCAGTCAGAGCCGCTTGGTGTGCTCCAGGTTTCGTGGACCGGAGAACGGCCGACCAGCGAAGAATTGCTGAAGGCGGATTCGCTGCAAGCTCAAGAATTGTGAGACCACTTATGACCGATCCCAACTTGGGTATCGACGTCGCGACCGCTCCGGAGCTCGACGACGCTGAGCTGGGTGCGGTACTCGAGGCGCTGCTGCTGGTCGTCGACACCCCGGTGACCGTCGAGGCGCTGGCCGCGGCCACCGAGCAGCCGGCCTATCGGGTGGCCGCCAAGCTGCGACTGATCGCCGATGAGCTCACCGAACGCGACAGCGGCATCGACCTGCGCGAGGCCGGCGGCGGATGGCGGCTGTGCACCCGAGCCCGGTTCGCGCCCTATGTGGAGCGACTGCTGCTGGACGGGTCCCGCTCCAAGCTCACCCGGGCGGCTCTGGAGACGTTGGCGGTGGTGGCCTATCGGCAGCCTGTGACACGAGCGCGGGTGAGCGCGGTGCGGGGCGTCAACGTCGACGCGGTGATGCGCACGCTGCTGGCGCGGGGGCTGATCACCGAAGCCGGCGCCGACACCGACACCGGCGCGGTGACGTTCGCCACCACTGAGCTGTTCTTGGAACGCCTGGGGCTGTCATCGCTGACGGATCTTCCCGATATCGCGCCGCTGCTTCCCGATGTCGACATGATCGACGATCTGAGCGAATCCTTGGACTCTGAGCCACGTTTCGTCAAACTCGCCGGCGGCCCGATTGCTGACGATCCGCCGTTGTCATTCGACGTGGATCAGGAGTGACGGTCACGACCGGCGAACCCGACGGGATTCGCCTGCAGAAAGTCTTGTCGCAGGCCGGAATTGCGTCCCGGCGGGTCGCCGAGAAGATGATCATCGACGGCCGTGTCGAGGTCGACGGGCAGGTGGTGACCGAGCTGGGCACCAGGGTCGACCCGGATGCGTCAGAGATCCGCGTCGACGGGGCGCGAGTGGTCCTGGACGACTCGCTGGTGTATCTGGCGCTGAACAAACCGCAGGGCATGCACTCGACGATGTCTGACGATCGTGGCCGGCCGTGCATCGGTGACTTGATCGAGCACCGGGTGCGGGGCAACAAGAAGCTTTTTCACGTCGGGCGGCTCGACGCCGACACCGAGGGACTGATCTTGCTGACCAACGACGGCGAGCTGGCGCATCGCTTGATGCATCCCTCGTACGAAGTGGCCAAGACGTACCTGGCGACGGTCAAGGGTTCGGTTCCGCGCGGGATCGGCAAGAAATTGCGGGCCGGAATCGAGTTGGACGACGGGCCGGTCGCGGTCGACGATTTCGCAGTGGTGGACGCCATTCCCGGTAAGACACTGATCCGGGTCACGCTGCACGAGGGACGCAAACGCATTGTGCGCCGGATGCTGGCTGAGATCGGATTTCCGGTGCAGACGCTGGTCCGCACCGACATCGGTGCGGTGTCGCTGGGGGAGCAGCGTCCGGGCAGCATTCGGGCGTTGCGCCGCAACGAGATCGGGGAGCTCTACAAAGCGGTCGGGTTGTGAAGCCAGTCATCGTCGCCGTCGACGGCCCGGCGGGCACCGGAAAATCCTCGGTATCAAGAGGGTTGGCGCGTGCATTGCAGGCCCGCTACCTGGATACCGGTGCCATGTACCGCATCGTCACATTGGCAGTGCTGCGCGCCGGAATCGATCCGGCCGCCCAGGCGGCTGTCGCAGAAGCTGCTGCCGGCGTGCAGTTGTCGGTCGGCTACAACCCCGACGAGGACCGCAGTTACCTTGACGCGGAGGATGTTTCGTCGGAGATTCGCGGCGACGAGGTTACCAAAGCTGTGTCAGCCGTGTCGTCGGTTCCCGCTGTACGTACCCGGCTTGTCGACCTGCAGCGCACGCTGGCTCGGGGCCCGGGCAGCGTTGTGGTGGAAGGCCGCGATATCGGGACGGTGGTGCTGCCCGAGGCCGACGTCAAGGTCTTCCTGACGGCGTCGGCCGAAACCCGGGCGCGACGCCGCAACGATCAGAATGTCGCCGCGGGTTTGCCCGATGACTATGCCGGCGTGCTGGCCGACGTCCGCCGCCGCGACCACCTGGACTCGACGCGAGCGGTGTCGCCGCTGCGGGCCGCTTCCGATGCGTTGGTTGTCGACACCAGCGAGATGACCGAATCCGAAGTGATCGCTCACCTTCTGCAGTTGGTACAGCAACGAAGCGAGGCAGTGCGGTGACCCGCGCCGACGACGATGATGCCGGCGGAGCCGGGATTGAGGAGCGGCGCAGATGAGCGAAGACGGCACGTGGATCGACGAAAGCGAATGGGAATCCTCTGAATTCATAGATTCCGTCGATGATGTGGCCACCGGTCCGCCACCGGTGGTGGCGGTGGTGGGCCGGCCGAACGTCGGCAAGTCGAGCCTGGTCAACCGGATCCTGGGCCGGCGCGAAGCGGTGGTTCAGGATGTGCCCGGGGTGACCCGTGACCGGGTGTCCTACGACGCGCTGTGGACTGGACGGCGGTTCGTCGTACAGGACACCGGGGGATGGGAACCCGACGCCAAGGGCCTGCAGCAGCTGGTAGCCGAACAGGCATCGGTGGCTATGCGCACCGCCGACGCGGTGATCCTGGTGGTCGACGCGATCGTTGGCGCGACCACCGGTGACGAGGCGGCCGCACGTATCCTGCGCCGCTCGGGCAAGCCAGTGTTTCTGGCCGCGAACAAAGTTGACAGCGACAGAGGCGAATCCGATGCCACCGCGTTGTGGTCGCTGGGTCTCGGTGAGCCGCATGCGATCAGCGCGATGCACGGTCGCGGCGTGGCCGATCTGCTCGACGCGGTCGTCGGCGCACTGCCGGAGGTCGCGGAGTCAGCCTCCGGTCAGGGCGGTCCACGGCGGGTGGCTTTGGTCGGCAAGCCCAACGTCGGGAAGAGCTCGCTGCTGAACCGCTTGGCGGGCGATGAGCGCTCGGTGGTTCACGAAGTCGCGGGCACCACGGTCGATCCGGTGGATTCGCTGATCGAGATGGACGGCAAGGTCTGGCGTTTCGTCGACACGGCGGGACTGCGCCGCAAGGTCGCCCAGGCCAGCGGCCACGAGTTCTATGCCTCGGTACGCACACACGGCGCGATCGATGCCGCCGAGGTGGTGATTGTGCTGATCGACGCATCGGTGCCGCTGACCGAGCAGGACCAACGCGTGCTGTCAATGGTCATCGAGGCGGGCCGCGCTCTGGTTCTTGCGTTCAACAAGTGGGATCTGGTCGACGAGGATCGCCGCTACCTCCTGGACCGCGAGATTGACCGCGAGTTGGCTCAGCTCGCCTGGGCGGAGCGGATCAACATCTCGGCGAAGACCGGTCGGGCAGTGCAGAAATTGGTGCCGGTACTGGAGAGCGCGCTGGAGTCCTGGGACACCCGGATCGGCACCGGTCGACTGAACAGCTGGATCAAGGAAGTGGTGGCCGCCACGCCGCCCCCAGTGCGCGGCGGTAAGCAGCCGCGGATCCTGTTCGCCACCCAGGCCACCGCCCGTCCACCGACGTTCGTGCTATTCACCAGCGGCTTCTTGGAGGCCGGCTACCGCCGGTTCCTGGAGCGACGGCTGCGCGAGACGTTCGGCTTTGAGGGCAGCCCGATCCGGATCAACGTGCGGATGCGCGAGAAGCGGAAAGCCAAGCCCCGCTGAGTCCGAGTTCGCGCCGAAATCGGGCCAGATAAGGTCTTTTCGGTGACTCCGACACAAGCGATCCTGATCGTTTTCGCCGGAGTGGGCGCGGGCGCGATCAATGCTGTCGTTGGGTCAGGCACCTTAATCACCTTCCCGACCCTTGTGGCGATGGGCTATCCGCCGGTGACGTCGACCATGTCCAACGCGGTGGGCCTGGTGGCAGGCAGCATCTCGGGAACATGGGGTTACCGGCGCGAACTGCGCGGTCAATGGGACCGGCTGCGCTGGCAGGTTCCCGCCTCGATCATTGGTGCCATCCTGGGCGCCTGGCTGTTGCTGCACCTACCCGAGAAGGTGTTCGTCGAGGTGGTGCCGGTGCTGCTGATCGCCGCGCTGATCCTGGTGCTGATCGGGCCGCGGATTCAACGCTTTGCGCGGGAGCGAGCCGAAAAGGCCGGCCGTTCCGCCGACGAGGTGTCGTCAGGCCGGATGGCCGCAGTGGTGGTGAGCACTTTCGCGGTCGGCGTCTACGGTGGCTATTTCACTGCGGCGCAAGGCATCCTGCTGGTGGGGGCGATGGGCGCGTTGCTGCCCGAATCGGTGCAGCGGATGAACGCGGCGAAGAATCTGTTGGCGTTGCTCGTCAACATCGTTGCCGCGCTGGCTTACACATTGGTGGCATTCGATCGGATCAGCTGGGCGGCGGCGGGTCTCATCGCGGTCGGCTCGCTGGTTGGTGGCTGGCTTGGTGCACGCTACGGCCGTCGGCTGTCGCCGAATGCGCTGCGCGCCGTGATCGTTGTCGTCGGCCTCATCGGGCTCTACCGGCTGTTAGCGGTGTAGCGGAGGGCTGATCAGCCCTGTTGGACGACGTTCCCGTCACCGGACTTGTCGATGCTGGGCGAGCCGCTGTGGTAGATGATGTGGTTGCTGAAGCCGGAGGCTTCAATGCTGTCGGCGGCATCCACCGTCACTGAGTTCTGCACGCCGGACACCGAAAGGCTGGCGCAGTGGCCGGTGATCACGACCGTGTTGGAGACTCCACTGACGCTGACCGCGCTGTCGTTACAGGCGATCGTTCGGTTTTCGCTGATGCCGGAGATGGTGAGGTCCGTGGCCGCCGGTGGCGTGGGCACTGCAGCGGATGACGTCGATGGCGCGGCGCCCGGTGTTTGGGTCACCCCGCCGGACGGACTGGGGCTACTCGGGAAGACGCTCGGGGTTGGCCACAGAGTGGCCAAGCCGCTGCGCGAAACCTGGTGTGCGGTAAAGAGCAAGATCGCTGCCGGGAGGGCGATCATGCCAATGACGAAGACAGCAGCCACGATCCACCACGTCCGGCTGCGTGAGAACAGTCCCGAGGATGTCGAGTACGAGCTGCTGTAAGGCAATGGTGGCGGCGACGGTAGCGGTGGAAAAGCGGGACCGGGCGGTGGTGGTGGAAAAGGGGGAGCGGGCGGTGCGGTCCATTTTCCCGGCGGAGGGGTGACGCTGGCTTCGGACCTGGCTGCCGTATCAGCCATTGGCTGCTCCAGCTCCCGGATTCGGGCTTCCGGATCATCCTCGGATTTCACTTACAGATGCTCCCATATCGCGATCGCGGCGAATAGGTCATTCGCATTCGGTAGCTTCTGCATCGTGTCCGACTTAGCGAACCGCCAAATCCTGCTGCGTCGCCGCCCGAGTGGGCTCGTCGGGCCCGGTGACACCGAACTGGTCACCGCACCGGCGCCCGAGCCCGCCGAGGGTGAGGCGTTGGTCCGCACCACATACGTGGGCCTTGACGCCGCGGTCCGGACCTGGCTCAACGACCAGCCGGGCTACCTTCCGCCGGTGCAGCTGGGCGAGGTCATTCGGGCGGCCGGAATCGGCGAAGTCGTCTCGTCACGGTGTGACGCCTATCAAGTCGGAGACGTGATCACCACGCTGACGGGATTCCAGGAGTACGTGATTGTCCGCGACGACGTGTTCAGCACGCCCATTTCCGGCGAGAGCGATCAGCTGGCGATCATGTCGGTGTACGGGCCGACTGGCGCGACGGCCTTTATAGGGATGACCGACTTCGGTCGGCCCCAGGCCGGGGACACGGTGGTCGTGTCGGCCGCTGCTGGCGCCACCGGGTCGGTGGCCGGCCAGATCGCCAAGATTTCCGGGGCGCGGGTGGTGGGCATCGCGGGCGGGCCAGAGAAGTGCCAGGCGGTGGTCGAAGACTTCGGGTTCGACGCGTGCATCGACTACAAAAATGACGACCTGGAAGCCGCGCTCAAACAGCACTGTCCCAACCGGGTCAACGTCTACTTCGACAACGTGGGCGGTCCGATCCTCAACGCGGTGCTGGGCCGGTTGGCCATGAACGCACGGGTCGTGATGTGCGGCGTCATCTCCAGCTACCTGACCGGCGAACACCCCGGACCGGCCAACTATGTGAACCTGCTATCCAAAACTGCGACCATGCAGGGATTCAATGCGCTCGATCAGTGGGGCCGCTTCGACGAAGCATCCGCCTGGCTTCGCCAATGGGAGCATGAGGGCCTAATCAAGGCCCGCCAGACCATCTTTGAGGGCATCGAGTCGTGTGTCGACGCCCTCAACGGACTGTTCACCGGCGCCAACATCGGCAAGATGCTGGTCAAGCTCAGCGAACCCACGACCGCCTGAGACTTCGGGGCCGGCGTTGGGTTGGGGTGGGCATCGCCGCCTGCTGTAGGCTTTCCACCTGCTGCCGGGCAAGCCTTCGGCGGCACCGGGCTGTGGCGCAGTTTGGTAGCGCACTTGACTGGGGGTCAAGTGGTCGCAGGTTCAAATCCTGTCAGCCCGACAACGAGAAGTAGGTCTTGAGCTGCGGTAATGACCCATGGCAACTCAACCTCGGTTTAGCTTTGAGCCGGTTGGGACCACCGATCTCGACCTTCGGGCGTGCCGTAGCGCACTTGTCCGATCGTCAAGTGCTTGGATCTGCGGCATGAGTTCTATCGGATCATCTTGCGCGGGTCGGGGAAGCCCATCTTGAGGTAGCCGGGTGTTCGTTTCTTCAGCGATGAGGCGATGACGGGGGTGAGCTCGTCGTGGTAGTCGTGCACGGTTGCGGTGCTCTTCGAGGGGTAGGGACGGGTGACGCGACCGATGTATTGCACGAGGCGGTTCTTGAAGGTGATTGGCGCTGCCAGGAACAGTGTGTCGAGAGCGGGGCAGTCGAAGCCTTCCCCGATGAACGAGCTGGTGCCGACGATCAGGAGTGGATCCGAATCGGGCGTGTGGTTGGCAAGTTGGTCGGCGATCTGGCGGCGTTCACGAGCCTTTATTCCGCCGCTGAGAACGGTGGCGGTCTTTCCGGCGGTGCGCAGCTGGTCGGTGATGGCGTTGAGGTGTTCGACCCAGGTGGTGAGCACCAGGATGTTGGCTCCGGCTTCGGAGGCGGTCAGCACGTCGTCGACGATCTGCTCGAGCCGAGTGCGGTCGGCGACGAGGGCTCGATAGATTTCGGCCATTCCACCGGGTGCGGCGGGGTCGGCGTCGCCGCGGTATTGGAATTCGGTCGGGTGCAGGTGCAGAACCGGGTGCGGCGTCAGTAGATCGGAACCGTCGACCGGGAGTTGTCCGGTACTGGGCGGCTCGATGGCCACGTGGTGTGATCCGAGTTGGTGATAGATCAGGTCTTCGAGCCCGTCACGGCGCTCCGGCGTGGCGGTCAGGCCGAGCCAGTACCGCGCGGCTATGCGGCTCAGGACGCCGAAGAATGCGCTGGCGGCGACGTGGTGGCATTCGTCCACAATGACGAATCCGTAGTTGGCGGTGATGTCTTCGACGTTGTCGCGGCGGGCAAGCGTTGGCAGCAGCGCGATGTCGAGGATGCCCGTGGTTTTCGAACGCCCGCCACCGATCTGACCGCATGCGAAACTCAGGTGGCTGCTGATCCGGTCACGCCATTGATCGGCAAGGGCCTTGCGATCGACCAGGACCAGGGTCGCGGTAGCTCGTGATTCGATTGCCGCACAGGCGATAACTGTCTTTCCCGTGCCCGGAGGGGCGATGAGGACACCGGTGTCCTGCTCCAGGATTCGGTGCAGTGCGGTGGTCTGAACGGTGCGCAACGGCGTGCCGCAGGTGAACTTGTGGGGTTGACCGAGGATGCGTTTGTCATCGACGTGAAGCGTGCTGTCGGCCGATTCGACGAGTTCTGTCAGCAGAGGATGGAGGCCGCGGGGCAGGACGAGATCGCCGTCAGCGGTTTCGTCGTAGCTGTAGAGGAACCGTGGTGTGTCCCAGGTGCTGCGGCGGGCACGTTGGCGCGCATCGAATTCCGGGTTGCGTATCGATGCGGCGTGTTTAACGGCCGAGATCATCGCTGGGCCAAGATCGTTGGCGGTCAAGGTGAGTCGTGATGTGAACTCTGCGCGCACGATTGCCGCCGGCCGTGGGATGATGCGCGACGACGTCGGTAGCTGCAGACGCCGGACATTGTGGCCGATCTGTGGGTCGGGAAGTTGGCGCGCCAACGCGGTCACGTCTTTGGTGGACAATCGGGCGATGCTTGACAGGTAGGCCCACTGATCCTCGTATGGCTCGAGGGTGGCGGGATCGAGGAAGACGGTGGTGCCGTGTTGACGGCGCTTACCGTTCATCGGTGCGGCGATCAGATTGCCCACCCCTCGCCCGGTGTGGACGTCCTGGGATGGGAACAAGCGGTCATAGCTACTCAGATGCATGCTGCCACGCAGGCGAAATGCCTCACTCAGCAGACTTGTAGCGATGCTGCGGGCGACCGATGCCGAGATCGCATGAGCGAAGAAGATCCAAACGTGAGCTCCGCGCCCGGATTGTGATACCTCCAGCGCAGCCGGAATCCCATAGGAGCGAGCCGCTTTCATGTACGCGAGCGCGTCGAGCATCGCGGCTTCCTTGTCGAAATCGGCCGCGACCCACCAGCAGGTGTCGTCATCGCTGAGCGGATACAGGCCGATATGTGCCTCGCCCCGCAGGTGGGCATCAACGACCTCTGGGGTCAGCGGAAGGTAAGGTGCGTCGGCCCGATTCATACCCTTGCGCCAATAGCCTTTGATCGCCGGCATCCAACCTGAACGGCCATCTCGACGATTCTCCCAGCGCAGCGCGTAAACATCGGTGCGACAACGGAACAACTCGAAGAAGAACCGCACCTTATCAGCGGAGCTGGAGCCCATTGTCACCGGTGAGGCCGGCGCCCCCGTCAGCGTCGCCTGGTCACTGGCGGCTGCGCGTGCCTGTTCCTCACTCAACTGAAGAAGACGGCGCAAACGCACATTGGCGGCACGCAGCGTGTCCAACTCGCCAGGGAAACTCTCGACACCGCTAACGGTCAACTCCTCTGTGCAGCACACTCTTCGGCGGAAGGGTTTACTCCCGCCAGCGCTCCCCGAGCGCTTTCGCCGCTGTGGACACCTTCATGACCAGACGACGCTCGCGGTTCCTGACGGGAACGAAGTGGTAGTGCTCGTAGAAGGATTGTGCCTCGTCGTCGATGGCATCAACGACGATGAGCCGGCCGCCGCCGATTTCCGATGCGGCGACGGCTTTGCCTAGTGCGTCGAGGAGCAGCTGCTCGCCATATCCCTGACCCCGCAGCGACGTGTCGATCGCCAGGCGGGCAATCAAGTATCCGGGTATGCGGGAATAGCCGCCGGCCATGGATCCCGAGACGCCGTCGTCGTTGCGTACTACTTCGGTGGGGCAGATGGCGAAATAGGCGCTGACTTTCTGTTCGCCGAGCGGGGTCCACACGTAGACGTGCGCGACTCCGCTGCTGTCCGCGCGACGGGCATGGGCGATGAGCCAGGTATTCAGCGACTCCTTACCGCAGTCGAATCCTTCCAGCGTGTGGGCGTCAGTGAGTCGCGCGGACTCGAACATTGTTCAACGCCTTGTGAAGACCGCTGGTTTGCGTGCGGCTGCCGCCAGCCGCGGCGCGTCGTCAGCAGCATCGAGCGAGGACATCAGTTTGTCGAACTGTTCGG
The DNA here is from genome assembly GCA_963833915.1 of uncultured Actinomycetota bacterium. Classification (GTDB taxonomy): domain Bacteria; phylum Actinomycetota; class Actinomycetes; order Mycobacteriales; family Mycobacteriaceae; genus Mycobacterium. The sequence continues at coordinate 209,079 of CAWHZO010000018.1, forward strand.
GCTCCATTGCCGTTACCAGCTCCTGACGCAGGATGTCTTCGGCCCGTTGCATCGCAGCTTTCCGCACGAACTCCGACGTCTGCTCATGGACAAGGTTGGCGGCGCGCTGGATGCGGTCCAAGGTCGCTTGCTCCGCGCGAAGCTCGATGCGCTTCGTTTTGACTGCCACAGCGACACCTCCTTCTTCCCCTCAGTCATCTCTGCTCGCAGCTGTCGATCACTTCATTGTACGGTGAATGTACGTACACGGCTAGTGAGGGTTGCGGCCAGCACTGGGGACCACCCAGGGACCACACGTCATGCGCGCTGATGAACGACCTGCGCGTCAGTGAACGTCACACACCACGCCCGGGCAGCGGAAACCACCGGCGACCTGGGAAAACACGCTACCGCTACTTCCTGGGGGTCAAGTGGTCGCAGGTTCAAATCCTCACTGGGGACCGCCCAGCGACCACACGTTATGCGCGATGCCGAACGACCTGCACGTCACTGAACGTCACACACCGCGCCCTGGCAGCGAAAACCGCTGGCGACCTGCGAAAACGGGCTACCGCTACTTCCTGGGGGTCAAGTGGTCGCAGGTTCAAATCCTGTCAGCCCGACAAAAGAAGTAGGCTTTGAGCTGCGGCGATCCGCCGCCACGGCGGAGAAGCCCGTTCATACGGCTATCGCTGGAACTGGTGTCCACGTAATCCGCTGAACTCCTCCGTCGGCATGTCCGGCGGTCTCCCGAGCTCGATCGTGATGAGTTCGTCGCCCTCGAACGCAGGACTCAGTTCGAGAGCGAGATCTCGAAGAGCTCTCGCTCGTGTACGGCGATGATGATCTGGCGGCCATGCTGCGTTGATAGAACTCTCATCAGGCCCGCGAACTGGGTGATGTGAACCTCATCCATTGACTGCACTGGGTCGTCGAAGACAAGGCATGGCACCAGGGGCTCAACCGCTCGGTGCAACGCGAGGAATAGGGACAGCGCGGCAGTATTCAAGTTTCCTGCGCTGAACATCAGCTGAGGCGATCTGAACGGTTCAGCGCTCAGCACCCGGGTTATTTGAGGGATAGGTTGGTTGAAAAAGATAAGTTGATAGCCCCGATCGGGGGGAGGAACTGGGGGCCATGCAAGGCGTATATGGCGCTTTCATAGGGGTTTTCCTGATCGGCCTGCGTGAAGGCCTGGAGGCGACGCTCATCGTGAGCATCGCCGCGGCGTTCCTCAAGCGTAACGGCCAATCGACTCGTGCGATGTTTGCTGGCGTCGCCTTGGCTGTGCTCATCTGCATCGGTGTCGGCGTTGGCCTGAATTTGCTGTCGACAAGCCTGCCGCAGGCGCAGCAGGAGATGATGGGAACGGTCATCGGTGTCGTTGCCGTGGTGTTTGTGACATCCATGATCGTCTGGATGAACCGCAACGCCAGCCGACTCCAAGGCGAATTGGAGCACGAGGCGGAACAGGCGGTCGGCCGGGGTGGTTCGGTGGCGCTGATCGTGATGGCCTTTCTCGCTGTTCTGAAAGAAGGCTTTGAATTGTCGGTGTTTCTGCTGGCGGCCGCGGACACGTCGCACGGTAGCCGCTGGTCGGCCGTTCCGGCGGCGTAGCGGGCATCGCGGTGGCGATCGCGATGGGCGTCGGTTTGTACTACGGCGGTTTGAAACTCAACCTGGACCGCTTCTTCCGCGTCACCGGCGGCTTTCTGGTGCTGATTGCGGCAGGATTGGTGCTGGACGTGCTGCGCACGGCCCACGAGGCGGGGTGGTTGAACATCGGCCAACAACAGGTTCTCGACTTGTCGTCCTGGATTCCCGAAAACTCGGTGCAGGGTGCGCTGATCAGCGGCCTGTTCCTCATACCCACCGATCCTCGGCTCATCGAAGTGATCGGCTGGCTGCTCTACGCGGTATCGATGCTCGTGGTATTCGCATGGCCGGGCCGGAAGGGCGCGGCGCCGCGCGCCGGCGGCCAGGCTACTGGGCCGGCAGTCTCAGCGCCGGCGGACTTACCAGAGCCGGATCAGGCGGAATAGTGAATCCGCGATGCGGGGCATCATCGGCACACCGGCACCTACCGGTGTGACCTAAGCGTCGTCTCGTAGCGCGAGCTCGTTGATGAGGGTCGCATCGGTCGTTGCCCGCCAGCTGTCAGATTGCAAGGCTCGGCCGTTGGTAGAGGTCGAAATCACCACCGACACCGGCCATGTCGGTCGCGGCGCGTCGCCGACCGGCGTTCGTTCTGTGTGCACGAGGCGTTTGTGCTGCGTGATGGAAACTTGGCCGAATACAACGGGCTGAGCGTGCACCGCGCCGTTGCCGTCGTGACCGACGAAATCGCCCCGTTCTGGTCGGCGCCGAACTCGACGACCCGCGGACACTGGACCGGGTCGGCTGGACGTCGCAGCTCTTCATACGCGTCGAGCGGGTGGGGCATTAGCTGATTCCTGACAGTTGCGGGTGAGGTGGATTTGCTTGCCAGATACTCAATTTCGGGATGCGGGTGGACACCTGGGAATCTCTCGAGGTGCACAAAGGCGCTGTACCGCAGCTGCTTTCGCGGCAGCGTGTGGTCCGCACTTGCGGGATACACGCCCGTGACCACCATCGCCTAGGTTCTCATACCATCAGCGGCACTTGAGCGCGTCGAGCGCTCCTCGCCCCATTTCGCCAGGGTGGTGCTCGTTTCGGGCGAAACGAGGTGAGTGGAAACCACGCGCGCGGTATTCAGGTCCACGGTCAGGTAAGCGATACGGGCGGCTGCTTGCCGGTTGAGGAATTCGCCTGCAGCTGCCGTCGCCACGTCCGCGGGGGTCGAGGTGTTCGCGCGTCGCCGTGCCCGCAGTTCCTCGGCGTCTTGTCGGGTCCGCTGGAGTGCGAGGTGATAGTTGTAGAGGGCGACAACGCGTGACAACACGGCGGTACGGCATCGTCGACCAGCTTGGTACGTCGCCGCGTGCGGGTGGGGTTTCCTGGGCGTCGGGTTGGCATAGCTGCAACAAACCTGCGACGCTCCAGGCGATCTCGTAGAGCTCGTGGGCCACATCGAGAGCGGGCTGCCAATCGTTCATAGTGACTGAGCAGGACTGGATGTCAGCGCAGATCGCTTCTGCTACAGCGATAATCGCAAGATCCGGCCCGGCTGAGTAGCTGGCCGAACCGTCGGCCCAAGGCACATATTCGACAGCGTCTCTTGTTCCATCGGTAACCTGCGGCGCGTTTGATCGTCTGCCGGGCTGCGGTGATGCCGCCGAAGTACAGCACCGCGTATCCGCAGAAGCACGACAGCATGTACGTGTTCGCCGCGGTCGACACTGCCCAGTGGGCGCCGATCACACGGATCAGCGCCGCTGCGGCCACCATTACCACGGCCAACGTCGTCACGTCGGCAAGCGGCACCAGCCGCCCAAACGGTCGCAGGCGCAGGAAACGAAGCGTCTTTCTTCCAGGGCGCGCGGTCGGATATCCGAACCCTTCGTGATTGCCGGTGGCAGCCCGGCCGCACACCCACCATTGAAGGCTGTGGCTTTTCGGGCAGTCGATATCCCTTCGCGACCCGGCGCTGCAACGCCCTCGTCGCGAGAGGACCCAGGCGATTCGTATGGACCTTCGGGTAGCTGCCTGTGATCTGGAAGGGACGCTCGGCCACCGCGTCCACGAGATCCAGTACCTGTCGCAGTGAGCTCATGCCTGTTCCTTTGCTCCACGTGCAAACCACCGAACCTCAGATGCATGCAACCGGATGCCCGGATTGTTGCAAGAGAAGACAGCTGACTCGCGAATAGTCTAACCACTGTTATTATCCTAACGTGACAAATACGCAACAAGGTACAGCGGCGAGCGTGGTGACGTCGTGGCACAGCCTGCCGCTATCGGCCGTCGAGGATCGAGCTGGTGTGCAGGTTGACCTGGGTCTCAGTGCCTCCGAAGCGAGTAAGCGCTTGACCGAGTACGGGCCCAACCGCCTCCGGGAGGAGCGACGGGAGCCCTTTTGGCGAGACTTTGTAGAGGAAGTGTCCGAGCGATGCTTCTTCTGCTGCTCGGCGTGGGGGTGCTGTATGTGCTCTTCGGTCGGCTGCTCGAGGCGGGGTTTGTGTGGGCCATCGTGCTTGCGATTGCAGTGATCGAGGTCCTTAACGAGCGCCGGGCCGATGTCGTGATCGCTGCCCTGCATGCGGTTGCCGAGCCGCAGGTGCTCGTGCGACGCGACGGACGGCCGGTGCAGGTGGCCGCTTCCGAGGTGGTCCCTGGCGATGTGATGCTGCTGGAGGCCGGCCGCCGCGTGCCCGCGGATGCGCGGCTGATGGAGGGGCACAGCCTCTTGCTTGATGAGTCCGCGCTGACCGGGGAGTCGATCGGCGTCGATAAGAGGGCAGACGTGGTCCTGCCTGCCGCGGTTCCGCTGGCAGAGCGGCTCAACATGGTGTTCGCCGGCACGACAGTGCTTCGTGGTCGTGGCACGGCGGTGGTGACCGCAACCGGTACACGCATGGAGTTGGGCCGCATCGCCGAGCTAGCTGAGCAGGCAGAAGAGGGGCCTACTCCGCTTCAGGAGGCGCTTAACCAGCTGGCGCGATGGATGATCTGGGTCGCTGCCGGGTTTAGCGTCGGGATCCCGTTGATCGGGTGGCTGACCGGTCAGCCGCTCGTGGAGATGGTCGTGACCGGTTTCGCGCTGCTCTTCGCCAGCGTGCCAGAGGAGCTGCCGGTGATCATCACCCTGATCCTCGCGTTCGGCGGCCATTGGCTCTCCAGACAGGGAGCCGTCGACGCGCGCCAACGGGCCGTGGAGATGTTGGGCGCCGTGTCGGTGATCGCCACCGATAAGACCGGGACACTAACGGAGAACAGGATGCGGGCGACGAAGTTCTGGCCCGCCACTCAGACAACCCGACTTCTCACAGTCGGGGTCGTCTGCAACGATGTCGCGGTCGATGGGCTTGGCTCGGCCGGTGACCCGCTCGATCGGGCGTTGGTCGAGGCGGCGCAAGCCCGTGGTGTCGACGTGGGTGCCCTTCGCGCGGCGCACTCGCTGGTCGACGAGTACAGCTTCGATTCGGCGCGCCAGCGAATGTCGGTAACGGTCAGGCGT